>NZ_LMRN01000012.1:218384-328670 GCF_001426145.1 Rhodococcus sp. Leaf225 | reverse complement strand
GAGTACGGCCGAAGTGTCGTTCCGGGGCCCGATTCTGCGACACTTCTGCCGTACTCGCGGGGCAGGTCCCGTCTGTCCCGACCGGAAAGGGTGATCATGGCCGGAATCGAAGAGATCCTCGAGCTCGAGCGCATCGAGAACGACATCTATCGCGGGAGTTCCGTCCCGAGTCAGCTGCAGCGCACGTTCGGCGGCCAGGTCGCCGGGCAGTCGTTGGTGTCCGCGGCGAAGACAGTGGATCCCGCGTTCCGCGTGCACTCGCTGCACGGATACTTCCTGCGCCCCGGAAACCCGAACGAGCCCACCGTCTTCACGGTCGACCGCATCCGCGACGGTCGGTCGTTCGCCACGCGTCGGGTCACGGGCATCCAGGACGGCAAGGCGATCTTCACGATGTCGGCGTCGTTCCACGTGGAGGACGAGGGCATCGAGCATCAGGACCGGATGCCGGCGGTGGTGGGTCCGGAGGACCTCCCCGACGTCGCCGAGGACGAGGCGTTGCGGCAGAAGATGTTCTACAAGGAGTGGAACCGGTGGGACGTGCGGCTCGTCCCGCAGGACCGCATCACCCGGAGCTCCAGTCTTGCTGCGCAGCAACAGGTGTGGATCCGTTACCGCGATCCGCTGCCGGACGACCAGGTCTTCCACGTGTGCGCTCTGGCGTACATGTCGGACATGACGCTGCTGGGTTCGGCGAAGGTCCCACACGAGGACGTCGCCACGCAGACCGCGTCGCTCGATCACGCGTTGTGGTTCCTGCGCCCGTTCCGTGCGGACGAGTGGTTGCTGTACGACCAGACGTCGCCCTCCGCAGGCCTCGGCCGCGCGTTGACCCAGGGACGGATCTACGACCGTCAGGGCCGGATGGTCGCGGCCGTCACGCAGGAGGGTCTGATGCGCTACGACCGCTCGGCGCAGCACACGCCGGGCCTCGAGACGTCACGGTGACAGCTCCGACCATCGGAGTGCTCGCGCTGCAGGGTGACGTGCGAGAGCATCTCGAGGCGCTCACTGCCGCCGGTGCGAGCGCGGTGACGGTGCGCCGTCCCGAGGAACTCGACGCCGTCGACGGTCTGGTGCTGCCCGGCGGCGAGTCGACCACGATGGGGAAGCTGCTGCGGATCTTCGATCTCCTCGATCCGCTCCGCGAGCGCCTCGCCGCCGGTATGCCCGCCTACGGGTCCTGCGCCGGCATGATCCTGCTGGCCTCCGACATCCTGGACACCACCCCGGATGCCGTGCATCTCGACGGCCTCGACATCACGGTGCGGCGCAACGCCTTCGGTCGTCAGGTCGACTCCTTCGAGACCGACCTCGACGTCGCTCGGGTGGGCGGCGAGCCGATGCGTGCCGTGTTCATCCGGGCGCCGTGGGTCGAGCGGGTCGGCGACGGAGTCGAGGTGTTGGCCACCGTCCCGGAGGGTCCCGCGGCGGGCCGCGTCGTCGCCGTGCGGCAGGGCGACGTGCTCGCGACGTCGTTCCATCCCGAGGTCACGGGGGACCGCAGGGTCCACGCCCTGTTCGCCGACATGGTGCGGGAGCGAAGGACCTCGTCCACGCCCGCGTAAGATGGGCACGTTCTCTGCCGGTACGAAAGGGGCTATTGCCGATGAGCGGCCACTCCAAATGGGCGACCACGAAGCACAAGAAGGCTGTCGTCGACGCCCGCCGATCGAAGTCCTTCGCCAAGTTGGTGAAGAACATCGAGGTCGCCGCGCGCACGGGTGGTGGTGACCCCGTCGGTAACCCCACGTTGTACGACGCCATCCAGAAGGCGAAGAAGACCTCGGTCCCCAACGACAACATCGAGCGTGCGCGCAAGCGCGGCGCCGGTGAGGAAGCGGGCGGCGCCGACTGGCAGACCATCATGTACGAGGGCTACGGGCCCAACGGTGTCGCCGTCCTCATCGAGTGCCTCACCGACAACCGCAACCGCGCGGCCGGCGAGGTCCGTGTCGCGATGACTCGCAACGGCGGCAACATGGCCGACCCGGGTTCCGTGTCCTACCTGTTCTCCCGCAAGGGCGTCGTCACGCTGGAGAAGAACGGCCAGTCCGAGGACGACGTCCTCATGGCCGTGCTGGACGCCGGCGCCGAGGAGGTCAATGACAACGGGGACACCTTCGAGGTGGTCTCGGAGCCGACCGACCTCGTCGCCGTGCGCACCGCGCTGCAGGAGGCAGGCATCGACTACGACTCCGCCGAGGCCAGCTTCCAGCCGTCCGTCAGTGTGCCCGTCGACGTCGACGGAGCGCGCAAGGTGTTCAAGCTGATCGATGCGCTCGAGGACAGCGACGACGTGCAGAACGTGTGGTCCAACGTCGATCTGTCCGACGAGGTGCTCGCGCAGCTCGACGAGGACTGACTCCAGCGCGCCGCCCACACTCGTCACCGACTCGCCGCTAAGGTATCGAACAACAGTTCTACGTGTTCGAAGGTCCGGAGCGGCCGAATCCGGTGAGGGAGTGGGCGTTGCGTGTCATGGGAGTCGACCCCGGGCTGACCCGGTGTGGACTGAGCCTGGTCGAGTCCGGCGCAGGCAGAGCGGTCACGGCGCTCGACGTCGACGTGGTGCGGACGCCGGCCGACATGGAGCTGGCGCAGCGACTTCTCCTGATCGCCGAATCCGCCGAGTACTGGCTGGACACCCACCGGCCCACGGTGGTCGCCGTCGAGCGGGTGTTCTCCCAGAACAACGTGCGCACCGCGATGGGCACCGCGCAGGCCGGGGGAGTGATCGCCCTCGCGGCCGCCCGGCGCGGTATCCCGGTCGCCTTCCACACCCCGTCCGAGGTCAAGGCCGCGGTCACCGGGAACGGCACCGCGGACAAGGCTCAGGTGACGGCCATGGTGACCCGCATTCTCGGCATGCAGCAGGCCCCCCGCCCCGCCGACGCCGCCGATGCTCTCGCCCTGGCGATCTGTCACTGCTGGCGGGCACCCATGATGGCGCGGATGGCCGCCGCCGAGGCCCAGGCAGCCGCGGCGAAGGCCGCGTACGAGAAGAAACTGAAGCAGCAGCGCGCGGCCGTGCGGGCCGCCGCGAGGACGGGAGCGCAACCGCGATGATCAGCTCGGTACGGGGCGAGGTGCTCGAGATCGCCCTCGACCACGCGGTGGTGGAAGCGGCAGGCATCGGCTACCGCGTCAATGCGACGCCGGCGACGCTGGCCGGGCTCTCTCGCGGAACCGAGGCGCGCCTGGTCATCTCGATGATCGTGCGCGAGGACTCCATGACGCTGTACGGCTTCGCGGACGCCACGTCGCGCGATCTCTTCGGCCTGCTCCAGACGGTGTCCGGCGTCGGTCCCCGGCTCGCCATGGCCGTGCTCGCCGTCCTCGAACCCGACGCGCTGCGCACCGCGCTGACCGACGGCAACGTCACGGCCCTGATGCGGGTACCGGGTATCGGCAAGCGCGGCGCCGAGCGTCTCGTGGTCGAACTGCGCGACAAGGTGGACGCGGTGGTGTCCGGTCCGGCCGGTGTCGCCGCACCCGGCCACTCGTCGGGCCCGGTGCGTGATCAGGTGGTCGAGGCGCTGCTCGGCCTCGGGTTCCCGGCCAAGCAGGCCGAGCCCGCCGTCGATGCCGTGCTGGCAGACGACCCCGCCGTCGGAACGGCGCAGGCTCTGCGCGCGGCCCTGGTGAGCCTGGGCAGGTCGCGGTGACGGACCCGGACGGCACCGATGACTCACTGGTCACCGCCGAGATGGTGCCGGACGACGGCGATCTCGATGCGAGTCTGCGGCCGAAGTCGCTCGACGACTTCATCGGTCAGCCCCGCGTGCGGGAGCAACTGCAGCTCGTCCTGCAGGGCGCGACGCAACGCGGCGGAACACCGGACCACATCCTGCTGTCCGGTCCGCCCGGACTCGGCAAGACCAGCATGGCGATGATCATCGCGGGGGAGCTGAACTCGGCGTTGCGCCTGACGTCCGGGCCGGCCCTCGAACGAGCGGGAGACCTCGCGGCGATGCTGAGCAACCTCGTCGAGGGTGACGTGCTCTTCATCGACGAGATCCACCGCATCGCGCGGCCGGCCGAGGAGATGCTGTACCTGGCGATGGAAGACTTCCGCGTCGACGTGGTCGTCGGTAAGGGGCCGGGCGCCACCTCGATTCCGCTCGACGTCGCACCGTTCACGCTCGTCGGTGCCACCACCCGGTCCGGCGCCCTCACCGGCCCGCTGCGCGACCGCTTCGGCTTCACCGCGCACATGGACTTCTACGACCCCCGCGAACTGCAGCGCATCCTGACGCGGTCGGCGGGAATCCTCGGAGTGCGCATCGAGGCGGATGCCGCCGCGGAGATCGCGGGACGATCGCGCGGCACACCCCGCATCGCCAACCGCCTGCTGCGCCGGGTGCGGGACTACGCCGAGGTGCGTGCCGACGGCCGCGTGACACTCGAGGTCGCCCGGGCGGCGCTCGAGGTCTACGACGTGGACGAGCTCGGCCTCGATCGCCTCGACCGGGCTGTGCTCGGCGCACTCGTCCGCAGCTTCGGCGGCGGGCCCGTGGGGGTCTCGACGCTCGCGGTCGCGGTCGGGGAGGAACCGGCCACCGTGGAGGAGGTGTGCGAGCCCTACCTCGTCCGCGCGGGCATGATCGCGCGGACGCCGCGCGGTCGGGTGGCCACGGCCGCCGCGTGGGAACGGATGGGTCTCACACCCCCGCCGGATCTCGCGGTCGGCGGCATCTCGGTGCGGACGAACGAGCCGCAACGCACGCTCTTCGACGAGACCTGAGCCGGTGGATCCGGACGATTCCGGCGTTTCAGGCGGTCGACACGCCCGATCGCCCGACCGAACGTGGCACACTGAAGGTTCCGAGTCCCAAGATCTAAGGATTGACGTTTCTGATGGAACTGCTGTTTCCGCTTCTCGTTCTCGCCCTGCTCGTGCCCATGTTTCTCGGCATCCGCCGCCAGAAGCGTGAGGTGGCCAAGACGGTCGAGCTGCAGGAAGCGCTGTCCATCGGTGATCGCGTCCTGACCACGTCCGGGCTGCACGGTCTCGTCGACGGACTCACCGAGACCACCGTCGACCTGGAGATCGCTCCCGGCATCATCACCACCTGGTCGCGTGCCGTCGTGCGCGACGTGCTGCCCGACGAGGACGAGCTGGATGAGTCGGCTGCGGAGAACGCCGCTCCGACCAGCGACTTCGAGGACCACAGCGACGCCGGATCGCGCGTCGACAGCCTGGAGAACGGCCTCGGCGGAGCGGACGACGGCCGATCGCAGGCACGACTCACCAAGGAGTGAGACAAAGCGGATACACCGCCCCCGAGGTCGTCCTCGGGGGCGGTGCGTCGTTGTGGAGAGGGTACGGTCGGTCAGGCTCCGGCCGTCCGTGACGCCCGCCGCCGCCGCGCTCCACCCCCGTCCGACCAGCAGCAGGTCCGTCTCCTCCAGCCGGTCCGTCTCACTCAGGAGAAGCACTCACCGTGGCCCCATCCAGCGGATCCTCGTATCCGGTGCGGTATCTCGCCGTGTTCGGCGTCTTCATCGCCCTCGTGTACGTCCTGGTCTTTTTCACCGGTGACAAGTCCCCGACTCCCAAGCTGGGCATCGACCTGCAGGGTGGAACACGCGTCACGCTCACCGCGCGCACGCCCGACGGCAGCGCCCCGAGCCAGGAGAGCCTGCGTCAGGCGCAGCAGATCATCGAGACCCGCGTCAACGGTCTCGGTGTCTCCGGCTCCGAGGTGGTCGTCGACGGTCAGAACCTGGTCATCACGGTTCCCGGCGACGACAGCTCGCAGGCCCGCACACTCGGTCAGACGGCCCGGCTGTACATCCGCCCCGTGCTGACGTCCCAGGCCCCCACTCCGGCGGGCACTCCCGCTCCCGCGGCGACCGACCCCGCTGCCGACCCCGCGTCTGCCGACCCTGCGGCCACCACGGCTCCGGCGACACCGGCGCCGCAGAACCGCCCCTTCCCGGCGCAGGACCCCACGGACACCCCCGCCCCGTCCGAGACACCCGCTCCGTCCGAGACACCCGCGCCGTCCGACACCTCCGCCTCCGAGCCCGGTGCCGCCCCGCCCGCGTCGTCGGCGGACGAGACCGCCGACGCGATCGCCGAGGCGAAGGCGCAGCGGCAGAGCACCGACCCGACAGTGCAGCAGCAGGCCATGGCCACGATCGACTGCTCCGCGCCCGACCCCCTGCAGGGCAACGACGATCCGGCCCTGCCGCTCGTCGCCTGCTCCACGGACGGCACCGCGGTCTACATCCTCGAGCCGTCGATCATCGACGGACAGCAGATCGCCGACGCCAGCTCGCAGTTCGACACCCAGCAGTCCCGCAACGTCGTCTCCCTCAGCTTCACCACCGAGGGTGGCAACACCTGGGCTCAGTTCACGTCGGCGAACATCGGCAAGCAGGCCGCGTTCACCCTCGACTCCAAGGTCGTCAGCGCACCGGTCATCCAGGGCGCGACCCCCGCGGGCAGCGCCACGCAGATCACCGGCAATTTCACCGCTGACAGTGCCCGCGAGCTCGCCAACACGCTGAAGTACGGATCGCTGCCGTTGTCGTTCGCCGCCTCCGAGGCGGAGACAGTGTCGGCGACGCTGGGACTCGCGTCGCTCGAGGCAGGCCTGATCGCCGGCGCCATCGGCCTCGTGTTCGTCCTCATCTACTGCCTCCTCTACTACCGCATGCTCGGCATCCTCACGGCGCTGTCGCTGGTGCTGTCGCTGGTCGCCATCTACGGGATCCTCGTCCTGCTCGGTCGATGGATCTCGTTCACGCTCGATCTCGCCGGCATCGCCGGTCTGATCATCGGTATCGGTATGACCGCCGACTCGTTCGTGGTGTTCTTCGAGCGCATCAAGGACGAGATACGCGAGGGCCGCAGCTTCCGCTCGGCGGTTCCGCGTGGTTGGGCCCGTGCGCGGCGCACCATCCTGTCCGGCAACGCGGTGAGCTTCATCGCGGCGGCGGTGCTGTACGTGCTCGCCGTCGGTCAGGTGCGCGGCTTCGCGTTCACGCTCGGCCTGTCGACCCTGCTGGACATCGTCATCGTGATCCTCGTGACGTGGCCACTGGTCAACCTCGCCTCGCGGTCCGAGTTCTGGTCCAAGCCGTCGATCAACGGTCTCGGTGCGGTCCAGGAGATCGCCCGCGCGCGCAAACGCGCTGCCGCCGCCAAGACCACCCGCGATGCTGCTACCGCGGCCGCCGGCCCGAGCAAGGAGGCCTGACCCGTGGCCGAGACGACCACCACCACCGAGGACACCGTTCCCGACGCGCCCGAGGCCGGTCGCGGACTTCTGTCGCGGCTCTACACGGGCACCGGCGCGTTCGACATCATCGGACGCCGTCGCCTCTGGTACGGCGTCACCGCGGCCTTCGTGCTGGTGT
Source organism: Rhodococcus sp. Leaf225 (assembly GCF_001426145.1). NCBI lineage: Bacteria > Bacillati > Actinomycetota > Actinomycetes > Mycobacteriales > Nocardiaceae > Rhodococcus > Rhodococcus sp. Leaf225. Next base: position 321,299 of record NZ_LMRN01000012.1, on the reverse strand, counting down.
CGTTGCTGTCGATCGCGGTCCGCGGCTTCACGCTCGGCATCGATTTCGAGGGCGGCACGCGCGTGCAGTTCCCGGCTCCGCAGGGCGTCGACACCGCGCAGGTCGAGGAGATCTACACCGACACCCTCGGTCAGGACGCCGTCGCCGTCCAGACCGTGGGCACCGGATCCGGCGCCACCGTACAGATCCGCTCCGAGTCGCTGGACCAGGGGCAGGCGTCCGCGCTGCAGACGGCCCTGTTCGACGCGTTCCAGCCCGCCAACGCGGAGGGTGAGACCACGCGCGATGCGGTCTCCTTCACCGACGTCAGTGAGACCTGGGGTTCCCAGATCACCGACAAGGCGCTGATCGCGCTCGTGGTGTTCCTGGTGATCGTCAGCATCTACATCGCCGTCCGGTACGAGCGGGACATGGCGCTCGCCGGTATCGCGGCCCTGTTCTTCGACATCCTCGTGACGGCGGGTGTCTACTCGCTGGTCGGGTTCGAGGTCACTCCGGCGACCGTCATCGGACTGCTGACCATTCTGGGCTTCTCGCTGTACGACTCCGTGGTGGTGTTCGACAAGGTCGAGGAGAACACCCGCGGCATCCTGCACCTCAACAGGCGCACCTATGCCGAGCAGGCCAACCTCGCGGTGAACCAGACGCTGATGCGCTCGATCAACACCACCGTCATCAGCGTGCTCCCTGTCATCGCCCTCATCGTCATCGCGGTCTGGTTGCTGGGTGTGGGGACGTTGAAGGATCTCGCACTGGTCCAGCTCGTCGGCATCGTCATCGGCGCCTACTCGTCGATCTTCTTCGCGACCCCGCTGGTGGTCACGCTGAAGGAACGATGGGGCCCGGTCGCGGCGCACACGACGAAGGTGCTCGCGAAGCGCGAGGGCACCACGCGTCCGCGCGCCGAGAGCGCGGTTCCGGCCGGCGCCACGGGCACGGCGACCGCCACGGCAACGGCAACGGGTGCTCCGGCCAAGACCGCACGCGCTGCGGCCGCGGCGCCCCGCGCAGGCGCACGCCCGACGGGTAAGCGCGGCAAGCGGAGGAGCTGACATGCGTGCGTCGTCAGGGGTCAGGACAGGCGTCGCCGTCGCGGCGCTCGCCGCGATCACGGCCACGACACTCGTGGCGTGCGGCGACGAGGACACCCGCATCCCGTCCATCGGCTACGCCGTCGACAACACCGTCACCACCTACAACGGCGGAACCGTCGCCGGATCGGTCTCGGCTGCACCGCAGGCCTTCTCGCGAGTCCTGCCCGGATTCGCGCTCACAGCCCCGAGCGGCGGTGCCGTGAGCGACACCGACATCGGGACGGCCGTGGAGGTACCCGGCGAGCAGCAGGTGGTCACCTACACGCTCGCCGCGCCCGCCGTGTGGTCCGACGGTGTGCCGATGACGTGCGACGACCTCGTGCTGGCGTGGGCCGCACGCAGCGGCCGGACAGCCGCGGACGGAGCGCCGCTCTTCGACGCCGCGTCCACCGCCGGTTACACCGACATCGAACTCATCGACTGCGCTCCCGCGGACAAGGTCGCGACCGTGACGTTCCGCTCGGGACGCGGGTACGTCGAGTGGCAGTCCCTCTTCGGCGCCGGGACGATGATGCCCGCACACGTCGCGGCCCGCATCGCCGGCGTGCCGGACGTCGTGAGCACCCTCGCCGGCGGTGACCAGGACGCACTGCGGCGCATCGCGGACGTCTGGAACACCGGATGGAACCTCACCCCGGCGGACGGGGAGGACGTCGGAACCGTCGACCCGGCGGTCTTCGTGTCGTCCGGGCCCTTCCGCATCGAGTCGTACTCGGTCGAGAACGGTCTCGCGCTCGTACCCAACGAACGGTGGTGGGGTGTTCCCGCCGCCACGGATCGTGTCGTCGTGTGGCCCAAGGGCGCCGACATCGCGGCCAAGGCGGCATCGGGCGACATCGAGGTCGTCGACGCCGACGGCGGCACAGCGACTCCCGACGGCTTCACGTCGACGGCTCAGCCGTCCTTCGGCGTCGAGCAGTTGACCATGGCCACGTCCGGTGTCTTCGTCGACCCGGCCGCACGCCGCGCCTTCGCTGCATGCGTTCCTCGCGGCGAGCTGTACGCGCAGCACGGCCACCCCGGATACGAGGCGGAGACCGGCCGCGGGTCCGGCATCGTCGACAGCCGGACCACCCTTCCCGCGACGCTGCCCTACCGCTCGGTGGCGGCCACCGCGGCGGAGCGGTACCGCACCGCGGACGTCGCCGGGGTCACCGCGGGTCTCGCCGAAGCGGGACTGACCGACCCCGTCGTCCGCGTGGGCTACCTGGGGCCCGACGAGCGCCGCGCGGCCGTCGTCGCCGCCATCGCATCGTCCTGCGCACCTCTCGGCATCGAGATCGTGGACGCGTCGTCGCCGACCTTCTCGCCGCTCGCTCTGCGCGACGGGGAAGTGGACGCCGTCCTGGCCTCCACCGCCGGACAGGCGGGAGCGTCGGGCACGTCCTCCGCCGATCCCGGGCGCTTCGCCCTGCGCGGCGGACAGGGCGTCAACGTCGGCGGCTACGCCAACGGGCGTCTCGACGAGCTGATCGATCGCCTGGCCGTCGACCAGTCCGACGCCACCGTGCTCGCCGCGGCGGTCGAGGCGGAGAACATCCTGTGGACCGACATGCCCACCCTCCCGCTCTACAACGCGCCGCGCGTCACCGCGGTGGCGTCCGGAATGCGTGGTGTGGAGTCGAACCCGACGGTCGCGGGTGCGGGCTGGAACATGGACAAGTGGATACTCGTCGGATGAGTACACCCGGATCGAGCAGCCCCACCACGAGCGCACCCGGTGGATCGGACGTCGTCGCCCGGATGACGCGCTGGGCCGACGACTTCCCCACGCCGGGAGTGCGCTTCGCCGACCTCACGCCCGTGTTCGCCGACGCGGAGGGGCTGCGCACCGTGGTGGACTCGCTCGCCGAGGCGGGCCGTGACGCCGACGTCGTGGCCGGTATCGACGCGCGCGGCTTCCTTCTCGGTGCCGGCGTCGCGCTGGCGTTGAACACCGGCGTGATCGCCGTCCGCAAGGCGGGGAAGTTGCCCCCGCCGGTGCACCGGCAGTCGTACGAACTCGAGTACGGCACGGCGGAGCTCGAGATCTCCGCCGAGGGCATCGCGCTCGAGGGGCGCCGCGTACTCGTCGTCGACGACGTGCTCGCGACCGGCGGCACACTCGAGGCCGCCGCCGAACTGTTGACGCGGTGCGGAGCGATCGTGGTGGGTGCCGCCGTCGTTCTCGAGGTGGAAGTTCTGGGCGGCCGCGAGCGTTGGAAGCATGGACCGCTCACGACATTGGGCGTCGTCTGAGCATCCGACCTCGAGAAGATGTGAGGGCGTGCGCTGTGCGCTCCGGTGACGGCGGATAGAGTCGGGTCTCTCGAGCAGCTGAGGAGGTGTCGATCATGACGCGATACATCGGTCGTACCGCCGAGGAGTCCGCAGCAGTGCCGCCTGCCGCGGGGGAGTTGCTGCCGTCCGACGCCGTCCTGCCTGCCGACGCTGCGGCTGACGAGGCCGCGACGGAGCCCGTGCCCTTCGGGGCGGAGCCTGCCGATCCGACAGCGCGCACCGATGCCCTGACACCGGAGCCGGTCGCACCCGCCGCGGAGCCAGTGCCCGATCCGGCACCCTCCTCCGCCACCCCCACTGCGCCGTCGTCCGCGTCCCGGCGCGTTCGTGCGCGGCTGGCCCGCCGCATCACCGCGCAGCGCAACACCGCGGTCAAGCCGGTGCTCGAGCCGTTGGCCGGCACCCACCGGTCGATGTACCCGAAGGCGGACCTCGGGCTGCTGCAGCGCGCGTACGACGTGGCCGACGAGCGGCACGCAACGCAGATGCGCAAGTCGGGTGACCCGTACATCACGCACCCGCTCGCGGTCGCCAACATCCTGGCCGAGCTGGGAATGGACACCACGACGCTCGTCGCGGCGCTGCTGCACGACACCGTCGAGGACACCGGCTACTCGCTGGACCAGCTGCGCACCGAGTTCGGCGACGAGGTCGCCCATCTCGTCGACGGCGTGACGAAGCTCGACAAGGTCGCGCTCGGCACCGCCGCCGAAGGCGAGACCATCCGCAAGATGATCATCGCGATGGCGCGGGATCCGCGGGTGCTGGTCATCAAGGTGGCCGACCGGCTGCACAACATGCGTACGATGCGCTTCCTGCCGCCGGAGAAGCAGGCGCGCAAGGCGAAGGAGACCCTCGAGGTCATCGCACCGCTCGCGCACCGCCTCGGCATGGCGACGGTCAAGTGGGAGCTCGAGGACCTCGCGTTCGCGATCCTGCACCCCAAGAAGTACGACGAGATCGTGCGCCTCGTCGCCGACCGGGCCCCGTCACGCGACACCTATCTCGCCAAGGTGCGCGCCGAGATCAACGCGACCCTGTCGGCCTCCCGCATCAGTGCCGTGGTCGAGGGTCGGCCCAAGCACTACTGGTCGATCTACCAGAAGATGATCGTCAAGGGCCGCGACTTCGACGACATCCACGATCTGGTCGGCGTGCGCATCCTGTGCGACGAGATCCGGGACTGCTACGCCGCCGTCGGCGTGGTCCACTCGCTGTGGCAGCCGATGGCCGGACGGTTCAAGGACTACATCGCGCAGCCGCGCTACGGGGTCTACCAGTCGCTGCACACCACGGTCGTCGGTCCCGAGGGCAAGCCTCTCGAGGTGCAGATCCGCACCCGCGACATGCATCGCACCGCCGAGTTCGGCATCGCCGCGCACTGGCGATACAAGGAGACGAAGGGCCGTCACTCCGGTGACGCGACCGAGCTCGACGACATGGCGTGGATGCGCCAGCTGCTCGACTGGCAGCGGGAGGCCGCGGATCCGGGGGAGTTCCTCGAGTCGCTGCGGTACGACCTCGCGGTCAAGGAGATCTTCGTCTTCACCCCCAAGGGCGACGTGGTGACCCTGCCCGCCGGATCGTGTCCCGTGGACTTCGCCTACGCCGTGCACACCGAGGTGGGGCATCGGTGCATCGGTGCCCGCGTCAACGGGCGCCTCGTCGCACTGGAGCGTCAGCTCGACAACGGCGAGGTGGTCGAGGTCTTCACCTCGAAGGCCCCGACAGCCGGACCGAGCCGCGACTGGGCCACCTTCGTCGCGTCGCCGCGCGCGAAGACCAAAATCCGCCAGTGGTTCGCCAAGGAACGTCGCGAGGAAGCGCTCGAGGCCGGCAAGGACGCCATCGCCAAGGAGGTGCGGCGCGGGGGACTTCCGTTGCAGCGCTTGATGAACGGCGAGTCCATGTCGGCCATCGCGCACGAGCTGCGGTATGTCGATGTCTCGGCTCTCTACACCGCGGTGGGGGAGAACCACGTCTCGGCGCAGCACGTCGTGCAGCGTCTCGTCGCTCACCTCGGCGGTGTCGGCGATGTCGAGGAGGAACTGGCCGAGCGGTCCACCCCGTCCACCATTCCCACCCGTCCGCGCCGCGTCGGCGACGCAGGGGTCATGGTGTCGGGTGCGGACGGCGTCGTCGCCAAGCTGGCGAAGTGCTGCACCCCGGTGCCGGGAGACGACATCATGGGCTTCGTCACCCGCGGTGGCTCGGTGAGCGTGCACCGCACCGATTGCACCAACGCCGGGTCGCTGCAGACGCAGTCGGAGCGGCTGATCGAGGTCGAGTGGGCCCCGTCGCCGTCGTCGGTGTTCCTCGTCGCGATCCAGATCGAGGCACTCGATCGCCACCGTCTGCTCTCCGACGTCACGAAGGCGCTGGCCGACGAGAAGGTCAACATCCTGTCGGCGTCGGTCACCACGTCCGGTGATCGCGTGGCCATCTCCAAGTTCACCTTCGAGATGGGTGATCCCAAGCACCTGGGGCACGTGCTCAACGTGGTCCGCAACGTCGAGGGTGTCTACGACGTGTATCGCCTGACCTCGGCTGCCTAGAACTCGACACCCTTCCCGCGAGTACGTCCACAGTGTCGTGATCCCGTCCGGAATCACGACACTGTCGGCGTACTCGCGGGGAGGGTGCGAGGTGAGCCGTCAGGCCAGGTCGAGCCGCACCGTGTTCAGGGTGGTCGCGAGAGCCGGCGCACCGTCCTGCGCGCCACCCTCGACGCCCGCTGCGGCGATCTTGTCGAGCGTCGCGAGGCCGGTCTCGTCGATCGTGCCGAACACCGTGTAGTTCGGGGGCAGCTGCGAATCGCCGAACACGAGGAAGAACTGGCTGCCGTTGGTGTCGGCGCCGGCGTTCGCCATCGCGATGGTTCCGCGGGGGTACAGGACGGGCGACTGCAACGCGGCCGGATCGTCGGCGTACTGGTCCGTGGGGAACTCGTTGGCGTACTGGTAGCCCGGGCCGCCCGTTCCGGCGCCGGTCGGGTCACCGCACTGCAGGACCTTCAGGCTGTCGGCCGTGGTCAGACGGTGGCAGGGAGTGGCGTCGTAATAGTTCTGCCCGGCCAGCGAGGCGAAGCTGTTCACGGTGCAGGGCGCCTTCGTGGCGTCGAGCGACAGGCCGATCGGGCCCTGCGAGGTGTCCATGCTGACGCTGACGTTGTCGTCCGTGGTGGGCACGTTCTCGGTCTGCGGAGCGTTCGCAGGCTTCGCGGCAGTGCCGCCCGCAGGGTAGGAGCAGCTCACGGTCTCGGGCAGCGGTTCCGAGCGGCCGGCGGGCAGCATGCCCTCCTGGGTCGCGTTCTCGCTGGTGGGGGAGTCGGAGGCCTCGACGGCGGTGTCGTCGTCGCCGCGTGTCACACCGATGGCGACAGCGACGCCGCCGATGACGACGACCAGTCCGATGACGGCGGCGGCGATGGTCGCCTGCTTGCGTCGTCGCGCCCGAGCGGCACGGTTCTCGAGCTGGCGTTCGAGCTTGCGCTTGGCAGCGTCACGTCGTTGTTCGTTCGTCGGCACGGTTGGCGTTCCTCTTCTCGCTGGAGCGGGTGAGCAGCAGAAGTGTGCCAGGCTTCCCTGAGAGGCACCTGACCCGGTGGACGGCCGAGGTGCCTGCCCCACGTTCCGGGGCGCCCGGTCGCACCGCCTACGCTGGTGGCATTCGTCCGATCGCGGATCGCTGCACCGCAAAGCATGAGGAGTCCTTCACTGTGCGTGTCACCGGATTCCCCGCCGGCATGTTCCAGACGAACTGCTACGTCGTCAGTCGGGACGAGGGGACGGACTGCATCGTCGTCGATCCCGGCCAGGACGCCGCGGCGCCGCTCTACTCGTTCCTCGACGACGCGGGCCTGACGCCCATCGCAGTGCTCCTCACGCACGGCCACCTCGATCACATGTGGGACGCGACGCCGGTGTGCGCGCGCTTCGACATTCCCCTGTACGTGCATCCCGACGACCGCCACATGCTCACCGATCCGGCGTCCGGTATCGGCCCGGTCCTGGCGCCGCTGATCGCGCACTCCACCTTCGAGGAGCCCGCGACGGTGGTGGAACTGGCGCACGGCGACGTTCTCGACGTGGCCGGACTCGGTGTCACCGTCGCGCACACGCCCGGTCACACCCGTGGCTCCGTCGTCTTCCGTCTCGACGGGGGCGAGCAGCAGGTGATCTTCTCGGGGGACACGCTCTTCGCGGGATCGATCGGCCGCTCCGATCTGCCCGGCGGCGATCACGAGCAGTTGCTCGCCTCGATCGCCGAGCACCTGCTGTGCCTCGACGACGAGACCGCCGTGTTGCCCGGACACGGCGAGTCCACCACCATCGGCGCGGAACGCGGCAGCAACCCGTTCCTCGTGGGACTCGGTGGTGTGCGATGACCGGCGACACACAGCGGATCCAGCCGTTCGCCGCCCCCAAGGGCGTCCCGGACTACCTGCCACCCGACTCCGCGACCTTCGTGGCCGTGCGCGACGGTCTCACCGCCGCTGCCCGGGCCGCGGGCTACGGCCACATCGAGCTCCCCATCTTCGAGGACACGGCGCTGTTCGCACGCGGCGTGGGTGAGTCCACCGACGTGGTGAGCAAGGAGATGTACACCTTCGCCGACAAGGGTGACCGCAGTGTCACGCTGCGTCCCGAGGGCACCGCCGGCGTGATGCGCGCGGTCATCGAGCACAGCCTCGACCGCGGAGCGCTCCCGGTGAAGGTCAGTTACTCCGGCCCGTTCTTCCGCTACGAGCGCCCCCAGGCCGGTCGGTACCGGCAGCTGCAGCAGGTCGGCGTCGAGGCCATCGGGGTCGACGATCCTGCGCTCGACGCCGAGGTCATCGCCGTGGCCGACAGTGGGTTCCGGAGCGTCGGTCTCACCGGTTTCCGGCTCGAGCTCACCTCGCTCGGTGACGAGACCTGCCGCCCGCAGTACCGGGAGCTGTTGCAAGACTTCCTGTTCGGTCTCGAGCTGGACGAGGACACGCGTCGCCGCGCCGAGATCAATCCGCTCCGCGTCCTGGACGACAAGCGACCGCACGTCCGTGAGATGACGGCCGACGCACCGTTGATGATGGACCACCTGTCGGAGTCGGCTCGCGTCCACTTCGACACCGTGCGTGCCCATCTCGACGCGATGGGCGTGCCGTACGTGGTCAATCCGCGCATGGTGCGCGGTCTCGACTACTACACGAAGACCACCTTCGAGTTCGTCCACGACGGTCTCGGTGCGCAGTCCGGCATCGGCGGCGGTGGACGGTACGACGGCCTCATGGCGCAGCTCGGCGGGCAGCCCCTGTCGGGCATCGGTTTCGGTCTCGGCGTGGACCGCACGGTGCTCGCTCTCGCGGCCGAGGGCGTCGCGCCCGCGTCGACGGCCCGGTGCGAGGTGTACGGCGTGCCCATGGGTCCGGAGGCCAAGCTGCGTCTCGCGGTGATCGCCCGGGAACTTCGGGCCGCCGGCGTCCGCGTGGACCTCTCCTACGGCGACCGCGGAATGAAGGGCGCCATGAAGGGTGCCGACCGTTCCGGTGCCCGCCTCGCGCTGGTGCTCGGTGATCGCGATCTCGAGGCCGGAGAGATCGGCCTGAAGGACCTGGCGACCGGCGAGCAGTCGTCGATCCCGTTGTCCGAGGCCACCGCTCGCGTGCGTGCCACGCTGTCGCCAGTGAGCTGACCATGGCCGACAGAGGGCTGGTGGCGCTCGATCTGGTGCCGCCGGAGCTCATCGTTCCGCGGCTCCGCGTCGCCGGTGCGGTGTTCGCCGTGGTCGGTGCCGTGCTCGGTGTCGTCGCCGGACTGTTGATCTCGCCGTACGTCGGTGTCGCTCTGGGAGCTGCGCTCGTCGCCATGGCAGGGTTCGCCGTCGTGTCGGGCGGCCGCAGACGCGTGTGGATCGATCACGGTGTGGTGAGCCGGCGCGGGTCGTTCCGCGTGCGACGGGTCAACCTGTCGGACGCGACGAAGGTCGAGGTCCTCGTGCGGGTCGCGCGCGTCAGCCAGGTGCTGATCCGTGTCGGCGACTCGTCCGGCGACGTCACGGTCGGCGTGGCGATGTACACGACCGACGGCGGTCGCGAACTGCAGCCGATCGCGCTGCGCGCGGTGGCGGACGGACTGGCCTCGTCCCCGCTCGCGTCGGCTCTGGCGCTGTCGTCGGTACTGGTGACCCAGCTTCGCGCCGAGGCCCGCGAGGCCGGGCTGTCGGAGCGCCCGCTCTATCGGGCGATCGACGTGGTCCGCACGTCCGGGCGAGCCCCGGCGACCGTGCTCACCGACGCCGAGGTCGCGGCTCTCACCGACTGATCGGCCGAGCGGCGTCGAGCAGTGTCGTGGCCGTGTCACGCAACGACGCCGTCGAGCCCGTCCACCCCAGCACGCGCACCGCGGCGTCGGCGATCGTGTCGGGCGTCGCGAGGGAGTGCCGCGTCGATTCCGCATCGGACCGGGCGCTGATCACCGATTCGACGATGCGGAACGGGAGGTGTGTGAGTTCCTCGGAGACCACCAGCGTGCCGATGTCGACGAGAGCGTCTCGCGACAGCGAGGCGTAGAGCGCCATGAGGTCGGAGCGACGAGTGCGGAACTGTTCGAACCGTGCGCTGCGCAGTTCGGGGACGAGGTACAGGGCGCCGAGGTTCCATCGCGAGGTCATGAGCTGGTCCGCGTCGAACCACGCCAGGGCATACAGCGCGCTCGGAGCGTCGGCCGCGGCGTCACGCAGCGCCTGCGCACAGGCCAGGGGTGCGTCGACGGTCCCCACCAGCAGCGCCGCGAGCATGTCGTCCTTGGTGGCGAAGTGGTGGTACAGCGACGCCTGCCGGACCCCGACCGCGTCGGCGATCATGCGGGTGGAGGTGCTGGTGACACCCCGCGTCGTGAACAGCTCCGCAGCCGCGTCGAGGATCTCCTCCCGCGCCGTGGCTCCCGGTCGCTTACGGGTGGTGAGCCTGGGACGCCCGGCACCGGTGGTGGTCATCGACTACGTGACCAGGAACGCGTCGACCACGGACTGGGTGCCCTGACGCGAGCCGGAGGTGACGATCACGGCCCTGTTCAGGTAGGCGAGCGTCCGGATCGACGTGGACACCGTGAGGGTGCCGCGGAAGTAGTAGAGCGCGGACTCGACGTCCTCCCCGCGATCGAGGGCCTCGACGACCTCGGCCGATCCGAAGCGGACGGAGTTCAGCGTCAACCGCATCACGGCGCCCGGGTCGTCCGACTCGACGTCGGCCAACAGGTCGGTGGAGTACGTGGTCGATCCGTCCGCTCGGACGTGGGCGTGCTCGGCACCGACGGCGCGGACGACGGCCTCGACCCCGGGCCCACTCAGCACACCACCCACGACGGGTGCCACGGACTCCGCGCCGACGGGAGTGTCGCCGAGCTGCACCGGATCCGCGGTGCGCAACACGATGCGCAGCAGCGGCTCGAGCGTGGGAGCGGTCGGTTCGATCGACGCGGACGGGTCCGTGGGTTCGGTCACGCGCTCGACCGTATCCGATCCACCTGGTGCCCTCCTGCCGACTTCCCGGCCGGGCTCCGCCCTCCCCGCCTACTTCCCGGCCGGCCTCCGGCCTCCCCGCCTACTTCCCGGCCGGCCTCCGGCCTCCCCGCCTACTTCCCGGCCGGGCTCCGCCCTCCCCGCTCCGACGCCCGGCGCCACGCGCTGAACGACCGCACCGACGATCGGGTCGGACGCACCAACCACGGCCACGGGTGCACCTCCACCGGATCGAGGGCGGCCGCGATGCGTGCCCACCCCGGTACCGGGGCGTATGTCGCGGCGAGGCGCCGTCCGGCGAGCTCCTCGGTGACCCGTCCCCGTCGTACCTCCAGAGGCCGGACGGCGGCGAGCTCGCCGAGTGTCTCGGCGAGGAAGACCAGTCGCTTGCCGGACAATCGCAACCGTCGGAGCAGCGGCTCGTCGAACACGAACACCGCGGGGCGGGCGTCGTCGGCCGCGAGGGCCGGATCCGCGCTGCCGAGCGACTCCGCCGTCAGCCACACCTCGTCGCCGTCCTCACCCACGGTGTCCGCGGGGCCGGCCGGGGTGTCGCCGGTAGCCAGGCTCGGTCCGTCGACCGACGCGCCGAGAGCGGCCGTCGGCCAGTCCTGAATGGGACACGCTGACGACAGCGCGCACGATCGGCACAGGCTGGGTGCGCGTTTCTCCACCTGCCAGCGACTGAAGCCGTAAACCTTGCCGCTGCCGGTACCGACGGTCCACTGCCAGCCGAGTCGGTTGGCCGCCCTCGAGCCGTCGAGGAGATGGGTGAACATCTCGTCCTCGCCGTCCCGCCATGTCGCGCCGGCCCGCACGGCCCACTGCGACGCCAGCCACATGCGCGTCTGGTTCACCAGCCACCCGTCCTCGTGCAGCTCGTCGACGACGGACTCCATGCAGCGCATCCGGGCCGGCCACGGATCGTCCGACCAGGTGTCGTGCGCCGAGACGGCCGGACGGGGCTGCTCGCGCGTGAGTGACGCCCCCAGGTGCGAGCCCACCCGTGCGTACAGGTGGCGGGCGTACTCCTGCCACAGCAACTCGTCGCGGTAACGAGACCGGTCCCGGGTCGGCGCGTCCGCCACCGCGTCCCACACCTCGCTCAGCGTGAGCAGGCCGTGCCGGATGTACGGCGACATGCGACTCGCCCCGCGCCGCGACGTCGGTTCCACCGTGCTGCGGGACCGGGCGTAGCCCGTGATGTCCAGGCTCGCGAGAGCGGCGTCGGCTGCCGACTGTCCGCCGCGCAGACCGCCCGCCCGGATCTCCTCGGGCTCTTCGAGGGTGAGGTCACCGAGGTGCTCGGCGACCCAGGCGACGACATCGTCGGACCGGGCGCCGTCCGCAGGTGACGGGGGAGTCGGGAGGAGGGCCATGTCCACCGACACTACCGAAGAGTTGACACCTCGATAGAACGGATGTTCGACTGTCTGCGATTCGTCGATCGATCGTGTGTTCGAGGCATCGGTGTGCCGGGGTCGCCGGAGAACAGGAGGGGTCATGCGGTGGGACGGTCAGACACTCGACGCTCCCGACGGGGCGCTTCCCGGCCTCGAGCGCACCGGGCTGGTGCGTGCCGGTCTGGTCCGCACTGTCCGCACGCCCGAGTTCGAGGGCGTCACCTTCCACGAGGTGCTCTGCAAGAGCGCCCTCAACCGGGTGCCCGAGGAATCGGCGCTGCCGTTCCGCTGGACCATCAACCCTGCGCGCGGGTGCTCGCACGCGTGCCGCTACTGCTTCGCCCGGCCGACCCACGAGTACCTCGACCTCGATGCGGGCCGCGACTTCGACTCGCAGATCGTGGTCAAGACCAACATCGTCTCGGTGCTGCGCAAGGAGCTCGCCCGCGCCTCGTGGAAACGTGACCCGGTCGCCCTGGGCACCAACACCGACCCGTACCAGCGCGCGGAGGGTCGCTACGAGCTCATGCCGGGCATCATCCGGGCGCTCACCGAGTCCGGCACCTCGTTCTCGATTCTGACCAAGGGCACGCTGCTGCGACGGGATCTGCCGCTGCTCACCCTCGCCGCTCAGCAGGTGAACGTGCAGGTGAGTGTCAGTCTCGCCTTTCACGACGAGGATCTGCAGAAGTCCCTCGAGCCGGGGGCGCCGTCACCGCGCGCTCGCCTCGACATGATCCGGGCCATCACGGACGCGGGTCTGTCGTGCCACGTGCTCATCGCGCCCGTCATCCCGTTCCTGACCGACAGTCCCAAACACCTCGGCGCCCTGATGGCGGCCCTGGAAGAAGCGGGCGCGACCGGTGTGACCGCGCTGCCGATGCATCTGCGGTCCAGCACCAAGGAGTGGTTCATGAGCTGGCTCGCCGAGCATCATCCGGCTCTCGTGCGCCGCTACCGGGTGCTCTACGGACGCGGGGCGTACGTCAGCCCGGAATACAAGCAGTGGCTCCGCGACAAGGTGGAACCGTTGCGGGAGAAGCACTCTCTGACGGGGCTCGATCCGGCCGGTGCGCGGCGTGTGGCCAGGGCAGCTCCCGCGGAACCCGCTCCGGAACCAGCGATGACTCTGTTCTGAGCCGGTCGGTCAGAAGCCGGGGGTCACGCCGATGTGCTCGAGGTAGCGCCGCGCCGAGCGGACCACCGCGCCGTGAGCGTCCTCCTCGACGACCCGGTCCCACCACGCCCCGACGATGCGCTCGAAGGCCACGTTCTCGAGGAGGGCGACCGTCCGGCGGATCGTGTCGGGATGTTCGGGGATCAGGTTGGGGTAGCTGTACATGAACGAGACCCATCGGCGGTCGGACACCACCTGGACGATGTCCCCGGTGCACAGCGCGCCGCGGCCGTCGGTGCCCGGCCAGTGCAGCACCGAGCCGCCGGCGAAGTGCACCCGGGTGTTGATCAGCGTCCGCCCCGGCAGTATCTCCAGGGAGTCGCCCGACCACGTGCGGATGTTGCCGGCGCGGGGCAGCCACGCACGGTCGGACTCGTGCACGTAGATCGGCACGTCGCCGAAGGCCTCGCTCCACTCGACCATCGCGCTGTAGTAGTGCGGGTGGGACAGAGCGACGGCCGACACGCCGCCCAGTTCGGTGACACGGGCGATCGCGGCGTCGTCGATCGTGGTGATGCTGTCCCACAGCAGGTTTCCGCCGTCGCCGGGGACCAGCAACGCGCGTTGGCCGATCGCGAAGGTCGGCTCGGTGCCGATGCCCCACAGGCCCGGGTACTCCTCGCGCACCACGGTCCGGTGCGACGCCGACACCTCGGCGACGGTGGTCCACCGCTGGCCGCCGCGTCCGACGTACTGGCGCTCGTCGGTGCAGATCGGGCACTCGTCCGGATCGACGCGGTCGAACTGCACGCCACACGTCTCACAGACCGGCAGCTCCGTGCGGGACGACATCAGCGGACGGACGACGGGTCGTTCAGATCCGACGCGTCGTAGGTGTTGCAGGCGGCGACAGCTCCCGTGCGGTAGCCGGCGTCGAACCACGCCTGTCGCTGGTCGGACGAGCCGTGGGTCCAGCCCTCCGGGTTCACGCGGCCCGTCGAGGCCTGCTGGATCCGGTCGTCGCCGACGGACGACGCGGCCGACAACGCGTCGGACACGTCCTGTTCGGTGAGCGGATCGAGCAGCGGCTCGGAACTGCCGGGTGCGGGAACGTCGTCGGCCTTGTTCGCCCACACGCCGGCGTAGCAGTCGGCCTGGAGCTCGGTGCGCACGGCGCCGGACTCGGGTCCGTTCGGGTCGGCCTGCGCCCGGCCGATGTCGCCCAGCTGGTTCTGGATGTGATGGCCGAACTCGTGGGCCACAACATACTCCTGCGCGAGCGGGCCGCCGCTGGAACCGAACTGGTCGACGAGCACCTGGAAGAATCCGGTGTCGAAGTACGCGGTGGAGTCGGCGGGGCAGTAGAACGGGCCGACGTCGGACGTCGCGGCGCCGCACCCGGTGGAGACCTGACCGGAGAAGATGTCGACCTCGGGGCGCTCGTACGGCACGCCCGTCTGCGCCGCCAGCTCGGCGTCCCACACCTGATCGAGACTGTTCACGGTGGCCGTGACCCGGCAGTCGACATTCGCGTTGGCGTCGGCCCCGGTGTCGCAGTTCTCGATGGCGCCGCTGCCCGAGTCCTGCGACGTGGCCTCACCGCCGCCGAGCTGCCCGATCACCGACGACGGGTCGCCGCCGAGCAGCAGGGTGATCACCACGATGACGATGCCGCCGAGACCGCCGCCGACGGCGATGCCCTTGCCGCGGCCACCGGAGGACCGTCGAACCCGGGAGGAGTCGATCCTGGCGTCGGGGTCGAACGTCATGAGTCACCACTTTCGTCGGCGTGTGCGGCTCACAGCTTCGCACGTGGCCACCACCGACACAGCGCTGTTTCTCCCGGCGTCGGGGTGGGCTCGAATGGTCCGTAGGATCACCAGCTGTATTCGTCTACTTCTGGAAGGACTCCTGTGCTGCGCACGCACCTCGCCGGTTCGCTTCGAGCCGAGCACGCGGACCGACACGTCACCCTGACCGGTTGGGTCGCTCGACGGCGCGATCACGGCGGAGTCATCTTCATCGACCTGCGTGACGCCTCCGGAGTGGTCCAGGCCGTGTTCCGCGACGGTCCGGCGGCCGAGCAGTCGCACCGCCTGCGGTCGGAGTTCTGCGTCAAGATCACCGGCATCGTCGAGCTCCGCCCCGAGGGCAACCAGAACCACGAGATCCAGACGGGCGCCGTCGAGGTGAACGTGACCGAGCTGGAGGTATTGGGCGAGAGCGCGCCGCTGCCGTTCCAGCTGGACGAGACTCCGGGCGAGGAAGCGCGGCTCAAGTATCGCTACCTGGACCTGCGTCGCGCCGGACCCGGTCATGCGATCCGACTGCGCTCGAAGGTCAACGCGGCGGCACGGTCCGTCCTGGCCCACCACGAATTCGTCGAGGTGGAGACGCCCACGCTGACACGCTCGACCCCCGAGGGTGCCCGCGACTTCCTGGTTCCCGCGCGACTCCAGCCGGGAAGCTTCTACGCACTCCCGCAGAGCCCGCAGCTGTTCAAGCAGTTGCTCATGGTCGGCGGCATCGAGCGGTACTACCAGATCGCCCGCTGCTACCGGGACGAGGACTTCCGCGCCGACCGGCAGCCGGAGTTCACCCAGCTCGACGTCGAGATGAGCTTCGTCACGCAGGACGACGTCATCGTCCTCGCCGAGGAGATCCTCACCTCGCTGTGGAACCTGATCGGCCACGAGATCACCACACCCATCCCGCGCATGACCTACGCGGACGCGATGCGCCGCTTCGGTTCCGACAAGCCCGATCTCCGCTTCGGAGTCGAGCTCGTGGAGTGCACCGAGTACTTCGCCGAGACGCCGTTCCGCGTCTTCCAGGCGCCGTACGTCGGCGCCGTCGTCATGCCCGGCGGTGCGTCGCAGCCGCGTCGGCAGCTCGACGCGTGGCAGGACTGGGCGAAGCAGCGCGGCGCCAAGGGCCTCGCGTACGTCCTGGTCCAGGAGGACGGCACCCTCGGTGGTCCCGTCGCCAAGAACCTGTCGGACGCCGAGCGCGACGGACTCGCCGCCCACGTCGGCGCGAAGCCCGGTGACTGCGTCTTCTTCGCGGCCGGCCCCGCCAAGGCGCAGCGCGCACTGCTCGGTGCCGCCCGCGGTGAGATCGCCCGCAAGCAGGGCCTCATCGACGAGAACGAGTGGGCCTTCGTCTGGATCGTCGACGCGCCGCTGTTCGAGCCGACGTCCGATGCCACCGCCGGCGGCGACGTCGCCGTGGGTTCCGGCTCGTGGACCGCCGTGCACCACGCCTTCACCTCGCCGAAGCCAGAGTCGATGGACACCTTCGACACCGACCCCGGCAACGCCCTGGCCTACGCGTACGACATCGTCTGCAACGGCAACGAGATCGGCGGCGGCTCGATCCGTATCCATCGCAAGGACATCCAGGAGCGCGTCTTCGCGATCATGGGCATCGACGCGGAGCAGGCGCAGGAGAAGTTCGGCTTCCTCCTCGACGCCTTCGCCTTCGGTGCGCCGCCCCACGGTGGTATCGCCTTCGGTTGGGACCGCATCACGGCCCTGCTGGCCGGGGTGGACTCCATCCGTGAGGTCATCGCATTCCCGAAGTCGGGCGGCGGCGTCGATCCGCTGACGGACGCGCCGGCTCCGATCACCCCGGCGCAGCGCAAGGAGTCGGGTATCGACGCGAAGCCGGTTCCTCGTCAGACGCCGGGTGGCGCATCGGGCGAGAAGCCCGCGTCGGAGGGCCCCACGACCTAGGGTCGAGGCGTCGCCGGTCACGCGTCGACGACGCGCGGACGGAGAGTGCATGCAGAACCTCAGGGTGGTCAGTCCGGCGGACCGGACCGACGAGGTGCTGCGGGTGCTCGACGAGACTCCCGGCGTCGCTCACGTCGTCGTTCTGCGCGGTGCCGCCGTGCGCCCGGAGGGCGACGTCGTGGACGCCGTCGTCGTGCGGGAGTGCGCGAATCAGGTTCTCGACGGTCTGCGTTCGCTGCGCCTGACCCACGACGGAGCCATCACCATGCAACCCGTGGAGACGGTGCTGTCGGACGCGGCGCGCACCGCGGAACAGGACGCGCCCGGTGACCCGGACGACTCGATCGTCTGGGACGAACTGGTCGGACGTACGCGGGAGGAATCGTCCCTCACCCTGACGTTCGTCGCCTTCCTGACCATCGCGCTGCTGCTGGCGGCCATCGGCGTCGTGACCGACTCGCCGGTCACCATCGTCGGTGCGATGGTGGTGGGACCCGAGTTCGGTCCGCTGGCAGCGCTGTCGGTCGGCCTGGTGCGTCGTCAGCGATCACTGATCCGTCGATCGTTGCTGGCGCTGCTCGTGGGTTTCCCGACCGCGATGGTCATCACGGCGCTGGGGGCGTTCGGGGCCGAGGCCCTCGGATGGATCCGACCGGAGGCGATGGACGACCTGCAGCAGGTCGACTTCATCTACCAGGTGGGTCCGTTCTCTCTCGTCGTGGCTCTGCTCGCCGGCGCCGCCGGCATGCTCGCGCTGGTGTCGGCGAAATCGGCCGCCCTGGTCGGGGTCTTCATCTCCGTGACCACCGTTCCGGCAGCAGGTTTCGCCGTCGTCGCGGCCACGGTGGGGAGCTGGCGCATCGCCGCTCTGTCCGCAGGACAGCTGGGTATCAACCTCCTCGGCATCGTCGTCGCGGCGACCTTCGTGCTTTCCCTGCACCGGCGATCGGCTCGGGCACAGGCGGACAGGTAGATTTCTCGCGGACGTGCGCCGAGCGCGGTGCCGGTCGTCTGCGGAGGGGGAGTTGCGTGCAGCAGGGTGAGGCCACATCTCCCGTGCTCGCGGCGTACCTCGACGAGATCCGTCCGGACGGCCACGACGACCTCGTGGAGAACGCCGTCGACGGTGGTCCGCGGCTACGAGAGCGCTGGGCGGCCCTCCCCGGCGCCGAGGACGTGACCCCGGCTGATCTCGCCGCCGCACAGTTGCGCGTGGGCCGTCTGGTGGACGACTCCGGCATCACCTACAACGACACGGCGGACGCGTCGTCCGAATCGCCGTCGTCGACGCAGTCCGGTGCGCGGTGGGAGCTCGACGTGGTGCCGACGGTGGTGTCGGCGCCGGACTGGGACCGGCTCGAGGCCGGCATGCTGCAACGCTCGCGCATCCTCGACGCGGTGCTCACCGATCTGTACGGCGAGCGCACCCTGATTCGCCGCGGTCTGCTGCCGCCGGAGATCGTCTTCCGGCATCGCGGCTATCTCCGAGCCGCGCACGGCATCACCATCCCCGGCCCACATCAGCTGTTCTTCCACGCGGCGGACATCGCCCGATGCACCGACGGCGAGTTCCGAGTCCTCTCCGACCGCACTCAGGCACCGTCGGGCGCCGGCTACGCCCTGGCGGACCGGTCGATCGTCGCGCGTGCGGTACCGGCTGTCTTCGGCCGGGTGGCGCCCCGTCCCGCGAGCACCTACGTCGGTGCGATGCGCGTGGCCCTCGTCGAGGTGGCGCCTGCCGCCGCCGAGAACCCGCTCGTGGTGGTGCTCAGTCCCGGTGTCTGGTCGGAGACGGCGTTCGACCAGGCGCATCTCGCCTCGGTGCTCGGATTCCCCTTGGTCGAGTCCGCTGATCTGGTCGTCCGCGACGGCGCCCTGTGGATGCGCTCGCTCGGCACCCTGCGCCGCGTCGACGTCGTGGTGCGCCGTGTCGACGACGACTACGTGGATCCGCTCGACCTGCGCCCCGAGTCACGCCTCGGTGTCGTGGGACTGCTCGAGGTCGCGCGGCGCGGAGCCGTCACCGTGGTCAACACGATCGGCAGCGGCGTCCTCGAGAACGCGGCGCTGTTCGGACGGCTGCCGGAGCTGGGCCGGGCGCTGCTCGGCGAGGAGCCCCTGCTCGACTCGGTCCCCGCCTTCTGGGCGGGGGATCCACACGGCTTGTCGCACATCGTCTCTCGTATCGGTTCGCTCGTGGTGTACGCGATCGGTTCGCACGAGAGCGTCGTCGGTCCCGCGCTGTCCATGCGCGAACGGGACGAGCTGGTGCGGCGGATCGGGGCGGACCCGACGGGGTGGGCGGCGCGGGCGATTCCGGACCTGGCGACGTCGCCCGTCGGGCCGGTCGGTCATCGCCGGCACGACGCCGCCGTGCTGCCGAGGCCCGTCGGCATCCGACTGTTCGACGTGGCCGGGCGCCGGGGCTACACCCCGATGACGGGCGGTCTGGCCCAGGTGTTGGTCACGGATCCGCCGTCGGAGCCCATGGCCACGACCGCTGCCAAGGACGTGTGGGTGCTGGCCGAGCGTCGCGGCCGGTCGGATCAGCCGGACGTGTCGAGCGCCGTCGACGCACCGCGTCCGATGGGTGGACGCCGTCCCCGTGTCATCGACTCGGTGAGCACGCCGCGTGTGCTCGACGACCTGTACTGGATGGGTCGCTACGGCGAGCGTGCCGAGGCGACGGCCCGCCTGCTGGTGGCCGCGAACCAGATGGTCCGCGATCATCGCGGCGAGACGCCGTTCGGGGAGCAGGCGCGGTCCGACACGGACGTCGCCCTCGCCGTGGTGCTCGACGCGGTGACCGCGGTGACCGCGACGGCGCCGGGGTTTCGCGCCGCGACCACGCGGTCGGACCTGCTCGCGGAGTTCCGGTCGCTGACGGTGCGGACGCGGCGCACCGGTTCGCTCGCGCACGCCGTGGCAGCGTTGCAGACGTGTGCCCGCGCGGTGCGAGATCAGCTGGGCGAGGACACCTGGGCGGTGTTCAACCGGCTCGACACCGCGCTCGCCGAGTGTGCGGCGTCGCCGGTGTCCGACGAGGCGGGGCTCTGGTCGACGCAGAGCCGTGTCGTGGGGTCGATGCTCGCCGTCGCCGGTCTGTCGGCCGAGTCGATGGTGCACGATCCGGGCTGGTTCCTCATGGACACGGGCAAGCGCATCGAGCGCGCTCTGCAGATCACCGCCCTGCTCGCCGAGACCGTGGGCACCGCGCGCCCACCGGCCGTCGAGCAGGCCGTGCTCGGGGCGGTGCTGAACGCCGCCGACTCGTCGGTCACCTACCGGCGCCGCTATCGCGGTGCTCCCGAGGTGGGCGCCGTGGCCGAGCTCGTGCTCTTCGACGGCGGCAACCCGCGCTCGGTCATCCACTCGGTGGAACGAGCAGCGGTGAACCTGGCGTCGCTGCCCGGGTCGACGGGGACCTCCCGCACCGATCGGGCGCTCGAGCGCATCGTCGCGACGCTGCGCCGAGTCGACCCGTCCGATCTCGAGGACGTCGACGCCACCGGGACCCGATCGGAGTTCGACGACGTCGTCCGGTCGGTGCACACCGATCTGCTCGACCTCTCCGAGTCGATCACCGCGGCGCACCTGACGCTGCCCGGCGGCACGCAGCCGTTGTGGGGACGCGGCGGCGGACGGGTGTTGTCGTGACCGATCACGAGGGTGCGCGGTGGTACGCCATCACCCACCGCACCGAGTACGTCTATCAGGGCACCGTGTCGTCGTCGTACGGCCGCGGCCACCTCTTCCCGCGCTCGACCTCGGAGCAGCGGTGTCTCGACGCCTCCGTCACCGTGACGCCGACGCCGACCGACCGGTCCACCGGTGTCGACCTCTTCGGGAACGAGGACGTCTACTTCCACGTCACCACCGATCACGACCGGTTGTGCGTGACCGCGCGCGCCCTGGTCGCCGTGGACCCTCCCGACCCAGCTCGCCTCACCACCCGGGCTGCGACGACGGCGTGGGAGAGTGCTCGTCCCACCGGGGTCGACGGGGCCCTGGACGTCGACTTCGTGCTCGATCTCGTGCCACCGGAGATCACCGACGAGGTGCACGAGTACGCCGCGCTCTCGCTGACCGAGGGCCGCCCGTTGGTGGAAGCGGTGTTCGACCTCAACCACCGGATCCACACCGACTTCGCCTACCTGTCGGGGTCGACGACCATCTCGACGACCGTCGCGGACGTCCTCGCCGCTCGGACCGGTGTGTGTCAGGACTTCGCACGGGTCGCCGTCGCGTGCCTGCGCTCGCACGGCCTCGCCGCGCGCTACGTCTCCGGCTACCTCGCGACTCAGCCGCCGCCGGGCAAGGAACGCATGGTGGGCGTGGACGCCACCCACGCCTGGGCGGCGGTGCGGTCACCGGACGGCTCGTGGCTGGCATTCGACCCGACCAACGACCAGTGGGTGGACGAGCGCTACGTGACGGTGGCGTGGGGCCGTGACTACGACGACGTCCCGCCGCTGCGCGGCATCATCTACACGGAGTCGGCGGGGAGTCGCATCGCCGTGTCGGTCGACGTCGCGCCGATCGTCCGAGCCGTGTGACCTCGGGCGTTCCCTCTCATGGTCACCGAGGTCCCAGCGGCGCCCCCGAGCTGTCGGGAGAGTGCGATAGGGTCGAGAAACCGCACAGCGAGCCCGTTTCATCGACTGTGGAGCGGGGAACCCGATCTTGCTCCGGCAGTACGCACACAGCATCACAGGCGGCCCTCGCGGGCCGACGCGAGTACGGAAACGAGGAATGACCTGCCCGTTCACGAACGAGGTGGGTCGGACAATCGATGACGGCAATGTTGGCAGATCCGGTCACCGAAGCAGTGGCAGCAGCACGAGAACTCCTCACCAGACGCACGGGAGCATCGGTGACCCTGGTCGACCCGGTCGATCTCGGCGGCAGCGGGCGCACCGTGGTCATCCGTGTCCGGGTGGCCGAGAACCCGTTCCAGTTGCCCCGCACGCTCGTGATCAAGCAGGTCCGCGAGACGTCCACGGAGTCGGTGTCCCGCACGGGTCTCGGCGCCGGAGACCACACGGCGTTCCTGCGCGAAGCGGTCTCGTACCAGTTCGCCACCGCCCTCGCGACGCACACCCGTCCCGGTCCGTCCCTCATCGCGTACGACCTGAAGGAACGGCTCCTCGTCCTCAGTGACCTGGGGGACGCCGCGCCGTTCACCAGTCTGATCGCGAACCCCGATCCGTCGTCCGTCACCAACTCGCTCATGGCTCTGGCCCAGGCACTCGGGCGGATGCACGCCGCCACGTTCGGCCGCGAGGAGGATTTCGGGGCGCTCCTCGGTCGCGCCGGCGTCGCCGATTCTCGGGACGGGCTGGCCGATCAGGTCGCGGTGGCCCAGTCGGACGTCCCGGCGATGCTCGCCGCGGATCTCGGCATCGAGGTGCCGCCCGCGGTCGCCGCCGCCGTCGCCCGCGCGGCCAAACTCTTCGGTTCCGGCGGACACCGCGCCTTCAGTCCGTCGGACCTGTGCCCGGACAACATCATCGTCAACGACGAGGGCGTGCGATTCCTGGACTACGAGTGGGGAGGCTTCCGGGACGCCACTCTCGACGTGGCCTACACGCTCCTGTCCTACCCCGGCTGCCTGTGCCGTCTCGATCTCACGCCGGAACGCGCCGAGGCCATGGTCGATGCGTGGCGCGCCGAGGTGGTCGGAATCTGGCCGCACCTCGCCGACGACGACGTGCTGCACGCCAAGTTGCTGGACGCCCAGTTGGTGTGGGCCTGGCTCACGACGCACTGGTTCCTCCCCGACGACGACACCCGCAACGCCGCACTGCGTCGGCACCACCTCTCGGTGCCCCGCGCCGCCGCGCTGACCACGCGGTGGTCCATCCTCTCGGAGTACGCGCGCTTCGTCGGGCACCACGATCTCGCGGACTTCGCGGGCGATGTCCGGCAGGCACTCGCGGCGCGGTGGCCCGCCGCCGCGTCCTGACCGTCCGATGAGCGCCGACGACTCCCTCTTCGACGACGACACCGCTGCTCCCGACGGGGACGCGTTCGTCCCGTCCCCGCGTGCGAGCACACCGGGTGCGCCGCTGGCCGTGCGGATGCGTCCACGGTCGTTGGACGAGGTCGTGGGCCAGGGCCACCTCCTCACCCCGGGTGCCCCGCTGCGCCGCCTGGTGGAGGGGTCCGGGGCAGCGTCGGTCATGCTCTACGGCCCACCCGGCACCGGCAAGACCACGCTCGCGTCCCTGATCTCGGGTGCCACCGGCCGCAAGTTCGAGGCCCTGTCCGCGCTCTCCGCGGGCGTCAAGGACGTCCGGGCCGTGATCGACCTGGCGCGTCGCCGGCTGCTGAACAACGAGCAGACCGTGCTCTTCATCGACGAGGTGCACCGGTTCTCCAAGACCCAGCAGGACGCCCTGCTCGCCGCCGTCGAGAACCGGATCGTGCTGCTCGTCGCCGCGACGACGGAGAACCCGTCGTTCTCCGTCGTGTCGCCGCTGCTGTCACGGTCCCTGGTGCTGCAGCTCCGGTCGCTCACCGACGACGACATCCGCGAGGTTCTCACGCGGGCCCTGGCGGACGAGCGCGGTCTCGGCGGGTCGGTGACGGTGACCGACGAGGCGCTCGGACACCTCGTGCGGCTGGCCGGCGGTGACGCTCGACGGGGTCTGACAGCGCTCGAGGCGGCCGCCGACACTGCGGGTGCGGGCGGCACCGTGGATCTCGAGACCGTGGAGAAGAGTGTCGACCGAGCCGCGGTGCGGTACGACCGGGACGGTGACCAGCACTACGACGTCATCAGCGCGTTCATCAAGTCGATCCGCGGTTCCGACGTCGACGCTGCCATGCACTACCTCGCCCGGATGATCACCGCCGGTGAGGACGCACGCTTCATCGCCCGCAGGCTCGTGGTGCACGCCAGCGAGGACATCGGCATGGCCGACCCCACCGCGTTGCTGGTCGCGACGGCGGCGTCGCAGGCGGTGCAGACGATCGGGATGCCCGAGGCGCGGCTCGCCCTCGCCCAGGCCACCATCCACCTCGCCACCGCACCGAAGTCCGGTGCCGTCACCAGCGCGCTGTCCGCGGCGATGGCCGACATCGCGGCGGGGAAGGCAGGCGCCGTGCCGCCGCACCTGCGCGACGGGCACTACACGGGAGCCGCCTCACTGGGCAACGCGGTGGGCTACAAGTTTCCGCACGACGACCCCGACGGTGTGCTCGCCCAGCAGTACCCGCCCGACGAGCTGGTGGGCACCGACTACTACCGGCCCACCAACCACGGAGCGGAGCGCGACCTCGAGACGCGCGTCGGCAAGCTCCGCAGAATCGTGCGTGCTCTCGCGCGCTAGGGTGTTTCCGTGCAGACTCACGAGATTCGCCGTCGTTTCCTCGACCATTTCGAGAAGCTGGGACACACCCCCGTCCCCAGCGCCTCGCTGGTCCTCGACGACCCGAATCTGCTGTTCATCAATGCCGGCATGGTGCAGTTCGTCCCGTACTTCCTCGGGCAGCGCACCCCGCCGTTCGCGCGTGCCGTGAGTGTCCAGAAGTGTGTGCGCACCGGCGACATCGAGAACGTGGGCGTGACCACCCGCCACAACACGTTCTTCCAGATGGCCGGCAACTTCTCGTTCGGCGACTACTTCAAGCGCGAGGTCATCGGCTTCGCGTGGTCACTGCTCACCTCGTCCGTCGAGGACGGTGGCTACGGCTTCGATCCCGAGAGGATCTGGGCCACAGCGTATCTCGACGACGACGAGGCCATCCAGATCTGGAAGGACGTCGCCGGTCTGCCCGACGAGCGCATCCAGCGTCGAGGCATGGCCGACAACTACTGGTCCATGGGCATTCCCGGACCCTGCGGGCCGTGCTCGGAGATCTACTACGACCGCGGACCCGAGTTCGGCAAGGAGGGCGGTCCGGAGGCGGACGAGGACCGCTACATCGAGATCTGGAATCTCGTGTTCATGCAGAACGAGCGCGGACAGGGGACGTCGAAGGACGACTTCGAGATCCTGGGGCCGTTGCCGCGCAAGAACATCGACACCGGTATGGGTGTCGAGCGCGTGGCGTTCCTGCTGCAGGACGTCGACAACGTCTACGAGACCGATCTGGTCCGTCCCGTCATCACCGAGGCCGAGGCACTGTCCGGCCGTCGGTACGGGGAGAACCACGACGCGGACGTACGGTTCCGCGTCATCGCCGATCACGCCCGCACCGCGGTCATGCTCATCGCCGACGGCGTGACGCCGGGCAACGACGGCCGTGGCTACGTGCTGCGGCGTCTGCTGCGCCGGATCGTGCGCAGCGCACGCCTGCTCGGTGCCGAGGACCCCTCGATGGCGAGGTTCGTCACGGTCGTCCGCGACACGATGGCCGAGTCGTACCCGGAACTGGTCGAGGACTTCGCGCGCATCGAGTCCGTCGCCGTCGGCGAGGAGAAGGCGTTCCTCGCGACCCTCACGTCCGGATCGCGCCTTTTCGACAACGCTGCTCAGGCCGTGACCGCGTCCGGCGGCACCCGCATCAGCGGTGACGAGGCCTTCGTCCTGCACGACACGTACGGCTTTCCCATCGACCTCACACTCGAGATGGCGGCCGAGGCGGGCCTGCAGGTCGACGAGGCCGGATTCCGCACGCTCATGGCGGAGCAGCGTAACCGTGCGAAGGCCGATGCGCAGTCGCGCAAGCACGCGCACACCGACCTGACGGTGTACAAGGAGTTCGTCGACCGTGGTCCCACCGAGTTCACCGGTTTCGACGAGCTGGACAGCGAGGCAACGGTTCTCGCGATCATCGCCGGGGGCGTGCGGGTGCCCACCGCCGCTGCGGGGGAGAAGGTCGAGGTCATCCTCGACCGCAGCCCGCTGTACGCCGAGTCCGGCGGACAGCTCGCGGACATCGGCACCCTCACGGGCCCGGGACTGAGTGTCACCGTGGGCGACGTGCAGAAGATCGCGAAGACCGTGTGGGTGCACAAGGTCACCGTCGACGAGGGGCAGCTCACCGAGGGCGACGTCGTCACCGCGCACGTCGACCAGCAGTGGCGCCGCGGCGCCACCCAGGGACACTCCGGCACGCACATGGTGCACGCCGCACTCCGCCAGATCCTGGGCCCGAACGCGGTACAGGCCGGATCGCTGAACAAGCCCGGCTACCTGCGGTTCGACTTCACGTACCAGGGTGCGCTGTCGGAGTCGCAGCGCGAGGACATCGAGTCCGTCACCAACGACGCCGTCGCGTCCGACTTCGCGGTCAACACCTTCGTCACCGATCTCGACGACGCCAAGGCCATGGGGGCGATGGCGCTGTTCGGTGAGAACTACGGCGACGAGGTCCGGGTCGTGGAGATCGGCGGACCGTTCTCGATGGAACTGTGCGGCGGCACCCACGTCCAGCACTCGTCGCAGATCGGCCCGGTGACGCTCCTCGGAGAGTCGTCGGTCGGGTCGGGCGTGCGACGCGTCGAGGCCTTCGTCGGCCTCGACTCGTACAAGTACCTCGCCAAGGAGCGCGCGCTGCTCGCCGGTGTCGCCTCGTCGCTCAAGGTGCCCACCGACGAGGTGCCCGCGCGGATCGAGAACCTCGTCGAACGGCTCCGCGTCGCCGAGAAGGAGCTCGAGGCCACTCGCGCCGCCGCCGTGCTCTCGTCCGCCGGGTCCTACGTCGACACGGCGCGCCGGGTCGGGTCGCTGCTCGTCGTCGCGGAGCCCGCGCCGGCCGGCGTCGGTGCCGCGGATCTGCGCACCCTCGTCGGCGACGTTCGCGGCCGGTTCGGCACGCAGCCCGCGGTGGTGGCGCTGTTCGGAGACGTCGACGGCAAGGTGCCGTTCGTCGTGTCGACGACCAAGGCCGCGCAGGAACTCGGCGTGAAGGCCGGTGAACTGGTGGGTGCCTTCGGTCCGAGCATCGGCGGCCGCGGCGGTGGCAAGGCCGACACCGCGCAGGGAGCCGGGTCCGACGCGTCGGGTGTTCCCGCGGCGATCGAGGCTCTGCTCGGTCGCGTCACCGAGATCGCCGGGAACTCCTGACGGTGGCCGCCGGCAGCTCCGCGCCCGACCGGCCGGGCGCCGACGACCCGGGGCGAGGGCGGCGGCTCGCGATCGACGTCGGGAGCGTGCGCGTCGGAGTGGCGTCCTCCGATCCCGACGGCACCCTCGCCACACCCGTCGAGACGGTCCCGCGCGCAGCGAAGACGCACACCGACTCGGCCGACGTCCAGCGGATCGTCGCGCTCGCCGAGGAGTACGAGGCCGTCGAGATCATCGTCGGTCTGCCGCGCACGCTGCGCGGCGAGCGCGGAACCGCCGCCACGTTGGCTGTCCGTTTCGCCCGAGTCCTGCACCGTGCGCTGCCCGGCGTGCCGGTGCGGCTGTCCGACGAACGCTTGACTACGGTGAGTGCCGCGCGTGGTCTTCGAGACAGCGGCGTCCGCGCGAGAGACCAACGGTCGATGATCGACCAGGCGGCGGCGGTCGCCATCCTGCAAGGGTGGCTCGACGAGCGCCGCAGTGTCCTGGCGCGAGAGATGGTCGCCCAGGCGAACGAGGAGGGGGCAACGGTGCCCGAGAATCACGGTCCGGAGCAGGACACACCGGGGACGACCCCGTGACGGACGACGGTCGTGGACAGCGGCCCGGCCGACGCGACGAGTGGGACACCGACGAGCTGCATCTCCCGGTCGACGACCTGCGCCGTCAGCCGCTCGCCGACGACCGCCGCGCCCGTCCTGCGCGAGTGGCGTCGGGTCCCGGTGACCGCCCGAGCCGCGCGAGCCGCGCGGACACCCGCCGCGACCGCGCCGCGGCCGGTCGCAAGCGTCGCTCGCGCATCATCGGCGGACTCGGTGTGCTGGTCCTGGTCGGCCTCGTGGCCGTCGGAGGTGTGTGGGGTGTGTCGAAGTTCACCGGCGGCGGGGCCGCGGTCGCGGAGGACTACCCGGGTCCCGGCGGCGACGCCGTGGTGGTGCAGGTCGCCTCGGGCGACACCGCACAGGAGATCGCGACCGAGATGGCGGACAAGGACGTCACCGCCAGCTCGGCGGCCTTCTACGAGGCCGCGGTCCAGAACACCGCGATGACCTCCGTGCAGCCCGGTTTCTATCGGATGCGCTCGCAGATGGCGGCGGCCGACGCCGTCTCCGCACTGGTGGACCCGGCATCGCGAGTGGGCCAGATCCAGATCGCCGAGGGCCGTCAGCTGCACGACTCGACCGACGTCAACACCGGCGCCGTCCGCAAGGGCATCTACACGCTGATCTCCGAGGCCAGTTGTGCTGTCGGAGAGGGTCTTCCGTGCGTGACATACGACGACCTGAACCTCGCGGGTGCGGGGGACGATGCTTCCGCACTCGGTGTCGCCGACTGGGCGACCGACGCGGTGCGGCAGGTGCCGGATCGCGATCGTCAGCTCGAGGGGCTCATCGCCGCGGGCACGTTCAACTTCGACCCCAGCGCCGCACCGACGGACATCCTGCGTCAGCTCGTGTCCGAGAGTGCTGCGATCTACGAGGACACCGGTCTACTGGAGGCAGGCGCCTCCTCGGGTCTCGACCCGTACCAGGTGCTCGTGGCGTCGTCCCTCATCGAGCGCGAGGCGTTGCCGCAGGACTTCGCCAAGGTGGCGCGCGTCATCCTCAACCGTCTCGCCATCGGGCAGCGTCTGGAATTCGACTCGACGGTCAACTACTCGCTGGACACCACCGAGGTGGCCACCACCGACGCCGACCGTGCGAACGTCACGCCGTGGAACACGTACGCCAAGGAGGGTCTGCCGGCGACGCCGATCTGCTCTCCCGGTGTGGCAGCGGTGCAGGCTGCCGAGGCTCCCGAGCCCGGCAACTGGCTCTACTTCGTCACCATCAACGCCGCCGGTGAGACGCTCTTCACCGACGACTACCAGGTGCACCTGGACAACATCACGAAGGTCGAGGGCGGGTTCCTCGACAGCGGCCGGTGACGTCCGTCTCCGACGCCTCGTCGACGAGGCGCGCGGCCGTTCTGGGGTCGCCGGTGGCGCACTCGCGTTCACCGATCCTGCACGCGGCGGCGTACCGGGAGCTCGGGCTCACCGGGTGGACCTACGAGCGGGTGGAGTGCACCGCGGAACGGCTTCCGGAGTTCGTGGACGGCCTCGGACCCGAGTGGGTGGGACTGTCGGTGACGATGCCGGGCAAGTTCGCGGCTCTGGCCTGTGCGACCGAACGAACGCAGCGCGCTATCGCTGTGGGCTCGGCGAACACCCTGGTACGCACCGACTCGGGCTGGCGCGCCGACTGCACCGACGTCGACGGTGTCACGGGCGCCCTCGGCACGGTCGGTGTCCGTGACCTGTCGGGAGCGTCGGTGGTCGTGGTCGGGGCGGGCGGAACGTCCCGCCCGGCGCTCGTCGCTCTGCGTGATCTCGGGGCGAGTGCGGTCACCGTCGTCTCGCGGGACGAGGAGCGGGCGGAGGGAGCTCTGGTCTGTGCGCGCGACGCCGGTCTCACCGCCCGGTGGAGTGCACCGGACGACGACGCGCTGCCGCGAGCGGTCGCGGACGCGGCAGCCGTGGTGTCCACCGTCCCGCCCGAGGGCGGCGCTGCGATGATCGACGAACTGCGCGGGACGCGCGTGCTGCTGGACGCGATCTACCACCCGTGGCCCACGCCGCTGGCCGCCGCGGTCGAGGAGTCCGGTGGCGTCGTCGTCGGCGGCCTCGCGATGCTGCTGCACCAGGCATTCGGTCAGGTGGAGCAGTTCACCGGTATGCCTGCCCCGCGTGCTGCGATGGAGCGGGCTCTCCGGGAGTCCTGACCATCCCCGGGTGCGCCGTCGTCCCCGGGCGGTCGCCGCGGCACGGATCATGGGAGTCACCGGTGCCACCGTGACTGCATGACCGTCCTCCTCGGATCCGCGCTGTGTTGCCTCGCTCTTCTCACCGTCGGTCGGTGGGTGACGCCGACGGTGCCCGACCTGCTCGCGGCCGCCGTCGTCGGTGCCGCGCTCGGCGCGGTCACCACCGACGTGGCGATCCTCGCGGTCGGGGCGTGGTCCTGTGCCGTCGCGCTCGTCGACCTGGTCCGTCACCGCCTGCCGGACGATCTGACGCTGCCCGCCGCGGGTGCGGTGCTCCTGGCAGCCGCCCACCAGGGTGGGGGCGAGTCGGCGCTCCTCGGCGGCCTGGCTCTGGCCGGTGTCCACCTCGTCGGGTCGGTGGCGTCACCCGGATCGATCGGAGGCGGCGACGTCAAGCTGTGTCTCGCACTCGGGGGACTGGGCGCGGTCTCGGGGCCGTCCGTGTGGACCGTGGCCGCCGTGCTGGCACCGACGACGACGCTGGTGCTGGCGGCGATGACGGGACGAACCGGGGGAGCGGCGGGGATTCCGCACGGACCCGCTCTGTGTGCGGCGACCCTGGTGGCGTGGGTGAACGCCGGGACGTGAAAAGATCGATCCGTGTTGCGATGGATCACTGCCGGAGAATCTCACGGCCCTGCCCTGGTTTCCATTCTCGAGGGCATGGTGGCCGGAGTCGAGGTGACCTCCGAGGACATCGGAGCTCAGCTCGCCCGACGACGCCTGGGCTACGGCCGCGGCGCCCGCATGAAGTTCGAGGCCGACAAGGTCACCGTCATCGGCGGTGTCCGGCACGGCTCGACGCTCGGCGGTCCCGTCGCCATCGAGATCGGCAACACGGAGTGGCCGAAGTGGGAGACCGTCATGGCGGCCGACCCGGTCGATCCCGCCGTGCTCGCCGACCTCGCGCGCAATGCGCCCCTGACCCGTCCGCGCCCCGGCCACGCCGACTACTCGGGCATGCTCAAGTACGGCTTCGACGACGCCCGGCCCGTGCTCGAACGCGCCAGCGCACGGGAGACCGCCGCCCGCGTCGCGGTCGGCACCGTCGCGCGACAGTTCCTGAAACAGGTCCTCGGCGTCGACGTCCTGTCGCACGTCATCTCGATCGGCGCGTCCGACCCGTACGAGGGCCCGGAGCCGTCGGCGGGAGACATCGAGGCGATCGACGCCAGCCCCGTGCGGGCGTTCGACGCCGTGGCCGAGCAGTCCATGATCACCGAGATCGAAGCGGCCAAGCGCGACGGGGACACCCTCGGCGGCATCGTCGAGGTGGTCGTCCACGGCCTTCCCGTGGGACTCGGCTCGTTCGTCACCGGCGACAGTAAGCTCGACGCGCAGCTCGCCGCGGCACTCATGGGCATCCAGGCCATCAAGGGTGTCGAGGTCGGCGACGGGTTCGAGACCGCACGCCGCCGCGGCAGCGCCGCCCACGACGAGATCCTCCCCGGCCCGGACGGGATCGTCCGCACCACCAACCGCGCCGGCGGCATCGAGGGCGGCATGACCAACGGCGCCCCGCTGCGGGTGCGCGCGGCCATGAAGCCCATCTCCACGGTTCCGCGTGCCCTGGCGACGGTGGACATGTCCACCGGCGAGGGTGCGGTGGCCATCCACCAGCGCAGCGACGTCTGCGCCGTGCCGGCCGCGGGGGTCGTCGCGGAGACCATGGTGGCTCTGGTGCTCGCCCGCGCCACGCTGGAGAAGTTCGGAGGCGACTCCGTCGCCGAGACCGCCGGCAACGTGCGCCGCTACGTGGAGAACGCGCAAGCCCGTCCGCCGCGATGACCGGGCAGGCCGGAGGCCGGTCGCAGGATGCCGGGCAGGCCGGAGGCCGGTCGCAGGATGCCGGGCAGGCCGGGGAGGTTTCCGGTCCGCCGCGCGCGGTGCTGATCGGGCCACCCGGCGCCGGGAAGTCCACCATCGGCCGACGGCTGGCTCAGGCCCTGGGCACGCAGGTGTACGACACGGACGTGGCCATCGAGAAGGACACCGGCCGCACCATCCCGCAGATCTTCGCCGAGAGCGGTGAGGCGGAGTTCCGTGCCATCGAGGAGCGCATCGTGCTCGATGCGCTGCGCACGTATCCGGGCATCGTGTCCCTGGGCGGTGGGGCGATCCTGTCCTCGCGCACTCGTGCGGCGCTCCGCGGTCACACCGTCGTCTACCTCGAGATCAGTGTCGGCGAGGGCCTCCGGCGCACCGGTGCGACCAGTGCCAACGCTTCACGACCCCTCTTGGCCGGCTCGGACCCACGGGCGAAGTACCGCGAACTGATGCGTACTCGGCGACCCCTGTACCGCGAGGTGTCCACCATCCGTGTCCGCACGGACGGCCGCAGCCCCGCTCGCGTCGTCACCGCTGTGCTCGGCCGTCTCGGCGTCGCCCCCGCCGACCGCGTCCCCGCGCCGGCCGCACCACCGCAGCGGACCTCGCCGCGGCGCCGGATCCGGCGCAAGGGCGGACGTCCGATCCCCACCGATCCGGGACCGTTGCCGCGGCAGTCGGCACCACGGACCGGCCGTACCCGACCACCGCAGGATCCACCCCCAGCACAGGAGACGCTCTCGTGACAGAACCTGTTCGTATCGACGTCCGGACGGCGAATCCGTACCCCGTGATCATCGGTCGCGGTCTGCTCACCGACCTGGTGGAGCAGCTCGCGGGCACGCGCACCGTCGCGATCTTCCATCAGCCTCCGCTCGCCGAGACCGCCGAGGCCGTCCGAGCAGCACTGGCGGACAACGGGATCGACGCACACCGCATCGAGATCCCCGATGCCGAGGACGGCAAGGAACTGGCCGTCGCCGGCTTCTGTTGGGAGGTGCTCGGCCGCATCGGTCTGACGCGGAGCGACGCCGTGGTCAGCCTGGGCGGCGGCGCGGCCACCGATCTCGCCGGCTTCGTCGCGGCCACCTGGATGCGCGGCGTCCGCATCGTGCACGTGCCCACCACGCTGCTCGCCATGGTCGACGCGGCCGTGGGAGGCAAGACCGGCATCAACACCGACGCCGGGAAGAACCTCGTCGGTGCCTTCCACGAGCCTGCGGCCGTCCTGGTGGACCTGGCGACCCTCGAGACGGTGCCGCACAACGAGATCGTGGCCGGGCTCGCGGAGGTGATCAAGACCGGATTCATCGCCGACCCGGTGATTCTCGACCTCATCGAGGCGGATCCCGCTGCCGCGCTGGACCCGACGGGCGAGGTGTTGCCCGAGCTGATCCGGCGCTCCATCGAGGTGAAGGCTCGGGTCGTCGCGGCCGATCTCCGGGAGTCCGATCTTCGCGAGATCCTGAACTACGGCCACACCCTGGGACACGCGATCGAGCGCCGCGAGAAGTACAAGTGGCGCCACGGCGCCGCGGTCTCCGTGGGTCTGGTGTTCGCCGCCGAGCTCGGACGTCTCGCGGGGCGACTGTCGGACGATGTCGCCGACCGGCACCGCAGCATCCTGCAGGCGGTGGGACTGCCCGTCAGTTACGACGCGGACGCGTTCGCCCATCTGCTGTCGGGCATGCAGACGGACAAGAAGAACCGCAACGGGCTGCTGCGCTTCGTCGTGCTGGACGGACTGGCCAAGCCGGGCCGCCTCGAGGGACCGGATCCGGCGCTCCTGGCCGCCGCGTACTCCGCAGTGGCGCGTGAGGAGCCGACGACGGGGTCGTCGATCTTCCTCTGACGACGGGGTCGGTCAGGAGGAGCGGTCGCCCTTCGCGAGGTTCGGGCGCCGATCGGAGTCCCGGACCGGCGCGAAGACCTCGGTGTCGGCGTCCGACTCGCCTCGTGCGGGTGCTCCGAAGGTGACGCGGTCGCGCTCGGTCGCGTCCTCCTTCTTGCCCGGCCGCAGGTCCTCCTGCTTGTCGTCGCCGCGTCCGGCCAGCCAGCGGCCCACCGTGACGGCGATGACCGTGGGGATGAAGACGAGCAGAATCGTGAACGCCGCGCCGGAGGTGACCTCGAAGAAGAGGGAGTTGCTGCTCACCGCGAGGTTCGCCACCGCCGAGAACACCCAGCAGACGAGCCCGGCGAGAACACCGGCCACGACCGACGCCTTCAGCCACAGCATCGTGAAATCGGTCCGGCCCTCGCCGTGGTCACCGCGGCGGTGCGCGTTGATCCCGTCGATTCCGCCCCACACGACGGCCACGAGAACGACGGCGGCCAGCGTGATCATGCGCAACACGGACCCTTGCGCGGGCCAGGCGGAGACCGCCAGCGCGAGCAGCACTCGTGCCACCACATGAACCAGCGCCATCCCCACACCGCGAACCACCCACCCAGTCATGCTGCACACAGTAATCACCACGGTCGGCCACGTGTGCTTCTGCCCACATATCCGGGTGCGGTGTCGTCGGGCGGACCGGTGTCGCCGGCCGTCGGTGACGGCGGCGGTAGGTTCGAGAGATGCCGTCCTCCGACCGCGCCGCACGGCGCGACGCCCTCCGAGAACTCGTCCGCGACCGGGAGGCCGACGCGCTCCTGGTGACCGATCTGCTCAACGTCCGGTACCTCACGGGGTTCACCGGTTCCAATGCCGCGCTGCTGCTGAGTGCGCACGACTCCGCCTCCGACGAGTCCGGCACCGTGGTGTGCACCGACGGTCGGTACGTGACGCAGGTGGGCGAGCAGGTGCCCGACCTCGCGGCGGTGATCGACCGCGCGGGCCCTGTTCGCCTGCTGCAGGACGCCGGCGGTGCGCGGGGCGGGCAGACCGTCGGATTCGAATCGCACGTCGTGTCCGTCGACGAGCATCAGGCATGGTCCGACGCCGCGTCCTCGCTCTCGCTCCAGCGCATGCCGCGACTGGTGGAGAAGCTGCGGATGATCAAGGACGAGAGCGAGATCGACGCGCTGCGACGCGCCTGCGGTGTCGCCGACGCCGCGCTGGCCGCGTTGATCGAGCGGGGTGGCATCAGCGCGGGCCGGACCGAGAAGCAGGTCGCGATCGATCTGGAGTTCCTCATGCTCGAGCTGGGAGCGCACGCCATCTCGTTCGAGACCATCGTGGCCGCGGGCGCACACTCGGCGGTGCCGCACCACCGCCCCACCGGTGCGGTGCTCGAGCAGGGTGACCTGGTGAAGCTGGACTTCGGCGCGGAGGTGGACGGGTACCACTCCGACATGACGCGTACCTACGTGCTGGGCACCCCCGCGGACTGGCAGCGCGAGCTGTACGCCCTCGTCGAACAGTCGCAGGCCGCCGGACGCGCCGCCGTCCTCCCCGGCGCCGACGTGCAGGCGGTGGACGGAGCGGCTCGCTCGGTCATCGTGGACGCGGGGCACGGGGACAAGTTCCTGCACGGACTCGGCCACGGCGTGGGACTCGAGATCCACGAAGCGCCGGGAATCGGTGCCACCGGCACCGGTACACTGCTCTGCGGTGCTGCGGTGACAGTCGAGCCCGGCGTGTACTTCTCCGGTCGCGGAGGCGTACGGATCGAGGACACGCTCATCGTTCGAGAGAACGAGCCGGAACTGCTGACGCTCACCAGCAAAGAGTTCACCGTTCTGTAGGCGAGGGCCTGCCGACCAGTGCTTGTCAGGCCCGGAGGCCGTGCGCGGCGTCCGGGTACCGAGAGACCGAGACGACAGTCGACGAGGAGACGCGAAGCAAGTGGCTTCCACCAGTGATTTCAAGAACGGACTCGTTCTCAACATCGAGAACCAGTTGTGGTCCATCATCGAGTTCCAGCACGTCAAGCCTGGTAAGGGACCGGCCTTCGTGCGCACCAAGCTCAAGAACGTCACGTCGGGCAAGGTCGTCGACAAGACCTTCAACGCGGGCGTCAAGGTCGAGACCGCGACGGTCGACCGACGCGATATGACGTACCTCTACCACGACGGTTCGGACTACGTCTTCATGGACGGCGACACCTTCGACCAGATCTCCGTCGCCGAGGCGACCATCGGCGAGGTCTCGCGCTTCCTGCTCGAGAACATGAAGGTCCAGGTGGCGATGCACGAGGGTCTGCCGCTGTACGTCGAGTTGCCGGTCACGGTCGAGCTGATCGTCCAGCACACCGATCCGGGTCTGCAGGGCGACCGCTCCACCGGTGGCACCAAGCCGGCGACCCTCGAGACGGGTGCCGAGATCAACGTGCCGCTCTTCATCAACACCGGCGACAAGCTCAAGGTGGACTCCCGCGACGGCAACTACCTCGGGCGCGTGAATTCCTGAGTGAGCGAGCCTTCCAAGAACCCTGCCGCACCGGGCAAGCCGGCGGCGAAGAAGCTCGGAGCACGGCACAAGGCGCGTAAGCGCGCCGTCGACTTCCTCTTCGAGGCCGAGGCTCGGGATCTCGATCCCGTGGTGCTCGCGACCGAGCGCGGCGAGCTGTCCGCTCACGAGGAGACGGTGGCGCCGGTCAACGCGTACACCACGACTCTCGTGACCGGAGTGGCCGAGAACCTCGACCGCGTCGACTCGGTCATCGGGGATCACCTGCACCAGTGGACTCTCGATCGTCTCCCCGCCGTCGACCGCGCGATCCTGCGCGTCGCGGTCTGGGAACTGCTCAACGCGGTCGACGTCCCGCCGGTGGTGGCCGTCGACGAGGCGGTCGAGCTGGCCAAGCAACTCTCCACCGACGACTCGCCGTCCTTCGTCAACGGGGTGCTGGGCCAGATCGTGCTCGTCGCACCCCAGGTGCGCGCCGCCGCGGCGGCGCGTCCGGCGGCGCAGAGCCGGCCCGTGACGGAGAACACCGCCGACGACGCCGTACCGCCCGCCTCGAGCTGAGTTCGAGCCCGGCGTGGTTGGTATAGTCACCGCGTCAGACATCCTTTAACGATCCGTCCAGTGAGGCGGAGAAGGAGGTCACCTGTTCTCGTGTCCTCAGACGAGCCCGGTACCCCCGGTCCAGCAGGCCAGTCCCGCGAGCTGTTGTCGTCGGCGGACGTCGGCCGCACCATCGCCCGGATGGCCCACCAGATCATCGAGAAGACCGCATTCGGCT
Source organism: Rhodococcus sp. Leaf225 (assembly GCF_001426145.1). NCBI lineage: Bacteria > Bacillati > Actinomycetota > Actinomycetes > Mycobacteriales > Nocardiaceae > Rhodococcus > Rhodococcus sp. Leaf225. The sequence continues at coordinate 284,394 of NZ_LMRN01000012.1, read as the reverse complement.
CGGCCGACGCCGCTCCGCTGGTTCTCGTGGGTATCCCCACTCGCGGTTCCACTCTCGCCACGCGCCTCGCGGACCGGATCGAGGAGTACTCCGGACTCCGCCCGCCGGTCGGTTCTCTCGACATCACGCTCTACCGCGACGATCTGCGCAGCAAGCCCCATCGCGCGCTCGAGCGCACCTCGATGCCCGACACCGGTGTGGACGGCGCTCTCGTCGTGATCGTCGACGACGTGCTGTTCTCCGGCCGATCGGTGCGCGCCGCGCTCGACGCTCTCCGCGATCTCGGGCGTCCGCGGGCCGTGCAGCTCGCGGTGCTCATCGACCGCGGCCACCGCGAACTCCCGCTCCGCGCGGACTACGTGGGCAAGAACGTGCCGACCGCGCGCACCGAGGACGTCTCGGTGCTGCTCGACGAGCACGACGGTCGAGACGGGGTGGAGCTCTCGTGAGTGCCCGGCACCTGCTGTCGACGATGGACCTGAGCCGCGACGACGCCACCGACATCCTGGATGAGGCGGAGCGCTTCGAGCAGGCGCTGCTCGGCCGCGACGTGCGCAAACTCCCCACCCTGCGCGGCAAGACGGTCATGACCGTCTTCTACGAGAACTCGACGCGCACCCGAGTGTCGTTCGAGGTCGCGGGCAAGTGGATGAGCGCGGACGTCGTCAACGTCAGCGCGAGCAGTTCCTCCGCGTCGAAGGGTGAGTCGCTGCGCGACACCGCCCTCACGCTGCGAGCGGCCGGCGCGGACGCCCTGATCGTGCGGCACCCCGCGTCCGGTGCGGCGCACCGCATCGCCCAGTGGACGGCCCTGTCCGACGGCTCGGGTCCGGCCGTGATCAACGCCGGGGACGGCACGCACGAGCATCCCACCCAGGCGCTGCTCGACGCGCTGACGCTGCGCCAGCGTCTCGGCGGAATCGAGGGCCGCCGCATCGCCATCGTCGGTGACGTCCTGCACAGCCGCGTCGCCCGGTCCAACGCGTTCCTGCTGGCCACGCTCGGTGCCGAGGTGGTGGTCGTCGCGCCGCGCACTCTGCTGCCGGTCGGCATCGAGACCTGGCCCGTCACCGTGGCACCGTCGCTCGACTCCGAACTGCCGGCGCTCGACGCCGTCATGATGCTGCGCGTCCAGGCCGAACGCATGAACGGTGGCTTCTTCCCGTCGGCGCGGGAGTACTCCATCGGATACGGGTTGTCGCAGAAGCGGTTCGATCTGCTTCCCGACCACGCGGTGGTGCTGCACCCCGGTCCGATGCTCCGCGGCATGGAGATCGGCTTCTCGGTCGCCGACGCACCCGAGACCGCCGTCCTGCAACAAGTCCAGAATGGAGTGCACGTGCGTATGGCAGTGCTGTTCCGCCTGCTCATCGGGTCCGAGCCGACCCCGGGACTCGCGCGATGAGCGGGACCGTGGTGCTGCGCTCGGTGCGCCCCTACGGCGAGGGTGATCCCGTGGACGTGGTGGTGTCGGGCGGCGTCATCGACGCGATCGGCGCGGACGTCACCGTTCCCGAGGGTGCCGAGATCGTGGACGGGGCCGGTGGCGTTCTGTTGCCCGGCTTCGTCGATCTGCACACCCATGTCCGGGAGCCGGGCCGCGAGGACACCGAGACCATCGAGACGGGTTCCGCCGCAGCAGCTCTCGGCGGATACACCGCCGTCTTCGCGATGGCGAACACCTCTCCGGTCGCGGACTCCGTGGTGGTCACCGACCATGTGTGGCGTCGCGGCCAGGAGGTCGGGCTGGTCGACGTCCACCCCGTCGGCGCCGTCACCGTGGGCCTGCAGGGCAAGGCCCTGGCGGAGATGGCCACCATGAACGCGGGTGTCGGTGCGGTCCGGATGTTCTCGGACGACGGTCACTGCGTCGCCGACCCACTGCTGATGCGCCGTGCCCTCGAGTACGCGGCCGGCCTGGGAGTGCTCATCGCGCAGCACGCCGAGGAGCCGCGGCTCACCGAAGGTGCCGTCGCCCACGAGGGTCCGACCGCGGCGCGCTTGGGTCTCACCGGATGGCCGCGGTCCGCGGAGGAGTCCATCGTCGCCCGCGACGCGATCCTCGCGCGGGACGCGCGCAGCCGCGTCCACATCTGCCACGCCTCCACCGCCGGCACCGTGGAGCTCCTCGACTGGGCGAAGAAGCAGGGCATCGCCATCACGGCCGAGGTGACACCGCACCATCTGTTCCTGGACGACTCGCGTCTCGAGACCTACGACGCCGTGAACAAGGTGAACCCGCCGCTGCGGGAGGCCTCCGACGTCCAGGCACTCCGCGCGGCGTTGGCCTCGGGTGTCGTGGACTGCGTGGCCACCGATCACGCGCCGCACGCCGAGCAGGACAAGTGCTGCGAGTTCTCGCAGGCCCGGCCCGGCATGCTCGGTCTCGAGACCGCCCTGTCGGTGATCGTCACGACCATGGTGGAGACCGGTCTGCTCGACTGGCGCGGCGTCGCACGGGTCATGAGCGAGCGACCGGCGGAGATCGTCGGGCTCACCGACCAGGGTCGGCCCATCGCGGTCGGAGAGCCCGCCAACCTGACGATCGTCGACCCGGACGTCCGGTGGACCGTCGTCCCGAGGGATCTGGCCTCGCTGTCCGCCAACACCCCGTACGAGTCGCTCGAGCTGCCCGCGAAGGTCACCGCGACGGTGCTGCGCGGACGGATCACCAGCCGCGACGGAGTCGCGGCCGCGCCATCGGGAGGGATGAACTAGATGGACAGAGTGCTGTTGGTGGTCGGCTTCCTCGTGTTCTGGGTCGCCATGATCGGCCTGATCATCTGGGGCTGGAAGAACCGTCAGAAGCGTCAGGCCGACGCGATCGGAACCCTCCCGGCCGTGCCGGAGCAGCTCGGCGCCGTCGTCACCCCGGCCTGCACAGGTCTGTACGTGGGATCGACGTTGGCCCCGAGCTGGCAGAACCGGATCGCCGTGGGCGACATGGGCCATCGCGCCACCGGAACGCTGACGCGCTACGAGACGGGCATCCTGCTCGAGCGCACGGGGGAGTCCGACATCTGGATGCCCGCCGACTCGCTCCGCGCCGTGCGGACCGAGCGTGGCCTCGCCGGCAAGGTCATGACCAGGGACGGCCTGTTGGTCGTCCGCTGGGAACTGCCCACCGGCACCGAGATCGACACCGGCTTCCGAGCCGACGACAAGACGGTCTACCCGCAGTGGGTGGACGACACGAGCAGTGACGAGAAGGAGACCGCGTGAGCACCCAGGACGCCGCGGCACTGGTCCTCGAGGACGGGCGCATCTTCCGTGGCACCGCGTTCGGAGCCCGGGGTTCGACCCTGGGCGAGGCGGTGTTCTGCACCGGCATGACCGGCTACCAGGAGACGCTGACCGATCCGAGCTACCACCGCCAGATCGTGGTGGCCACGGCCCCTCAGATCGGCAACACCGGCTGGAACGGTGAGGACAACGAGTCCGTCGGACGCACCGGCGACGCCGACGACTCCCGTATGTGGGTCGCCGGGTTCGCCGTCCGCGACCCCAGCCGCCGCAGCTCGAGCTGGCGCTCGACCGGCACCCTGGGTGAGGAGATGGCGCGGCAGGACGTCGTCGGCATCGCCGAGATCGACACCCGCGCGCTGGTGCGGCACCTGCGCACCCGCGGGTCGATGAAGGCCGGCATCTTCTCCGGGGAGGCCCTCACCGACGTCGACGCGCTGATCGAGACCGTGCGCAGCCAGCCGAGCATGGTGGGTGCGGATCTGGCGGGCGAGGTGAGCACGACCGAGGGTTACACGGTCGACCCCGAGGGCGAGCCCCGGTACTCGGTCGTCGCGGTCGACCTCGGCATCAAGTCGAACACGCCGCGCATGTTCGCGCAGCGGGGAATCCGGGTCCACGTGGTCCCGGCGAACGCCGACATCGACCAGGTGCGGGCACTCGGCGCGGACGGCGTGTTCCTGTCCAACGGACCGGGCGACCCGGCCACCGCAGACTCGGTGGTGCGGCTGACCGAGCAGGTGCTCGGCGACGGCACCCCGCTGTTCGGCATCTGCTTCGGCAACCAGATCCTCGGCCGCGCACTCGGCCGCTCCACCTACAAGATGACCTTCGGTCACCGGGGCATGAACATCCCGGTGATCGAACACGGCACGGGCCGCATCTCCATCACGGCCCAGAACCACGGGTTCGCGCTCGAGGGCGAGGCCGGCGAGGAGTTCGACACCCCGTTCGGCCGGGCGATCGTCAGCCACACGTGCGCGAACGACGGCACCGTCGAAGGTGTCCGCCTGCTCGACGACTCGGCGTTCTCGGTGCAGTACCACCCCGAGGCCGCTGCCGGTCCGCACGACGCCGAGTACCTCTTCGACCGTTTCCTGCAGCTCCTCGACAAGAAAGCCGGCCAGTAATGCCACGGCGCACAGACCTCCAGCACATCCTGGTCATCGGATCCGGACCGATCGTCATCGGTCAGGCATGCGAGTTCGACTACTCCGGAACGCAGGCCTGCCGTGTGCTCCGCGAGGAAGGCCTGCGGGTCAGCCTCGTGAACTCGAACCCGGCGACGATCATGACGGACCCCGAGTTCGCGGACTCCACCTACGTCGAACCCATCACGGCGGAGTTCGTCGAGAAAGTCATCGCGAAGGAGAAGGCCGAGGGCCATCCCATCGATGCGGTGCTCGCCACCCTCGGCGGCCAGACGGCGCTCAACTGCGCGGTGGCGCTACACGAGCAGGGGATCCTCGAGAAGTACGACGTCGAGCTCATCGGAGCCGACTTCGAGGCGATCCAGCGCGGTGAGGATCGCCAGAAGTTCAAGGACATCGTCGCGAAGGTCGGCGGCGAGAGTGCCCGGTCGCGTGTCTGTTACACGATGGCCGAGGTGCACGACACCGTTGCCGAACTCGGCCTGCCCGTCGTCATCCGGCCCAGCTTCACCATGGGCGGGCTCGGCTCCGGCATGGCGTACACGACCGAGGATCTCGAGCGTCTCGCCGGCGGCGGACTGGCCGCGTCGCCGTCTGCGAACGTGCTCATCGAGGAGTCCATCTACGGATGGAAGGAGTACGAGCTCGAGCTGATGCGCGACAACCGCGACAACGTGGTGATCGTGTGTTCGATCGAGAACGTCGACCCGATGGGTGTGCACACGGGCGACTCCATGACGGTCGCTCCGGCGATGACGCTCACCGACCGCGAGTACCAGAAGATGCGCGATCTGGGCATCGCCATCCTCCGCGAGGTCGGCGTCGACACGGGCGGATGCAACATCCAGTTCGCGATCGATCCGAAGGACGGTCGTCTGATCGTCATCGAGATGAACCCGCGCGTCTCGCGGTCGAGTGCACTCGCCTCGAAGGCGACGGGATTCCCGATCGCCAAGATCGCGGCGAAGCTCGCGGTGGGGTACAGCCTCGACGAGATCGTCAACGACATCACGGGCGAGACACCGGCCTGTTTCGAGCCGACGTTGGACTACGTCGTCGTCAAGGCGCCGCGCTTCGCGTTCGAGAAGTTCCCGGGCGCCGACGCCACCCTCACGACGACGATGAAGTCGGTCGGCGAGGCGATGAGCCTGGGCCGCAACTTCACCGAGGCGCTCGGCAAGGTGCTGCGGTCGCTCGAGACCAAGGCCACCGGATTCTGGACCACGTCGGACGAGGTGCTGGCGGGGGACCGGGCGCACGATCTGCAGGCGGTGCTGGCCGACCTGAAGGTTCCCACCGAGGGACGCATCTACGACGCCGAGTTGGCACTGCGCCTCGGCGGCACCGTCGAGGAGGTCGCCGCCGCGTCCGGTATCGACCCGTGGTTCATCGACGAGATCGCCGGTCTGGTGGAACTGCGGACCCGGCTGCTCGACGCTCCCGTCCTCGACGAGAACCTGCTGCGTCGGGCCAAGCACTCGGGCCTGTCCGATCGGCAGATCGCGGCACTGCGTCCCGAGCTCGCGGGCGAGGACGGGGTGCGCTCGCTGCGCCACCGGCTGGGAGTGCGGCCCGTCTTCAAGACCGTCGACACGTGCGCCGCGGAGTTCGAGGCGAAGACGCCGTACCACTACTCCACGTACGAGCTCGATCCCGGCGCGGAGACCGAGGTGGCCCCGCAGACCACGCTCGGCAAGGTGCTCATCCTGGGCTCCGGTCCCAACCGCATCGGCCAGGGCATCGAGTTCGACTACTCGTGCGTGCACGCGGCCACGACGCTCTCGGCCGCCGGCTACGAGACCGTGATGGTGAACTGCAACCCCGAGACCGTCTCCACCGACTACGACACGGCGGATCGTCTGTACTTCGAGCCGCTCACGTTCGAGGACGTGCTCGAGGTGTACCTGGCGGAGAAGGAGTCGGGCGAAGGTGGACCAGGTGTCGTCGGTGTCCTCTGCCAGCTCGGTGGGCAGACGCCGCTCGGTCTCGCGCAGCGACTGCAGGACGCCGGTGTGCCGATCGTCGGCACGTCGCCCGAGGCGATCGACCTGGCGGAGGACCGCAAGGAGTTCGGTGAGGTGCTCGTCGCCGCCGGTCTGCCCGCGCCGAAGTTCGGCACGGCCACTACGTTCGACGGCGCGAAGCGCATCGCGAGCGAGATCGGTTACCCCGTGCTCGTGCGTCCGTCGTACGTGCTGGGCGGACGCGGCATGGAGATCGTCTACGACGAGGCGTCGCTGGACGACTACATCTCCCGCGCCACCGAGCTCACGCCGGAGCACCCCGTGCTGGTGGACCGGTTCCTCGAGGACGCGATCGAGATCGACGTCGACGCCCTGTGCGACGGCACCGAGGTCTACCTCGGCGGCGTCATGGAGCACATCGAGGAGGCGGGCATCCACTCCGGCGACTCCGCGTGCGCGCTGCCCCCGATCACGCTCGGCCGCACCGACATCGACGCGGTCCGCCGATCGACGGAGGCGCTCGCGTTCGGGATCGGGGTCCGCGGGCTGCTCAACGTGCAGTACGCCCTCAAGGACGACGTGCTCTACGTGCTCGAGGCCAACCCTCGTGCGAGCCGCACGGTGCCCTTCGTCTCCAAGGCCACGGCGGTGCCGCTCGCGAAGGCCGCGGCCCGGATCGCTCTGGGCGCGACCATCGCGGAGTTGCGGGCGGACGGCGTGTTGCCGCCCACCGGTGACGGCGGGCACGCTGCCTTCGATGCACCGGTCGCGGTCAAGGAGGCCGTGCTGCCCTTCAACCGGTTCCGCAAGGCGGACGGCAGTGGCGTCGACACCCTCCTGAGCCCCGAGATGAAGTCGACCGGCGAGGTCATGGGAATCGACGCGGACTTCGGTACCGCGTTCGCGAAGAGCCAGACCGCCGCGTACGGCTCGCTGCCGACGACGGGGTCGATCTTCGTGTCCATCGCGAACCGCGACAAGCGGTCGATGGTGTTCCCGGTCAAGCGGCTCGCCGATCTGGGCTTCCGCATCCTCGCGACCGAGGGAACGGCGGAGATGCTGCGCCGCAACGGCATCAGCAGCGACGTGGTGCGCAAGCACTCCGACGTGCTCGAGGACGGTGAGCGGACCATCGTGGACCTGATCCGCGAAGGGGAGGTCGACATGGTGTTCAACACACCGTTCGGAAACTCCGGCCCGCGGGTCGACGGGTACGAGATCCGCAGCGCCGCGGTGGCGCGCAACATCCCGTGCATCACCACCGTGCAGGGTGCCGCGGCCGCGGTGCAGGGGATCGAGGCGAGCATCCGCGGCGACATCGGGGTGCAGTCGCTCCAGGATCTGCACAGCTCGCTGACGACGTACCTGCGAGCGGGCACCGGGCCGACGGCCACGACCGACCCGGTCACCCCTCGGTGACCGGTAGTCCGGAGGCCGGGGTGTGGCGCAGGAAGCTGACCGCGGCCGTCCGGTCGCGGGGACGCCTGTGTGTCGGCATCGATCCGCACTCCGCGATCCTCGCGTCGTGGGGCCTCGACGACACCGTGGCGGGCCTCGACCGCTTCGCGCGGCTCTGCGTCGAGGCGTTCGCGTCGGACATCGGGGTGGTCAAGCCGCAGGTGGCGTTCTTCGAGCGCTTCGGGTCCGGTGGACTCGCCGTGCTCGAGCGGACCATCGCCGATCTGCGTGCGGCGGGCGTGCTCGTCGTCGCGGACGCGAAGCGTGGGGACATCGGGTCCACGTCGGAGGCGTACGCCCGGGCGTGGCTGGACCCGTCCTCACCACTCGCCTCGGACGCCGTGACGGTCTCGCCCTACCTCGGGGTGGGTGCGCTGACGCCGTTCGTCGAGCAGGCGACTGAGCACGGTTGCGGCCTGTTCGTGCTCGCACGCACGTCGAATCCCGAGGGCGCGGCGCTGCAGCAGGCGGTCACCGCCACCGGTGCGAGCGTCGCGCAGGCCGTGGTCGACGAGGCCGCGGCGGTCAACACGCGGGCGAACGACGACGTCATGGGTCTCGTGGTGGGTGCGACACGCGGACACGGGCTCGATCTGCGGACGTTCTCGGGGCCGATCCTCGCGCCCGGACTCGGCGCCCAGGGTGCCACCGCGCAGGACCTGCCCTCCCTGTTCCAGGGTTCGTCAGAGTTGTTGCTGCCCAACTCTTCCCGCGACGTCCTGCGACACGGTCCGGACGTGGCCGCTCTACGGGAGGCGGCGATCGTCGCTCGCGACACCGTCGAGCACGCCCTCGCATAGACCACCATCGCGGCGACACGGCGGCGGGGGGCAAGTTCGCAATCGGCGCCCTGCCCGGGTACGGTCGCTATCGCCGCTGGTCAATCCGGTGGCAGTGACTGGATGTACCAGAACGGCCGGCTCGCGCACATCGCGTGACGCGAGTACGGAATGCACTTCTCGACAGAGATTCACCGATGAGACGGAGGAACCGTGGCCCTTCCCCAGTTGACCGATGAGCAGCGCGCTGCTGCCTTGGAGAAGGCGGCACAAGCTCGTCGTGTCCGGGCTGAGCTCAAGGAACGCCTCAAGCGCGGCGGAACCGACCTCAAGCAGGTCCTCAAGGACGCCGAAGAGGACGAGATCCTCGGCAAGATGAAGGTGTCCGCACTGCTCGAGGCTCTGCCCAAGGTCGGCAAGGTCAAGGCTCAGGAGATCATGACCGAGCTGGAGATCGCACCCACCCGCCGCCTGCGCGGACTGGGCGATCGTCAGCGCAAGGCGCTTCTCGCCAGGTTCGACTTCGAGGCCTGACAGCGACGTGTCGACCGACAACGAGTCGACGGCAGTGTCGAGCGAGGACTCCTCGCTCAGGAAGGGCCGGCTGGTGGTACTGGCCGGCCCTTCCGCCGTCGGTAAGTCCAGTGTGGTCGCGAAGGTGCGTCAGCAGCTTCCCGATCTGTACTTCAGCGTGTCGGCGACGACGCGCGATCCCCGCCCCGGCGAGGTGCACGGACAGGACTACCGGTTCGTGGACGCCGCGGAGTTCGATCGCATGATCGAGGCCGGTGATCTCCTCGAATGGGCGGAGATCCACCGCGGCCTGCACCGCAGCGGTACGCCCGCCGAGCCCGTGCGTCGCGCGCTCGCCGCCGGTGAGCCGGTTCTCCTCGAGGTGGATCTGCAGGGTGCGCGCGCGGTCCGTGCCGCCGCCCCGGAGGCTCTGCTCGTGTTTCTCGCGCCGCCCTCCTGGGACGTGCTGGTGGGTCGGCTCACCGGCCGCGGCACCGAACCGCAAGACGTCATCGAGCGTCGGCTCGAGACCGCGCGCGAGGAACTGGCGGCCTCCGACGAGTTCGACACGGTCATCGTGAACGACGATGTCGACCGAGCGTGCGCGGAGTTGGTATCCTTGTTGGTCGGTGGCGTCCCGAACGGTGAGTTCGGGACCGCGTGACCGCACAGGTAACACCAGTTTTCTCTTCCGAGGCATCCGCCCCGGTGAATCTTCAGGAGCATTTGTGAGTAGTCCCTTGGCGAACGTGTCCGATTCCTTCTCCCGTATCGACGTGGCGACGTACGACACCCCGCTGGGCATCACCAACCCGCCCATCGACGAGCTGCTGGACCGGACGTCGTCGAAGTACGCGCTGGTCATCTACGCCGCCAAGCGCGCGCGTCAGATCAACGACTACTACAACCAGCTCGGTGACGGCATCCTCGAGTACGTCGGCCCCCTCGTCGAACCGGGTCTGCAGGAGAAGCCGCTGTCCATCGCCATGCGCGAGATCCACGCCGACCTTCTCGAGCACGTCGAAGGCGAGTGAGTTCCCTGTCTCCCTCGGACACGACGACACGGCGTCACGTCGTGGTCGGTGTCGGGGGAGGGATCGCCGCGTACAAGGCGTGCGGGCTGATCCGCCACTTCACCGAGGCGGGTGACGACGTCCGCGTCGTCCCCACCGAGTCGGCGCTGCAGTTCGTCGGCCGGGCGACCTTCGAGGCGTTGTCGGGCAACCCGGTGCACACCGGAGTGTTCGCCGACGTGCCGGAGGTACCGCACGTCCGCCTCGGCCAGAACGCCGATCTCGTCGTCGTCGCCCCGGCCACGGCCGACCTGCTGTCGCGGGCCGCTGCCGGACGCGCCGACGACCTGTTGACGGCGACGTTGCTCACCGCGCGGTGCCCGATCGTGTTCGCGCCGGCCATGCACACCGAGATGTGGGACCACCCCGCGACCGTCGAGAACGTCGCGACGTTGCGCCGGCGCGGTGTCACGGTGATCGAGCCGGCCTCGGGTCGGCTCACCGGCAAGGACACCGGAGCGGGCCGTCTGCCCGAGCCGGACGAGATCGCCGGCATCGCCGAGCTGCTGCTCGAGCGACCCGATGCGCTGCCTCGTGACCTCGAGGGGCGGCGCGTCGTGGTCTCCGCCGGCGGCACGCGCGAGCCGTTGGACCCGGTACGGTTCCTCGGCAACCGCAGCTCGGGCAAGCAGGGTTATGCGCTCGCGCGGGTCGCCGCCCAGCGCGGTGCCGACGTGCTGCTGATCTCCGGCTACACCAGCGACCTGTCCGCTCCTGCCGGTGTCCGCGTCGAGACGGTCCGCACCGCCGAGGACATGCGCACCGCGGTCACGGCCGCCGCCGTCGGTGCCGACGCCGTGATCATGGCCGCCGCCGTCGCCGATTTCCGGCCGACGACGCTCGCCACCAGCAAGATCAAGAAGGGTGCCGACGAGCCGGACACCATCCCGCTCACGCGCAACGCCGACATCCTGGCCGGCCTCGTCGCGGCACGCGATGCCGGTGACCTGGCCGCCGACGCCGCGATCGTCGGCTTCGCGGCCGAGACCGGCGACCAGCACGGCGACGTGCTGACGCACGCCCGCGCCAAGCTGGCACGCAAGAAGTGCGATCTCCTGGTTGTGAATGCGGTCGGTGAGGGTAAAGCATTCGAGATGGACGACAACGACGGCTGGATCCTGTCCGCGGACGGGACCGAGCTGGCGCTCGAACACGGATCGAAGGCGCTCATGTCGTCTCGTGTGATCGATGCGTTGGTGCCCCTGTTGCGCGTGCGTCAACCGTCACCGACGTCGCAGGAGTGTACGAGCGCCGACGACTCGCGGTGACCCGCAGTACTCGAGACGTCGGTGGCTCCGTCTATCGTCGACTGGCGTCTCGGGGAGCGGTTCGATCATGTCGACACATTCATGCGTGTACGAGAGGAAACATCTGTGAGCACGTCCGCCAGTCGGCTCTTCACCAGCGAGTCCGTCACCGAGGGTCATCCCGACAAGATCTGTGACGCCATCAGCGACTCCATCCTGGATGCGCTCCTGACCGACGATCCGCGCGCACGCGTCGCCGTCGAGACCCTGGTGACCACCGGGCAGGTTCACGTCGCCGGTGAGGTCAACACCACCGCGTACGCCGACATCCCACACATCGTGCGCGAGAAGGTGCTCGAGATCGGCTACGACTCGTCGGCCAAGGGTTTCGACGGCAACTCCTGTGGGGTCAACGTCGCCATCGGCGCGCAGTCGCCCGAGATCGCCCAGGGCGTCGACAACTCGCACGAGTCCCGCGTCGAGGGTCTGACCGACGACGAGATCGACCGTCAGGGTGCGGGCGACCAGGGCCTGATGTTCGGCTACGCCATCAAGGACACGCCCGAGCTCATGCCGCTGCCGATCGCACTGGCGCACCGGCTGTCGCGTCGCCTCACCGAGGTGCGCAAGACCGAGGTGCTGCCGTACCTGCGTCCCGACGGCAAGACCCAGGTCACCATCGAGTACGAGGGCAACAAGGCCGTTCGCCTCGACACCGTGGTCATCTCCACCCAGCACGCGGCCGACATCGATCTCGACAACATGCTGACCCCGGACATCCGGACCCATGTCCTCGAGGCCGTACTGGCCGAGCTCGGGCACGACTCGCTCGACACCTCGTCGGTACGCCTGCTCGTCAACCCCACCGGCAAGTTCGTCCTCGGCGGGCCGATGGGCGACGCCGGCCTGACCGGTCGCAAGATCATCGTCGACACCTACGGCGGCTGGGCCCGCCACGGCGGCGGCGCGTTCTCGGGCAAGGATCCGTCGAAGGTCGACCGCAGCGCTGCGTACGCGATGCGGTGGGTGGCCAAGAACGTCGTGGCCGCAGACCTCGCAGAACGAGTCGAGGTGCAGGTCGCCTACGCCATCGGCAAGGCCGCTCCCGTCGGTCTCTTCGTCGAGACATTCGGATCCGAGAACGTGGATCCGCTCAAGATCCAGTCCGCCATCACCGACGTGTTCGACCTGCGTCCCGGCGCGATCATCCGTGATCTGGACCTGCTGCGTCCGATCTACGCGCCCACCGCGGCGTACGGCCACTTCGGCCGCACGGACATCGATCTGCCGTGGGAGAACACCGACCGTGCCGAGAAATTGCGGTCCGCCGCAGGTCTGTGACGTCTCGCTCCACTTCGTGATCATCGTCTGAAAGGGGTCGGTCGGTGAGTGCCACCGCATCCGGTGTGCGCTCACCGGCCCCCACCCGGCCCATTGCCCGCGTGCTTCCCATGCTCGCGTTGTCCCACCTCGATCGCGATTTCGACTACGTCGTCCCCGCCGAACTCGATGCCGTGGCGCAACCCGGTGTGCGTGTGCGCGTCCGCTTCGCCGGGCGTCTGGTCGACGGGTTCCTGCTCGCCCGCCTCGACACCAGCGACCATCCGGGGAAGCTCGGCTTCCTCGACAAGGTGGTCTCCGCCGAGCCGGTGCTCGGCCCCGAACTGCTCGGTCTCGTCGACGCCGTCGCCACGCGCTACGCCGGCACCCGTCCGGACGTTCTTCGTCTCGCGGTTCCACCCCGACACGCGCGGGTGGAGAACGAATCTCTCGCCTCCGGTGCGCAGTCGATCCCCGTCCTTCGCCGCGACGAGTGGTCCGCGTACCGGCACGGCGCCGAGTTCCTCGACGCGCTCGGCGGCGGTCGGGCGCCGCGGGCGGTCTGGCAGGCGTTGCCGGGGGAGGACTGGGCGGCCCGGCTCGCCGACCTGGCAGCCGTGGCCGTGTCGTCGGGACGGGGAGCCGTTCTCGTCGTCCCGGACCAGCGCGATCTCGATCGCGTGGACACGGCCTGCCGAGCCGTCCTCGACGTCGACGCGGTGGTCGCGCTCGCCGCGGGGCTCGGTCCCGCCGAACGCTACCGACGGTGGCTCGCCGCCGCTCGTGGCCGCGCTCGCGTCGTGATCGGAACGCGCAGCGCCGTCTTCGCCCCGGTGCACGACCCGGGACTGATGGTGGTCTGGGACGACGGCGACGACTCGTTGTCGGAACCGCGTGCGCCGTACCCCCACGCCCGCGAGGTCGCGTTGCTGCGTGCACACCGAGCCGGGTGCGCCGCGGTGGTGGGCGGTTTCTCCCGGACGGCGGAGGCACAGGCTCTGGTCGAGACGGGGTGGGCGCACGATCTCGTGGCCACCCGTGACACCGTCCGCGGGCGCGTTCCACGAGTCACCGCTCTCGCGGACAGCGACCACGCGCTCGCCCGCGACCCCGGAGCGCGCGCTGCGCGACTCCCGGCGATCGCCTTCGCGGCGGCCCGAGCGTCGCTCACCGCCGGGCACCCCGTGCTGGTCCAGGTCCCGCGGCGCGGGTACGTGCCCTCCCTCGCCTGCTCCAAGTGCAGGACGCCCGCCCGGTGCCGACGGTGCCACGGACCCCTGGCGCTGCCGTCCGCGCCCGGTGCCGACGGCGCGGGCAGCCCCACGTGCAAGTGGTGCGGCACCGCCGACCCGTCGTACTCGTGCCCCACGTGCGGTTCACGAGCACTGCGCGCCGTCGTGGTCGGCGCAGGACGGACCGCCGAGGAGCTGGGCCGGGCGTTCAGCGGCGTCACAGTGCGACAGTCCGGCGGCACCTCGGTGCTCGACACGGTGCCGGCCGGCCCGGCCATCGTCGTGTCCACCGTGGGCGCCGAACCCGTCGCGGACGGCGGCTACGGTGCCGCGCTGCTGCTGGACGGGTGGGCGCTGCTGGGTCGAGCTGATCTGCGCGCCGCAGAGCAGACCCTTCGCCGCTGGATGGCCGCCGCCACCCTCGTGCGCCCGTCGGCCGAGGGCGGTGAGGTGGTCGTGGTCGCCGATTCGGGACTTCCCACCGTGCAGGCATTGGTGCGGTGGGACCCCGTCGGACACGCGCGCACCGAACTCTCCGAACGCACCGAGGTCGGGTTTCCACCCGCGGTGCACATCGCCGCCGTGGACGGCACCACCGAATCGCTGCGCGCCCTGCTGGATTCGGCGCGGCTCCCGGACGACGCCGTCACGCTGGGACCCGTGGACCTGCCACCCGGCGAGCGGCTGCCGTTCGGCAGCGAGATCGACGCCGACTCGTCCGCGCCCGTCGAGCGGATGCTGGTCCGCGTCCCGCGATCGTCCGGTGCCGCCCTCTCCCGCGCACTCGGTGAGGCACGGGCCGTGGTGGGGGCGAAGAAGACCGCGTCGGCGCTGCGAATCCAGGTCGACCCGCTCCGCATAGGGTGAACGGCGTGCGCCTCGTCTTTGCCGGTACTCCCGACCCCGCTCTCCCGTCGCTGCGGCGACTGCTCGACTCCTCCCGTCACGAGGTGGTCGGTGTGCTCACCAGACCCGACACGGTGGCCGGTCGAGGGCGCAAGGTCGTGCGATCGCCCGTTGCGATGCTGGCCGACGAGCACGGCATCCCGGTGCTGCAGCCCGCGAAGCCGTCCGACCCCGAGGCGATGGCCGCGCTCCGCGATCTGGAACCGGACTGCTGTCCCGTCGTCGCCTACGGCGCGCTGCTGCCGCAGCCCGTGCTCGACATTCCGCGACACGGCTGGATCAATCTGCACTTCTCCCTGCTGCCGGCCTGGCGCGGGGCAGCGCCGGTGCAGGCCGCGATCGCCGCGGGTGACGAGGTCACCGGCGCGTCGACGTTCCTCCTCGAGCAGGGGCTGGACACCGGTCCGGTGTACGGCGTCGTGACCGAGAGGGTGCGCCCCACGGACACCGCCGGAGATCTGTTGACCCGGCTCGCTGACAGCGGGAGCCAGTTGCTCGCGTCCACCCTCGACGGGATCGACGACGGTGCACTGCAGGCGGTTCCGCAATCGAGCGACGGCGTGTCACACGCGCCCAAGGTGACCGTGGAATCGGCCCGCATCGACTTCGGTCGCCCGGCGCACCTGATCGACCGGCACGTCCGCAGTGTGACACCGGCACCCGGAGCGTGGACGGAGATCGGCGACGTCCGCGTCAAGATCGGTCCGGTGACGATCACCGACGAGGAGCTCGAACCCGGGCTCGTCGAGGTACGGAAGAAGGCGGTCCTGGTGGGTACCGCGACGACGGCCGTGTCGCTCGGGCTCGTGCAGCCGCACGGCAAGAAGCAGATGGCAGCGACCGACTGGGCGCGCGGCGCCCGCGATGTGAACGGAGCGACTGCACGATGAGCGGTGAGCAGACACCGGGGTCCGGCGGTCCTCGTAAGCGTGGCGGGAAGGCCGGCGGGAAGGCCGGCGGCCGGCCGGATGGCGGGAAGGCCGGAGGCCGGCCGGCGGTGGCCGGGGGTTCGAGCAAGGCCGGTGGTCGGTCCGGGAATTCGCGTCCGAAGCAGCCGGGTCGCCCCGATCCCGCCGAGGCGGGGTTGGACCCCGCACGGATCGCGGCACGGGACGTCCTGCGCGCGGTGCGGGAACGTGACGCGTACGCGAACCTGGTGCTTCCGGGTCTGCTCCGGGATCGCCGGTTGAACGAGCGTGATGCCGCCCTCGCGACGGAGTTGGCCTACGGCGCGGCCCGCGCGCAGGGGGTGCTGGACGCGGTCGTCGAGCACGCGGCCTCGCGTCCGGTGTCGGACATCGACGGTCGACTGCTGGACGTCATCCGGCTCGGTGCGTACCAGTTGCTGCGCACGCGGGTGGCTCCGCACGCGGCGGTGGCGACGTCGGTCGACCTGGTGCGCAGCGAGGCCGGGCAGGGGCAGGCAGGGTTCGTCAACGCCGTGTTGCGCCGGGTCTCCGAGCGCACGGAAGCAGAGTGGATCGAGTTGCTGGCTCCCGACGCGGAGCGAGATCCGGTGGGTCACTCGGCGTTCCGGCACGCACATCCCGCCTGGATCGCACAGGCGTTCAACGACGCGTTGGGAGCGGATGCTGCGGAGCTGGACGAGGCGCTCGCCGCCGACGACGCCCGCCCGCTGGTGCACCTGGTGGCGCGGCCCGGCGAGATCTCGGCGGACGAGCTCGCGTCGATCACCGGCGGTGAGCCCGGACCGTGGTCGCCCTATGCGGTGCATCTGGACAGTGGCGGCGATCCGGGTCGTCTCGACGCCGTGCGTGAGGGGCTGGCCGGCGTCCAGGACGAGGGCAGTCAGCTGGTCGCTCGGGCTCTGACGCTCGCGGAGCTCGACGGGCCGGACGGAGGTCGGTGGCTGGATCTGTGCGCTGGCCCCGGCGGCAAGGCTGCGCTGCTCGGCGCCATCGCGGCGATCGACGGTGCGACGGTCGATGCCGTGGAACCGTCCGAGCATCGAGCCGAGCTGGTGCGCAAGACGGTGCGGGATCTCCCGGTCACCGTGCACGCGGTGGACGGTCGCGCGAGCGGACTGGACGCGGGATACGACCGCGTCCTCGTCGACGCACCCTGCACCGGTCTGGGTGCACTCCGTCGTCGACCCGAGGCGCGGTGGCGTCGTCAGGCGAGCGACGTGGCGGGTCTGGTGACGTTGCAACGCGAGTTGCTCGCGGCAGCAGTGGAGCTGGTGCGGCCGGGCGGAGTCGTCGTCTACTCGACGTGTTCGCCGCATCTGTCCGAGACGGTCGGCGTCGTGGCCGATGCGGTCCGACGTCACGGTCTGACCGCGCTCGACACCGCGACGCTCGCGCCCGGCGTGCCGCGGGCGGCCTCGGGAACGTCGGTGCAGCTGTGGCCGCACCGGCACGGAACGGACGCGATGTTCTTCGCCGCGCTGCGCAAGGATGCCTCCTGACCGCGCTCGTTACCGGTCGGCAACGACTCGCGGGTACAACAGGAACGTGACTCCGCGACTCCTTCGACACCGCACGGCCGGGGCAGCGGTGGCCGCCCTCGCCTCGGTCGCGGTGCTGGGTGGCTGCTCGCTGTCCCCGTCGGTGACGGCAGGGACGGCCTCGGCGCGGACCGCCGACGCGGAGCGGGTGGTCGCGGCAGAGTCGGAGTGGAGCGCGGTCCGTGTGTCGGTGATCGGCGACTCGTTCTCCGCCGGCTCCATGAACGACGTGGTCTGGCCGGACGTCCTGGCGGAGGAACACGGATTCGAGGTGACCAACGCGAGCCTGGGCGGCGCCGGCTACGAGGCGGGCGACGACTATCTCGGCACCTTCGCGGACCAGGTCGCCTATGCCACCGAGGAGAACCCGACGGTCATCCTCGTGGTCGGCAGCGAGAACGACGTCGACGCTGATCCGGCGGACGTGCTCGCCGACGCCACCGACCTGTACGCGTCGCTGCGCGAGCGCTCACCCGAGGCCCGCATCGTCGTCATCGGACCGATCTGGAGCGGGGAGCCGGTGAGCGAGGAGATGTGGGACGTGGACGCCGCGGTCTCCGCCGCCGCGGTGTCGGCCGGGCTGGACTACGTCGACGCGCTGCCGCAGGAGTGGCTGGCCGACCCGCTGATCATCCAGGACGACGGTGATCACCCGACCGACGAGGGTCAGTACCTCCTCGCCGGCCACATAGACGACGCTCTGATGCAGGTGGATCCGGACCTACTAGGCTGATCGCCCGTGGCCCCGACTCCGCAGCACCCGATGATCGCACCGTCCATCCTGTCCGCCGATTTCGCGCGGCTCGCCGACGAGGCCGCGGCCGTCGCGGGCAGCGACTGGCTGCACGTCGACGTGATGGACGCGCACTTCGTCCCGAATCTCACCCTGGGTCTGCCCGTGGTGGAGAGCCTGCTGAAGGCGACCGACATCCCGCTCGACTGCCACCTCATGATCGAGGACCCGGCCCGGTGGGCGCCGCCCTACGCCGAGGCCGGCGCGTACAACGTGACGTTCCACGCCGAGGCCACCGACGATCCGCGCGCCGTCGCCCGCGACATCCGGGCGGCGGGCGCTAAGGCCGGGCTGTCGGTCAAGCCCGGTACCCCGATCGAGCCGTACCTGGAGGTCCTGAAGGACTTCGACACGCTGTTGATCATGAGCGTCGAACCGGGATTCGGCGGCCAGAGCTTCATGCCGGAGGTGCTGGACAAGGCTCGCGCCGTCCGCCGGCTGGTCGATTCGGGTGAACTGACGCTGGTGATCGAGATCGACGGCGGCATCAACGCCGACACCGTGGAGCAGGCCGCTGCCGCGGGCATCGACTGCTTCGTCGCGGGCTCGGCGGTGTACTCGACCAGTGACCCCGCGGGTGCCGTGCGTTCGCTGCGTGAGTCCGCCGCGAGCGCGTCGCCCCACCTGTCCGGCCGGTGACCGGGAGCCTCGACCCGATCGATGCCGCGATGCGGCGGGCGATCGAGGCATCGGTCGCGGCGCGCGGTGTCAGCACTCCCAATCCTCCCGTCGGCGCCGTCGTCCTGGACCGGGACGGGCTGGTGGTCGGAGTCGGCGCCACCGCGGCACCGGGCGGCCCCCACGCGGAGATCGCCGCGCTAGCGCAGGCGGGCGAGCGAGCGCGCGGCGGCACCGCCGTGGTGACGCTGGAGCCGTGCGACCACACGGGACGCACGGGTCCGTGCTCGCAGGCGCTGCTGCGCGCGGGTGTCGTCCGCGTCGTGCACGCGCTCGGCGATCCGAACCCGCTGGCGGCAGGCGGCGCGGAGACTCTGCGCGGTGCCGGCGTCGAGGTACGGTCCGGCGTTCTCGCCGATCTCGCCGAGGCCGGGCCGATGCGTGCCTGGCTGCATCGGCAGCGCACCGGGCGCCCGATGCTCACGTGGAAGTACGCCGCCACGCTCGACGGCCGCACCGCGGCGCCGGACGGCACCAGCCGCTGGATCACGGGGGAGACCGCTCGCGCACACGTCCACGCCGAGCGCGCGCGGATCGATGCGGTGGTGGTCGGTACCGGGACCGTGCTCGCCGACGATCCGGTGCTGACGGCGCGACTGCCCGACGGGTCGCTCGCTGCGCACCAGCCGGTGCGCGTGGTCGTCGGGCTGCGCGACATCCCTGCCGGGTCTCGGATCCTCGACGACTCCGCCCCCACCCGCGTCGTGCGCACCCGCGACCCGTTCGCGGTGATGGAGGCCCTCGCTGATCTGACCGACGTGGTGCTGGAGGGCGGATCGACCCTCACCGGAGCGTTCCTGTCGGCGGGCCTGGTCGACCGCGTCACGGCGTACCTCGCCCCTGTCGCGCTTGGCGAGGGTCCGACCGCCGTGCGGGGGACGGGTGTCGGAACAATTGCCGATGCGATGAGGTTTCGACGAGAGTCGGTGGAGACGCTGGGCGACGATCTGCTCGTCCGACTCGCTCCGCTACGGTCGTCCGACCACTGAGCCGAACAGAGATCACTGCACCAGCTGGTGCCGAGAGGATGACGAGCATGTTCACCGGAATCGTCGAGGAACTGGGCAGTGTCACCGCCAAGGAGGATCTGGCGGACGCGGCTCGCTTCACCGTGCGTGGCCCGCTGGTCACTTCCGATGCGTCGCACGGGGACTCGATCGCCGTGAACGGTGTGTGCCTCACCGTCGTCGAGGTCGCGGACGGCGCGTTCACGGCCGACGTGATGCAGGAGACACTGAACCGTTCGTCACTGCAGTCCCTGGCCGTGGGGTCACCGGTCAACCTCGAGCGTGCCGCCTCGCTCGCGTCGCGGCTCGGTGGGCATCTCGTCCAGGGCCACGTCGACGGGACCGGGGTGGTGCTCTCGCGCACCCCGTCGGACAACTGGACCGTGGTACGCATCTCGCTGCCCCGTGACATCGCGCGATACGTCGTGCACAAGGGGTCCATCACGGTCGACGGGGTGTCGCTGACGGTGTCCGCACTGGGCGGCGAGAAGGACGATCAGTACTTCGAGATCTCTCTGATTCCTACCACCCTGTCGCTCACCACACTGGGCGAGGCGGAGGCGGGAACGCAGGTCAACCTCGAGGTCGACGTGATCGCCAAGTACGTCGAGCGGTTGCAGAAGGTCGACTGAACATCGGCCCCCGCAGCGGGGGTCGTAGTCTTGAGAACACAGGATCTGCCCGACACTGCGGGCAGCAGACGTGGGGAGCGCACGGCGTGACCAGGTTCGACACCATCGAGCGCGCTGTCGCCGACATCGCCGCCGGCAAGGCCGTCGTCGTCGTCGACGACGAGGACCGCGAGAACGAGGGCGATCTCATCTTCGCCGCAGAGAAGGCCACACCCGAGCTGGTGGCCTTCATGGTGCGGTACACCTCGGGATACCTCTGCGTTCCGCTGTCGGGCGAGGACTGCGATCGCCTCGGACTGCCTCCCATGTACTCCACGAACCAGGACAAGCACGGCACCGCGTACACCGTGACCGTCGACGCTCGCGTCGGTATCGGTACGGGCATCTCGGCATCGGACCGCGCGGCAACCATGCGTCTGCTCGCGGACCCCGACACCGGTGCGAACGACTTCACCCGTCCCGGTCACGTCGTCCCGTTGCGGGCGAAGGAAGGCGGCGTGCTGCGCCGCCCCGGCCACACCGAGGCCGCGGTCGACCTCGCCCGGATGGCGGATCTGCGCCCGGCCGGCGTCATCTGCGAGATCGTGTCGCAGAAGGACGAGGGCGAGATGGCCCGCACGGACGAGCTCCGTGTCTTCGCCGACGACCACGACCTCGCGCTCATCTCCATCGCCGACCTGATCGCGTGGCGACGCAAGCACGAGAAGCACGTGGTGCGCATCGCCGAGGCGCGCATCCCGACGGCGCACGGCGAGTTCCGTGCGGTGGGCTACCAGAGCGTCTACGAGGACGTCGAACACGTGGCGCTGGTGCGCGGCGACATCGCCGGGCCCGACGGCGACGGCAGCGACGTACTGGTCCGCGTCCACTCCGAGTGTCTGACCGGGGACGTGTTCGGCTCGCTGCGCTGCGACTGCGGTCCGCAGCTGGACGCGGCGCTCGACATGGTGGCGCAGGAGGGTCGCGGAGTCGTGCTCTACATGCGCGGTCACGAGGGCCGTGGCATCGGCCTACTGCACAAGTTGCAGGCTTACCAGCTGCAGGACGCCGGCACCGACACCGTCGACGCCAACCTCGCGCTCGGCCTGCCCGCCGACGCGCGGGACTACGGCATCGGAGCGCAGATCCTCGTCGACCTGGGCATCTCGTCGATGCGTCTGCTGACCAACAACCCGGCGAAGCGGGTCGGCCTCGACGGCTACGGCCTGCACATCACCGAGCGGGTGCCGATGCCGCTGCGTGCCAACGCCGAGAACCTCACCTACCTGCGTACCAAGCGTGACCGGATGGGCCACGACCTCGTCGGACTGGACGATTTCGAGACGCCGGTGGTCACCCCCGATGCGGGCGGCCTCTGATGAGCGGCGAGGGCGAACCGGTCCTGCAGCTCTCGGGCGCCGAGGACCTCGAGGTCGCGATCGTCGCGGGCCAGTGGCACGAGAAGGTCAGCACGGCACTCGTGGACGGCGCACTCCGCAAGGCCGACGAGGTGGGACTGCGGAACGTGACTCTCGTGCGTGTCGCCGGAGCCATCGAGATCCCCGTGGTCGCACAGCAGCTCGCCCGCACCCACGACGCGGTGGTCGCTCTGGGCGTCGTGATCCGGGGCGGGACGCCGCACTTCGAGTACGTGTGCGACGCCGTGACCGCCGGGCTCACCCGAGTGTCGCTGGACGAGTCCACCCCGGTCACCAACGGAGTACTCACCGTGAACGACGAGCAGCAGGCTCTCGATCGCGCAGGTCTTCCCGGGTCCAAGGAGGACAAGGGTGCGCAGGCCGTCGCGGCGGCCGTCGACACGGCGCTGACGCTGAAGGGCCTGCGTCACGGGAGTCCGTCGTGACCGACGCACCGACTCAGCAGTGGGAACTCGAGGCGCGGCCGCGCAAGAGCGCGAAGTACGCCGTCGGTGTCGCCGCTCTCCTCGTCATCGTGCACACCACCTTGGGGATTCTGCTGCGGACCGGCAACACCGGCGTGTTCTTCCAGCGCGTGGACCAGTTCGCCATGATCGCCATCGGGTGTGGCATGGCGGCGGGCGTGCTGTTGCTGACCCGTCCGCGGATCAAGGTCGGTGCGCAGGGCGTGCTGGTGCGCAACCTCGTCACCGAGAAACTGATTCCCTGGGACCTCGTGCGCGGCTTGTCCTTCTCGCCCGGATCGAGCTGGGCTCGCGTGGAACTGCCGGACGACGAGTACGTGCCGGTCATGGCGATCCAGTCCAACGATCGCGAGTACGCGGTGCACGCCGCGCGTACGTTCCGCTCTCTCGAGCAGAAGTACGCCGCAGCGAGCTGACCGAGGTCACTCGATCTCGTCTCCCATGACGACACCCTCGCGCCGGGGATCGGCACCGCCGATCCAGCCGTCGGCCGTCCGGACCAGGGCGCTCGAGCCGCTGGACTGATCGGCCACCGACACCTGGTGGCCCATCGCCCGCAGAGCCGACACCAGCGGATCCGCGGCACCGTCGTTCTGCGCGTCGATGTTCGGATGCTCGCCGCCCACGTTCGTCGTCGGCGCGTTGGCCGCACCCACGTTGACGGCGGACACGGCCTGCTGCGGATCGAGACCCCAGTCGAGCATGCCGACGAGGTTCTTCACGACGAACTGGATGATGACCGAACCGCCGGGTGATCCGGTCACCAGCCGCACGTCACCCCGCGCACCGTCGTCCCCGCGGTCGAACACGATCGTCGGCGCCATGGAACTGCGGGGACGCTTGCCGGGCTCCACGCGGTTGGCCACGGGTACCCCGTCGGGCCCCTCGGGTGCGGCCGAGAAGTCGGTCAGCTGGTTGTTGAGGAGGAAGCCGTTCGTCATGTGGAAGGAGCCGAACGCCGACTCCACCGTGGTGGTCATCGACGCGACGTTCCCCGCGCTGTCCACGATGCTGAGGTGACTGGTCCCTGCCTCCGGTCCGGCGTAGCTGCTCAGGGGTATCGGACCGAAGTCGCCCGGCTGAGCCGTGCCCATGCTGCGGGCGGGATCGATCATGCGGGCGCGCTGCTCGAGGTAGTCCGGATCGAGCAACTCGGCGGGGCTGCCACCGGGCAGGGGGATGTAGTCGGGATCGGCGACGTACTTGTCGCGGTCGGCGTACGCGAGGCGCTCCGCCTCGGCGATGAGATGGACGCCCTCCGCGTCGGGGACTCCACCGTCGGCATCGGGGGAGGCGGGTGCGTACTGCCCCATGTCGAAGTGGGACAGGATGCCCATCGTGGACGCGACCGCGATACCGCCCGACGACGGGCCCGGCATGCCGCACACGTCCGTGTCGCGGTACGGCACGCACACCGCGTCCCGCTCCTTCGCCTCGTATCCGGCGAGGTCGTCGAGTGTCAGCCGGCCGGGGGTGCGCCCGCCCGTCGTGTCCGCCGTCGCGTCGACGATGGACTGCGCCAGCGCACCGGTGTAGAACGCGTCGGCCCCCTCGGTGGCGAGCGCGCCGAGCGTCTTGGCCATCGCGGGGTTCGTCAGCGTCGTCCCCGCCGCCTTCGGGCTGCCGTCCGGCTCGAGGAAGTAGTCACGCGAGGCGGGGTCCAAAGCGAGTTTCGGCGCCGAGTCCTCGATGGACGACGCCATCCGCGGACTGATCTCGAAGCCGTCGTCGGACAGCGCGATGGCCGGATCGAACAGTGACCGCCACTCCTTGCTCCCGTGATCGCGGTGGACGTCGTCCAGCATGCGCACGACGCCGGGAACGCCGATCGCGCGGCCGCTCGATCGGGCATCGGGCTTCGGCACGGACAGATCGGCGGGCGCACCGGGGGCAGCCGTGTCGTCCACGAAGCGCAGGTAATTCGCAGTGGCAGAGGCGGGGGCTGTCTCACGGCCGTCGTAGGCACGCAGAGTCCTCGACTCGGCGTCGTAGTAGAGGAGGAAGGCGCCGCCGCCGATACCGGAGCTCTGCGGCTCGACCAGTCCGAGCACCGTCTGCGCCGCGACCAGCGCGTCGGCCGCGGTCCCGCCGTCGCGCAGCACCTCGCACGCCGCCTCCGTCGACACCGGGTTGGCGGTCGACACCGCGTACGTGGCGGTGCGCACCGCGGTCATTCCGGTGCGGTAGCCGGTGGCGACCTCCGGCGCACCGTCCGGTCCCGTGCCCGCGTCCGCAGTGACGGGGGTGCCGCCTCCGCCCGCGACGCACGAGGGGGCCGAGCCGGAAGCGTCGTCACCGCTGCCCGAGGAGCAGGACACGGCGGTGAGGGCGACGACGGCCGCGAGGGCGAGAGGTCGAGTCAGTGATCGGCGGGAAGTCACCGATCCATGACACCGCGTCCTCGCGTGGTTCGCAGCCCGAACGGCGGATTTCGACTGTCGGTCACGACGACTACCGTGGAGGTGTGTCCGACCCCGCTACGTACCGCCCGGCCACCGGAACCATTCCGGTCGAGCCAGGGGTCTACAAATTTCGTGATCCGCACGGCCGCGTCATCTACGTCGGCAAGGCGAAGAGCCTGCGCAGCCGTCTCAATTCCTACTTCGCCGACATCGCCGGCCTGCATCCGCGCACTCGTCAGATGGTCACCACGGCTGCCAGCGTCGAATGGACCGTCGTCACCACCGAGGTGGAGGCGCTCCAGCTCGAGTACAACTGGATCAAGGAGTTCGATCCTCGATTCAACGTCCGGTACCGGGACGACAAGAGCTACCCGATGCTCGCGGTCACGCTCAACGAGGAGTACCCGCGGTTGTTCGTCTACCGCGGGCCTCGGCGCAAGGGTGTGCGCTACTTCGGCCCGTACGCGCACGCGTGGGCGATTCGCGAGACGTTGGACCTGCTGTTGCGGGTGTTCCCGGCGCGGACGTGCTCCGCTGGAGTGTTCAAGCGGCACAACCAGATCGGTCGGCCCTGTCTGCTCGGGTACATCGACAAGTGCTCGGCGCCGTGCGTCGGACGCGTGTCGGCGGCCGAACACCGTGCGACCGTCGAGAACTTCTGCGACTTCCTGTCCGGCAAGACCGACAAGCTCGTCCGCGAGCTCGAGAACCGGATGCAGAAGGCGTCGGAGGACCTGGACTTCGAGACGGCGGCCCGGCTGCGCGACGATGTGGGGGCTCTGCGGCGCGCGCTCGAGAAGCAGGCCGTGGTGCTCGGCGACGGCACCGACGCGGACCTCGTCGCCTTCGCGAGCGACGACCTCGAAGCGGCGGTCCAGGTGTTCCACGTCCGCGGCGGTCGCGTGCGCGGCCAGCGCGGGTGGGTCGTGGAGAAGGCAGGCGAGGTGATCGACGCCGCGGTCGCGGCCGAGGCGACGTCCGCCGGGGCCGACGACCGTACCGAGGCGCAGGACGCTCCGGTGGACGCGGAGGCGGCGTCCGATCTGCCGGCTCTCGTCGAGCAGTTCCTCACCCAGTTCTACGGCGAGCAGGCCTCGCTGTCGTCGTCCACCGAGGACGCCGCTGCCAACGCCGTACCCCGCGAGGTGCTCGTTCCGATGCTGCCGCCGAACGCCGACGAGGTGCAGGCGTGGCTCAGTTCGCTGCGCGGGTCCGCGGTGCAGCTGCGGGTGCCTCGTCGCGGCGACAAGAAGGAGCTCGCCAAGACGGTGTATCGCAACGCCGTCGAAGCGCTCCAGCAGCACAAGATGAAGCGTGCGGGCGACTTCACGTCGCGCTCCGCAGCGTTGCAGGGCATCCAGGAAGCGCTCGACCTCGACAGTGCACCGTTGCGCATCGAGTGCATCGACATCTCGCACGTCCAGGGCACCGACGTGGTCGCGTCGCTGGTGGTGTTCGAGGACGGGTTGCCGCGCAAGAGCGACTACCGCCACTACTCCATCAAGGAGGCTGCGGGAGACGGTCACTCGGACGACGTCGCGAGCATCGCCGAGGTCACACGGCGACGGTTCCTGCGTCACGGCAAGGACTCCGGCGGCGATCTGGCTCCCGAGGCCTCCCTCGACCCGCAGACGGGTCGGCCCCGCCGCTTCGCCTATCCGCCGAACCTCTTCGTCGTCGACGGCGGCGCACCGCAGGTGGCCGCGGCGGCCGAGGTGCTCGACGAGCTGGGTGTCATCGACGTCGCGGTGGTGGGTCTCGCGAAACGGCTCGAGGAGGTGTGGGTGCCGGGTGAGAGCGACCCCGTGATCCTGCCGCGCACCAGCGAGTCGCTGTACCTCCTCCAGCGGGTTCGCGACGAGGCGCACCGCTTCGCCATCACGTTCCACCGCAGCAAGCGGTCCAAGCGCATGACGGCGTCCGCGCTGGACTCGGTGCGCGGGCTCGGTGAGGCGCGTCGCACGGCGTTGGTGACGCACTTCGGCTCGGTGGCCAAGCTCAAGCAGGCCGAGGTGTCCGAGATCGTGAAGGTGCCGGGTATCGGCGAGACGACGGCACGCGCCGTCCTCGAGGCACTGGGAGTTCCACAGGACCAGGACGCGTCGGCTGCCGCGGCCGCGTCGGAACCGACCGCGGTCCCCGACAACGAAGCGGACAGCGCCCCGGTACGACATGATGAACGCACCGACGGCAGCGACCGTGACGAGCTGCCGGCACCGTCCGGTGAGCCGCTGTCGGTGGCCGCGCATCGAGGAACAGGACACCGGGACGAGTGAACGTGCAGCGAGAGCAGGTGGGTGACCCCGTTCGACCGCACTCCGACATCGACGTCGCTCTGGTCACAGGGCTGTCCGGTGCCGGGCTCGGCACGGCGGCGAAGGTCCTCGAGGACCTGGGCTGGTACGTCGCCGACAACATGCCGCCCGAGCTGATCACTCGCATGATCGAGATCGGTCGCACCTCGGACCCCGGCATCGAGCGGCTCGCCCTGGTGGTCGACGTGCGCAGCCGATTGTTCAACGGCGACGTCGGCACCCTGCTCGCCGACCTGTCAGCGGACGGGGTGCGCCCGCGCGTGCTGTTCCTGGACGCGTCCGACGACGTGCTGATCCGGCGATTCGAATCGGTGCGCCGCAGCCACCCGCTGCAGAACTACGGTGTGGACGGCACGCTCACGGAAGGCATCTCGGACGAGCGGGCCCGGTTGGCCACCGTCAAGGAGGCCGCGGACATCGTCATCGACACGAGCTCGCTCTCCGTGCACGGTCTGCGCGATCGTGTCGCCGCGGCGTTCGGCGACGACGTGGTGGGCACCGTGGCCGTCACCGTCGAGTCCTTCGGCTTCAAGTACGGGGTACCGCTCGACGCGGACGTGCTGTGTGACATGCGTTTCCTCCCGAACCCGCACTGGATCCCCGAGCTGCGCCCGCTCACCGGCAAGGACGCCGGCGTGCGGGACTACGTGCTGGGGCAGCCGGACGCGGAGGAGTACCTCGAGCTGTATCACCGCCTGCTGACGATGACGCTCGCCGGCTACCGGCGCGAGGGCAAGCGGTACATGACCGTCGCCGTCGGCTGCACCGGCGGCAAGCATCGCAGCGTCGCCATGACCGAGGCGCTCGCCGAACGGCTGCGTGCCGATGCCGACACCAGTGTCCGCGTCGTGCACCGCGACCTGGGTCGAGAGTGAGCGCGGACGGCGGACGCGGCGACGACGACGCTCCGCACATCGTCGCGCTCGGCGGCGGACACGGCCTCTACGCGACCCTGTCCGCCGTACGGTCGCTCTCCACGCGGGTGACGGCGGTGGTCACCGTGGCCGACGACGGCGGGTCGTCCGGCCGATTACGTGCCGAGCTCGGCATGATTCCGCCCGGCGATCTGCGCATGGCGCTCGCAGCGTTGGCCGCAGACTCTCCGCAGGGCAGGCTCTGGGCCGACATCCTGCAGCACCGCTTCGGCGGCAGCGGCGCGCTCGCCGGGCACTCGGTGGGCAATCTTCTGCTCGCCGGACTGTCCGAGGTGCTCGGTGACCCGGTGGCCGCACTCGACGAGGCCGCGCGGTTGCTCGGTGTCGACGGCCGGGTGCTGCCGATGTCGCCCATCGCCCTGGACATCGAGGCGGACGTGTCGGGACTCGAGTCCGACCCGCGCGTGAGCCGCGTCATCCGTGGGCAGGTCGCCGTCGCCACCACTCCCGGCAAGGTGCGGCGCGTCCGACTGCGCCCGTCGGATCCGCCGGCCACCGAGCAGGCCGTCACCGCTGTGGGCGCCGCCGATCTGGTCGTCCTCGGACCCGGGTCCTGGTTCTCCAGCGTGTTGCCGCACGTCCTCGTGCCCGAGCTCGCCTCGGCGCTGCGCGCCACCGAGGCCCGCAAGGTGCTGGTGCTCAATCTCGGGCCGGAGCCGGGGGAGACCACGGGATTCTCGGCGGAGCGTCATCTCCACGTACTGTCCCAACACGCGCCGGGTTTTCGGGTGCATCACGTGGTGGTCGACTCGACGTCGGTGCCGCCGGGGTCCGAGCGTGATCACCTCGCGCGGGCCGCCGCGGTGTTCGGCGCCGACGTGATCCACGCCGACGTCGCGGGGGCGACACCACACGCACACGACCCGAGCAAGCTCGCGGCCGTGTTCGCCGCTGTTCTCGAGGGCGCCGACCGGGCCGACCTCGACAGCAGCACCGACAGCAGGAAGGGATCGACGTCGTGGCCATGACAGCCGATGTCAAGGACGAACTGAGCCGCCTCACCATCACGGCGGTCAGCTGCCGCAAGGCGGAGGTCGCTGCGTTGCTGCGCTTCGCCGGGGGGCTGCACATCGTGGCCGGTCGCGTCGTCGTCGAGGCGGAGGTGGACCAGCTGTCCATCGCCCGGCGGCTCAAGCGCGAGGTGTTCGATCTGTTCGGCTACAACGCGGACGTGCACTCCATCGGCGCGGGCGGGTTGCGCAAGTCGACCCGCTACATCGTCCGGGTGGCCAAGGACGGCGAGGCCCTGGCGCGCCAGACCGGGCTCCTCGACATGCGTGGTCGGCCGGTGCGCGGACTCCCCGCCCAGGTGGTGGGCGGCACCGTCGCCGATTCCGAGGCGGCGTGGCGCGGTGCGTTCCTCGCGCACGGCTCGCTCACCGAACCCGGTAGGTCGTCCGCGCTCGAGGTCAGCTGCCCCGGACCCGAGGCAGCACTCGCGCTGGTCGGCGCCGCCCGCCGGCTCGGTGTGGCGGCCAAGGCGCGAGAGGTGCGCGGCGCCGATCGCGTGGTCGTACGCGACGGCGAGGCCATCGGTGTCCTCCTCACGAGGATGGGCGCCCAGGACACTCGACTGACGTGGGAGGAGCGCCGGATGCGCCGCGAGGTGCGGGCCACGGCGAACCGTCTCGCGAACTTCGACGACGCCAACCTGCGACGCTCCGCGCGGGCGGCCGTCGCGGCCGCGGCGCGGGTCGAGAGGGCGCTCGCGATTCTCGGCGAGGACGTCCCGGACCATCTCGCCGCGGCGGGTCACCTGCGCGTGCAGCACCGGCAGGCGTCGCTCGAGGAGCTCGGGCAGCTCGCCGATCCGCCCATGACGAAGGACGCGGTGGCGGGCCGGATCCGCCGACTGCTGTCCATGGCCGACCGCAAGGCGAAGGACTCGGGCATCCCGGACACGGAGTCGGCCGTCACGGCCGACCTGCTCGACGAGGCATGAGCGCGGGTGCCTGACCGAGAACTGCACCACCCCGAACCATTAGGGTGATCACAGGTCACGGAGCGGCTCGGTCGCCCGTGACGGACACGTCCGCACCATCACGTGCGGTGGAGGAAACCGATGCACGACCCGTGCATCGACGAGGAACACGAGTTTCAACACAAAGGAGCGAACAGTGACGGTTCGGGTTGGCGTGAACGGCTTCGGTCGTATCGGACGTAACTTCTTCCGGGCGGTCGATGCGCAGAAGGCGCTCGGCACCACCGACATCGAGATCGTTGCGGTGAACGACCTCACCGACAACGCAACGCTCGCTCATCTGCTCAAGTACGACTCCATCCTCGGCCGCCTCCCGCACGACGTCTCGCTCGAGGGCGACGACACCATCGTCGTCGGCGACCGCAAGATCAAGGCTCTCTCGCTGCGCGAGGGTCCCTCCGCCCTGCCGTGGGGAGACCTGGGCGTCGACGTCGTCGTCGAGTCCACCGGCATCTTCACCGACGCGTCGAAGGCTCAGGGCCACATCGACGCCGGTGCCAAGAAGGTCATCATCTCCGCGCCGGCCAAGGGCGAGGACATCACCATCGTCATGGGCGTCAACGACGACAAGTACGACGGCAGCCAGAACATCATCTCGAACGCCTCGTGCACCACCAACTGCCTCGGCCCCATCGCCAAGGTGCTCGACGACGAGTTCGGCATCGTCAAGGGCCTCATGACCACGATCCACGCCTACACGCAGGATCAGAACCTGCAGGACGGTCCGCACTCGGACCTGCGTCGCGCCCGCGCCGCCGCGCTCAACGTCGTGCCCACGGGCACCGGCGCCGCGAAGGCCATCGGCCTGGTGCTCCCGCAGCTGCTCGGCAAGCTCGACGGCTACGCGCTGCGCGTCCCGATCCCCACGGGTTCGGTCACCGACCTCACCGCCCAGGTGCGCAAGACCGCCTCGGTCGAGGAGATCAACGCGGCCATGAAGGCTGCGGCCGAGGGCCCGCTGAAGGGCATCCTGAAGTACACCGACGCACCGATCGTCTCCTCCGACATCGTCACCGACCCGGCGTCGTCGATCTTCGACTCGGGCCTGACCAAGGTCATCGAGGACCAGGTCAAGATCGTCTCCTGGTACGACAACGAGTGGGGCTACTCCAACCGTCTCGTCGACCTCATCGGACTCGTCGGAAAGTCGCTCTGACCCGATGGCCGTCAAGACACTGCAGGATCTCATCGACGAGGGCGTCGACGGACGCGGCGTCCTCGTCCGTGCCGATTTCAACGTTCCGCTCGATGACGGGCAGATCACGGACGCCGGCCGTATCGAGGCGTCGCTTCCGACGCTGAAGACGCTGCTCGAGGCGGGTGCCAAGCTCATCGTGACCGCGCACCTCGGCCGGCCGGAGGGCAAGCCGGACGCCGCGTTCTCATTGGCTCCGGTCGCGGCGAAGCTCGGCGAACTGCTGGGACGCCACGTCCAGCTCGCCGGTGACGTCGTCGGTCAGGACGCCGAGGCTCGCGCCGAGGGTCTGACCGACGGAGACGTTCTCCTGCTCGAGAACATCCGCTTCGATCCGCGCGAGACCAGCAAGGACGACGCCGAGCGGCTGGCGCTGGCGAAGGAACTGGCCACGCTGGCCGGCGACGACGCCGCGTTCGTGTCCGACGGCTTCGGTGTCGTGCACCGCAAGCAGGCGTCGGTCTACGACGTCGCGACGCTGCTCCCGCACTACGCGGGCACGCTGGTCGCGACCGAGGTCGACGTCCTGACGAAGCTGACCGAGACCCCCGAGCGTCCCTACGCCGTGGTGCTCGGCGGCTCCAAGGTGTCCGACAAGATCGGTGTCATCGAGGCGCTGGCGCCGAAGGTCGACACGCTGGTCATCGGCGGCGGCATGGCCTTCACCTTCCTTGCGGCGCAAGGGTATTCGGTGGGCACGTCGCTGCTGCAGGAAGATCGCATCGAGACGTGCAAGGACCTGCTCGAGCGTTTCGGTGACGTCATCCACCTTCCGACGGACTTCGTCGTCGCCGACAGCTTCTCCGCCGACGCGGAGTCGAAGACGGTGAAGGCGTCGGAGATCCCCGACGGCTGGATGGGTCTGGACGTGGGACCCGACTCGGTGGATCGCTTCGAGGCGGTGCTGAGCAACGCCAAGACCATCTTCTGGAACGGTCCCGCCGGAGTCTTCGAGTTCGAGAAGTTCTCGAAGGGCACCGAAGGTATCGCTCGGGCGATCATCGCGGCGACCACGAAGGGCGCGTTCAGTGTCGTGGGCGGTGGCGACTCCGCTGCGGCCGTGCGCACGCTGGGTCTCCCGGACGCCGGTTTCTCGCACATCTCCACCGGTGGCGGTGCCTCCCTCGAGTACCTCGAGGGCAAGCAGCTCCCCGGCCTGTCGGTACTGGAGGGCTGAACCATGACATCTCCACGAGCTTCGCTCGACCGTAAGGCCAGGACCCCGTTCATCGCCGGTAACTGGAAGATGAATCTGAACCACCTCGAGGCCATCGCCCTGGTGCAGAAGATCGCCTTCTCGTTGCCCGCGAAGTACTTCGAGAAGGTCGACGTCGCGGTGATCCCGCCGTTCACCGACATCCGCAGTGTCCAGACGTTGATCGAGGGCGACAAGCTCCTGCTCACGTTCGGCGCGCAGGATCTCTCGCCTCACGACTCCGGCGCGTACACCGGCGACATCAGCGGTGCCTTCCTGGCCAAGCTGGGCTGCACGTACGTCGTGGTCGGGCACTCGGAGCGTCGCGCCGGACACGGCGAGACCGACGAGGCGGTGCTCGCCAAGACCAAGGCCGCGCTGAAGCACGGACTCGTGCCGATCGTCTGCATCGGTGAGGGTCTCGAGGTGCGGGAGGCCGGCGAGCACGTGGCGTTCAACGTCGAGCAGCTCCGCGGGTCCCTCGCGGGTCTGAGTGCCGAGGAGGTCGGGAAGATCGTCGTTGCCTACGAGCCGGTGTGGGCCATCGGTACCGGCCGCGTGGCCAGTGCCGCGGACGCGCAGGAAGTCTGCGGAGCCATCCGTCAGGAGCTGGCGTCGCTCGCCGACGTCGACACCGCGGCGGCGGTCCGTGTGCTGTACGGCGGATCGGTCAGCTCGAAGAACGTGGGCGAGATCGTCGGGCAGACCGACGTCGACGGTGCACTGGTGGGCGGAGCGTCGCTGAAGGCGGACGAGTTCGCCACCCTGTGTGCCATCGCCGCCGGGGGACCGCTTCCCTGACCCACCGTGCATCACCGATCGAAGGGCACGTCGCACACGCGACGTGCCCTTCGTCGTTCGGCGGCGCGCGGCCTGTAACATTGGCCATCATGCGCACGTTCCTGGACATCCTGCTGGTGGTCACCAGCATCGGCCTGCTCGTCTTCGTCCTGCTGCACCGCGGCAAGGGCGGCGGCCTGTCGAGCCTGTTCGGTGGTGGCGTGCAGTCGTCTCTGTCCGGGTCCAGCGTCGTCGAGAAGAACCTCGACCGTGTCACCGTCTTCACCGGTGTCGTGTGGCTCATCTGCATCCTGGGTATCGGCCTGGAGATCAAGTTCGCCTGATCGGGTGACGTGACCCCTGCCGTGAGCCCCGCGCTGCGGTCCGGGGGTCCGCCGACGATACTGTCCTCATGACAGTCGTGGATCCAGGTCTGCCCGCCACCGAACCTCTGCGAGAGGACATTCGGCTCCTCGGTGGAATACTCGGTTCCGTCGTCCGGGACCACGAGGGCGAGGAGATCTTCGACCTCGTCGAGCAGGCCCGAGTGGAGTCGTTCCGGGTGCGGCGGTCGGAGATCGATCGCGGCGAACTCGCCCGGCTCTTCGACGGAATCGACATCACGCGTGCCATCCCGGTGATCCGGGCGTTCAGTCACTTCTCGCTTCTCGCCAACCTGGCGGAGGACATTCACCGCGAGCGCCGCCGCGCCGTGCACGTGCGTGCCGGGGAGCCGCCCCAGGACAGCAGTCTCGCCTCCACCTACAGCAAGCTCGATGCGGCGCGCCTCGACGCCGCCACGGTGGAGGACCTGCTCCGCGACGCCCTGGTGTCGCCCGTCATCACCGCGCATCCCACCGAGACGCGTCGCCGCACCGTGTCGGAGATCCAGAGCCGCATCACCGATCTGATGCGCTTCCGTGAGCGCACGGAACTGGACGACACGGAGATCGCGGAGACCGACGCGAAGATCGAGCGGCAGATCCTCGCACTGTGGCAGACGGCGCTGATCCGGCTGTCCCGCTTGCGGATCCAGGACGAGATCGAGGTGGGTCTGCGCTACTACGACATGTCGCTCTTCGACGTGATCCCGCGCATCAACACCGAGCTGCGGGCAGCGCTGCGCAGCCGCTGGCCGGATGCCGACCTGCTGACGCAGCCGATGCTGCGACCCGGATCGTGGATCGGCGGCGACCGGGACGGCAACCCCTTCGTCACCGGGGAGATCGTGCACCGCGCGACCAACCGTGCCGCGCAGGTGGCGTTCACCCGGTATCTCGCGGATCTCGTCGGTCTCGAGCACGAGCTGTCCATGTCGGCTCGGTTGATCGACGTGGATGCGGACCTGCAGGCCCTGGCCGATGCGTCGAAGGACGAGTCGGCGTTCCGTGCGGACGAGCCCTTCCGCCGAGCTGTGCGCGGTATCCGCGGGCGACTGTCGGCGACGGCACGCCGCATGCTGGACGTGGTTCCGGACAACACCCTCGACTCGCCGGAACTCGAGCCGTACGGCGCCCCGCAGGAGATGCTCGACGATCTGGACCTGCTGGACCGCTCGTTGCGGCGCACGGCCAACGGCGTCATCGCCGACGACCGACTCGCGACGCTCCGGCAGGCGCTCGAGACCTTCGGGTTCCACCTGTCCGGGCTCGACATGCGGCAGAACTCCGAGATCCACGAACAGGTCGTGGCAGAGTTGCTGGCCTGGGCGGGCGTCCACGCGGACTACGCGTCACTGTCCGAGGACGAGCGCGTCGCGATCCTCTCCGCCGAGCTCGAGACGCGGCGACCCCTCATCGGGCCCCGCGCGGAGTTCAGCGAGCAGACGGCCAAGGAGCTGGCGATCGTCGAGTCCGCCGCGGACGCCGTGCGCACCTTCGGCGGCGGCGCGGTGCCGAACTACATCATCAGCATGTGCACCTCGGTCAGCGACATGCTCGAGGCCGCGGTGCTGCTCAAGGAGGCGGGCATCCTCGATCCCGGAGACGCCGAGACGGGTCCGTCCTCGCCCGTCGGTGTGGTGCCGCTGTTCGAGACGATCGACGATCTTCAGCAGGGCGCGGCGACCCTCACCGCGACGTTGTCCATCCCCGTCTACCGCGCGCTGGTGACGTCCCGCGGGGACAACCAGGAAGTGATGCTGGGGTACTCCGACTCCAACAAGGACGGCGGGTACCTGGCCGCGAACTGGGCGCTCTACCGTGCCGAACTCGACCTCGTCGAGGCTGCACGTGCCGCCGGGATCCGGCTACGACTGTTCCACGGCCGCGGTGGCACCGTGGGCCGCGGCGGTGGCCCGAGCTACGACGCCATCCTCGCTCAGCCCACCGGTGCGGTCACCGGCTCGCTGCGGATCACCGAGCAGGGCGAGGTGATCGCGGCGAAGTACGCGGAACCCCGCCTGGCGCGCCGCAACCTCGAGACGCTGTTGGCGGCGACCATCGAGAGCACGTTGCTCGACGTC
Organism: Rhodococcus sp. Leaf225; assembly: GCF_001426145.1. Lineage (NCBI taxonomy): Bacteria > Bacillati > Actinomycetota > Actinomycetes > Mycobacteriales > Nocardiaceae > Rhodococcus > Rhodococcus sp. Leaf225. Next base: position 248,782 of record NZ_LMRN01000012.1, on the reverse strand, counting down.
GAGGGGCTCGGGGACGACGCCGAGCCGGCCTACGCGCTGCTCGACGATCTGGCGGCACGCGCCCAGGCCGCGTACGGGGCACTGGTCCACGAGACGCCGGGCTTCGTCGAGTACTTCCGGATGTCCACACCGGTCGCCGAGATCGGGGAGCTCAACATCGGCAGCCGGCCGGCGTCGCGGAAGCCCACCAACTCGGTGTACGACCTGCGGGCGATCCCGTGGGTGATGTCGTGGAGTCAGTCGCGGGTGATGTTGCCCGGCTGGTACGGGGTGGGTACCGCGTTCGAGGACTGGGTCGGCGGCGACGCGGACAAGCTGGCCACGTTGACCGATCTGTACCGGCGGTGGCCGTTCTTCCGGACGGTGCTGTCCAACATGGCGCAGGTCATGGCCAAGTCGGATCTGGGGCTCGCCGCCCGGTACTCCGAACTGGTGCCGGACGAGCAGCTCCGCAAGACCGTGTTCGACATGATCTCGACCGAGCATGCCAAGACCGTGTCGATGTACCTGAAGATCACCGGGCACGACGGGCTGCTCGACGACAACCCGGCGCTGGCGCGGTCGGTGTTCAACCGCTTCCCGTACCTCGAGCCGCTGAACCACCTGCAGGTGGAACTACTCGCACAGCTGCGGGCGGGAGACGATCGCGAGCAGGTCAAGCGCGGCATCCTGCTGACCATGAACGGGCTCGCGACCGCGTTGCGCAACAGCGGATAGAGGGAACCGCGCGGACCCTCCCGGCGTCGAACAGAACAGACCCATTCGACGCCGGGAGGATCTCCGTCATGACTCCGCAGAACGAACACCGTTGCACCGCAACCGCATCCGCGTGGCGCAGGGGAGTGCCCCGGCGTCGACCAGAGGCCTCGACACCCGTCCGACCGAAGGACGATCAGCCCGGACGGCCGCCGGCCTGACCGTCGCTCAGAGGCGGGACGCCGACCCCGCGTCGCTCAGAGGCGGGACGCCGACCCCGCGTCGCTCAGAGGCGGGACGCCGACCCCGCGTCCAGGAACCACACGGTCGACTCGAGGCCGTGTGCGCCGGCGGCCGGATGCTCGACCGGGTCCGCGCCCCCGACACAGGCGGCGACGGCATCGGCCTTGCCCTCGCCCGAGACGAGGAACCACACGTGCCGAGACCTGTTCACCGCCGGGAGCGTCAGCGTGATGCGCACGGGAGGCGGCTTGGGGGAGTCGGTCACGGCCACGACCCAGCGTGACTTCTCCTGCACCGCGTCACCGTGGGCGAAGAGGGAGTTGACGTGAGAATCCGGGCCCATGCCGAGCAGGTGGATGTCGAAGGCGGGTCCGTCCTCCGGTGCGAAGGCTGCCACCGACTGCAGGTAGGTCACCGCCGCGGCCTCGACGTCGTCGCCCAGCGGCGAGTCGGACGGGGCCATGACGTGCACGCGGTCGGGATCGACGCCGACGTGATCGAGCAGGGCGTCCCTGGCCTGCACGTAGTTGCGTTCCGGGTCGCCCTCGGGGAGGAAGCGTTCGTCACCGAAGAAGACGTCGACGGCGGACCAGTCGATGTCGCCGCCGAGGTCGCGGACAGCGGCCAGGGTCGCGACGCCGGTGCCGCCACCGGTCAGCACCACGGAGGCGGTACCGCGTGCTCGCTGGGCATCGACGACCACCGAGACGAATCGCTCGGCCGCGGCGCGGGCGAGCGCCGCCGTGTCGTCGGAACGGTGGATCTCCGGTCGTGTCTCACTCATAGGTCACCTTCGTCAGGCCGGCGAGGGCCTCTTCGTAGATCTCGTCACGGTCGAGTCGACGCAGCTCCTCCGCGAGGCAGTCGCGGGTCTCTCGCCGGGCGAGTGAGACCAGCGTGTCCGGTTGTCCGGTGCGGATGAGGGTGGCCGTGGTGCCGGTCTGCGGCCTGCTGATGGACACGGTGCTGTCGGCCAGCTCCATCTCCACGCGCAGTTCGCCGACCTTGCGCACCACGGGGACGTCGAGGCGGGCGGCGAACCACCCGGCGAGGATGTCCAGTGCGGGCTCCTCGCGCAGACCCGACACGGTCACCGATCGCACCGGCTCGGCCTGCTGGTCGAGTGCCGTGGTGAGCAGCGCACGCCAATAGGTGATGCGCGACCAGGCGAGGTCGGAATCGCCCTCGGCGTACGACTCGAGTCGCGACGAGATGGCGGCGCGCGGGTCGGGTGAGTTGGTCGCGTCGGTGATCCGGCGGATGGCGAGTCGGCCCACCGGGTCCTCCTTCGGGACCGCCGGTGCTCCGCTCGGCCACCAGGCCACCACGGGGGTGTCGGGCAGCAGGAAGGGGAGGACGACGCTCTGCTCGTGTTCCGACAGCTCGCCCCGTAGTCGCAGGAAGACCACCTCGGACGCGCCCGCGTCGCCGCCGACGCGGATCTGCGCGTCCAGCACGTCGTCGTCGTCGCGATCACCGCGGGCCAACACGATCACACGACACGGGTGCTCCCGGCTGGCCTCGTTGGCCGCCTCGATCGCGGCTTCGAACTTCGCGGGATCACGGATGACGACCACCAGGGTGAGCACCCGACCGAGCGTGACGGCGCCGCCCGATTCGCGGAGCTCCACCAGCTTCTTCGAGACGGCACCGGTGGTGGTGGCGGGCAGATCGACGATCACGGCCTTCTCCATTCGCGTCCGGTGCGCTGCATCATCTCGTTGGCCGAATCGGGGCCCCACGTGCCGGCCTCGTACGGATCGGCCGCACCTCCGGACGCCCAGTACTCGAGGATGGGGTCGAGGATCTTCCACGACAGCTCGACCTCGGCATTGACCGGGAAGAGCGACGGCTCACCGAGCAGCACGTCGAGGATGAGCCGCTCGTACGCCTCGGGCGACGACTCGGTGAAGGCCTGGCCGTAACTGAAGTCCATGCTGACGTCCCGCACCTGCATGCTGGACCCCGGCACCTTCGATCCGAAGCGCAGCGTGACGCCCTCGTCGGGCTGCACGCGGATGACGAGTGCGTTCTGGCCCAGTTCCTCGGTCATCGTGGCGTCGAACGGCAGGTGCGGTGCGCGTTTGAAGATCATCGCGATCTCGGTCACGCGCCGCCCGAGCGACTTTCCCGTGCGGAGGTAGAACGGCACGCCGCCCCACCGCCGAGTGTCCACCTCGAGGGTGATGGCCGCGTAGGTCTCGGTGTTCGACTCCGCGTCGAACCCCTCCTCCTCCTTGAGCCCCTTCACCTTCTGACTGCCCTGCCACCCCGAGGTGTACTGCCCCCGGGCAGCGGTCTGCGCGAACGGCTCCGCCAGACGCGTCGACGAGAGGACCTTGATCTTCTCGCTCTGCAGCTCACTGGGGCTGAAGCTGACCGGCTCCTCCATCGCGGTGATGGCGAGCAACTGCAGCAGGTGGTTCTGGATCACGTCGCGCGCAGCGCCGATGCCGTCGTAGTACCCGGCTCGACCCCCCAGGCCGATGTCCTCGGCCATCGTGATCTGCACGTGGTCCACGTAATGGGCGTTCCAGATCGGGTCGAACAGCTGGTTGGCGAAGCGCAGCGCCAGGATGTTCTGGACCGTCTCCTTGCCGAGGTAGTGGTCGATGCGGAAGACGCGATCCTCCGGGAACACCCGGTTGACGATCGCGTTGAGCTCCTTCGCGCTCGCGAGATCGTGGCCGAACGGCTTCTCGATCACCACTCGACGCCAGTGCCGCGGCGCCTCGTCCTCGGTCTCCGGCCCGGTGGCGAGACCGGACGCCGACAACTGCTCGAGCACCGTGGGGAACGCGCCCGGCGGGATGGACAGGTAGAACGCGTGGTTCCCACCGGTTCCGCGCTCGACATCGAGTTCCGCAAGCGTTCTCGTGAGCTGATCGAACGCCGCGGCGTCGTCGAACGACCCCTGTACGAAGCGGATGCCTTCCGACAACCGTTCCCACACGTCCTCACGGAACGGCGTCCGGGAGTGCTCCCGGACCGCGTCGTGGACGATGGTGCCGAAGTCCTGGTCCGACCATTCACGCCGGGCGAACCCGACCAGCGCGAATCCGGGCGGCAGGAGCCCACGGTTCGCGAGGTCGTACACCGCCGGCATCAACTTCTTGCGCGCCAGGTCGCCGGTGACACCGAAGATCACCAGGCTGCAGGGCCCGGCGATCCTCGGGAGACGCTTGTCTCTGCTGTCACGGAGCGGATTCACCCAGGGTGTGGCTGACTCCGTCGCCACGGTTCAGCTCTTCGACGCGGCGGAGAGTTGCTCGGAGGTGGCGTCGAGCAGTTCGCCCCACGACGCCTCGAACTTCTGGACGCCCTCGTTCTCGAGCACGAGGAAGACGTCGGTCAGGTCGATACCCAGTGCACTGATGGCGTCGAAGACGGCCTGCGACTCCTGACCCTTGCCCGTGATGGTGTCGCCGGTGACCTCGCCGTGGTCGGCGAAGGCGTCCATCGTCTTCTCGGGCATGGTGTTGACGGTGTTCGGGGCGACCAGCTCGGACACGTACAGCGTGTCGGGCAGGGTCGGGTCCTTCACTCCGGTGGAGGCCCAGAGCGGGCGCTGCGGCCGGGCGTTGTCGGTCAGCATGCCCTGGAAACGCGACCCGATCTCGAACACCTGCTGGTAGGCGACGTACGCGAGGCGTGCGTTGGCCAGTGCGGCCTTGCCCTTCAGGTCGGTCGCCTCCGGTGTTCCGATGGCGTCGAGACGCTTGTCGATCTCGGTGTCGACGCGCGAGACGAAGAACGACGCGACCGAGTGGATCGACGACAGGTCGTGGCCCGCGGCCTTCGCCGACTCGAGTCCCTCGAGGTAGGCGTTCATGACGGCCTCGTAGCGCTCGACCGAGAAGATGAGCGTGACGTTGACGCTGATGCCCTCGCCGATGACCTTGGCGATGGCGGGGATGCCGGCCTCGGTGGCGGGGATCTTGATCAGGACGTTGGGCCGGTCGACGATCTTCCACAGCTCGATCGCCTGCGCGACCGTCTTGTCGGTGTCGTGGGCCAGGCGGGGATCGACCTCGATGGACACCCGTCCGTCGACTCCGTTGGTCGCCTCGTACACCGGTGCGAGTACGTCGCACGCATTGCGGACGTCGTCGGTGGTGACCGTGCGGATGACGGAATCGACGTCGGCACCGCGAGCGGCGAGCTCGTTCACCTGCTCGTCGTACGAGGTGCCCTTCGACAGGGCGGCCTGGAAGATCGACGGGTTCGTGGTGACGCCGACGACCGACTTGGAGTCGATCAGGTCCTTCAGGTTGCCTGAGGAGATCCGGTCACGGGAGAGGTCGTCCAGCCAGACCGAGACTCCGGCGGCGGACAGGTCTGCGAGATTCTGGTTCTGAGTCATGCTGTCATCCCTTCACGTTGGTGATGGAGCGCTGAGCTGCGGCCACGACGGCCTCGGCCGTGAAGCCGTACTCGCGGAAGAGCGTCGCCGCGTCCGCGGACTCGCCGAAGTGCTCGAGCGAGATGATCTCGCCGAAGCCGCCGACGATCTTGTACCAGGGCATCGCGATGCCGGCCTCGATGGAGACACGGGCCTTCACGGTGGGCGGAAGGACCTGGTCGCGGTAGTTCTGGTCCTGGCTCTCGAACCACTCGACACACGGCATCGAGACGACGCGCGCCGCGATGTCCTGAGCCTCGAGAAGCTTCTGTGCCTCCACGGCGTACTGCACCTCGGAACCGGTCGCGACGATGATCACGTCGGGTGCGGCCTTGGACGACTCGACCAGGACGTACCCGCCCTTGGAGACACCCTCGTAGCTGGTGCCGTCGAGAATCGGGATGCCCTGACGGGTGAGCGCGAGGCCGACGGGTCCGCTGCTCGACGAGCGCGCGAGCACCGCGCGCCAGGCGTGGGCGGTCTCGTTCGCATCGCCGGGGCGCACGACCGAGAGGTTCGGGATCGCGCGCAGCGCCGCGAGGTGTTCGACCGGCTGGTGCGTCGGGCCGTCCTCGCCGAGACCGACGGAGTCGTGGGTCCAGACGTAGATGGGATCGATGTCCATGAGGGACGCGAGGCGCACCGCGGGACGCATGTAGTCACTGAACTGCATGAAGGTGCCGCCGTACGCACGCGTCGGTCCGTGCATGACGATGCCGGACAGGATCGCGCCCATCGCGTGCTCGCGGATACCGAAGTGCAGCGTGCGGCCGTAGGGCTCGGCGTCCCAGTCGTCGGTGGAGATCGACGTCGGGCCGAAGGACTTGGCGCCCTTCATGGTGGTGTTGTTGCTGCCGGCGAGGTCGGCGGAGCCGCCCCACAGCTCCGGCAGGACCGGGCCGACGGCACTGAGGACCTCACCGGACGCGGCGCGCGTCGCGATGGCCTTGCCGCCCGGCTCCCAGGTGGGGAGGACGTCGGTCCATCCGTCGGGCAGCGTGCCCTCGGTCAGACGGTCCAGCAGGCGGCGACGGTCGGGCTCGCGCTCGCTCCACGCGTCGAAGTCCTTGCTCCACGCCTCGTGCGCCGCGCGGCCACGCGCCTGCAGGCCGCGGGTGTGCTCGATGACCTCGTCGGTGACCTCGAACGTCTTCTCGGGATCGAAGCCGAGCGCCTTCTTCACGGCGGCGACCTCGTCGTCACCCAGAGCGGCACCGTGGACGGCACCGGTGTTCATCATCGTGGGGGCCGGGAAGCCGATGATGGTGCGCAGCACGATGATCGAGGGCTTGTCGGTGACGGCCTTGGCCGCCTCGACCGCCTCCTCGATGGCGGTGACGTTCTCGCCGCCCTCCACGACCTGCACGTGCCAGCCGTACGCCTCGTAGCGCTTGGCGGTGTCCTCGGACAGCGCGATATCGGTGGAGTGCTCGATGGAGATCTTGTTGTCGTCGTAGAACAGGATCAGGTTGCCGAGCTGCTGCGTGCCGGCGAGTGAGGACGCCTCGGAGGTGATGCCCTCCTCGATGTCGCCGTCGGACGCGATGACGTAGACGTAGTGATCGAACGGGCTGTCGCCCCATGCGGGCTCGGGATCGAAGAGTCCACGCTCACGGCGCGACGCCATGGCCATGCCGACGGCCGAGGCCAGGCCCTGACCGAGCGGGCCGGTGGTGATCTCGACGCCCTTGGTGTGGCGGAACTCCGGGTGGCCGGGAGTCTTCGACTTGAACGTGCGCAGCGCCTCGAGATCGGCGAGCTCGAGGCCGAAGCCGCCCAGGTAGAGCTGGATGTACAGCGTGAGGCTCGAGTGACCGCACGAGAGCACGAAGCGATCGCGGCCGATCCACGTGGTGTCCGTGGGATCGTGGCGCATCGTGCGCTGGAAGAGCGAGTACGCCAGGGGAGCGAGGCTCATGGCGGTTCCGGGGTGGCCGTTGCCGACCTTCTGCACCGCGTCGGCAGCGAGAACACGCACAGTGTCCACCGCCCGTGTGTCCAGATCGGTCCAGTCGCTCGGATGGTGAGCGCTGGTGAGAACGGTGATGTCGTCTGTGATCGACACGGGTGGAGATCTCCTGACACTGTCGGGGTGGGGGTGGCCAGTAGTGCACGGACGCGGCGCACTCGTCGCCGCTCCGCGCGTGATGAGCCTAGTTCCCCGGCGGGTCGGTCGGGGATACCCGGTTCACGGTCGAGCCTAGTTCCGTCCGGGACGCCTCGCTGGTTCCGCGACGGGTGGTCCGCCGCCGATCCGTCACACGACGCCCGAACCATCCGACTACCCGCCGATTGGGGTGATGACACAGGCGGCGTCTACCATCGCTTGTAGTAGCACCATTCCGCTCGGTAACTGGGCCGGGTGGTGGAGCGGACGGTGCGAGAGGGAGATTCGAGTGGGTATGCGGCAGAGCCCGAGCGGACACGGGTTCACCGACAGTCCGACCCGGGACGTGTCGACCGCTCCCACGTCGAGACTCGGCCGGCTGACGGCCAAACCCGCCGCCTACATCGCGCTGACGAAACCGCGCGTGATCGAGCTCCTCCTGGTCGCGACCATCCCCACGATGCTCCTCGCGGACCGCGGCACGGTGAACCTCCCGCTGCTGTTCGCCACGCTGTTCGGCGGGTGGATGGGTGCCGCCAGCGCCAACACGCTGAACTGCGTCGTCGACGCGGACATCGACAAGGTCATGAAGCGCACCGCGCGGCGGCCCCTGGCCCGCGAGGCCGTGCCGACGTCGCACGCCTTCGTCTTCGGCGCGCTCCTCGGAGTCGGATCCTTCCTCTGGCTCTGGTGGGCGGCGAACCTCCTCAGTGGGATCCTGGTCGTCGCGACGATTCTGTTCTACGTCCTCGTCTACACGATGGTGCTCAAGCGCCGGACCTCGCAGAACGTGGTCTGGGGCGGTGCCGCGGGATGCATGCCCGCACTCGTCGGATGGTCCGCCGTGACCGGGACCGTCGGGTGGCAGGCGATCGTCCTGTTCCTCGTCATCTTCTTCTGGACTCCGCCCCACACATGGGCCCTGGCCATGCGCTACAAGGACGACTACAAGGCGGCGGGTGTGCCCATGCTGCCCGTCGTCGCCACCGAACAGGTCGTCACCCGGCAGATCGTCCTCTACACCTGGGCCACGGTTGCGGCCACGGCTGCGTTGATCCCGGCGGCCGGTGTCGTCTACGCCGCGGTCGCCCTGGCGGCGGGTGCCTGGTTCCTCCTCATGGCGCACCAGCTCTACTCGGGCGTGCGACGCGGCGAGGCCGTGAAGCCGCTGCGCCTGTTCCTGCAGTCGAACAACTACCTCGCGGTCGTCTTCATCGGTCTCGCCGTCGACTCCGTGCTCGGGATGTCCACGGTCTCCGACTTCTTCTCCTGACACCCGCTCCGCGTCAGGGTTCCAGCACGATCGATCCCGCCGTCCGCCGGCTCTCCAGGTCGATGTGCGCCTGCCGGGCCTGCTCGAGCGGATAGCGATGCTCGACTCGGACCGTCAGGGTTCCGTCCGCCAGCGCGCGCACCACGTCTCCGCCGCGCCATTCCAGCTCTGCCCGGTCGCGGATGTGATGCGCGAGGGTGGGGCGGGTCAGGAACACCGAGCCGGCCTTGTTGAGGCGTTGCGGGTCCACCGGCGGTACCGGCCCGCTCGCGGCACCGAAGAGGGCCACTGTCCCGCGGATGCGCACGCTCTCGAGGCTCGCGTCGAACGTCGAGGCACCGACGCCGTCGTACACCGCCGCGACGCCGACACCGTCGGTGATGTCGCGCACGCGTGACGGGATGTCGTCGTCGTAGCGGAGAACGTGAGTCGCGCCTGCTTCGCGCGACAACGCCTCCTTCTCGTCGGTGGACACGGTGGTGATCACCGTCGCGCCCTTCGCCGTGACGAGCTGCGTGAGAATCAGCCCGACTCCGCCCGCGCCGGCATGCACCAGCACCACGTCGCCGGACCGCACGGGGTACGTCGACTCGATCAGATAGTGCGCCGTCATGCCCTGGAGCAGCACGGATGCCGCCTGAGGGGGATCCACACCCGCCGGCACCGCGATGGCAGAGGCGGCCGGGACCCGCACGAGTTCGGCGTAGCTCCCGGGCGCTGCGGCCCATGCGACGCGGTCGCCGACCGAGAACCCGGACACCTCCGAGCCCACCTGCTCGACGACGCCGGTGCCCTCGTCGCCCGGGACGTACGGCAGCTCCCGCGGGTAGGACCCGCTGCGGAAGTACGTGTCGATGTAGTTGATCCCGGAGGCCTGGACCCGGACCAGGAGATCGGCCGGGCCGGGTACCGGATCGGGGACGTCGGTCACGTCGAGGACGTCGGGTCCGCCGGTTCTGGTCACGAGTACAGCGCGCATGGGAAAAGTCTGCCACCGCGCCCGCGACAGCGGGGGCGGGACGGACCCACCGCTGAGTTACCGGCCAGTAGGGACGCGTGGGACGGACCGGGTATTCTCACGATCATGAGCACCGAGAGCATCGAGAACGCACCCAAGGGTGACTCCGGGCAGAGCACCGAGACGGCGGCGCCGCCGTCGAACCTGGTGTCCTCGATCGAGTCGTTCGTCGCAGCGCACGGCGGGTCCGCGACGGTGGTGTTGCAGCCGCTCGGCCGCGCCGGTGTCCGCATGACCCTGGTCGGTGCCGACGGGATCCTGGGGGACCGGGTCGCCGGCAATCTCCGCATCGCGCACGCGGTGGTGGACTCGCTCGACTCCGTGACCCTCGGTGACTGGGACCGCGAGCTGACGAGCATCGTCACCCCGCGCAAGGGTCACTTCGCGCAGATGGCGGGATGGGTGGCGCGTCAGTCGCGTTTCCCGAAGGCGCGCAACGGTCTCTGACCGCGTCCGATCAGTCCGCGCGGGCCAGCCGCGGCGAGGTCACGTCGGTGTCCCCGGCTGCCGGCACGGTCTCCCGCTCCCGCAGAGACACCCAGAGAGCGGCCGTGGCGGCCGTGGCCGCGGCAGCACCGGCGACGTGGACGGCCACGAGGGCCGCAGGGACGTCGGTGAAGTACTGGACGATGCCGACGCACGCCTGGGCGACGACGATCGCGATGACCACCTGCAGACGCTTCTTGATGGCCGAGGCTCCGGACGGACTGACGGCGTAGACGGCGAACGTGAGCCCCACCAGCAGCGCCAGGTACCCCACCAGAAGTTCGGCGTGCAGGTGCACCAGCGTGACGATCTCCACCTCGAGCCGAGCCACGTCCGCGTCACCGGCGTGCGGTCCCGCGCCGGTGACCATGGTGCCCGCCACCAGAACTCCGGCGAGAAGGACCGCAGACAGCACGGTCAACCACCGCAGCGGCGCGGGCACGGCGGGTACCGAGACGCCCTCGTCCTTCTCACCGATCTTGTGGAACAGCAACGTCGCGAGCCAGACCATCAGCATCGAGATCACGAGGTGCACCGCCACGGTCCACCACAGCAGCCCGGTGAGCACCGTGATGCCGCCGACGCCGGCCTGCAGCACCGTGCCCGCAGGCATGAGCCACGCGTAGACGACCACCTCGCGGCGGCGCCGTGCCCGTGTCACCGCCAGGACGATGGCAGCCGCGGTGAGGACCACGGCGAAGGTGAGCATGCGGTTGCCGAACTCGACCGCCTGGTGCAGGACGGGCACCTCGGACACGCCGACGGGCGTGAAGCTGCCGGGGAAACACTGCGGCCACGTGGGGCACCCGAGCCCGGAGCCCGTCACCCGGACCACGGCGCCCGTCACCGAGATACCGCCCTGCGTCAGGATCACGACGAACGCGATGATTCGCTGGACGCGAACGGAGGGGACCGGGAGGCGGTCGACCACGGAGAAGTACGCACGGGAGAGCACACGTCGATGGTAGACGGCATCTCCTACGCTGCGTAGTTGGCCTGCGGCCTGGGGTAGTCGGCCTGCGGCTTCGGGTGGTCGGACTGCGGCTTCGGTGTCAGGTGAACGAGAACTTGCGGGTCGCCCAGAAGCCGCAGATCGCCGCCCACACGACGAGGACCAGGATGCCGAACAGATCGGCTCGTCCCACGACGGCCTGCTCGAGCGTCTCCGCCATCGCGCCCGACGGGATCAGTCGCGCGATCATGCGGACGCCGCCGGGAAGTGCCTCGTTCGCGAACACCACGCTGCCGATTCCTAGCATCACGAACCACGCGATGTTGGCGAGGGCGAGCACGATCTCGGCCCGCAGCGTCCCGCCGAGCAGGAGGCCCATCGTGGCGAAGGTGACGGTGCCCAGAGCGATCACCAGCGCGCCCAGCACGAGTCCGCCGGGAGTCGGACGCCACCCGAGGGCGAGGCCGATGGCGCCGAGCAGTACCGACTGCAGCACGACCACGAGGAGGACGGCGATCGACTTCCCGGCGATCGCGCCCCACTTCGGCAGAGCGGTGGCGCCGAGTCTCTTGAGAGCGCCGTAGCGCCGGTCGAAGCCGACGGCGATGGCCTGGCCGGTGAACGCGGTCGACATCACCGCGACGGTCATCACGGCGGGTACGACGGTGCCGACGCGCTCGGTGCCGAAGTCGCCGAACGGCAGCAGCGTGAGGCCGATGAGCAACGTCACCGGGATGAACATCGTCAGCAGCAGCTGCTCACCGTTGCGCAGCAGCAGAAGCAGTTCGAGGCGGCTCTGCGCCAGCAGCATGCGGCGGCGCGGTGCGGGCCGCGGATCCGGTGTGAACGTCCCCGGTGCGAATCGGTCGGACGCACGTTCGGACCGTGATGTCACGCTCACCCTCTCAGTTCCCGCCCCGTGAGGTCGAGGAAGACGTCCTCGAGGCTGCGCTGCTCCACACGGAGATCGGTGGCCAGCACGTTCAGTCGAGCACACCACGAGGTCACCGTCGCGAGCACCTGGGGGTCGATGGTCCCCTCGAGCAGATACGAGCCCGGCGAACTCTCGACCGGATCGAACCCCTCGGGCAGCACCATCTGCAGCAACGACAGGTCGAGGCCGGAGGGCGCGGAGAAGCGCAACTGGCCCTCGGCGCCCCGTCGGGTGAGCTCGGTGGGCGTCCCCGAGGCGACGACCTGGCCGTGGTCGATGATCACCAGGTCGTCCGCGAGGTGCTCGGCCTCGTCCATCAGGTGGGTGGTCAGCAGGATGCTCACGCCGTCGCGCCGCAGCGCCTCGACGAGGTCCCACACGAGGAGCCGGGCCTGTGCGTCGAGCCCGGCGGTCGGCTCGTCGAGGAACACGAGCTCGGGGCGGCCGACCAGAGCACAGGCCAGCGAGAGGCGTTGTTGCTGACCGCCGGAGAGTCGTCGGTACGGCGTGCGGACGGCATCGGTGAGCCCCAACTGTCCGAGGAGCCACGCGGGATCGAGCGGGTCGGCCGAGTACGCGGCGACGAGGTCGAGCATCTCGCCCGCACGCGAGCCGGGGTAGGCGCCGCCGCCCTGCAGCATGACCCCGATCCGCGGCTTGAGACGGTCGGAGTCGACGATGGGATCGAGCCCCAGGACGCGGACCTCACCGGAGTCGGGCGTGTGGAAGCCCTCGCACATCTCGACGGTGGTGGTCTTGCCGGCCCCGTTGGGACCGAGGAGTGCGAGCACCCGGCCGCGCTGCAGCTCGATGTCGAGTCCGTCGACGGCCGCGACGTCACCGAAGTGCTTGACCACACCGCGGAGCGACACCGCCGGAGAGTCCGTCGGCGTCCCGGCATCGGACGCCGTGGGCGGAGGGACAGGTCGGGCGGTCACGATGATCCAGCGTAGGCGCCCGACGGACGGTCCGGCGCCGCCGCCCCGTCGCGTGCCCGCCAGGGCAGCAGTCGCCTCGTCGAGGCGTACAGCACGGCGATCGTCAGGACTGTCGCCACCGCCGCCTGGACGATGACGAAGGGCTGGACCTCACCGCCGGTCGGCATGACGATCAGCGAGACGAACGCGGAGAAGACGATCACCGGCACCCGGAACGCCGGTCGGGTGGCCCAGGCGGCCAGCGGGGTGACGGCCCACAGCAGGTACCAGGGCTGGACCACGGGGAAGAGCAGCACGAGTGCCCCGAGCGACACGCCGAGGGCTCCGATGGGGTGGAGCCGACCCAGCAGGACCGACACCAGCATCCGCACGATGATCAGCGCGGCCACCAGGGAGGCGATCGGGCGGGTGAGGGACAGCACGGCAGTGGTGTGGTCGCCGATGCCGAGGAGGACGCCGGCGCCTCCCGTGGCGAGGCCGAGCAGTGTGGGCAACGACATCCAGCTGCGCACGGCGTTGGCCGTGCCCAGGGTGTCCAGCCAGCCGAATCCGAGCCCGCTCGCGGCGCTGACGCCCAGGATCACGGCGACGGTCACCGCGCCGAGCAGGGCGGCGGCGGCGGCGACGTCGCGGGGCCGACCACCCCATCGACGGGCCAGGGCCATGCCCACGAATCCGAGCGCGAGCACCGACGGGATCTTGATCGTCGCGGACAGGGCGATGACCGCCGCGCCGGCGAGCAGCAGCACGCCGGTACGGCCCCGCAGTGGTGCCGCGGACTCGACCGCACGGAACGAGAGTTCGAGCCCCGCGAGCATCAGGCCCAGCATTGCGGCCTCGTTGTGGATCCCGGCGACGAGGTGGAAGAGCAGGAGCGGATTGGCGGCACCGAGCCACAGCGCCGCCACGCTGGACACTCCGCACCGGGCGGCGAGGCGGGGGAGAGCCCACACGATGAGCGCGACGCCGATCAGCGCGACGATGCGATGCAGGAAGATCCCGGCGACGATGTCGTCACCGGTGAGCGCGGTGATGCCCCGACCGATCCACAGGAAGAACGGTCCGTAGGGCGCCGGGGTGTCGCGCCAGATGGTCGGCACGGTCCTGGTGAGCACATGGTCGACGCCGAGTGCCGCCTGCGGACCGATGGCGTACGGATCGAGTCCGCGGGCCGTGATCTCGCTCTGCGCCAGGTACGAGTAGACGTCCTTGCTGAACATCGGTGGCGCGACGCACAGCGGCACGATCCACAGCGCGAGCGTGCGGTCCAGCTGGGAGCGAGACATCCGGCGCGGCGACGAGTGCGCGCCGAAAGATCCCACGGCGAGGCGGCCGAGGAGCAGCCATGCGAGCACCACGACGGCGGTGCCGATCATCGTGATGGTGAGTGCGGCGGGGAGCGCGCGAGCGAAGAGCCCGAGCACGCGGACACCCTGCACCGGGTTCTGGAGAACCGGTTGTGCGCCGGCGCCCAGTGCACCGAGGGCCATCATCGCGGCGCCGATGGCACCGAAGCGGCGGATCCGTGTGAGATCGCGCACCTCTGCGGCATTCAGTTCGGGGCGCTCGGGCTCGTTGTCGTGCAGAAACGCGACGCGGTCGCTGCGCGGAGACCCTTCGATCCCCAGCACCCGGCGCGTCGCTCGACGGGCCGTCGCCCGCATCCGCGCGGCGGTACCGGAGCGGCTCGGCTCCGTCGCACCCGCCGTGACCACGTCGTCGGTGCCGCCCGCGAGGGACGCCGAGGCGTCGGTCGGTGTCACCGTCGCGGAGGGCACGGAGTCGTCGGCAGGTGCGGGCACAGAACGGAGCGTATCGACACCGGCGCCGATCACGAACGTCGCCGCAGCATCGGCCCTGCTACCCAGGGTGCCCTTGCTGGAACCTCTCCGGTAATTCGGTCACACTGGTGTTGTGAAAACGACTACCGAACGTTCCGGCGAGCGCGTCAGCGCCCGCGCCGACGTCGCGTCGGTCACCGTCACCCCGGCTTCGGGATCTGGTTCAGCGACGTCGGGCTCGGCAACGTCGGGCTCGGCAACGTCGGAGGGTCGCACGCGGTCGTCCGTCGTGACGCTCCTGCTCGAGGAGGGTCCGATCAGCGCCACCCAGGTCGGGTCCCGTCTGGGCATCAGCGCCGCCGGCGTGCGGCGCCACCTCGATGCTCTCATCGACGCGGGCGACGCGCGCGTCACGATGACCTCGCGTCCCGGCGCACGTACCCGCGGTCGCCCCGCGAAGCTGTTCTCCCTGACCGCGCACGGACGCTCTCGACTCGGCCACTCGTACGACGATCTCGCGGGTGCGGCCATGCGGCACCTACGGGAGATCGGCGGCGACGACGCGGTGCGCACGTTCGCCCGCCGACGCATCCAGTCCATCGTGGGCGACGTCGAGCCTGCCGACACGTCCTCGCAGCAGTCCGTCTCCGAGACGGCCGACGCCATCGCCGAGGCGCTGACCGAGTCCGGCTTCGCCGCCTCCACCCGCCCGGTCGGCAACGGGGTGCAGATCTGCCAGCACCACTGCCCGGTCTCGCACGTCGCGGCCGAGTTCCCCGAGCTGTGCACCGCCGAGCGCGAAGCGTTCGCCGATCTGCTCGGAACGCACGTGCAGCGCCTCGCCACCATCGCCAACGGCGACTGCGCGTGCACCACCCATGTGCCCCTTCGCACACTCTCGACTCCCGAATCAGGCAATACCGACGACGATGTCGGCGTTGCACCGAGTGATGCTGCCGACAGCGGCACGGTCCACCACGACCGCACAGCTCTCGATTCGGCCCGTACCACCAGCTCCAGCCCGAACAGCCCGCTCGATCGTCTCCGGAAGGAGCCCGCATGACCGTCACACCAGACCAGGTGACCCCCACGGTGCCCGCGACACTCACGCAGGACGAGACCATCGCGTCTCTCGGGACCTACGGATACGGCTGGTCCGACTCCGACGTCGCCGGTGCGAGCGCCAAGCGCGGCATCAGCGACGCCGTCGTCCGCGACATCTCCGACAAGAAGAGCGAGCCCGAGTGGATGCTCGAGGCACGCCTCAAGGCGTTGCGCACGTTCGAGCGCAAGCCCATGCCGAACTGGGGCTCGAACCTCGACGGCATCGACTTCGACAACATCAAGTACTTCGTGCGGTCCAGCGAGAAGCAGGCCGCCACGTGGGACGATCTGCCCGCCGACATCAAGAACACGTACGACCGCCTCGGCATCCCGGAGGCGGAGAAGCAGCGCCTCGTGTCGGGTGTCGCCGCTCAGTACGAGTCCGAGGTCGTCTACCACTCGATCCGCGAGGATCTCGAGGAGCAGGGCGTCATCTTCCTGGACACCGACTCGGGTCTGCGTGAGCACCCGGAGCTGTTCCAGGAGTACTTCGGCTCGGTGATCCCGGCCGGTGACAACAAGTTTTCCGCGCTGAACACCGCGGTGTGGTCCGGTGGGTCCTTCATCTACGTGCCGCCGGGCGTCCACGTCGACATCCCGCTGCAGGCGTACTTCCGCATCAACACCGAGAACATGGGTCAGTTCGAGCGGACGCTCATCATCGTCGACGAGGGTGCCTACGTGCACTACGTCGAGGGATGCACCGCGCCGATCTACAAGTCCGACTCGCTGCACTCGGCGGTCGTCGAGATCATCGTGAAGAAGGGTGGTCGATGCCGCTACACCACCATCCAGAACTGGTCGAACAACGTCTACAACCTCGTCACCAAGCGCGCGAAGGCCGAGGCCGGCGCGACGATGGAGTGGATCGACGGCAACATCGGCTCGAAGGTCACGATGAAGTACCCGGCCGTGTGGATGACCGGTGAGCACGCCAAGGGCGAGGTTCTGTCCGTGGCGTTCGCCGGCGAGGGCCAGCACCAGGACACCGGCTCGAAGATGCTCCACCTCGCGCCGAACACGTCGTCCAACATCGTGAGCAAGTCCGTCGCTCGCGGCGGCGGCCGGGCGTCGTATCGCGGCCTGATCCAGATCAACAAGGGCGCGCACGGGTCGAAGTCGACCGTCAAGTGCGACGCACTCCTGGTCGATCAGATCAGCCGCAGCGACACCTACCCGTACGTCGACATCCGCGAGGACGACGTGACGATGGGCCACGAGGCCACCGTCTCGAAGGTCAGCGACGATCAGTTGTTCTACCTGATGAGCCGCGGCATGACCGAGGACGAGGCCATGGCCATGGTGGTGCGCGGCTTCGTCGAGCCCATCGCGAAGGAACTCCCGATGGAGTACGCCCTCGAGCTCAACCGCCTGATCGAGCTGCAGATGGAGGGATCGGTCGGATGACCCTGCCCCACACCGACACCGGGGTGAAGACTGCCGTCACCGGCGAGAACCCCGCCACCGAGAACAAGCGCGCGATCGTCGCGAACAAGGGCGCGCAGTTCTCGTCCTACGACGTCGCCGCGTTCGAGGTGCCGTCCGGCCGCGACGAGATCTGGCGCTTCACACCGCTGCGGCGCCTGCGCGGTCTCCACGACGGCACCGCCGTGGCCACGGGCTCCGCGACCGTGACGGTCACCGACGCACCCGACTCCGTGCGCGTCGAGACCGTCGGTCGTGACGACGCGCGGCTCGGCACCGCGGGTGCGCCGGCCGATCGGGTCGCTGCCCAGGCGTACTCGTCCTTCGACTCGGCCACCGTCGTCACGGTGGCCTCCGAGGCAGAGCTCGCGGATCCGCTGATCGTGACGGTCGACGGTCCGGGAGCGGACGTCGTCGCCTACGGCCACGTCCAGATCCGCGTCGAGGCGTTCGCCAAGGCGACCGTCGTGCTCGAGCAGCGCGGCAGCGGAACCTACGCCGAGAATGTCGAGTTCGTCGTCGCGGACAGCGCACACCTCACGGTCGTCGCGCTGCAGGAGTGGGACGACGACGCGGTGCACGTCGCGTCGCATCACGCGAAGGTGGGCCGCGACAGCGTCCTGCGTTACGTGTCGGTCAGCCTCGGCGGCGACCTGGTGCGCCTGACCCCGACGGTGAACTTCACCGGTCCGGGTGGCGACGCCGAGCTCCTGGGCCTGTACTTCGCGGACGACGGTCAGCATCTCGAGCAGCGCCTGCTGGTCAACCACACCGCGCCGCACTGCAAGTCCAACGTGGTCTACAAGGGCGCCCTGCAGGGCGACCCGGCGTCGAAGAGGCCCGACACCCACACCGTATGGGTCGGCGACGTCGTCATCGGTGCGAAGGCGGAGGGCACGGACACGTTCGAGCTCAACCGCAACCTGATTCTCACCGACGGCGCGCGCGCGGACTCCGTCCCGAACCTCGAGATCGAGACCGGCGAGATCGTCGGGGCCGGTCACGCGAGTGCCACGGGTCGCTTCGACGACGAGCAGCTGTTCTACCTCCGTGCTCGCGGCATCCCGGAGGACCAGGCACGCAAGCTCGTCGTGCGCGGTTTCTTCCACGACATCATCGCGAAGATCCCGGTCGCGTCCATCCGTGAGCGTCTCTCCGACGCGGTCGAGGCGGAACTCGCCATCACCGGCGTCTGACCCCTCGCGCGACCACCTTCTCCCGATTCACAGACAGGCAAGGAACATCATGTCCACTCTCGAAATCCGCGATCTGCACGTCGACGTCGCGAACACCGACGACGCCGCGCAGCCGATCGAGATCCTGAAGGGCGTCGATCTGACGGTCTCGTCGGGCGAGACGCACGCCATCATGGGCCCCAACGGCTCGGGCAAGTCGACGCTCTCCTACGCGATCGCCGGTCATCCCAAGTACCGCGTCACCTCGGGCACCATCCTGCTCGACGGTGAGGACGTGCAGGAGATGTCCGTGGACGAGCGTGCTCGCGCCGGCCTGTTCCTCGCGATGCAGTACCCCGTCGAGGTTCCCGGTGTCTCCATGTCCAACTTCCTCCGCACCGCGGCCACCGCCGTGCGCGGCGAGGCCCCGAAGCTGCGGCACTGGGTGAAGGAGGCCAAGGAGGCGATGACCGAGCTCGACATCGATCCGGCCTTCGCCGAGCGCAGCGTCAACGAAGGCTTCTCCGGCGGCGAGAAGAAGCGCCACGAGATCCTGCAGCTGGGTCTGCTCAAGCCGAAGATCGCCATCCTCGACGAGACCGACTCGGGCCTCGACGTCGACGCCCTGCGGGTCGTGTCGGAGGGTGTCAACCGCTACAAGGAGCGGGAGAACGGCGGCATTCTCCTGATCACGCACTACACCCGCATCCTGCGCTACATCACGCCCGATCACGTGCACGTGTTCTCCGCGGGCCGCATCGTCGAGTCCGGTGGACCCGAGCTGGCCGACGAGCTCGAGGCCAACGGATACGAGCGCTTCACGAAGACCACCGCGGGCGCATGACGGCCGTCGCGTCGGTCGGCACCCTGGACGTCGCGAGGCTTCGGGAGGACTTCCCGATCCTCGGTCGTACCGTGCGCGACGACAAGCCTCTCGTGTACCTCGACTCCGGCGCCACGTCTCAACGTCCGGTGCAGGTGCTCGATGCCGAGCGGCACTTCCTCACCACCTGCAACGCCGCCGTGCACCGCGGGGCCCACCAGCTGGCCGAGGAGGCCACGGACGCCTACGAGGGTGCCCGCGCGGGCATCGCGGCCTTCGTGGGTGCCCGCGCGGACGAGATCGTGTTCACCAAGAACGCCACCGAGTCGCTGAACCTCGTGACGCACGTCCTCGGCGACGACCGCTTCGCGCGGTCACTGCGTCCCGGTGACGAGATCGTCATCACCGAGCTCGAACACCACGCGAATCTGGTTCCGTGGCAGGAGCTCTCACGTCGCACCGGTGCGACGCTCCGGTGGTACGGGGTCACCGACGACGGCCGGATCGACCTCGACTCGCTCGAGCTCACCGACCGCACGCGCGTGGTCGCGTTCACCCACCAGTCCAACGTGACGGGCGCGGTGGCTCCCACCGAGGAACTCGTCCGTCGTGCACGGGCGGTCGACGCACTGGTCGTCCTCGACGCCTGCCAGTCGGTGCCGCACATGCCGGTGGACGTCTCCGCGCTCGACGTCGACTTCGCGGCGTTCTCCGGGCACAAGATGCTCGGACCGTCCGGGGTCGGTGTCCTGTACGGCAAGTCGGCGCTCCTGGCCGAGATGCCTCCCTTCATCACCGGCGGGTCGATGATCGAGACCGTCACGATGGAGCAGACCACCTACGCACCGCCCCCGCAGCGGTTCGAGGCCGGTGTGCCCATGACGTCGCAGGTCGTCGGTCTCGGTGCCGCCGTGGAGTACCTGAACGCGCTGGGGATGGACGCCGTCGCCGCGCACGAACAGACGCTCACTGCTGCCGCACTGTCGGAGCTCGCCACCATCGACGGGCTCCGCATCATCGGACCCACGGACACGCAGGACCGCGGGGGAGCCGTGTCGTTCGTCGTCGACGGCATCCATGCGCACGATCTGGGGCAGATCCTCGACGACGAGGGCGTCGCCATCCGCGTCGGGCATCACTGCGCGTGGCCGCTGCACCGTCGTTTCGGCGTGGCCGCGACGGCCCGTGCCTCGTTCGCCGTCTACAACACGGTGGAGGAAGTGCACGCGCTGCGCGACGCGATCCGCACGGCACAGTCGTTCTTCGGCGTCGGCGGTGCCGCGTGAGAATGGAACAGATGTACCAGGAAGTGATCCTCGATCACTACAAGCACCCGCACGGTCGTGGGCTCCGCGAGCCGTTCGGCGCCGAGGTGCACCACGTCAACCCCACGTGCGGTGACGAGGTCACGTTGCGCGTGAACGTCGCCGACGGTGTCGTGGCCGACGTGTCCTACGACGGGCAGGGGTGCTCCATCAGTCAGGCGGCCACCTCGGTCCTGACCGACCAGGTCGTCGGACTCTCCGTCGAGGACGCGCTTCTCACGGTGGACGCCTTCTCGGCGATGGTCGGCAGCCGCGGCACCGTCGAGGGGGACGAGGACGTCATCGGCGACGGCATCGCCTTCGCGGGTGTGGCGAAGTACCCGGCACGCGTGAAGTGCGCGCTGCTCGGATGGATGGCATTCAAGGACGCCGTTGTTCGTACTGTGGAGACGCAGGACGAGCACGCGAACAGTGGAGGACGATCATGACCGATACCGACAACGGCGCAGTGGCGCCCGATTCCGTCATCGAAGACCTCGAGGAGGCCATGCGTGACGTCGTCGACCCCGAGCTCGGCATCAACGTCGTCGACCTCGGACTGGTCTACGGAATCACCATCGACGACGAGGCCGTGGTCACCCTCGACATGACGCTGACGTCCGCGGCGTGCCCGTTGACCGACGTCATCGAGGACCAGAGCCGCACCGCCCTGGTGCGCAGTGGTCTGGCCGAGGACCTCAAGATCAACTGGGTCTGGATGCCGCCGTGGGGACCGGACAAGATCACCGACGACGGCCGCGAGCAGCTGCGCGCGCTCGGCTTCACCGTCTAGAGCCGGCTCACCCGATCTCACGCGAGAAGATGCGGTACGTCCTGCTCGGGTCCACCGGGTAGGACGAACGCACCGAGTGGAACCAGCCCCCGTCCGCCAGCACGGGGGCTGCCTCCACGGAGGCGTACCCGCCGTCGTGGAGGCGCTGGAACAGTTCGAAGATCAGCAGTGCCGAGGTGCCCTTGTCGGGGCAGCTCGGGTCCACGAACATCATGTCGAGCCGCACGTGCGTGCGGTGTCTGCGTCCGCCGGGCCCCCGCCACCGCGCGATCGTGTGGAGATCGCGCACGATGCCGAACCGTGAGCGCACCGCTCCGAGGGCCGCCTTGTTCACGTCCGGGATCCCCATGACGAAGCCGACGACCTCGCCGTCGAGTTCGGCGAACAGCACGATCTCGGGATCGAGGATCGGACGAATGGTCGCCACGAGCGCATCGAGTTCGTCGGGTTCCACGGGCGTGAATCCCCAGAACGACGCGAATGCGGTGTTGTAGAGCACGCGCAGCTTGGCCACGTCCTCGTCGAACGTCGCCGGATTCATCGGCCGGACGACGACGGACGACCGCGCCTTCCACCTCTGGCCCATCGCGTACTTGCGTGCGAACGGCGGCGACTGGACGAGCGTGTGCGGGTCGTCGTGATAGAAGCTGTGGAACTCCTTGATGCTGGTCATACCCCACGACTCGAGGAGATCGGCGTAATACGGGGGATTGTGGGGCATCCCGACCAGCGGCGGAATGTCGTTGCCGTGCACCAGCACTCCCGCGCTCCACAGCAATGACGGGCTCATCGGACCCACCACGGTGCTCAGCGACCGCCCCCGAGCCCAGGCGGCCACGGCGTCGAGCAGAGCGTGCGCGGCCTCCCGGTCGTCGAGGCACTCGAAGTAGCCGAAGTACGCGGTCTGCTCCTCGTAGTGCGAGATGAAGACCAGGTCGGCGATGGCCGCGATCCGCCCCACGAGCCGCCGACCGCGATACGCGAGGAACGCCTGACTCGTCATCCGGCTCTGCGTCTCCTCAGAGGGCCGACGCAGCATCGAGCCCACGTCCGCGATGTCGCCGGGGATCCAGTTCGGGTCGTTCCGATAGACCGCGAACGGGACCTTCGCGAAGGCCGACCAGTCGCGACGGGTGCGTACCGCTGTGATGGTCACGGCCGCGGTCGTGACCGGCCGACCGACCGTACGTGAGGTCATGAGAGGGCCTCCTCGAGGTCGTCCTGCATCGTGCTCCGGGTCGTCGGTGCCGGCCGCACGACGGACCGGGCGAGCACCGACTCACCGGCCCACACGTACTGCCCCGGCCGTACCAGGACGTCGCCGTCGAGCAGAGCGTCGGGAAGGAACACGTCGCACTGTGACCCGAAGCGGATCAGGCCGTACTGCTCGCCGCGAGCGAGATTCTCACCGACCTCGACGTGGGCGACGATCCGGTCCACCCACAGATCGGCGATCTGCGTGACGAAGACGGTGGGACCGTCGGCGTGCCGGACACCGATGGTGAGCCGCTCGTTGGTCAGGAGGTACTCGCACCCCTCGTCGTAGGGCGTGCGGTGCAGGAACAGGTTCGCCGTCATGCGAGCCATCGACCTGTTGAACGGCGCCGCGCCGCGGTGTTCACGCACCACCACCGCCCCCTCGATCGGTGCGCGATTGCGGTGGACCGAGTGCTCGGTCATGTAGGTGCCGACGAGCCACCCGCTGGCGTCGGAGTCGATCCCGGCGTACTCGGACAGCCGGATGGTGCGCCGCTTCTTCACGGCGACCGGCATCTGGCCCGACTCGACACGCTTGACGTAGGTGATGTACCCGTCGGCCGCCGACACGATGGACGACGGGTCCGGGGGCACCGACCGCTCCGGATCACGGAGGAAGGCGGCGCTGCGCCAGTACGAGTACCCGCCGACGAGCGCAGCGAGAGCCACGGTTCCAGCGGTGGTGGCTGCTCTGGTCACGACGGCTCCACCGCCGTCTCCTTACCGTGGTCGATGCGCTCGACCAGTGCGATGAACGCGTCGTAGAGATGGGTGCGCAGCACGGCGTCGATCGCGACGGCGAGCACTCCGAGGGTCGCGCAGGCGACGTAGTAGACGAGCCCGAGGGTGAAGTTCACGAAATCGCCGAGGAACACCCGGACCCGGTACCTCGCGCCGGTTTCCAGGAACATCGGTTGCGGCGGGACGCGACTCATCGTGCACGACCGAGGACGTCGCGGGTCTGTGCGCTTCTGCTCACGCGGTGACCAGTCGGGGTCGGCACGCCGTCGCGTCGCGGAACTGGATGACCGACAGGTACAGCGCGAAGAGCGCATCGTGATCCCACGAGGATCCGTCGAAGGACGACGGCATGAGCGACGGTGCGTTGGAACGGCGGATGAGGTCGTTGACGTCGGACCCGAGCAGGGACGCCGTCTTCTCCGCCGGGATCTTGCTGTCGACGATCGCTTTGAACTCCGCCCACGGCACGAGGTCCAGGCCGAGAGCCGATGCCAGGACGGCGTTGCTGTAGGGCACCGGATTGGACGGCACGAGGTGGGGGAGCGTGCCGTCGCCGAGAGCGTTGTCCGCCAGCACGCGCGCGAGCACGTCGACGGGCGCGTAGTTCATGCCCGGACCGTCCCACATCGCACCGACACTGTTCGCCAGCTCGATCGCGCGCCAGAAGCTGTAGACGCGACCCGGGTCCTTGCCGACGGTGGTGCTGCCGAGCACGTACGGCGACTCGACCAGGGTGACGGAGGCGACGCCGTCCCGTGCGAGCCATCCGAGGAGCTGACCGTTGATCCACTTCATCTGACAGTAGCCCGAGTACCACCAGGAATCGGGACGCAGGAAGTCCTCCGGGCTGGTGTAGATGAAGGCGCCGATCGACCCCATGTAGGTGAGGTGCTTGCGACGGTCCTCCAGGGTGAACTGGACGACGCGCAGCAGGGAGACGAACCAGTCCTGTCGCAACTCGAGGTAGCTGGAGTCGTAGTCGGTGGAACTGGCCGAGTTGAACACCTGGTCGACGGTGCCGCGGAGCCGCAGGTAGGTGTCCTCGTCCAGACCGAAGTTCGTCCGGGTCGGAACCGCCTCGATGACGACGATCTTCGCGAGATCGATCCCGGTGATCGAGTACTGGGCGACGGTCTCCTCGAAACGCTCGGCGGCGGAGGAGTCGCCGGCGGATCGGACACCGGCGTAGACCGTCGTGATTCCGGGGCGCAGAGACAGTTCCGCGACGAGATGCGCTCCGACGAAGCCGTTGGCACCGAACACCAGCGCGATCTCGTCGGCGGGCGGCGCCATGGAGCGCACCTGCTCGGCGGTGCTCGGATCGACGATCGGTCGCAGCAGCTCGTGGTCGCCGGCGGACAGCGCCGCGACGTCCGCATACTTTCGCGAGAACAACAGCGACGGCGCGTCGCCCGTCAGAGCGACGACCGGACTGACCAGGTGCCCGTCGTTGGCGACAGTGCTGAACGTGTACTCGTCGAACATGTGATCTCCCCCGATGGATGCGGCGCCCGTCGCCGGTGTGACCGGGACGACTCGCTGTGTCTCTCCAGAGAGAGTAAAAGCATCCTTGGGGTGATCAACCACGTTTGGCGTTGTGAGACATACGGTTCCGTGGGCACTTGATTGTGAGGCCCGTGCGGACGCGCACGCCGTGGTCGTGAGACCTCACGCCCCCTTGCGCTGCTGGTCCTCGTCGCCCGACGACGTGCCGCTCCCGGCCTTCTTCGCCGCCGCCTTCTTCGCGGCCGTCTTCTTGGCGGGCGCTTTCTTCGCCGCCGCCTTCTTGGCCGGTGCCTTCTTCGCGGCTGCCTTCTTCGCCGGAGCCTTCGTCGCGGACTCTTCGTTCCCCGACTCGTCCTTTGTCGATGCCGAGTCGGTGTCGCCGCGACGACCACGGCCGGACCGGCCCGCCGCCTCGACGCTGCGTTGGAGTGCCGCGACCAGGTCGACGACCTCGGCGTCCTCTCCCGAGTCGGTGTCCTCCGGTTCGGCGTGCACCACCTTCTCGCCGCCGTTCTCGATCATCTCGTCGAGGACCTTGCGGAGTTCGATCTGGTAGTCGTCGGTGTACTCGGACGGGTCGAAGTCGCCCGACATGCTCTCGACGAGTGCCCCCGCCATCTTCAGTTCGTTGGGGCGGGGCGCGGTGACGTCGTCGAGCGAGGAGAACTCGGCGGCCCGCACCTCGTCGGGCCACAGCAGCGTCTGGATCATCAGCACGTCGTCGTGCACGCGGAGGGCCGCGAGGCGCGTCTTCTGTCGCAGCGTGAAGTGCACCAGTGCGGTGCGATCGGTCGTGGACAAGGTCTCCCGGAGGAGCACGTACGCCTTCGGGGACGTCGAGTCCGGCTCCAGGTAGTAGCTCTTGTCGAACAGGATCGGATCGATCTGGTCGGTCGGCACGAACTCGAGAACCGGGATCTCGTGCTTCTCGGCGGCGGGCAGCGACGAGAAGTCCTGATCGGTCAGGATCACCCGGTCGCCGTCGGGGGTCTCGTAGGCCTTGTCGATGTCGGCGAACTGCACCGACTCACCGCACACGGAGCACTTCCGGTCGTACTTGATGCGACCGCCGTCCTTGCCGTGGACCTGATGGAACTTGATGTCGTGGTCCTCGGTGGCCGTGTACACCTTGACCGGGACGTTCACCAGGCCGAAGGCGATGGAGCCTTTCCAGATCGATCGCATGTGTCCAATCTTGGGGCACGCCCGGTCACATTTCCACCACCCGTCACGAACGCGTCCCCACCGCTGCGGAGAACATCGCCCGACGGACCGCTCCGAGGATCACGCGGCGGTCGGACGAACCGATCCGCGAGAACAGCGTCAGCATCGCCCGGGACATGCCGGCGACGTCGTCGTCCGACGACAGATAGGCGCGTTGCAGCGTCGACGGCATCTCGAAGAATCGGTCGAAGAACGGCGCGAGGGCATCGGGCGGGAAGGACAGCAGAGCGTCCGCGCCCACCGACCGCAGCCGTGTGACCGCCCGCGATCCCGCCGAGTCGACGCCGCCGCCGTCCAGCACGGCCGACGCGATGACGTCCGCTCGGCGCAGGGAGGCAGCGACGCTGTACCCGGTGGCGGTGTGCAGAGCCGGACTCCGCGTCCCGGTGGTGACGACCCCGCGCGTCGGACGGGTCGGCGGACGCATCGCGAAGCGCACCCGCTCGACGGGCTCGTCGCCGCGCAGAGTCACACCCCGCGCAGCCAGTCGTGCGAGCAGCCGACGCGCGAGCTCGGGTGAGGTGAGGCCGGGCCGGCCGACCAGGCAGGTTTCCTCGAGCAACACCGCGCCGCCGCCCAGCGGCACGACGTACAGGAAGGACGGCACTGCGTCCGCGTCCGCACCGTTGTCCCGCCGCCAGTCCATGATCACCGCGGACTCGCCGCCGCAGGCACGTGCAGCAGTCTCCTCGTCGACCACGACCCCGTGGGCCGTCTGCTCGGGGACGCCGGGTCCGACCGCCGAGCCGCGGGCGTCGATCACCGTGCCGCCGGACAGGGAGGTGCCGTTCCGCAGGGTCACCGACGTGGGCGTGACCTCCGCCGCGGACTCCGCGACCACCGACACTCCGTCGAGCGTGAGGTCGTCCTGCAGTCGTCCGGTGTCGAGCACCGAGTACCCCCGGTCCACCACGTGTCGGCGTGTGCCGACCACGACGGGGGAGCGGGACGTGGACGCGCGCGTCGACTCCGGCACCCAGTCCGGAATCTCGTCGGTCCACATCCCGTACGTGTTGATCCATCGACGATCCGGACGGGGGTCGACGAGAGTCACCGATGCCCCCGCGGCCACGCAGCGATGTGCCGCCGCGCGGCCGGACGGGCCGGCGCCGACGACGAGGACGTCGGTCAGAACGTTCCCGTCGCCAGCAGTCCGCCGTCGACGCGCACCGTCTCACCGGTGATCCACGACGCGGCGTCGGACACGAGGAACCCGACGAGCGAGGCCACGTCCTCGGGCGTTCCCAGCCGCTTCATCGGGTAGCCGGCGGCCGCCGCCTCCTCACCATTGGCGACGAGTGCCTCGGCGAACTTGGTCTTGACGACGCCCGGGGCCACCGCGTTCACACGGATCGAGGGTCCGAGCTGCCACGCGAGCTCCTCGGTCAGCCGGATGAGCGCCGCCTTGGACGAGCCGTACGCGGCGATGACTCCGGTGGATCGGATTCCCGCCACGCTGGCGAGGTTCACGACCGAGCCGCCGTGCTCGCCCATCCACGCTCGGTGCGCCTCCTGGATGAAGCCGAGTGTCGCGACGACGTTGACCTCGAAGATCTTGCGGACGCCGGCCAGATCGGCCTCCATCAGCGATCCGTACACCGGATTGATGCCGGTGTTGTTGATCAGAATGTCGAGTGAGCCGAGCTCGGCGACCGTGCGGTCGACCGTCTCGCGGCGGGACTCCTCGTCCCCGGCGTTGCCGGCGATGGCGAGCACGATGGCCCCCGGTACCGCGGCGCGCAACTCCTCGGCGGTGGCGTCGAGCTGCTCCTTCTTGCGGGCGGTCACCGTCACGGCGGCGCCGCGAGCGAGGAGGTCGGCCGCGATGGCCCGACCGATTCCGCGGCTCGCGCCGGTGACCACGGCGACACGCCCCTGCAGATCCTGTTCCTTCTCCATGCGTCGAACGTTAGCGGAGTCACGTCTGCGTGGACCGTGGGAGCCCGCGGAGGCGTTAAAATGAGGGATTGCTGCGCAGTCGACTTCGCGCTGCGCCCGGTCTGCCACCGGACAACTACGACGATCGAGGAGTTCGCACCGTGATCACCGCCACCGACCTGGAGGTTCGTGCCGGCGTGCGTACTCTTCTGTCCGCTCCCGGGCCCGCCCTGCGCGTGCAGGCCGGCGACCGCATCGGCCTCGTGGGCCGCAACGGCGCCGGGAAGACCACCACTCTCCGCATTCTGGCAGGAGAGGGCGAGCCCTACGCCGGCTCGGTCACCCGCACCGGGGACATCGGTTACCTGCCGCAGGACCCCAAGGAGGGCGACCTCGACCTGCTGGCCAAGGACCGCGTCCTGTCCGCCCGCGGACTCGACACCTTGCTCCACGACATGGAGAAGCAGCAGGCGCTCATGGCCGAGGTGGCCGACGAGGATCGCCTCGACAAGGCCGTCCGCCGATACGGCGAGCTCGAGGAGCGTTTCGCCTCGCTCGGCGGCTACGTGGCCGAGAGCGAAGCGGCGCGCATCTGCAACAGCCTCGGACTTCCCGACCGTGTCCTGGCGCAGCCCCTACGCACCCTCTCCGGCGGTCAGCGCCGCCGCGTCGAGCTGGCACGCATCCTGTTCGCGGCGTCCGACGGCAGTGGTGGTCGCTCGGCCACCACGCTGCTGCTCGACGAGCCCACCAACCACCTCGACGCCGATTCCATCACCTGGCTCCGCGGCTTCCTGCAGAGCCACGAGGGTGGGCTCATCGTCATCAGTCACGACGTGGAGCTGCTGAACGACGTCGTGAACCGCGTGTGGTTCCTCGATGCCGTCCGCGGCGAGCCGGACGTCTACAACATGAACTGGAAGAAGTACCTCGACGCGCGCTCGACGGACGAGCAGCGTCGTCGCCGCGAGCGTGCCAACGCGGAGAAGAAGGCCGGCGCTCTGCGCGCGCAGGCCGCCAAGATGGGTGCGAAGGCCACCAAGGCCGTGGCCGCCCAGAACATGGCCAAGCGTGCCGACAAGCTGATGGCGAACCTCGACGAGGAACGCGTGTCCGACCGGGTGGCACACATCCGCTTCCCCGAGCCCGCACCGTGCGGCAAGACGCCGCTCATGGCGTCGAACCTCACCAAGATGTACGGGTCCCTGGAGATCTTCGCGGGTGTGGATCTGGCCATCGACCGCGGTTCCCGCGTCGTGGTGCTCGGCCTCAACGGCGCCGGCAAGACGACGCTGCTCCGCATCCTCGCCGGCACGGAGAAGAGCGACTCGGGCCAGATCGAGCCCGGTCACGGTCTACGCATCGGCTACTTCGCCCAGGAACACGACACCCTCGACGACATGGCGTCGGTCTGGGAGAACGTGCGGCACGCGGCACCGGACACCCCGGAGCAGGAGCTGCGGTCGCTGCTCGGTGCGTTCATGTTCACCGGCCCGCAGCTCGAACAGCCGGCCGGCACTCTCTCCGGCGGTGAGAAGACGCGACTCGCGCTCGCCGGCCTGGTCTCGTCGGCGGCCAACGTGCTGCTGCTCGACGAGCCGACCAACAACCTCGACCCGATCTCGCGTGAGCAGGTCCTCGAGGCGCTGCGGAGCTACAAGGGCGCCGTCGTGCTGGTGACGCACGATCCGGGTGCGGCCGAGGCACTGTCTCCCGAACGAGTGATCCTCCTGCCGGACGGCAACGAGGACCACTGGTCGCAGGACTACCTCGACCTGATCACGCTCGCCTGAGTCGGCTCACGGCCGATCGCGACGGACCGACTCCTCGACCAGGTCGAGGACGGCCGACAGGTTCTCGGTGCCCTGGCCCGACGCGATGCGGGTCACGAGACCGTCCATGACGAGGTCGAGGTATCCCAGCAGTACCGCGGTGGGCACGTCGTCCCGCAGTCGGCCCGCAGACTTCTGACGCTCGAGACGTGACAGGACGGCGTCCTGCAGCTCGACCGAGCGCTCCGACCACCCGGCCCGGAACTCGGCGTCGGTCTTGAGCCGTCGGGCGATCTCCAGACGTGTACCGAGCCAGTCGAACTGGTCGGGAGCGGCCAGCATGTCCCGCATCACCTGGACGAGCCCCTGCTCGGCGGCGACGTCCGCCATGCGGCGCGCGTCGTCGCGGGCGAGCGCGAGGAACAGCCCGTCCTTGTCCTTGAAGTGGTGGAAGATCGCTCCTCGCGAGAGCGAGGTGGCCTCCTCGAGTCGCCGCACCGTGGCGCCCTCGTAACCGTATTCGGCGAAACAGCGGCGCGCGCCGTCGAGGATCTGACTTCGGCGCG
>NZ_LMRN01000012.1:218200-218326 GCF_001426145.1 Rhodococcus sp. Leaf225 | reverse complement strand
CCGCGAGATGGTCGTCACTGACCTTCGGCACTCGGTGCTCCTGTCGTGTGCTGGGGACATCGTGCTGATCGCAGAACGCGCACGACCGAACCGGCGATACACGCGGTATCGCGGCGCGGTCGTGCG
>NZ_LMRN01000012.1:212978-218122 GCF_001426145.1 Rhodococcus sp. Leaf225 | reverse complement strand
CGTTCTGCTCCCCTCACGGGGCAGTGATCACTGCGGTGATCAGCCGATCATGTTGCGCAGCACGTACTGCAGGATGCCGCCGTTGCGGTAGTACTCCGCCTCGCCGGGGGTGTCGATGCGGACCACGGCGTCGAACTCGACGGCAGAGCCGTCTTCCTTCGTCGCGGTGACGTGCATCGTCTTCGGCGTGCGGCCCTCGTTCAGCTCGGTGATGCCCGAGATGTCGAAGGTCTCGGTGCCGTCGAGCTTCAGCGACGCCGCCGACTCGCCGGCGGGGAACTGCAGCGGGACGACGCCCATGCCGATGAGGTTGGAGCGGTGGATGCGCTCGAACGACTCGGTGATGACGGCCTTGACGCCGAGCAGGCGGGTGCCCTTGGCAGCCCAGTCACGCGAGGATCCGGAGCCGTACTCCTTGCCGCCCAGGACGACCAGCGGGATGCCGGCGTTCTGGTAGTTCTGCGACGCGTCGTAGATGAAGGCCTGCGGGCCACCGTCCTGCGTGAAGTCGCGGGTGTAGCCACCCGAGACGTCGTCGAGGAGCTGGTTGCGCAGCCGGATGTTCGCGAACGTTCCGCGGATCATGACCTCATGGTTGCCGCGACGCGAGCCGAAGGAGTTGTAGTCCTTGCGCTCGACACCGTGCTCGTCGAGGTACTGCGCAGCAGGCGTTCCTGCCTTGATGTTGCCGGCGGGGGAGATGTGGTCGGTGGTGACCGAGTCTCCGAGGTACGCCAGCACGCGCGCACCGGAGATGTCCGTGACGGCTTCCGGGTCCTTGGGCATGCCGTCGAAGTACGGGGGCTTCCGCACGTAGGTCGACTGCGGGTCCCACTCGAACGTCTTGCCGTCCGGGGTGGGCAGTCCGCGCCAGCGTTCGTCGCCCTTGAAGACGTCGGCGTAGCCCTTGGTGTACATCTCCTTGGAGATGGACGAGTCGATCGTGTCCTGGATCTCCTTGGGCGAGGGCCAGATGTCCTTCAGGAAGACGTCGTTGCCCTCGTTGTCCTGACCGAGAGCGTCGTGCTCGAAGTCGAAGTCCATGGTGCCGGCCAGCGCGTAGGCGATGACGAGCGGCGGGGACGCCAGGTAGTTCATCTTCACGTCGGGGGAGATGCGACCCTCGAAGTTGCGGTTACCGGACAGGACCGCGGTGACCGTGAGGTCGTTGTCCTGGATGGCCTCGGAGATCTTGGGATCGAGCGGTCCCGAGTTACCGATGCACGTGGCGCAGCCGTATCCGACGAGGAAGAAGCCGAGCTTCTCCAGGTACGGCCACATGCCGGCCTTGTCGTAGTAGTCGGTGACCACCTGTGAGCCCGGCGCCATCGAGGTCTTGACCCACGGCTTGCTGGTCAGACCCTTGTCGACGGCCTTCTTGGCCAGCAGGGCAGCGCCGAGCATGACCGACGGGTTCGAGGTGTTGGTGCACGAGGTGATCGACGCGATGGCGACGGCGCCGTGGTCGAGGACGAACGAGCCCTGCTCGTCCGAGTCGACGCGCACCGGGTTGGTCGGGCGACCCTCGGCGTTGCCGGCGGCGGAGTGCAGCGGAGCCGCATCGTCGTCGGCGAAGGACAGCGTGGCCGGATCCGAGCCCGGGAACGTCTCGTCGAGTGCCTCGTCCAGCTTCGACGGGGTGGCGTCGACGTCCTCGCCACCCACGTAGTTGTGGATGTCCTTGCGGAACGCGATCTTGGACTCCGACAACAGGATTCGGTCCTGCGGACGCTTCGGTCCGGCGATGGACGGCACCACGTCGCCGAGGTCGAGCTCGAGGTACTCGGAGTACGTCGCCTCGTTCTCGGGGTCGTGCCACATGCCCTGTTCCTTGGCGTACGCCTCGACGAGCGCGAGCTGCTCGTCGGAGCGTCCGGTCAGGCGCAGGTAGTCGACGGTCTCCGAGTCGATCGGGAAGATCGCCGCGGTGGAACCGAACTCGGGGCTCATGTTGCCGAGCGTCGCGCGGTTGGCCAGGGGGACCTCGGCCACACCCTCGCCGTAGAACTCGACGAACTTGCCGACGACGCCGTGCTTGCGCAGCATGTCGGTGACGGTGAGCACGACGTCGGTCGCGGTGACGCCGGGCTTGATCTCGCCGCTGAGCTTGAAGCCCACGACACGGGGGATGAGCATGGAGACGGGCTGGCCGAGCATGGCCGCCTCGGCCTCGATGCCGCCGACGCCCCAGCCGAGCACGCCGAGGCCGTTGACCATCGTGGTGTGCGAATCGGTGCCGACACACGTGTCGGGGTAGGCCTGACCGCCCCGCACCATGACGGTGCGGGCGAGGTGCTCGATGTTGACCTGGTGCACGATGCCGGTGCCGGGCGGGACGACCTTGAAGTCGTCGAACGCACCCTGGCCCCACCGCAGGAACTGGTAGCGCTCACCGTTGCGCTGGTACTCGATGTCGACGTTGCGCTCGAAGGCGTCCGCGCGGCCGAACACGTCGATGATGACGGAGTGGTCGATGACCATCTCGGCCGGAGCGAGCGGGTTGACCTTCTCCGGGTCGCCGCCGAGAGCGGTGACGGCCTCACGCATGGTCGCGAGGTCCACGATGCAGGGGACACCGGTGAAGTCCTGCATGATCACGCGGGCCGGCGTGAACTGGATCTCGATGCTCGGATCGGCGGACGGGTCCCACGCGGCGATCGCGTCGATGTGGTCCTTGGTGATGTTCGCGCCGTCCTCGGTACGCAGGAGATTCTCCGCGAGGACCTTGAGGGCATAGGGCAACTTCTCGGTGCCGGGGACGGCCTTCAGGCGGAAGATCTCGTACGAGTTCTCTCCGACCTCCAGCGTTCCCTTGGCGCCGAACGAATCGATACTTGCGGTCACGTCAGCTCCACTCGTCTTCTGGGCTGCCGTCGACGGGGCTGTGTCGACGGCGTGGCGAGAGCGGGCGGACATCGCCGTGGGTGAGGGTGCACCCGGGTGGCGTCGAGGCCGCCGCAGTCTCGGTGTTTCGATTCTAACAGTACGCTTGTCCTGTGAGAACGAGTGGCCGAATCGCCGTGTCGCTCTCACCGTGGTGCGCACTCATCGTTCCCCGGCAGCGTTCCGGGCGCAACGAAGGGCTGCCTCCGTGCACCTCGGTGCGCCTCGGACTCGGCGACGGTCCCGTCCCGTAGGGTCCCGCTCGACGGCGCACACACTTCGACCATCATCGCCTCGCGATCCACCGCATCGCCTCGCGATCGACGACAACGGACGGACGATGTCTCTCTCTCCTCTCCCGGCCCTACCGCTGAGTGATCAGCCGCTGGTCGCCCTCCCGATGATCAGCGAGGTGCCGACGTTCGTCGACCTGCAGGCGACCCTCGCCGACGTCGCGGACGACGGGGTGGCCGCGCCGGGTCAGGACGTCGTCGGGCTCGAGGGTGTTGTGGCGCGCGCCGGCGAGAACGGTATCGACCTGAGCATCGTCGTGCTCGACGCGCCGGCGCCGCTCGATTCGCAGCTCCGCGATCTCGCCACGTCGGTCGGTGCCACCGACGGTGGGACGGTCCTCGTGATCGGTCCGGGACAGGTCGGCACGTTCAGCGACTCGATCGATCGCGTGACGCTCGAAGCGGGTCAGGATCAGGCGTACACCGGCAACGCGGTGCAGTCCGCGGACAACTTCCTCGACGTGCTCGTCGAGCCCGGCCCACCGTGGACCGGCATCACTCTGGGCCTCGTTCTCATGGTCGTCGCCGTGCTCGGCGGCACCTGGTGGGTGAACGAACGCCGTCATCGTTCGGGAGATGTCACCGATCGAGAGGCCGTCACGCCCGACGGGCAGTGACCGTTCCCAAAAAAGTCTCAACGAATCTTTCTCGGACAACGTCCTGATCAGCGCGGATGCGGTCGGCGGAATGACACATGTGTCATTTGTGACTGGAGTTCCTTAAGCGTTCGAAGTGTCGTACGGTTCGCATGGCACTGCTTGGGGAAGAAGTGTCGCAGAGGGGCTGATCGTTGCTCCCGGGTCGGCCGTTGTCGGCTGTGGTCCGGGATCCTGTCACGCTGCGTCGTGTCCTCCCCACGCGTGCGGTGGGTGAATCCGCACTGCGGACGTGAGGGAGACGAACAGGTGAAGCGATACTCCGGAGGTCGACGGCACGTCGGTCGATCGCGGGCTCTGCGTCGCACGATCGGGGGCGCCGTCGTCGCGACGACGCTGCTGCTGTCCGGGACGGGGTTCCTCGCACCGAGTCTCGCGTCCGCCGTGCCGCCGCCCCCGCCCAATCCCTCCGACTCCGACATCGCCGCCGCCGGTGCGCGCGTGGGGGACCAGCTCGGACGAGTCGGTCAACTCATCGACCAGGTCGCCTCGGCCAACCAGCAGCTCGCCGCGATCGACGCGCAGGTGGCCGTCAAGCGCGAGGACGTCAACAAGGCCCTCGTCGACCTGCAGAACGCTCGCACCGTCGCCGACGCCGCCGCCGCGGCCGTCGGCATCGCGCAGCAGGCCCTCCGCGACGCCGGCCAGATGATCTCCGACGCGCAGAAGAAGTTCGACGCCTTCGCCGTCACCGACTACGTCAAGGGCACCGGGTCCGCCGGTGTCTCCTCACTGCTGGACGCGCAGGGGCCGCAGGACGTGCTCGATCGCGCGCAGATCCTGCGGATGCTGTCCGCCAAGCAGAACGCCACCCTGGACAGCCTGCAGCGGGCGCGTACCGAGGAGGCCAACCGAGACTCCACCGCACGCCAGAGCAAGATCGAGGCCGACCGTGCCTCCGCGGAAGCGGACGCGAAGAAGGACGAGGCGGAACAGGCCATCGCCGCGGCCGTGACCGCACAGCAGGAGCAGGCAGCGCAGAAAGCGGCCGTCGAGGCGCAGCGGGACAGCGCCTCCGCCGAGCTCGAGCAGGCGCGCAACGACGCCGCGGGGCTCGAGGGACAGCGCGACGCGTACTCGCAGTGGGACCAGCAGCGTCAGGCGGAGGAAGCCGCCGCCGCGGCAGCCGCGCAGGCAGCGGTGGCCGCGGCCGCCCGGGTGGCCGCGAACCAGGCCGCCGCCGATCGTGCCGCAGCGTTGGTGGACGGGGAGCGCGACCACACCGACCTGACCGGATCGACGTCGAGCGGCACCTCGTCGGGCGGCACGTCGTCCGGTACCTCGTCCTCGGGCGGCACGTCCTCGGGTACCT
>NZ_LMRN01000012.1:193734-212910 GCF_001426145.1 Rhodococcus sp. Leaf225 | reverse complement strand
GTCGGGAAGCACGTCGTCGGGAAGCACGTCGTCGGGAAGCACGTCGTCGGGAAGCACGTCGTCCGGCGGCGGTCGCGGGACCGCCACCAAGGATCCGTCGCTCACCGGGTCCGCAGCCATCGAACTCGTCATCGACCGCGGCATGTCCGTGTTGGGCACCCCCTACTCGTGGGGTGGCGGCAACGAGAACGGGCCGACCAAGGGCATCCGTGACGGCGGTGTCGCCGACAGCTACGGCGACTACAACAAGGTGGGCTTCGACTGCTCCGGCCTCATGATGTACGCCTTCGGTGGTCTCGGGATCTCGCTCCCGCACTACACCGGCTACCAGTACACGGCCGGCAAGCAGGTGCCGTCGTCCCAGATGCGCCGCGGCGACATGATCTTCTACGGTCCGGGCGCCTCGCAGCACGTCGCCCTCTACCTCGGTGACGGCAAGATGCTCGAGGCTCCGCAGTCGGGATCGGTGGTGAAGGTGTCGCCCGTCCGTTTCGACGGCATGACGCCGTACGCCGTCCGCATGGTGGAGTGACACCCCGTCCGAGCAGGTAGAACGTCATGTGTCCTCGCCACCTGCAATAGTGGTGCTCGGCAGCAGAGTCCGGGTAGAAAGCGGTGGTTCCACAGGTGACGTCACGAGAGACCGACACGACCGACATCTCTCGGGACGTGCAGACGCTCGAGAAGGCCGTCTACGAGGTCAAACGCGTCATCGTCGGTCAGGACCGACTGGTCGAACGCATCCTCGTCGGGCTTCTCGCACGTGGGCACGTCCTGCTCGAGGGTGTTCCCGGTGTGGCGAAGACGTTGGCGGTGGAGACGTTCGCGACGGTGGTCGGGGGCTCGTTCTCCCGCGTGCAGTTCACGCCCGACCTGGTGCCCACCGACCTCATCGGTACGCGCATCTACCGTCAGGGCAAAGAAGAATTCGACACCGAGCTCGGCCCGGTGGTCGCGAACTTCGTGCTCGCGGACGAGATCAACCGAGCTCCGGCCAAGGTGCAGTCGGCTCTCCTCGAGGTCATGGCCGAGCGCCACGTCTCCATCGGTGGTCACACGTATCCCATGCCGGATCCGTTCCTCGTCATGGCGACGCAGAACCCCATCGAGAACGAGGGCGTGTACCCCCTTCCCGAGGCGCAGCGCGACCGCTTCCTGTTCAAGATCGTCGTGGACTACCCGACGGTCGAAGAAGAGCGCGAGATCGTCTACCGCATGGGCGTCGCGGCACCGAAGCCCAAGCAGATCCTCGACCCGGTCGAGTTGGTGCGCCTCCAGAACGTCGCGGCGTCCGTGTTCGTCCATCACGCCCTGGTCGACTACGTCGTGCGCGTCATCGCCGCCACCCGTACTCCGCGCGACGTGGGCCTCGACGACGTGGCCGGCTGGATCGCCTACGGCGCGTCACCCCGAGCGACCCTCGGCATCATCAGTGCCTCCCGTGCGCTGGCGTTCCTGCGTGGACGGGACTACGTCGTGCCGCAGGACGTCCTCGACGTGGTGCCGGACGTGCTGCGGCACCGTCTCGTGCTCTCGTACGACGCCCTGGCCGACGAGATCACACCCGAGCAGATCATCACGCGCATCCTGCAGACCGTGGGTCTGCCGCAGGTCGGCGCCCAGCCGGTCCAGCAGCAGGCGCCGGCTCCCCAGCACAACGGTCCTCAGCAGAACGGTCCTCAGCAGAACGGACCCCTGCAGAACGGCCCCCAGCAGCAGGGACCGGGCGGACCGCAGCAGTTCCAGCCCGGACCCCCGCAGCCCGGTCCCGACGGACCGTCGCAGCAGGGTGGCCCCCAGCAGAACGGTCCCCAGCAGGGCGGCCCGGCGCCGTGGATGCAGAAGCAGACTCCCGCGACCGATCCCACGCGGTGACCATGGCGTCACCCACGGGTGACCGGCCCGGTGATCCGGTGTTCGGCGCACCCGCCGTGCAGCAGTCGTTGCGCGGTGCGCCCCCGTCCTTCGCCTCGGGATCGCTGGAGGACCCTCGGTTGTCGGCTGCGCTGCGCACCCTCGAGCTGACCGTTCGTCGGCGCCTCGACGGCGTTCTGCACGGCGATCATCTGGGCCTCATCCCGGGCCCGGGTTCCGAGCCGGGCGATGCACGCGAGTATCAGCCGGGCGACGACGTACGTCAGATGGACTGGTCCGTCACCGCGAGGACGACGCACCCCCACGTCCGGCAGAGCGTCGCGGACCGCGAGCTCGAGACGTGGATGGCGATCGACCTGTCGGCCTCCCTCGACTTCGGCACCGCGGGTTGCGAGAAGCGGGACCTCGCCGTCGCGGCCACATCGGCCATCGCGCATCTGACCAGTGGCGGCGGCAACCGCATCGGCGCCGTCGTCGCGACGGGCGAACGCGTCGTCCGGGTCCCCGCGCGGGGCGGTCGGGCGCACATCCAGTCCCTGCTCCGCACCGTGGCCACCACACCGCACGCACCCGACGGCACCCGCGGCGACTTCGTCGGCGCCATCGACGCTCTGCGACGGCCCGAACGTCGACGCGGCATGGTGGTCGTCGTCAGCGACTTCCTCGGTCCGACGGACTGGGAGCGTCCGCTCCGCGCCCTGGCGGCCCGCCACGACGTGCTGGCCGTGGAGGTCGTCGACCCCCGCGACCTCGAGCTGCCGGATGTCGGTGACGTGGTGTTGCACGACCCGGAGACGGGACGGACGCGGGAGTTCAGCACGACACCCCGGTTGCGGGAGGACTTCGCGGCCGCCGCTGCGGCGCACCGCGCGAACGTCGAGAAGATCCTGCGTGGCTGCAGCGCGCCTCGGCTCACCCTGCGGACGGACGGCGACTGGATCGCCGACGTCGTCCGCTTCGTGTCCCGGCGACGCCACGGCGCGAGCATGGGAGCGAGTACGCGGTGAGCCTGTCCGATTTCTCGTCACCCTGGTGGCTGCTCTTCCTCCTCGTGGTCGCGGGCCTGGTGGTGGCCTACGTGCTCGCGCAGCGCCGCCGTCAGCGCAACACCATGCGCTTCACCAACATGGAGTTGCTCGAACGCGTCGCACCGAGGCGCCCCGGACTGGTGCGCCACGTCCCCACGGCGCTCGTGCTCGTCGGGTTGCTCTTCCTGACCGTCGCCCTGGCCGGACCGACGTCCGATCAACGGGTTCCGCGTAATCGGGCGACGGTCATGCTGGTCATCGACGTGTCGTTGTCGATGGAGGCCACCGACGTCCAGCCGACGCGACTGGCAGCGGCGCAGGAGGCCGGCAAGCAGTTCGCCGACGGCCTGACTCCCGGCATCAACCTCGGACTCGTCGCGTTCGCGGGCACGGCATCGGTGCTGGTCTCACCGACCACCGATCGTGAGGCGACGAAATCGGCCATCGATCGGCTGCAGCTGGCCGAGCGGACCGCCACGGGCGAGTCCATCTTCACGGCGATGCAGTCGATCGAGACACTCGGCGCGGTGCTCGGTGGATCGGACGCGGCGCCGCCGGCACGGATCGTGCTGCTGTCCGACGGCAAGCAGACCGTTCCCGAGAACCCGGACGACCCGCGCGGTGGGTACACGGCGGCCCGCGAGGCGGAGACGAAGGGGATCCCGGTCTCCACCATCTCGTTCGGCACCAGTTACGGCACGGTGGACATCACCGACGAGCAGGGCGACACCCAGCGCGTCGCGGTGCCCGTCGACGACCCGTCGCTCGAGGAGATCGCACGCCTGTCGGGTGGCAACTTCTTCACGGCGTCGAGTCTCGAGGAACTCACCGAGGTGTACGACACGCTCGAGGAGCAGATCGGCTACGAGACCACCCGCGGTGACGCGAGTCGGCCCTGGTTGATCGCCGGAGTGCTGTTCGTGTCGGCGGGACTTGTCACAGCATTGTCACTACGCCAGCGAGTCCCCTGACACGCATCGGTAAAGTACGCGCGGGTCGAGGCGATCGACGACGTCCGTGATCGCCCACCGACTGGCCGTTGCTGCGAGCAGCACCCCCGAGAGAGAAGGTTCATCCGTATGTCCTCTGCGCCCGAGTCCGCGACACCCGACGCGACGGCCGGCGGGGGATTCGTCTCCCGGTCCGTGCTCGTCACCGGCGGTAATCGGGGCATCGGCCTGGCCGTGGCCCGCCGACTCGCCGCGGACGGCCACAAGGTCGCGGTCACGCACCGCAGCTCGGGTGCACCGGACGGACTGTTCGGGGTGCAGTGCGACGTCACCGACACCGCGTCCGTCGATGCCGCGTTCACCCAGGTGGAGAAGCATCAGGGCCCCGTCGAGGTGCTCGTCGCCAACGCGGGCATCACGGACGACACCCTGCTGATGCGGATGACCGAGGAGCAGTTCACCTCCGTCATCGATGCCAACCTCACCGGCGCGTTCCGGGTGGCCAAGCGAGCGAGCCGCTCGATGCTGCGGGCACGCTTCGGACGGTTCGTCTTCCTCGGTTCCGTCGTCGGTCAGGCCGGCGGACCCGGCCAGATCAACTACGCGTCCTCCAAGGCGGGTGTCGTCGGCATGGCGCGCTCGCTCACCCGTGAGCTGGGCTCGCGTTCGATCACCGCGAACGTCGTGGCACCCGGGTTCATCGAGACCGACATGACGGCCGAGCTCGACGACAAACTGCGGGACACCGCGCGCGAGTACATCCCGCTGAAGCGACTCGGTACTCCCGAGGACGTCGCCGCGGTGGTGAGCTTCCTCGCGTCACCCGATTCGAGCTACGTCTCCGGCGCGATCATCCCGGTCGACGGCGGTATGGGCATGGGCCACTAGCCCACCTCGTCCCGACTCACGCCCGATCGACTCGGGCCCACCAGACTTCACACGAAAGGCACACGCACATGGGCGGACTGCTCGAAGGCAAGACCATCCTGATCACCGGGATCATCACCGACGCGTCCATCGCGTTCCACGCGGCCAAGGTCGCGCAGGAGCAGGGCGCCAAGGTCGTCATCACCGGGTTCGACCGGCTGCGACTGATCGACAGGATCGCCCAGCGACTGCCGGAGCCCGTGCCGCCGGCGATCGAGCTGGACGCGACGAACGAGGAGCATCTCGCCGCACTCGCCGGTCGCATCTCCGAGGTCGCTCCGGAGGGCATCGACGGCGTTCTGCACTCCATCGCGTTCGCTCCGCGCACCCTGATGGGCCCGGGGTCCAAGCCGTTCCTGGAGGGACCGGGTCCCGACGCGGCCGCCGCGTTCCAGATCTCTGCCTGGTCCTACGCCTCGCTCGCACGCGCCGTGCTCCCCGTCATGAACGAGGGTGGATCGATCGTCGGCATGGATTTCGATCCGCGCACGGCGATGCCGTTCTACAACTGGATGGGCGTGGCGAAGGCTGCGCTCGAGTCGGTCAACCGCTACGTCGCCCGCGAGGTCGGCGAGGCCAAGAAGGTCCGTTCCAACCTGGTCGCCGCGGGCCCTATCAAGACGCTCGCCGCCAAGGCCATCGCGGGTACCGCGACGGGTGACGCGGACAAGATGAACCAGCTCAACGAGTACTGGAACGGTGCGTCCCCGATCGGCTGGAACTTCAACGACCCGACGGCCGTGGCCAAGTCGATCTGCGCGCTGCTGTCGGACTGGCTGCCGGCGACGACCGGGTCGATCGTCTACGTCGACGGCGGCGCGAGCCACAACACCTGGCTGCCCGAGAATCTCTGACATCTCGCCTCGATCCGAGCATCCTCTCGGGTCCACCGAAACGGGTTCCGGCACAATGGCGTCATGACCTACGACGCGCTTCTGCTGCTGTCCTTCGGTGGGCCCGAGGGGCCGGACGAGGTGCGGCCGTTCCTGGAGAACGTCACCCGTGGCCGCGGAATCCCGCCCGAGCGCCTCGATGCCGTCGCCGAGCACTACCACCACTTCGGTGGGGTCTCGCCGATCAACCGACTCAACCGCGAGATCATCGCCGCAGTCGAGACCGAGTTCGCGCTCACGGGCATCGACCTGCCCGTGTACTTCGGCAACCGCAACTGGCATCCCCTGGCGGAGGACACCGTCGCCGCGATGCGGGCCGACGGTGTGCGCAACGCGCTGGTGTTCCCCACCTCGGCCTGGGGCGGGTACTCGGGCTGTCGGCAGTACCACGAAGACATCGCCCGCGCCCGTGCCGCCGTGGGGGAGGGCGCTCCGCAGCTCACGAAACTGCGGCAGTACTACGACCATCCGCTCATGGTGGATGCCTTCGCCGACGCGATCCGCGCGGCGATCGGCAGGCTTCCGGCGGATCGCCGGGCCGGTGCTCGCGTGGTCTTCACGGCGCACTCGGTGCCCGTCTCGGCGGACGAGGCCGCGGGTCCGCCGTCGGCGGGCGGCCACCTCTACAGCCGTCAGGTCACCGAGGCGTCCCGATTGTGCGCCGCCGCAGCAGGTGTCGACGAGTTCGACGTCGTGTGGCAGTCCCGGTCGGGACCGCCGCAGATCCCGTGGCTGGATCCCGACATCTGCGATCACCTCGAGGCCCTGGCGGAGACGGGCGTCGACGCCGTGGTGATCTGCCCGGTCGGGTTCGTCTCGGATCACCTCGAGGTGGTGTGGGACCTGGACACCGAGGCGGTCGAGAAGGCGCAGGAACTCGGCATCGCTCTCGAGCGTGCCGGCACCCCGGGTGCGGACCCCCGATTCGCGCGGCTCGTGCGCACGCTCGTAGAGGAACGCACCGTGGGCACCGCGCCGCTGCGTCTGGGTTCCGAGCCCGCCTTCGGGACCACCGTCGACGGAACGCCGTGCAATCCCGGCTGCTGTGAGCCCCCGGTGCGTCGCCGCCCGGCCTGACAGCTCGAACATCCCGGGAACCACCCACCCGCGAGTACGCCGAAAGTGTCGTGATCCGGGCATGGATCGCGACACTACGGACGTACTCGCGCGAGGGGGTACCGCTAGCGTCGATCGGGCGACAGGTACCCGTCCACGGCGGCGCGCACGGCGGCACGGCGCGCGGCGCGCACGGCGTGACGCAACGGCCGGAGCACGGCTTCGCGGGCCTCGGCACCGCTGCTGCTGGGTGCCTCCGAGGGCGCCGACGTCTGCGCGGCCGCGAGGATGGCGTCCACCCGGTCGGCCGTGTCGAGAACTCGGGTGGTGCGTTCGGGGAGCGGCGGGTAGCGATGGCGGCTCGCGATGGCGAGGCGCTCGGCAATCATCGTGTGCGGGTCGCCGCCGGAACGGCCGGTGTCGACCGTCTGCACCGCGGTGAGGGCCTCGGCCGCACTCCGGACGGTGTCCCGCATCGAGTACTCGATCTCCCCGAGCGCCAGCTCCTGGTAGGTGACCGGCACGGTGACGGTGAACACCGTCCACCGCATGACGTCGGGGCCCTCGTCGGTGGGGACGAGTCCGACACCCGGCTGACCCGGCACTCCGATGACGACGCCTTCGCCCGCGAGCACGGCGGCTGCCGAGAACGCGGAGTCGGTCGGCAGCCCGGCGACGTCACCGGGGGCGGGAAGAACCATGTCGACGGTCACCTCGCGGTCGCCGACGGGCGCCGCGGCGCGGACGACTCGGAGCAACTGGGCGATGCCGACGTCACGAGGAGTGGGCCACGGGAGGTCGTGCCGCTCGGATGTCTCGGGATCGGCGGCGACGACGAGGGCCAACGGTGCCCACTCGGTGAGGGCATCGATCACGTCGTCGGGCGGCGCGGCTCCGGCGAGCCAGGCGCCGCACCAGATGGCGAGGCTCGAGGATGGGGACGACACCGTCCGATCATAGGCGGCGTCGGAGGCGACCGGCGTGGCTGCGGTCGGGGAGTGCGCGGCGCCGATACCGTGGGACGGCCCGGTGACCCGACAGTCCTGTCCCGGGAGTGAGCGCGGAGGGCGAGGGAAGACGATGACAGCGGACAACCGGTACGGCGGCGACATCTTCGCCGGGCACGCGAGGCGAGCGCGACGCGTGGTCCCGACGATGGCGGCCGAACGGGACGTGGTGGTCGAGGACGCGGCGACCGGATTCTGCGGCGCCGTGGTGGGTTTCGAGCGCACGTACGACGGTGACTTCGTCCGGCTCGAGGACGGCCGAGGCGTACGGAGGCTTTTCGCGATGCGCGAGGCCGCCTTCCTCGTCGACGGAAGCCCGGTGACGCTGACGCGTCCGGCGCCGACCCGTGCCGTCGCTCCGACCCGCTCGGCCTCCGGGTCGACGCGGGTGGAGAACGTACGAGCGAAAGTGGCTCTGCCCAGCCGTATCTGGGTGGAGGGCATTCACGACGCCGCCATCGTCGAACGGGTCTGGGGCCACGACCTGCGGGTCGAGGGTGTGGTCGTCGAGCATCTCGAGGGACTGGACAACCTGGCAGAGCGGTTGCAGGAGTTCGGACCCGGGCCGGGACGCAGGGTGGGGGTTCTCGTCGACCACCTCGTCGACGGCTCGAAGGAGGACCGCCTGACGCGGTCGCTCGGCCCGTACGTGACGGTCACGGGACACCCCTACATCGATGTGTGGGAGGCGGTGAAGCCCGCCGCGGTGGGCATCGAGGCATGGCCA
This sequence comes from Rhodococcus sp. Leaf225, assembly GCF_001426145.1. NCBI lineage: Bacteria > Bacillati > Actinomycetota > Actinomycetes > Mycobacteriales > Nocardiaceae > Rhodococcus > Rhodococcus sp. Leaf225. The sequence goes on along the minus strand of NZ_LMRN01000012.1, from coordinate 204,447 downwards.
CGGATCCCGCGCGGCACCGACTGGAAGACCGGCATCTGCCGCGAGTTGGGTTGGGGCACACCGCAGGACGGGTGGCGCCGGGTCTACGGTGCGGTGTCCAGTTTTCGCGATCTCGAGGCGCCGCTCATCGGCGCGGTGGAGCGCCTCGTCGACTTCGTCACCCTGGGTGACGAGAACGGGGAGACAGGTCGGTAACGATCTCCCCACGACGGTCACGCGCACCCCACGGGCTCGTCGTTCGTCGCTACTGTGGAGTTCGTGGTTGCACTTCTGTGGCTCGTCGGAGCGGTGATTCTCGCTGCGGGTGAAGCGCTGTCCGGAGATTTCTTCCTTCTCATGCTGGCCGGCGGAGCCCTGGGTACCGCGGGCATCTCGGCGCTGACCGACTTCCCCGTGTGGGGCGACGCGATCGTGTTCGCGATCCTGTCCGGAGCCCTGATCCTGGGTGTCCGGCCGGTGCTGACCCGCCGGTTCTCGACGCCCCCGCCGACCCCCACCGGGATCGCCGCGCTCACCGGGCGATCCGCGCAGGTGCTCGATGCCATCGATCAGCACTCCGGCACGGTGCGGCTGGACGGTGACGTGTGGACGGCTCGTCCGCTCGATCCCACCGAGGTGTACACGGCCGGAACGACCGTGACCGTGATGAAGATCGACGGCGCCACGGCCGTCGTGTGGAAGGGACCCTAGATGGGTGACTATGCCGCCTTGATCGCCCTTGCCGTGGTGGTGCTGTTCGTCGCCGTGGTGGTGGCGAAGTCGGTGACGCTCGTGCCGCAGGCCGAGGCCGCGGTGATCGAGCGTCTGGGCCGATACTCCAAGACGGTCTCCGGGCAGCTCACGTTCCTCGTGCCGTTCGTCGACCGTGTCCGAGCGAAGGTCGACCTGCGTGAGCGCGTCGTGTCCTTCCCACCGCAGCCGGTGATCACGCAGGACAACCTGACGGTGTCCATCGACACCGTCGTGTACTTCCAGGTCACCACCCCGCAGGCCGCGGTCTACGAGATCAGCAACTACATCGTCGGTGTCGAGCAGCTCACCACGACGACGCTTCGCAACGTGGTCGGCGGTATGACCCTGGAGGAGACGCTCACCTCGCGTGACTCCATCAACGGCCAGCTCCGCGGAGTGTTGGACGAGGCCACCGGGCGATGGGGCCTGCGTGTCGCCCGAGTGGAGCTCAAGAGCATCGATCCGCCGCCCTCCATCCAGGAGTCGATGGAGAAGCAGATGAAGGCGGACCGCGAGAAGCGTGCCACCATCCTCACGGCCGAGGGACATCGTGAGTCGTCCATCAAGACGGCCGAGGGTGACAAGCAGTCGCAGATCCTGTCCGCGGAGGGCGCCAAGCAGGCCGCCATTCTCTCCGCCGAGGGTGAGCGTCAGTCCCGCATCCTCCGTGCGCAGGGTGAGCGGGCGGCCAAGTACCTCAACGCACAGGGTGAGGCGAAGGCCATCGAGAAGGTGTTCGAGGCGATCAAGGCCGGCAAGCCGACGCCCGAGTTGCTCGCCTACCAGTACCTGCAGACGCTGCCGAAGATGGCGCAGGGTGATGCCAACAAGATGTGGGTGGTGCCGTCCGACTTCGGTGATGCCCTGAAGGGCTTCGCCAAGAATCTCGGTGCGCCGGGCGACGACGGCGTCTTCCGTTTCGAGCCCAGCGACCAGGGCGAGACGCACTCCAAGCCGGAGGACGACTCCGCGGAGGTGGCCGACTGGTTCGACACGAAGACGGACCCGGCCATCGCTCGGGCGGTGGCCGACGCCGAGGCCGTGGCACGCAAGCCTGTCGACACGTCGTTGGCCGCCGCACCCAACCCGGCGCGGGACTCGGCTCCGGAGCCCGCGAAGGCCGTCGAGTCCTCCACGCCGGACGGGTCCGGGTCGGGCGACGACGCACCGCGCGAACTGGACCGCTGACGGTCAGGCAGCCAGGCCCGCGCCGATGCCGCCCGCGGCGAGTGCCCAGAGCACGCTGGTGAAGGTTCCGATGATGAAGTACTCGGACGCCCGCGGGTCGCGGAGTTCGGGGTAGCGTGCGAGTCCCTTCACCGCGAGCACCACGGCGATGCCCTCGGGCCACCCCGTGAGCACCGCGACCACGACGGCGATGCGTTCGAGTGTGCCGATGACGAGCCCCCCACGCAGGACGGGGCGCTCGTCGTCGGCATCGCCGTCTCCGGGCTCGGGCCGTCGGCGCGCGAGATGGAAGACCGCGGGAACGACGACGGTGCCGCCGGTGACGGCGACCGCGACGACCAGGACCATCGCGACGACGAGTGGTGGCCCGGTGACCGGTGCGCCGGCGATCGCGGCGGCGAGACCCGCCAGTGCGAGCATCCCGGCGGACAGGAGTGCCGGAATCCACCAGCGCAGCGGCGGCAGCCACCGGACGCGGCGACCCGGCGCAGCCGTCGGTGGGATCGTCGGCACCGGTCGGGCGGGAAGCAGTGCTGCTCCGGCGGAGAGCGCGAGTGCGAGCAGCGCGAGGGTGGTCGCCATCAGGCGTCCGTTCCGCGTGCGCGCAGATCGGCGAGCGCGAGCATCCGCGCCACGACCGGTCGTGCTGCACGCTCGGCCTGCCACCCCGCGACGGCCAGTCGTTGGGACACGGCCTGCGGTGTGATGGACAGTTCCTCGGCGACGGCGGTCTGCGATCCGAGCCTGCGGACACTGTCGACCGCGGCGCGGCCCTGCTCGGTGCGCCGGACCAGGAGCAGTGCGAGCAGTGCCACCACGGCGTCGGCATCGCCGGCGGACTCGGCGTCACCGCCGCGGACCGCGATGTGGGCGACGGCGTTCTTGGCGCTGTCGACGGCGTCCCGCGCGGCTTCGAACGCCGGGCCCCGACCCGCTCTGGTGGAGCGTGGCAACGGATCCTCCACGGCCCCCACCCCGATCCCGACGCTCCAGTGCCCGTCCTCGAGGAAGTCGAGGGCGAGGTCGAGCGCCACCGACGCGTCGTCCGCCACACCCTGGACCTCGTCGCCGGCCGTGCGTTCGAACGGGCGCACCAGGTCGGTGGCTCGGTCGAGGATGTCGGCGACGCGATCGATGTCGCGTCGACTTCCGCGTTGGTCCACGGTCAGAACGAACATCGATCAACCCTAGAAGCTTGATCAGTCGGAATCAAGCCTCGAGTCTTGATGCGTTGCGACGTACAGAGTTCGTCGTCGACCTTGATCCGTCCACATCAAGCCCGTGACCTTGACCTCATCGATCGCCGGCCACCGGCATCCGCGCGTCCAGGATCAGTCCCACGACGCCCACGGCAATGCAGACCCCCGAGATCGCGAGCAGGACCGGATCGCCGTGACCGGCCAGAGCGTCGCCGAGCAACACGATGCCGACCGTCCCCGGGATCACCCCGACCACCGTCGCCAGCGCGAACGGCACCACGGCCACCGAGGACAGGCCGGCGGAGTAGTTGACCACCGAGAACGGCACCGGCGCGATGAGTCGAAGACTCCCCACCGCCAACCATCCCCGTCGCGCGAGACGGGAATCGACGGCCCGGATCACCGGATGGTCCCAGCGTGCGGTCACCACGTCGCGGCCGAGTGCTCGGACCAGCAGGAACGCGAGCACTGCACTCACGGTCGTCGCCACGACCGCCACGCCGACCCCCGTCACGGGTCCGAACAGCACACCCGCCGACACCGTGAACAGGGTGCGGGGGATCGGCGCCACCGTGATGATCGCGTGCGCCGCGAAGAAGACGAGGGGGAAGGCCGGCCCGACGGCGACGGCCCACTCCCGCACGCGGTCGATGGTGGGGAGGGGTACGAGCAGTGCCACGACGATCAGGGCGGCGAGCACGGTGACGGTCGCGGCCACGCGCAGCACGAGCGCGCGGCGGCCTCCGACGACGATCGACTCCTCCGACGGCACTGTGTCGTGCGGGTCGATGTCGGGGGTCGTCACATCTGCTCACGCTACCGAAGAGCGATGCGAGCGGTGCTCGTCGACGCGGTCGGAACGGTCACTAGGAGGACCGATGCTCGGACGCCCTACTAGTGTGAAGTTTGTCTCAGGCCACTGTGATGGGACTCGGGATAGCGTGCCCGGAGTGCGGTTAACATCACAGCATCCGCAGGCGCGAAAGGGACACATGGCCACGTCACACACCGGGACACCGGATTCCGTCGCTGCCGAGGACGTCGGCGCGGCCGTACCGGTGAGCAGCGCCGAGGAGGGTTTCGCGACCTGGCGCCGCGGCGTGGCCGGGGTGCTGGCCAAGGCTCGTCGGGTGGACGTCTCGGAGCTCCCCGAGCATCCGGAGACGCTGCTCGAGGTGACCACGTACGACGGGGTCACGGTGCGGCCCCTGTACGGGCCGCTGGACGAGACTGCCGAGGCTCCGCTGCCCGGCACCTTCCCCTTCACGCGCGGCACGGACGCGCATCGCGACGTCAACGTCGGGTGGCTGGTCGCCGGTCGGTTCGGTCGTCCCGCCGGTGCGGACTCGGACGCGGCGACGCTCAACGACCAGCTCCTCGACGCGCTGCAGAACGGCACGAGCGCCCTGTGGCTCGACACGGCGTCCGTGGGCGCCGAGGGCCTGGCCCGCGCACTCGACGGGGTCCTGCTCGACCTCGCGCCCCTGACACTGGACGCGGGTGCGGACGTCACAGCGGTGGCCGACGCGCTGTTCGCGCTCCTGGACGAGCGCGGTGCCGCCGCCGACGTCCGACTGGGGGCGTCACCGCTGACCGATCGATTCGCCGACCTCCCGGGTGCGAGCGAGCAGGACGCGATCGATCTCGCGGTGCGGGCAGTGGCGCGCACCGAGCGGGTGCGCGCGATCACGTTGGACGGCACCGTGTTCCACGCTGCCGGGTCGGCAGACGCGCAGGAGGTCGGTCTGACCGTCGCGGCCGGACTCGAGTATCTGCGCGCGCTCACGGCGGCGGGACTGTCCACTGTCGAGGCATTGGGACAGGTGGAGTTCCGGCTCGCGGCCACCGACGAGCAGTTCGAGACCATCGCCAAGTTCCGTGCGGCCCGGCGGGTCTGGGCCCGGGTGGCCGAGGTGCTCGGGGCGCCGGAGCACGGCGGGGCCCCACAGCACGCCGTCACCTCGGCGGCGATGATGACGCAGCGCGATCCCTGGGTGAACATGCTGCGCACGACGCTGGCCGCGTTCGGCGCCGGTGTGGGCGGAGCCGACGCGGTGACCGTCCTGCCGTTCGACGCCGCGATTCCCGGCGGCGCCGCGGACGTCTCGCAGACCTTCGCCGCACGGATCGCGCGCAACACCCAGCTGCTCCTGCTCGAGGAGTCCCACCTGGGTCGGGTGGTCGATCCGGCCGGTGGTTCCTGGTACGTCGAGTCGCTCACCGACGCGCTCGCGGACTCGGCGTGGTCGGTCCTGCAGGCGGTCGAGGCCGCCGGCGGTTACCGCGCCGCCCTGGAGTCCGGTGAGATCGCGCGCCGGGTCGAGGAGACCCGAGCTGCCCGTGCGAGCGACATCGCCCACCGCCGCACCGCGGTCACCGGTGTCAACGAGTTCCCGAACCTGCAGGAGCCGTCGCCCGCGGCCTCGGGGAACGGCACCGTCGCCGGACGTCCCGCGACGCGGTACGCCGCCGAGTTCGAGGCGCTGCGTGATCGCAGCGACGCGGTGCTGGCGGACAAGGGCAGTCGCCCGGTGGTGCTGCTGGCGCCGTTGGGCAGCGTCGCGGAACACAACGGACGCACCACGTTCGCGGCGAACCTCATGGCGTCGGGCGGGATCGAGGCGGTGAACCCCGGTGCGGGAGCCGATCTCGCCGCGGTGGCACGCGAGACCGCCTCGCCGATCGCCGTGCTGTGCGGCACCGACAAGCGGTACGCCGCCGAGGGACCGGACGCCGTCGCCGCTCTGCGGTCGGCGGGGGTGCGGACGGTGCTCGTCGCCGGCGGTGCCTCGGCCTTCGCGGACGCGTCGCCGGAACAGACCCCGGACGGACATCTCACGCTCACCATCGATGCCGTCGCCGAACTGAGTGCTCTTCTCGATGCACTCACCGGCGAGGCTCGTACGGAAGGACACACCGCATGACCGACGACGCTGGTGACATGGGCCCCGTGGGCAGTTTCGCGGACGTTCCGCTCGTCGACCCCCGCGGTGCGGACGCGGCAGCGCCGGCGGCCGACGATGCGCGCGCCCACGTCGAGGCGGCCGCGGCGGCTCACGGCTACTCGCCCGAGCAGGTGGTGTGGTCCACCCCCGAAGGCATCGACGTCCGACCCCTGTACACCGGCGCCGACCGGGCGGAGGCGGCCGAGGCCGGGTACCCACTCGACTCCTACCCGGGCACGGCTCCGTTCCTGCGCGGTCCGTACCCGACGATGTACGTCAACCAGCCGTGGACGATTCGTCAGTACGCCGGATTCTCGACGGCGTCGGAGTCCAACGCGTTCTACCGTCGCAACCTCGCTGCCGGTCAGAAGGGGCTGTCGGTCGCGTTCGACCTCGCAACGCACCGCGGCTACGACAGTGACCACCCGCGCGTGCAGGGCGATGTCGGCATGGCGGGTGTCGCGATCGACTCGATCTACGACATGCGCCAACTCTTCGACGGGATCGACCTGGGGTCGGTGTCGGTGTCGATGACCATGAACGGCGCCGTGCTGCCGATCCTGGCGCTGTACGTCGTCGCGGCGGAGGAGCAGGGCGTCGGACCGGAGAAGCTCGCCGGCACCATCCAGAACGACATCCTCAAAGAGTTCATGGTGCGCAACACCTACATCTATCCGCCCGAGCCGTCGATGCGGATCATCTCCGACATCTTCGCGTACACCTCGACGCACATGCCGAAGTTCAACTCGATCTCCATCTCCGGCTACCACATCCAGGAAGCCGGCGCGACGGCCGATCTGGAGCTCGCGTACACCCTCGCCGACGGGGTGGAGTACATCCGCGCCGGGCTGGCCGCGGGCATGGACATCGACACGTTCGCCCCGCGGCTGTCCTTCTTCTGGGCCATCGGCATGAACTTCTTCATGGAGGTCGCCAAGCTGCGCGCGGGCCGGTTGCTGTGGGCGGAGCTGGTGCAGAAGTTCGATCCGTCCAGCGCGAAATCACTGTCGCTGCGCACACATTCGCAGACGTCCGGCTGGTCGCTGACGGCGCAGGACGTCTTCAACAACGTCTCCCGCACGTGTATCGAGGCGATGGCCGCGACGCAGGGACACACGCAGTCACTGCACACCAACGCGCTCGACGAAGCGCTCGCGCTGCCCACCGACTTCTCCGCCCGGATCGCCCGCAACACCCAGCTGCTGCTGCAGCAGGAGTCCGGCACGACGCGGCCCATCGATCCGTGGGGCGGCTCGTACTACGTGGAGTGGCTGACCCACCAGCTCGCCGATCGGGCCCGCGCGCACATCGCCGAGGTCGAGGAGGCCGGCGGAATGGCCAAGGCCATCGGCGAGGGCATCCCGAAGCTCCGCATCGAGGAGGCGGCGGCGCGGACGCAGGCGCGCATCGACTCCGGTCGGCAGCCGCTGGTGGGTGTCAACAAGTACGTGCCCGACGAGCCCGACGCCATCGAGGTGCTCAAGGTCGAGAACTCGCGGGTGCGCACCGAGCAGATCGAGAAGCTCGAGCGGCTGCGCGAGGAGCGCGACCCCGGCCGCGTCGAGGCGGCGCTGTCCGCCCTCACCGCGGCGGCCGCGTCCACCGACGGCGGGATGGAGAACAACCTGCTCGCCCTCGCCGTCGACGCGGCGCGGGCCATGGCGACGGTGGGCGAGATCTCCGACGCTCTCGAGAAGGTCTACGGACGGCACCGCGCCGAGATCCGCACGATCAGCGGTGTCTACCGGGACGAGGCGGGGAAGGCCACGAACATGGTGCATGCAGGCGAGCTGGCGACGGCGTTCGCGAAGGCGGAGGGCCGCCGACCCCGCATCCTGGTGGCGAAGATGGGGCAGGACGGTCACGATCGCGGGCAGAAGGTCATCGCGACGGCGTTCGCCGACATCGGCTTCGACGTCGATGTCGGCCCCCTGTTCCAGACCCCCGAGGAGGTGGCGAACCAGGCCGCCGACAACGACGTCCACGTCATCGGGGTGTCGTCGCTCGCCGCCGGTCACCTGACGCTGGTTCCGGCGCTGCGGGAAGCACTCGCCGCCGTCGGCCGGTCCGACATCATGGTCGTGGTCGGCGGCGTCATCCCGCCGGGCGACTTCGACGCGCTGCGTGAGGCCGGGGCGGCCGCGATCTTCCCGCCCGGCACGGTGATCGCCGACGCCGCGGTCGATCTCATCGGCCAGCTCGCGGAGAGCCTGGGTCACGGCGCGGCCGTCTCGGACGCAGGAGCGAACGCCTGAGCATGTCCGACGCGACCGCACGTCCCACGCGTCCGGCGATCGATCTCGACGCGCTCGTGGCCTCGGTGCGGGCCGGTGAGCGTGCCGGGCTGGCGCGTGCCATCACCCTCGTCGAGTCCACCCGCGACGACCATCGCGACCTCGCCCAACAGATGCTGCTCGAGCTCCTTCCGCACGCCGGGGGGTCACATCGGGTGGGCATCACGGGCGTACCGGGAGTCGGCAAGTCGACGTTCATCGACGCCCTGGGCATGACGCTCATCGAGAAGGGCCACCGCGTCGCGGTTCTCGCGGTGGATCCGTCGTCGACCCGTACCGGGGGCTCCATCCTCGGGGACAAGACGCGGATGGCACGGCTCACGGTCGCGCCCGAGGCGTACATCCGGCCGTCCCCGACGTCGGGAACCCTCGGCGGTGTCGCGAAGGCGACCCGCGAGACGATCGTGCTGCTCGAGGCGGCCGGCTACGACGTCGTGCTGGTGGAGACCGTCGGGGTCGGGCAGTCCGAGATCACGGTCGCGGGCATGGTGGACACCTTCTGCTTCCTGACGCTCGCGCGCACGGGAGATCAGCTGCAGGGCATCAAGAAGGGTGTCCTCGAACTCGCCGACGTGGTCGCCGTCAACAAGGCCGACGGGAACCATCTCCGCGACGCCAAGGGTGCCGCGCGCGAACTCGCCGGAGCGCTCCGACTGATCTACCCGCACGACGCCCTGTGGACGCCGCCCGTGCTGACGATGAGCGCGATCGAGGAGACCGGACTCACGGAGTTCTGGGACACCGTGTGCCGCCACCGCGACGTCCTCACCGCGGCAGGCGACTTCGACGCCCGCCGCCGCGACCAGCAGGTCCAGTGGGTGTGGACCATGGTGCAGGACCAGCTGATGCGCCGACTGTCGTCGAGTCCCGCGGTGACCGCCGTCCGCGCCGACGTGGAGAGGCGCGTGGCCGACGGGTCTCTCACCGCGGCCCTGGGTGCGCAGGAGATCCTGACCGCCTTCGACGGCTGAACTCAGCGCCCGGCGGCGAACGCCCCGACCATCGCGAGCAGGTGATCGAAGAAGGCGTCCGGATCGGTCGACACGGCGATCGCGGCATTGGGGCGACGTCCCCAGAACCCGCGCCGGTCGGCCACCGTCGTTCCCCGCGTGAGGGTCCCGACGAGTTCGACGTCGACGGTGGCCAGGGCGTACTCGGCGATCTCCGGGTGCAGTGCGACGGCCGCTGCGAACGGGTCGTGCATGTGCGCCAGGTATCCCTCACCCTGCGCGTGGTGGAACTCCATGTAGAACCGCACCGCGTCGGTCAGGTACCGCACGACGGGGACCGACGCCGTCGAGCGTGCTCCCACCTCGTCGATCGAGAGGTGCTCCACCGGAACGGATCCGGCGATCTCTGCCAGACGTGCCACGTGCGACGGATGCATCTCGATCCGTTCCGTCAGGCCCAGGGCGCACACGATCGGCTCCCGGCCCGAGGGCACCGCGTCGAAGGCGTCGAACACCTCCTTCGCGGCTTCCGGGTCGACCGCCACGTTCCATTCGGAGGTGGGCGTCGTGTTCCCCGGGTGATCGACGCTGCCGCCCATGATCACCAGACGCTTCAGCAGCACGGGCAGTGCGGGCTCGAGCCGCAGTGCCAGAGCCAGATTCGTCATCGGACCGGTCACCAGCCCGACCAGCTCGCCCGGGTTCTCGCGCGCCAGGTCCACCCACGCCTGCGCCGCCGTCCGATCGGAGACGGTCATGGTGGGCGCCGGCAGATTCGCGTAGCCCACTCCCAGCGGACCGTGCGTGTCCTCCGTCGTCATCAGCGGGGCGACCAGCGGTGCGTCGACGCCGACCGCCACCTCCACGTCGGTCAGACCACAGATCTCCAACCAGGACAGCGTGTTCCGTGTCACCTGCGCGGTGGGCACGTTGCCCGCCGTGCAGCACACGGCCACGATCTCGGCCTCCGGACTCGCAGCCAGATAGACCAGAGCGAGGGAATCGTCGATTCCGGTGTCGACGTCGACGAGGAGTCGAGTGCGGGCGGGGGAGTCGACGTCGGTCATGCCGCCATCCTGTCAGGACGGGAAGCGTGGCTCGTCGCGTCCCCACGGGCGGGCCGGGAAGGGGTGATCGTCGTACTCCGCGAGCGCCGGTCGGGCCGTGCGGACGTCGTCGTGGAGGACGGTGTGCTCGTCCGTCGGCAGCACGGGGTCGGATGGAGTGTCGACCTTGCCGTCGGCATCGAGCAGCCAGGCGGCAGTGCGTGCCAACGAGACCGACACCGTCCTACCGATGCCACCGTCGAGGCGCTGGGTCAGAGCGTCGACGATTCCCGCCGCCAGCAGGTGGCCGGACGCGTGATCGAGCGCCTGCACCGGCAGCGCCCCCGGAACCCCGGTCG
>NZ_LMRN01000012.1:157834-193656 GCF_001426145.1 Rhodococcus sp. Leaf225 | reverse complement strand
CCGTCATCCGACCGGCCTCCGGCCTTCCCGCCGTCATCCGACCGGCCTCCGGCCTTCCCGCCGCACATGTTCGCGATGCCGGACGCCGCCTGCACCAGGCTGTCGAATCCGCGCCGCCGTGCCCACGGCCCCCGGCCGCCCCACGCACTCACCGTCCCGATGATCGCTCCGCTCGGCCGGTGCGCGCGGAGGTGGTCGTCGATGTAGGAGCCCGGCCGGTAGCCGCCGACCACCACGTCCACCGACGACATCAGCGCCGTCAGTCGCTCGTCGTCGTCGTCGACGAGCACGTCCAGGAGAGTCGAGTACTTGCCGGCGCCGGTGTCGAGGTGCTGGGCTTCGATCTCCGGCAGCAGTGGGGAGTCGACCCGCAGTACCGATGCACCGAGGAGGGCCAGATCGCGCGTGGCGACCGGGCCGGCGATGACCCGCGTGAGATCCAGTACGCGCACCCCGGCCAGCGGTCGCATCGGGTCGGTCGGTGGTTCGGGAAGCGACGGCAGACCGTCGGGACGCACGGTGGACGAGACGATGGGGCCGGAACGCGTGAAACGGCCGGGCGCCGAGCCGAACCACTCGTCCGGGGTCCGCACCGCCACGACGAGCGCGCCGAGTTCTGCTGCACGCTCCTCCACGTCCAGAGCCTCGCGGCGGAGGAGAGCCGCCGCGACGGCGGTGTGGTCGGAGTCGTCGGCGAGCTCGAGGAGCGAAAGCAGTCGCGCCCGGTGGTGCGGGTAGTTGGCGTGGGTGCGCACCCACCCGTCCGCGGTGCGGAAGAAGCCGGACAGGGCGGCGAACCCTGCGACCGGCCGCCCGTCGATGCGCAACAGTCTGTCTCCTGCGAACGACGCCGCGACCCGATCGCCGACCACCACGCGCGGTGACGGCGCGGTCAGCCCCGAGGCCACGCGGAACCGGTCGACCGCGGAACCGAGTGCAGCGACCGCACCGACGGCCAGCGCGGCCACCGGCAGGGTCGACGACAACACGCCCTCGGACACGGGTCGCACGGTGATGTCGGCGGCCTGAGCGAGACCCAGGTCGGCCTGGTACCGGTGCAGCAGGTCGGTCATACCTTGCGCGCGGAGATCTCCATGCCGGCGCCGCGGAGTCGGTGGATCAGCGCGTCACCGATTCCGGAGGCCGGGGTGAGCACGCCGCCGCCGACGGAGGGGAGTGCGTCACGGTCGAGCGCGAGCGCCAGTGCCGATTCGCCCAGCATCATGGCGGTGGCCGCGTAGCCGGGATCGCCCTTCGCCTTCACGCGCGAGACGTACCGGTCACCGGTGCTGGTGGTGGTGTAGACGTCGATCGTGAAATGCCCCTTCTGCCGGGTCTTCTCGCTGGGACCGTCGCCCGGCTTGGGCAGGATCTTGTCGAGGAGGAAACGGGTGGGCTTGAAGGCCATGCCCGCGACGAAGGCGCCCAGTCCGGCGAGCACGGCACCGGCGATCACCGGGGAGGCGGGCGACGAGCCGACGCTCATGACCTCGCTGTAGCGGAAGTTCTTGCCGTACGGGTATCCGAGCAGCGCGTTCGTGCGGCGCACGACCCGAGTGTTGTACGAGGACATCACGAACGGTGCCTTCCACCCCTTGAGATCGGGGTGGATGTCGGCGCCCTTGACGATGGGGGTGTCGCTCTGGCGTCCCAGATCCGGCTCGATCGAGCGGTCGGGGCTGAGCGAGTAGGGGCTCGCCGCCATCTTCGCCGCGGCGCGGTCCTTCGTGATCTCGTCGATCTGGCCGCGCAGCGAGTCGATGGTGCCGCCGCTGACCCCGCCGCTCATCGACGTCACGACGAGGGTGGTGTCGGTCAGGTCGCCTGCTCCGTCCTCGTGGACCTTGGAGTAGAGCGCGTGCACGCCGATGTCGGACGGCACCGAGTCGAAGCCGCAGGAGTGCACGATCCGAGCGCCGGTGGAGTGTGCGAGATCGTGGTTCTGGTCGGCACTGAGGCGAGCGAACAGCACTTCGCCGGTGAGGTCGACGTAGTCCGTGCCGTGCGCCGCGCAGACGTGCGCGAGCGTGCGTCCGAACTTCGCGTACGGCCCGACCGTGGTGATGACGACCTGTGTGCGAGAAGCGATGTCGGTGAGCGCGGCCTCGTCGTCCGCGTCCGCGACGAGCAGTGGCCAGTCGGCGGCGCGGGACGGCAGACCGCGACGGGTCGACTCCAGCTTGGATCGGGACCGGCCCGCGAGAGCGATCGACGTGCCCTGCGGGGCATGATTCGCCAGGTACTCGGCGGTGAGCGCGCCCACGAAACCGGTGGCGCCGTAGACGACGACGTCCAACTCGCGATCCCCTGCCGTGTCGAGATCGGACGCAGTGTCGAGTTCGGATGGGTCAGGTGCGGAAGTCTCGGCCATCACCCGAGCCTACAAGCGCTCCTGTGACCCACCACCACTCACCACGACCACGTGTGGACGGCCTCGCCCTCGTGCATGAGCTGCAGGTAGTCGGACAACATGCCCGCCACGGCGCGCTCGCGCGACTCCCCGGCACGCTCGCGTGCGACGACGGCATTGCGTTGCCACACCGATCCGGACTGACGGCGCAGGCATCGACCCTCGATGACCCGGAGGTAGCGGTCGCGCACCTCGGTGTCCACGCCGTACGACGCGAGACCCGCCTCGGCCATGGGCAGCAGTCGGCGCAGGACCAGCTCCTGCGGCGAGATCCAGCCGACCTCCGGCCAGTAGAGCCGCGAGTCGAACCCGCCGCGGGCCGCCGAGTGCAGGTTCTCCACGGCGGCGTCGAACGACATCTGCGTCCACACCGGCCGGTCCGCGTCGACGAGCGACCGCAGGGTGCCGTAGTACAGCGCCGCGTCGGCGAGGACGTCGAGCACGGTCGGCCCCGCGGGAAGAACGCGGTTCTCGAGGCGGATGTGCTGCTCGCCGTTCGAGGTGTCGTAGATCGGACGGTTCCATCGGTAGACGGTGCCGTTGTGCATCTTCAGCTCGGTCAGGCCGGGCGCTCGGCCCGCCGCGAGTTCGGCCATCGGATCCTCGTCGGACACGACCGGCAGCAGCGCGGGGAAATACCGCGAGTTCTCCTCGAACAGATCGAAGATCGACGTGATCCAGCGCTCGCCGAACCACACGCGGGGTCGCACTCCCTGGTTCTTGAGTTCCTGTGGGCGCGTGTCCGTCGCCTGTTCGAACAGGGGGATCCGGGTCTCGTGCCACAGTGCCTTGCCGGCGAGGAAGGGGGAGTTGGCGGCCAGTGCCACCTGCACTCCCGCCAGCGCCTGCGCGGCGTTCCAGTGCGCGGGGAACTCCGTCGGCGAGACCTGCAGGTGTAGTTGCACGGAGGTGCACGCGGCCTCGGGGAGGATCGTGTCGGAGATCTCGTTCAACGACTCGATGTCGTGGCTGCCGGGCAGAGGGACCCCGGTGATCGACAGTTCGATGTCCTCGCCGCGCGCCGCGAAGATCTGTTGGTTGAGCAGGTCGTATCGCGGATTGCTGGACAACCACTGGTGGGCGAAGTGATCCTTGCCCAGCGTGGGCAGCATCCCGATCATCGCCAGGGCGCATCCCTGCTCACGAGCACGGGCGTCCGCCGTGTCCAGGGAGGTGCGTAATCCGTTCTCCAGGATGCGCATCCGGTCGCCCGCCAGCGGTTCCGGGGCCACGTTGATCTCGATGTTGAACTGGCCCAGCTCGGTCTGGAAGTCCGGATCGGCGATCGCCTCGAGCACGGCCGCGTTGGCCATGGCCGGCTGCATCGACTCGTCCACCAGGTTGAGCTCGATCTCCATGCCCAGGCGTGGCTCGTCCACCCGGAAGGTGTCGTCCGCCAACATCGCCGCCAGGGCGTCCAGACACTCCTGCACCTTGTGCCGGAACATCTGCCGGTCCTTACGGCTGAACGTGCGCTGCTCGACCTCGTCGCCCATCACGACATTGCACCACGTGGGCGGCCGCCAGGCGCACGACACGGGGGTTCGGCGGTGTCACCAGGGCGAGGCCGCGTAGTCCTTGAGGAACTTCCCGTGCAGATCGACACCGAGCTCACCCTGGACGATGGGGTCGTAGACACGAGCCGCGCCGTCCACCAGATCCAGGGGCGCGTGGAAGCCCTCGTCGGCGAGGCGGATCTTCGTCGGGTGCGGGCGTTCGTCGGTGATCCAGCCGGTGTCCACCGCGCTCATCGAGATGCCGTCGTCGAGCATCTCGTTCGCACTGGTGCGCGTCAGCATGTTCAGTGCGGCCTTGGCCATGTTGGTGTGCGGATGCCCCGGTCCCTTGTAGCCGCGGCCGAACTGGCCCTCCATCGCGGAGACGTTGACGACGTAGGACCGGCGATGCGGCGACGCCGCCAGGGCGGCGCGCAGGCGCGAGACGAGGATGAACGGCGCCACCGAGTTGCACAGCTGCACCTCGAGCAGCTCGACGGGATCCACCTGGTCGACGGTGTGCACCCAGCTGTTGGTCGGCGCCTCGTCGGGTACCAGCCCACCCGCGTCGATCGCCGTTCCGGCAGCCATGCGCTGCAGGGACGCCGAACCGGCGACGAGGGCCATGGTGGTCACCTGCGACGGCCCCATGTTCGCCATGACGGCGGTGTCGAGAGCGACGGTGTCGCCGTCGGTCTCGCCGAACGCCCCCACCAGCGCTGCCGGGTGGGCATCGCTCGTCGCGCCGAACGTGCGCACCCCGAGCGCTGCCAGATCGACGCCGTGCTCACCGTCCTCGAGGGCGGTGTACGAGCCGGCGGACCGCTTGACGGTCTGAGCGGCGTTGTTGATCAGGATGTCGAGCGGGCCCTCCGCCGCGACGGAGTCCGCGAACGCGACCACCTGCGCGGGATCACGCAGGTCGATGCCGACGACGGACAGCCGATGCATCCAGTCGTGGCTGTCGGACATCGAGGAGAACCGGCGCACCGCGTCCGCGGGGAAGCGCGTCGTGATGGTCAGGTGAGCACCGTCGCGCAGCAGGCGCAACGCGATGTACATGCCGATCTTCGCGCGCCCGCCGGTGAGCACGGCGCGGCGGCCGGTGAGATCGGTCCGGGCGTCCCGCTTCGCGTGGTTCAGGGCGGCGCACTCGGGGCAGAGCTGGTGATAGAACGCGTCCACCGTCGTGTACCGCTGCTTGCAGATGTAGCAGGGACGCGCACGCTGCAGTGTGCCCGCGGTCTCGGTGGTGGTGGCCGACGTCAGCGCCAGCCCGGCGGTCTCGTCGTCGATGCGGTCGGGTGATCCGGTCGCCGTGGCGGCGACGACGGCGCGGTCGGCGTCGGCGACGCGGGCGCGCGACTCCAGGCGGCGACGCTTCTTCGCGGCCTTGAACATGCCGGCCGTGGCACGCTGCACGGTCACGGCGTCGGGGTGATCGTCGTCCAGGGCCGCCGCGCGGTCGAGCACGCGCAGGCACGCGGCGAGTTCGTCGGGGTCGATGCCCGTCACGCTGTGCTCCGTCATCGCCGCCTCCACGCTCCCGTGTCATGACGAAAGCCCCGATTCCGTGAGGAATCGGGGCTTTCGTCGGTCTGTCTTCGGTGTCCGAGGGGGGACTTGAACCCCCACGTCCGTTAATAGGACACTAGCACCTCAAGCTAGCGCGTCTGCCATTCCGCCACTCGGACAACCCGCGTCACACCCTGCTGGTCACACACAGTTCACGATCGCGTCGCACCCATGTTCTCGGTGCGGTCGCTAAATCTAGCCGATACCGCGCCCTGGACCAAAACCGCACGTCGGAGCACCTGCCGAGGCACCTGGAGTGGTAGGAACGAGCTGTGTCCGCAACAGGAGAGAACGACCACCAGACCGAGAAGCAGACCGTGGCCGTGGACGAGGTGGTCGACCTCGTCTCGTCGCTGATCCGCTTCGACACCTCCAACACCGGTGAGCTCGAGACCACCGCCGGCGAGAAGGAGTGCGCCGAGTGGGTGGCGCGCCAGCTCGAGGCCGTGGGGTACGAGACCGAGTACGTCGAGTCGGGTGCGCCCG
Organism: Rhodococcus sp. Leaf225; assembly: GCF_001426145.1. Taxonomy (NCBI): domain Bacteria; kingdom Bacillati; phylum Actinomycetota; class Actinomycetes; order Mycobacteriales; family Nocardiaceae; genus Rhodococcus; species Rhodococcus sp. Leaf225. The sequence goes on along the minus strand of NZ_LMRN01000012.1, from coordinate 187,689 downwards.
GCCGCGGCAACGTCTTCGCCCGACTGGCCGGCGCCGACAGCTCACGCGGCGCGTTGCTCGTGCACGGCCACCTCGACGTCGTTCCGGCCGAGCCCGCCGACTGGAGCGTGCATCCCTTCTCGGGTGCCGTCGAGGACGGCTACCTGTGGGGACGCGGCGCCGTCGACATGAAGGACATGGTCGGCATGGCCCTGGCGCTGGCCCGACAGTTCAAGTCGGCCGGCACCGTCCCGCCCCGCGACCTGGTCTTCGCGTTCCTGGCCGACGAGGAGGCCGGCGGCAGGTACGGGTCGCACTGGCTCGTCGAGCACCGGCCCGATCTGTTCGAGGGTGTCACCGAGGCCGTCGGCGAGGTCGGCGGCTTCTCGCTGACGGTGTCCACCCCCGAGGGCGACGAGCGTCGCCTCTACCTCGTCGAGACGGCGGAGAAGGGGCTCGCCTGGATGCGTCTGACGGCCAAGGCTCGCGCCGGTCACGGATCGTTCCTGCACGAGGACAACGCCGTGACGTACCTCGCCGAAGCCGTTGCAGCACTGGGTAACCACCAGTTCCCGCTGGTGATGACGGACTCGGTGACCGAGTTCCTCGCCGCCGTGAGCTCGGAGACCGGCCTGGCCTTCGACCCCGAGTCGCCCGACATCGACGGCACCCTCGCCAAGCTCGGCAGCATCGCCCGCATCGTCGGCGCGACACTGCGCGACACGGCAAACCCCACGATGCTCTCGGCCGGGTACAAGGCCAACGTCATCCCGCAGACGGCCTCCGCCACCATCGACTGCCGCGTCCTGCCGGGACGCAAGGCGCAGTTCGAGCGCGAGGTCGACGCGCTCATCGGTCCGCACGTCGAACGGTCCTGGATCACCGACCTGGAGCCGTACGAGACCACGTTCGACGGGCACCTCGTCGACGCGATGAACGACGCGATCCTGGCGTTCGACGAGAACGGTCGCACGGTGCCCTACATGCTGTCCGGCGGCACCGACGCCAAGGCGTTCGCCAAGCTGGGCATTCGCTGCTTCGGCTTCGCGCCGCTCAAGCTGCCGCCCGAGCTCGACTTCGCGGCGTTGTTCCACGGCGTGGACGAACGGGTACCCGTCGAGTCGTTGATCTTCGGTACCAAGGTCTTCGAGCACTTCCTTCTGCACAGCTGACAACCCCCGAACCCATATCTCCCGAGAGGACCTCATGTCACACGATCCCTACGCCGCACTGCCGTCGCTGCCGTCGTTCGAGCTCACGTCGGACAACGTCACCGACGGTCAGCCGCTCCACGAGGACCAGGTCAGCGGCATCATGGGCGCGGGCGGCCACGACAACTCGCCGCAGCTGTCGTGGTCGGGTTTCCCGGAGGAGACCAAGAGCTTCGCCGTCACCGTCTACGACCCCGATGCGCCGACGGCGTCCGGTTTCTGGCACTGGGCGGTGGCGAACATCCCCGTCTCGACCACCACCCTGGTCACCGGAGCGGGCGACGACAGCTCCACCGGGTTGCCGAACGACGCGATCACGCTGCGCAACGACGCGGGCCTGGCCCGGTTCATCGGTGCCGCACCCCCGCAGGGGCACGGACCGCACCGCTACTTCGTGGCGGTACACGCCGTCGACGTCGAGAAGCTCGAGATCGACGAGAGTGCGTCACCGGCGTACCTCGGATTCAACCTCTTCAGTCACGCCATCGCGCGTGCCGTCATCGTGGGCACGTACGAGCAGAGCTGACGAGAACCGAGTCAGCGCGGCCCGGGCCGCGGGACAGTCTCCGTGCCGACCGCGTCGGCCACCGAGGCGAATCCCGCGGCCCGGGCTCGTCGAGCCAGGCCGACGGCGACGCGGCGCGCCCAGAACGGACCGCCGTAGACGAAGCCGGTGTACCCCTGCACGAGGGTGGCACCGGCGAGGATGCGTTCCCACGCGTCGTCGGCGGTCTCGACACCGCCGACCGAGATCAGCGTCATCGAGTCCCCGACGCGTGCACGCAGTCGGCGCAGCACCTCGAGTGATCGGTCCGCGACGTACGGGCCGGAGACGCCACCCGCTCCGAGATCCGCGGTCCCGGCCGTCCGCAGCCCGTCGCGCCCGATGGTCGTGTTGGTCGCCACGATGCCGGCGGATCCGAGCTCCATGGCCAGGTCTGCCACCGCGTCGACGTCGTCGTCCGACAGGTCGGGCGCGATCTTCACCAGGACGGGCACCGTCACGACGCTCGCCACGGCGGCCAGCAGAGGCCGCAGCGATTCCACCGCCTGCAGATCCCGCAGTCCGGGGGTGTTCGGCGAACTCACGTTGACCACGACGAAGTCCGACAGCGGGCCGAGCAGCCGCGCACTCTCCGTGTAGTCGATCGCGGCGTCCGCCGCGGGAACCACCTTCGTCTTGCCGATGTTGGCGCCGACCGGGATGTCCCCGCGCCGTCCGCGCAGACGCTCGGCCACCGCCGCCGCACCCGGATTGTTGAAACCCATGCGGTTGAGCAGGCCTCGGTCGGCGGGAAGCCGGAAGAGTCGAGGCTGTGGGTTCCCGGGTTGCGCCTGCGCGGTCACGGTGCCGACCTCCGCGAAACCGAACCCCAGCGGACCCCACGCGTCGACACCCTCACCGGTCTTGTCGAAACCGGCGGCCAGGCCGACCGGGGTGGGGAACGTCACGCCGAAGGTGGTCGTCCGCAGTGCCGGATCTCGGACCGAGAGCACGCGCGAGACCAGCGCACGCAGGGGCGCGAATCGAGTCACCGCGACCATCGCCGCGAATGCGAGGTGATGAATGCGTTCCGGAGGGAGCAGGAACATCGCGCGGAGCAGCAGCCGGTACGGGCTCACAGCCTGGAAACCTCTCGTCGGGGAATCTCGTCGGTGGTGCGGCGCCGCCACTCGGTCAGAGACCGGGATCGGGCACGTGGTGCGCGGTCTTGCGTCGCTTGAGAAGTACTCGCCTGCTGCCGTCGGTGTACAGCCGGACCCGGGAGAGCTCCCACCCACCGAACTCGGCAGAGATGGCCAGCCGCATCGAGGCCGTCACTCGGGTGACGTCCGGCGGCAGCTTGATGGGCACGTACTCCCAGTCGTCCGACTGGGTCTCCCAGCCGACGGGCATCGCACGGTTGTTCCGGTTCACGGATCTCGCTCTCGTCCTCGCGGGCACTCACGCCCGGGTCGGGATCACCTGGACCCCGGCGCCACTGTTCGAGCCTACGAAAAGTTCGCCGGACTGCGAGTCCACGGCGAGCGAGTCGGGCTGGCGCACTGTGGGGAACCGTGCCGACTCGACAGGAATTCCGGAGGTGATGTCGAATCCCACCACCTCGTTCAGTGCGGTCACGGTCACCCACACGATGCCGTCGTCCTCGCACGCGACGGCGAACGGGGAACCGGCGACGGGGTAGCGCTGTCGCATGATCAGATCGGGGTCGCCCGTGAAGACGAGCAGTTCGTCGTCGGTGGTGTCGGCGACCACGACGGCACCGTCGGCGCATCCGGTCATGCGGGTGGCCCCGTCGCCTGCGCGCAGCGCGGCGCCGAGACGTTCGGCACCGACGTTCACGGACGTCACCGACGTCTGCCGGGTGTCCAGGGACACCAGATCGTCTCCGGTGCGTACGAGACCGTCGACCGACGCCTGACCGGGGATGGTGCTCTCGACCGCGCCGTCGGCTCCCGTGATCACGACGGTTCCGGTCGGCGTCCCGACGGCGTACCCGTCGTCCCACGGCGTCACCGAGGCGGCGCCGCCGTCGATCGCGACGTCGGTCGCCTCACCGGACTGCGCGTCCACCCGGCTGATGCCCGACGACGACGTGACCAACAGTTCGCCGTCCCTGCCGGCGGAGACGGACGTGCCGGGTGCGGAGAGTCGCACCGAGCGCGGATTCTCCTCCGAGTCGAGCGGGGTCAGCAGCAGCGTCGTACCGTCGTCGGTGAGGATCCCGGCAATCCGGTCGCGAGGCTCGATCGCGAGGCCGTCGACGGTGGCCGGACCGCCGAAGCGCGGGTCGGCCGTGACGCCCGCCGGCATGACGGTCGTGTCGGGGGACACCGCGGCGACCTCCGGCTCACGCGTGTTCAGCTGCTCCGGATCGTCGGAGTTCGCGCATCCTGCTGTGACCGTCGTCACCAGGGCGAGGCCGAGAAGGACGAAACGGGTACTGCTGCGTCGTGCCGAGTGGGCATTGGTCGGTCGGGGTGCCATGGGGGTGATTCTCCTTCAGGTCTTCTCTCATCCGATCATCTCGCCGTCCCGGCGCGAGCACGGGGGAGGGATGTGTCCACCATGACGCGTCTGTACGTTTCGACGAGTGCCTGTCGACGAGAGAGAGCGAGGGAGGGCGCATGACGGGGCCGAGCAATACGGAGTTCTCGGTGGAGGACGTGTCGGTGGGGGCGCACGCCCACGGGTTCGGGTCCACTCCGGACGGGCGGAGCTTCGCCTTCCGGGTACGCGGTAAGTCGTTGCGCGTGGAGGTCTACCGCTCCGACCTGGCGCAGGCCGTTCCCGACGATCTCGACGTCGACGCGGTCGCGGAGCGCGATGTCACGGACGTCGACCTCTCGGACGAGCGCTCGATCGTCGCCGCGGTCCGGGACGCGGTCGCCGACGTCCGTCCGCTCGACTCGCCGCAGCCGCCCGACACCACACTCCTGCGATCGCTGCTCGGGCGGCTGGGCAACGCGATCGACCCGAAGTGACGGTCAGGAACTGACGTCGTCCAGCGCGGAGCTGATGGCCGACGGAAGCGCGACCTCCTCGGCGGCCAACACACCCGTCAGCTGACCGATGTCCCGCGTCCCGACCACGACCGACGCGACACCGGGGCGATCTCGGGCCCACGCCAGAGCCACCGCGAGTGGCGACGTGCCCAGACCGTCGGCCGCCGTGATGACAGCCTCGACCACCTTCCCGCCGTCCTCACCGAGGAAGGGTGCGAGCGCGTGGCGTCGGTGATCGTCCGCGCCGCGTGAATCCGCGGGTACACCGTCCCGGTACTTGCCCGTGAGCACGCCGCCCGCCAGAGCCGACACCGCGAGAACGCCCACGCCGTGGTGGTCGGCCGCGGGGAACAGCTCGTCCTCGGCGCCGCGCGCGAGCAGGGAGTACTCCGCCTGCGCCGCGGTGATGTCGACGGACGCCGACACGGTGGCCAGCTGCCACGCCGTGAAGCCGCGAACACCCGCGTAGCGGACCCGCCCGGACGAGACCGCGTGCTCCAGAGTCGCCGCCACCTCACCGAGAGGGGTCTGCGGATCCCACGCGCCGACGCTCCACAGATCGAGGTGATCGGTGCCGAGCTCGCGCAGTGTCCTGTCCAGGTCTGCGAGGAGCGCGCGCCGCGAGCAGTCGACGGTCCAGTGCCCCGAGGTGTCCGGACGCGAGACGCCGGAATCGATGCTGAGAACCAGCTCACCGCGCGGAACCACGTCGTCGACGATTTCGGCCAACACCCGCACCGCGCGTCCGTCTCCATACGAGGCGGACGCGTCGACGAGGGTCCCGCCCGCGTCGACGAACGCCGTCACCTGCGCCGCGGCGTCGTCACCGTCGACTCCGCGTCCCCATTCACCCGTTCCGAGCCCCAGGCGTGACACCCGCAGCCCGCTGCTCCCGACCGTTCTGTGCTTCATGAAGGCAGTGCATCCGTTTCGCCGTGTTCCGTCCGTGTCTCGTCCTGCCGACACGGTGGTCGAGGCACGACCCTAGTACGGTCGTGCCTCGTGACTTCGACAGGAAACCTCGTCGGTGGCGTCTGCGCGCCGCGGAATCGGACGGCAGGAGAGCAGCGATGATCGCGGAATCGATGTCCTGGGTGCAGGCCCTCGTGCTCGGCGCCGTGCAGGGGTTGACCGAGTTCCTCCCCATCTCCTCCTCTGCACACCTGCGCATCGTCTCCGAGGTCTTCTTCGGTGACGACGCCGGCGCGTCGTTCACCGCGGTGACGCAGCTCGGTACCGAGGCCGCGGTCCTGCTCTACTTCGCCCGCGACATCGGGCGCATCGTCGCGGCGTGGTTCCGCGGTATCGCCGACAAGTCCCAGCGCGACACGCTGGACTACCGCATGGGGTGGTACGTCATCTTCGCCACCATCCCGATCGGGGTGCTCGGCTTCGTCTTCAAGGACGCGATCCGGACGGGTGCGCGCAACCTGTGGATCATCGCGACGCTGCTCATCGTGTTCGCCGTGGTCATCGCCGTCGCGGAGAAGGTCGGCCGACAGACGCGACCGATCGAGAAGCTCACCACCCGCGACGGCCTCGTCATGGGCGCGGCGCAGTGTCTCGCGCTCATCCCGGGCGTGTCCCGATCCGGCGCCACCACGAGTGCCGGTCTGTTCATGGGGCTGACGCGTGCCGCCGCAGTCCGCTTCTCGTTCCTGCTCGCGATCCCGGCCGTCACCGCGTCCGGACTCTTCTCCTTGCCGGATGCCTTCGAACCGGCGGGCGAAGGTCTGCAGGCATCGGGTTCCCAGCTCGTCGTGGCGACGCTCGTGGCCTTCGTACTGGGGTACGCCTCCATCGCCTGGTTGCTGCGCTTCGTCGAGAACCACTCGCTGTACTGGTTCGTCGGGTACCGCATCGTCGTCGGCGTCGCGGTTCTCGGCCTCCTCGCCACAGGTGTCGTCGCAGCGAACTGACGCCACCGCAACGCCGGGCGCCCCTCGCGTCTCACTAGGCTGAGGTCATGACGGTCATACTTCTGCGCCACGGACGCTCGACGTCCAACACGGCCGGCACGCTCGCGGGCAGGTCGGACGGCGTGGAACTCGACGATCTCGGTCGGGAGCAGGCGGAGCGTGTCGTCGCCCGTCTCGAGGTGCTTCCGCTCGCGGCGATCGTGCGATCACCGTTGCTCCGGTGCGAACAGACGATCGCGCCTCTCGCTGCGGCGCGCGAGCTCGAACCCGTCGTGGAGGATCGGCTGCTCGAGGTCGACTACGGCGAGTGGACCGGCAAGCCGATCAAGGATCTCGTGGGGGAGCCGCTGTGGAAGGTGGTGCAGCAGCACCCGTCCGCTGCCGTCTTCCCCGGGGGTGAGGGCCTCGCCGACGTGCAGATCAGGGCGGTGCGCGCGATCCGTGAGATCGACGCGCGGCTCGCCGCCGAGCACGGCGCCGACGTGCTGTGGGTGGCCTGTTCGCACGGCGACGTCATCAAGTCCGTCCTGGCCGATGCTCTGGGGTCGCACCTGGACCAGTTCCAGCGCATCGTGGTGGACCCGGCGTCGATCAGTGTCGTCCGGTACACCGAGACGCGGCCGTTCGTCCATCGTCTCGGCGATCTCGGTGGGGATCTGACGCAGTTCGTTCCGACGCCGCCCGCCGAGACGGACACCACTGCCGAGGCCCCGTCCGACCAGGCTCCGACCGCGTCGGAATCGGACGCCGTCCCCGGTGGTTCCACCGGACAGTGACAACACGCGGATAATGGGAGTCACAGCCGCGGCAGTTCGGCGGCGCGATCTTTGGAGGTGCAGATATGCCACGCGCGATTCACGTCTTTCGCACCCCCGACCGGTTCGTCGCCGGAACGGTGGGTGAGCCCGGCGATCGATCCTTCTACCTCCAGGCAGTGCACGACGCCCGAGTGGTGTCGGTGGCGCTCGAGAAGCAGCAGGTTCAGGTCCTGGCCGACCGTGTCGGGCTCCTGCTCGACGAGGTGGCGAGGCGCTTCGGTACCGATGTGCCACCCGAGGAAGCCGATCCCAGCGACGTCGACCCACTGGTGATGCCCGTGGACGCCGAGTTCCGGGTCGGGACCATGGGTCTGGGCTGGGACGCCGACGCCGGCGCCGTCGTGGTGGAGCTGCTCGCCATCACCGAGACCGAGATCGACGAGTCGGTGGTGCTCGACGACACCGACGAGGGTCCGGACGCCGTGCGGGTGTTCCTGAGTCCGGAGCAGGCCCGTGAGTTCGCCGCGCGCAGCGAGCGCGTCATCGCTGCCGGTCGGCCCCCGTGCCCGCTCTGCGGGGAGCCCCTCGCGCCCGGTGGTCACATGTGCGTGCGGACCAACGGGTACCGGCGCGGCACCGTGCTGGGAAGCGACACAACCGAGTTCGGGGACGAGTCCTGACCTCCGCCGGCGACGCCACCGCGCCCTGGACCGACGACGACACGGACCTGCTCGCGCACGGCGAGATGACCATCGTCGGTCGCGTGGTGCAGGCGTCCAACGCGACGCTCGTGTGCGAGATCGAGCGTGAGGATCCCGCGCCGGCACTGCGCTGTGTCTACAAGCCGGTGCGCGGGGAACAGCCGCTGTGGGACTTCCCCGACGGCACGCTGGCGGGCCGCGAGATCTCGTCCTACCTGATCTCCGACGCACTGGGCTGGGGCGTCGTGCCCACGACCGTGCTTCGGGACGGTCCGCTCGGTGTCGGCATGGTGCAGCGGTGGATCGACACCGTCGAGCGCCTCCCCGAGAAGGGCGAGGGCTACGACATGGTGGACCTCTGCCGACCCGACCTCGTGCCCTCGTCCTACATCCCCGTGCTCCGGGCCTACGACGATGCCGGCGACGAGGTGGCACTGGTGCACGCGGACGATCCGCGGCTGCACCGGATGGCTGTTCTCGACGTCGTCATCAACAACGCCGACCGCAAGGGCGGACACGTGCTCGAGGCACTCGACGGCTCCGTGTACGGCGTGGACCACGGCATCGCCCTGCACCGGCAGAACAAGCTGCGGACCGTGCTGTGGGGGTGGGCCGGTCGACCCGTCGACGCCGCTCTGGTGGCCGACCTCGTCGACTTCTCCCGCGACCTGCGCGGTGCCTTCGGGGACACCCTCGCGCCGCACATCACGGACGAGGAGATCGAGGCGCTGGCCGGTCGCGTGTCGCGGTTGCTCGCGGAACCGGTCATGCCGGCGCCCGACTCCAGCAGGCCCATTCCCTGGCCCGCGTTCTAGACCGGGCACGCGGCGGCGGCTCCGGCCCGACCGGATAGTCTTCACCCATGCAGTCGTGGCCCGAAGTGGACGTTCCCAGCGTGCCGGGCGAGGGCCCGCCGCTCCGTTTGTACGACACGGCCGATCGCGCCGTGCGTCCCGTCGCGCCCGGTTCGACCGCCACCATGTACGTCTGCGGCATCACCCCGTACGACGCGACGCACCTGGGCCATGCGGCCACCTACCTGACGTTCGACCTCGTCAACCGGGTCTGGCGCGACGCCGGTCACGACGTGCACTACGTCCAGAACGTCACCGACGTCGACGACCCGCTCTTCGAGCGCGCGGCACGCGACGGCGACGACTGGGTGTCGCTCGGACAGCGCGAGACCGACCTCTTCCGGTCGGACATGACCGCGCTCCGCGTCATCCCGCCGCGCGACTACATCGGCGCGGTCGAGTCCGTGACCGAGGTCGTGGAGCTCGTCGAGAAGCTCGTCGCCTCGGGCGCCGCCTACGTGGTGGACGACGCCGAGTACCCCGACGTGTATTTCCGCGCGGACGCCACCGAGCAGTTCGGCTACGAGTCCGGGTACGACCGGGCGACGATGGACACCTTCTTCGCCGAGCGCGGCGGAGATCCCGACCGCCCCGGCAAGCGCGACCCTCTCGACGCCCTCGTCTGGAAGGCCGAGCGTCCAGGCGAGCCGTCGTGGCCCTCGCCGTTCGGTCCGGGGCGCCCCGGCTGGCACATCGAGTGCGCGGCGATCGCGTTGAACCGCATCGGATCCGGCTTCGACGTGCAGGGTGGCGGCAGTGACCTCATCTTCCCGCACCACGAATTCTCCGCGGCCCACGCCGAATCGCTCACGGGCGCAGACCGTTTCGCGCGACACTACGTGCACACCGGCATGATCGGCCTCGACGGCGAGAAGATGTCCAAGTCGCTGGGCAATCTCGTCCTGGTCTCGAAGCTCACCGCTGCGGGTGTCGATCCCGGTGCCATCCGCCTCGGTCTCCTCGCCGGCCACTACCGGCAGGACCGCACCTGGACCGTCGAGATCCTCGCCGCTGCGCAGGACCGACTCGCGTTGTGGCGCAAGGCCGTGGCGCTCGAGTCGGCACAGTCCGCCGAGGACACCGTCGCCCGCGTGCGCCAGCACCTGGCCGACGATCTCGACTCCGCCAAGGCACTCGACGCGATCGATGCGTGGGCACACGACGCCGTGACGCTCGGCGGCTCCGACCCCGCGGCGCCGGGGCTGGTGTCGCTGGCGGTGGACGCGCTGCTGGGTGTGAAGCTCTAGCTCGTCGGGAGTGGTGTTCCACTCGTGGTTCGTGATCGCGGTTGTCCGCGCTGTGACCGATCGAGTGGAACACCACGCCCACGTCGTCCACAGGGTCGCTCGATCCACAGCTTCTCTGTCGACCCTGGTCGGCTGCGCTGACGATCGCACACACTCGTCGACGATCTCGGACATGACCACGTATGGCCTGGCGACACGTCGGCAACTGTTGGCGGCAGGAGTCTCCAGCAGTTCCCTCTCTCGCGACTATCACCGCGTGTTACCGCAGATCTACTCTCGCACCGAACCGAGCTGGACCGGACGGTGCGCCGCCGTCCTGCTGTGGAGATCGGACGCCGTCCTCAGTCATCGGACGGCCGCCCGCTTGTACGGGTGGCTCGCCGAACCGGCCATCATCGAGGCCACGGTTCCCCGGGCGAGAAAGGGCCGTACTCCGTCGTGGCTCGTCCTTCATCGACGTGACCTGGCCAGTGATGCCGTCACTCGGGTCGACGACCTCTCCGTCGTCACGGAGGCGCAGGCACTGCTCGACTGCGTCGCGATCATGGAACCTCGTGCGGCGGGTCGACTCGTCGATCATCGGCTGGCCGCGGGCATGACACGGGATTCCGTGCGGCGACTCGTCGCGTCGGCACCGGGGCGCTCGGGGAACGCTCGCCTGACCGAGCAACTCAGATCTGCCTCGACGAGGTTCGCATCCGAGCCCGAACGGGTTCTGGACCGTGCCCTCATCGCCATCGGGCTGCGCCTGAAGGTCAACGCGCGGGTCGGGGCGTTCATCGTCGACTTCTACGACGAGGCGTCGCGGGTGATCATCGAGGTGGACGGCCGGGAGTTCCACATCGACGGGGATGTCTTCCGACGAGATCGCGTGCGCCAAAACATTTTGGTCCTGGCAGAATTCCGTGTGCTCCGCTACGCGGCATTCGATGTGCTGCGTGATCCGGACAGCATCGCTCGACAGATCGCCCACGAGGTCAGAAGGCGACGGCACGCTCGTCGCTGAGGGAGTGCTGTACCAGTGTCAGCCCGAGAGAGCGGATTCCCGCCGCTAACACCCGGTAGTGGAACACCACACCCACCATCACACCTCGGCGAAGTCCAGCCCACCCTCCGCGGGGAGGTCGACGCGGCGGCTCAACGGCGAGCCCAGTGCCGCCGCCAGGTCCGACCCGTCGTGCTCCGCGAGCAACTCCCCGTTCTCCCACACGAGAAGCGCTGCGCTGACGGTGTTCTCGACCGTCGAGTGCGCGAGGTCGTAGTGGGCGCACCCGGGCACGTCGCGGTAGGTGATCCAGAGGTCGTAGCCCGTCATGAAGAGGTCCAGGTCGAACTGCACACTGAGACCGAGGAGTTCGCTGCGGCCGTTGTCGTCGACACCCGCGAACGCCTCGTCCAGTGCGAGCAAGCGCGGTGAGTGCGGGTCCGCGGACGACAGCATCACGTGCGCCGCCGCGAAGAGCGGGAGGTGCAGCGACACCGACTGCTCGCCGCCCGAGAGCGCACTGTGGCGTGCGACGGTGAGCCTGTCCTCGGAGCCGTCACCGGAGATGAGCGTGAACGCGAAGACGCGCCACTGCCGGTAGTCCAGTGCGGCACTGAGGATCTCGGGGTACGAGCGCTCAGGATGCTGCGCTCGCGCCGTCCGGATCTGTGCCGCGAAGTGCACACGCATCTCGGCCAGTTCCTCGGGTCCGAGCGCGGAGGCGTCCCGCTCGAGCAGCTTCGACACGGCACGGGTGCTGTCGTCGAGGTTGTCCGCGAGCACCCAGTGCACGCCGATGGTGTTGCCCGACGACATGCGGCGCTGCTTCATCTCCGATCCCATACGGGCGATCAGTTCGCGGGCGTCGACCGTGCGCTCGTGGATCTGCTGCGCCAGGCCGGTGAGCAGAGCGTCCTCGAGGATGCGGCGCTCGGCATCGGTGAGCAGCGTCTCCTGGTCGCGTCGTGCCGCGTCGATGCGATCCGCGAAGTCCGCGATGGTGGAGTGGCCCTGCTCGTCCTGCACCCGCACCACGGTGACCCCGTCGGCCGCGTCCCAACTGAGCCGGAAATCCTGACCCGACGCGGCCAGCTGAGCGTCGAACTCCTGCAACGCCGCCGTCAGCGCGCTGCGTGTGGAGCGGCGGCTCGCATCGCTGACCTTGACCTGCGCCGTCGCCTCGGTGAGCTCGGTGTGCAGTCGGTGCACTTCCGGGGGCAGTACGTCCGGGGCCTCGTCGGGCCCGGCAGCCGTGTCGGTTCGGTAGAGCAGTTGCTCGACCGTCGACCAGGCCGCGTCGCTCGCCGGCCAGGAGCAGTCGCGCGCCGCACCGAGCACCGCCAGCAGATCGCGGTGCGCGTAGGGAGCCAGTCGCGCGGCGTCGCTGAGCGCTTCGGTCAACGCGGTCGTCAGTCCGGCGACGGCCGTCTCGTGCGCGCCCTCCGCCTTGCCGATGGCCTCGCCCGATTCACGGTCCGCCTTCGTGGCGGCGCGCTGCTCGGTCTTGCACGCCTCGATGCGCATCCTGATCGCGTCGAGCTCGGCGTCGATCTTCTCGGCGCTCGCACCGAGCGAGTCCCGCAGCATCTCCAACTTGGCGTGCTGTTGCTCGTAGTCGGATTCGGCGATGGCCGCTTCCTCCGCGTACTCCTCGGCCAGAATCATGGCCTCGTCGAGGCGCCCGGCAGCTTCCCGGTCGCGCTCGGCGGACCGGTCCGCGTCGCCGCGGTGGCGCAGGATGGCGGAACCGGTGTTCTCGAAGTGGCGGATCGCCGCCGCGAGCGCGTCGAGGTCTCGCGGCGTGAACGGAGCCCGCCGCGCGACGGCGTCCGTCCGCAGACGTCGTTCGGCGGCAGACAGTTCGGCGATCGCGTGGTCCAGTTCTCGGTCGGCGGACGCGACCGACTCGGTCGTCGATCGGAGAGCGCCGGCGGCCGACGTGACCGCCCGGAGCGCCGCGGTGACCTCCGACGTACGAGGAACCGTCGAGACGGCGGCGCGGATCGAGTCGAGACGTTCTCGACACCGCTCGGCGACTCGATCGGCCTCGTCGCGCCGCGCGGTGGCCACCTCGAGGGCCTCGTCGATCTCCGCGATGCGGGACGTGCGCCGTGCAGCTCGTGCCGTCGCGCCGATGTACTCGGCGGCGTCCTTGTGGTGCGCGCCGCGCACGAGACCGTGCGCGAAGCTCCCGTCCCGTCCGACACCCGCAGAACTGCCCACGTCGTCCAGAGCGATCGAGTCGAGGATCGCCCGCACGGTGCTGTGCTGCACGGGGATGTCGTCCTCGACGACGAGGACGTCGGCCAGCGATCGCCCGGTCACCGGTGTGGTGGCGGTCAGGTACTGATCCGAGACGAGCCCCGTCGGAGCCGTGTCGGCGACCCACGCGTCCAGCAGGGTGGCCGCGTCGAGCGCGGCCTCGAGGGCCGCGGCATCGTCGGCGCTGACGTCGTCGGCGAAGCGGACGAGTGTCCAGAACGGTGCGCCGTCGAGACCCGCACGGTCGCCGGTACGGGTGCGCAGCGCCGGGGGAGCGTCGTCGTGCTCGGCGGCGACCGACGCGCGCTCGGCCGTCGACTCGGCGATGGTGCGCGCCGCGTCGTCCCGGTCCTGCAGTGCAGCACTCCGTCGGTCCCGCACCGTGTCGAGCAGCTCGCGAACTCCGTCGCCGAGTACCTCGCCGAGCGTGGGTGCGTCGTCCTCACCGATGCGTGCGAGCGCGGTGTGCAACGACTCGAGGATCTCGCCGTCGTCCAGCACCGAGGCGTGCGTGGCCCACCACGCGCGCAGCGATTCCGCTGTCGCGGCACGGGACGACTCGACGGCGGCCTCGGCCTCGCGGACGGAGGCCACCGCGGCGTCGTGCAGTGTGTGGGCGCGGTCGGCGGCCCGTTCGGTACGGGCACGCTCGGTGGTGGCACGGTCGACGACGGACAGCGCGGCACGCACGGCCCGGACGTCCCCGTCCCGCTCCTCGGCATGACCGCGTACCGCTGCCGTGATCTGGTCGGTACGGGCGTCGCGGGGGAGTGGCGTCCAGGCGATGCCGGCGTCCTCGGCGGCCGCGAGGAGCTCGTCCTCGGCGCGGACGATCGACGCGGTCGACTCCCGCAGCGCCACTGCGGCCTCGTCTGCCTCTCGTCGCCGGACGTCGACGGCCTCCGTCGCCTTGCGAGCCTTGTCGCGCTGCTGCGCGGTGGACACCTCGAGCTTGCGGACCGCATCCGCGAGATCGTCGAGCTGCTGCTTGCCCTCGTAGGCGGTGGACCGCTGCAGGGTCTGCTGGTCGGCGACGGCGAGATCGAGTGCGCGCTCGGCCGCCTCGTACCGCTTCTCCGCCTCGACGCGCTCGACCCGTCGTCGTTCACGCAAGCCCTTGGCGGCGAAGAGGGCGACGGTGGCGTGGTCGACGGCCTCCAGACGTCGACCGACCTGATCGACGTCGGTGCGCGCCTGGACGGCGAGGTACTTCGAGTAGACCTCGACGAACTTCTTCGACGCGTGGTCGGCCTGCACCAGTCCCTCGAGGGCGCGGCCCACCTCCTCCATGTCGCTGAAGGAGCGCGCCGCCTCGAGGACGAGGTGCTCGTCGAGGGGGCGCAGTCCGTCGGACAGCGCACGGGACAAGCCCTTCGGGTCGAGGTTCTTCGCCAACTGCGGGCGTCGCAGCGTGAGAATCAGGGTGATGAGCTGGTCGTACCGCTCGGCGCCGAGACCGAACAGTCGCGCGTCGATGGCGGCGCGGTAGTCCACCGGCCGGTCGACGATGGCGTCGGTCCCGATCTGCTCGGCCAGTTGCTTCTTCGTCAGCGGCCTGTCGTCGGTGCCCAGCAGCGAGAAGTCGACGCCCACGCGGCCGTCGGCGACGAAGTACCAGCGCGTCACCTTGTCCGCCGACCGTGTCGCACGCATGCCGATGCCGACGGTCACCGCTTCGGGCTCGTCCCGATCGCCACGTGCGAACTCCATCCACACGTACGAGTGCGCCGAATCCTGGCCGCGGTAGAGCAGATTGGACTTCATGGTGCGTTCCTCACCCGCGAACGGGTTGAGGCGACGCGGCTCGATCCGGCCGTCGAACACGAACGGGAACAGCACCTCGAGTGCCTTGGTCTTGCCGGATCCGTTGGGGCCACGCAACACCAGCCGACCGTCGGCGAACGAGAACTCCTGATCGCGGTAGTCCCAGAGGTTGATGATGCCGGCGCGCGTGGGCCGGAATCGGGTGCTGCGCGTCACGGGGTGTGCTCCTCGAGGGTGCTCGTGTGATCGGTGGGAAAGAGGCCGGCGGACGCCTGTTCTCGGACGGTGACGACCACTCCCCGATAGCGCGCCAGGGCCGGCAACGCGACGATGCCCCCGCGTACCGGTGCCACCAGAGTGAGGTTCGTCAGGAGTGCGACAGCGGCCGCGCGAACCCCGGCACGGTCCGCCTGCCACTGAGCGGCGAAGGTGCGGCCGTAGGCGTCGACGAGGGCGCCGACGGTCTCGTCGAGCCAGGAGTCCGCGACGAACGGGTGCCGGATCGTCTCGTCCGACGCCTCCACCGTGTCCGGGGCGACCGAGTCGTCGACCAGGTCGTCCACGACGCCGCCGTCCGGGATCGCGCTGTCGAGGGCCGCGAGCAGCGTGTCGGTGGGGTCGATGTCCGCCTCGAGCGTGGTCCGATCGTCGGCATCGGCATCGGGATCGAGTACCCGCTCCGCGATCTCACCGGCGAGGAGAAGGGCGACCTGCGCGACCGTGCCGGTGGACGGAAACCTGATGTCCGACAGGCGTCCCGACGTGTCGATGAGCGCGATGCCCTCTGCCCGGCGTTCGACGGACAGTCCGGTCAGCAGCCGGACATCCTCGACGGACCGGTCGTCCGGCACCGAGTCGGGGCCGTGGACCACGGGCTGCTCGACGAGCGCACGGCGGGCACGGCGAGCGCGATCGGCCGGGTCGTCCGTGGTGCTGTGCAGCAGGTGTGCCGTGCTGCGCAGATGCTGGAGCGCGCGCGGTGGACGAAACAGGGCCACGACGACGGATCGGTCGATGTCGTACAAGGCCTCTCCCGCGTCGGGGTTGTGCGCCCACCCGCCGGCATCGCCGTCGGCCAGGGTGATCGCACCGCGAACGGACAACCAGCCGACGGCGTCGACGAAGGCGTCCCGGTCGGTCGCGCGTTCGGTGTCGAGGTCGACCCCGACCACCCGTCCGGCATCGGAGGCGACCTGAACCGCCAACTCGGACAACGTGATCTGGTCACCCGCGCGACCGAGTGCCGCCAGGGTGAGCGCCAGGAATGCGTAGCGGCGACGGTCGAAGACGCGGTCGGAGGTCGTGCGGGCCGGTCGACTCGCGTCCAACCGGTCGAGTACGGGGTAGAGCCGGGCCGTGGTCTCCGTGACCTCGAGTCGGTATCCGAAGAGATCGAGCATGTCCTCGCGCAGTTCCGTGGCCCATCGGCGAACCAGGGGCAGGGCGATGCGGTCCGGGTAGGTGCGGGTGATCAGGTGGTGGGACAACACGACTCGGGCGGCGCGCTGGTACGAGTCGAGTGCCAGGCTCGGAATGGTGCGTGCTCTCATCGCCGCGCGCCGATGGTGAGTGACAGCCGTTCGAGGTGCAGTAGACCGCGTTCGGTGCGCACCACGGTGGACTGCTCGTGCGGTGCCAGTGTCAGGGTGACGCCACCCTCGGAGCCGGTCGAGCTGCCCACGCGGCCGCTGACCGGGACGCGTGCGGTGAGGGCGGCGTTGAGCAGCCCGAGCAGCACGTCGGTCTCCTCGTTGGTCAGATCCCGTTCGTACACCCCGTGTTCGGCGAGTGATCGCGCGGCCTGAGCGCGGCGACGCTGCACGCTCAGCTGTTCCTCGCGCAGACGCCGGACACCGGCGTCGTTGCGGTGGACCCTGGCAGGAGCACCGGCGGCGGGGGGCCGACCGGTCTCGGCGAGCGTGCGCGAGATCTCGACAGGCGGAGCGTCCCACCACGATCGCGTGGTGGGAATGATGTCGTCGTCGGGGTGGACCATCGACAGGTGACGAGGCCGGCCGAGGCCGAACACGGCACCGAACAGGGCGTGGGCGGACTCCTCGGAGGGAGCGGACGCGAACCACCCGGCGAGATGTCGCAGCTGGGACTCGCGACTGACTCCGCCCCTGCGGGTCTCGGTGACGCGGCGCAGCAGCGACAGCACGGCGGCGATGGCGCTCATGGTGCCCTCCCGCAGACGATCCGACTCGGTGAGCTCGCCGTCTGTGGAGGTGAACCAGTGCACGAGACCGGTCCACCGGCCCGCCCAGTCGGCGCGGCGCTCCTCGCGGCTGAGGAAGACGCGTTCGTCACTGGCTGCCACCCGGTCGAGCAGCGAGTCGAGTCCGGTGGCATCCACCCGCTCTATGGCGGCGGTGAGCTTCGGGCCGAAGCGGGCGAGGTCGAGGGAGAACTCCCGCATGTGGGAGAGCAATGCGTCCTTGTGTGCCAGGAACGACTCGGGTGTGACGTCCGTGGTGCGGACGAGGTCGCCCAGCGACAGGTAGAAGTGCGCGGCGCGGGTGGCCATGTCGTTGAGAGCGGTGTCGAGCCGATCGAGTTTGCGGTACACCAGGTCGGCGTCCCCGGCGAGGTTCGCCGCCGCGAGATCCTCCAGGTCGGCGAGCAGCTCGGGCAGCACCAGACGCGAGAGCGAGGCGTCCTCGGGGCGGGCGGCCAGGACGTCCTCGACGGCGCGGTATGCCTGGTAGCCGACCTGACCGAACTGGTAGACGTAGTGGCGATTGCGGTACTCGGCGAGCGTGGCCGCGCGGGTGCCGTCGTAGCTGCGTTCGAGGACGCCCCACGTGTGCAACTGTTCGAGCAGCGGGCCGATCTCGACGCCGGTCAGAGTGTCGCCGCCGTCGGTGCGGGCCAGGATCTCGGCCACCTCGCCGGCGTGCAGCAGAACGACGTAGCCGGTGCGTGCATGTTCGAAAGCGCGCAGAACTCGCAGGTAGTCGGCCCGTTTCTCGGCTGTCGCGAACGAGAAGAGCCGGAGCCTGTCGTCCACCACGAAGGAGTCGGCGGATTCGGTCACTGCAACAGGGTAGGCGGTCAGGACAGTCGGACAGCCACCTGCCCGTCGACGACGTCGGCACGGTGGGTCGCGACCGTTCCGATGCCGTCGGTGGTGCACCGGCCGGTGTCCAGGGAGAACTGGTACTGGTGCAGGGGACACACGACGACGGCCCCGTCGATCTGCCCGTCCGCCAGCGGCCCGCCGCGATGGGGGCACACCGCGTCCATGGCGCGGACCGTCCCGTCGGTCAGGAGGAAGACGGCGATCTGTCGTCCGTCGACCACGTAGGTCCGGCCCTCGCCGGGGGTGAGATCGTCGACGGTTCCCACCACGGTCGCCTGTGCCGTCGTCATCGAACCGGCACCTGAGGCAGCGGGAGAAGCGGGAGGGAGGGCGCGAACTGGGCCGGTGACCGCGGCGCCGCGCGTTCCTTCCACGGATCGGTGTAGCCGTCGATGGATATCTGGATGCGCTCGTCGAGTCCTGCACAGAGACCCTCGGCGTCGTCGACGAGCAGTCGCTGCAACGTCTCGAGGCCGACCCGCGGGACGAAGGCGTAGGTCCGCTCGAGCCACTTCGCCTCCTCGCGGTAGTACTGGATGAATCGGCCCGCGAGGGTCAGGACCTCCTCGGGGGAGTCGACCGTGGCGAGGACGTCGCCCTTGCGGATGTGTGCGCCGGCCGCGCCGCCGATGTAGATCTCCCAGCGGCCGTCGCCGACGGCCACCACACCGAAGTCCTTGCAGAGCGCCTCGGAGCAGTTGCGGGGGCATCCGGCCACGGCCAGCTTGAGCTTTGCGGGAGTTTCGAGACCCTGGAACCGTTCCTCGATCGCGATGCCGAGTGCGGTGGAGTCACCGAGCCCGAAACGGCAGAAATCGCTGCCGACACAGGTCTTCACGGTGCGCATGCTCTTGCCGTACGCGAACCCGGACGGCATGTCGAGATCGCCCCACACCTTCGGCAGGTCCTCCTTCTTGATGCCGAGAAGATCGATGCGCTGTCCACCGGTGACCTTGACCAGCGGGACCCCGTACTTGTCGGCCACATCGGCGATGCGCCGCAACTGGTCCGGGGTGGTCACGCCGCCCTTCATCTGCGGCACGACGGAGAAGGTGCCGTCTCGCTGGATGTTGGCGTGAACGCGGTCGTTGATGAACAGCGCGCCTCGCTCGTCGACCCAGTCGGGTCCCCAGACCACGCGCAGCAGCGAGGCCAGCGGCATCTTCGCTGTCGCGTCCTCGGCATCGGCCAGCGCATCGAACACTGCGGAGACGGATCGGAGGTTCTGCGTGCGGACGGCCTCGATGAGCTCGCGCTTGGACATCGGGATGCAGGGGACGTACCAGTCCGCCGCGGGATCGACCGAGAGCGCTCCACCGGCGGCGCAGGCGACGATGTCCGCGACCAGGCCCTTGCAGGATCCGCATCCCTTGCCCGCACGGGTCTTTCCCACGACCTCGGAGACGGTGGTGGCCCCGCCGTGCACGCAGGCGACGATGTCGTCCTTCGTGACCCCGTTGCAGTTGCACACCTGGACATCGTCGGACAGTTCGGCGGCGCCGGTCTCCGCGCTCGGCGTGCCCATGTCGAACAGCATGCTGATGCGCTCGTCGGGAAGCGGTACCTTCTCGTCGAACGCCTGAGTCAGGAAGCTCACCTTGCTGATGTCGCCCAGCAGCATCGCGCCGATCAGCTTGTTGTCGCGCACGACCACCGACTTGTAGGTGCCGCTGCGGGGTTCGTAGAACTGCACGAACTCGTCGGTGTCCCGCTCGGGACCCTTGACGCCCATCGCCGCAACGTCGACGCCCGCGACCTTGAGCTTCGTCGTCAGTCGCGAACCATGATAAGCCGCAGCCGGATTCGCACCGGTCAGCACGTCGGCCAGGACCGACGCCTGCTCCCACAAGGGAGCCACGAGGCCGTACACCTCACCGCGATGCTGGCAGCATTCTCCGACTGCGTGGATCGCTCCCTCGTCCTCGCACCGCATCTGATCGTCGACGACGATGCCGCGCTCGATCACCAGTCCGGCACGCCGCGCGAGGTCGACGTTGGGGCGGATACCGGCCGTCACGACGATCATGTCCGCGGGCAGGGTGGAACCGTCGTTGAACGCGACCCCGGTGACGGCACCGCTCTCGTCCCGCAACACAGCCGTGGTGCGCTTGGACGTGTACACGCCGACGCCGAGGTCCTCGATCTTGTTGCGCAGCACGCGTCCACCACGTTCGTCCAGCTGCTGGTTCATCAGGTGTCCGGGGGAGTGCACGACGTCCACGTCGATGCCCTGCGTGCGCAGACCGTAGGCGGCTTCGAGGCCCAGCAGTCCGCCACCGATGACGACGGCGCGGATGCCGTCGCGGGAGGACGCCATCTGCAGCATGCCGTTGGTGTCCTCGATCGTCCGGAAACCGAAGACGCCGCGCGCCAGTCTGCCGTCGGCCTCACGCAGTCCGTCCATGTTGGGAAAGAACGTCGTGCTCCCGGTCGCGATGATCACGGTGTCGTAGGGGACGACGCGTCCGCTCTCGCACGTCACGTTCTTGGCGAAGCGGTCCAACGCCACCGCCCGGTCTCCGACGTGGAGGGTGACGCCGTTCTCCCGGTACCAGGCCATCGGGTTGAGCATCAGATCGTCGTCGTCGATGGACGACTCGCCCGAGAGCACGTGCGAGAGCATGATGCGGTTGTAGTTGCCGTACGGCTCGTCGCCGATCATCGTGACGTCGAACTTCGCACGGTCGCGGCCGAGGATCTCCTCGACGGTGCGGGCCCCCGCCATTCCGTTGCCGACGACGAGCAGGCGATGCCGTTCTCCTGCAGCCGGCATCAGAAGATCATCATCCCGAAATCGACGACGACCTCGCCGCTGCAGCCGTCGGGCGCCGCGACGGTGAGCTCGAGAACCGAGTCGGGATCGACGTCCTCGACGACGCGCAGCGGAACGTTGACGCTCGCCTTCGCGCCCATCGGGAACACGCGCATCGACTCTCCGTCGCGCGTGAGCGTGACGACGACCAGTTCGTCGGAGGAGTTACCGCCGCGGAAGTAGAGCGGCTGGGCGGTCAGGCCCGACGGAACGGTGTACGCCGTGGCGGCGTCGAGAAGCTCGGACTTGCCCAGGCCGTGCCCGACGAAGGGAAAGACGCCTTGGATGAACTTCGGAGTGCTGGCCATGGGACGACTGTCCGTGCACGCGGTGACGGCACTGCTGCGCCCGTGTTACGGCGGCGTCATCATTCACTCTCGAGCGCGGCCGCCGCAGTGTCAGGTCTTCCGCCCGGTCATCACCAGCGGCGCGACCACTGCCAGCAGGACGGCGGGAATGAGGAAGGCCGACGTCGGGTGCACCCCGTACAGCGGGGTGAGCGCGAGAGGAGCGAAGGCCGCCCCGGAGAACCGGAACGACTGGACGACCGACACGGCGCCGCCGCGGTTCGCCCCCGACGAGCCGAGGACAGCGGCGTTGACGCCGACCAGGATGAACTGGCTGGCGACACCCGCTGCCGCCCAGACGAGGCCGACGACCACCAGGCTGGGCATGGTGCCGGCGAGGGCGATGAGGACCGCGCCGACAGGAGCGGCACCCACGATCGCTCGGCGTGGCCCGATGCGGTCGATCAGTCCACCGACGCGTCGCGCCACCAGGATTCCGGCGACCCCGAACACGGTCAGCAGCAGTCCGCGCTGTGTGGAGGACAGACCGAACGTGTCCTCCGCGCGGAAGGCGACGAGGAAGTTGAGTCCCCCGAGGGCGCCCCAGCCGAGGAGCGCGACCACTGCCACGCGGAGGACCGGGACGGTGAGAGCGTCGCGCAACCGTTCGGGACGACCGCCGGGGGTGGTTGGCGCGGTGGCCGCGGGGAGCCCGACCAGCCCGAGGATCGCGGCGACGACGGCCAGCACGACGAACGCGTACCGCCAGTCGAACTCGGCGGCGAGGCCACCGACCAGCGGCGCACTGGTCTGACCCGCCGCCTGCAGGGCGCCGAAGGTACCCAGCACCCGTCCCAGGCGCTCGCGGGGAGTGACGGCCGCCAGTGACGCGAGGAGCAGCGGCGTCGTGAAGGAATTGCCGATGCCCTGCAGTGCGCGCGCACCCAGCAACAGGTCGAGCGTGGGCGCGACCGCACACAGGAGCGAGGAGACGACGTAGAGCAGGTAGGCGAGGCGCACGGTGCGCACCCGGCCCCATCGCGCGCCGAGAGTGCCCGACACCAGCATGGCCAGAGCGAACGGAAACAGGTACGCGCTGAGAGTCGATGCCGCCGACCCGGTGGACACCCCCAGATCCGCGCCCATCTCGGGCAGCATCGAGGACACCACTCCGCCGCCGAACGGGCCGAGGAAGCCACCGGCGTACAGAGCGCCGATGCGAAGCCGTGCGAGTCGCGCGCTCACCGGTGACGAGCGCGCGTCACAGCCCGAAGCTGCCCGGCCCGCGTCGGCGCAGGTAGCGCTCGAACTCGGCGGCCAGCGCATCGCCGTCCACCTTGGAGACGGCCTCGGACATGTCGACCTCGGCGTCGCCGCGCTCCTCGAGGGTGCGGACGTACTCGGCGATCTCGTCGTCGTCCTTGGTCATCTCGGTGACCGACTCCTCCCAGTCCTCCGCCTGGGACGGCAGCTCGCCGAGCGGCACCTCGATGTCGAGGACGTCCTCGACACGCTGGAGCAGGGCGACGGTGGCCTTGGGGTTCGGCGGCTGGGACACGTAGTGCGGGACCGCCGCCCACAGGGACACTGCCGGAATCCCCGCTTTGACGCACTCGTCCTGCAGAACACCGGTGATGCCGGTCGGGCCCTCGTACCGGGTCTGCTCGAGGTTGAACTGCTCCGCCGACTCGGTGCTGTACGCGGTGCCGGTCACGGGAACGGGCCGGGTGTGGGGCGTGTCGGCAAGCAGTGCGCCGAGAATCACGACCGTCTCGACCCCGAGCTGGTCGATGAACTCGAGCAGGTCGTCGCAGAAGCTCCGCCACCGCATGTTGGGCTCGATACCGCGCAGCAGCACGACGTCGCGGTCGCTGCCGGGAGGCGAACACACCGACAATCGCGTCGACGGCCACTCGATCTCGCGCGTCACACCGTCCACCTGTCGGACCGTCGGGCGGTTGACCTGGTAGTCGTAGTAATCCTCGGAGTCGAGCTCGGCCAGGGGCGTCGCGTCCCAGATCAGTTCGAGATGCTCCACCGCGCCGCTCGCGGCGTCGCCCGCGTCGTTCCATCCCTCGAACGCCGCGACGAGAATCGGGCTGCGCAGGGTCGGCAGGATCTCGTCCAGCTCGGACTCGTCCGTCGCGGAGTCCTGATCGTCCGCTCCGACACCGGCCACCAGCTCGGCAGCGACGCCGGCGGCGAGGTCTGTCGGGGGGTCCTGGACCACGGGGAGATCGCCCTCGGGCGTTTCTGGCGCACTCACCCGCCCAGCCTACGACCAGAGCTGTCGGGACAGACCACTACGCTTGGGGGCATGCCTGTCGAATTCCGATCACGCCTGCTCGATGCGCTGTCCCAGCGTGTTGTCATCGGCGACGGTGCCATGGGAACGATGCTGCAGGCCGCAGACCTGACGCTGGACGATTTCCGCGGCCTCGAAGGCTGTAACGAGATCCTCAACGACACGCGTCCCGACGTGCTCCGCCAGATCCACCGGGAGTA
Source organism: Rhodococcus sp. Leaf225 (assembly GCF_001426145.1). Lineage (NCBI taxonomy): Bacteria > Bacillati > Actinomycetota > Actinomycetes > Mycobacteriales > Nocardiaceae > Rhodococcus > Rhodococcus sp. Leaf225. The sequence goes on along the minus strand of NZ_LMRN01000012.1, from coordinate 163,816 downwards.
CTTCGAGGCGGGCGCGGACGCCGTCGAGACCAACACCTTCGGGTGCAACCTCCCCAACCTCGCCGACTACGACATCTCGGACCGCATCCGCGAGCTGTCCTACAAGGGAACGATCCTGGCCCGCGAGGTCGCCGACGAGATGGGTACCGGGCGAGACGGCATGGGCCGCTTCGTGCTCGGGTCCATGGGGCCGGGCACCAAACTGCCCACCCTCGGCCACGCCCCGTTCCGGGCGCTGCGCGACGCCTACGCCGAAGCTGCGCTGGGAATGATCGACGGTGGCGCCGACGCCGTCCTGATCGAGACGTGCCAGGACCTGCTCCAGGTGAAGGCCGCCATCCTCGGCAGTCAGGCCGCGATGGAGCAGCTGGGCATCCGCATCCCGATCATCACGCACGTGACGGTCGAGACCACCGGCACGATGTTGCTGGGCAGCGAGATCGGCGCGGCACTGACCGCGATCGAGCCGCTCGGGGTCGACCTGATCGGCCTCAACTGCGCCACGGGCCCCGCCGAGATGAGCGAGCACCTGCGTCACCTCAGCAGGCATGCCACCGTGCCGGTCTCGGTCATGCCCAACGCCGGCCTGCCGCAGCTCGGCCCCAAGGGTGCCGAGTACCCGCTCGGTCCCGACGAGCTGGCCGAGGCGCTCAGCGGCTTCGTCACCGAGTTCGGCCTCTCCCTGGTGGGTGGCTGCTGTGGAACCACCCCGGAGCACATCCGCCAGGTCGCCGACGCGGTGCACGACGCGCGCCGCGGAGTGCGGGACCCGAAGCCCGAGAAGGGTGTCTCGTCTCTCTACGCAGCGGTGCCGTTCGAGCAGGACGCCAGCATCCTCATGATCGGCGAACGCACCAACTCCAACGGTTCGAAGGCGTTCCGTGACGCGATGCTGGCCGAGGACTACCAGAAGTGCCTCGACATCGCGAAGGACCAGACGCGCGACGGCGCGCACATGCTCGATCTCAACGTCGACTACGTCGGCCGCGACGGTGCTGCCGACATGTCGGCTCTGGCCTCGCGCCTGGCCACCTCCTCGACGCTGCCGATCATGCTCGACTCCACCGAGCCCGCAGTCCTGGAGGCCGGGCTCGAGCACCTCGGTGGGCGCAGCGCGGTCAACTCCGTCAACTACGAGGACGGCGACGGGCCCGACTCGCGCTTCCAGCGCATCATGACGCTGGTCAAGCGTCACGGAGCGGCGGTCGTCGCGCTGACGATCGACGAGGAGGGTCAGGCCCGGACGGCGGACTGGAAGATCCGCATCGCGGAGCGGCTCATCGCCGACATCCGCGACAACTGGGGTCTGCCGGAATCGGACATCATCCTCGACACCCTGACGTTCCCCATCTCGACGGGCCAGGAAGAGGTCCGGCGGGACGGCATCGAGACCATCGAGGCCATCCGTCGACTGCACGAGAGTCATCCCGAGGTGCACTTCACCCTGGGTATCTCGAACATCTCGTTCGGCCTCAATCCTGCTGCGAGGCAGGTGCTCAACTCGGTCTTCCTGCACGAGTGCACGGAGGCCGGGCTCGACACGGCCATCGTCCACGCGTCGAAGATCCTCCCCATGGCGCGTATCCCCGAGGAGCAGCGCCAGGTCGCGCTCGACCTCGTGTACGACCGTCGCCGCGAGGGCTACGACCCGTTGCAGGCGCTCATGGCGCTGTTCGAAGGCGTCTCCGCGGCGTCCGCACGCGAGTCGCGGGCGCAGGAACTGGCCGGCCTTCCCTTGTTCGATCGCCTCGAGCGCCGCATCGTCGACGGTGAGCGTGCCGGGCTGGGAGACGATCTCGACGAGGCGATGCAGGAGAAGCCGCCGCTCGCGATCATCAACGAGACGCTGCTGTCCGGCATGAAGACCGTCGGTGAGCTGTTCGGGTCCGGGCAGATGCAGCTTCCGTTCGTGCTGCAGTCCGCCGAGGTGATGAAAGCGGCTGTGGCACACCTCGAGCCGCACATGGAGGCGTCCGACGAGGACGGCAAGGGCCGCATCGTGCTCGCCACCGTCAAGGGCGACGTCCACGACATCGGCAAGAACCTCGTCGACATCATCCTGAGCAACAACGGCTACGAGGTGGTCAATCTCGGTATCAAGCAGCCCATCTCGGCGATTCTCGACGCCGCGGTGGACAAGCGTGCCGACGTCATCGGCATGTCCGGTCTGCTGGTGAAGTCCACGGTGGTCATGAAGGAGAACCTGCTCGAGCTCAACGCCAAGGGCGTCGCCGAGAAGTTCCCCGTCATGCTCGGTGGCGCAGCGCTCACCCGGTCCTATGTCGAGAACGATCTCGCCGAGGTCTACGAGGGTGAGGTGTCGTACGCGCGTGACGCGTTCGAGGGCTTGCGCCTGATGGACACGATCATGAACACCAAACGCGGTGTGGCGCCGGCTCCCGACAGTGAGGAGGCGCTCGCCGCTCAGCAGAAGACCGCGGAGCGCAAGGAGCGGCACGAGCGGTCCCGGCGCATCGCCGAGAAGCGCAAGGCCGCGGAGACACCGGTCGTCGTTCCCGAGCGCTCCGACGTCTCCGTCGAGAAGGAGCTTCCGGCGCCGCCGTTCTGGGGCAGCAGGATCGTCAAGGGCATCTCGCTGTCCGAGTACTCGGGGCTTCTCGACGAGCGTGCACTGTTCCTCGGTCAGTGGGGTCTGCGCGGCGCACGCGCCGGTGAGGGCCCGTCCTACGAGGACCTGGTGGAGACCGAGGGCCGTCCGCGCCTGCGGTACTGGCTCGACCGCCTCAGCACCGACGGCATCCTCGCGCACGCGGCACTCGTGTACGGGTACTTCCCGGCGGTGTCCGAGGGTGACGACGTGGTGGTCCTCGAGTCCCCGGAACCCGATGCGGCGGAGCGCTTCCGGTTCACGTTCCCGCGCCAGGACCGCGGCAGGTTCCTCTGTATCGCGGACTTCGTGCGGTCGCGAGACCTCGCCCGTGAGACGGGGGTGGTCGACGTCCTGCCGATGAACCTGGTGACGATGGGTCAGCCCATCGCCGACTTCGCCAACGAGCTCTTCAAGGCGGATGCGTACCGCGACTACCTCGAGGTGCACGGCATCGGCGTGCAGCTCACCGAGGCGCTCGCGGAGTACTGGCATCGCCGGGTCCGCGAGGAACTGGTGCTGCCCAGCGGCCGCTCCCTCGTGGATCAGGATCCGTCCGACGTGGAGGGGTACTTCAAGCTCGAGTACCGCGGTGCCCGGTACTCGTTCGGGTACGGCGCGTGCCCCGATCTGGAGGACCGCATCAAGCTCGTCGCGATGCTCGAACCCCAGCGCATAGGGGTGGATCTGTCCGACGAGTTGCAGTTGCACCCCGAGCAGTCGACGGATGCGTTCGTGCTGCACCACCCGGAGGCGAAGTACTTCAATGTCTGAGCTCCAGGCCGTCTTGTTCGACATGGACGGGACGCTGTTGGACTCGGAGCGCCTGTGGGACATCGCGGTGTACGAGCTGTCCGAGTCACTCGGGCGCGAGCTCACTCCGGAGGTGCGGGAGTCGACTCTGGGCAACTCGATGATGGGTGCGCTGGCGAAGGTCTACGCGCACGTGGGACGGGAGGCGTCGCCGGAGAACCTGGCGGAGTCCGCTGCCTGGCTCAACGGCCGTGTGGTCGAACTGTTCGCGGGTGGTCTGCCGTGGCGTCCGGGTGCGGAGGCGGCGCTGGATCTGGTGCAGTCGGCCGGTCTGGGCTGTGCCCTCGTCACCAACACCGAGCGCATGCTGACGGAGATCGCGCTCGAGACGCTGGGCCGTCACCGCTTCGGCGCGACCGTGTGCGGCGACGAGGTGACGCACGCGAAGCCCGCTCCCGATCCGTACCGCCGGGGCGCAGAGCTGCTCGGTGTCGACACGGCGTCGTGCGTCGCCGTCGAGGATTCGCCCACGGGAACCGAGTCCGCCGTCTCGGCGGGATGCGCCGTCGTCGTGGTGCCCTCCGAGGTGCAGGTGCCCAGCGGACCGGGCCGTACGTTCCGCACCACCCTCGAGGGGCTCACCCTCGATGATCTCCGGTCTGCGCGCGCCGGGGGACACTGATAGCGGTCCGCGGGCCGCGTCGTGGAACAATCATCACCCGTGAAGAACTTCGAGTCCCTGTTCGCCGAGCTCACCGACCGCGCTGCCACCAGGCCCGAGGGCTCGGGCACCGTCGCCGCGTTGGACGCGGGTGTGCATCAGCAGGGCAAGAAGATCCTGGAGGAGGCCGGCGAGGTGTGGATCGCCGCGGAGCACGAGACGGACGAGGCGCTGGCGGAGGAGATCTCGCAGCTCCTGTACTGGATCCAGGTGTTGATGGTCGGGAAGAACCTCTCCCTCGAGGATGTCTACCGACATCTGTGAGCGGACCACCCCACTTCCACCGCCACCGATCTTCCCGCACCCCAGGAGTCCCACCATGCTTCGCGTCGCCGTCCCCAACAAAGGTTCCCTGTCCGAGCTCGCCGGAGAGATTCTGAGCGAGGCGGGCTACCGTCGCCGCGCCGATTCCCGCGATCTCACCGTGCTCGACAACGCCAACAACGTCGAGTTCTTCTTCCTCCGTCCCAAGGACATCGCCATCTACGTGGGCTCGGGTGAGCTCGATCTCGGCATCACCGGCCGGGATCTGTCGCTCGATTCGGGCGCACCCGTGACCGAGCGGCTCGCACTCGGATTCGGCAACAGCACCTTCCGCTACGCCGCGCCGGCCGGCAAGGAGTGGACCCCGAACGATCTGGCCGGGCTCCGCATCGCCACGTCGTACCCCAACCTGGTCCGCCGGGACCTCGCGGCGCGGGGCCTCGAGGCCACCGTGATCCGTCTGGACGGAGCCGTCGAGATCTCCATCCAGTTGGGTGTCGCCGATGCGATCGCCGACGTCGTGGGCTCGGGACGCACACTGCGCCAACACAACCTGGTGGCGTTCGGTGAATCCCTGTGCGATTCGGAGGGCGTGCTCATCGAGCAGGCGGGCTCGCCCGTCGACGACAAGGCGCGCAACCAGCTCATCGCGCGTGTCCAGGGCGTCGTCTTCGCCCAGCAGTACCTGATGCTCGACTACGACTGCCCGCGCAGCATCCTCGACGACGCCGTCAAGATCACGCCCGGCCTCGAGTCGCCGACGCTGTCCCCGCTCGCGGACGAGGCGTGGGTGGCCATTCGTGCCATGGTTCCGCGCAAGGGACACAACGCCGTGATGGACGAGCTCGCCGAGCTCGGCGCCAAGGCGATTCTCGCGTCCGACATCCGGTCGTGCCGCGCATTCTGACGCGTCCGCTCCGTTGTGATCGGTCCCAGTAGTTCCTGATCGGTACCGACCAGTCTCCTCTCGTCGCTAGAGTCGCGTCGTCGAGAGGATCCTTCATGACCGTCGTCGATTCTGCGAGCCCCGACCTGCTGGTCGCGCTCGCCGCCGCACTCACCGGAACACTGTCGCGTCCGGGGGAGCCCGGATACGAGCGGTCGGTGCCGTGGAACGTCGCTGTCCCCGTCGATCCGGTGGCAGTCGTCGCGGCCGCCACCGCGGACGACGTCGCCGCCACCGTGCGGGCAGCGCGCGAGGCCGGGCTTCGCGTGGCCGTACAGGCCACCGGACACGGGGCGGTGCGCATCGGTCCGGACACGATTCTGGTCCTCACCGGTGATCTCGACGAACTGACGATCGACCCCGACACGCGCGTCGCCCGACTCGGCGCCGGGGTCCGGTGGCAGCAGGTTCTCGACGCCGGCGCGCCGTCCGGATCGGCGCCGCTGTGTGGGTCGTCGCCGAACACCGGCGTCACGGGATTTCTGACCGGTGGGGGAATCGGGCCGGTGGCTCGGACGTACGGGGTCTCGTCGAGTCGTGTGCGCGCGTTCGATCTCGTCACGGGCGACGGCACACTGCGCCGGGTGACACCGGACAGCGACGCCGATCTCTTCCGCGGCCTGTGTGGGGGCAAGTCGACACTCGGCATCGTCACCGCGGTCGAGACGGAGCTGCTGCCGATCGCCGAGT
>NZ_LMRN01000012.1:81165-157737 GCF_001426145.1 Rhodococcus sp. Leaf225 | reverse complement strand
GTGGAGCGCCACGCTGACCGAGGAGCACAACACCTCGCTCGCGTTCCTCCAGCTCCCACCGCTGCCCGGCGTGCCGGAACCGTTGGCCGGGAAGTTCGTGGTCGCGGTGCGTTTCGCATCGGTCGCGGAGCCGGGGATCGCAGCCGACGTTCTCGCACCGATGCGCGCTGCGGCCCCGACCGTCATCGACACGGTCACGACCATTCCGTACGCGGCGGTGGGGTCGGTGCATGCAGACCCGGTGGATCCGATGCCGACACGTGAGGCCACGACGATGCTCCGCGTGTTCGACGAGGAGGCGGCAGCGACCGTGTTGGTCATGACCGGCCCCGCGTCGAGTTCACCGCAGGTGATCGTGGAGCTGAGGCTGCTCGGCGGCGCTCTCGGCCGGCCGGGACCGCATCCCGACGTGTACTGCCATCGCGAGGCCGCCTACAGCCTCCTGTGCATCGGAGTGCTGGCGCCTCCCGTCGCCGATGCGGTGATCGCGCACGGCGAGGCAGTCGTGGAGGCTCTGGCACCGTGGTCGACCGGTGGCGCGTTGCCCAACTTCGCGGCGTCCGACGACCCCGCTCACCTCGCACGGGTCTACGACGAGGACACCCGGGCCTGGCTCGGAGCCCTGGCCGAACAGCACGATCCCGCGGGGATCTTCCGCGTCGGACAGGTGGTCCGGCTCGGCTGATCCGGTGTGGAGACGTCAGGCGCGAGCGCGCACCTCGAGTGTCTGGAACGTGCGGCCCACCGACCCCGTCGCGTCGTACAACGTCGAGGTGCACAGCCCGATGCCGTCGTCGCCGATCGCGGTGCGGGCCTGCACACCCACCCATTCGCCGACGGGTTCGCGCACGATCTGCACCGTCAGATCGGTGTTGAGGAACGTCCACTCCGTCGGATCGAGAAGCGCCGCGACGCCATTGGCGATGTCCGCCACGGCGAACAGTCCGACGATCGGCGACGTCTGCTCGCCGGCCACCACGGGATACCTCGGACGTGCCCACACCCGGCCGGGCTCCGACGCCGTCACCGGGCGGGCGCCCCGGAACTCGAGACTGTCGAGGAACCCGCCGTGCCAGTGGTCCGGAAATGCCCACCCGGCCTCGGACTCGTCCGGACCGGGCACCAACGGTGGATCGAGAGTCTGCCCGGCCGCCGAGGTGTCGGTCATCGCCACGCGCCAGGCCGTGGCACGCGCGACCGCCCTGGTCGACCCGTCGGGCAGATCCGCGACGAGGTCGGCCGACAGCATGGCGACCCGTCGACCGGGGCGTTCCACACGGGCCTGCACGGTGAGTTCTCCGACGGGCACCGGCCCGAGGATCTCCATCGTCACCCGCGCGAGCCGGGTGCCCGGCACCGGCGAACACTGCTCCAGTGCTCGCGCGAGCAGCGCCGACGGGGGAGCGCCGTGTTGCATGGTCTCCGCCCACACACTCGTGGTGAGCCGCGTGGCGCGATAGCGATCGGTTCCCTCGACACGGACGAAGAGTGCATCCTCGCTCACGCCGTGACCTCCGTCGGCTCGCTCGGCCACCCCGGGTACTCGGGCGGAGTGCCGCCGAAGGACGGGCACAGGGCCTGGAAGTCGCACCACCCACACAGCTTTCCGGGCTTGGGGCGGAAGTCGCCCGTCTCGCCGGCGGACCGGATGGCCGTCCAGATGGCGGACAGCGTCCGTTCGAACCGGCGGAGCTCGTCCTCGTCCGGGGCGTAGGTGAGAATCTGGCTGTCCTTCAGGAACAGCAGGCGCAGCTGCGCGGGAACGATGCCGCGCGTGCGCATCAGCACCACCGCGTAGAACTTCATCTGGAACAACGCCTTGGCCTCGGCGATCTCGCGCGGCGCCTTGCCCGTCTTGTAGTCGACGACGCGCAGCTGCCCGGTGGGCGCGACGTCGATGCGGTCGATGTAGCCGCGCAACAGCACGCCGTCGTCCAGTTCGGTCTCGACGAGCTGCTCGCACGACTCGGGGTCGAACCGTGTGGGGTCCTCGAGCGAGTAGTAGGACGCCACGAGCGACTGCGCCTCGGCGACGAACTTCTCGCGCTCGTGCTCCTCGACGAGATCGGCCGCGTACTCGTGCGACACGACCATGGCGTCCCATTCCTCCTGCACGAGGGTGCCGGCCCGCGTCGAGACCCGGTCCGCCGCGGGCAACGCGTAGAGCGACTCGAGGGCGGAGTGCACGAGGGTGCCGCGCAACTGCGCCTTCGACGGCGGTGCGGGCAGGCGGTCGATGGCCCGGAACCGGTAGAGCAGGGGGCACTGCTTGTAATCCGCTGCGCGCGAGGGCGACAACGCGGGACGACGGCGAGGACGGTCGGGTGCCGCCGCGGCGACGTCGGTGACGACGGGGTCTTCGGTCGAGATGCTCACGGCGCCGACACTATGCCCGCTCACCGACACGATCCGGTATCTGCCCTACAGTTCCCCGGGGCGCGTCGCGCCCCGAGAGCGCCCCGCTTCGTGGGCGGGACCAGAGTGCACCGGAAAGAGGACCACCCGTGGAACCGACCGACACCGACACGTCTGCGCGCGCGAGCGGACCGTTCCGCGTCGGTGATCGCGTGCAGCTCACCGACGCCAAGGGGCGGCACTACACGGTGGTGCTCGACGCGGCCAAGGAGTTCCACACCCACCGCGGCGGGATCCGCCACGACGATCTGATCGGTGTCGACGAGGGCAGCGTCGTGAAGTCGACGAACGGCACCCCGTATCTCGCTCTACGCCCGCTCCTCGTCGACTACGTGCTGTCGATGCCGCGCGGCGCGCAGGTCATCTACCCCAAGGACGCCGCCCAGATCGTGCACGAGGGCGACGTCTTCCCGGGTGCCCGCGTGCTCGAGGCGGGTGCCGGTTCCGGCGCCCTGACGTGTTCGCTGCTGCGTGCCGTCGGTCCGCAGGGGCGCGTCATCTCCTACGAGGTGCGCGAGGACCACGCCGTGCACGCGGTGCGCAACGTGGAGACCTTCTTCGGCGAGCGGCCGGAGAACTGGGACCTGGTGATCGACGACGTCGCCGCGTTCGACGTCGCGCGTCACGAGGGCATGGTCGACCGGGTGGTGCTGGACATGCTGGCGCCGTGGGACGCACTCGACGCCGTCGCCGGTGCGCTGGTTCCGGGCGGCGTGCTGATCGTCTACGTGGCCACCGTCACGCAGTTGTCCAAGGTCGTCGAGGCCCTGCGTGCGCAGGAGTGCTGGACCGAGCCGCGGTCGTGGGAGTCGATCGTGCGCGGGTGGCACGTCGTCGGGCTGGCAGTGCGACCCGAGCACCGCATGCAGGGGCACACCGCGTTCCTGGTCAGTGCGCGTCGTCTGGCCGAGGGCACCGTCACCCCGAAACCGCAGCGACGGGCCGGCAAGACCCCCACCGAACCCGCCTGACACCGGGGGTTCATGCACCGACCGTGTGCCGTTCGTCCGCTGTCTGTCGGTGGTCGGTGACAGTGTCTGACCACGGTCGTCACACACGTTTGCGTTTCGCCCGGTAGCGTTGAGAAATCGCTTTGGGAGGAGTCCTGCATGAGCCCTACAGACAACCCGGACCAGTCCGCAGTCCTGGCCGAACTCGATGCCCTGCGAGCCGAGGCCACCGTCCTGCGCCGACAACTCGACGCTTCCCGTGGGGGTGCGCCGTCGGCGGACACCCGTAACACCGACGTGCGTGATCTCGAGTCGCGGGTCGACTCGCTCTCCACGCGCAACACGAAGCTGATGGAGACGCTCAAGGAGGCGCGCCAGCAGCTCATCGCCCTGCGCGAGGAGGTCGACCGGCTCGGCGCACCGCCCAGCGGTTACGGCGTCCTGGTGCACACCTACGACGACGCGACGGTGGACGTGTTCACCTCGGGCCGCAAGATGCGCCTGACGTGCTCGCCGAACGTCGACGCCACCGCACTCCGGCCCGGCCAGACCGTGCGTCTGAACGAGGCCCTCACCATCGTCGAGGCGTGTGAATTCGAACGCGTCGGCGAGATCAGCTCCCTTCGCGAGATCCTCGAGGACGGCAAGCGCGCCCTTGTCGTCGGCCACGCCGACGAGGAACGTGTCGTGTGGTTGGCGACTCCGCTGCAGGAGATGGCCGACGACGAGGCACCGGAGGATCCGGACGGGCCGTCGCGCCGCCTGCGCCCCGGCGACTCGTTGCTGGTCGACACCAAGGCCGGCTACGCCTTCGAGCGCATTCCCAAGGCCGAGGTCGAGGACCTCGTGCTCGAGGAGGTCCCCGACGTCGGCTACGAGGACATCGGCGGCCTCGGGCGGCAGATCGAGCAGATCCGCGACGCCGTGGAACTGCCCTTCCTGCACAAGGATCTGTTCCGTGAGTACTCGCTGCGCCCGCCCAAGGGTGTGTTGCTTTACGGGCCTCCCGGGTGCGGCAAGACACTCATCGCCAAGGCGGTCGCCAACTCACTGGCGAAGAAGATCGCCGAGGCACGGGGGCAGGACGCACGCGACGCGAAGTCCTACTTCCTCAACATCAAGGGCCCCGAGCTGCTCAACAAGTTCGTCGGTGAGACCGAGCGCCACATCCGGTTGATCTTCCAGCGAGCTCGCGAAAAGGCGTCCGAGGGCACTCCCGTCATCGTGTTCTTCGACGAGATGGACTCCATCTTCCGTACACGTGGGTCGGGCGTCTCGTCCGACGTGGAGACCACCGTCGTCCCTCAGCTGCTGGCCGAGATCGACGGTGTCGAGGGCCTCGAGAACGTCATCGTGATCGGTGCGTCCAACCGCGAGGACATGATCGACCCGGCCATTCTGCGCCCGGGCCGTCTGGACGTGAAGATCAAGATCGAGCGCCCGGACGCCGAGTCCGCGCTCGACATCTTCTCGAAGTACCTCGACGACTCGCTGCCCGTCAACGCCGACGATCTCGCGGAGTTCGGCGGCGATCGCGCTGCCTGCATCCGCGGCATGATCGAACGCGTCGTCGAGCGCATGTACGCGGAGAGCGACGACAACCGATTCCTCGAGGTCACCTACGCCAACGGTGACAAGGAGGTCCTGTACTTCAAGGACTTCAACTCGGGCGCGATGATCCAGAACATCGTCGACCGCGCGAAGAAGTACGCCATCAAGTCGGTGCTCGACACCGGGACACCGGGTCTGCGCGTCGGACACCTCTTCGACTCCATCGTCGACGAGTTCGCCGAGAACGAAGATCTGCCCAACACCACCAATCCCGATGACTGGGCGCGCATCTCGGGCAAGAAGGGTGAGCGGATCGTCTACATCCGCACGCTCGTCACCGGTAAGAACGCCAGTGCGAGCCGCTCGATCGACACCGAGTCGAACACGGGTCAGTACCTCTGACCGCCCACCTGTAGCAGCGCCGAGACGATCACGCGGGTGTCCGGAACGAAGGGCCACGCGGGATCGTCCAGGTGTGTCAGCACCTCGACGTCCGACCACCACCAGCCGTCCGCGATCTCGGACGGCTGGTGGTGCATCGGCCCGTCGTGACGCACCTCGTACGCGAACAGGTGGCAGCGCACCGTCGCAGCGCCGGATCGTCCTGTCCAGCGGCCGACCACCGGGTCGCCCGTCACGTCCGCTACGACGCCGAGTTCCTCGGCGAGTTCTCGCGAGGCGGTCTGTCGAGGGTCCTCCCCGGCATCGACGACCCCACCGGCCAGAACGTCGTGCATTCCCGCGAACACCGACTTGGTCGTCGTGCGGCGGTGGACGTACACGCGTGACCCGTCGGTGGATCGCACCAGCACGCCGGCACTCGCGTGCCACAGGCCGCGCTCGTACACCTCGGTGCGCGGCGCTTCGCCCACCACGTGGCCACGCTCGTCGTACACGGCCACGATCTCGTCGTCAGGCATGCGTCACCGCTCCCACTCGATCAGGGGTCACAGGGTCGATAGCCTAGGGTCGAGAGCATGCAGCGCATCATCGGCATCGAGGTCGAGTACGGAATTTCCTCTCCTACCGAGCCTTCCGCCAATCCGATCCTGACGTCCACCCAGGCGGTGCTGGCGTACGCCGCCGCGGCGGGTGTGCCGCGGGCCAAGCGGACGCGCTGGGACTACGAGGTGGAATCGCCGCTGCGTGACGCACGCGGGTTCGACCTGGGCCGGTTCAGTGGCCCGGCGCCGATCATCGACGCCGACGAGGTCGGCGCGGCCAACATGATCCTCACCAACGGCGCGCGTCTCTACGTCGACCACGCCCACCCGGAGTACTCCGCACCGGAGGTGCGCGATCCGCTCGACGCCGTCATCTGGGACAAGGCGGGGGAGCGCGTCATGGAAGCGGCTGCGCGCCATGCCTCGAGCGTGCCCGGCGCCCCGCGCCTGCAGTTGTACAAGAACAACGTCGACGGCAAGGGCGCGTCCTACGGCACCCACGAGAACTACCTGATGTCTCGCGAGACCCCGTTCTCCGCGATCATCGCCGGGCTCTCGCCGTTCTTCGCCTCCCGCCAGGTGTTCACCGGCTCGGGCCGCGTCGGCATCGGTCAGTCCGGGGACGAGCCCGGATTCCAACTCTCGCAGCGCGCCGACTACATCGAGGTCGAAGTGGGCCTCGAGACGACGCTCAAGCGCGGCATCATCAACACCCGCGACGAGCCGCACGCCGACGCCGACAAGTACCGGCGCCTGCACGTGATCATCGGTGACGCCAACCTCGCCGAGATGGCGACCTATCTCAAGGTCGGAACGACGGCCCTGGTGCTCGACATCGTCGAGGCCGGCGTGGACCTGTCCGATCTGCAGCTGGCCCGTCCGGTGACGGCGGTGCACCAGATCAGTCACGACCCGACGCTGCGCCGCACGGTCGCGCTCGCGGACGGTCGCGAGCTGACGGCGTTGGCACTGCAGCGCATCTACCTCGAGCGCGTCTCCGCGCATCTCGACGCACAGGGCGAGAAGGATCCGCGCGCCGCCGACGTGGTCGAGAAGTGGGCGATGATCCTCGACAAGCTCGAGCGCGACCCGATGGACTGCGCGTCCCTCCTCGACTGGCCGGCGAAACTGCGGCTGCTCGAAGGGTTCCGCAACCGCGAGGGACTCGGCTGGTCGGCGCCGCGACTGCACCTCGTGGACCTGCAGTACTCGGACGTCCGCCTCGACAAGGGTCTCTACAACCGGCTCGTCGCGCGCGGATCGATGGAACGGCTGGTCTCCGAGCAGGACGTCATGGACGCCGTCTCGAACCCCCCGACCGACACCCGCGCGTACTTCCGCGGCGAGTGCCTCCGCAAGTTCGGCCGCGACATCGCGGCCGCGAGCTGGGACTCGGTCATCTTCGACCTCGGTGGAGACTCGCTGGTGCGTATCCCCACCCTCGAGCCACTGCGGGGGAGCAAGGCCCACGTCGGTGCTCTGCTCGAATCGGTGGACTCGGCCGCAGAACTGGTGGACCAGCTCACCACCTGACGGTCCGCCCGTGCCGGACGTACGGTGGGTTGTCACCCTGTGACGGCGCATGCTCGGTAGGGTGAAGTTTCGCTGCGTGTCGAGAGAACACGCGGTTCGTGACGAGGAGGTCGGCTATGGCACAAGAGCAGACCACACGCTCCGGCGGTGGCGATGACGACGACGGTTCGGCCGAGGGCGCATCGGGTCAGGAACGACGCGAGAAGCTCGCCGAGGAGACCGACGATCTCCTCGACGAGATCGACGACGTGCTCGAGGAGAACGCGGAGGACTTCGTCCGCGCCTACGTGCAAAAGGGCGGCCAGTGACGGACGCGAACTCCGTTCCCCGTCCCCACGAGAGCGACACCACCCTGCGCTACGGGTCGCCGTTCTCCTCCTTCAGTGAACACCTGCGGGCCTACGCACCGCACCTGTTGCCCGAGAACCGTTTTCGTGCGGATCTCGCTCTGTCCCCGGAGGCGACGATGCAGTCCGACATCGCACCGCACGGCACCACCATCGTGGCCGTCACCTTCGACGGCGGCGTCATCCTCGCGGGTGATCGCCGCGCGACGATGGGCAACCTCATCGCCAGTCGCGACGTCGACAAGGTGTACGTCACGGACGACTACTCGGCCGCCGGCATCGCGGGAACCGCCGGCATGGCGATCGAGCTGGTGCGGCTGTTCGCGGTCGAACTCGAGCACTACGAGAAGATCGAGGGCGTCTCCCTCACCTTCAACGGCAAGGCCAACAAGCTGTCCTCCATGGTGCGGGCCAATCTCGGTGCGGCCATGCAAGGTCTGGCTGTGGTTCCGCTGCTCGTCGGCTACGACCTCGACGCCGCCGACGCCCGCCATGCGGGGCGCATCGTCTCCTACGACGTGGTCGGTGGCCGCTACGAGGAACGGTCCGGCTACCACGCGGTGGGATCGGGATCGCTGTTCGCGAAGTCGGCGATGAAGAAGCTCTACCGCGAGGACATGACCGAGGACGAGGCACTGCGCGTCGCGGTCGAATCGCTGTATGACGCTGCCGACGACGATTCGGCGACCGGCGGACCGGATCTGACCCGCGGCATTTACCCGACGGCGGTGGCCATCGGTGCCGGGGGAGCGAACCTGGTGGGATCGGACCGCATCGAGGCTCTGGCCCGTGCGGTACTGCAGGACCGATCGGAAGAAGGGGGTGCGCGCCGATGACGATGCCGTACTACGCGTCCGCCGAACAGATCATGCGCGATCGTTCGGAACTGGCGCGCAAGGGAATCGCACGCGGTCGCAGCGTGGTCGTGCTGACCTACGCGGACGGCGTGCTCTTCGTCGCCGAGAACCGGTCCTCCGCACTGCACAAGGTGAGCGAGCTGTACGACCGCCTCGGCTTCGCCGCGGTGGGCAAGTACAACGAGTTCGAGAATCTACGCCGCGCCGGCATCGTGCACGCCGACACCAAGGGCTACACCTACGACCGTGCGGACGTCACCGGACGATCGTTGGCCAAGGCGTACGCGCAGACGCTCGGCACCATCTTCACCGAGCAGCTCAAGCCGTACGAGGTGGAGATCTGCGTGGCCGAGGTCGGTGCCGTCGACGAGAGCCCCCGGTCCCAGCTCTACCGCATCACGTACGACGGCTCGATCGTCGACGAGGTCGACTTCGTGGTCATGGGCGGTGCCACCGAACCGATCTCGACGGTCCTGCGCGAGAAGTACCGCTCGGGGCTCGATCTCGACGCGGCGGTCGCGCTGGCAGTCGGTGCGCTCCAGGACTCCACGTCGACGCCGCCGACCAACGGTGCCGCGAGCGAGCCCGCGGAGAAGCGCGTCCTCGAGGTCACGAGCCTCGAAGTGGCCGTTCTCGAACAGACGCGGCCGAGGCGTGCGTTCCGGCGGATCTCCGGAGCGGCGCTCCAGGGACTGTTGCCCCCCGGTTCGGAACCTGCGGGCACCTGACCGACCGGCTACGAAGCACCCGTCACGCGCGCGGCGCGTCGGCGGTGCCCGTTCCGTACAGCGTGAGCAGCGAGGGCCGGGCCCGGTAGTCGAAGGCCCGGCCCTCGCCCGCCACCTCCCCGTCCACCGCCACCGCGACCGTGGTCTGCAGGTTGCGCACCGAGACCGCCGGCACCCGCAGATGGCGGTAGGTGGGCGACGTGCCGAGAGTCCCGGTCATCGCGGCGAGCGCGAGGCGGGTACGCGAGAGCCGCATGTGCGCGCGCAGGAACCGCACGTCCAGCACACCGCTCGCGATCGACGGCCGCGACATGGGCACCTGATCACCCGGCGTGTAGGTGCCGTTGCCGACGAACATCATCCACACCGAGTCGCGGCGCCCGTCGATCTCCACGTGCATCGGCTCGGCCACCGCCAGGACGGCCACCATCGCGGCCGCGGCCGCGGGCCACTTCCCGATGCGTGAGCTCCACTTGTCCCGCAGCCGAACCGAATCCGGGTAGCCCCCGATGCTGGCGGTGTTGACGAAGAGGATCTCCTCACCGCCGTCGATGCTCACACCGCCGAGATCCACCCGGCTGGACGCGCCGCGAGTGACGGCGTCCGCGGTGACCGACACCTCCACCGCGCCGACGTCCCGTGCGAAGTGGTTCAGCGTGCCGCCGGGGAACACCGCGAGAGGAAGCCCCGTCCGCACCGCGGCCGCGACGGCAGCGGCCACCGTGCCGTCCCCTCCGCAGACTCCGAGCGCGAGCACGTCCGATCCTGCGGCGCGGACGAACTGGGCGGTGAAGTCGTCGTCGGCGTCCGGCTCGAGGAACCGCGCCCTCGGCAGGGCCTTCGCCACGTCGGCGACGACTTCCGAATTGTGGGTGCCCGCGCCCGGATTGACCAGCACGAGCATTCCCTCACCCTCGTGCAGGGCGGGCGCCGGCCCCGCGGGGCCCAACTCGGCCGACTCGGTGGAGCGCACGGCCCACCAGCGGCGGGTCGACAGCGCGACCGCGACCCCGAGCGCCGCGCCCACCACCACGTCCGACGGCCAGTGCACACCGACGTGCACTCGCGAGTACGCGACGGTCGCGGCCAGCGGGGCGACGAGGAGACCGGCGAGCGGAGCCTCGAGCGCCACGCCCGTCGCGAACGCCGCGGCGGAGGCGGCGTGACCCGACGGGAACGACGACGACACGGGTGGGGTCATGATCCGCCGGAGCGCGGGGACCGACGCGGCCGGTGGACGATCGCGGGGGAGCAGCGGCTTGAGCACCCCGTTCGCGAGCGAGCTGGCACCCACGACCGCGAGCATGCCGCGTACGGCACCTCGTCGTCGGGGGCCGCCGGACGCGGCGAGCGCCGACGCCACGATCGCCCACAGAACACTGTGATCGGCGAGCCCGGTGAGCGTGCGCAGCGCGGGGTCCAACCCCGACGGTCGCGACGCGAAACTGGCCTTCACCAGCGCCAGATCGACGGAACGGGTGCGGCCGCGCAGCGATCGGGGATTCACCTGCGCCACACTACGGCTGCCACGGGCTCGGGTAGCCGATGCCGCGGTCGATGCCGTTGTACTGTCGAAGTGTGCAGCGACGAATCATGGGGATCGAGACCGAGTTCGGTGTGACGTGCACGTTCCACGGGCACCGTCGACTCAGCCCGGACGAGGTGGCCCGGTATCTGTTCCGGCGTGTCGTGTCGTGGGGACGCAGCTCCAACGTGTTCCTGCGCAACGGTGCGCGGCTCTACCTGGACGTCGGCTCCCATCCCGAGTACGCCACTGCCGAGTGCGACAGCCTTCTGCAGCTGGTCACGCACGACCGCGCCGGCGAGCGTGTTCTCGAGGACCTGCTCATCGACGCCGAGCAGCGTCTCGTCGAGGAGGGCATCGGCGGCGACATCTACCTGTTCAAGAACAACACCGACTCCGCGGGCAACTCCTACGGCTGCCACGAGAACTACCTCGTGGTGCGCGCCGGCGAGTTCTCCCGCATCTCCGACGTGCTGTTGCCGTTCCTGGTCACCCGCCAGCTCATCTGCGGCGCGGGCAAGATCCTGCAGACGCCGAAGGCCGCCACGTTCTGCCTCTCGCAGCGCGCCGAGCACATCTGGGAGGGCGTGTCGTCCGCGACCACCCGCTCACGACCCATCATCAACACGCGTGACGAACCGCATGCCGACGCCGAGAAGTACCGTCGTCTGCACGTCATAGTCGGCGACTCCAACATGGCCGAGCCGACGACCATGCTCAAGGTCGGCACCGCAGCGCTCGTCCTGGAGATGATCGAGGCGGGCGTCTCGTTCCGAGACTTCGCCCTGGACAACCCGATTCGCGCCATCCGCGAGGTGTCCCACGACTCGACGGGGCGGCGCCCCGTCCGTCTCGCGGGGGGACGCCAGGCCAGTGCACTCGAGATCCAGCGCGAGTACCACGCCCGCGCCGTCGAGCACCTGCGCAACCGCGAGCCGGACGCGCAGATCGAGCAGGTCGTCGACCTGTGGGGCCGCACCCTCGACGCCGTCGAGGCGCAGGACTTCGCCAAGGTGGACACCGAGATCGACTGGGTGATCAAGCGCAAGCTGTTCGATCGCTATCAGGACAGGTACTCGATGGACCTGTCCGACCCGAAGATCGCCCAGCTGGACTTGGCCTATCACGACATCAAGCGCGGCCGCGGCGTCTTCGACGTGCTGCAGCGCAAGGGACTGGTCAAGCGCGTCACCGAGGACGACCAGATCGACGAGGCGGTGAACACGCCGCCGCAGACGACACGCGCGAAGCTGCGTGGTGAGTTCATCAGCGCCGCACAGGAGGCGGGACGCGACTTCACCGTCGACTGGGTGCATCTCAAGCTCAACGACCAGGCTCAGCGCACGGTGCTGTGCAAGGACCCGTTCCGCTCGGTCGACGAGCGCGTGGAGCGCCTGATCGCGTCGATGTAGAGGCCGACGGTCCTCCTTCTCCACAGGAGTCCCGTCCTCCCCACCCCGGCGATGCGCACGGGTGGGGAGATGCTCAGCCACTAGGCTGGGTCGGTGGCGATCTCCAAAGTCGAGCGGTTGATGAACCTCGTCATCTGCCTGCTCTCGACACGGCAGTACCTGACCGCCGAGCGCATCCGCGAGTCCGTCGCCGGATACGAGGACTCGGCGAGCGACGAGGCCTTCAGTCGCATGTTCGAGCGCGACAAGAACGAGCTGCGTGATCTCGGCGTCCCGCTCGAGACCGGTCAGATCTCGCGCTTCTCGACGGTCGAGGGGTACCGCATCAACCGCGATCGGTACGAACTCCCCGACGTCGACCTGGCCAGCGACGAGGCCGCTGCGGTCGCCGTGGCCGTCCAACTCTGGGAGTCGCCCGAGCTCACCTCCGCCGCTCAGAGCGCGATGTTGAAGTTGCGCGCCGCGGGCGTGCAGGTGGACACCGAGAACTCGCCGGCCGCCGTGACCGCCGTTCCGTCCCGCAGTCGAGGTTCCGAGCCCGCGCTGGGCAAGCTGCTCGCCGCTATCGACGCCGGCCGGTCCGTGCGGTTCTCGCACCGCTCCACCCCGGCCGCCCCCTTCCGAGTGCGCACCGTCGAGCCGTGGGGAGTGGTCACCCACTCCGGACGGTGGTACCTCGTCGGGCACGACACCGAGCGCGACGCCGTCCGTACCTTCCGCCTGTCACGGATCGGGGACGACGTCGTGGCCTTCGGACCGGCGGGATCGGTGCGCAAGCCCGACGATGTCGATCTCGGTGTCATCGTGGCCCGCGCCGCCGCGAGCGGTGACGTGGCGGGCAGCGCCGACGTCTGGGTGTCGGAGGGACGCGGACTCGAGCTGCGCCGTCTCGGCACCGAGGTGGAGACACGTGATCTCGTGGGGCGACGCGGTTCCGTGGTCCGCATCCCGGTGCGGTCGTGGGAGTGGATCGCCCGGGTGGTCGCCGGCCACGGCGCCGACGCGATCGTGCTGTCGCCGACCGAACTCCGCGACATCGTCGTCGGCACCCTGTCCGTGAGCGCGCACCGCGCGCCGACCGACGCCATCTCGCCCGGGAGCAGCTCATGAGCGTTCGCCTTTCCTCGCGGCTGGCCCGGCTGCTCAACCTCGTGCCGTACTTCATCGCCAATCCGGGTATCAGCGCGGCCGACGCCGCGGCCGAGCTCGGGGTCACGACCAAACAGCTGATGGACGACCTGAACCAGCTGTGGATGTGCGGACTGCCCGGATACGGTCCGGGCGATCTCATCGATCTGTCGTTCTCCGAGGACAGCATCGAGGTCACGTTCTCCGCAGGTATCGACAGGCCGCTGCGTCTGACGTCAACGGAAGCGACCGCGCTGCTCATCGCGCTGCGGTCACTCGTCGAGATGCCCGGCATGGTGGACCCGTCCGCGGCGTACCGCGCCATCGCGAAGATCGAGGCCGCGGCGGGTGTCGCGGCGGCCGAGGGGCCGGACGACACGCCCGAGCCGCAGGAGAGTCCCAGTGTCACGACCGTCCGTGGGGCGCTCGCCCGCGGTCGCGCGCTGCACATCACCTACTACTCGGCATCGCGGGACGTGGTGTCCGAACGCACCGTCGATCCGTTGCGCATCGTCCTCGTCGATGATCAGAGCTACCTGCAGGCCTGGTGCCGCGACGCGGAGGGCGTCCGGCTGTTCCGGCTGGACCGCATCGATGCCGCGACCGAGCTGGACGAGCCGTCCGCACCGCCCGAGCAGGCCCGGACCGGTGGGGACGCACTCGATCTCTTCCACGACGATCCGTCACTGCCGCTCGCACGGCTCGTCATCGCACCCGACCACGTGTGGATTCTGGACTACTACCCCATGACGCAGACCGCTGCGCACGACGACGGCTCGATCGAGGTCTCGATGCGATTCGCGACGCTCGACTGGATGAGCCGTCTGGCGCTGGGTCTGGGGTCGGGAGTGCGGGTGCTCGGACCGCCCGCACTGGTTCGTGAGGTCACCGCTCGGTCGCGCGACGCCCTCGACGTCTATCGCGCCGTCTCGGGAGCGTGACCGGCCCATCTCGAGTCGTCCGGACATGCAGGACTCGTCCGGTGAACTCTCGGCGAACGGTCGGTACGCGGGTCCACCGGACACCGGGTGGGAGCCCTCGGGTCCGGTAGCATCGAATCCACCGAAACTGGGAGGTTTTCATGGGTGCGTTACAACCCTGGCACTGGATCGTCCTGATCGTCGTGCTCGTACTGCTGTTCGGATCGAAGAAGCTGCCCGAGGCCGCACGTGGCCTGGGACGCTCGATGCGCATCTTCAAGAGTGAAGTGCAGGAGATGCAGAACGACGGCAAGAAGCCGGACACCACCACGAACACGGCGCCGGCACCGCAGTCGCAGTTGCCGTCCCCGAACACGGTCACCCCGACCGTCGCGTCGACCGAACCGACGCACGAGCAGCACCCGCGCTCGGCCTGACACTCGCAGGCACCACGGTCGGGGCGATGTCGCCTCGGCCGTTTCGTGGGTGGTGACCGAGGTTCGCGCCCGCTGCGGCGTGCGCACCTCGGCACCCGTCACCGCGAACCACAGTCTTCAGTCCAGGCACCGCAGTCGACAGGCGAAGAGTCACCGTGCGCATACCGTTCGATCCGCGACAGCGCAGGCGTCGCGTCAATCCCGACGGCACCATGTCGTTGGTGGAGCATCTCTACGAGCTCCGCACGCGTCTGCTGTGGTCGATGCTGGCCATCGTCCTCACCACGATCGTGGGGTTCTTCTGGTACTCGCACTCGCTGCTGGGCATCGAGTCGCTCGGTGACCTGCTCCGCGGGCCGTACTGCTCGCTCCCGTCCGAGAGTCGTGCCGAGCTCACCGACGACGGCACGTGTCGGCTGCTCGCCACCGGACCGTTCGAGCAGTTCATGCTCCGGTTCAAGGTGGCCATCACCGCGGGCGTCGTGCTCGCCTGCCCGATCTGGCTCTATCAGGTGTGGGCGTTCATCACGCCCGGCCTCTACCGCCAGGAACGGCGCTACGCCATCTCGTTCGTCACGGCGGCGGCCGTGCTCTTCGTCTCCGGCGCCGTCCTCGCCTACATCGTCGTCGCGAAGGCCCTGCACTTCCTGCTGACCATCGGCGACAACGTCCAGGTCACCGCTCTCAGTGGCGCCGAGTACTTCGGCTTCGTCATCAACCTGCTCGTCATCTTCGGCGTCAGCTTCGAGATCCCGCTTTTGATCGTCGCGCTCAACGCCGTCGGCGTCCTGAAGTACGAGAAGCTCCGCGGCTGGCGTCGCGGGCTCATCTTCGCGATGTTCGCCTTCGCCGCCGTCGTCACGCCCGGCGGTGACCCCTTCTCGATGACCGCGCTGGCGCTCGCGCTGAGCATCCTCGTCGAGTTCGCCATCCAGATCGCGCGCGTCAACGATCGACGGCGCGCACGGCGCGAGACCGAGGAGTGGGGGAACGTCTCCGATGACGAGGCGTCGCCTCTCGACACCTCGGCCGCCCCGGTCGGCAGGCCCGTCCCGGTGCGTCACGACGCCGACGCCGACTACTCCGACACTCTCTGAGTTGCCCACGCTGTCTGAGTGACCCCCATCGGCGGACACCCTCTAATCTGGAGTCGTGGCCAATCACAGCGGGCAGCAGAACACCGGCGACATCCGGACTCGACTCGTGGACGGGCCGAAGCTGACCGAGTTCGCGGCGTCGCTTCCGTTCCCGCTCGATCCCTTCCAGATCCGTGCGTGCTCGGCCCTCGAGGACGGGCACGGCGTACTGGTGTGCGCGCCGACCGGAGCCGGCAAGACCGTCGTCGGCGAGTTCGCCGTCCACCTCGCACTCACCAGCGGCGCGAAGTGTTTCTACACCACCCCCATCAAGGCACTGAGCAACCAGAAGTACGCCGAGCTCGTCGCGCGCTACGGCAAGGGCTACGTCGGCCTGCTGACCGGTGACCAGAGCATCAACTCGGACGCACCGATCGTCATCATGACCACCGAGGTGCTCCGCAACATGCTGTACGCGGAATCGCCTGCGCTGCGCGGACTCTCGCACGTGGTGATGGACGAGGTGCACTACCTCGCAGACCGGTTCCGCGGCGCCGTGTGGGAGGAGGTCATCCTGCACCTGTCCGAGGACGTCCGGCTCGTCAGCCTGTCGGCGACGGTGAGCAACGCCGAGGAGTTCGGCGCCTGGATGGAGACGGTGCGGGGCAACACCACCGTCGTCGTCGACGAGACCCGCCCGGTTCCGCTGTGGCAGCACATCCTCGTCGGTCGCCGCCTGTTCGACCTCTTCGACGTCGAGGCGAACAACGGTGCTCCGGGCGGCGTGGTCGTGGACAAGAACCTCGTCCGGTACGTCAAGGAACGAGTGCAGGCCGAGCGCATGGGCGCCTGGGAGGCCCCACGCGGCCGTGGCCCGCGGTCGGGTCGGTCCGGTGGCCGCCCCGGCCGGCCGGAATCTCGTCCGATCCCGCGGCCCGACGTCATCAAGCTCCTCGACGAGGAGGGGTTGCTTCCCGCCATCACGTTCATCTTCAGCCGCGCCGGGTGCGACGGCGCCGTCGATCAGTGTCTTCGATCGGGACTGCGGCTGACCTCCGAGGAGCAGGCGCGCGAGATCACCGAGGTCGTCGAACGCCACACCGCCGAGATCCCGCGCAGCGACCTCGAGGTGCTCGGCTACTGGGAGTGGCGCGACGCCCTCGAGCGGGGCATCGCCGCGCATCACGCAGGGATGCTGCCGGTGTTCCGGCACACCGTCGAGGAACTGTTCGTCCGCGGTCTGGTCCGCGCGGTCTTCGCGACGGAGACCCTCGCCCTCGGCATCAACATGCCGGCGCGGACGGTGGTGCTCGAGCGCCTCGTGAAGTTCAACGGTGAGGCGCACGCCAACCTGTCGGCGGGGGAGTACACGCAACTCACCGGCCGCGCCGGTCGTCGCGGTATCGACGTCGAGGGTCATGCGGTGGTGCTGTGGCAGTCGGGTGTCGAGCCGACCGAGGTGGCCGGGTTGGCCTCCACCCGTACGTTCCCTCTGCGGAGTTCGTTCCGCCCGTCGTACAACATGGCGGTGAACCTGGTCGACCGGATGGGTGTCGACGCGTCCCGGATGCTGCTCGAGCGGTCGTTCGCGCAGTACCAGGCCGATGCGTCCGTCGTCGGGTTGGTGCGCGGTATCGAGAAGAACGCCGTGGCTCGGCGCGAGTTGCTCGGCAAGTTGGGCGGCGAGGACTCGCCCTACGTCGAGTACACCGCCCTGCGCGCGCGCCTCAAGGAGCGCGAACGCGAGCTCGAGCGTCAGGGCCGCACGGATCGTCGCAACGATGCCGTCACGTCGCTGGTGTCGCTGCGGCGCGGCGACGTCATCTCCATCCCGTCCGGTCGACGCTCGGGACTGGCTGTCGTCCTGGAGACCGACGCGAACTCGGTGGACCCGCGGCCGCTGGTGCTCACCGAGGACAAGTGGGCGGGGCGCGTGTCGTCGGCGGACTTCCCCACACCGGTGTCGGCTCTCGGCCACATGCGCCTTCCCCGCCACGTCGATCACCGCACGGCGCAGACCCGTCGTGATCTGGCGTCCGCGCTCCGGGGAACGGGGATCAGCGCGCCGGGACGCGGTCGGCGTCGGCAGTCGTCGGCAGGCGACGATCGCGAGCTCGGAGTGCTGCGCCGCGCCGTCCGCTCGCATCCGTGCCACACCTGGCCGGATCGTGAGCACCTCGCCCGGCTGGCCGAGAAGTACAGCCGGCTCGAACGTGACACCGATGCGATGAAGCAGAAGGTCGCCGCGACCACCAACTCGTTGGCCCGTACCTTCGATCGCATCCTGGCGCTGCTCACCGAGCGCGGCTATCTGGCCGCCGGTCCTGACGGCGAGGTCGCGGTCACCGACCGTGGAGCCAAGCTCGGACGTCTGTACTCGGAATCGGACCTGCTGGTCGCGGAGTGCCTCGCCGAGGGAATCTGGCGCGGCCTCGGGCCGGCCGAGCTCGCCGCCGTGGTCTCGACCGTCGTGTACGAGTCGCGCCAGGAGGGTGAGAGCGCGGAGCAGGGTCCGACCGGGAACATCCGACACGCGTTGACCCGCACCGTCGCCGCGTGGCACGAGCTCCGCGCGGACGAGATCCGACTGAAGCTGCCTCCGACGCGGGAACCCGACACCGGGTTCGCGGTGGCCGTCTACAAGTGGGCTCGCAAGGAGTCGCTCGAGGACGTGCTGTTCGCCGCGGGTCAGCACGGCCGCGCCCTGTCCGGCGGGGACTTCGTACGGTGGTGCCGCCAGGTCATCGATCTGCTCGACCAGATCCGCTCGGCGTCCCCCGACGACGAGGTCACCGCGACCGCCACGAAGGCGATCTCGGCGATACGGCGCGGAGTCGTCGCCGTCGATGCCGCATGATGGTCTCCACAGTCACAGCAGTCACCACAGGCACCCACCGGAGGCGATGATGAGCGGCCCGTACAACCCCGACGACCGTTCCTCGGCCGGTGAGGACACGCCCACCAGCCAGTACCCGAGCGGACAGCAGCCGGGCTACGACCAGCAGGCCTACGGTCAACAGCCCTACGGTCAGCAGCCCTATGGTCAACAGCCCTATGGTCAGCAGCCGGGCTACGACCAGCAGGCCTACGGTCAGCAACCCCAGTACGGGCAGCAGCCTTACGGCCAGCAGCCCCAGTACGGCCAACAGCCTTACGGCCAGCAGCCCCAGTACGGCCAGCAGCCTTACGGCCAACAGCCCTACGGCCAGCAGCCCCAGTACGGCCAGCAGCCCTACGGACAGCCGGGTTACCCGCAGGGCAACCAGCAGTGGAACGCCGCGCCGGCGCAGAAGCAGTCGAAGGTGCCGTTCATCGTGGGCGGCGTCGTCATCGCCGCGATCGTCGTGGCGGGTGGGATCTATGCGGCCACGTCGCTGGGCGGCGACACCCTGGACAACTCCGCGGTGCAAAGCGGGGTGGCCAAGATCGTGACGGAGTCCTACGGCGCGATCGACGTCTCCGCGGTGTCCTGCCCGTCGGGCCAGAAGGTGGAGGCGAACACGACCTTCTCCTGCGACCTGACGGTGGACGGTGAGGCGCGCTCGGTGACGGTGACCGTCAAGGACGACCAGGGCACCTACGAGGTCGGCCGGCCCCAGTAGCTCACCGCGCCATCGCGGTGAGAAGGCGGCCGACGGAGTTCTGCACGCCGAGTTCCTCGGCGAGCGCCGCGAGGCGTTCCGGATCGACGGGCTCGTGCGGCAGCACGTCGGGGCGCGACCAGATGATGTCCGCATCGGTCACCACCCGTACCACCGGGAGTGCAGCGTCGATGTAGTCGCGGGAGCTCTGGATCTTCGCGCGCACCCCGGCCGACATCTCGGGGTCGCCCGAGTCGGCGGCGGCGAGCAACGCCTCGAGGGAGCCGAACTTCTGCATGAGGGACGCCGCGGTCTTCTCCCCGACGCCCTTCACCCCGGGCAGTCCGTCGGACGAATCACCGCGCAGCAGTGCGAGTTCCGCGTAGCCCGGCCCGGGTCGGTCCGCGGGCACCCCGTACTTCTCGGCCACTTCTGCCGGGCCGAACAGCTCGGCTTTCGCCAGTCCGCGTCCCGCGTAGAGCACACGCACCGGAACCGGATCGTCGGAGACGACCTGCAACAGGTCGCGGTCTCCGCTGACCACCACCACGGTGCCGTCGCGCTCGGTGGCGGCGAGGGTTCCCAACACGTCGTCCGCCTCGAGACCCTCCGCTCCGGCCGTCGCGATGCCCGCGGCCTCGAGGATCTCCAGGATCAGGTTCACCTGCGGACCCAGTGCGTCGGGTGCCTCCTCCGCGTCCGGGCCCGCAGCGGACTCGGTGAGCACCCGATGCGCCTTGTAGGACGGCACCAGATCGACCCGGAAGGTGGGACGCCAGTCGAGGTCGAGGCAGACGGCCAGTCGGGACGCACCCGTCCGCGTGATGAGGGACGCGACCATGTCGGTGAAACCACGCACCGCGTTCACCGGCCGACCGTCGGGCGCCGTGATCGATTCGGGCAACGCGTGGAAGGCCCGGAACCACAGGCTCGCCGCATCGAGGAGAAGTACCGTGTCTCTGCTCTCGGCCGTCATGCGCCACATCCTGCCGCATGTAGGCGGCACCGGAGTCGATAGCCTGGCGTCATGACGTCTCGGTTTCCCTCCTCCGTGTATCGCACCCGCCTCGACCGAGCGGCGGCTCTCGCCGCCGAGGCCGGTCTCGACGCGCTGTTGATCACGCCCGGACCCGACCTGCGCTATCTGCTCGGCTCGCGCGCCGGGTCGTTCGAGCGTCTGACCTGCCTCGTCGTCCCGGCGGACGGCACGGCCGCGTCGGTGGTGGTGCCTCGCATCGAATTGGCGGCGTTGAAGGACTCGGCCGCGGCCGACCTGGGAATCGAGCTGCGGGACTGGGTCGACGGCGTGAATCCGCATCAGGCAGTCGCGGCGCTGCTTCCCGGCCCGGCCCGGACCGCTGTCACCGACGCCATGCCCGCCCTGCATCTCGTTCCGCTGACCGAGGCGCTCGGCGCGATGCCCGTCCTGGCGACGGCGGTCCTGCGCGAGCTCCGGATGACCAAGGACGACGCGGAGATCGGCGCGTTGCGCACGGCGGGCGCCGCCATCGACCGCGTCCACGCGCGCATGGGCGAGTTCCTCGCGGCCGGGCGCACCGAGGCTCAGGTCGCTGCCGACATCTCGGCCGCGATTCTCGAGGAGGGGCACACGGAGGCGGCGTTCGTCATCGTCGGCTCGGGCCCGCACGGCGCCGACCCGCACCACGAGGTGTCCGAGCGCGTCATCGAGGAGGGCGACGTCGTCGTCATCGACATCGGTGGCCCCGTCGAGCCGGGCTACAACTCGGACTCCACCCGGACCTACAGCATCGGTGAGCCGTCGGACTCGGTCGCTGCGACCGTGGCGGTCCTCGAGCGCGCGCAGCAGGCAGCTGTCGATGCAGTACGTCCCGGAGTCACCGCGGAGGCGATCGACGCCGCCGCACGCGACATCCTGGTCGACGCCGGCTACGGCGACGTCTTCGTGCACCGCACCGGGCACGGCATCGGCCTCTCGGTGCACGAGGAGCCGTACATCGTGGCGGGCAACGACATTCCGCTCGAGGTGGGGATGGCGTTCAGCATCGAGCCGGGGGTGTACTTCACCGGCGAGTGGGGCGCCCGCATCGAGGACATCGTCATCGTGACTCCGGAGGGGTGCGAGTCGGTCAACACGCGGCCGCACGGCCTGACCGTGCTTCCGGTGCGATGAGCCTCGACCTCCTCGCCACACTGCGACGCGAGGGCGACCGCCTCGCGTCGATGCCTGTCGATGCGCTGACGGCGCCGGTACCCACCGTGCCGGGATGGACGCTCGAGCACGTGGTCCGACACACGGGCAAGGTCCACCGGTGGGCGAACGCGGTGATCCTGGCGGGCCCGGGTGCGGACACGGGCGCGGTGGCGAAGCAGCAGGTCGAATCGTTACCCAAGGGCCCGGACAGTCTC
Organism: Rhodococcus sp. Leaf225; assembly: GCF_001426145.1. Taxonomy (NCBI): domain Bacteria; kingdom Bacillati; phylum Actinomycetota; class Actinomycetes; order Mycobacteriales; family Nocardiaceae; genus Rhodococcus; species Rhodococcus sp. Leaf225. The sequence continues at coordinate 135,945 of NZ_LMRN01000012.1, read as the reverse complement.
CCCGCGTACCGATCGTCGCTGGAGGCGATGGTCGCCACGTTCGAGTCGACGGATCCCGAGGCGGTCGTGGAGACGTTCGTCGGCGCGCGCACGGCCGCGTGGTGGCTCCGACGGCAGGCACACGAGGTCGCCGTGCATCGCATCGACGCCGCCGACGCCGTGCGCGCCGCCGGGGGAGTGGCGCCCGAGGCGCTCGATCCCGACGCCGCCGCGGACGCCGTGGCCGAGCTGACGGAGGTGCAGTATCCGCACCGACTGCTCCTCGACCGTCTGACGCCCGAGTCGATCGGGCGCACCGTGCACGTGCACGGAACGGACGTGGACGACCTGGAGTGGACGTTCACGCTCGGGGCCGACGTCCTCGCCAGTGCGCGCGGGCACGGGAAAGCCGATGTGGCACTGCGGGGTACGGCAGAGCACCTGCTGCTGGTGCTCTGCCGTCGTCGACCACTCGACGTGCTCACCGTCTTCGGTGACACTTCGGTCGCGGAGTCACTGCTCGACGCGTCCCGCTTCTGACGTCACTCGAGGAAGTCGAGCAGCGCCGTGTTGACCTCCTGGTAGTGGGTCCACAGGAGACCGTGGGGCGCGCCCTCCACCTCGATGTAGGTGGCCTCGGGGAAGGCGTCGTGGAACGGGCGACCCGTCGAATCGATCGGCAGGATGTTGTCCGCGGTGCCGTGCAGGATCAGCGTGGGCTTGCCCGACTCCCGGACGGTTTGTACGTCCGCGCGGAAGTCGGTGAGCCACGTCGGAACCACCGCGTACGCGGCGATCGGCGCACTCGCCGCCGCGACATTCCAGCTGTTGCGGACGGCGGCCTCGCTGATGCGCGTGCCGAGCGTGTCGTCCAGGTTGTAGAAGTCCTTGTAGAACGCGTCGAACCAGGCGAAGCGGTCTCCGCGTGCGGCGGCTTCGATGCTGTCGAACACCGACTGCGGCACACCCGTCGGGTTGTCGTCGGTCTGCAGGAGGAACGGCTCGAGCGACGCGAGGAAGGCGAATTTCGCCACACGGTCGGTCCCGTATCGCGAGGCATACCGCGCCAGTTCACCGGTACCCATGGAGAATCCGACGAGAATCACGTCGCGCAGATCCAGCGCTTCGAGCACCTCGTTCAGGTCCGAGGCGAAGGTGTCGTAGTCGTACCCGGACGTGGGCTTGCTCGACTGTCCGAAGCCTCGACGGTCGTACGTCACGACGCGGTGGCCGGCGTCGAGCAGAGCCGCGGTCTGGCGCTCCCACGAGTGTCCGTCGAGCGGATATCCGTGAATGAGGACGACGGGCTGTCCACTGCCGTGATCCTCGTAGTAGACGTCGACCGGGGTGCTGTTCTCGTGTCCGACAGTGATGTGTCCCATGGCGTGCGCGACCTTTCGACGGGAATGTCTCTCGTGGAGAACGAGCGTTCTCGCTCGTGTCGGCTACAGTAGAGAACGTTGGTTCTCGCCGCAAGTGCTCATGACGACAGGAGGGTTCGTGGAGACCGATCATCGCGCCAGGATCCTCTCGGCGGCAGACACGCTGTTCTATGCCAAGGGGGTGCAGGCCGTCGGTATGGACGAACTGCGCACCGAGGCGGGCGTTCCGCTCAAACGGCTCTACGCGGAGTTCCCGTCCAAGTCCGCGATCGTCACCGCGGTGCTCGACGGCCGGACGACGATGTGGAACAGCCGGATCGACGAGGCCGAGAGCGCACACGAGTCACCGCGGGACAAGCTGTTGTCGATCTTCGACTTCCTGCACGACTGGTTCCTCGAGGACGACTTCCGCGGGTGCGCGTTCATCAACTCGTTCGGGGAACTCGGCGCCACGATGCCCGCGGTGTCCGATGCCGCGCGCGCCCACAAGCTGACGTTCATCGACCATGTCACGACGCTGGCCGTCGCGGCCGGGGCGTCGCCCACCGTGGGACTGCAGATCGCGCTGTTGGCGGAGGGTGCTCAGACCACCGCGGCCATCACGCGGTCGAGCGAGACCGCGCGGGCGGCCAGGGAGGCCGCCGCCCGATTGCTCAGTCCCGCAACGACTGGGAGCCCATCACCCGGGTGACGGTGATCTCGATGACCACGCGCTCCGGGTTCTCCCGCGGCGTCCGGTAGCGCTGGGCGTAACGGTTCTCCGCATCACGCACGGCGTCGGGTTCGCGCAGGATGCGCGCCGGCCCCTCGAGGGTCAGCCATCGCGCCCCGTCGACCTGAGTCACGGCGCCGTAGCCGCCGCGCTCGGCGTTGCGCACCTTCTGCGATCCGTCCCGCGTGATCACTCGCGCCAGACCTGCCTCCGGATCCCACGTGAATCCCACCGCCACCACGTGCGGTGTGCCGTCCTGACGCTTCGTGGCCAGCGTTGCCAGATGACGCTCGGTGAGGAAGGTTCCGGCGTCGGCGTTCAGCGAGGAGGGGGTGGCGGGCATGACCGCCACGATAATCGAGGACACTGGACGCCGTGACCCACCCACCGGCCGGCCGTGACCTGACCACACCCGACCAGTCGAGCACCGGCATCCTGCTGCTCCTCGGTGGTCGCAGCGACATCGGTCTCGAGATCGCGGAGCGCCTCGCGCGCGGCCGCCACGTCGTCCTCGCCGCCCGTCGGTCCGACGATCTGGTCGCCGAGTCGGATCGAGTGCGCGCGGCCGGCGCGAGTCGGGTGACGACGCTCGAGTTCGACGCAGACGACCTGGCGTCGCACGACGGTCTCGTGACGTCGGTTCTGGCTCACGGGCCGATCGACACGGCGGTCCTGGCCTTCGGCATCCTCGGCGATCAGACGCGCGCCGAGACGGATGCGGCGCACGCGGTGGCCGTCGTCCACACGGACTACGTGGCGCAGGTCAGCATGCTGACACATCTCTCGACGGCGCTGCGCGAGCAGGGATCCGGCCGGCTCGTCGTCTTCTCTTCCGTCGCCGGCGCTCGGGTCCGCAAGGCGAACTACGTCTACGGGTCGGCGAAGGCCGGACTGGACGGATTCGCGTCCGGTCTCGCCGACGCGCTGCACGGGACCGGTGTGCGGTTGCTGCTGATCCGACCGGGTTTCGTCATCGGCCGGATGACCGAGGGGATGTTTCCCGCACCGATGTCGAGCACACCCGGCCAGGTGGCCGACGCGGTGGTCCGCGCGTTGAGCTCGCGGACCGACGTCGTGTGGGTGCCCGGCCGTCTGCGCCTACTCGTCGCCCTGATGCGCGTCCTCCCACGTCCGATCTGGCGCCGGATGCCGCGATGATCGACGTCGTGGGCGTGGGCGCCGACGGGTGGGCCGGGCTGTCGCCGACCTCCCGTGACGCCGTCGAATCCGCGGACGTCCTGTTCGGCTCCGAGCGTCAACTCGACGCGGTACCGGGCACCGCGGCTCGGCGAATCGCGTGGCCCACCCCGATGCTGCCTGCACTGACCGGTCTCCTGGACGAGCATGCCGGTACGCGGCGATGCGTGCTCGCGAGCGGTGACCCGATGTTCCACGGGATCGGCGTGACGTTGACGCGGCTCCTCGGTGCCGATGCGGTGCGCGTCCTTCCGCACCCGTCGTCGGCGTCGCTCGCGTGCGCCCGTCTCGGCTGGGCGCTCCACGACGTCGAGGTGGTGTCCCTGGTGAACAGGCCGATCGAGACCGTACTGCCCGCCTTGACACACCGACGCCGCGTCCTCGTGCTCGCCGAGAACGAGAGCACCGCAGCCGAACTCGCGACTCTGCTGCTGAGCCGTGACCTCGGCTCCAGTGCCATGTCAGTGCTCGAGCAACTCGGGGGACCGCGCGAGCGGGTGCGTGCGCTGCCCGTCACCGACTGGGTGCACGCGCGCGACGTCGACTCACTGAACGTCGTCGCGCTCGAGGTGCGGGGCCACACCGTCTCGCGCGCACCCGGACTCGACGACGCGCTCTACGTCGGCGACGGTCAGCTGACCAAACGCGAGGTCAGGGCGCTGACTCTCAGCGCCCTCGCGCCCTCACCGGGTGAACGTCTGTGGGACGTCGGCGGCGGGTCGGGAAGCATCGCGATCGAATGGATGCGCACGCATCCGGCATGTTCCGCGATCGCGTTCGAGCGCGTCGAGTCCAGATCCGCCACTATCCGGACCAATGCTGTCGCCCTGGGCGTTCCGTCGCTCGTCGTCCGCGGCGCGGCACCCGATTCCTTGTCCGGTGCGCCCGAACCCGACGCCGTGTTCGTCGGGGGCGGCGCGACCCAACCCGGAGTCATGGACGCCTGCTGGGACGCCCTGCCCGAGGGTGGGCGGCTGGTGGCCAATGCCGTCACCGCCGAGTCGGAATCGCTTCTCCTGCAGTGGTATCAGCGGCACGGTGGTCTGCTGCGACGACTGCAGGTGCATCGCGGCGAACCGCTCGGCGGATTCACCGGGTGGCGTCCGCAGATGCCGGTGACGCAGTGGAGCGTCGTGAAGAAGGAGACAGCGTGACCGTCAGATTCGTCGGCGCGGGACCCGGTGCGGCCGATCTCGTGACCGTCCGCGCAGCCCGCATCATCGCGTCGAGCCCGGTCTGCCTGTACGCCGGGTCGTTGGTGCCACGCGAACTGCTCGACACGTGCCCGGCAGACGCCCGCGTCGTGAACACCGCTCGCATGACGCTCGACGCGATCGTCGACGAACTCGTCACCGCCTCGCGTGACGGCCTCGATGTCGCCCGCGTGCACTCCGGCGATCCGTCGCTGTACAGCGCCGTCGCCGAGCAGTCGCGACGACTCGACGCGGCGGGTGTGGACTACGAGATCGTGCCGGGCGTTCCGGCGTTCGCCGCAGCTGCGGCCGCGCTGGGTCGCGAACTCACCGTGCCCGGGATCTCGCAGAGCGTGGTGCTGACGCGGGTGTCGACGTTGTCGACGGCCATGCCCGACGGCGAGGATCTGCCCACGTTGGCACGGAGCGGGGCGACACTGGTCATTCATCTCGGTGCGCGCCAGATCCACAGCATCACCGAGCAACTCGTGCCGCACTACGGATCCGACTGTCCCGCAGCGGTGGTGGCCTTCGCCAGCCGCGCGGACGAGGTCATTGTGCGGGGCACCCTGGCCGATCTCGCGGACGCGACGGTGGCGGCGGGCATCGTCAAGACGGCGGTCGTGGTCGTGGGCCGCGTCTTGTCGGCCGAGGGCTTCCCGGACAGCTTCCTGTACTCGGCGGCCCGGCGACGGCTCGATCACTGACCGTCCGGGGCCGGTAAGGTCGCCCCAATGCATGTTCTGGTTCTCGGTGGCACGTCCGAAGCACGTCAGCTCGCGATCAAGCTGGACGGACTGCACGGCACCACCGTGACCTCCTCGCTCGCCGGCCGAGTGGCCGATCCCGTGCTCCCGGTGGGGGAGGTGCGGATCGGCGGCTTCGGTGGGGTGGACGGTCTGCGCGAGTGGATCACGGAGCACGAGGTGACGCACGTCGTCGACGCCACGCATCCCTACGCCGCGACGATGACGGCGCACGCGGTCGAGGTCTGCACGGCGGCCGACGTGCCGCTGGTGCTGGTGCGTCGCGCGCCGTGGAGTCCGCTGGCCGAGGACGACTGGATCACGGTGCCGTCGATGGAGGCGGCAGCGCAGGCACTCGCCGACCGACCCGCTCTCGCCCGCGTCCTGCTCACCATCGGCCGACAGGGCGTGCACCACTTCGCGTCCCTGGACGACCGGCACTTCATCGTGCGGTGCATCGATCCGCCCGAGGGTGAGGTCCCCGCGCACTCGAGCATTCTGGAGTCACGCGGGCCGTTCGACCTCGAGGGCGAGCGCGAGCTGTTGGACGAGCACCGCATCGACGTGGTGGTGAGCAAGAACAGCGGCGGCAAGCTCACGTCGGCCAAGCTTCAGGCCGCCCGCGAGCGCGGCATCCCCGTCGTCATGGTGGAACGGCCGCCCGTTCAGGACGACGTGCCCGTGGTGCCGACTGCCGACAAGTGCGTGACCTGGTTACTGAAGCGACGCACTCCCCGCGCCGCTCCCGACGCGGGCGATGGGATCGACGGTGTCGTAACGCCGTGACGTGAACACCCGCGGGCCGTCCGCGGTGTGATCGACCGTCGTGGTGGACGCTCCGACGATGAGCAGACAGCGCATGTCGATCGTGGCCGGGTCGAGATCCCCGAGCCGGACGACGGTCACCGATTCCTCGGGTCCCGAGACGTCGCGGCCCACGACGACGGGAGTGTCCGGGCCACGGTGCTCGAGCACGAGCGTCTTCAGCGCCTCCACCTGCCAGGTCCGCGAGCGCGAGGCCGGGTTGTAGACGGCGAACGCCATGTCGGCCGCCGCGATCGCGCGGATGCGGCGCTCGACCACGTCCCACGGCTTGAGGCGATCGGACAGGGACAGAACGGCATAGTCGTGGCCCAGGGGAGCGCCGACGCGGCTCGCGACCGCGTTGGCGGCCGTGACCCCGGGGCAGACGCGCACGGGAACGTGGCGCCATCGGTCCTGCGCCGCCACCTCGAGAACCGCTGCGGCCATGGCGAACACGCCGGGATCGCCGGAGGACACGACGACGACCCGACCGCCGCGAGACGCGAGATCGAGTGCCATCTCGGCCCGTTCCGATTCGACTCGGTTGTCACTCGCGTGTCGACGCTGGCCGGCTCGAACGGGCACCCGGTCGATGTAGGTGGTGTAGCCCACGAGATCGGTGGCGCGGAGCAGCTCGCCGCGCACCTCCGGCGTGGTCCACTCGGCGGAGCCCGGCCCCAATCCGACGACCACCACCTCGCCCGACGCAGCGGGTTCGCTGACCACGTAGGACGGGCTCGAGACCACGGCGATGGAGAAGTACGGAACGTCCGTCGCATCGTCGGCGGCGAGAACGCGTTCGCCGGTGGTGCTCGCGCGCTCGACGTAGCGGGCGCGGTCGATCATGCCGCTGTCGCGCAAGGCTTCGCGCACAGCGGGATACGTGCGGCCCAGCTTGAGGATCGCGGCGGAGTCGGTGTCCTCGAGTCGCCGCGTGAGTTCAGCGCGGGGCAGGGTCCCCGGCAGGATGGTCAGGACCTCGTCACCCTCGACTAGCGGTTCCCCGACCGCCGCGGACGCCGCACTGACCGACGTGACGCCGGGGATCACCTCGGTGTCGAAGCGGTGCGCGAGACGAACGTGCATGTGCTGATACGAGCTGTAGAACATCGGGTCGCCGGCGGCGAGCAGCGCGACCGAGCGCCCGGCCTCGAGGTGCGCCGCTAGACGTTCGGACGCTTCGACGTAGAAGTCCGCGAGCGCGCCGTCGTACCCGCCGGGATGGTCGGTGCCCTCGGTGGTCACCGGGTAGACCAGGTGTTCCTCGATCTGCCCCTCTCGCAGGTACGGCTCCGCGGTGCGGCGCGAGATGCTCTTGCCGTGCCGGGCGCTGTGGAAGGCGACGACGTCGGCGGCGGTGATGACCCGCGCGGCTTTGACCGTCACCAGCTCCGGATCACCCGGGCCGATACCGACACCCCAGAGCTTGCCGCTCATTCGCGTTCCGTCGCAATGGCATTGACGGCGGCTGCGGCGATGGCGCTGCCACCGCGGCGGCCGAGGACGAGCAGGTGGTCGAGGCCGAGACCGGAGGCGACGAGATCGTCCTTCGACTCCGCGGCGCCGATGAAGCCCACGGGCCCACCCAGGATCGCGGACGGGCGCGGAGCGCCCTGCTGGATCAACTCCATGAGCCGGAACAGTGCGGTGGGTGCGTTGCCGATCGCGACGACGGCGCCGTCGAGGTGGTCGACCCACAGATCTACCGCTGCGGCCGTTCTGGTGGTGCCGCGCTCGCGCGCCATCTCCGGGACGTCCGGTGCGTTGAGGGTGCAGATCACCTCGTTGTCGGCTGGAAGCCGTCGACGGGTGATGCCGGACGCGACCATCGTCGCGTCGCACAGCACCGGGGCCCCGGCGCGGAGTGCCGCGCGACCCTTGGCCACGACGTCGGGTGTGGACGCGATCGACTGTGCGAGATTCACCTCGCCGCAGGCATGGATCATGCGCACGACGACCTGGGCCACATCGTCGGAGAAGGCCGACAGATCGGCTTCTTCGCGAATGGTCGCGAAGGAGCGCCGGTAGATCTCGTCGCCGTCGCGAATGTAGTCGTGCATGGCTCCACGATAGGGAGCGATGACGCGCCGCGGTCGGCCAGGGTCCGGCGCCGCGGCACGGGGGAGAGGCACCACGGATCGACACCGAATCGTGACGCTCGGTCTGTTCCGGTCGCGCTGCATCGTCCGTAACGTTGCCGAGACGAACGACCGCGGGGTCGTCGACGAGAACGGAGCCGAACCATGTTTCCGAGCGATCTGTTCGACCTCGCCGGCCACTGGCTGGTCGACAACTACGCCTTCCCGGGCCAACAGATACTGGCTATCGGTGCCACGCTGTACTACCTGATCGTGACCGCACCGGGCTCCTGATCGGATGCAGGCGGCTCAGGAGCGCTGGTAACCGCTCTCGGTCGCGACCACGTCGGTGACCTCACCGCGGGGTCGGCCACATCGGCGCTCACACCCGACCCAGTGCTCCCGGCCGTCGCCCACCTCGCCGTTCTCCACGGCGGCGTCGAGATCGGCGCGCACGTCGGAGTGCGACTTCGCGCAGCCGGGAGAGCCGACGCACGAGCTGGCCCGCACCCACGGTGACTCCGCGTCGAAGATCAGGCCCATCGGGGCCAACACACGCACGACCTGCTCGGCGACGCCCTCGTCGAGATCGAGGAGCACGATGCCGCGCCACGGCGTGACGTGGATCGGCTTCTCGACCGCCGCGAGGAAGAGGGCGGTGCGGGCCGGCAGCACGCCGTGGGCGAGTGCGGCACCGAGCGCGACGGTGGCGTCGTCCTGCACGAACCATCCGATCGGCGGCTCCACCGACGTCTCGACGGCGACCCGAGGGTGGTCGCCGACAGCGTGATCGACGTGACCGAGCACAGCCTCCACGCCGTTCGGCATCTCCGCGATGCGCCAGTGCCCCTGCCGCTCGCGGCGGAACCCGCGTGCCGCGTCGAGCATCACCGCGACCGCGTCGGCCCGCGGGACCCGGACGCCGCTGTCGGCGCCCCCGAGGATGAGGGCGAAGGAGTCCTCGTCGACGGCGTGGACGCCGATGTCGGCGCCGAAACCCGTCACATCGCCGCGGCCGTCGTCGACCGAGAAGAGCACCCGACCCGGCAGGTCGGCCAGCTCAGGATCACCCGTGAGCGAGGTGTCCAGCGAGGACACCAGGTCGCGGACGTCGGCCGTTCCGCCGAGACGACCCGAGAGTGGCGACGCCAGGATGTTGCGGACCCGCTCGTGGGTCTCCGACGGCAGAAGTCCCGCGGCCGCGAGTCGGTCGGCCAGGTCGTCGGGATCGCGTACCGCGCGGAGCTGGACGTTCCCCCGGGAGGTGAGCACCAACTCACCGTCGGACAAGTCTGTCGATGCCGCCGCGAGCACACCCATCTGCTCGGCGCTGAGCGCGCCGCCGGGCAGACGCACCCGAGCCAGCAAGCCGTCCTTCGCCTCGTGCAGTTGGAGCGCCCCGGGGCAGGCGTCCCGTCTGCTCCTGTCCCCGGCATCACTCATGCAGTCCAGGCTACGACGTACGATCATCGCGAAGCACCCCGGAAGCCGGTGAGACTCCGGCGCGGTCGCGCCACTGTGACTCCAGCGTCTCCGGAGAAGTCAGACCTGGGGTGCACACCGACGCCGACGGGGCGCGAAAACCCCAGGGAAGGCTCCACCACCGTGATCTTGCTGCTCTCGACATCCGACACCGACCTGCTGAGCGCACGTGCCTCCGGCGCCGAGTACCGCTGGGCCAACCCGTCCCGCATCCTCGTCGACGCCGATCTGCCGACGCTCATGGACGGTGTCGACCTGGTGGTCGTGCGCATTCTCGGCGGGCGCCGGATGTGGGAGAGCGGTATCGACGCGGTGCTCCGCGGCCCCGTTCCGGTGGTCATGCTGGGCGGCGAGCAGGCTCCTGATGCCGAGTTGATGGAACTGTCGACGGTTCCCGCGAATGTCGCTGCGCAGGCGCACCAGTACCTGGCCGAGGGTGGCGCGGACAACCTCGAGCAGCTCGCCTATTTCCTGTCCGACACGGTGCTGCTGACGGGCCACGGGTTCGCCCCGCCCGCCCATCTCCCCACCTGGGGTGTGCTGCGCACCCGTGCGCCTTTTGCGCATCCAGAGGTACGCGAAAGGCGCACGGGGGCAGAGCCCACGATCGCCGTCCTGTACTACCGAGCCCAGCACCTCGCGGGCAACGTCGACTACATCCATGCCCTGTGCGACGCCATCGAGGCGAAGGGCGCTCGCGCGCTCCCGATCTACTGTGCGTCGCTGCGCAGCGCGGAACCCGAACTGCTCGAGGCGTTGCGCGAAGCCGACTCCATGGTGGTCACCGTGCTCGCGGCCGGCGGAACCCGTCCCGCCAACGTGGGCGCCGGTGGCGACGACGAGGCCTGGGACGTCGCCGAGCTCGCCGCGCTCGACGTGCCGATCCTGCAGGGCCTGTGCCTCACCAGCTCCCGCGCGATGTGGGACGCGAACGACGACGGCATGTCCCCGCTGGACGTCGCGACCCAGGTCGCGGTGCCCGAGTTCGACGGTCGCATCATCACGGTGCCGTTCTCGTTCAAGGAGATCGACGCCGACGGCCTCAGCACGTACGTACCCGACCACGAGCGCTGTGCGCGTGTCGCCGGCATCGCGGTCCGGCATGCTCGACTGCGCCGAATTCCCGCAGCCGACAAGCGCGTTGCGCTGATGCTGTCCGCGTACCCGACCAAGCACGCCCGCATCGGCAACGCCGTCGGACTCGACACCCCGGCGTCGGCGATCGGTCTGCTGACGCGGATGCGCGAGTTGGGCTACGACATCGGACCCGTCGACGGTGACGACGCGGTGCCCGGCCTCGCCGCGCAGGACGGCGACGCCCTCATCCACGCGCTCATCGCCGCCGGTGGGCAGGACGCCGACTGGCTCACCGCCGAGCAACTCGAGGGCAACCCCATCCGTATCTCGGCCGCGCGCTACCGACGCTGGTTCGACACGCTGCCGGAGGACCTGCGATCCGGCGTCGTCGAACACTGGGGCGAGGCACCGGGCGAGCTGTACGTCGACCGTTCGGCGGATCCGGAGGGCGAGATCGTCATCGCCGCACTGCGTTTCTCCAACGTCGTCCTCATGGTGCAGCCGCCTCGCGGGTTCGGCGAGAACCCCGTGGCGATCTACCACGATCCGGATCTTCCCCCCAGCCACCACTACCTCGCCGCTTACCGCTGGCTCGCGGCCCCGGAGGAGGACGGCGGTTTCGCCGCGGACGCCGTCGTGCACCTCGGCAAGCACGGCAACCTCGAGTGGTTGCCCGGCAAGACTCTCGGCATGTCCGCCTCGTGCGGCACCGACGCCGCGTTGGGCGATCTGCCACTGATCTACCCGTTCCTGGTCAACGACCCGGGCGAGGGGACACAGGCCAAGCGCCGCGCGCACGCGACTCTCGTCGACCACCTCATCCCGCCGATGGCCCGCGCCGAGAGCTACGGCGACATCACCCGCCTCGAGCAGTTGCTCGACGAGCACTCCAACATCTCGACTCTGGACCCGGCGAAGCTGCCGGCAATCCGTCAGCAGATCTGGACGCTCATGACCGCGGCCCAGATGCACAAGGACCTCGGCCTGGAGGAACGCCCCGACGAAGAGGTGTTCGACGACATGCTGCTGCACGTCGACGGCTGGCTGTGCGAGATCAAGGACGTGCAGATCCGCGACGGGCTCCACGTCCTCGGGCAGGCTCCGCGCGGTGAGGCGGAGGTCGACCTCGTGCTTGCCATGCTGCGGGCCCGTCAGATGTGGGGCGGGGAGCGCACCGTTCCGGGTCTGCGAGAAGCGTTGGGTCTCAGCGAGGACGGCGACGAGGCCCGTGCGTCGGTCGATGCCGTCGAGGAGCAGGCACGTGGTCTCGTTGCGGCACTGCACCGCGCCGACTGGTCGGTGGACGCCGTCGACGGCATCACCGCGGGACTGCCCGACACCGTCGCCGAGATCCTCCGCTTCGCGGCCACCGAGGTGGTTCCCCGTCTGCGCGGAACCGACCAGGAGATCGACCGTGTACTGCATGCGCTGAACGGCGGATTCATCCCGGCCGGTCCCAGCGGATCGCCGCTGCGTGGACTCATCAATGTGCTGCCGACCGGCCGCAACTTCTACTCGGTCGACCCCAAGGCGGTGCCGTCGCGGCTCGCGTGGGAGACCGGCCAGGCGATGGCCGAGTCGCTCGTGGCACGCTACCTGCAGGATCACGGCGAGTACCCGCGCTCTGTCGGGTTGTCGGTGTGGGGGACCAGCGCCATGCGTACCTCGGGTGACGACGTGGCCGAGGTGTTCGCACTGCTCGGCGTGCTGCCCGTGTGGGACGAGGCGTCGCGCCGCGTCACGCACCTCGAACCGATCGCTCTGGACGAGCTGAAACGGCCGCGTATCGACGTGACGGTCCGCATCTCCGGCTTCTTCCGCGACGCATTCCCGCACGTGCTCGCGATGATGGACGACGCCGTCCGCATGGTCGCGGGCCTGGACGAGACCGACGAGCAGAACTATGTGCGTGCGCACGCACAGGCCGATCTCGCGGAGCACGGCGACGACCGCCGAGCCACCACCCGCATCTTCGGATCCAAGCCCGGCACGTACGGCGCCGGACTGCTGCAGTTGATCGACAGCAAGAGCTGGCGCAGTGACGAGGATCTGGCGCAGGTCTACACGACGTGGGGCGGCTTCGCGTACGGCCGCGGACTGAACGGCGTCCCGGCAGCGGACGACATGCGTTCGTCCTACCGGCGCATCGCGGTGGCGGCGAAGAACACCGACACCCGCGAGCACGACATCGCCGACTCCGACGACTACTTCCAGTACCACGGCGGCATGGTGGCGACCGTGCGTGCGCTCACCGGAACGTCTCCCGAGGCGTACATCGGCGACAGCACCCGCCCGGAATCGGTGCGCACCCGCACGCTGCACGAGGAGACGTCCCGCGTGTTCCGTGCGCGCGTCGTCAACCCGCGCTGGATGGACGCGATGCGGCGGCACGGGTACAAGGGCGCATTCGAGATGGCCGCGACGGTCGACTACTTGTTCGGGTACGACGCCACCACGGGAGTCGTGCAGGACTGGATGTACGAGAAGCTCACGCAGGAGTACGTCCTCGACGAGACCAATCGGAAGTTCATGTCGACGTCCAATCCCTGGGCGCTGCACGGAATCTCCGAGCGACTGCTCGAGGCCGTGGAACGCGGCATGTGGGCGGAACCGGACCCGACAGTGCTCGCGGACCTCCGTGCGGCCTACCTCGAGAGCGAAGGCGAGCTCGAGGGCGACTGACCGGCCTATCCTGTCTCGTATGAGCAACCCGTTCGGTGACGTCGGCACCGCGAAGTACGTCCTCCTGACCACGTTCACCAAGGACGGCACCCCCAAGCCGACACCCATCTGGGCGGCCCTCGACGGGGATCGGCTCCTCATGTGGACTCAGCGGGAGTCGTGGAAGGTCAAGCGGATCCGCAACACTCCCCGCGTCACGTTGGCCACCTGCGATCGCAGTGGAAAGAACGTGGGCCCGGCCATGGACGCTGTCGCCGAGGTGCTGGACGACGCAGGCACCGCGCGTACCCGCGACGTGGTGATCGAGAAGTACGGCATCACCGGCCGCATCGTGGTGACGATGAGCTCGCTCTTCAAGGGCAAGAGCAGCACCGTCGGTCTGGCGCTCCGCGTCGTTTGATGGCTGTTCTAGTAGACCTCACCGAACGCCTGCCGGATCAGGCGCTCCCGCTGACACTCCATGTTCCCGGAGGAGTTGCGAGGCGCCGCACGGCCAGGTTCGAACATACGTTCTAGTTTCTGTCGGTGGAGTGAGTTAATGTTTGGTCAGGTCGTCGGGGGGCGGCCTGATCGGGGCATCACCGGGGGGTGAATTCGTGTACGACGCAACAGTTTCCATCGATGTGTTGGTGTCGGCGAAGGTCGACGCCCAGGCCTCGTTCGCCCGCACCGTCGCCGCGTCGTGCTCCTACATCCACTCCGAGTCCCGACGCCCCGCCGTGCTCGCGACCGGTGGGGTATTCGACGCCGACGCCGCCGAAGCATGCGCGGTCGCGGAGGTCGCGTCGGCGCTGTCGGTGTCCACCAGCACTGTCACGGAGTGGCTGTTTTTGATTCGCACCGCCCGTCCTGCGGTGCAGGAAGCGTTCGATGCGGGCCGGTTGGCGTACGCGGCGTCCGCACGGTCTGCCGATCCCTGGCCGGGTTCCATCATGCGACCGAAGCATTACTGCAGCGGGTCATTGCTGTCGCAGCCCGGTGCACGCCGGGTGCGGTCGCGTCGGCGATCGACCGGATCCTCGCCGACTTCGACGCCGACTGGCACCGCATCATCCGTGAACGGGCAGCATTGGAGCGGTCGGCGACGGTGCGCAAGCTCCCGCGCGATCAGGCCGAGATGAAGATCCGTGGTCCGGCCGACAAAGTCGCCGCACTGTGGCGGAACATCGCCGCTGCCGCCGCACGCGGGGTCACCGATCCGACGTCGTTGCCGGCTCGGTTGTTCGACGCCGCGCACGCGCTCTTGACCGGGGCCGTTTCGGGTACGCCGGCCCGTGCCGTGATCGTCCTCGATGCTGCCACCGCAGCAGGGTTGGCGGGGGAACCCGGCCACCTCGTCGGCTGGGGACCGGTCCCAGCCGATGTGGCCCGCACGATCGCCGGGGATGCGACGTGGCAGGCGATGATCACCGCGGCGAAGGTCGCGGAACCGCGGGCGGCGTGCAGCTGCCGATGCCCGGAGCACGACCCGCCGACCGACTCCGAACCACCGGGCTCGCCGGTTCCCGCCGCCGGGCGGGAAGTCCGCCGAACTCGCCGCATGCCGGCAGGCTGGACACCGACCACGGGTAAACTGGGCGGCACGTAAAACCGAAAACTCCGGGAGCAGGTCGAGTACCTCCGCACGCTCCCACCATCAGCACTCGACCGTGCCGTCGCCGACCCCGACGGACATGAGGGATTCGGCGTGCCCCCGGCCGGGGCGTTGACCTACCGCCCGTCCGAGGCGATCGCCGCTTTGGTGACAGCCCTATATCCGACATGCATCCATCCGGGGTGTGCTGTGCCCAGCGAGGACTGCGATCTCGACCATGTCGTCCCGTTCGACCACACCGACCCGGAGAGTGGCGGCTGGACCGTCACCGGCAACCTCACGCCGCTGTGCCGCCGGCACCACGGCCTGAAGACTCGGCGGCAGTGGCACCACCGCATGGTCCGGGACGGGATCGTCCATGTCCGCGACTCGCACGGCACCGACTACTTCACCGCACCCGGCGAGTGAGGCCCCTCCTACTGGGCCGCGCTCACGGACGACATGTGGAAGTCGGGGATCCGCATCGGGGGCATCGCTGCGCGGGTGAACCAGTCCGACCACTCACGCGGCAGGGTGGGAACGGTCGTACCCGCCTCTGTCGCGCGGCGCAGGATGTCGAGCGGGCTCTCGTTGAACCGGAAGTTGTTCACGGCAGCAGTCACTCGGCCGTCCTCCACCAGGTAGACGCCGTCCCGCGTCAACCCGGTGAGGAGCATGGTCGTCGGGTCCACCTCGCGGATGTACCAGAGGGTCGTCAACAAGAGTCCGCGTTCGGTGCGCGCGACGAGGTCGTCGACGGAACCGCCGGCGCCGCCCACCATGACGAGGTTGTCGCCGGGCACAGTGGGTGTGGTCCCGAATTCTGCTGCGGCGGAACGCGGGTAGGCAAGGGAGGTGATTGCACCGTCGCGGATCCAGTCGGTGCGGCCGGCGTCCATTCCGTTGTCGAACACCGACACCGCGTCGCTCGAGGATCCGGTGACCACGAACGGGGCGTACTCGAGGCCGTTCTCGGACGGGTCGGAGTACAGCGTGAGACCGAGGTGTCCGAGCACCTCACCGATGCGGGTGCCGCCGCCCGGAGCGGACAGGGCGGTGCGGCCCTCCTGCGCGCCCCGGCCGTCCATCGACCACAGCAGATCGATCATCAGATCGGCGACCGCGGACGGTGGGAGGATCGTCTCGTAGCGTCCCGCGGGAAGGTCGACGGTCCGGGCGGACCAGTCGAGCCGGCGCGTCAGTTCGGCCAGGGACGCATCCAGATCGATGTCGCGGAAGTCTCGGGTACCGGTGCCCACCCAGGCACTGGCACCGCCCGAGAGACCACCCCTCTTACCGTTGATCTCGAGCGACCCGACAGGTTCGACGACGCGCCGCCGCACCCCGGTGGACGTGCCCAGCCACACGGTACGGACCGTGTGATGCGCGAAGCCGTACAACGCATCGGCTCCGTCGAATCCCCGCGCCAGGCCGGGTACCACGGAGTCGAACACGTCGATCCCCGTGCGGAGCGGGACGTCGCCCCATCCGGAGTCCGGCGTCGGGGCGCCCTCGACGAGGGGCATCGCATCGGTGGCGGGCTGAGCCGCACGAGCGGCGTCCTCGGCGGCTGCCACGACGCCGGCGACATCATCCGGATCCATGCTCGTGGACGAGACCGTTCCCACCCGCGCCGCCGTGCCGTCCCGCACGATCGAGACGACGGTCCAGGACCTCGAGTCACCCACGCCGTTGGTGGTCATCGAGTTCCCGGCCCACCGCAGGGATGCCTCCGAGATGTCGGCGACGATCACGACGGTGTCCGAGACGGTGGCGTACGACAGCGCACGCTCCACCAGATCGTGGCCGCCGAGGGGAGTGCTGACGCTCACTGACCCGCCTCCGTTCGTGTATTGAGGACGTTGACCGAACGGAAGAGAGCAGCGGGGCAGCCGTGCGACACTGCCGCCACCTGACCGGGCTGCGCCTTGCCGCAGTTGAAAGCGCCGCCCAGACGCCACGTGGACGGTCCGCCCACCGCCTCCATCGAGCCCCAGAAATCGGTGGTCGTCGCCTGGTACGCCAGGTCCCGGACCTGGCCCGCGAGAGCCCCGTTCTCGATGCGGAAGAAGCGCTGGCCGGTGAATTGGAAGTTGTAGCGCTGCATGTCGATCGACCACGACTTGTCGCCCACCACGTAGACGCCGTGCTCGACGTCGGCGATGAGATCGTCCACGCTGCGATCGACGTGCGGGTCCGGTTGCAGCGAGACGTTGGCCATTCGCTGGATCGGGACGTGGTGGGGCGAGTCCGCGTACGAGCACCCGTTCGACCGCTCGAGCCCGAGGCGGGGGGCGAACACCCTGTCGAGCTGGTAGCCGACGAGAAACCCGTCGCGCACCAGATCCCACGACTGCGAGGCCACGCCGTCGTCGTCCCACCCGATGCTGGACAACCCGTGGCGTTCGGTGCGGTCGGCGGTCACGTGCATCGACTCACTGCCGTAGCGCAGCGTGCCGAGCTGGTCGGGCGTCGCGAAGGACGTTCCGGCGTAGGCGGCCTCGTAGCCGATGGCTCGGTCGTATTCCGTGGCGTGGCCGATGGACTCGTGGATGGTGAGCCACAGGTTGGTCGGGTCGATCACCAGATCGGTGAGACCCGGCTCCACGCCGGGGGCCTTCGTCTTCTCGGCGAGCCAGTCGGGGATGCGCGAGAGTTCGTCGTCCCAGTCCCACAGTCCGTCGGCGCCGGTCCCGTCGGAGGTCAGGTACTCCCAGCCGCGTCCCGTCGGGGGAGCGAGGGTGCGCATCGAATCGAAGCCACCCGACGCGGAATCGACGGACACGGCGTCGATCTGCGGGTGGAGTCGCACCCGTTGCTGCGTGATGCGCGACCCGGCGAGGTCGGCGTAGAACGACTGCTCCTTGACCTGCAGCACGGAGGCACTCACGTGGTCGACGCCGTCCGAGGCCAGCAGACGGCCGGAGTACTCGCCCAGCAGATCGACCTTGTCGGTGGTGGGGACGTCGAAGGGATCGATCTCGTAGTCCGACACCCACGACACGTTCTCGTACACCGGCTCGGAGGCGAGCACGACGGGATCCCGGTTCAGGTCGCGCAACGCCTGCGCGACGAGCACGGCGCGCGAGGTGACGGAGACGGCCTCGTCCACCGACAGCACCGCGCCGGACGCGAAGCCCCAGGTGCCGTCGACGATCACCCGGACCGCGAGGCCGAGCGTCGTCGCCTCGACACTCGACTGCACCTCGCCGTCGCGGAGAGCGAGCGACTGCGTCCGCAAGCGATGCACCCGCAGATCCGCATGCGTGGCACCGGACGCACGTGCCGCTGTCAGCGCCGCGTCCGCGAGCGCGTGCAGTGGCAGGGCGACGAAATCGCTGTCGACGTCTCTCACATCGGTGACGCTAGCCGAACTGTTGCCACCCGAGTCGGATGACGAGCGCGAACACCACCACCAGCAACACGATGCGCACGAACCCGGCGCCCCGCGAGATCGCCATGCGTGAGCCGACCAGCGAGCCCGCGACGTTCGCGACGGCCATGGCGAGGCCGAGCAACCACAGGACGTCGTCGGTCGCCGAGAAGTACAGGAGGGCGCCGATGTTGGATCCCAGATTCAGCACCTTCGCCATCGCCGCGCTGCGCACGAACTCGGTGCCGAGCAGGGTGGCGAACGTGATGATGAGGAAGGTGCCGGTGCCCGGACCGAGGATGCCGTCGTAGAACCCGATGGCGACGGCGGCCACCACCACCACGATGGTGATGCGGCGGCGCGTCGGCGGATCACCCACCACGACGCCGACGGTGGGGCGCAGCGTCACCAGCACCGCGACGCCGACCAGCACCACCAGCACGATGGGGATGAAGAGGTCCTTGTCGATGAGGCTGACGGTGGCGGCGCCGAACGCCGCGCCGACCGCGGCCACCACTCCGGCGGGTGCGAGGAGCCGCCAGTTCATCGGGACCTTGCGGGAGAAGGTCAGCACCGCGGCGGTGGTGCCGGCGACGGAGGCCAGCTTGTTGGTGGCCAGCACGGTCTGCTGGGTCGTGGCCGCCGGCGTGACCAACAGGAGTGCGGGCAGCAGGATGAGCCCGCCGCCACCGACCACGGCGTCCACCCAACCCGCCGCCAGCGCGGCAGCCAGCAACACCGACCAGTCACCAGCACCCATGGCGGACATTCGATCACAGCTCCCGCGCTACGCTTCGACCACGATGCGCCGATTCAGCGAATGGCTCCGCCACCGTCCGTTCGCGGTCGACTGTGCGCTGGCGGTGTCACTCTTCCTCATCGAGCTCACGGCCGTCGCTGCCGTGGAGCAGCCACTCGTCTACGTGGCGATGGCGGTCGCCGTGTCCACGCCGATCGCCTGGCGCCGCCGCTACCCGGTGGCCGCCGCCTGGACGGCGCTCGCACTCGGCCAGGTCGCGACTCTGATGGTGTGGGCATCGGAGGAACCGCGCACGCTGCCGCCCGGGCAGCTCGGCTTCGTGGTGATGCTCTACACGCTGGCCGTGTACACCGACCGGCGCACGACCCTCCTCTTCGCGCTGGGCCTCGCGGCCGACATCGTCGTCGTGCGACTCGTGCTCGGGTCCGACTGGACCTCCACCATCTTCTTCGTCCTCCTCTACGCCCTGGCCTACATCACGGCGGAGTTCCTCGGGACTCGCCGGGCCTACGTCGCCGAGGTCAGCGCACGGCTCGCCGTCGCCGAATCCGATCGTGACCGACGCGCCGTCGAGGCGGTGTCCGCCGAGCGCACCCGCATCGCCCGCGAACTGCACGACGTGGTGGCCCACGCGGTGAGCGTCATGATCGTGCAGGCGGACGGGGCGTCCTACGCGCTGCGGTCGGACCCGGAGCGGGCCGCGGCGGCACTCGCGAACATCTCCGCGACCGGCCGCACCGCACTCACCGAACTCCGACGCACGGTGTCGCTGTTGCGGACCGACGAGTCGTCCGAGTCCCACCCCGAGTACGGCACCGCGGCCCTCGCCAAGATCGTGGAGTTGATGCGCGCCGCCGGGCTGCGGGTGTCCATCGAGCAGACGGGCGAACTCGACGACCTGCCGCCGGCGGTGTCGCTCGGGGTGCACCGGCTGGTGCAGGAATCGCTCACCAACGTGCTGCGCCACGGCGGTGAGCGGCCCCGAGCCGTGGTGGCCGTGCGCCGCGAACCGTCCGCGGTGACGGTGTCGGTGATCAATTCCTCGGACGACACCGGCGCGGCCGTCGACATCCACGCCGCACCCACCACCAGCGGCTTCGGCGTCATCGGCATGCGCGAACGTGTCGCCGTGCTGGGCGGAGAGCTCCGCGCCGGTCCGCTGCCGGACGGCCGGTGGCGCGTGGCCGCGACGCTGCCACTCGAACTGAAGGCCGCGCTGGGCGTCGACCAGGACCACCCGGACCGCTAGGTTGTCTCCCGTGTCCATCTCGGTGCTCCTGGTCGACGATCAGGAACTGATGCGCATGGGTCTGTCGATGGTTCTCGGCGCGCAGCCCGACATCGACGTGGTGGGCGACGTGCCCGACGGTGCCACCGCGATCGCCGCGGCCGCGCGCCTCGAACCGGACGTCGTGCTGATGGACGTCCGCATGCCCGGTATCGACGGTGTCTCGGCCACCGAACGCATCATCGCGGCGCAACCCGAGGTGCGGGTCATCGTCATGACGACCTTCGACCTGGACGAACACGCCCTGGGCGCACTGCGTGCCGGTGCCAGCGGATTCCTCCTCAAGGACACGCCTCCGGAGGACCTCGTGTCCGCGATCCGCAGCGTGGCGGCAGGGGACGCCGTCGTCTCGCCGCGGGTGACCCGACGTCTGCTCTCCCGCATCGTCGCCGGGCAACCGCGCGATGTTCCCGGACGATCGGCAGCCGTCGAGTCGCTCACCGACCGTGAGCGCGAGGTGCTGCTGCTCATCGCCGCCGGCAAGTCGAACGCCGAGATCGCGGGTGAGCTGTTCCTGTCCGAGGCGACCGTCAAGACCCACGTCGGCCGCATGCTCACCAAGCTCGGGCTACGCGATCGCGTCCAGGCCGTCGTGCTCGCCTACGAGCTCGGACTGGTCACTCCGGGCGCCTGACCGGCCGGGAGAAAAACGAGGCGGTCGCGCGTTGACACGGCAGACGGGTTCGACCAGTCGCCGAAAGGACTCCCGCGATGCCACTGCTCTACTTCTTCCTCTACCTCGTCGTCGAGATCAGCGCCCTCGTGTGGCTCGGCTCGGCGATCGGCATCCTGTGGACGGTGTTCGTGGTGATCGCACTGTCCGCAATGGGCATGGTCGCGATCCGCTCCCAGGGGCGGCGCGTGCTCTCGGAACTGCGCTCGGCCAACGCCGGACGCCGCTCACCCGGCGGCGCGGTCGCGGACGGTGCGCTCGTGGCCCTCGGCTCGGTCCTGCTGACGATCCCCGGTCTCGTCTCGAGCGTCCTCGGCCTGCTGCTGATGATCCCGCTGACCCGCGCGCTGCTTCGTCCGGTCATCGCGCGGTCCGCCGCCCGGCGCGTCGAGACGGCCGTGGCCTCGGGCCGTACGTTCCCGCCCGGTGGATTCGGGCCGCAGGGATTCGGGCCGCAGGGATTCGGGGCCGGTCACGTGGTCATCGACGGCGACGTGATGCCGGACCGCGGGAATTCGGCCCCTCGCGACACCCGCGGTGTGATCGACGGCACCACCGGCCGCGACGAGCGCTGACCCCCGACACCCCGGCCGCCCGACACCGGGCACACTGGCGAGCGTGAGTACGCATCTGCTGGTCGGCGGACGGATCTACAGCCCGTCCGCGCCCGACGCGACAGCCATGGCCGTCACCGACGGCACCGTCGTCTGGATCGGTGAGGATCGCCCCGCGCGGGCGCTGCATCCCGACGCCGAGGTGGTGGAACTGAACGGGGAGTTCGTGACTCCCGCGTTCGTGGACACCCACGTCCACACCACCGCCACCGGTCTGGCGCTCATCGGACTCGATCTGAGCGGCGCTCGGTCTCTCGACGAGTGCCTGCGTGCTCTCGCGGCGTACGCGGCCGAGGACGGGGGCACCCTGATCTGGGGGCAGAACTGGGACGAGTCGACGTGGCCGGAGGGGCGCGGCCCCACCACCGCGGAGCTCGACGCCGCAGCACCCGGACGGGCCGTGTACCTCTCGCGCATCGACGCGCACTCCGCGGCGTGCTCGACGGTGCTGCGTCGCGCCGCCGGAGACGTGGTCGCCACCGCAGATCCGCAACGGCCGCTCATCGCGGAGGCGCACCATGCCGTGCGCACCCGGGCGCTGGACCTGCTGAGCCCCGCGGGCCGGCACCGCGCCCGCGTCGCCGCGCTCGATCATGCTGCCGCGCACGGGGTCGCCGCCGTGCACGAGTGCGCCGGCCCCGACATCTCCGGCCGCGTCGACCTGGCCGAACTCCTCGCCCTCGAGCACGGCGTCGAGGTGCGCGCCTACTGGGGCGAAGCCGTCTCGACCCCGGACGAGGCGACGGCACTCCTGGCCGCGACCGGCGCGCACGCCCTGGGCGGCGACCTCTTCGTCGACGGTTCGATCGGCTCGCACACCGCCTGGCTGCACGACCACTACGCCGACCACTCCGGTTGCGGCCGTTCGTATCTCGACGTCGACGCGATCGCGGCGCACGTCTCCGCCTGCACCCGCGCCGGGATCCAGGCCGGCTTCCACGTCATCGGCGACGCCGCCACCACTGCCGTGGTCGAGGCGTTCGGACGGGTCGTGGCCGAGCTCGGCGGCCCCGCCGTGGCGTCTCGCGGCCATCGCCTCGAGCACATCGAGATGGTGTCGTCCGAGCAGGCCGACGCCCTCGCGGCGTGGGGTGTCATCGCGAGCGTGCAACCGGTGTTCGACACCTACTGGGGCGGTGAGGAGGGCCTGTACGCCACCCGACTCGGCGCGGAGCGCGCTCGCGCACTCAACCCGCTGGCGATGATGGCGTCCGCCGGGGTGTCGCTGGCCATCGGGTCGGACGCACCCGTCACGCCGCTCGAGCCCTGGCGGGGTGTCCGCGGAGCGGTCAACCACCGCACACCGGGCAGTGCCGTCTCGCCCCGCGCCGCGTTCTCCGCGGCCACGCGCGGCGCCTGGCGCGCCGGGGGAGTGCGCGACGGCCTGGCCGGCACGCTGGTGCCGGGCGCGCCGGCCAGCTATGCGGTGTGGGACGCCGCGGAACTGGTCGTGAGCGCACCACGGGACTCGGTGCAGCGCTGGTCCACCGACCCGCGGTCACGAGTTCCGGCCCTGCCTCGCCTCGATCCCGAGGCGCCGGACCCGGTGTGCCTGGAGACTGTGCACCGCGGCACCACGGTGTACCGCGCGTGAGCGTTCCCGCTCGACTGATCCCACCCGCGCGGCTCGCTCTCTCGGCCGGCGCCGGCGCGCTCCTGTTCGCGTCGTTCCCACCGCGATCACTGTGGTTTCTCGCGCCCGTCGCCCTGGCGCTCGTCACGTTCGTCCTGACCGAGCGGCGGGTCGACGATCCGGCGCGCGCCCTGTCGCTGAAGGGCGGCTTCCTGTACGGGTTCGCCTTCGGCCTCGGCTTCTTCCTGCCGCTGCTCCCGTGGATCGGCGTGTACGTCGGACCGCTGCCGTGGATCGCGCTTGCCGTCGCGGAGTCACTGTTCCTCGGTCTGTTCGGACTGCTCGCCGTGGTGGTGTCCCGCCTGCCGCTCGCCGCGGTGTGGATCACCATGGTGTGGTCACTGACGGAGTGGTTGCGCAGCACGGTCCCGTTCGGCGGATTCCCCTGGGGCCGTCTGGCCTTCGGTCAGTCCGAGTCACCCCTGCTTCCGCTGGCCGCACTCGGCGGCGCCCCGCTGCTCAGCGCCGCGGTGGCACTGATCGGTGTGTGCCTGACGCTGCTGTGCAGGACGGTGCGAACCGGCTTCGCCGTCACTTCGGTCGCCGGGCTGGTCGCGCTCGCCGCCGTGGCGCCGGTCGTCGCCCTCTCCGTACGCCCCACGCTCGCGGGTCCGCAGGACGGCGACGACACGATCACCATCGCGGCCATCCAGGGCAGCGTTCCCCGGCTCGGCCTCGACTTCAACGCGCAACGCCGCCAGGTGCTCGACAACCACGTGAACGAGACTCTCCGGCTGGCGGAGGAGGTCGAGGCGGGGCGGACCCCGAAGCCCGACGTCGTCATCTGGCCGGAGAACGCGTCGGACGTCGATCCCACCCGCGACGCGACCGCAGCGGCCGAGATCACCGCCGCCTCCGTGCGGATCGACGCACCGATTCTCGTGGGCGCGGTGCTGTCGAATGCCGACGGCACCTCCACCAACTCGGTCATCGCCTGGGACGGAGCCGCCGGACCGGGGGAGCGCCACGACAAGAAGATCGTCCAACCGTTCGGGGAGTACCTGCCGTACCGCAGCTTCTTCCGGTTGTTCTCCTCGTACGCCGACTCGGCGGGCAACTTCGTGCCCGGCGACGGTGACGGCGTCGTGCACGTGCCCGCCGGCACGGATCGCGAGCAGCGGGCCCTCGCCGTGGGAGTCGCGACCTGCTACGAGGTGGCCTTCGACCGCGCACCCACCGAGGCGGTGCGCGCCGGCGCCCAGATTCTCGCGGTGCCCACCAACAACGCGACCTTCGGCGACACGGAGATGACCTACCA
Organism: Rhodococcus sp. Leaf225; assembly: GCF_001426145.1. Taxonomy (NCBI): domain Bacteria; kingdom Bacillati; phylum Actinomycetota; class Actinomycetes; order Mycobacteriales; family Nocardiaceae; genus Rhodococcus; species Rhodococcus sp. Leaf225. The sequence continues at coordinate 111,441 of NZ_LMRN01000012.1, read as the reverse complement.
GCAGCTGGCCATGTCGCGAGTCCGGGCGGTGGAGCACTCGAGGACCGTCGTTGTCGCTGCCACCAGCGGGGTCAGCGCCGTCATCGCGCCCGATGGTTCCGTGACCTCGCGAACCGCTCTCTTCGACGCCGACCATCTGGTCGCCACGGTGGGTCTGCGCACCGACACCACACTCGCGACACGGCTGGGATCCACCGTCGAGTACGTGTTCGTGGCCCTCGGCGTCCTGAGTGTGATCGGCGCCACGATACCGAACGTTCGACGGCGTCGGGCCCGCTGACCGGGCACACGGCTCCGCGTCCGCTGGTCGGGGCGGTCTTTCCGCACTTTTCGTGATCTGTCACCGCGATGGACGTAACGTTTCGGGTCCGCAAACCGAGAAGTTGGTAAGTCTCACCCATCCACGGCGGGTGGTTGAGCGAATGCCACATACAGCTCAGTACAGAGTGCGACCACGGTCGGGGACACCGGAAGTCACACACAGCACGCAGACGTGCGGCCGAATCGGCCGCGGCGTCGATGCTCTCTGCGTCCGTTCGGTGGAAGTGTGCGTCGTCTCGCACAGCCCGGGGAGCAGGACCGCTCCTCGGCCACGGGACCGACGAGGAGGAGCGAACGATGACGACGTCGGACAGCGCACCGAGAACCACCGAACCGGCCGACACGACACCTACCGTGAACCGGACAGCGTCCGATCCCTTCCCGCTCTCCCCGGCGCAGGCCAGCCTGTGGTTCGCCCAGAAGCTCGCTCCCGAGGTTCCCCTCACCGTCGCGCAGTACGTCGACGTGCAGGGTGACCTCGACATCGACCTGCTCGAGCGCGTGGGTGCCCGCGCGGCCGCGGAACTCCAATCCGGCGAGATCAGGCTCGTGGAGATCGACGGTCAGCCGTATCAGGTCGTCGACCCGGCAGCCACCGTGCGCACCACTCGGCTCGACGTCCGGTCCGAGGCGGACCCGATCGCCGCGGCCCTGGCCTGGATGCAGAAGGAGATGCGCTCCCCGGTCGATCTGGACCGCGATCCGCTGACCGTCAACGTCGTCTTCCGCGTCGAGGACCACCGCTACTTCTGGTACACCCGCATGCACCACATCGCCGGTGACGGATACGGCGCCGTCACCGCCATGAAGCGCGTCGCCGAGCTGTACACCAACGAGCAGGCCGGTGTTCCCACCCCGGACAGCAAGGCCGGCGACCTGGCCACGCTCTACGCGGCAGAACGCGCGTATCGCACCTCCACCAGGTTCGAGACCGACCGCGCCTTCTGGCAGGACACGCTCCAGGGTCTGCCGGACACCTTCTCCCTCGCCGATCGCACCGCCCCGGCCGCGCCGAGTCGCCTGCGACTCAACGGTGTCACCGACGAGACCGTCGGCGACATGCTCACCTCCGCGGAGGAGCGATTCGACGCCAGTGCCGCTGCCGTCGTGGCCGCGTCCTTCGCCGCCTACCTGCACCGGGTCACCGGGCGCGCCGACGTCGTCATGAGTCTGCCGGTGTCCGTCCGCACCACCGCGGCGCTGCGCCGCTCGGGCGGCATGGTGTCCAACGTCGTACCGATCCGCGTGCACATCTCGCCCGACATGAACATCGGCGACCTGGTGTCGTCGGTGACCCTCGAGATCACCGGTGCGCTGCGCCACCAGAAATACCGCCACGAGGACATCCGCCGCGACCACGGCAGCTCGACCATGCACCGCGGGTTCTTCGGACCCATGGTGAACATCATGCTGTTCGACTGGACCGTCGGTCTGGGCGATCTGGTGGGCCGGCTGCACCTGCTCTCCAGCGGTCCCATCGAGGACTTCACCTTCAACGTCTACAACAGCGGCGGCAACTCGCTGAACATCGACTTCGAGGGCAACCCGTCGCTGTACGACGAGGACACCCTCGCCGCCCATCATCGGCGGTTCCTCGCCTTCTTCGAGAACTTCCTGGGACGCGGGGCACGAACTCGCGTCTCCGGTCTCGACGTCGTGCTGCCCGACGAGTACGACCGTGTGGTCACCGAGTTCAACGACACAGCCGTGAGCGTTCCGCGGACCACGCTGCCCGCGCTGTTCGACGCACAGGTGCGGCGCACCCCGGACGCGACGGCCCTGGAGTTCGCCGGCACCGCACTGACGTACGCGGAACTCGATCGTCGCTCGTCCCGCCTGGCGCGGGCGTTGATCGCCCGCGGCGTCGGACCCGACGTGCTCGTGGGCCTGGCCATGCAGCGCTCGCTCGACCTCGTCGTCGCGATGTACGCGATCGAGAAGGCCGGCGGCGCCTACGTACCGCTCGACCCCGATCATCCCGCCGAGCGTCTCGGCCACGTCCTCGACACCGCCCGGCCCGCGTGCGTGCTGACGGTGTCCACGCAGGGTGTCGTCCTGCCCGACACCGCTGCGCGCGTCGACGTCGACATGCTCGATCTCGCCGGCCTCGCCGACACGCCGGTCGGCGACAGTGAGCGCACGGCGACTCTGCGACCCGATTCGCTGGCGTACGTGATCTTCACGTCGGGTTCCACGGGCCGCCCCAAGGGTGTCGGGGTGTCGCACCAGGCGATCGTCAACCGACTGCTGTGGATGCAGAACGAGTACTACCTCGGCGCCGACGACGCCGTGTTGCAGAAGACTCCGGCGACGTTCGACGTCTCGGTGTGGGAGTTCTTCTGGCCGCTCCAGGTCGGCGCCCGCCTGGTGATCGCGGAGCCCGACGGGCATCGCGATCCGCGCTACCTCGCCTCGATCATCGCCGGATCAGGCGTCACCACGGCACATTTCGTGCCCTCGATGCTCAGCGCCTTCGTCGCTGAACTGCGCGCGTCCGACGCCCGGCTCGGTGACCTGCGTCAGGTGTTCTGCAGCGGTGAGGCACTGCCCGCGGAGACGGCATCGGCATTCCGCTCGCTCACCGGGTCCGCGCTGCACAACCTCTACGGGCCGACCGAGGCCGCCGTCGACGTCACCTACTGGAAAGTGACCGACGCCGACGCCGTCACGGTGCCGATCGGACGGCCGGTGTGGAACACCGCGTTGCAGATCCTCGACGCCCGGCTCGAGCCGGTTCCGGTGGGAACGGCGGGCGAGCTCTACCTCGCGGGCGACCAGCTCGCCCGTGGCTACGTCGGTCGGCCCGATCTGAGCGCCGACCGGTTCGTCGCCGACCCGCTGTCGGCGCACGGCACCCGCATGTACCGCACCGGCGACCTGGCGCGTTGGCGGGCCGACGGCGCCGTCGAGTACCTGGGCCGCACCGACTTCCAGGTCAAGATCCGCGGACTGCGGATCGAGCTCGGCGACGTCGAGGCGGCTCTGGTCGCACATACCGCCGTGCACCACGCGGTGGCCGTGGCCCACGTCGACGAGCGCGGCGAGACCACGCTCGTCGCGTACGTCGCACCCGAGCCCGGCACCGACGCGGCGAGCGTCGAGGTCCGCGCTGTCGCCGCGACCGTCGCCGACCGCCTCCCGTCCTACATGGTGCCGTCGCTGGTGATCGTTCTCGACGCACTTCCGTTGAGCGCCAACGGCAAGGTCGACCGCAAGGCACTGCCGGAACCGGTGCGCCGCCGGGCCGACGTGCCCTCGGTCCCGCCGCGCACAGAGGTCGAGCGACGCATCGCCGAGACCATCGCCGACGTGCTGGACGTCCCCGTTCCCGGTGTCCACGACAGCTTCTTCGAGATCGGCGGCAACTCGCTGCTGGCCACGCGCGTGGTCTCCCGCATCAGCGCTGAGCTCGGTGCCGACGTGGGCATCAAGGACCTCTTCGAGGCGCCGACCGTGGCACGTCTGGCGGATCGCGTCGCCCATGCGCCCGTGGTCACCACCGGGCCGCCGCTGGTCGCAGGACCTCGCCCGGATCGCATTCCCCTCTCGCTCGCCCAACAGCGACTGTGGTTCCTGAACCGGTTCGACTCGGCGTCCCCGGCGTACAACATGCCGTTCGCCATCACGCTGCACGGCGACCTCGACGCGGGCGTTCTGACTGTCGCGCTCGCCGACGTTCTGGAGCGCCACGAGACGCTGCGCACCGTGTATCCCGACTCCGCCGACGGTCCGCACCAGGTGGTGCAGGACCCCGCGCACCACGACCTCGCGCCGATCGACACCGACGACTCGGCGCTGGCCGACACCGTGCGGGAGTTCGCGTCTCACGGATTCGACGTCACGCGGGAGCACCCGGTCCGTGTCCGCCTGTTCCGCACCTCGCCGACGTCGCACACGCTGGCCGTGGTGCTGCACCACATCGCGTCGGACGGGTTCTCCTTCGGCCCCCTCGCGACCGATGTCATGACCGCCTACGCTGCGCGGACGCAGGGGAGTGCGCCGCTGTGGGCACCGCTCGACGTGCAGTACGCGGACTTCACGCTCTGGCAGCACGCCGCACTCGGAGACGAGAACGATCCGACCTCGATCCTGCGCAGTCAGATCGACTACTGGACCGCGCGGTTGGACGGCCTGCCCGACACGCTCGAGCTGCCGACGGATCGCCCCCGTCCCGCTGCACCGTCGCACCGCGGCGGTGCCCACGACTTCCACATCGACGCCGATCTGCACCAGCAGCTCCTCGTGCTCGCATCGGACACCTCGGCCAGCCTGTTCATGGTGTTGCACGCGGCACTGTCCGCGCTGCTGGGACGGCTCGCGGACTCGGACGACGTCGCGATCGGGTCGCCCATCGCCGGTCGCGGCCACCGCGCGCTCGACGGACTCGTCGGCATGTTCGTCAACACACTGGTGCTGCGGTCGACGCCCGCGCCGCACGTCCCGTTCACCGACCTCCTCCGCGAGGTACGCGATCACGACCTCGAGGCGTTCGCCCGCGCGGACGTCCCGTTCGAGCGTGTCGTCGACGCGGTGGCACCGGAACGCTCGACGTCGCGCCACCCGATGTTCCAGGTCGTTCTCTCCTTCGAGAACCTCGCGCCGGTCCGCGTCGAGATGGCCGGACTGGATGTCGAGGTCGCCGAGATCGAATCCGGCACAGCCAAGTTCGACCTCACACTGCAGCTCTCGGAGCGCACCACGGTCGACGGTCGGCCCGACGGGGTCGATGCGCGCCTGGGCTACGCCCGCGATCTGTTCGACGACGCGACAGCCGCGACGATGGCGCAGCGACTGGTGTCCGTCATGCGATCGGTCGCGGTGGATCCCACCCGAGCGATCGGCGACATCGACCTGTCCACGTCCACCGACGCTCCTGCCGTCCTCGTGGGCGCGGCAGCCGGGCCCACCTCGTCGCTCGCCGACATCCTCGTCTCGGCCGCGCGGCGCGATCCGTCCGCCACCGCCGTCGTCACGGCGGACGGCTCCGTCACGTACGGCGAACTCGACGACGCGTCGGACCTGCTGGCGCACGCGTTGATCGCCGAGGGGGTCGGCCCGGAATCGATCGTGCCCGTGTGCCTCGAGCGCTCGATCGACTCGATCGTCGCGACCTGGGCCGTGACGAAGACCGGCGCCGCCTTCCTCCCGGTGGATCCGCGCTACCCGGCGGAGCGCATCGAGCGCATGGTCACCGACGTCGCCGCGTCCCTCGGTATCGCTGCCGCGGGAGCCGCACTGCCCGTTGCGGTCCGGTGGGTCACCGTCGATCACCGATCCGACGAGTCCTCGGCGGCACTGCCCGTACGGGTGCGCCCGGAGAACCCGGCCTACCTCATCTTCACGTCCGGATCCACGGGCACCCCCAAGGCGGTCGTGGTGCCGCACCGCGGCCTCGCCGACTTCGCCCGCGAGCAGGTGGCGACCTACCGAGTCGGACCGCTATCGCGCACACTGCATTTCGCCTCGCCGAGTTTCGACGCCTCGATCCTGGAACTGCTCATGGGATTCGCCGCGGGCGCGACCGTCGTGGTCGCCGGTACCGACGTCTACGGCGGCGACCGCCTCACCGCACTGCTGCGTGATCAGCGGGTGACCCACGCCTTCGTCACCCCTGCTGCTCTCGAGACGGTGGACCCTGCGGACCTCGACGCTCTGACCTTCGTCGGGGTCGGCGGCGACGTCTGCAGTCCCGCCCTCGTCGAACGGTGGGCGCCCGGCCGCCGCATGCTCAACCTGTACGGGCCGTCCGAGGCCACCGTCGTCGCGACCCTGACACCGCCGATGGCACCCGGCTCGCCCGTCACCATCGGTGCCCCGCGCCGGGGTGTCGACGTGCGGGTGCTCGATCGTCGTCTGCGCCCGGTGGTCCCCGGAGTTCCCGGCGAGCTCTACCTGTCCGGGCCGGCGCTGGCCCGCGGGTACCTCGGGCGCCTGCCGCTGACCTCGACCCGCTTCGTCGCCGATCCGTTCGGCACCCCGGGTGACCGTATGTACCGCACCGGCGACGTCGTCGCCGCCGTGACCACCACCGCGGGAACCGAACTGGTGTTCCGCGGCCGAGCCGACGACCAGGTCAAGGTGCGGGGTCACCGCATCGAACTCGCCGAGATCGACGCGGTGCTCCAGCGTCATCCGTCGGTCACGTTCTCCGTCACGAGCGTGCAGAACGCGGGCCGGGCCGACGCCCGCCTGGTCTCGCACCTCACGCTCGCGCCGGGCACCGCCGGAACCGAGCCGGTGCTCGAGCACGCCCGCCGCACCCTGCCCGGGTACATGGTGCCGTCCGCGGTGGTCGTGCTCGACGAGGTGCCCCTCACCCCGTCGGGCAAGCTCGATCGCCGCGCGCTGCCGATGCCCACACCGGAGACGGCGGAGACGGCGTACCGCGAGCCCCGCACCGAGACCGAGTGGACCGTCGCCCGCGTGTTCGCGGACGTCCTGACGGTGCCCCGGGTCGGTCTGGACGACAGCTTCTTCGACGCCGGTGGCAACTCGTTGATGGCGACCCGTGTCACGAGTGCGATCGGCGCCGCGCTGAGCCGTGAGGTGGAGGTGCGCACTCTCTTCGAGGCCCCGACCGTCGAGGCGCTCGCGGCTCACCTCGACGCCGACAGCGGTGCGGCGTCGCGGATCCCGCTCGTCGCGATCCCGGCGGCGAGCCGTCCGGACCGGATTCCGCTGTCGTCGCCGCAGCAACGGCTGTGGTTCCTCAACCGCTTCGACCCGACCTCCGACGCCTACAACATCTCGTTCTCGGTGCACCTGGACGGCGTCCTCGACGCCCCCGCGATGGCACTGGCGTTGGCCGACGTGGTGGAACGGCACGAGAGCCTGCGGACCATGTTCCCCGAGAGCGATCACGGACCGCACCAGGTCGTCGCACCGGCAGCACCCGCACCGCTCACGACGACCGTCGTGGACCGCGGCGACGTCGCGGACGCGCTGACCCGGTTCGCCCGTCGCGGGTTCGATCTCACGGTCGAGACCCCGCTGCGCACCACTCTTCTGTCGATCTCCGAGACGGAGCACGTGCTCGGTCTCGTCGTACACCACATCGCCGCGGACGGGTGGTCCCTCGGACCGCTGACCCGCGACGTCATGGTCGCCTACGCTGCCCGCACCCGCGGAGCTGCCCCGCAGTGGACCCCACTTCCGGCGCAGTACAGCGACTTCACCCTGTGGCAGCGAGCCGTGCTCGGAGACGAGGCCGACCCGGAGAGCCGGGCACACCGCGACCTCTCCTTCTGGACCGACACTCTGGCCGACCTTCCGGACGAGTGCACCCTGCCCGGCGATCGCGTCCGCCCGGCGGCGCCGTCCCACCGGGCCGGCGTCCACGAGTTCGCCGTCGATCCGGCCGTGATGACCGCACTGTCGGCCGTCGCCGAGCGCCGGGGCGGCACCACGTTCATGGCGATGCACGCCGCGCTCGCGGTCACGCTCGCTCGGCTCGCCGACACCCGGGACGTGGTGATCGGCACCCCGATCGCCGGCCGACGCGATCGCGCACTGGACGAGCTGGTCGGCATGTTCGTCGGCACCCTGGTCCTGCGCTCCGACGTGGCGCCGTCCGACACCTTCGCCGACCTTCTCGGCCGGGTCCGCAGCACCGATCTCGACGCGTTCGCTCACGCGGACCTGCCGTTCGAGCGTCTGGTCGACGCTCTGTCGCCGTCGCGGACGGCCGGCCGGCACCCGCTCGTGCAGGTCGTGCTGGCTTTCCAGTCCGACGGTGTCACCAGCGGCGAACTCGACGGTCTCACCGTCACCGCGTCGGAGATCGATCTGCAGCGCAGCAAGTTCGACGTCGAGCTCGCCGTCACGGAGAGCACCGACGCCGACGGCGAGCGGTCGTGGCGGTTCCGCGTCACCTACACGCGCGATCTCTACGACGAGAGCACCATCGCCGCCTTCGCGGACCGTGTCAGCGCCGTGCTCACCACGGTGGCCCGAGACCCGTCGGTGACCGTGGGCGACATCGAACTCCTGTCCCATCAGGAGTCCCGCGAGCTGACGACACGGGCCGGCGAGCGTCCAGGCGCACCGGTACTGCTGCCCGACCTGTGGGCCGCCGTCGCGCGGGAGAACGCGAACACCACTGCGCTGGTGCATGATCCGTCCCACGGCGTCGACGTCACGGGTCGGCGGTCGCGCACGTACGCCGAGCTCGATGCCGACGCCACCCGTCTCGCCCGGGTCCTGCTCGAACGCGGAGCCGGACCCGAGCGCGTCGTCGCCCTGGCGCTCACCCGGTCGGCGCAGTCCGTCGCGGCGATGCTCGCCGTGGCGATGACAGGCGCGGCCTGGGTCCCCGTCGATCCGCGCTACCCGGCGGACCGCATCGACCACATGCTCACCGACAGCGGGGCCGACCTCGGTGTCTGCACCGTGGCCGACCGCCCGGCGGCAGGACGGGACGTCGACTGGATCGTGCTCGACGACCCGGCCACCGTCGCCGACATCGCGACCCGGTCGACGGAACCCGTCACCGACCGTGACCGGACGTCCACGCTGCGTGTCGACCATCCGGCCTACGTCATCTACACCTCCGGATCGACGGGACTGCCCAAGGGCGTCGCCGTGACGCACTCGGGACTCTCCTCGTTCGCAGAGGTGCAGCGCACGACGTTCGGCATCACCGGAACATCGCGGACCCTGCACTTCGCCTCGCCGAGCTTCGACGCGTCGGTGCTCGAGATCCTGATGGCGATGGGCGCCGGCTCCACCGTCGTCGTCGCCCCGAGCGACGTCTACGGCGGCGCGGAACTGGCCGAACTGATCGACCGCGAGTCGGTTTCGCACGCCTTCGTCACCCCGGCCGCGCTCGCGACCGTCGACGTCGCCGCCGGATCACTGCCGAGTCTCACCACCGTGGTGGTGGGCGGCGACACGTGCTCCGCGGACCTGGTGCGGCGCTGGTCGGTCGGACGTTCGCTGTACAACGGGTACGGTCCGACGGAGGCGACCATCGTCGCCGCCATCGCGGAACTGCGTGCCGACGAACCGGTCACCATCGGTACGCCCATCGCCGGAGTCCGCGCCGTGGTGCTCGACGCGCGTCTGCATCCGGTGCCGGTCGGCGTCACGGGTGAGCTGTACCTGTCGGGTGTCGGCGTCGCTCGCGGCTACCTCGACCGCGCGGGACTGACGGCGGGCCGGTTCGTGGCCGATCCGTACGGCACCGCGGGGGAGCGGATGTACCGCACCGGCGACGTCGTGCGGTGGACTGCGGACGGCCGGCTCGACTACGTCGGACGCTCGGACACCCAGGTCAAGATCCGCGGATTCCGCATCGAGCTCGGTGAGATCGACGCCGCACTGACGAGGGACCCGTCCGTCGGCTTCGCGCACACTCTGGTGCACACCGATGCCTCCGGTCGCGCCTCGCTGGCGTCCTACGTCGTCGCCGCCACCGGACACGACATCGATGTCGACGCGGTCACGGGCGGCGTCCGCTCCGTCCTGCCCGGCCACATGGTGCCGGCATCGATGACGGTTCTCGAGCGCATCCCTCTCACTCCCGTCGGCAAGCTGGACGTGCGGGCGCTTCCCGCCCCGGTCGTCGTGGCCGTCGACCGCACTCACGACGCGCCGGCCTCCGAGACCGAGCGGGCCGTCGCCGAGATCGTGGCGGCAGTGCTGGACCTCGACGTCGAGGTCGGACGCGACGACAGCTTCTTCGCACTCGGTGGCAACTCCCTGCTGGCCACACAGGTCGCCTCCCGCCTGGGTTCCACTCGCGGCGTTCGGGTTCCGGTCCGCGCACTCTTCGAGCACCCGACGGTCGCAGCCCTCGCCGCGCACGTCGACGGGCTGGCCGAGTCCGCCGGCCCCGCTCTCGAGGCACGGCCTCGACCCGACCGGATCCCGCTGTCCTCGGCGCAGCAACGCCTGTGGTTCCTCAACAGGTTCGACCGGGCGTCGGGGGCGTACAACGTGCCCTTCGCGGTGCGCCTGACGGGACCGCTCGACATCGCCGCCCTGGAGGCCGCGCTGCGCGACCTCGTCGACCGCCACGAGGTGCTCCGGACCGTGTACCCGGACTCGCCCGAGGGCCCGCACCAGGTGATCCTGCCTGCGGACGAGGTGCCGGTGGCGCTGGAGCCCGTCGTGACCGAGCCCTCCGCGGTGACGGCCGCGATCGTCACGAGCGCGGCTCGCGGGTTCGACGTGACCACGCAGGCGCCCCTGCGGGTGGACCTGCTCGAGGTGACGGCCGGGGACGAGCACGTCCTCGTCGTCACGCTGCACCACATCGCCGCGGACGGCTGGTCGCTGGCGCCGCTCGCCGCCGACCTGCTCACCGCTTACACCGCGCGGTCCACCGGCACGGCACCCGCGACGGAGCCACTGCCGGTGCAGTACGCGGACTACACGCTGTGGCAGCGTGACCGGCTCGGCTCCGAGGACGACCCGTCGAGCCTCGTCTCGACGCAACTGGCGTACTGGACGGCGGCGTTGATCGGCGCTCCCGACCGTATCGACATCCCCACCGACCGTCCGCGGCCGAGCGTGCCGTCTCACCGGGGCGGGGTGGTCACCACCACGGTGGGTGTCGACACGCACCGGCGGCTCGTCGACCTCGCGCGGCGGGAGAACGCGACGCTGTTCATGGCCGTCCACACCGCCCTCGCCGTCGTGCTCGGCCGTCTCGCCGGCCGCTTCGACACGTCCGTCGGTACCGCGGTCGCCGGCCGCGGCGACCAGGCACTGGACGCGCTGGTCGGAATGTTCGTCAACACGCTGGTCCTGCGCACGCGGGTCTCGCCGACCGCGTCGCTGACCGAGGCGTTGCAGCACGTGCGCGCGGTCGATCTGGACGCGTTCGCGCACCCCGACGTTCCGTTCGAACGTCTGGTGGACGTGCTGCACCCGCAGCGCAGCACGAGCCATCACCCGTTGTTCCAGATCATGTTGTCGTTGCAGGACGACGTTCCGACGACTGCCCGCATGGGCGAGGTGACCGTCGACGCGGCCGAGGTGGACGTCGCCGTCGCCAAGTTCGACATCCAGTTCACGGTCACCGACCGGCGCACCGACGACCGGGAGCCGGCGGGGCTGACCGTCACCGCCGACTACGCGACCGATCTGTTCGACGCCGCCACCGTGAGCACCATGCTCGATCGTCTGGTGGGCGTGTTGGGCGTCCTGGCCACCGAACCCGACCGCAGCATCGGCAGCGTCGAGATGTTGACCTCGCAGGAGCGAGCCCATCTGGTGCCCGTGCACGGCGGCGAGACTGATCCCGATCCGTCGCTGACCCTGTCCGAGGTGTTCGAGCAGACCGCACGCCGGGTTCCCGACCGCATCGCGGCGGAGTACCTCGGCGCCCACATCACCTACGGCGAGCTCGACCGACGTTCGACCACGCTGGCCCGAGCTCTCGTCCGGCGCGGTGTCGGACCGGAATCACTGGTGGCCCTGGGCTTCACGCGATCCTTCGACTCCCTCGTCGCGGTCCTGGCCGTCGCGAAGGCCGGCGGCGCCTTCGTCCCGGTCGACCCGCACTACCCGGCCGACCGCGTCCGTCACATGCTGGCGGACTCGGCGACCACGTGGGGACTGACGACCGCGGAGCACCTGGCGGCCGTGGACGGAGTCTCGTCGACACGGTGGCTCGTGCTCGACGACGCGGACACCCGGGCCGAGCTGGCTCGTACGTCCGACGAACCCCTCACACCCGCAGAGCTTCTCGTACCCATCGCTCTCGTGCACCCCGCGTACGTCATCTACACCTCGGGGTCGACCGGGACACCGAAGGGCGTCGTCGTCACCCACGCCGGCCTGTCGAACTTCGCCGGCGAGCTGCGCGATCGATTCGAGGTCGACGAGACGGCGCGCGTGCTGCACTTCGCGACACCGAGTTTCGACGCCGCCGTCATGGATCAGCTGTTCGCGTACGGATCCGGCGCGACACTCGTCGTGTCACCGCCCGGGGTCTACGGCGGCCGCGAACTGGGCGACCTGTTGGGATCGGAACGCATCACGCACGCCTTCATCACGACCGCGGCGTTGTCGACCGCGGACCCGGCGAGCGCGACGTCGTTGCGACACATTCTCGTCGGCGGCGAGGCGTGCCCACCGGAACTGGTGGAGCGCTGGGCTCCGGGACGCTCGCTGTACAACGTGTACGGGCCGACGGAGACGACCATCGTCACGACGATGAGTGCGCCGATGGTGCCCAAGGGTCCGGTCACGATCGGTGGACCGATCCGCGGTGTCGCGGCGCAGGTGCTCGACCGCCAGCTGCAACCGGTGCCGTTCGGCGTCGTCGGCGAGCTGTACCTTGCCGGACCGGAACTCGCTCGCGGCTATCTCGGGCGCACGGCGTTGACGTCGTCGCGGTTCGTCGCCGATCCGCACGGCAAGCCGGGTGAGCGCCTCTACCGCACCGGTGACCTGGTGCGCTGGCGCGAGTCCGCCGACGGCGACCCGACCCTGTCCTACGTGGGCCGGACCGATCATCAGGTCAAGATCCGCGGGTTCCGCATCGAGCTGGGTGAGATCGACGCCGCGTTCGACGTGCACGACGGCGTGGACTTCGCGACCACGATGGGCCACGTCCTGCCCTCGGGGGACACCGTGCTGGTGTCCTACGTCCTGCCGCACCGGGAGTCGTCGGTCGACACGGCGTCGCTGCGTCGCCATCTGCAGGAGCGACTGCCCGGCTACATGGTGCCGCAGTCGATCATGCTGCTGGACGAGCTGCCGCTGACCTCCGTCGGCAAGCTCGATCGGCGAGCGCTGCCCGCTCCGGAGTTCGCCGTCACCGGCGAGCATCGCGATCCGGGCACCGCGACCGAGCGCGCCGTCTGCGCTGTCTACGAGGAGATCCTGGGGGTGGCCGGAGTCGGACTCGACGACAGCTTCTTCGAACTCGGCGGCACATCGCTGGTGGGGACGCGCGTGGTCGCTCGACTCGAGGAGACCCTCGGCACGACGGTTCCGATGCAATGGTTGTTCACCGACTCCACGCCGGCAGCTCTCGCCGCGCGCATCGACGACACCGCGCATCTGTCGGCGGACGAGGTCGCGGCGACGGCCACGGCGTCACTGGACATGCTGCTGCCGCTGCGCCCGCAGGGTTCCGCGTCACCGGTGTTCTGCATCCATCCGGCGTTCGGACTGTCCTGGAGTTACAGCGGTCTGCTCGCCCACCTCGACTCGAATCAGCCGGTGTACGGCCTGCAGTCACCCGTCGTCTCGGGACGCACCGAGGAGTTCGACACGGTCGAAGAGCTGGCCCGGTACTACGTTCGCGAGATCCGGTCGATCCAGCCGCACGGTCCGTACCACCTGCTGGGCTGGTCGCTCGGCGGCCTCATCGCCCACGCGATGACCGTCGAGCTGCAGCGGGTGGGGGAGAGCGTCGCGACGCTGACCATGCTCGACAGCTACGTGCTCGCCGACGAGTACCTCGAGTCGACACCGTCGGTGCGGGATCTCATCGAGGAGTTCACCGGCCACGAGTTGCCGGCAGGCGTGGAACCGACGGTCGCGGAGGCTGCGGCCGCGCTGCGGTCCGAGGGTGGTCCGATGGCGGCGATGACCGTCGGCACCCTCGAGCGGCTGTACGCGGGCTACGTGAACGGGACCTCGCTGGCGCACGGGTACTCACCGGGCGTCGTGGACTGCGACGTGCTGTTCTTCACGGCGACCGAGGACGAGGTGAATCGGAACGACGTACGGCGGACCGCCTCGGCCTGGCGTCGACACGTCCGCGGTGCCATCCACGATCACGCGGTGCCGGTCGCACACTCCGCGATGACCGATCCGCAGGCACTCGCGATCATCGGACCGATCGTCGCGCAGCACCTGCGCTGATCTCGGACGGACCCGAGACACACCGAGGGCCCCGGAGCAGATGCTCCGGGGCCCTCTGTGACGACAGGGGAGAGGCGGTCAGACTCCGGCGCCGCGACGCTTCGCCTTGAGCAGATCCATCCGCTCCTTGAGCAGTTCCTCGAGCTCCTCCACCGAACGCCGCTCGAGCAGCATGTCCCAGTGGGTGCGCGGGGGCTTGACCTTCTTGGCCTCGGGCGCGGTGCCCTCGATCAGACTGCCCTCGAGACCGTTGCGGCAGAGCCAGGTGCCGGGCAGCTCGGCGTCGTCGGCGAAGGGAACGTCGAACTCCTCGCCGTTGTCCGTCCGGTATCGAGCCATGCGCCGGGGCGCGAGGTCGTGGTCGCGATCGGTCTCGTAGCTCACCGCTCCGAGTCGACTACCTCGTAGAACGCGATCTGCCATGGTGGAGTCCTCTCTCGATCGTGGTACGCATGTCGCGTCCGTCGAATTCAACGCGCGTGGTGCGCGGAACGTTCCCGCACGCGAACACCCCATTCTAACCGGTGATGCGGCAGGGTCCGCGCACGTCGGTATCGTCGGGTCGATGCGGGGTGAATCCGGGACTGTGGACGGTGGGATCGGTCGGTCCCGCGCACGGCGCCCGAGCACGTGTCTGTGGTGCGGTCGGCCGGTGGTCGAGGGCGCTGCGGGCCGGCGCCGACGGTACTGCCGTCAGTCCTGCCGTCAGCGCGCCTACGAACAGCGGACGTCGCTGAAGGACACCGTCGTCGCGGACGACGCCGTGGTGCTCACGGAGGCCGAGGCCGGTGCCGCCGCCGATCGCGCGTTCGGAGTCCGGTGCGCCGCCGAGGACGTGGCCACGGCCGTCGCGGAGGGCGCCGACGCGGCCGAACTCGCCGAGCTCTGCGACCGGTTGGTCACCCTGGCAAAGGACGCGGAACGACTGCGCTGATCCTGATCAGACACCCAGGTCGCTCGGGTGGTAGCCCTGCGGATACCCGGGGTACGTCCGGTTGCGCGGATCCTGCGCCGACCGCGATGCCGTCCGCTTGGGCAGCAGACGCTCCACGCGGCCTCGGGCCTGCAGCGCCGACTCGAGCGCCGGGCGCACGGCGGGGACCGGGTCGCCGAACCCGAAGGCGCGGGTCATGTCCTGATCGATCATCGACAGCACGGCGCCGCGCACCGCGGAGCGGACCGGGCGCGGGTACCACGACGCCAGCAGGTCGCGGGTGTACTCGCCGATGGCCTTGTTGTCGTCGGAGTAGACGAACCGCTCGCGCTCGTACCGCACCTTGAAGGCGTGGAAGTCGGCTGTCGACGCGGGAATGTCCCGGATGCCCATCCGGATCCCGACCTCGCGGTAGAACGCGACGCTCGCGATCCGTTCGTGCGGATGCAGGCGCCGCCACCCGTAGCGGTCGATCCAGTCCAGCGGATCGAACGCGAAGGTGGAGAGCACGTACAGCATGTCGTCGTTCGAGATGTCGTAGCGCGCGTGCATGCGGTTGACCGCGCGGAGCGACGCGCGCCCGCGCTCGGAGTCGTACCCGTGTTCCACGAGTTCCGACATCAGCAGCGCGGTGTCGTCGTACCGCTTCTGGGGGCGGTGCTCGAACTCTCCCGTCCTGCGGAGCAACGCCGAGATGGTGGGCACGCAGTAGGTGCGGAACAGCGCGAACTCCAACGCGCGCTGATAGTCCCAGGGAAACTCGCAGCCCGCCGTGATCTTGAGGACGGTGGCCGCGTCCGCCACCGGATCCAGCTCGTCGATCACCCGCACCCACCCGAACCGCCCGAAGCGCGGCCGGGGGAGGGTGGTCATCGCCCGTAGACCTTGGTCAGCAACAGGCGCGCGACCGCGACGTCGCGCCGCTTGCGCGTCATCGTCACCAGGCCCAGCGGGGCGGCGAAGCGTTGCTTCGTCACCGACTTCACCCGGGAGAACTCCCGCAACCCGTCGGCGCCGTGGATCCGTCCGAAGCCCGAGTCGCCGACTCCGCCGAACGGCAGCGCGCCCACCGCTGCGAAGCCCAGCACGGAGTTGACCGTCACCACTCCGACGCGGAGCCGGTCCGCCGCCCGCTCGGCCGCGGCCTTCGACGCGGTGAAGACCGACGCGCCCAGCCCGTACTTCGAGGCGTTGGCCCGCTCGATGCCCTCGTCGAGATCACGGACGCGGTTGACCACCACGGTCGGACCGAACGTCTCCTCGGCGACGGCCGAGCTGTCCTCCGGCACGTCGAGCAGCACGATGGGATCGACGTACGGCGCCCGGACGGATTCGAGTCCGCCGACGACGGCGCGACCACCGCGCGCCAGGGCGTCCTCGACCTGGTCCCGCACGATGTCGACCTGCTTCGGCAACGTCATGCGTCCGTACTGCGCATCGTCCGCGTCGCCGACCCGGAGGTCGCGTACACGGGAGGTCAGGATGTCCACGAAACGATCGGCGACCTCCTCGACCACGTAGATGCGCTCCACACCCGCGCAGGTCTGGCCCGCGTTGCCCATGGCGCCGAACGCGGCGAAGGTCGCCGCGGCCTCGAGGTCGGCGGTGGCGTCGACGATGAGCGCGTCCTTGCCGCCGCCCTCGACCACGATCGGCGTGAGCGTCTCCGCGCACACCGCCATGACCTTCTTCGCCGTCGCGGTGGACCCGGTGAAGGCGAGCTTGTCCACTCCCGAGCGGCACAGCGCCTCACCGACCCGACCGTCGCCGGTGACGGTCTGGAGCACCTGGTGCGGCGCCGCCAGCGACGCCCAGGCGTCGGCCAGCCAGGTGCCGGTGCGGGGAGTGAGCTCGCTGGGCTTGAAGACGACGGCGTTGCCGGCGGCCATCGAGTACGCGAGCGACCCCATCGGTGTGTAGACCGGATAGTTCCACGGGCCGATCACGCCGACGACGCCCATCGGTTGATACCGCACGGAGGCAGCGTGATTGATGCTCACCAGACCCGGGAAGACGGACCGCTCCCGCAGGACACGTCGCGCGTTCTTCGCGGCCCACGTGAGATGCTCCACCGCCAGCATGACCTCGAGCAGAGCGTCGTCCTTCGGCTTGCCCGTCTCCTCGCGCACGGTGTCGACGAGCGATCCCGACGTCCGGGCGATCCTGGATCGGAACTCGAGCAGCCACCCCTTGCGATCCGTGAAATCGAGAGCGCCCCACCACAGTGCCGCGTCACGCGCGCGGGCGACGGCCGCGTGCACCTCTCCGTCGGACGGCGTCGGTGCCGCGGTGCGTTCCGGAGAGTGCTGGACCGTCATGTGTGTACCCCTCAGTCAGCCGAATGATCCACTGTGATCGGTGACACTATGGCTGATCGCCGTCCGCGACAATGACCGAGCCGACCGTGGTCGGTGACCCGAACCGACCGTCAGGCGATGTCGCACCCGTCGGTGGGTACGTCGGCGAACCTGTCCATCAGGTACGCCGCGGCCGCACCGCCGTAGCCGTCGATGATCTGCGGACCGAAGTGGTTGGGCAGCACCGCACCCGGCAGGATCGGCGGCAGCGGGTTCGACCGGAACGTCACCGACGCACCCTGGCCGCACCACTCCTCCGCCAACTCCCGCGCCTGCCCGTACGGCACCGTGTCGTCGTTGATGCCGCTGGTGATCAACACCGGGGCCGACGGCCGCAGGGTGCCGGTACGCAGCTTCTCGAAGATGGGACCGGCCTCGGGCACAGATCTCAGGTTCTCCGACATCGAGCGACCGTCCTTCGTCAGCGTCTCGGTGCGCAGGAACGGATACGTCAGGATCGTGTCGGCGATGCACTGGGTCGACAGGTCGTTCAGCACCGTCTTGCCGTGATCGGAGACGCGCTCCTCGACGCGGGCCCGCAACGACGGGTTCCGCTCGAGGACTCCGTTCAGTGCGTACCCGATGACGCCGCCGATGAGAGTGCCGTCCACCGTGTTCAGCACGTCGAGCAGGTCGGCCGTCGGTGCGCCCGCCCAGGTGCCCTTGATGTTCAGTTCCGGTGCGTAACTCGCCGCCGACTCGGCCGCGGCGGCGGTGGCGCCGCCGCCCTGCGAATAGCCCCAGAGACCGATGGGGGAGTCGGGGTCGCCTGTCAGCGCGTTCGCCGCTCGCGCGCCGTCGAGCACCGCGTGCGCCTCCTCCGGCCGGTTGACGTAGGTGTGCAACCCCGGCGTGCCGAGACCGATGTAGTCGGTCACGAAGACGCGCGCGCCCATCGACCCCCAGAGCGTCGACGACACGAGTTCCTGGTTCGCCGAGAGGGACAGCGGGTCCGTCGTCAGATTCAGCCCGAGCGGGAACGCCCGCGACGGCGCGCACTGGTCGCCCTGCCCCACCGTTCCCGGAGCGACCACGACGGTGGGTCTGGGGCCGGCGCCGCGCCAGGGAACGGCCGAGTCGATGAACGTTCCGGTCACCGCGACGGGCTCGTCGTTCTCGGTCCGCGAGGTGTACATGACGCGCTGCGCGGTGGCGGGGTAGCGACCGTCCACTCCCGGCGCAGCGAGAAAGAGCGACATCGGCTCGGTGCGGAGCACCGTGCCCGGCGCACCCGCGACGTCCGTCGGTGGGGAGTAGAAGTCGTCACCGGGGGCTGCGTCGGCGAGTGCGGGTGCGACACCGACCAACGCCACGAGCACCGCTCCGACGATCAGACTGCGTGACAGTGTCATCGACTTCCTTCCCGCTGCGCGGACCCCCCGGCAGGCGCCCTGAAGTTAGACAGTTGCGGCACCAGGTGTCAAGGTCGCGAGGTGAAGCTCGTCACTCCGGCGGCACGGTCATCGACGCCGGGAGCCACCGCAGGAGGAAGGCGCGGAGGTCGTCGTCGTCCGCGATGGACGGATCGTCGAAGAGCACGACGGACAGTCCGAGACGAGTGGTGATGAGGACGATGTCGTCCAACACCTCCGCGACCCGAGGGTCGAGTGCGGTCAGCGGGGACAGTAGATCTCGCACGACGGGAATGGCGTGCTGGACGACATCGGGATGCAGCACCGGGTTGATGCCGTTCAACCGCAGCAGCGCTCCCATCGCGGGAATGTCGCGCACCGCCCGCCGACCACCGATCACCATCTCCACGACGTAGTCGCGCACGGTCTCCGGGCCGTCGAGGCGCGACCGGATCTCGGTCATGACCTCGACCGCCAAATGCTCCATCGTGCGGGTCACCAACACCTCGCGCGTGCCGAAGATGGAGTACACGGTCTGTCGGGAGACCCCGGCAGCGGCGGACACACCCGCGATGGTGACGCCGTCGAAACCGTGCTCCGCGATCACCTCGAGGGTGGCCTCCATGATCTTGCCGCTCGATCGCATGGGACCAGTGTGCGGGATCCTCACGTCAGCTGCGGTCGCGCCGAGCCACCTCGAGCTCGAACCCGGCCGGCATGAGGGTGAGGCGTTCCTCGATGGCGAGCTCGTAGCCCGGATCGGGAGCGACGTCGAAGGTCTGGAGGATCGTGCCCAGCACCAGCAGCGACTCGTGGAGAGCGAACTGGCGCCCGATGCAGGCACGCTCGCCCGTGCCGAACGGCTTGTAGGCGTGCGGCGGCCTGGCCCGCACGTTCGCCGACAGGAAGCGGTCCGGGTCGAACACCTCGGGATCCGGCCCCCAGACGGGATCGCGATGCAGACCGGGGATGAGCACCAGGGCCCAGTCGCCCGCTGCCATGGGACGCCCGCCGACCGTCGTGTCGTGGCGTGCCTCCCGCGCGTAACCGGGGGCCGTCGGCCACAGGCGCAGTCCCTCGTCGAGAACCCGTCGGACGAAGCGCAACTTCGCCACCTGCTCGAAGGACGGCGTGTCCGCACCCCACACCTCGTCCACCTCCGCACGCGCCCGAGCCCACATCTCGGGATGCCTCGACAGGTAGTACAGGGCGAACGACAGTGAGCCGGAGGTCGTCTCGTGTCCGGCGATGAGGAAGGTGACGATCTGATGCCGGATGTTCACCTCGTCCAGCGCGTTGGGATCACCGTCGCGTGCCGCCTGGAGCATGATGTCCAGCAGATCGCCGTCGCCGCTCGTCTCACCGTCCCGGCGGGCCCGCACGATGTCGTCGAGCAGCTCGGCCATGAAGGCCTTGTCGGCATTGTTCCGCCGTTCGCGACGCCGGAACACCAGGTCGCCGACGACGGGGAGCGGCAGCAGTGCGCGGCGCTGGTTGTGCTGCAGGGTCCGCACCATGGCCCGGACGAACGGGTGCGTCTCGGCGCGGGTGAACGAGTCGAAGCTGTAGCTGAACCCGGTGCGGCCGATGGTCTCAAGCGTCAACTTGGTCATGTCCGAGGAGACGTCGACCCGATCACGGGACGACCAGTGCGACACCAGCTGTCCGGCGACGTCCACCATGATGTCGTGGTAGCTCCGCATGGCCGACTGCGTGAACGCCGGCCGGAGGAGATCGTGGGCCTTGCGCCAGTTCGGTTCGTGCGAGTACGCCGTGAACAGTCCGTCCCCGCCGATCGAGCGAAGTCCGGCGACCGCGGGTGCCACGTGCTTGACGAACCGCGACTCGTCGCTGAGTTCCTCCACGAGATCGGCGCCCGACACGATCACGAACCGGCGCCCCAGGACCACCCGCTCGAAGATGGGGCCCAGCTGCGCGGCCAGCGCCACCGAGTCCTGCACCGGGGTGCTCGCGTGTACGCCCAGCACGTCGCCCAGCACCGGGAGTCGTCGAGGGGGATGGGGAAGCGGAGAAGTGGACGAGATCGTGGTGACCACGGTCGGACCCTTTCGCGTGGGTGGCCGGCGTACTGAACCGGGATACAACAGCGGACGGTACCCCCTACTGAACGCGTGTCAAGTATCACGAGCAGTCCCGTAACATGGCGCAGGTCATGACCTCTCCCCGCAAACGCCTGTCACCCGATCAGCGTCGGCACCAGTTGCTCGAGATCGGGTCACGACTGTTCGCGGAACGGCCCTACGACGAGGTGTGGATCGAGGAGGTCGCCGACCTGGCCGGCGTCTCGCGTGGGCTGATGTATCACTACTTCTCGTCCAAGAGGGATTTCTTCGCCGACATCATCCGGCTCGAATCCGCTCGGATGGTCGAGATCACGGCTCCCGACACCACGCTGCCCGTCGAGCACCAGGTGTCTGCCGGACTGCGCGCCTACATCCGATACTCCACCGATCACGCTCACGGACTACGGGCCATCAATCGAGGAACGATGTCGGGCGACGTCGGTATCCAGGCGATCCTCACGGCCGAGTTCGAGACGCAGCAGCAACGGATCCTGGCGGCTCTGGGACCCGACGACGGCGCGGACGAGGTGACGCGGGTGGCCGTGGCCGGGTGGGTGTCGTTCGTTCGCGCCGTGTGCGTGGACTGGGTGGATCGGCAGTCGATCTCGGCCGACGAGGTGCATGATCTCTGCATGCGCGCACTGCACGGACTGCTGCGCCGTTCCTGAGAGGAGGACGCGTGACCGACACCGGTGCGGACTCGCGACACCTCGACGATCTGCGTCGTCTCCGTCGAGTACGGGATCGAATGGACCGCGAGTACGCCACGCCACTGAACCTCGAGACCCTGGCGCGCGACGCGCACATGTCCGCGGGGCACCTGAGCCGGCAGTTCCGCGCCGCGTACGGAGAGTCGCCCTACGCGTACCTGATGACGCGGCGCATCGAACGAGCCATGGCGCTGCTCCGGGGGTCGGAGAGGTCGGTGACGGAGATCTGCTTCACGGTGGGGTGCTCCTCACTGGGCACCTTCAGTACCCGTTTCTCCGAACTGACCGGACTGTCCCCGTCCGCGTATCGGCAGCAGAACCAGTCCACGGAGGTCGGCGCGCCGTCGTGTGTCGAGAAGGTGGTCACCCGACCGATCAGGAATCGAGAAGCGGACCGCGTAAGGCGAACCTAGTGTCGTCGCCATGACACTCACCATCGCCTCCAGCTTCCTCCCGCAGGACGATCCGGAGGCCGCACTGGCCTTCTACCGCGACCTTCTCGGCTTCGAGGTCCGCCTCGACGTCGGGTACGAGAACCTGCGGTGGCTCACCGTCGGCCCGCCCGGGCAGCCGGACACCGCCATCGTTCTGACACCGCCCGCGGTGGACCCCGCCATCACCGAGGACGAGCGCCGCACCATCACCGAGATGATGGCCAAGGGCACGTACGGCGGCATCCTGCTCGCGAGCGACGACCTCGAGGCGACCTTCGATGCACTCCAGGCCGCGGATGCCGACATCGTGCAGGAACCGACCGACCAGCCCTACGGGATCCGGGACTGCGCGGTGCGTGATCCCGCGGGCAACCTGATCCGCATCCAGCAGCGTCAGCGGTAGTCGCTCAGATCGAGGTTCGCGTCGTCCGAGCCGCCGAACCTGCCGGCCAGCGCTCGCACCGGCGCCGAACCGGCCAGTCGCACAGCAGAGTTGAAGACCGCGAGCCCCACTGCCGTCTTCGGGTGCGCCAGCCTCGGCGTTCCCGGCGGCAGCGACTGCACCGTGTCGACGAAGGGCCGCATCCGCGCGTCCCACGCCGTGAACGCGGCCCGGTGATCATCGGTGCGGGCGAGTTCGGCGGCCAGTACGTAGGCACCGGTGATGGCCAGTGTCGTGCCCATCCCGCTCACGGGAGTCGCGCACCAGGCCGCGTCGCCCACCATCGCGACCCGGCCCGACGACCACCGTGGGGCGCGCACCTGAGCGAGACGGTCGACGTACAGCTCCGAGGCGGAATCGAGCGACTCCAGGATGCGGGGAGTCTCCCAGCCGGCGCCGGCGAACGTCGTCCGAAGGGCGGCGACGACCTCCGACTGCCCTGCCCGCTCGAGGCCGGTCGGCCCCGACAACCAGGACAGGCTGAAGCGCGTGGTGCCCTGGTTGTCCGGGCGCAAGCCGGCCACACGTCCGCCGGTCGCGTTGTACCAGCGCCACCATGCATCGTCGTCCGAGGTGCGGGGGAGCACCCCGTAGGCGGTGAACAGCCCGAGATCTCGCGTGACGGCCTCGCCGGGAAAGACGATCTCCCGGCTCCCGGACCGCACTCCGTCGGCGAACACCACGAGGTCGTAGCGCTCGGGAGCGCCGTGCTCGAACGTCACGTCGACACCGTGGGCGTCCTGATCGCAGCCCACGACCCGGTCGCCGTAGCGGTATTCGACGTCCGGTCCCGACGCGTCGACGAGGATGCGCGCGAGTTCGCCGCGGAGGATCTCCAGCTCGGCCGTCGCGCCTCCGCTGTCCGCCGTACCGGCCGGGAACGCCGCGATCGTCGCGCCCCGTCGATCGACGAACCGGGTGCCCTGTTCCGTCGTGGTCGCGGCGAAGAGAGCGTCCTCCAGACCCATGCGGCGTACGACCTCGCGGCCGGGACCACGAATGTCGATGTTCTGCCCGCCGAGCCGAGGCGACGGAGCGCGCTCGACGACCGTCACGGCACGACCCGACCTCGCGAGCCAGTACGCGAGGGTCGGGCCGGCGATGCTGGCCCCGGTGATCAGTACGCGTCGTTCTGCAGTCACGATCCTCGCCTTCCGTGCTCACTACCTGTGAGGTACAGGAAGGACTTCGTCGACCGACGGTACGTCGGTCGACGTGCGACGCTCAGGCAGGGTTCCAGGTGATGCCAAATTGTGCCGATAATCGACATTATGTCAACTATTGCGAATCTCCCGCCCCCGAGCCGCGCGTTGCCCTCCACCGCGTCCAGGGTGGACGAGAACACCACCTTGGGTATGTCGCGCCACCGACGGGCGTACGCGACGTGCGCGGGCGTCGCCCCTGGCCGCCGATCGGCCGTCGGCCAGTGCGCGTTCATCGCCTCCCACAGCCTCCGCCCGTAGAGCGTGAGGCCCGTCGAGTCGACGCGGTCGGACCACCACTGGAACGCCTCGTCGCTCGGCACGCTCCAGCCGAGGTCGCCGTCGGGCGCCGCGACGTAACCGTCCACACTCGCGTTCATTGCGAATCTCAGTGTCCGCATGACGTTTCCCCGTCAGCGGCGCACATCGAACACCTGCTTCTGGACACCGTTGCCGTAGACCTCGTGCTCGACGAGCGTCAGCACCGTGGTGTCCTTGTCCGTGTCGCTGAACAGGCGCAGTCCGGCGCCGAGCAGCAACGGGAACACCAGCAGGTGGTATCTGTCGACCAGCCCGGCGTCGGCCAACGCACGTCCCAGCGTCGCGCTCCCGTGCACGAGGATCGGTCCGCCCTCGGTCTCCTTCAGCGCGGCGACGTCGTCGAGTGATCGAAGAACCGTTGCAGGCCAACGCGAATCATCATCGTCGAGCGTCGTCGAGACCACGTACCGCGGCATGGCGTTGTATCCGGCGAAGTCCTCCATCGTGGGCCACACGGGCGCGAACGCCTCGTAGGATCGGCGACCGAGCAGCAGTGCGGCGGCCTCCCCCTGCTCCCGCCCCTTGATCTCGTACGCGGCCTCGTCGAATTCGACGTCCGTGAAGGTCCAGCCCGCATTGCGGTATCCGGCCTCTCCACCAGGCGCCTCCATCACGCCGTCGAGCGAGACGAACGCGGTGACGATCAACGTGCGCATGTGCACTCCTTCGTTCCCCGTGGGCGCTGGTCGGCCCACGAACACTCTGACCGACGCACACGTCGAAAGTCATCGGTTGCGCCACACCCCGGATCGCCTGTAATACTTACCCTTATGGCTAACCATACGGCAGAACTCGACGCCGTGCTCACCGCCCTCGGAGATCCGACGCGGCGAGCAGTCGTCCGGCGTCTCGGTGCCGGTCCGGCAAGCGTCGGTGAACTGGCGGCGCCGTTCCCGATCGCGCTTCCCACCTTCCTCAAACACGTCCGCAGTCTCGAGTCGAGCGGGCTCATTCGCACGGCCAAAGTAGGACGCGTCCGGACGTGCACTCTGCACAGGGAACGACTCGACCTCGTCCAGGACTGGCTCGACGATCAACGACACCTCTGGGAGAGCCGCACGGATCGGCTCGAACAACTCGTCACCTCCCCGACTCCGACGGAAGAAGACTCATGACCGCGCTCCCGATCGATCCTGCCCTCGACCTCGTACTCGATCGCGTCATCGCGGCTCCTCGTCACCGCATCTGGGAGGCATGGACGAACTCGTCGTTGCTGTCACAGTGGTGGACACCGGCACCCACCGTCACTCGGGTGGACCACCTGGAGGTGCGACCGGGCGGGGCGTTCGTCACCGAGATGAGCGACGACGGAACGACATTCGTGCCCCACACCGACGCCGTGTTCCTCGTCGTCGAGCCCGACACCCGGCTGGTGTTCACCAACACTCTCGACAGCGGGTGGCGCCCCGCGTCGCCGCAGCCGGTCGCGATGTCAGCGGAGATCACGCTGACCGACCACCCGCGCGGCACTGCTTACCGAGCCGTCGTCCGCCACGGAGATCCGACGACACGCGATCGTCACGCGAGCCTCGGGTTCGCGGAAGGGTGGGGCTCGGTCACCGCAGCACTCGCCCGGCTGGTCGAGTAGTCGGGCGGCTGTAGCGTGTCGGGCGTGAACTCCTCTCGTACCCTCGGTGTCCTGCTGGCCTCGTCCGCGTCGCTCGTCCTGGTGCTGTCCGGATGCAGCTCCGACAACGACACGCCATCTGCCGCCACCTCCTCCAGCGCCGCATCCTCGTCCGCGGGGTCGTCGTCGACCGCAGCTGCCGAGTCGTGCCCCACCGCGGCGCCCGAGTCCGGTGCCGCGGCCGAGTGGGACCTCGACGGTGACACGGGCAGCATCGCGGTGACCGGGTCCACCGACGATGCCGCTCCCCTGGTCACCGTCGAGGCACCCTTCAGCGTCGCGGAGACGCAGGTGCAGACATTGCAGGCCGGCGACGGCCCCGTCGTCGCGGCGGACGCCACCGTCTCCGTCTGCTACATGGGCGTCAACGGACGCGACGGATCCACCTTCGACAGCAGCTACGAGCGCGGCGCCCCGGTCGAATTCCCCCTCGACGGTGTCGTGGCCGGTTTCCAGAAGGCCATCGCCGGCCAGACCGTGGGATCGACGATCGGCGTCGCGGTGACCTCCGCGGACGGTTACCCCAACGGTCAGCCGCGCGCGGGCATCCAGCAGGGCGATTCTCTGATCTTCGCGATCAAGGTTCTCGGCGTCAGCTGAGCAGCATGACGAGGGACGTGCCGGTCGACCGCGGACCGCTGTTCGACGGTGTCCGCATCGGCCGGCCGGCGACCGGTGCGTTGATCGACGCGGGGTATCGCACGGTGCACGACCTCCCGGCGAACCTCGCGACTTTGTCCGCGCTACACGGAGTGGGGCCGTCCGCGATCAGGCGGTTGGCCGAGGCACGCGACGATCGGCGATGAGGGGAACCTCGCCAGAATCGACGCGGCACTGCGGCACCGCAGGCGGAGACTCCGCACAACGATGCGCGAGAGGAGATCTGGGCGGTTCTGGGCGAGATCCTCGTCGACCGCCTCGTCGCGAACGTGTCGGCCGGCGAGCTGGCGTCGTCGCTGCGTGAAATCGACGAGCTCTGCGACCGAGTGGAGTCGTCGTGGACGGTGATCGATGCTCCCGATCTCGTCGCCGACCTCTGGACTGTGCCGGCGTACCTACGCCACTGCGCACCCTGGCTCGACGACGATGACAGGGCGGCGGTCCGCAGGAACGTCGGGTCCCCCTGGACCACAGCAGATCTCCCGGTCCTCGATGTCGCTCGTCGCCGCCTCGGCGATCCACGGGCGACGGCGATGCGCGCGCGCCGCGCTCGTGCCACGCTCGGTGCGCACCACCGGCGTGGGCGTCCGGCACGCCGACGTCGACGACCTGGCGGCGGTGCTGGACGAGCGGGCCGCGACGAGTGAGGGTGTGGCCTGCGTCATCGGGATGCCGTCTCTACCGGACACCGCGAGGATCCGATCGTCGAGCGCACGATCGGCGAAGGGCCTCGGGTTCGATCTCGTCGACCGGTCGAGTGCGGACAGCGCCGTCGATCGCTACGTGGCGATGACCCGCGCGACCCAGCAGCTCGTCGTACTCCGTTGATCAGCTGTCGAGGGTGATCACGACACGCACGCCCCCCTTGTCGGAGACCACCGCCTGTGCGCTCCCCCGATGCTGGTCCCCCGCGATGTCGACGGTCACCGGGGCGGGGTCGGGATGGAAGTTGCGCCACCAGGCTTTCTGGCTCGGTGCCGCGACCATCACGGTGACCCTGTCGCCCGATCGCCGGTAGGAGACGGGCAGCGAGATGGTCCGGCCCGACCGTCGGCCGGTGTAGGTGATGGTGGCCAGGCCACGCCCGAGAACGGCGGACAGCACAGGCAGTCGCATCAGCGGTCGAACGACCTGGTTCGCGGCGTTGGCGACGGTCTGGAACGCGGTCATCTTCGTACCCCCTGCGAGCGTTGGATGTCGCCTCGCATCATGCCCCCGCGGGGGCCGGACGACACGCCGTTCGACCGGTGTTCGCGCCCCGTTTCCTGACTCATTCCAGAAAAGTCGTGCATACTGTTCGACGTGAGCCCATCGTCGAACTACCCGGAGATGCTGCGTGGTGCCGCGCTCCGAGTCACCCGCCCCCGTCTGGCGGTGCTCGACGCGGTGCACGAACATCCGCACGCCGACACCGACACCGTCTACGGAGCCGTTCGGGCCACCCTGCCCGATGTCTCCCGCCAGGCCGTGTACGACGTGCTCCACGCTCTCACCACCGCGGGACTGGTACGGCGCATCCAGCCGTCCGGCTCGGTCTCGCGGTACGAGAGCAGAATCGGCGACAATCACCACCATGTCGTGTGCCGCGCGTGCGGCACCATCGCCGACGTGGAATGCGCCGTCGGCGAGGCTCCGTGCCTCACTCCGTCGGAGGCCCATGGTTTCGTCGTCGACGAGGCAGAGGTCATCTACTGGGGCCTGTGCGAGAACTGCTCCACCAGCGTCAGCCCCTGATCTCGAGGCGCGAAGGCGCCGCGAAATCAGTTCATTCATCTTCTCTTGGAGGGAAACTCGTGTCCGAGGACCACACAACACGCGAAAAAGAGATGAACCAGGACCAGCCGCAGGACGCGTCCGGCGGCTGCCCTGTCATGCACGACAAGATGCCGATGCCGGTCGAGGGTGGCACCAACCACGAGTGGTGGCCCAAGGCACTGAACCTCAAGATCCTGAAGAAGAACCCCGCCGTCGGCGATCCGATGGGCGCCGACTACGACTATGCGGCCGAGTTCAACTCGCTCGATCTCGCCGAGGTCAAGCGCGACATCGAAGCGGTCATGACGAACTCGCAGCCGTGGTGGCCCGCGGACTTCGGCCACTACGGCCCCTTCTTCATCCGTATGGCGTGGCACGCAGCCGGCACGTACCGCAAGCAGGACGGACGCGGCGGAGCCGGAGCCGGCATGCAGCGCTTCGCACCGCTGAACAGCTGGCCGGACAACGCGAGCCTGGACAAGGCCCGTCGCCTGATCTGGCCCGTGAAGCAGAAGTACGGCCGCAAGCTCTCCTGGGCCGACCTCATCGTCCTGACAGGCAACGTCGCCATCGAGTCCATGGGACTGCCCACCTACGGCTACGCCGGCGGTCGCGTCGACGCCTGGGAGCCGGACGAGGACGTCTACTGGGGCCCCGAGCAGACCTGGCTGGGCGACGAGCGCTACGACGGTGATCGAACGAGCCTCGAGAACCCGCTGGCAGCCGTGCAGATGGGCCTGATCTACGTCAATCCCGAAGGCCCGAACGGCAACCCGGATCCCGTGCAGTCCGCACTGGACATCCGCGAGACCTTCGGCCGCATGGCCATGAACGACGTCGAGACCGCAGCACTGGCCGTCGGCGGACACACCTTCGGCAAGACCCACGGTGCGGCCGACCCCGATGCGCACATCGGAGCCGAGCCCGAGGGCGCCCCGATCGAGCAGATGGGTCTCGGCTGGAAGAACAGCTTCCAGAGTGGTGTCGGCGCGGACGCGATCACGAGTGGCCTCGAGGTCATCTGGACCCCGACCCCGACGCAGTGGGACAACACCTTCCTCGAGACGCTCTACGGCTTCGAGTGGGAGCTCTACAAGAGCCCCGGCGGCGCACATCAGTGGCGTCCGAAGAACGGTGAGGGCGCGGACCTGGTTCCGGATCCCGCGGACCCGACCAAGCGTCGCCACCCGTCGATGCTGACCTCGGACATCGCGATGCGCGTCGACCCGATCTACGAACAGATCACCCGTCGCTGGCTCGACCACCCCGAGGAGCTCGCAGAAGAGTTCCAGAAGGCGTGGTTCAAGCTGACCCACCGCGACATGGGACCGGTCAGCCGGTACCTCGGACCCGAGGTGCCGTCGGAGACCCTGCTGTGGCAGGACCCGATCCCGGCCGTCGACCACGAACTGATCGACGATGCACAGATCGCCGAGCTCAAGTCCACCATCCTCGATTCCGGACTGAGCACCGAGCAGCTCATCTCGACCGCGTGGGCCGCAGCATCGTCCTTCCGCGTCAGCGACAAGCGCGGCGGCGCCAACGGCGGTCGCCTGCGCCTGCAGCCGCAGGCGGGCTGGGAGGTCAACGAGCCTGACGAGTTGGCACAGGTCATCCGCGTGCTCGAGGGCATCCAGGAGTCGTTCTCCGGAACGGTGTCGTTTGCCGACCTCGTCGTCCTCGGCGGCGTCGCGGCACTCGAGAAGGCATCGGGCGTCAGCGTTCCGTTCACCCCGGGCCGCATGGACACCACGCAGGAGCAGACGGACGTCGATTCGTTCTCGGACCTCGAGCTGAAGGCCGACGGCTTCCGTAACTTCCTCGGCAAGGGCCAGAAGCTGCCGGCGGAGTACTCCCTCGTCGACCGGGCGAACCTGTTGTCGCTCAGCGCACCCGAGCTGACCGTCCTCGTCGGTGGTCTGCGTGTTCTCGGCGCCAACTACCAGAACTCGTCGCACGGCGTTCTGACCGACAAGGTCGGCACACTGTCCAACGACTTCTTCGTGAACCTCCTCGACATGGGCACCGAGTGGGTTCCCACGTCCGAGGACGGCATCTACGAGGCCAAGGATGCTGCCACCGGTGCGACGAAGTGGACCGGCACCCGTAACGACCTGGTGTTCGGCTCGAACTCCGAACTCCGTGCCATCGCCGAGGTGTACGCCTGCGACGACGCGAAGGACAAGTTCGTCCAGGACTTCGTCGCCGCGTGGGACAAGGTCATGATGCTGGATCGCTTCGAACTGGCCTGAT
>NZ_LMRN01000012.1:293-81107 GCF_001426145.1 Rhodococcus sp. Leaf225 | reverse complement strand
CACCGAGTCCTCGGTGCGGGGGTGGTGTCGTCTCAGCGTCGGGTGCGGCGGACGGAGATGGGGAGCCCGGTCAGCGCTCTCGCCGCCGAGCCTGCCATGGCCAGATAGCCCGCGGCGCTGCGCCACGACGCCGCCACCGAGAAGACGGTCCTGGTGGCCGCGGGTCCCGGTCGGCGCCCGGCGAACCGGTCGTCGAGCCATCGGAGCGTCAGCGGGACCGACAGCGGCAGCAGCGTGATGTGCTCGCTCGTGCGATCGCGGACGTACTCGACCTCGGCACCCGCGTCTCGATAGCGCGTCACCTGCCCGTCGACGTCGTCCACGGCGATGATCTGATCGTGCGTCGCCTGCAGGACGAGCAGCGGGAATCCGGGCGCCGAGCGGCCCGGCTGGATCTCCTCGAAGATCGTCACCATCTCCGGACGAGCCATGACGTCGGCGATGGGAATGGTCGAGTAGGCGTCGAGGTCGAACCCGCGGAGCGCGATGATGGCCTGCATCGTGGTCATCTTGTTCGTCGACGCCAGCAGCTCGAGACCCTCCTCGGTGACGAACTCCTGCATGACGTCGTCCAGGGCCGGGTAGGTACGCCGCAGACCCTCGATGACGAGAGTCGGCAGCGCGGCGTAGCGGGTGGCGTTCAGCCGGAAGAACGCCGACGCCGGATCACCCACCGGCGACCCGAGTACGGCTCCGACGACATCGATCTCGGGTGCGTACTCCCCCGCGGCCTCCGCCGCCCAGGACGACGCGAGCCCGCCACCCGAGTATCCCCACAGTCCGACCGGTGTGGTCGTGTCGAGACCGAGCTCGTCGAACGAGAGCGCGGCCCGGACGGCGTCGAGAGTGCAGTACCCGGGCTCGAGCGGCGCACCCCAATGCCCCTCGGCGCCTTCGTGATCCGGGATCGAGACCGCCCAACCCAGACGCAGGGCGTGCAGGACGAGCAAAAACTCGTACTGCGGCACCGTGCCGCGCGCACGTGACCCCAGCCGGAGCGCGTACGACGGGAACGATCGACCGGAGACGGCGTCTATGGCGCACTGATACGACAGGAGTGGTCGCGTCGCGTCGGGGACGGCTCCGGCGGGCAGCAAGACCGTGGTGACACTCACGCGTGGCACGCGCTCGAGATCCTCGGTGCGATACAGCAGCTGCCAGGCCTGCACGCGCTGCCGCACCCTACCGAACACACCGATGCGCACGGGTCTGGTGCGCAGGACGTCGCCGCACGCGGCACTCTCGAAACCGTCGGGCGCGGCGTAGAACGGGTCTCGCTCCGGGGTGGTGACCGGGCCCTCGGACCAGTGCTCGGTCTCGGGCGGGCCGCCCCCGTCCCTGTCGTACTGCTCGATGCTCATGCCCACGGTTACCCCTGTCGTCGGGTCACACTAACCTTCCGACCCGTGAGCAGGACCGATCAGCCCTCGACGGTGCCGACGCGGGTGGCCGGATCGTCGTCCGAGGCCCGTGCGAGCACCGGGACGAGCGCGTCCACCGCGTACGGAAGGCTGAGGGGGCTGGCGAAACCGAGAGCGGCCGGCACGGTGGTCCCGAATTCGCCGACGTAGACGGTGCGATCCTCCTTCACCACGTTCAGGCTCTGCAGCAGCGGATCACCGGCGACGTCCTCGGGAGTGACGCCCAGCAGCACGAGAGTCTGCTGATCGAGCAGGTCGTAGCGCTCCGGGCTCACCGTTCCGGTGGTCTCGGGCGTCGCGAAGCCGAGGTCGGTGAAGAACCTGTTCCGCGGGTCACCGCTGTCGAGGATGTAGAAGGTGCCGTCGAGATAGAGCGCGACCGCAGCGGTGCGGCCGGCGAAGGACGGGTTCTGGGTCGTGGCGTCTACGAACGTCGCGTCGACCTCGTCACGCACGGTCTCTGCCTCGGCCGTCTTGCCCAGGGCGGTTCCGTACGCGGTCAACTGGTCTCGCCACGACGGGGTCTCCGACCCGTCCGAGCCGGGGATGTCGCCGACCGTCGTGGCGATCTGTCCGAGCTGCTGGTACTCGGGCTCCTCCAGATAGGCGTACGTCGCCATGATGAGGTCGGGCTCCGCGGCCGCGACACCTTCGAGATCGAGTGTGTCGCTTCCCACCTCGGGAATCGTGGCACCGTTCAGCTGCTGCTGGGCCCACGGTCGGGTGGTGTAGTCGTACCCCGTGAATCCGCGGGTGGCCACGGGTGTGACACCGAGAGCGAGCGCGAAGTCCTGGTCGTTGTACCCGGCGGTCACCAGACGCTCCGGCGCACCCTCGACCGTCACGGTCCCGAACTTGTCGGTGACCTCGGCCGGGAAGGCTCCCGACGCGTCCGCGGCCGGCGCCGAGTCCGTGTCCGACGAGCTGCACGCCGCCGTTCCGAGCAGAAGAACGGTGGCCGCGAAGGACACACCGACGGAGACGCGCATGAAGAACCTTTCGGGGACGACTGGTGGAGCAGGCTTGCGGTAAGGCTACCCTCAGCTCAACGGGGAAGCTCGAGGGCCTCACCGAGTCGACGCCAGTCGTCCACCGGCGGAACGTTCATCGCGGATCCGAGGACCTGGACGAGGACGCTGGTGGCTCCCGCCTCGATGTGCTCGCGCACTCGGGCCACAGTCGCGTCGAGTCCGCGCGTCACCATCGCCTCGGCGAGCTTCTCGCTGCCGCCGCGGACGAAATCGTCCTGCCCGAAACCCAGACGCTCCCAGTTGTTCCGGTAGTTGGGCAGCCCGGTGTAGATGTTCAGATGCGCGTGCGCGCGTTCGGCCCACACCTCCGCGTCGGTGTCGGCGACCGGGTCCACCACCGCCGCCTGCTCGACGACCAGTTCCGGGCGCTTCTCGCCGTCTCCGGCATCGAGGATCTCGCGGGCCGTCGCCGTGTGCTCCGGTGTGACGAGGTACGGATGCGCCCCCGCGGTGCGATCGCGGGACAGCTCGAGCATCTTCGGACCCAGCGCCGCCAGCAGTCGTGGTGGGTTCTGCTCTTCCCCCGCCACTGCCGCGGGTGCGTTGTCGAGTGCGTCGAGATACTCCCGCATCGCCGCGACGGGCTTGCCGTAGTTGTGACCGCGCATGCGCTCGACCAGCGGAGCGTGCGACACGCCGAGTCCCAGGACGAACCGACCACCCGAGACGGCATGCAGGGTACGTGCCGCCGATGCGGTCGCCACGGCGTCGCGGGCGTAGATGCTCGCGATGCCGGTACCGACGATCAGCGACGACGAGGCGCCGAGGTACATCTGCGCGGCGGTGAGCGCCTCGCGGCCGTAGGCCTCGCCGAACCAGAGCGAGTGCCAGCCCTGCGACTCCACCTCCCCCACCACGTCGGGAACCGCGGAGGCGGAGACCCCGTCGAGCGTTCCGGTCCAGATGCCGATCGTCGCGTGTGCCGTCATGGCGTCCAGTGTGCCCGCACTCGCACCCTACGAATCCGGGGGACCGTCGACGGTCTGCCGGAGCCGTTCGAGGGTGGCCGCGATGTGGTCGCCGTTGACCGTGGCGCGGTCGCGGACACCCGTCGCCAGTCCGCCGACGCCGACGAACCACCGCGGACGCCGGTCCCACATCCGCTCGGTCACCGTGGTCTCGCCGCCGTCGCCACCGCCGTCGATGTCGTAGCGCCAGTGCGCGATCGGCAGCGAGAACGGGCCGTAGTGCACGTCGAAGGCGAAGGTTGCTCCGGGGTCGGCGGCGGTCACGGTGCATGTGGTCGACCATCGATGCAGACCGTTGCGGTTCCGACCGACGAAGGACGCACCCGGACGGGCGCCGGAGCTCCCCACCCACCGCATCGAGTGCGTCTCGTCCGCCAGATCGGCGAGTCGGTCGAGATCGGTCAGGAGGGCGTACACGTCCTCGGCATCGGCGCGGACCGTCACGGATCCGGACGCGAGCGGAGCGGTCGAGTCAGGCGTCACCGGTGCACCGTAGCGACCCGACAGCCTCGATACGGGCGATCGACGACGGTGTCGCCTGAAGTCAAGAACGACGGCCCGCCGTCCGCGATGATCGAGACGTTGGTACCGCCGAGCTCAGGAGTTGTCATGTCGTCCTTGCCCCCCTTCCGCTTTCCCGGCGCCACCGCGCTCGTCACCGGCGCCGCCAGTGGCATGGGTGAGCAGATGGCCCACGAGCTCGCGCGACGGGGCACCGATCTGATCCTGCTCGACCGGGACGCCGATCGGCTCGCCGACGTCGCACGCGCCATCGAGTCCGCCTCACCGGCACGCAGCGTCGACGTCGTCGTCGCGGACCTCTCCGACCTCGACGCGCTCGGCGTGGTCATCGACGGTGTGATCGAGCGGCACGAGCGCATCGACCTGCTGATCAACAACGCCGGTATCGCGTTCGGCGGCTCGTTCGAGCAACTCACCGCCAAGGACTTCGACTCGGTGATGACCATCAACTTCCATGCGCCGGTGGACATCACCCGACGTCTGCTGCCGACGATGCGCCGATCCACGGGCGCGCACATCGTCAACGTGTCGAGCTTGTTCGGCATCGTGGCGCCTCCGGGGCAGTCGGCCTACTCGTCGTCGAAGTTCGCCATCCGCGGGTTCACCGAGTGCCTGCGCCACGAACTGGCGCCGACGATCGGCGTGACGTCGGTGCACCCCGGCGGCATCAAGACCCGCATCGCCGAGACGGCCGGTTCGGCCGCCGGAGCGACGGACAAGGAGATCGCGGACGGCAAGGCCACCTTCGCCAAACTGCTCACCTATCCCGCGGACAAGGCTGCACTCCGCATCCTCGATGGGGTCGAGAAGCGCAAGGGACGGGTCCTCATCGCCGCGAGTGCCCACACCGTCGACATCCTCGCCCGCGTGTTCCCGTCCGCCTACTACGCCGTGATGCGCCGCGGCATGTGACGGACGCGCTGCCGCTCTCAGGACAGATCGAGAGCGGCAGCGAGGTCGGTCTCCACCTGGTCCCTCGTCACGCCGAGACCACTGAGCAGCCCCGTCCCGTTCTCGAACTCCAGCATCGCGAGCAGCACGTGTTCGGTGCCGACGTAGTCGTGGCCGAGGCGCAGCGCCTCGCGGAACGTCAGTTCCAGAATTTTCGCCGTCGCAGCATCGAACGGAACGAGTGCCGGCGGCTCACCGTGCTCCCCCGCGGACGAACCTCGTGCCGAGACGGCGGCGCGTACGTCGTCGGGCGTCACCGATTGTGTCGCGAGCAGACGGGTGCCGAACGAGTCGGGGTCTTGCACCAGTCCGATCACGAGATGGTCGGGAGTGATCGACGACACCCGTTGCGCTCGGGCCTCGGTCTGCGCCGCCACCACGATGTTCTTCGCGCGCTCTGTGAAACGAGCGAAACCCTGGCTCGCGTTCAACGCCTCGTCGGCGTGCGGCCTGGCCACGAACTTCTTCTGCACGGCCTGTTTGCTCACTCCCATACTGCGGCCGATGTCGGTCCAGGACGCCCCGGACCGACGTGCCTGGTCGACGAAGTGTCCGACGAGGTGGTCGGCCACGTCGCCGAGGCGCTCGGCGGCGACGACGGCTCGCGAGAGCTGGATCAGAGGGTCGGTGTCGGTGCGGGAGACAGCGACGATCAGATCGTCGAGGCGCACACCGGGCGCGGGGTCGGTGTCGGTCATGCGTCGACCGTAGAATGACGACCACCCATCGTCAACCCTGAGTTGACGATGGGTGGTCCTGTGCGTTGCGGGTCAGGCGACTCCGGCGGCGCGTCGCACCGACCGACGCGGCGTCCCCGAGAGGGTCTTGCCGAGGTCGCCCCGCAGTGTGGTGATGGAGTCGAGAATGTAGTTCTGACGCACCAGCCACGGGCCGTGATCGCCCTGCCGGGGAAAGGCGTCGATCGAGCGCTGGACGTAGCCGGACTGCAGGTCCAGCAGCGGACGCTCCTCGAGCGGGCCGTCGGGCTGCGGGACGATGGACGCGAAGTCCTTGTCGTCCATGTAGCCGAGCACGCGGCACACGAGACGCGACGTCAGATCGGCGCGCAGAGTCCACGACGCGTTGGTGTATCCGATGCAGATGGCGAAGTTCGGGACACCTGTCATCATGGCGCCCTGCCACACGAACTGCTTCGACAGATCGACGGTCACGCCGTCCACCTTGGGCTCGATGCCGCCGAAGGCGAGCAGTTGCAGCCCCGTCGCCGTGACGATCACGTCGGCGGGCAACGAGGCGCCCGAATGCAGGTCGATGCCGTCGGGGCGCACGGAGGCGATGCGGTCGGTGACCACCGACGCCTTCCCCTTCTTCATCGCCTTGAACAGATCGGCGTCGGGGACGGCGCACAGTCGCTGATCCCACGGGTTGTACTCGGGCGTGAAGTGTTCGGCCACCAGCTTCTCGTCGCCCAGGATCTTGGTCGAGAGGTTGGTGAGGAGTCGCCGTGCCGCCTGCGGACGACGCCGGCAGAACTGATAGAAGCCGGTGCTGAACAGAATGTTCTTGACCCGGATCACGCTGTGCGCCAGGCCAGCCGGGAGAAGATCACGAATCTTGTCCGCCTGCTTGTCACGTCCGGGGACCGCGCTGATCCAGGTGGGTGAACGCTGCAGCATCGTGACGTGACCGGCGTCGCGCGCCATCGACGGCACGAGGGTCACTGCGGTGGCGCCACTGCCGATCACGACGACGTTCTTGCCGGCGTAGTCCAGATCGTCGGGCCAGAACTGGGGATGCACCACGGTGCCCTCGAACGTGTCGAGTCCCGGGATGTCGGGGTTGTAGCCCTTGGCGTAGTCGTAGTAGCCCGAGCAGCAGTACAGGAAGCCGCACGTCATCTGCTGCTGCGAGGTTCCCGACTCGTCGGTCACGTCGAGAGTCAGGGTCCAGCGAGCCTCCGCGGTGGAGAAATCCGCGCCGACGACGCGGGTCCCGTACCGGATGTGCTCGTCGATCCCGAACTCCGCAGCGGTCTCCTCGATGTACTTCAGAATCGAGTGCCCGTCGGCGATGGACTTCGCTTCGCGCCACGGCTTGAACTGGTAGCCGAGCGTGTACATGTCGGAATCCGAGCGCACACCGGGGTAGCGGAACAGATCCCAGGTGCCGCCCATCGAGGACCGCGCCTCGAGGATGGCCCACGACTTGCCGGGATGCTCCGTCGACAGGCGGTAGCCCGCACCGACGCCGGAGAGCCCGGCGCCGACGACGATCACGTCGAGATGCTCGAGGGTGGTGTCGGTCGGGGACGAGTCGAGTCGATCGGTGGTGGACGTCATGACTCCAGTGTCCTCGTGCCACCACCCGATGGCTTGACACCTCACGACAACTAGTTGACTTCAGACGACAACTGGCCCAAGGTGAGCGCTGTGCCCGCCATCCGCTCCGCCGGTCTCCGCGGCTTCCGCGCGACCGTGGCCGAACTGGGCGGGGACGCCGAGGCGTACGCCCTCGCGGCGGGGCTGCCCGTGGACGCGCTCGACGCCGACGACCTCCTCGTCGAGGACGTCGCCATGGCCGCGGTTCTCGAGATCGCCGCGGCGGAGCTGGCGTGCCCCGATCTGGGGTTGCGGATCGCACGGCGCCAGGATCTCGGCATGCTCGGGCCGCTCGCACTCGCGATCCAGAACTCCTCGACCGTGGGCGAGGCACTCGAGTGCACCGAGCACTACCTGTTCATCCATGCCCAGTCGCTCAGCCTGCGTGCCGAACCCGACCCGTACGGGACGCCGGGGATCGTCGCGCTGCGGTACGGAACGAAGCCCGGGGTCGTCGCGCCCGTCCAGGGCACCGACATGGGGCTGGGGTTCCTCCACCGCGCCACCATCGCACTGGTCGGCGGGTCGTACGGACTCCGCTCGGTCGAGCTCCCCTACGTGCCGGCGGCTCCGGTGTCGGTCTACGAGAACTTCTTCGGCGTCGCGGTCAGCGTCGGCCGTCCCGCCGCCGTCCTCCGGGTCCCGGCCACACTCCAGAACCGACCGCTCCACGGCGGGGACTCGAACCTCAAACGTTTGGCCCTCGCCTTCCTCGCCCGACAAGGTGCCGGACCCACCACCGAGGTGGCGCCGCGGGTGCGCACCATCCTGCAGCAGTCCCTCGGCACCACCCCACCGCACATCGACGGTGCCGCACATCTGCTGAACCTGCACCCGCGGACGTTGCAACGCCGATTGGCCGGGGAGGGAACGTCGTTCGCGGCGATCGTCGACGAGGTGCGCCGCACGGAGGCCCATCGGTACCTCACGACGACGTCGCTGCCGATGAGTCAGATCGCGGCCGCTGTGGGACTGTCCGAGCAGTCCGCCTTCACTCGTGCGTGCCGACGGTGGTGGAACGCGACGCCCACCACCGTCCGCCGCGGCGCTCTCTGACCCGACTCAACTGAAGTCGGTCGACGCCAGATCCTTCTCGTCGTCCACGATGGCCTTGACGATCCGGTCGGCGACAGCGTCCGGATCGAGACCGTCCGGCATGGTGGGCGCCGTGCCCGCGATCGCGCGCCCGGCCAGACCGGTCTCGGTGTGCGGCGGACGTACGTCCACGACCCGCAGCTTGCGCCGACGCGCTTCCGGTCGAGCCGCCTCGACGAACGCGCTGATCCCGGCCTTCGCCGCGCAGTACGCAGCCATCCCGCCGACGGGCTTCTCCGCGATCACCCCACTGATGCTGACGACGACGCCCCCGGACTCCACCTCGGTGAGTGCCGATCGCACCAGCCGCAGTGGCGCCAGCAGATCCACCAGCAGGAGATCGTCGACGGTGTCGTCGTCCACCTCGGCCGCGGGTCCGAACGCCACCACGCCCGAGGCGATCACGACGCCGTCGAGCGTTCCGGTGTGGCTCTTGGCCGCCGCGATCAGGTCGGCCGGGGCCGCGGGGTGGGTCAGGTCCGACGCCACGAGGTGCGCGCTGCCCAGGTCGACACCGGCCAGCGTCTGCTCCGAGCGGCCGGACGCGGTGACGGTGGCGCCGGCGTCGAGCAGGCGGCGAGTGATGCGCGATCCGATAGCGCCGGAAGCGCCGGTCACCAGGAAGTGCTTGCCCGGGAGGTCCATGTCAGTTCTCCAATCCGGCGAGTGTGTCGACCACGGCTGCGGTGGCGGACCGGGTCCAGGTCACCGGGTCCTGTCCCTGCGGGCTCACGCACACGGTGTCGACTCCGAGCGCGGCGAACCCTTCCATCTCCCGGAGGAATCCGGCCTCGTCGGCCACCGGGTCGAGCGAGGTGATGATGGTCTTCTCGATCTCCGCGTAGTCGCGGTTCTCGCGCTCGCAGTGACCGCGCAGCACGTCGAGCTTGTGTGCCACGGTCTCCTGGTCGGGGGCGAAGAGGTTGCACAGCGAGGCGTACCGCGCGACGAACGCGAGTGTCTTCTTCTCCCCCGACCCGCCGACCATGATGGGCGGACCCGGACTCTGCAGCGGCCTCGGCTCGCAGAGCGTCTCGGCCAGCGAGTAGTGCGTGCCCTCGAAGGGTCCGTCGTCGTCGCTCCACATCTGTCTGCAGATGCGCAACGTCTCCTCGAGACGCTCGAACCGCTCGGCCGTCGACGGGAACGGCACACCGAGGCCGCGGTGCTCGCGCTCGTACCAGGCCGCACCGATGCCGAGCATCGCTCGACCGCCGGAGAGCACGTCCAGGGTCGTGACCGTCTTCGCCAGGAGCCCCGGATGCCGATAGGTCACGCCCGTGACGAGCAGGCCCAGGCGGATGCTCTCGGTCCGGCCCGCGAGGAAGCCCAGCGAGGTGTAGCCCTCGAGCATGGGGTCCTGCGCGGTCGCCAGATTCTCCATCTGGAACCAGTGGTCCATGAGCGTGAACAGCGTGCACCCGCCGTCCTCCGCAGCGCGCGCGGAGTCGGAGAGCAGTCCCGCCGTGGCCGCGGAGCCACCCGGAAGGGTGAAGTAGGGATAGTGGACTGCCAACTGCACGATGGTTCTCCTCGATGGTCGGATCAGCACTCCGCCGACGCGGTGCACTCCCGGGGAACATTCGGAGCACCGGGCACCGTTGGTCCTCGTATGACTGGTTCGAGAATGACACGCACCGTGGTCGCCACGGCCTTCGGTGGACCCGACGTCCTGGCGATCCGCGACGAGGTGGTCGACGAACCGGGTCCCGGACAGGTCGTCGTGGACATTCGCGCCGCCGGCGTCAATCCGTTCGATCACAAGCTCTACAGCGGCGCATTCGGGACGGACGAGAGCACACTCCCGCTGCACCTCGGCAGCGAGGCGTCGGGCGTGGTGTCCGCGGTGGGGCGCGACGCCGTCGGACCGGCGGGTCCCGTCCGTGTCGGCGACGAGGTCATTGTTCTGGCAGACGGTGCCTACGCCGATCGCCTTCTCGTCGATGCCGACGCGGTGCTGCCGAAACCGCAGGCGCTCGGCTGGGAGGAAGCGGCCGGGTACTCCCTCACTGCGGCCACCGCCTACGACATGGCGGAGCTCGCGAGCGTCGAGGAGGGCGACTGCGTCCTGATCCACGGAGCATCCGGCGCCGTCGGCTCGCAGGCGGTCCAGCTCGCCCTGCACCGCGGAGCAGAGGTGATCGGCACCGCGAGTCCCCGCAACCTCGACGCGGTGCGCGCCCTCGGCGCCGTCGCAGTCGCGTACGGCGACGGTCTGCTCGACCGGGTACGCACCGCGGCGCCCGACGGCGTGGATGCCGCGCTGGACACGGCCGGCACCGACGAGGCGATCGACGTGTCCCTGGCGGTGGTGCAGGACCGGACGCGCATCGTGACCATCACTGCCTTCGGTCGGGCAGTCGACGAGGGTTTCCGGTCCGCGGGCGGCGGGAACAACGAGAGCGCCGCACGGCGCAAGGAGGCGCGTCTACCTCTGCTCGAGTTGGCCGGATCGGTGATCACCGTGACGGTGGCCGGGACGTTTCCCCTCGCGGAGGCGGCCACCGCCCACCGCGAACTGCAGACGCACCACCCGCGCGGCAAGTACGTCCTCGTCCCCTGACGACGGCCTCGCGAAGACGCGCGGGGGTGGGGAGACTACCGTTGAGCTCAGAACGCATAGACATCTAGGAGCGGATACATGAGCGTCGAGACGAACGAGAAGAAGCGCCACCGCGTCGTCGTCATCGGGTCCGGCTTTGGTGGCCTCTTCGGCACACAGGCCCTCAAGCGAGCCGATGTGGACGTCACGCTCATCGCGCGGACCACCCACCACCTGTTCCAGCCACTGCTCTACCAGGTGGCCACGGGCATCCTCTCGGTCGGCGAGATCGCCCCCGCGACCCGCGTCATCCTGCGCAAGCAGAAGAACGCCGAGGTTCTGATGGGTGACGTCGAGACCATCGACCTGACGAACAAGACCGTCACCTCGCGGCTGCTCGAGCGCGAGACCGTGACGCCGTTCGACAGCCTCATCGTGGCTGCGGGCGCCCAGCAGTCCTACTTCGGCAACGACCACTTCGCCGAGTTCGCACCTGGCATGAAGACGATCGACGACGCCCTGGAACTGCGCGGACGCATCCTCGGCGCGTTCGAGCAGGCCGAGTTGTCCACCGATCCGGCCGAGCGCGAGCGCCTGATGACGTTCGTCGTGGTCGGCGCAGGCCCCACCGGCGTCGAGCTCGCGGGGCAGATCTCCGAGCTCGCGACGCGCACGCTCGACGGAGCCTTCCGCAACATCGACGCCAAGGACGCGAAGGTGGTGCTGCTCGACGCGGCGCCCGCCGTGCTCCCCCCGATGGGCAAGAAGCTGGGCGAGAAGGCCGCGAAGCGCCTCACCAAGCTCGGTGTCGACATCCAGCTCAACGCGATGGTCACCGGCGTCGACAACGACGGTCTCACCGTCAAGGACAAGGACGGCACCGAACGCCGCATCGAGGCGCAGTGCAAGGTCTGGTCCGCCGGCGTGCAGGCCAGCCCGCTGGGCAAGCAGCTCGCCGACCAGTCGGACGGCACCGAGGTCGACCGCGCGGGCCGTGTCGTGGTGGAGCCGGATCTGACCGTCAAGGGACACCCCAACGTGTTCGTGGTCGGCGACATGATGTCGGTCAAGGACGTCCCGGGTATGGCGCAGGGCGCGATCCAGGGCGCCAAGTACGCGGTGAAGCAGATCAAGGCCTCACTCGACGGACAGAACTCGTCCGAGCGCAAGCCGTTCTCGTACTTCGACAAGGGGTCGATGGCCACCGTGTCGCGATTCAGCGCCGTGTGCAAGGTCGGCAAGCTGGAGTTCGGCGGATTCATCGCCTGGGTCGCATGGCTCGGACTCCACCTCTTCTACCAGGTGGGATACCGGAACCGTCTGACGACGGTGATCTCCTGGTTCGTCACCTTCCTGGGCAAGGGTCGGGCGCAGATGGCGTCCACCGAACAGCAGGTGTTCGCGCGCCTCGCGATCGAGCAACTCCACACGCTCGAGCAGGAGAACCGCGTCGACGGCGTGGCGATCCCTACCCGCACGGTCGAGGCGACCTCGAAGGCGGCGGACCGCGAGTCCGGTGCCACGGCCGACGCAGCGGAACAGAGCAAGCAGCTCGACAGCACGGAGAAGCGGGCCGCCTCCGGTGCCTCACCCACACCGGCGGAGCGTCAGGGCGAGGAGCCCTCCGCGAACGACGGAGCGGCGGAGACCGCGGAGGCCAAGCGCGCAGGCTGATCTCCCCGCGCCGAGAGCGCAGCGACCGGCCGGGTGACCGGGAGCCGATGGCCGAGCCAGGTGGACAGTGTTCCGCCTCCGGCCATCGGCATCGTCGTCTCCAGACCGGCCACGGCGTCTCCGGAGGGACTGTCCGCCAAGCACTCCGGCCAGGTCAACGTACTGATCGACGCGGTCGGCGCGAAGAGCGCGTCGTGCCCTGCGGCGCCCCTGCCCAGGTCGAGTCGGTGGCGGAGCACCGGACCGGCCACGCCGTCGACTCGAAAGAGACCCGACCACCGGCCGTCCAGTTCCCCGGTGCGGCCGATCTGGATTCGTTCGCGCACGGCGGCGCGTACCCGGTCGCCGAGATGCAGCGACACCGACGATCGGTGGTCCGCCGACCCGGCGACGATGGTGGGTTCCGGGTCCACGATCACCTCGGCACCGTCCTCGACGTCCACGGTCCACGACGCGTGTGACACGACGGTCGAGCGCCCGGGCAACGCCACCGAGGCGGCGACACTGCACACGTGCAGCCGCGCCCCCGCCTCGACCACGATCCGGACGTCGATGGTGTCCCCACCCAGCGGGGTCGCGGCCGAGCCGACGAGGTGGACGCGGTCGACACCGGTCCGGCGCACGGCGAGCCCACCCACCGCCTCGATGCGCGGTGACCTGCTCCGCGACGCCACGACGAGCACCGTCGAGCGCAGGGCGCCGTGCGTCGTCACGTCAGGCGGCGACGGCAGCGAGCTGCTCGCGCACCCAGGTGAGCACCACCGTCGCGGCAGGATCCTCCGTGAGCGAGATCAGAGCGGTGGGACGACCCTCACGCACCCGCACCGCGTCGTTCTCCATGACCGTGAGGTCGGCACCCACCATGGGGGCGAGATCGGTCTTGTTGATCACGAGCAGATCCGAGAACGTCACGCCGGGACCGCCCTTGCGCGGCACCTTGTCACCGCCGGCGACGTCCACGACGAAGATCTGCACGTCGATCAGCCCGGACGAGAAGGTCGCGGTGAGGTTGTCGCCGCCCGACTCGACGAGGATCAGATCGAGTGGCGGATTGGCGTCGACCAGGTCGTCGATGGCGTCCAGGTTCGCCGTGATGTCGTCACGGATCGCCGTGTGCGGGCAGCCGCCGGTCTGCACGGCCGTGATGCGCTCGTCCGGCAGAACTGCGTGACGGCGCAGGAAGTCGGCATCCTCCGTCGTGTAGATGTCGTTGGTCAGCACGGCCAGCGACAGTTCTTCGCGCAGCTGGCGGCACAGCGCCGCCACCAGTGCGGTCTTGCCGGATCCGACGGGACCGCCGATACCCACTCGCAGCGCTTCCCCGGGTGTGCGGACGCGCTTGGGCCGGTCCAGGGCGTGGGAGTGGGGCTCGCCGTCGATGAGATGCGGAGGCATGGGTGTTCTCTCTTTCTGTGGGGTGATCAGGAGACGAAGAGGGGGCGTTCGCGCCGGACGTGACGTTCGCCGAGGTGGTCCAGCAGCGGATCCGATTCGTCGGACAGAGCCGGGAGCGCGCGTGCGACCGAGGCCGCGATCCGGTCGCACTCGGCCGCGAGCGCTACGGTGCATCCCGCCACGGCGCCCGGGTCCAACGCGAGAAGTCGCTGGGCGGCGATGGCGGCGCCCGTCATGGCCGTGTAGATCTGCACGGACGCCGTCTCGTACGGTCCCGCGCCGGTGACTGTACCGACGACTCCCGCCACGACGGGTAGGTGCGGGCGCCGTCCGACCGCCGTCCAGTCGTGGTCCGGCCACACCGTCTCGGCGAGGCGACGCAGCCCCCTCCCCTGGGCGCGGGACGCGGCGCGAGCCGCAGGAGAGGGCGTGCGGGCGTCGGTCTCGCGATCGGCGGCGTCCGCGGGCAGGACACCGGCGGCCACAGCGGCAGCGATCGACGCCGCCACGGCGCCGCTGATGCGCATACGCCGCAGCAGATACGCCTCGAGCGTCGGCAGGTCCCGGACGAGTCCCTCGGCGATCGCCTCCTCGACTCCCCCCGAGTGCACGTGCCCACCGATCGGGAGCCGTGAGTCGGCGAGGGTGAGC
Organism: Rhodococcus sp. Leaf225; assembly: GCF_001426145.1. Lineage (NCBI taxonomy): Bacteria > Bacillati > Actinomycetota > Actinomycetes > Mycobacteriales > Nocardiaceae > Rhodococcus > Rhodococcus sp. Leaf225. The sequence continues at coordinate 66,518 of NZ_LMRN01000012.1, read as the reverse complement.
AACGTGGCGAGGCCGACACCGGAATGCGGAATCGTCATCAGAACAGGAAGTACCGCTGCGCCATCGGCAGCTCCGTCGCCGGCTGCTCGGTCCAGACGTCGCCGTCGATGCGGACGGTGAAGGTGTCCGGATCGACCTCGATGCGGGGAACCGCGTCGTTGTTCACCATCTGTGCCTTCCCGATGCCGCGGACGTTCCCGACCGGAACGAGTCGACGCGCGACGTCGAGGCGATCGGCCAGCCCGTCGTCGAGCGCCTGGGGCGCGACGAAGTGCACGGACGTGGCGGCCGCCGCCTTGGGTGCCGCACCGAACATCGGTCGCGGCAGTTCCGGCTGCGGTGTCGGTATCGAGGCGTTGGCGTCGCCCATGGTGGCCCACGCGATCATGCCGCCCTTGATCACCAGATGCGGCCGGACACCGAAGAACGCCGGCTCCCACAGCACGAGGTCGGCCAACTTGCCGGGCTCGACGGATCCGACCTCGCCGTCGAGTCCGTGCGCCACGGCCGGGCAGATCGTGTACTTCGCGACGTACCGCATCGCGCGGTTGTTGTCCGCACGGTAGTCACCGGCGAGGAAGCCACGACGCTTCTTCATCACGTGGGCCGTCTGCCACGTCCGCATGACCACCTCACCGATGCGTCCCATGGCCTGCGAGTCGCTGCCGATCATCGAGATGGCACCCATGTCGTGCAACAGATCCTCGGCCGCGATGGTCGAGGGGCGGATGCGGCTCTCGGCGAACGCGAGGTCCTCGGGAATGGACGGGCTGAGGTGATGACAGACCATCAGCATGTCGAGATGCTCGTCGAGAGTGTTGACCGTGTGCGGCCGAGTCGGGTTGGTCGAACTGGGGAGCACGTGGGGCTGCGAGGCGACCGTGATGATGTCCGGCGCGTGCCCGCCGCCCGCACCCTCCGTGTGGTACGAGTGGATGCCGCGACCGGCGATCGCGCCGAGGGTGTCCTCGACGAAGCCCGCCTCGTTCAGAGTGTCCGAGTGGAGCGCCGCCTGCACACCGGCCTCGTCGCAGACCCGCAGGCACGCGTCGATGGCGGCCGGGGTCGAGCCCCAGTCCTCGTGCAGCTTGAATCCCGATGCGCCGGAACGTAACTGCTCCCACATCGCGTCGGGTGAGACGGTGTTGCCCTTGCCCAGCAGCGCCACGTTCAGCGGCCACCCGTCCATGGCCTCGAGCATCCGCGCCAGATGCCAGGCACCCGGGGTCACGGTGGTCGCCTTCGTGCCCTCGGCGGGGCCGGTGCCGCCGGCGATGATGGTGGTGATGCCACCGCCGAGCGCCTCCTCCATGAGCTGGGGGGCGATGAGGTGCACGTGGCAGTCGATGGCGCCGGCGGTCAGGATCTTGCCGTTGCCGGCGATGATCTCGGTGGACGGCCCGATGACGAGACCGGGATGCACTCCCGGCATGGTGTCCGGGTTCCCGGCCTTGCCCAGCGCCACGATCCGTCCGTCACGCAGTCCGACGTCGGCCTTGATCACGCCCCAGTGGTCGAGCACCACGACACCGGTGATGACGGTGTCGGGCGCACCGTCGGCCCGCGTGGCCCGCGATTGTCCCATCGACTCGCGGATCACCTTGCCGCCGCCGAACACGGCCTCGTCGCCGGCGAGACCCGGCCCACCGCTGCGGTCCTCGGTGATCTCGATCAGCAGATCGGTGTCTGCCAGGCGGATCCGGTCACCCGTGGTGGGTCCGTACAGCTCCGCGTAGCGCGAACGATCGAGGTACGCCATCAGTGACCGTCCCGGGGTGTCGTGTCGTCCAGTGCGCCGGGCGGGGTGAGCGAGATGCCGTGAACCTCGCGGAGACCGCCGATGTCGACGAGCACGACCTCCTGAGCGATACCCGGTTCGAACCGCACCGCGGTGCCCGCCGGGATGTCGAGGCGCTTCCCGTGCGCGGCGACGCGATCGAACGTCAGCGCGGCGTTGGCCTGCGGGAGATGGACGTGACTTCCCACCTGCACCGGCCGATCGCCGTCGTTCACGACGTCGAGAGTGAGCGACGCACGACCGGCGTTGAGCTCGATCGACCCGTCCTCGGTGATGATCTCTCCGGGAATCACGCGTACTCCTTCACGAGATCGGGTCATGAACGGTGATGAGCTTGGTGCCGTCCGGGAACGTGGCCTCCACCTGCACCTCGTGCAGCATCTCCGGGATGCCGTCCATCACGTCGGCGCGGGTCAGCACCTCACGGCCCGACGACATCAGTTCCGCCACGGACCGCCCGTCGCGTGCGCCCTCGAGCAGGTGGTCGGTGATCAGCGCGATCGCCTCCGGATGGTTCAACCGGAGTCCGCGCTGCTGCCGGCGACGCGCCAGTTCCGCGGCGTAGCTGAGCAGCAACCTCTCCTGCTCGTGCGGAGACAATCTCATGGGGGACACTTCCCTTCGCGGCGAACGACGGCGACAGGCAATGCTGGCACGACCTCGGCCGTCGCGCTCGCCGGACGCGCGTCAGGACGCGCCGATCCGCCCCGTGTCCTCGATGTTCTGCAGTCGGACCTGGCCGCGGGCGATGAGACGGTCCGCGGCATCGGTGATGGTGACGGTCCAGATCTGCTGGGTCCGCCCGCGGTGCACGGGCAGTGCCTCGGCGGAGAGCACGCCCTCGCGGGCGGCGCGGATGAAATCGGTGGTGTTGTTGACTCCGACGACGTGGCCGCGATCCCCCAACCACAGGGCGCCCGCCGTGCTCGCCAGCGACTCGACGACGGCGCAGTGCACGCCGCCGTGCACGATCCCGAACGGCTGCAGGAGCTCCGGGCGCACGGTCCACTCCGCGGTGACCCGATCGGGCCCCAGTTCGCGGAACTGCAGACCCAGCACCTTCCCGAAACCGCTGTCCAGCTGCTCTCGAAGTTCGTCCGACACCGACGGTGACACATCGTTCATGGCGTTCAGTGAATCACGTGGACGGACACGAAGCGGCGGGCCTCGCAGTGTGTCGCGAGGCCCGCCGGGGCACGGACGCCGACGTCGCTGCAGCCCTCAGGACGTCGGCACGATCCGAAGTTCGTGTGGCTCGGACTATACAGGATAGCCTTGCCTAAGTCACGCAGGTCGCCGTAACCGAACGCGCCACCCCGCGTCGACGAACGCATCGAGGAGCATCTGCCCCCTGCGCCAGCCGCCGTCACGAGACACGCCACCCAGCAACGGAACTCGTGCCGAGGCGCCGAGGACCGACTCGCCCACGATGCGGCTCATCTGCGTGGCGTCCAGAGGACCGAGCGCGGACAACCCTGCCGCGGCGACCTCGAGCGAGCGAGCAGCGCGATGCGCGGTCCAGGCCGCGAGCGCCTCGTCGCACGGCATGACCACCGTTCCCGCGGTCGCGCCCGAGCCGGACACCGAGCGCAGCGCCGTGTCCCGCACGCCCGCCCAGTCGATGCCCACGTCGCTGTCGAGATGGATCCAGAGATTCTCGGGGCCGGGATCCCACACCCGTCCGCATCCGACGAACGCCGCGGCCGACCGTCCCACGACAGCGTGCACGAGTGCGGCCGCCACCTGGTCCACCGCACGACGCGGGTCCGGATGGTCGAGCGACGACCTGCGCAGCAGGGCCTCGAAGCGGCCCGACTCGAGCCCGGTGGCGAACGACCACCAGCGACGCTTGCTCTGCTCGGCCATGTCCGCGACGGCGTACACGCGGGGGGCCTCCGGATCGAGGTGTCGCAGAGCGGTCATGGTGTGCCGGAAGGCCGTGGACACCGCGGCGCGACGATCGTGCGGTGAGACGACGGTGTCGATCGTGACTGTCATCGGATGGAACTCCTCGTCTGCAGGTGCCCGGACGGTGACACGCACCGACCGGTCGAGGCGACCGGTCGAGTCATAAGGTAAGCCTAACCAATACATCGAAGACAACCGGGTGTGGTTCGCATCACCGCGAGACCGCGCCGCCACACGACTGCTTAGGCTTGCGTAACCTTCCATGAGAGACACCACCACACCGATCGAGGAGGACCGCGTGACCGACACCGCGTCCGGACCTCTCGCATCTCACCCCGGCCCGAACGACCTCCCCGAGCCCGGCACCACGGTTCGTCCCGATCGCGACTACTCGATCGCCGACGCGGATCGGCGGGCGCCCGGCCGGGTGACCGTCGCGGCAGCCTCGGCGGTCGACGTCGGTGTCGTCCTGCTCCCCCTCGTGCTCGGCCTCGTCGTCGTCCGATCGCTCGCCGACGACAACGGCGGCGGCCAGGTCGACCGCGCGGTCTTCGGCGTCATCGCGGTGCTCGCGGCCGCGGGTGTGCTGGTGTGGAACCGGGGGTTCCGGGACGGTCGCGCCGGACAGAGCGTCGGAAAGTCCCTGTTCGCCCTCGTGCTGCGGGACGCCGAGACCGGTGACGCGGTGGGCGTCCGACCTGCTCTGACGCTGAGTCGGAAGCCCGGTGTCGAGACGGTCCGGCTCACCGTCGCGGTCGCGGAGGACTTCGAACCGGTCGCTCCGGACACCTCCTCGGCAGCGACCCGTCGACGCCGAACCTCCGGACTGATCATCCTCGTCGCCGCCATCGTGCTCGTCGCGCTCATGAGCGTGGCCGTCGGTGCGCGGCCGCTCACCTTCGCCGAGATCTTCCATGCGCTGTTCTCCGCCACCGGGACCGACACCGACGTGATCGTCCGGTCGCTACGCCTCCCCCGCACGATCCTCGGACTCGTCGTGGGCATCGCACTCGGCGTCGCCGGCGCCCTGATCCAGGGCCACACCCGCAATCCGCTCGCCGATGCCGGGTTGCTCGGCCTCAACGCCGGTGCCGCCTTCTTCGTCGTCATGGCGATCTACCTCTTCGGCATCACGTCCCCCGGTGGCTACCTCTGGTTCGCCTTCGCCGGCGCTGCCGCGGCCAGCATCGTCGTGTTCGGTACCGCGTCTCTGGGCGGGGCGCGGGCCAACCCGCTGTCGTTGGCCCTCGCGGGAGCCGCGATCGCGTTCTTCCTGCAGGCCATGACCAACGCGGTGGTGCTGCTCGATCAGACCACCCTCGACAGCTACCGGTTCTGGGTCGTCGGCTCCGTCTCGGGACGCGGGCCGGACATCTTCTGGACCGTGCTCCCGTTCATCGTCATCGGGCTGATCATCGCCGTCGCGGGCACGCCCGCCCTCAACACGATCAGCCTCGGTGACGACGTCGCCCGCTCACTGGGCACCAACATCACCCTCACGCGCGTCGTCGGCATCGTGGCCATCACACTTCTGACCGGCGCGGCGACCGCTGCGTGTGGGCCCGTGGCCTTCGTCGGACTGGTGGTGCCCCACATCGCGCGTGCCATCACCGGCCCGGACTATCGCTGGCTGCTCCCGTTCGCCGGCGCGCTGGGCGGTGTCCTGCTCGTGCTCGCCGACGTCATCGGTCGCGTCGTCGTGCGGCCCGGTGAACTGCAGGTCGGCATCGTGCTCGCGCTGATCGGCGCGCCGTTCTTCATCGCCCTGGTACGCCGTCGGACGTTGGTGTCGCTGTGACCGCCCACCCGACCGTCCGTTCCGCGGCGACCGCGCCGTCGGTGGCGGGTCGCCCGGCCTTCCGCATGGGACCGCTGTCGACAGTGCGTCGCCCCGCCAGGGTGCTCGTCACCCTCGCCCTCGCGATCGTGCTGTTCCTCGTGTTCTGTCTGAACGTCGGGCGCGGCGACTACCCGCTGTCGATCCCGGACGTCGTGAATGTGTTGGTGGGCGGCGGCTCGCGGATCGAGCGTTTCGTCGTCATGGACCTCCGCCTGCCGCGTGCCCTCACGGGCGCGCTCGTAGGAGCGGCGCTCGCTGTCTCCGGCGCGTTGATGCAGTCGATCACCCGCAACTCACTCGCGAGCCCGGACATTCTCGGCATCACGTCCGGCGCGAGCGTCGCCGCCATCTCGCTGATCGTCCTGAGCGGCACCAGTACGGCCGTGGGCCTGTTCGCCACGCTCGGCGTGACCCTCGCCGCCCTCGTCGGCGGGCTGCTCACCGCAGCGCTGGTGTACCTGTTGTCGTGGCGGGGCGGAGTGCAGGGCATGCGGCTGGTGCTCGTGGGCATCGCGATCAACGCCATGATGGTCGCGCTGATCGGCTGGATGTTGGTCAATGCCGACATCACCGACGTCACCCGCGCCCAGCTGTGGCTCACCGGGACGCTGTCCGGTGCCACGTGGTCGCAGGTGTGGCCCGTCACCGCCGCCGTGGTCGTTCTCGGAGCGGGCTCGGTGATCATGTCGTTCCGACTGTCCGCCATGCGGCTCGGGCCGGACACCGCCCGCTCGCTGGGCGTGGACGTGCAGCGGTCCCAGGCCGTCCTGCTCGTCATCTCGGTCGCGATGGCCGCCATCGCCACGAGCGTCGCCGGCCCGATCGGATTCGTGGCCCTCGCCGCGCCGCAGATCGCCCTGCGGCTGACCCGGTGCGCCGAGCCTCCGCTGATCGCCTCGGCCCTCACCGGCGCCGTCACCGTGGTGGGGTCCGACCTGGTGGCGCGCACGATTCTGCCGGTCGAGCTCCCCGTCGGCATCGTCACGTCCGTCCTCGGCGGACCCTTCCTCCTCTATCTGCTGGTCCGAGTCAACCGAAAGGCGACAGTATGAGCGTGCACGCGCATCCGGAGATCACCGGAGCCACACCTCCGCACCGTCTCGCCGCGGAGAACATCTCGGTCGGCTACGGCGACCGCATCATCATCGAGGGGCTCGACCTCGAGATCCACACCGGCGTCGTCACGACGGTCATCGGACCCAACGGCTGCGGCAAGTCGACTCTGCTGCGCGCCCTCGGCCGCCTGCTGTCCCCGCGCCAGGGCCAGGTGACGCTGGACGGCAAGGCGATCGGCCACATGAAGACCCGCGACGTCGCGCGCACTCTCGGGGTGCTCCCGCAGTCGCCGATCGCCCCGGAGGGGCTGACGGTGGCGGACCTGGTGGCACGAGGCCGCCATCCCCACCAGTCCTGGATCCGGCAGTGGTCCCGCGACGACGAGTCCGAGGTGGCGCGTGCGCTGAAGCTCACCGGTATCGAGGATCTCGCCGAACGTCCCGTCGACCAGCTCTCGGGAGGACAGCGCCAGCGTGCCTGGATCTCCATGGCACTGGCGCAGGGCACCGACGTCCTGCTCCTCGACGAGCCGACCACCTACCTCGATCTGGCGCACTCCATCGAGGTCCTCGACCTGGTGGATCGGATGCACGACGAGATGGGCCGGACCGTGGTGATGGTGCTGCACGACCTCAACCTGGCCGTCCGCTACAGCGACCGTCTCGTGGTCATGCACGAGGGAGCGATCGTCGCCAGCGGTACGCCGTCCGAGGTCATCTCCGAGAAGATGCTCTTCGACGTCTTCGGCCTGTCCGCGGCCGTCATCGACGACCCGGTCTCCGATCGTCCGCTGATCGTGCCCATCGGCACCCGCCACGTCCGGGCGGGCGCCGGCATCCGACCGGCCTGACGGTCAGCGGTCGATCATCGTCTTCACGAGCCGGACACTCTGACCGAAGGACACGTCCGGCAGGTAGGCCCGTCCGATGGCGTTGCCGATGCTCGGTAGCGCAGCCGGATCGGGGAACGTCATGTACATCGGCTCGTACACCGGCTGGAACTTCGACTTGAACGCCAGCAACGACCGGAAGCCGTAGACCGGTTCGAGCGTGCGGCCCACGACGTCGAGCAGACGCTCGAGCATCCCCGAGAGTGTCGACGTCTGCGCCGTGTCCTCGGTCGGATCGCCCACCTTGGCCAGCGGCGCTCCCGACAGACTGAGGAACTGCGCGCCCTCCTCCTGCAGGGACAGTGCGGCGGACGCGATGAGAAATTCCATCGCGGGCCGGAAGCCCTCGGACCGACGGCGCATGAAGTCCAGGGTCCAGCCCACGACGACGCCGTCGCGGTACACCGGCATCCACGAGGTGATGCCGTGCACGGTGCGCTGCTCGTCCACAGCGATGAGGCACCGGACCTGCGGATCGTCGACCTCGTCCAGGCCGCCGAGCGTGAAGCCCATCTCGGGCATGCCCTTGTCGGCGACCCATTCCTCGGAGATCGCGGTGATCTGGTCCGTGATCGCCAGCGGCGCCGTCGGGAACGAGATCCACTCGGCCTCGACACCGGCCTTCTTCGCCCGGTTCACCGCGGTGCGGACGTCCTGGAACTTCTTGCCCGTGAAGGCGAGATCCGCGAGCGGGAGCACGGTCTCCTCCCCCACCTGGATGCTCTCCCAACCCAGAGCGCCGGTGATCGCCGCGACGTCCGGCGTCACCGAGTAGAAGCAGGGCGACCATCCGTTCGCGGCGGCGTACTCGGAGAAGCCGACGATGGCCGCCTCCCGGTCCGCGGGCGGACCCACCGGATCGCCGGTGGTGAGGGCGATGCCCGAGATCACCCGGAACGCGACATAACTGTGACCGTCGGGCGAGAACCAGTACCGGTTGCCGCGCCACGTCGTCATCCAGGACAGGGCGCTGCCGCTGCTGCTCGTCAGCACCGCCCGGGCGCGCTCGGTGGCGTCGGTCTCCACGCCGTACGCCGGTCTCACGAACGACCCCGCGGTCGCGACGACCAGCACCGCCCAGAACACGATGCCGGTCCATTCGTAGAGCACGGTGGCGAGCCAGCTCGTCGGCAGGAAGGGCGGGTCGAACCACTGCAGCAGAACCGGGGGCACGAGCCGCTGCGGGAAGTCGCCGAGCAGCGTCAGCACTCCCGGGCTGCCGTCGAAGCCGGACCGGATCAGCGCGCCGACGGCGACGTAGAGAACGGCCAGAACCGCGCCGGCCCCGACCACGGTGGCCCACAGTCGCGTGTACGTACCGGCAGGCGCGGACACGTCGAAGTTCGTGCGCGTGACCACCAGCAGTGCCATGACCGCCAGGGGGACGACGAACGGGACGGCGGTGCGGTAGAGCGTCGGATCTGCGACGCCGTAGAACAGCGTGTCGCCGTTGTCCAGATCGGCGAAGCGGATCAGGTAGTTGGCGAGCGCCAGGGCCAGGAGCACGACCTGCGAGACCATCGCACCGATCCAGGCGAACCGACGCCCGCGGCGCAGTCCGTCGCTGAGGACCAGCAGATAGACCGAGGGCATGGCGCTGGCCAGCACCGGTCCCACTCCGCCGAGTCGGAGATCGAGCAGCCCGCGTCGGCAGTCGGTGGACCCCGGATCTGCACCACAGACCAGGTTCACCTCGTCGAGCGTCCACTCCTGGCTGCGGAACAGTTCGCGCAGCACGGCGAACGGGCCCACCGCATTGGGCGAGAAGGCAGCGATCATCGGGCCGATCGCGGACGCCGCGACGATGAGGGCCACCAGCACCCGACCCTCGCGGCGGGTACCGGCGAGATGGGTCGCGCGAGAGGATCGTCCGACGATCAACGGACCCGCCACTGCGCCGACCACGACCGAGCCGAGCGCGGTGATGTCGGCGAGATGGCCACCGAACAGGGCCATCACGACGGTCAGCGCCACGAGGCCCACCCGCACCCGCCGACGCCAGAGCGTTCCCATGTTCGCGCTGGCCACCATCAGCGTGCCGAGGATCCAGGCCGTGGGGCCCGAGGTGACGCCGAGATGAAGCTGGAAGCCCCACCCCTCGTCGAGCAACTGCCCGAGAGCGGCCAGCGCGAGACCCAGCAGCGAGCCGCCCACCTGGGTCACCAGGACGGCGACCGCGAAGCGCCGGGTACCCATCCGGTGCTCGATCGGCGCGGCCACGACGAGGAACAACGCGGTGGCGACGACGAAGGCGGCCACCCCCACGGCGAACAGCCCCGACGTGACGGGGGTCCAGAGCCGCAGGTTCTCGATCGGAACGATGCCCAGCGCGGTGTGGTGGTCGAGGAAGCTGCGATAGCTGCGCGTGGTGAGGGAGAGCACGACCAGCCCCACCCACATGACGGCCAGCAGTGCCAGGCTGACCGGAGCCCCCTTGGCGCCGTAGGCGATCGTGGACCACAACCGTGCGCCCTGGCGACGGGTTCGTCCCCACCACGCGGCGATGTCGGTCCGCGCACGGGCGACCGGACCCTGCGCGGGAGATCCTGCGACGGACGGATCGGTCACGACGTCAACCCCAGCCGGGTGCAGAGCCAGTCCAGCTCCAGCTTCAGGCCCGCAGACCACGTCTCGTAACTGTGTCCACCCGCGACCTCGGCATAACGCACGTCCATTCCGGCTTTCTGTGCGGCGGCGAGCAGCTGCTTCGCCGAGTTCTGGTAATCGGGATCACTGGCGCCGACGACGAAGGCGCCGGCGCTGGTGGGGTACTGGCGTGTGGCCATGAGGTTCATCGGGTTCACGGCCTCGAATGCGGCCTCGCTTCCGCCGAACGCCGCGTCCAGCGTGCGCTGCTTGTCCCCCAACGTCGGTTCGAGCTGCCCCGAGAGAACGAGGAAGGTCGGGTACAGCTGCGGGTAGTTGGTGGTCATCTGCATGGCGCAGGTACCGCCGTAGGAGAGCCCGCCGATCGCCCAGTGCGCCGGATCGGTGTCCACCTGCAGGGTCGCGTTCACCCACGCCGGCACGTCCTTCGCCAGATAGGACGCCACGTTGCCGAGCGGAGAGTCGACGCAGAGCGGATTGGCGATGGTGGACCCGGTCGCGTCCGCCACCACCACGACGGGTGCGAGACCTGCGTGATCGGCGGCGTAGGCGTCCATCGTCTGGACCAACCGGCCGCCGGTGAGCCAGTCGTCGGGCGCTCCGGGTTGGCCGGCGAGCAGCACGAGGACGGGCAGCAGCGGCCGGCGTGCGGTGAAGTACGCGGGCGGCAGGTAGACCTTCGCGTTCCGAGCGGAGAAACCCGACTCCGTGCCCGGGATCGGCGTGTCCAGGATGCGACCACCGGTCGGCATGTCGGCGGGGGCGGTCCACACGCTCGCGAGAGGTGTACCGGTGATCGGGTCGGCGGTGCGGCCGGTGACGTCGTCGACGTCCACCTCCTGCACGGACGAGATCCCCAGGGCGGTACCGACGGTGGGGTAGGCATCGAAGACCAGGTTGACCTGCAGCGCGGACGTCGCGACCACGGCCACCGTCGCGATCACGGTCACCACGCGGGTCCACCACCGTGTCGCGGCCAGCATCCGCGGCACGAGGAGGAACAGACCCAGGACTCCGAGACCGACCCAGACGTAGACCGACGTCTCGACGGGATCGGGGAAGACCCGCCAGATCTTCTCGATGCCGAACCACGCCGCCACCGTGAGGACGGCCGCCACCGCGACGGCCACCGAAACGGCGCGGGTGAGGTGCCGCCGACGCCGCGCGAGCACGAGCCAGACGAGCCCGAGCACTCCGACGACCGTGACGACGATCGGGACCGGTCCACTGACCAACGACGAGTCGACGAATGCCACGGCGCAACAGTAGCCGCGCAGTAGTTCTCGACGCGTGTTTCCGCGCCGGTGGACGCGCGCCGACGTGCGACGACCCGCTGCTACACCGTGTAGTACGCATTTGCGTCGGAGTGGCCGTATCATCTGACGAATGGCAGGCCTGGGCGATCTCGAACGAGCAGTGATGGAACATTTGTGGTCGAGTTCGGAGCCGCAGACCGTCCGTCAGGTCCACGAGGCACTGGCGTCGAAGCGTGAGCTCGCGTACACGACGGTCATGACGGTCCTGCAGCGTCTGGCGAAGAAGAAGCTCGTCACCCAGCAGCGGGACGACCGCGCGCATCGGTACGCTCCGGTACATGGGCGCGAAGAGCTTGTCGCCAGCCTCATGGTCGACGCCCTCCAGCAGGCCGACCGCTCCGGCGGACGCGCTGCTGCCCTGGTCCACTTCGTGGGTCGGGTCGGCGCCGACGAGGCCGCCGCACTCCGGGAGGCCCTCGCGGCACTGGAGACGCAGGACGACGGTTCCTCCAACGCCTGACCTCTCGACCCTCGACGCTCCCTCCCACACGACGGTGAGGACATGAACGCACCGACAGCACTGGTCTTCGCGGTACTCGCGTTGATCCTGACGGGACCGGTTCCCGCGATGCTGTCCCGTGCGACATGGCCGCACCGGACACCGCGCGCCGCCCTGGTGCTGTGGCAGGCGATCGCACTCGCCGCGGTGCTCTCGGCCTTCAGTTCCGGTCTCGCGATCGCGAGCCAGCTGCTCGTCCCCGGACCGGACGGCCGGCCCACCACGGCGCCGACGGCCGAGATCGACGCCCTCGGCCTCCCGCTGTGGATCCTCTACGTGACGGTGCTCGCGATCACCCTCGTCATCGGTGCGCGGCTCGTCTGGGCCACGTCCCTGGTGGCGATCAAGACCCGACGGCGGCGTGCGCGACACCGCACGCTGGTCGACATCCTCGATCGCAGTGCGGGCGAGACCAGTGCCCACGGAACCGACGTGCGGGTCCTCGAGAGCCTCGACCCCATCGCCTACTGCCTGCCCGGACTGCGGCAACGCGTCGTGGTCAGCGAGGGCACGTTGTCCAACCTGGACGACGACGAGCTGGCCGCCATCCTGACCCACGAACGCTCCCACCTGCGCGCGCGGCACGATCTCGTTCTCGAGGCGTTCATGGCCGTCAACCAGGCGTTCCCGCACGTCGTGCGCAGCCGGTCCGCGCTGGGGTCGGTGCAGCTGCTGGTCGAGCTGCTCGCGGACGATTCCGCGGTGCGCGTCACGGGCCCTCGTCCCCTCGCCCGCGCTCTCGTGGCCTGCTCCGGATCGTCGGCGCCGCGGGGAGCTCTGGCCGCGGGTGGGCCGAGCACGCTGGTGCGGGTGCGCCGGTTGGCCACTCCCGGTTCCACCCCGGGTGTCGCCACTCTCGCCTATCTCGCGTCGGCGGCCATCCTCGTGGTGCCGACCATCTACGTCGCCGTGCCGTGGTTGACCGAGCTGACGCGCCTCGCACGACACGGTTCGTGACTACTGGCTCACACGAGTCGGCATCGGCACCACTCGTCGCGTAGTGTTACCCGTGGTTCATCAGAACCATCCGTTAGTCGATATGGCACAAATTTCGCCGTCGCTCCGATCCGTCCCCTCGTGGACGCCACGGAGTCGTACCGGTGACAAGACACCTCACATTGCGCCCGAGCTCCGCTTGCGCATCGATGACCAGGTGATGTGTGCCCTGGCTCGTCACGCTGCGCGGTGATTCATCGTTGCTGTGCACCGACGCGCCTGCAACCCCGAGAGGTACCACCGCGTTGACCAGCGCCACCCCCGTTTCTGTTTCTGCCACCAGCACTCCCGAGGCGTCCGAGACCACGTTCTCCGACCTCGGACTTCCCGCGGCCATCGTCGCGGCGCTCGCCAAGAACGGCATCACCGTTCCCTCGCCCATCCAGAAGATGGCCATCACCGACGCCCTCGCCGGCCGTAACGTTCTCGGCCGCGCACAGACCGGATCGGGCAAGACGCTCGCGTTCGGTCTGCCGATGCTCGCCCGCCTGGCGTCGACCGGTACCAAGCCCGCCGCGAAGCGTCCCCGCGCACTGGTGCTGGTCCCCACCCGCGAGCTCGCCTTCCAGGTCGTCGACTCGCTGCAGTCCTACGCCACCGTCCTCGGACTGAGCGTGCGTCCGGCCGTCGGCGGCACCCCGTTCGGTCGTCAGGCCGATCAGCTCCGCCGCGGTGTCGACGTTCTCGTCGCCACCCCCGGACGCCTCGGCGATCACCTGCGTCAGGGCACCTGCGTCCTCGAGGCAGTGGAGATCACCGCACTCGACGAGGCCGACCAGATGGCCGACATGGGCTTCCTGCCCGAGGTGCGCGACATCCTCGGACAGACCGCGAACGGTGGCCAGCGCATGCTGTTCTCCGCCACGCTGGATCGCGAGGTCCAGTCGTTGGTCCGCCAGTTCCTGGCCGACCACGTCCAGCACTCGACCGGTGACAGCAAGGCCGCCGTCGAGTCGATGGATCACTACATCCTCAATGTCGGCCGTGGACAGAAGGACATCGTCCTGTCCGAGATCGCCGCTCGCGAGGGTGGCCGGACCATCATGTTCGCCCGCACCAAGCTCGGCTGCGACGGCATCACCGATCGCCTTCGCGCCGTCGGCATCCACGCCGAGTCGCTGCACGGCGGCAAGGCTCAGAACCAGCGCACCCGCGTGCTCGACCGCTTCAAGAGCGGCCGCACCCCCGTGCTCGTCGCCACCGACGTCGCCGCACGCGGCATCCACGTCGACGGCATCGACCTGGTCGTGCACGTCGATCCGCCCGCGGATCACAAGGACTACATGCACCGCGCCGGCCGTACGGCACGTGCCGGTGCGGCGGGCACCGTCGTCGCCATCGCGCTGCCCAACCAGCGCCGCATCATCAGCCGGCTGACCGGCCAGGCCGGGGTGAAGGTCACCTCGGTGGACGTCTCCCCCGGTTCGGTGGAGCTCGGTTCCATCACCGGAGCCAAGGCTCCGTCCGGCGAGCCGGTGCGTGAGGCACCGCGTCGCGAGCGTCCCAGTGGCCCCTCGCGCTTCGGCGCCTCGGGATCCCCGCGCACCGGTGGCTACCGCGGCGGCGACTCCGGCGGATACCGGGGTCGCGACGAGAACCGCACCGGTGGGTACCGCGGCGGTGAGTCGAGCGGTGGCTACAAGGGCCGCGACGAGAACCGCACCGGCGGCTACCGCGGCGGCGAGTCCACCGGTGGCTACAAGGGCCGCGACGAGAACCGCACGGGCGCAACGGCTTCGCGCACCGGCGGGTTCCGCAGCCGTGCTGCGGGCACCGCGCGCGACTGACAGCTCTCCCGTCCTTGTCCGGCCCCGACTTTCGCGTCGGGGCCGGGCAGGGAAAGCTGGGGGAATGACTTCCTCGGATTCTTCACCTCTCGCCCAGATCGGTGTCACCGGCCTCGCTGTCATGGGGTCCAACCTGGCGCGGAACTTCGCCCGCCACGGACACGTGGTCGCGGTGCACAACCGGAGTTACTCCAAGACACAGACTCTGCTCGACGCGCACGGCAGTGACGGCACCTTCGTCGCGTCCGAGAGCATCGACGACTTCGTGGCCAGCCTCGAGAAGCCACGCAAGGTCGTCATCATGGTCAAGGCCGGCGATCCCACGGACGCGGTCATCGAGGAACTCGCCGGCGTCATGGACGAGGGCGACATCATCATCGACGGCGGCAACGCCCTCTACACGGACACCATCCGCCGCGAGTCCTCGTTGAAGGACCGCGGCCTTCTCTTCGTCGGCGCCGGCATCTCCGGCGGCGAGGAGGGTGCACTCAACGGCCCCTCGATCATGCCCGGCGGCCCCGCGAAGTCGTACGAGTCGGTCGGGCCCCTGCTCGAGTCGATCTCGGCACACGTGGACGGCACCCCGTGCTGCACCCACATCGGCCCCGACGGGTCCGGGCACTTCGTGAAGATGGTGCACAACGGCATCGAGTACGCCGACATGCAGCTCATCGGTGAGGCCTACAACCTGCTACGCGACGCGCTGGGCATGGATCCGGACGCGGTCGCCGACGTCTTCCGCCAGTGGAACGAGGGCGACCTCGAGAGCTACCTCGTCGAGATCACCGCGCAGGTGCTCGCCCACAAGGACGCGAAGACCGGGAAGCCGCTGGTCGACGTCATCGTCGACGCCGCCGAGCAGAAGGGCACCGGTCGCTGGACCGTCAAGTCCGCGCTGGATCTCGGAGTCCCCGTCACCGGCATCGCCGAGGCGGTGTTCGCCCGAGCACTCTCGGGCGCGCGCGGCCAGCGCGAGGCGTCCAAGGGTCTGGCGTCGGGAACGCTCTCGGCGAAGCCCGAGGACATCGAGACCTTCACCGAGGACATCCGTTCCGCGCTGTACGCTTCCAAGGTCGTCGCCTACTCGCAGGGCTTCGATCAGATCGCCGCCGGTTCGGCCGAGTACGACTGGAATCTGCACCCCGGCGATCTCGCCACCATCTGGCGCGGAGGATGCATCATCCGGGCCCGGTTCCTGAACCGCATCAAGGACGCCTACGACGAGAACCCGGAACTGCCCGCGCTGTTGCTGGCGCCGTACTTCCGTGACGCCGTCGAGAATGCCGTCGACAGCTGGCGTCGCGTCGTGTCCACCGCGACACTCCTCGGAATCCCGGTGCCCGGCTTCGCCTCCGCCCTGTCGTACTACGACGGACTGCGCGCCGAACGTCTGCCCGCCGCGCTGACGCAGGGTCTGCGCGACTTCTTCGGAGCGCACACTTACGAGCGCATCGACGCCGACGGCAAGTTCCACACCCTGTGGAGCGAGGACCGGTCCGAGATCGAGGCCTGACCTCCGCCGTGAGTTCGTCCGTGCTCGCGGTCGGGCTCTCGCTCGTCGCGGCATTCCTCTTCGCCTGCGCCGCCGTCGCTCAGCAGACGGCGGCGTCGGCGGTCGCGGACGGGGACTCGTTGATCTCGGGTCTCGTGCGCAGCCCGCGGTGGTGGGCCGGGGTGGTCGGCGACCTGGGCGGATACCTGGTGCAGGTGGCGGCCCTGGCCGTCGGGTCGGTGTCCGTGGTGCAGCCGTTGCTCGTCAGCATGCTCCTGTTCGCGCTTCCCCTCGCCGCGAAGTACTCCGGTCTGCGGATGCGGCGCGCCACCTGGATCTCGGCCGTGGGTCTCACGGTCGCGTTGGTGGCGTTCGTCGCGGTCGGCGACCCCACCGAGGGCACCGCCGACGCGCCGCTGTCGGTGTGGGCACTGCCGTTGGCCGCCGTGGTGGCGGTGGCGCTGGTCGGCGCCGTCGCCGGTGTGCTCACGCGCGAGCCCGGTCGTGCGGCGCTGCTGCTCGGAGTCGGCGGTGGGCTGCTGTTCGGCGTTGCCGTCGCGTTCACCAAGTACGTCACCGACCTGGTGGAGTCCGATCTGCTCGGCGCCCTCACCGCGTGGCAGACGTACGCGCTGATCGCCGCGGGAGTCTCGGGCTTCTACCTGCAGCAGCGTGCGTTCCAGGCAGGTCCGCTCGCGGCGTCGCTGCCGGCGGTGACCGTGTGCGAGCCGCTGGCGGCGGTGTTCCTCGGCATCGTGGTGCTCGACGAACGGCTCCGCCTCGACGGACTGCGCGGCGTGGTCGTCGCCTCCGCCGTGATCGTCATGATCGTGACCACCGTGGTTCTCTCGCGGGAGCAGGGGCGTGCGGACGACGCCGTCCCGGTTGTCTGACCCACCCTCGACGTCGCCGCCGCAAGATATATCCGTCGGTCGCGTACGCTGGCGTCCCGTGCATTTCCTTCGCGACCAGCGCCCGCCCTACGACCTGACGTACGACGACGTGTTCCTCGTCCCGAACCACACGACGGTCACGTCCCGTTTCGACGTCGATCTGGCGAGTGTCGACGGCTCCGGGACCACCATTCCCATCGTCGTCGCCAACATGACCGCCGTGGCCGGCCGCCGGATGGCGGAGACGGTCGCGCGACGCGGCGGCATCGTCGTCATCCCGCAGGACCTGCCGACCGCGGCCGTCGCCGAGACGGTCTCCTTCGTCAAGAGCCGGAACCTGGTGGCGGACACCCCGGTCGTGTTGACGGCGGAGGACTCGGTCTCCGACGCTCTCGCCCTCATGCCCAAGCGTGCCCACGGCGTCGTCGTGGTCGTGGACGGTGACACGGCCGTGGGCATCGTCTCCGAGGCGGCGTGCACGGACGTCGATCGCTTCGCGCGCCTCTCGACGGTGATGGACAAGGACTTCGTGACGGCCTCCGTGGACACGAGTCCCCGCGAGATCTTCGAGCAGCTCGAGGCCCGGCACGAGAACCTCGCCGTGCTGACCGGACCGGACGGCGCACTCGCGGGAGCGCTCACCCGCACCGGTGCGCTCCGCGCCGGCATCTACCGGCCCGCCACCGACGCCGACGGACGCCTGCGCATCGCCGCCGCCGTCGGCATCAATGGTGACGTGGGCGCGAAGGCCGCCGCCCTGGTCGAGGCCGGGGCCGACGTCCTGGTGCTCGACACCGCCCACGGCCACCAGCAGAAGATGCTCGATGCGCTGGCCGTCGTCGCGGCGCTCGATCTGGGCGTGCCCCTGGTCGCCGGCAACGTCGTGTCCGCAGCGGGTACCCGTGACCTGATCGAGGCCGGCGCGGACATCGTCAAGGTCGGTGTGGGCCCCGGCGCCATGTGCACCACCCGCATGATGACCGGCGTGGGCCGCCCGCAGTTCTCGGCCGTCGAGGAGTGCGCCGCCGCGGCGCGCGAGCTGGGCAAGCACGTGTGGGCCGACGGCGGGGTCCGACATCCCCGCGACGTCGCGCTCGCCGTCGCTGCGGGTGCCTCCAACGTCATGATCGGGTCCTGGTTCGCCGGCACCCACGAGTCGCCCGGAGATCTCCGCGTCGACGCCGCCGGGGTGGCCTACAAGGAGAGCTTCGGCATGGCGTCGAAGCGAGCCGTGGCCGCACGCACCGCGGCGGACAGCGCGTTCGACCAGGCGCGCAAGGGCCTGTTCGAGGAAGGCATCTCCAGCTCGCGGATGCGCCTCGATCCGGAGCGGCCCGGTGTCGAGGACCTCATCGACCACATCTGCGCGGGTGTGCGCAGCACCTGCACGTACGCCGGTGCGCGCTCGCTCGAGGAGCTGCATCGGGATGCCGTGCTCGGCATCCAGTCTGCGGCGGGCTTCGCCGAGGGGCGGCCGCTCCCGTCCGGCTGGTGATCTCGGCCGCACTCGTGCTCACGCCGCCGACTCGGTGATTCCGGGTCGGCGACGATACGATGTGTGCGATAGCGGCGCCCCCGAGCGGGTACTGCTGTGACACGCGCCGATTCTGCGGCGCAGGCGTCGCCTCCACGCGAACGCCACACGACAGGAAGGACACTGGTGCCCGAGGCACCCACGACGACGCCGACCCCCGGGTCCGGAACTCCGTCCCCGGACCGACCGTCCCGAGACCGCCCCTCCCCCGACGGGGAGTCGTCCGGCGGTCTCTCTCCGGAGGGCTCCTCTAGGTCGCCGGGCTCACCCGGCGCTTTCCCGACGACCACCTCGAGTCGCAGCGAGGTGTGTCCCTCGTGACCGTTCTCGTTCCGATCCTGTCCCTCGTGGGCTTCGTCGCGCTGACGGCGGGAACGGCGATCTTCGTCGCCGCGGAGTTCTCCCTCACCGCACTCGAACGCAGCACCGTCGACGCGGCGGCCCGCGACGGTGACATGCGTTCCCGCCAGGTCCAGCACGCGCACAGGACGCTGTCGTTCCAGCTCTCCGGTGCGCAGCTCGGCATCACCATCACCACACTGATCACCGGCTACATCGCCGAACCGGTGCTGGCGCGGTTCATCACCCCCGCCGCCACGGCACTCGGTGCGTCCGACTCGCTCGCCGGCGCCGTGTCACTGGTGCTGGCGCTCGTCATCGCCACGTCGGCGTCGATGGTGTTCGGCGAGCTGGTGCCCAAGAACATGGCCATCTCCAATCCGATGAAGGTGGCGCGGGCGACGGCCGGCCTGCAGGCAGGATTCTCCCTCGTCTTCCGCTGGGCCATCAACGGTCTCAACGGTTCCGCGAACTGGGTGGTCCGCCGCCTCGGCGTCGAGCCCGCGGAGGAACTGCGTTCGGCGCGCTCGCCCCAGGAACTCGGGTCGCTGGTGCGCTCCTCCGCGGAACACGGCTCCATCGACCAGCGCACCGCTCTCCTCGTCGACCGCTCGCTGCAGTTCGGCGAGCGCACGGCGGAGGAGTTGATGACCCCCCGCGTGAAGATCGAGACCCTCGCCGCGGACGACACGGTCGCCGACCTCATCGACACCGCGGCCCGCACCGGGTTCTCCCGGTTCCCCGTCGTCAACGGTGACCTCGACGACACCGTGGGCGTCGTTCACATCAAGCACGCGTTCACCGTGCCCGCCGAGCGCCGCGCCGGAACGACGGTCAGCTCCCTCGCGCAGCGTGTCCCCAACGTCCCCTCGAGCCTGGACGGCGATACCGTCATGGAACGGGTGCGCGCCGACGGCATGCAGGTCGCCATCGTGGTGGACGAGTACGGCGGCACCGCGGGCATCGTCACCATGGAGGACCTCATCGAGGAGATCGTCGGCGACGTCCGCGACGAGCACGACACCCGCGAGGTCGACGTCCAACGCGTCGCCGACGGGTGGCTCTGCTCCGGACTCCTGCGCATCGACGAGGTCACCGAGTTCACCGGGTACGCGGCACCCGAGGGCGAGTACGACACCCTCGGTGGCCTGGTGTTGACGCAGTTCGAACGCATCCCCGACGCCGGCGACCAGGTCATCCTGCCGCCCCCGAGCGGAGACCTCGAGTCCGACGAGGGCGGCTGGGTCGCGCGCGTGGACGCGATGGACGGGCGCCGGATCGACCGGATCCTCGTTCGCCCGGCCGCGGAGGACGAGATCACCCGGCTGCGCGCCGAGACCGTCCGCGAGCACGACCGGGAGGCCCTCGATGGGTGACCTTCTCGCCGTCGGCCTCGCGGTCGTCCTCCTGCTCCTCAACGCCTTCTTCGTCGGTGCGGAGTTCTCTCTGATCTCGGCACGCCGCGACCGCCTCGAGAGTCTGGTGGTGCAGGGCAAGAAACGGGCTCAGACGGTCATCGAGGCCGGTCAGAACCTGTCGATGATGCTCGCGGCCGCGCAGCTCGGCATCACCATCTGTTCGATCCTGCTCGGGCGCGTGGCGGAACCCGCCGTGGCCCACCTGATCGAGCGTCCGTTCGAGCTGCTCGGCGTACCCGACTCCCTGCTGCACCCCATCGGGTTCGCCCTCGCCCTGGGCATCGTGGTGATCCTGCACATCCTCATCGGCGAGATGGTGCCGAAGAACATCGCGATCGCCGGACCGGAAGCGACGGCGATGTTGCTGGTGCCCGTTCATCTGTGGTGGTTGCGCGTCGCGAAGCCGCTGATCTCGTTCTACAACCTGTGCGCCAACGGCACACTGCGGTTGTTGCGCGTCGAGCCGAAGGACGAGCTGGACTCGTCGGTGTCGGCGGACCAGCTCTCCGACATGATCGGCGAGTCCCGCTCGGAGGGACTCATCGACGAGGAGGAGCACCGCCGGCTGACGCAGGCTCTCGAGACGTCGGGTCGCACCGTGCGGGAGGTCCTCATCCCGCTGGACAAGGCTCGCACGGTGGTCTGCGGACCCAAGGGACCCACGCTGGGTGCGATCGAGGAGGCGGTCCGCGAGACCGGTTTCTCGCGGTACCCGGTCCGCGACGAGACCGACGGCATGATCGGGTATCTCCACATCAAGGACGTCCTCGATCTGATGGCGGACCCGCTGGCCGACTCGGGGACGATCATCCCGCGCTCGGACGTCCGCCTTCTGCCGATCATCGACGCGCGCACCCCTCTCGACGAGGCGTTGGCCGGTCTCCGCCGCCGACGCAGTCACCTCGGCGCCGTGGTGGAGACGGGCAAGGGCACCATCGGCATCGTCGCTCTCGAGGACCTCGTCGAGGAGTTCGTCGGCACGGTGCGTGACGGCACCCACCTCGTGGAGGACGTCGTCCCCGGGCCCGACGCGACGTGACGTCCGTCGTGTCGGACACCGATCTCGTCGTTCTCGGACCGGACGCGTGGCATCCTCGGCGGCACGCTCACGGCGAGCGGGTGGACGAGATGATCGGTGCCTATCTGGAGCGGCGCGCGGTCGGCGAGCCGCATCCGGTGCTCGACTTCCTCTTCACCTACTACAGCCTCAAGCCGGGCCATCTGCGCCGGTGGCACCCTGGTCACGGCTCGGTACTGACCGGGGCGGGCATCGAGGACTACCGCGGACGCTCCGGGTACGTGGACGTCGCCGTGGGCGGGCGACCCGGCGTCACGGTGTCGTCCGAGTTCCTCGACCGGCGGTCGTCCGCGATCGAGTTCGTGAGCACCCTGATCGGCCGGACGGCCACCCGCCCGGCGCAGCTGGGCTGCTTCGGTCTGCACGAGTGGGCGATGGTCTACCGCGGCGGGGACGAGGCTCTGCGTCACGACGTGCCGCTGCGCCTCGGTCACGACGGCACCGACGCGGTGGTGGAGTCGATGCCGTTGCGCTGCACCCACTACGACGCGTTCCGTTTCTTCACCCCGGACGCGGTCCCGCGGAACGCGCTCGAGCTGACGCCGGAGCACCGGCTCCTGACGGAACAGCCGGGCTGCCTGCACGCCTCGATGGATCTGTACAAGTGGGTGGCGAAGCTCGGACCGCTGCTGCCGTCCGAACTGCTGCTCGACTGCTTCGCGCTGTCGATGACGGCGCGCGAACTGGACATGCGGGCGAGCCCGTACGACCTCACGGCGTACGGCTACTCCCCCGTGCGTGTCGAGACCCCGACCGGGCGCGCCGAGTACGTGCGCGCCCAGTCGGCGATCGCGGAACGAGGAGCCGCTCTGCGAGTCGCGATCGGCGGCCTGCTCGCCGGTCTGCGCTGACGGTTCGGGTCAGACGCCCACGGCCGAGAGTTCGGCGAACTCCTCGTCGATGAGCTCGATGCTCGCGGCGGCGACGTTGTCCTCGAGGTGGGACACCGACGACGTTCCGGGAATCGGCAGCATCACCGGGGATCGACGCAACAGCCACGCGAGGGCGAGCTGCGACGCGGAGACGCCGTGCCGCTGGGCCAGCTCCGTCAGCGGGCTGCCCTCGCCGGTGAGCTTTCCGGTGGCGAGCGGGAACCACGGGATGAAGCCGATGTTCTGCTCGGTCGACCAGTCGAGGAGCTCCTCGAAGGAGCGGTCCGTGAGGTTGAAGAGGTTCTGGACGGACACGATCGGAGCGATCCTCTGCGCCTGTGTCACCTCCTCGACGGACACCTGGCTGAGGCCGATGTGCCGGATCTTGCCCTCGTCCTGCAGCGCCTTCAGTTCGCCGACCTGATCCTCGAGCGCGACGTCCGGGTCGATCCGGTGCAGCTGGAACAGGTCGATGCGGTCCACACCGAGACGGCGCAGCGACAACTCCGCCTGCTGGCGGAGGTATGCGGGACGACCGACCGGGGTCCACTGCCCGGGGCCCTGCCGGGTGAGCCCGGCCTTGGTCGCGATCACGATGTCGTCGGCGTAGGGACGCAGCGCCTCGGCGAGCAGGTCCTCGGCCACCTCGGGGCCGTAGCTGTCTGCGGTGTCGAAGAAAGTCACGCCCAACTCGACCGATCGCCGCAGCACGCGGATCGCCTCGTCGCGGTCACGCGGCGGCCCCCAGACGCCTTCTCCGGGCAGCTGCATGGTGCCGTAACCGAGCCGGGTGATCTCGAGGTCTCCACCGAGCAGGAAGGTGCCGCTCGCGTCGGCGGGGCGGGAAGTCGTCGATGTCGTCATGGCGAGTACGACGCCGTGGGGGTCGCAGGTATTCCTGCTCGTGATCGTCCCGCGCGCCACCACCGGTGGGCTCCGCACTACCACTGGGTAACATCGGGGCGATCCAGCGCGGCACGACGCCGCGACAGGCGAGAGTCAAGTGAGGGGCTGTGATGACGGAACGCGTCCAGGTCGGCGATCTGCAGGTGGCGGCAGTGCTGCACGAGTTCGTGGAGAAGCAGGCTCTGCCCGGCACGGGTGTGGATCAGGATGCGTTCTGGGCGGGTGTGCAGTCCCTCCTCGAGGATCTCGCGCCCCGTAACCGGGCGCTCCTCGAGGCCCGCGACGAGATCCAGGGCAAGCTCGACGCCTGGCACTCCGAGCACCCCGGAGCCGGCTACGACCGCGCGCAGTACAAGGCGTTCCTGAAGGAGATCGGGTACCTGCAGGACGAGCCAGCCGCGTTCGCGATCACGACCGAGGGCGTCGACACCGAGATCACCACGACGGCCGGCCCGCAGCTGGTCGTCCCCGTCCTCAACGCACGCTTCGCCATCAACGCCTCCAACGCCCGGTGGGGCTCGCTGTACGACGCGCTCTACGGCACCGACGCCATCTCCGAGGACGGCGGCGCGGAGAAGGGCACCAGCTACAACAAGGTGCGCGGCGACAAGGTCATCGCGTGGGCTCGCACGTTCCTCGACGACGCGGTGCCGCTGACGTCCGGCTCGCACGCGGACGCCACGTCGTACGTCGTCGACGGGTCCGCCCTGGCGGTCACCCTGTCCTCCGGCGACACCGTCGGTCTCGCGTCACCGGACTCGCTGCTCGGCTACACGGGTGAGCCGTCCGCACCGACCGGAATCCTGTTCGTCCACAACGGCTTGCACTTCGAACTGCAGATCGACGCCGAGAGTCCCATCGGCAGCACCGACGCCGCGGGCGTGAAGGACGTGCTGCTCGAGTCCGCGGTCACCGCGATCATGGACTTCGAGGACTCCGTCGCCGCCGTGGACGCCGACGACAAGGTGCTCGGCTACCACAACTGGCTCGGTCTGATGCGCGGCGATCTCGCCGAGGAGGTGTCGAAGAACGGGAAGACTTTCACCCGCACCATGAATCCGGATCGCGTCTACACCGCTCTGGACGGCTCCGAACTCGTGCTGCACGGCCGGTCGCTTCTGTTCGTCCGCAACGTCGGGCACCTGATGACCACCGATGCGATCCTCGACAAGGACGGCAACGAGATCCCCGAAGGCATTCTCGATGCCGTCATGACGTCCCTGACGGGCAAGCACAGCCTGCGAGACGACGTCGCGCTGAGCAACAGCCGCACCGGCTCGCTCTACATCGTGAAGCCCAAGATGCACGGTCCCGACGAGGTCGCCTTCACGAACGAGCTGTTCGCGCGGGTCGAGGACGTCGTGGGCCTCCCCCGCAACACCCTCAAGGTCGGCATCATGGACGAGGAGCGTCGCACGACGGTCAACCTCGCGGCCTGCATCCTCGCGGCGAAGGAACGCGTCGTGTTCATCAACACCGGCTTCCTCGACCGGACCGGCGACGAGATCCACACCTCCATGGAGGCCGGAGCCGTCGTGCGCAAGGCCGAGATGAAGAAGCAGAAGTGGATCGCCGCCTACGAGGACTGGAACGTCGACACCGGTCTCGCGGCGGGCCTCGAGGGCAAGGCGCAGATCGGCAAGGGAATGTGGGCGATGCCCGATCTCATGCACGACATGCTCGAGCAGAAGATCGGTCACCCGCGCGCGGGTGCGAACACCGCGTGGGTCCCGTCGCCCACCGCGGCCACGCTGCACGCCACCCATTACCACCAGGTCGACGTCTTCGCCCGCCAGGAGGAGATCGCGAAGGCTCGCCGCGCCACGGTCGACGACATCCTCGAGATCCCACTGGCCGCCGACACCTCCTGGAGCGACGAGGACAAGCAGCGTGAGCTCGACAACAACTGCCAGTCGATCCTGGGATACGTCGTCCGGTGGATCGACCACGGCGTCGGCTGCTCCAAGGTTCCGGACATCGAGGACGTCGCGCTCATGGAGGACCGTGCGACGCTGCGCATCTCGAGCCAGTTGCTGGCCAACTGGGTCCGTCACGGCATCGTGACCGAGCAGGACGTCGTCGCCTCGCTGACGCGCATGGCGCCGGTGGTCGATCGGCAGAACGCCGACGACCCGACCTACCGACCGCTCGCCGAGAACTCGGATTCCAACATCGCCTTCAACGCCGCCAAGGACCTCATCCTCGAGGGAACCCGGCAGCCGAACGGGTACACGGAGCCGATCCTCCACGCGCGCCGTCGCGAGTACAAGGCAGCGAACCAGGCATCCTGACGGGGAGGCCGGGAGCAGCACGAGAGAGGACGGGTCCCGAGGGTGGGAGAGCATCGTCGCACCGCGTCCACGTCGGGTGTTCGTCGCGGTGTGAGCCGCGGACCCGTCGTGGTCGTCGTCGTTCTCGTGCTGCTCGTCGCGGCCGTCCTGGGCTGGTTCGCCCTGCGCGATCGCATCACCGACGAGGGTGAGCAGGCCGCGAAGGCCTGTGTGGAGGGTGACGCCGTGCTGGCCGTCACGGCCGATCCCGACATCGCCGACGCCGTGCGTACGGTCGCCGCGGCGTGGGACGCCACGGCGCCGGTGGTGCGCGATCACTGCGTCACCACGACGGTGACCGAGACGGCGTCGGACGTCGCGGCAGCGGCCCTCGCGGCCGATCCGTCCGACGCGGCGGCCGGTCCTCGTCCGTCGCTGTGGATCCCGGCGACTTCGGCGGATGCGGCGCCGCTGATCGACGCGCGGCGGGTCGACAGCACCCCCCGGTCTCTCGCCACCAGTCCCGTCGTCCTCGGCGTCGCGCCGACGCTCGCCGACACCCTGGGAGCGGCGGCCGTGGGGTGGGCCGACCTGCCTCGTCTCGCCGCCACCCCCGGGTCGCTCGACGCCATCGGCGCCGTGGGCTGGGGATCCCTGCGACCGGCACTGCCGGCGGGGTCGACCACCACCGCGGCTCTGGTGTCGGTGGCTGCGGCGGTCGTCGATCCCACCGCCTCCACCGCGTCGTTGACCGCCGATCAGGCTGCGTCCGCGCCCGTCGTGTCGGCGGTCTCCGCGCTCTCCCGCGCGGCGACGGACGCGTCTCCCACACCGCCCGCCGATGCTGCGGCCGCTCTCGATGCGATGGTGCAGGGCGGCGACCCCGCGGCCGCCCCGGTCCACGCCGTCCCGGTCACCGAACAGCAGTTGTACGGCCGGATCACGGAGGGCCAGCAGCTGGCCGCCTTCCGCCCGGCCGGTTCGACGCCGAGTGCCGACCATCCTGCAGTGGTGCTCTCGGACGGTGATGCGACCGGACGCGCGGCTGCGGCCGCGTTCGCGGAGTTCGCCCGCGGAGCCGATCAGCAGCAGGCGTTCCTGCGACAGGGATTCCGCGTTCCCACCGCCGACGGAACCACCGAGGCGACACCTCCGTCGGTGGCGGGACTGACGTTCCCGGCGATCGGTCAGCCCGCCGCATCGCCCGAGCCGGCGGCGCGCACGGCGGTGCTCGACACCCTCGCGTCACCCACCCGCCCGTCGAGCACCACCGTCCTGCTCGACGTGTCGGGATCGATGGAGTCGATCGACGGGTCCGCCACGCGCCTGACCAACGTGACGTCCGCCCTGCGTCAGGTGATCGGCGCGGTTCCCGACACCAGCCGGATCGGCCTGTGGACGTACAGCCGGGCACTGGACGGATCACGGCCGTACCGGGTGGAGGTACCGCTCACGGAGGCGAACTCCGAGTCCCGCGCCGCACTGGACAGCTCTCTCGCCGGTCTGTCTCCCGCCACCGCCACCTCGACCTACGCCTCCGTGCAGGCGGCCTACGAATCGGCGGTGCAGAACTGGTCGGGCGACGGGACCAACTCGGTTCTTCTCGTCACCGACGGCCCGAACGACGACACCTCGATCTCCGCCGCGTCCTTCCTCCAGTCGATCGCGGCCGCGTCGGACCCTGCGCGTCCGGTCCGCATCGACGTGGTGTCGCTGACCCAGAACTCGGACATCGCGACGCTGCGCAGCCTCGCGGGCCAGACCGGAGGCGACCTCGTCGAGGTGTCCTCCTCCGACCCCACACTCACCGCCACGCTCGACCGATTGTCCTCCGACCGGTGACGATCTCCACCGAATGCCGAAGGGCTTCCCCGTGATTCGCATGCTGACGTTCGCCGTGCTCCTGGCGATCGTGACGTTCGTCCTGCACCGCCGTCTGGTGGTGGCCACCGGACTCACCGGCGCCGCGCGCCTCTCCGCAAATGCCGTTCTCGTGGTGTTCTGGGCCGCCGCGGTGGTCGGGATCGGCAGCGGTGAGGTACTGGATCCCTCGTGGGCCCGCTACGTCGCGTACCCGGGTCTGACCTGGCTCGCCGCACTCCTGTACCTCTGCCTCGGTTCCCTGCTGATCGCCGTGGGCGCCCTGGTGGTGCGGATCGGAGCGCGTGTCGCCCACCGCGACGGGGTGTCCGCACGGCGCACCTTCGTGCGTCCCGCCACCGCCGTTCTCGTCCTCGGCACCGTGGTGGCTGTCGCGTACGGAGTCGTCGCGGCCGCCACCCCGAAGGTGACCCGGACGACAGTCGAACTCGCAGCACTGCCCGCGTCGTTCGACGGTGTGCGGGTGGGACTCGTGTCCGACCTGCACGTCGGCCCGGCGCGCGGCGAGGCGTTCGTGCAGGGGGTCGTCGACACCCTCATGGCCGAGAAGCCGGATCTCGTCATCATCGCCGGGGACCTCGTCGACGGAACCGTGGACCTCGTGGGCCCGGCACTGGCTCCGCTGAGCGAACTGTCGGCGCCGCTGGGTGTCGTGGTCACCAGCGGCAACCACGAGTTCTACGCGGGCGACGGCGGCGCGTGGCTCGACCTGTACGACTCGCTGGGACTGCGGGTCCTGCGCAACGAGACGGTCCCGCTCACCCGCGGCGTCGACACGATCGACCTGGTAGGCATCGAGGACCTCACGGCGCCGGAACCGTACGAGCCGGATCTGGCGGCAGCCCTCGAGGGCACCGACCCGGCCCGTTTCCAGCTGCTCTCGGCGCACCAGCCCAAGCAGGCGACGCAGGCGTCCGATCTCGGTGTGGACATGCAGGTCTCCGGCCACACTCACGGCGGACAGATCTGGCCGATCGTGTATCTCGTACCGCTGCAACAGCCCTCGGTCCAGGGCCTCGACACCATCGGCGACACCACGCTGTACACCACCCGCGGCGCCGGCGCCTGGGGTCCCCCGGTACGCATCGGCGCGCCGCCCGAGATCTCTCTGCTGGAGCTCCGGACGGCGCGCTGATCACATCGCGTCAGTGGGTCAGGCGAAGGCCTCGATCGGCGGGCAGGAGCACACGAGGTTGCGATCGCCGTGTGCGCCGTCGATCCGCCGCACCGACGGCCACACCTTGGCGCGCGAGGTGCCGGCCGGGTAGACGGCCTCCTCGCGCGAGTACGGGTGCGTCCAGTCCGTGACGAGGCAGTGCGCCGTGTGCGGCGCGCCCCGGAGCGGGTTGTCGTCCACGGTCCACTCCCCCGACGCCACTCGTTCGATCTCCGCGCGGATGGCGATCATGGCGTCGACGAAGGCGTCGATCTCGTCGAGATTCTCGCTCTCGGTCGGCTCGATCATGAGGGTGCCCGACACCGGGAAGCTCATCGTCGGTGCGTGGAAACCGTAGTCCGCCAACCGCTTCGCGACATCGTCGACCGTCACCCCGGTCCGCTTCGTGATGGGCCGCAGATCGAGGATGCACTCGTGCGCGACCATCGAGCGATCGCCGGTGTAGAGCACCGGGAAGTACTCGTCGAGTCGGCGGGCGATGTAGTTCGCCGAAGCGATCGCGGTGAGGGTCGCGCGCCGTAGACCGGCGGCACCCATCATGCGGATGTAGGCCCACGTGATCGGCAGGATGGACGCCGAACCGTACGGTGCGGCCGAGATCGCACCGGTCTCACCGAGACCCTCCACGAACGGGTGTCCGGGCAGGAACTGCGCGAGGTGGGACCGGACGCCGATCGGACCGACGCCGGGGCCGCCGCCGCCGTGCGGGATGCAGAACGTCTTGTGCAGGTTCAGGTGGCTGACGTCGCCGCCGAAGCGACCGGGGCGCGCCACGCCGACCAGAGCGTTGAGGTTCGCGCCGTCGACGTACACCTGGCCACCCGCGTCGTGCACCGCGGCGCAGATGTCGCCGATCTCGTGTTCGTAGACGCCGTGCGTCGAGGGGTAGGTGATCATGATGGCGGCCAGCGACTCGGCGTGCTCGGCCACCTTGGCGCGCAGGTCGTCGACGTCCACGTCACCGTTGGTGCGGCACGCCACCACCACGACCTTCATCCCGGCCATCACGGCGGACGCCGCGTTGGTGCCGTGGGCGCTGGACGGGATGAGGCAGATGGTGCGTGCGTCGTCCCCGCGGCTGCGGTGATAGTTGCGGATCGCCAGCAGGCCTGCGTACTCGCCCTGGCTGCCCGCGTTCGGCTGCAGGGACACCGCGTCGTAGCCGGTGACCGCGACGAGCCACTCCTCGAGGTCGCTGATGATGCGCGCCATGCCGGGAGCATCGTCCGCGGGTGCGAAGGGGTGCAGGGCGTTGAAGCCCGGCCACGTGATGGGCTCCATCTCCGCGGTGGCGTTGAGCTTCATGGTGCACGAGCCCAACGGGATCATGCTGCGGTCGAGGGCGATGTCCTTGTCGGACAGCGCGCGGAGGTACCGGAGCATGGCGGTCTCGGTGCGGTACCGCGTGAACGCCGGGTGCGTCAGGAACTCCGACGTACGGGAGAGGGCGTCGGGAACGGCGATCGGCGCGGAGCCGGAGGCCGGCTCGACACCGAAGGCCTGCAGCACGGCCTCCACATGAGCGTCGATCGTGGCCTCGTCGCAGGAGATGCCGACGTGGTCGTCGTCGACGAAGCGGAGGTTGATCGCGGCGGTCGTCTTCGCGGCGGCGACCACCTCGGCCGCGCGGCCGGGTACGCGGGCGAGGACGGTGTCGAAGTAGTTCTCGTGCACCACGGTGACGCCACCGGCGCGCAGCGCGGCACCCAGCGAGGCCGCGTGGCCGGCGACGCGCCGCGCGATGGCGGTGAGCCCGTCGGCACCGTGGTAGCTCGCGTACATCGCGGCGACGACGGCGAGGAGCACCTGCGCGGTGCAGATGTTGGACGTCGCCTTCTCGCGGCGGATGTGCTGCTCACGTGTCTGCAGAGCCAGGCGGTAGGCGGGCGATCCGTCGGCGTCGACGGAGACGCCGACGAGGCGGCCCGGCAACTGACGAGCGTGGGAGGTGCGCACGGCCAGGTATCCCGCATGGGGTCCACCGAAGCCCATCGGGACGCCGAACCGCTGCGACGTGCCGAAGCACGCGTCGGCCCCCTGCTCGCCGGGCGAGGTGACGAGAGTGGCGGCGAGGAGGTCCGCGCCGACGGCCACGAGGGCGCCCCGATCGTGCGCCTCGGCGATCACCGACGTGAGGTCGACGATGCGGCCCGATGCTCCCGGCGTCTGCGACACGACACCGAAGAACTCGCCCTCGGGCAGGCCCGCCGCGAGGTCGGCGTCGACGAGCTCGATGCCGAGCGGCTCCGCGCGCGTCGCGATGACGGCGCGGGTCTGCGGGAACAGGTCGGTGTCGAGGACCAGGCGGGCCGACTTCGACTTGCCGGCACGGCGCAGCAGCGTCATGGCCTCCGCCGCGGCGGTGCCCTCGTCGAGCATCGAGGAGTTGGCGATGTCCATACCCGTCAGGTCGGACACCATGGTCTGGAAGTTGAGCAGTGCCTCGAGTCGGCCCTGGCTGATCTCGGGCTGGTACGGCGTGTACGCGGTGTACCAGGCCGGGTTCTCGAGGATGTTGCGCACCAGGACGGGCGGGGTGAGCGTGGCGCTGTAACCCTGGCCGATCATGGACGTCGCGACGGTGTTGCTCGCGGCCAGCGCGGCCAGTTCGGCGAGTGCCTCGTGCTCGGAGACCGGCGCGGGCAGAGCGTCCAGACCGTCCGCGATGCCGTCGACGGCCGCGTCGAGTATGTCGGCGGGAACCGCGGCGGCAGCGAGATCGTCCAGGCTCGCCACACCGATGACGTCGAGAAGTCGCGCGGTCTGCTCCGTGTCGGGCCCGATGTGGCGGTCGACGAAGGTACGGAGTCCGGAGGTCGAGCGGGGTTCGGCGGTCACGTGATCTCCCGTGGTGGTGGCGAGGTGCACGCCCCACACGCAGGGAGGGACGCCCCTCTCCCTCTGTCGTGATGCCCGAGACCACCGGGCGCCTGAGAGATTCGGCCGCCGCGTGCGGCGCCTTTCCCCGTGGGCGGGTGGACGATTCCACCACTTTCCAGAGGCGTCGGAGCCCGCACGGTCCCGGGTGCCTGAGAGATTGACGGAGAGGTGCTGCTCCTTCGGCGCTCGTCGGGCTCGGTCCTGTGACGGACCGTGTCCCGGCGAAGCTCTCCCGTGCGGCGTCGACGCTTCCTCAGTATATGGGAGTGCGCGTCGGCGGGTCAGCCGGTCTTGCGGCTCGCGCGATTCTTGCGGCGGGAGGCGAGCTCGTCCTCGGGCGTCGGCTGGCTCTCGCCGCCGTCGGCACGCTCGGCGGGGAAGTCGGCGATGGCGCCGGTCAGTTCACGCATGGCTCCGCTGACCGCGATCCCGAAGACGCCCTGTCCGCCCTGCAGCAGGTCGACGACCTCTTCGGCGGACGTGCACTCGTAGACGGTGGTGCCGTCCGAGAACAGCGTGATGCGGGCCAGATCCGCCACGCCACGACGACGGAGGTGGTCGACGGCGACACGGATGTTCTGGAGCGAGATGCCGGTGTCCAGGAGCCGCTTGACGATCTTGAGGACCAGGATGTCCTTGAAGGAGTACAGCCGCTGGCTACCGGATCCTGCCGCGCCGCGGATGGACGGCACCACGAGGCCGGTGCGGGCCCAGTAGTCGAGCTGCCGATAGGTGATGCCGGCGATCTGGCACGCACTGGGAACGCGGTAGCCGACCAACTCGTCCGGAACCGAATCGTCGGGGAAGAGACCGGGTTGCACCTCGTCCACGTCGTTCGATGCCAGCAGGCTCATCTGCTCCGGCTCCTGCGGCTGATCTGCCACGTGTTTCTCTCCCTCTCGGATGGTCCGCCTGGAGTCCTCGTCCGCGAACCTGTTCGGCATGCGCGGTGAGAACGACGATGACATCCGTGACGCTCGGCGAGGTCGAGAATACGCCCTCGCCGCGGTGAGCGGCACGTCCTTCATCGACCCGAACGCTATGGACCGCGGAGCCGTGAGGCAACGCGCCACGCGGTAAGCCTCAACCTCAACTCAAGGGTGAGACTCGATCGTTATCTAACCGTCGGTCGCCTTGAAGTCGTCCGGCGAGATGGTGTCCAGGAATTCCTTGAACTTCTCCACCTCGTCCTCGCGCTCGTCCGGCATCACCAGACCCGCTTCGGCCAGGACGGGCTCCTCCGCGAAGATGGGGACGCCGGCTCGCAGGGCGATGGCGACCGAGTCCGACGGGCGTGCCGAGACGCGCACGTCCTGGTCGAAGACCAGGTCGGCGTAGAAGGTGCCCTCCTGGAGATCGACGATGCGAACCTCCTTCAACGATCGCCCCAGGGCCGTGACGATGTCACCGATGAGATCGTGGGTCAGCGGACGCGGCGGTTGCACGCCCTGCTGCTCCAGTGCGATCGCCGTGGCTTCCGTCTGACCGATCCAGATCGGCAGGTACCGTTCCCCGTCCGACTCGCGCAACAGCAGAACAGGTTGATTCTGTGGCTGCTCCACCCGGATACCGATCACGCGCATCTCGCCCATTGCGCCGCCTCCCAGCTGCTGTGACTCGTCGCCCGCGCACTCGACGGGGCGGACGTGCTCTCCAGTGTATTGACCCGCGGCGCCGACGACCGGCCGTGCGAGCGGCCGACGCACGCCCTCGGGGCTACTTGTCCAGTATCCCGTGAACCGCGGACTTGACCAACGACGTGTGGAGCGACAGCGACAACGCGGCCAGCTCCCGGACGAGCTCCTCGGCGCGGTCGCGCGCGCCCGCGTCACGACCCAGTGCCACCGGCCCGGCAACCTGAGCCAGCAGGTTCGCCTCGCGGTCCGCGGCGAGCTTGAACGCGCGCAGATGCCGCACCTCGAGCCCGTACTGCGCCATCGCCCATGCCGTGCGCACGAGCACCACGGCTTCCTCGTCGTAGAAGCCGGCCGGACCCGCCGAGACGAGGCCGCTCTTCTGCAGTTCGAGCAGGAACGGCTCGTCCACGCCCGCACGCTCGAGCAGGTCGGCACGACTCATCCGAACGCGCCGCTCCCCGAGAAACTCGGTGGGCGAGACACTTCCGGGCGCCAGAGCCAGGACACGAGGCCCCTTGGGCGCCGCGGCGACACCGTCGGGACCCACGGAACGGATGCCGTTGTCCAGCGCGTCCAACTGCTCCTTGATGACCTTCAGCGGAAGGTAGTGATCACGCTGCGCCGTGAGGACGTAGCGCAGGCGCTCGCAGTCCTCGACGGAGAACCTCCGGTAACCCGACGCCGTTCGTTCCGGGGAGATCAGTCCCTCGGCCTCGAGAAAACGGATCTTCGAAATGGTGACGTCGGGGAAGTCCGGGCGCAGTCGATCGAGTACGGACCCGATCGACATGCCGCCACCGGACTGCTGTCCGACTGCCGTCATCAGCTACCTGCGCCGGCAGACGTCTCGCCGAGCTGACCGCCTGCGGACTGGCCCTTCGGACCGGTCAGGAACACGAGGCGGAACTTGCCGATCTGCACCTCGTCGCCGTTCGCCAGAACGGCGGAGTCCACGGGCTCACGGTTGACGTAGGTGCCGTTGAGGCTGCCGACGTCGACGACCTGGAAGTCCTCGTCGTCCTGACGGAACTCCGCGTGGCGACGGCTCACGGTCACGTCGTCGAGGAAGATGTCGCTGTCCGGGTGGCGTCCCGCGGACGTCGTGGGCTGGTCCAGCAGGAAGCGCGAGCCCGCGTTGGGGCCCCGCTTGACGACGAGCAGGGCGGAACCGACGGGCAGACCCTCGACCCCGGAGACCGGTGCGTCGGAGGAGCCCTGGGGCGCCGCTGCGGAATCGATCTCGTTCAGGAAGTCCGCTCGGAAGACCGAGGTGGTCTCCGCGGGGGACTCTCCGTAGACGCCGTCGTTGCCGTTATCGCTCACGTTTCTCCTCCTCGATCTGATCGCCCCTCACCCACGAGGCGATTCAGCACATTCTCTTGTCACGCTTGTCTGACGGTTCCGCGGTTCCCCGACCGGGGTGCCGCCGAACCACGTGAGGACCTTACCGACCGTACCTTGCACACACCGTCGCCCGGGCGTGCTTGCCCGCCCGCCGGGCACGGCTGTTACGTGGTCGTGATCGACGCGTACCCCTCGGCGTCCATCATCGCCTCGAGGGCGTCGTCGAGATCGCTCTCGGAGTCGACGGACAGGTCCACGAGCCAGCCGGCGCCGTACGGATCGCTGTTCACCAGTTCGGGGTCGCCGTCCAGTTCACCGTTCACCGCAACCACTTTGGCCGACAGCGGGGCGTAGATGTCGGAGACGCTCTTGGTGGACTCCACCTCGCCGAGCGACTCACCGGCCGACACCGCATCGTCCTCGGTGGGCAGCTGAACGAAGACGACGTCGCCGAGCTGCGACTGTGCGTAGTCGGTGACGCCCACGCGCACGGTGGTGGGGCCGGTCCGCTGGACCCATTCGTGCTCGGCCGTGTACCGCAACTCGGTGGGGATATCGGTCTGGCTCACGTGAACCGGGTCCTTTCGCAGGCGTTGTCGCGGTGCGGACGAGGAGAACCGCACTCGCGCTGAGCGTATTGGCGAGCTTTCCGCCTCCGCAAGGCGGGCGCTCCCCGGCTCATCGTGCGGTGAGCGGGAGGCGTCGGACCGGACCGAGCGCCAGGCCGAGGTACAGCGCGCCCGTGTAGAGGTACAGCGCGGTCCCCCACACCAGCAGGGCCTGTGCGGGAACCGCGATCACGTCGGCGCCGACCCAGTCCACCCGCGCGGCGAGGAGGAACGGCAGGGCGCTCATCAGGACGAACGTCGCGGCCTTGCCGAGGTAGATCACTTCGGGCGGAGCGAGTCCCCGCCGCCGGTAGAGCAGCAGGGTGAGTGCGAGGATGCCGTCCCGCGCGATCAGGACCACGGCCACCCACCACGGGAGGATGCCCGCGAGGGCGAACCCCACGAGTGTGGTGACGACGTACAGGCGATCGACGAACGGGTCGAGCAGAGCACCCAGGGCCGACGACTGGTCGAGCAGCCGGGCGAGCTTGCCGTCCAACCAGTCCGTGGCCCCGCTGAGCAGGAGCAGCAGCAGCGCCCAGCCGTACGCCTGCTCCCCCAGCAACAACCACAGGAACACCGGCACCCCGAGCAGACGAACGACACTCAGAGCATTGGGCACCGTCAGGATGCGATCGCCGACGACACCGGCGACCACGTCGCGAGGGCTGTCGGACGCCGGATCGGTCATCCCCCGAGCTTTCCACACGGGCGCGCCGTCCGGACCCGACGAGCCGCTACCGCCAGGCGAAGACCGGCTGCTCGTAGTCGTGCACGCGGGTGTGCCGCCCACCGAGCACCACCTCGCGGAACTGGTGCACCACCGCGCCCGTGGGCGCGTGCACCAGGCTCGAGCGGAAAGGCCACTGCACCACCGGTCGCGGCGACTCGGCGATCGACACGAACCGGGCGTCGACGTCGAGCTCGTCCGCGGTGACGCGGTAGAGGAACTCCACCTCGTCAGGATTTGGCACCGCGTCCCCGGTCCAGTCCGCGATCCACACCACGAACGGACGGATGACGTAGCCGGAGCGGGTCCGATAGTCGTCGAGCGTCCCGAGCACGGAGTCCGGGCCGACTCGGATGCCGACCTCCTCGTCGAGTTCGCGCAGGGCGGCATCGACCGGTGTCTCGCCGTCGTCGACATGCCCGCCAGGCAACGCGAACTGGCCCGGATGCGCGCGCATCCGGGAGGGCCGCTTCGTCAGCAGCACGTGCCGATCGCCGGGCTCCCCGCCGACGGCCACCACGACCGATGCCCGCCGTTCGTCACCGCCCTCGATGAGCCGACTCTCGAAACCGCCCAGCGTCCGCACGATCTCTGCACGTTCGAGGCGCGTGTCCATCAGGCGACAGTAGCCAGGCTCACCGGGCCGGTGCGCGCAGCGCGCGCACGGCCGGCGCCGCCGAGTACGGCAGGATGCGCGAGCGATCCGCCGGAAGGGCCAGCTCCACGACAGCGGACTCGTCGATCCGGTACGGCTGCGCGAGCACCACGCCGGCGAAGGCCTTGCGCAGCCGTGACATCTCGGCCCGGACCGTGATGGCACGGCCGTTGTCGCCGAACAGTTCCGTCGCAAGTTCTGCCGCGGTGCGCCCGTCTCTCCTCGCGGCGAGCAGGAAGAGGATCTCCGCGTGCCGAGGTGTCGGCTCGTGGGACCAGGTTCCGAAGGGACTCGACACCTCGACCACGGTGCGCGAGGGGTCGGACACGTCGATGCGGATGTTCGTCGGCGTCGACTCCCCGTCGACCACTCCGTCGCGTTGCGAGGACGCCGGTCGCACCATCCAGCCACCGGGCAGCGGCTCCAGATCGCACACGCCGAGCGTCGGTACCCACAGTCGGCCCGGCGCCACCTCATCGGGGAGCAGCACCCGATTGCGCACCGGGACCGACGCCACCGCCGCGACCCACCCGTGCCCGTCGACGGCCAGCGCGGGCGTCTCCGACCGAGCCAGCATCGGCGCCGCCACCGAGCGCAGGTTGTCGAGCGTGCGTCGATGCTGTTCACGCAGTTGAGCTTCGGCGAGTCGAGACACGGCATCGATCAGCGCCAGCGTGGTCGGGTGCACCGAACTCGCGGGTCCGCTGACGTCGACGAGACCCAGCACCCGGCCGGTACGCGGATCCTTGATGGGACTGCTCGCGCAGGTCCACGCGTGGTGAGTGCGCACGAAGTGCTCGGCGGAGAAGATCTGCACCGCCGAGCGCGAGACCAGTGCCGTGCCGATGGCATTGGTTCCCACACTGTCCTCGGCCCAGTCGGCCCCCTCGACGAAGCCGAGCCGATCGGCGCGTTCGAGCACCGAGGGTGCCCCGCTGCGCCACAGCACCCGCCCGAGCCGGTCCGCGACCACCAGTAGGTTGTCGGAGTCCTGCAGAACCGAACGCAGGCTCCCGGTCAACTCCGGCAGGATCTCCACGAGCCCCGAGTCCCGACGCATCTGCTCGAGTGCCGCGGCGTCGACAGCATCGGCGGGTCCGCGGTTCTCCGGATCGACACCCAGGTTCATCACGCGCTGCCACGAGTCACCGATGACGTCGCGGGGGCGAGCGGGCGCGCGGGCACCCGACATGGTCGCGTCGTACACGGCGGACAGCAGCTGTGCGTACCGACGTGGGTCCTCACCTGCCGCGACGGCGGGCTCGGGTTCGGAGGTTCGAGTCATCGACACCGATTGTGCTCCACATCACAGTGCGCGTCATCCCCGGGTCTGTCCCGATCGGTCATCGGTAGACGAGTCCGCCGTCGATGAGACCGGCCTGACCGGTCATGTACGCCGCGTCGGGCCCGGCGAGGTAGGACACGTATCCCGCGACGTCGTCGGGAGTCTCGGCTCGGCCCGACGCGATACCGCCCACGAACTTCTCGTAGGTCGCGCCCGTGCGACCTGTCCGTCGATGCTCATGAGTGTCTCCTTCATGTGATGGTGGACGTCCGGGACGGAGGTCAGAGCGACGGATCGACGAGAACCTTCATCTTCGTGCCGGCATGCAGTGCCTCGAAGCCGTCGTCGATCACCGCGTCCATCCCGATGCGCGACACCCACCCGGTGGGGTCGTACACGCCGTCGGCCATCAGAGCGATGACGGCGTCGTAGTCGGCGGAGGTGTAGCAGAGCGACCCCTGGATGCGGGCCTCCTTCATCACCAGATCGAGAAGCGGTGTGGTGAGCGGCTTCTCGTAGATGGCCACGCTGACCATCGGCTTGCGGGACCCGACGCACGCCAGCGCGGTCGCCACCGCCGGCGCGACACCGGCCGCGTCGTACACGGCGTCGGCGCCGCGCCCGTCGGTCTCGTCGGCCACCAAAGCGGGGACGTCGACGGACGTGGGGTCGAGAGTGCGTGCACCGAGCGCCTCGATCGCTGCCCGCCGGGTCGCGGACGGCTCCACCACGAGGATGTCGTCGAGCCCCTTGCCGCGCAGCGCGAACCAGAGTCCGATGCCGATCGGTCCCGCCCCGAACACCATCGCGGTGTCGCCTTCGCGCACCTCACCCAGAGTCGCCGCGTGGTAGGCCACCGACATCGGCTCCACCAGCGCACCCAGATCGAGGGACACGGAGTCCGGCAGCGCGTGCAGCATGTCGGTCGGCACCACCGTGTACTCGGCCATACCGCCGTCGGACATCAGTCCGTGGAAGCCGATCGACTGGCACACGTTGTAGTTGCCGGCTCGACACGGACCACAGTGCCCGCAGCGGTACAGCGGTTCGATGGCGACACGGTCGCCGATCGACCATCCCGTCACTCCCGCGCCGAGCTCGGTGATGGTGCCGGAGAACTCGTGTCCGAGAATCAGCGGCATCTGCTGACCGGTCAGGGCGTGCGGCTCGGTGGGAATGAAGATCGGACCGGCGTAGTACTCGTGCAGGTCGGTACCGCAGATGCCGTTGGCACCGACGGCGATCTTCACTTGATCCGGTCCCGGGTGGGGCTCCGGGACATCGGCGATCTCGACCTTGCCGGGCCCGTGGTACACCGCTGCGCGCATCGTTCGACTCCTCACCGGCCGTCCCAGCGACGGCCGTGATCACCGTTCTATGTGACACGCGGCACAGCACGACAGGGTTGCAGTCGGTTGCACCTGCGACTGCAACCCGCTGCAACTC
Organism: Rhodococcus sp. Leaf225; assembly: GCF_001426145.1. Lineage (NCBI taxonomy): Bacteria > Bacillati > Actinomycetota > Actinomycetes > Mycobacteriales > Nocardiaceae > Rhodococcus > Rhodococcus sp. Leaf225. The sequence goes on along the minus strand of NZ_LMRN01000012.1, from coordinate 27,377 downwards.
TTCCTCGGACCGCGTCCACGGCGTGTGCTGTGCATCACACGAGCACGACCACGGAACGACGAAGACGGAGTTGTCATGACCCAGACCCTCGAGCCACCCACGCAGAGCATCTCGCCGCAGCAGCGGGTCGACGCATGGTTGGCCGATTTCGAAGCGGGGCTCGCTGCGCGGGACATCGATCGAGTCGTCGCGATGTTCGCCGTCGACAGCTTCTGGCGCGACCTGGTGACGTTCACCTGGAACCTCAAGACGGTGGAGGGACGCGACGGTATCGCCGACATGCTGACGGCACGGCTCGCCGACGTCGGTCCGCAGGGTTTCCGCACGACCGAGACACCCGACGAGGCCGACGGTGTCACCTCCGCATGGATCGAGTTCGAGACCGCGACGGCACGCGGCAAGGGACATCTGCGGCTACGCACCGACGCGGAGTCCGGTGAGTCGCTCGCCTGGACCTTGCTGACGACGATGCAGGAACTGAAGGGGTACGAGGAACCGCGCGGGCACGCGCGACCGATGGGGGCTGTGCACGGCTCGAACAAGGAGACGAAGACCTGGGCCGAGCGACGCGAGGCGGAGGAGAAGGAACTGGGATACGGCATCCAGCCCTACGCCCTCGTCGTCGGCGGCGGTCAGGGTGGCATCGCTCTGGGCGCTCGCCTGCGTCAGATGGGCGTCCCGGCCATCGTCGTCGATCGCGGCGAGCGCCCCGGTGATCAGTGGCGAGGACGCTACAAGTCGCTGTGCCTCCACGATCCGGTCTGGTACGACCACCTCCCCTACCTGCCGTTCCCGGACAACTGGCCGGTGTTCGCCCCGAAGGACAAGATCGGCGACTGGCTGGAGATGTACACGAAGGTCATGGAGGTGCCGTACTGGACGAAGACGACCGCCCTGTCGGCGACCTTCGACGAGGCGGCCGGGGAATGGACCGTGGTGGTCGATCGTGACGGCGAGGAGGTGACGCTGCGACCGAAGCAGCTGGTGATGGCGACGGGCATGTCCGGCAAGGCCTCCATCCCCGACTTCCCGGGAATGGACGTCTTCCGAGGCGAGCAGCATCACTCGAGTCAGCATCCCGGTCCGGACGCCTACGTCGGCAAGAAGGTCGTGGTGGTGGGCTCGAACAACTCGGCGCACGACATCTGCAAGGCGCTGTTCGAGACGGGCGCCGACGTCACGATGCTCCAGCGATCGTCCACTCACATCGTCAAGTCCGACTCGCTGTGCGAGATCGCGCTGGGCGACCTGTACTCCGAGCGCGCCGTCGAATCCGGAATGACCACGCAGAAAGCGGATCTCACCTTCGCCTCACTGCCGTACCGCATCATGCACGAGTTCCAGATCCCGGTGTACCAGCAGATCGCCGAGAAGGACAGGGACTTCTACGACCGCCTCGAGAAGGCCGGCTTCCAGCACGACTTCGGAGACGACGGCTCCGGACTCTTCATGAAGTACCTGCGGCGCGGCTCCGGCTACTACATCGATGTCGGCGCCTCGGAGCTGGTGGCGGACGGCAGCATCCACCTCGTCGGCGGCCAGGTCGACCACCTGACGGAGAACTCGGTGGTGCTGTCCGACGGGACGGAACTCGAGGCCGATCTCGTCGTGTACGCGACGGGCTACGGATCGATGAACGGCTGGGTGGCCGACCTGGTGGACCAGGAGACGGCCGACAAGGTGGGCAAGTGCTGGGGTCTCGGTTCCGACACCACCAAGGACCCCGGCCCGTGGGAGGGCGAGCAGCGCAACATGTGGAAGCCGACGCAGCAGGACAACCTGTGGTTCCACGGCGGCAACCTGCACCAGTCGCGGCACTACTCGCTCTACCTCGGCCTACAGCTGAAGGCTCGGTACGAAGGCCTGGACACCCCCGTGTACGGGCTGCAGGAGGTCCATCACCTGCGCTGACAGACGCGTGCGCCGTGTGCGTGTCCCTCGACACGCACACGGCGGTCGTCGGAGCGAGAGAACGTCACTTCACGGTCGGTGTGAGGCCGGTCGTCACTGACCGAGCCAGAGCCGCTTCCGGCAGACGGCGAGCATGGGCTCGACCAGCGCGCGGTCGGTGACCCGAACGCCGTTCTCCAGCAACACCTTCACACGACCGAAGAACTCGTGGGGCGTGAGTCCGAACTCCACCAGGATGTCCTCGGCGCGGCCGCCGCCGTAGACGTACCACCGCCGCAGGAAGGCGACCATCGCGAGGTCGGTCTCCGACGGATCCGTCGGATCGGTGGACAGGGGTGCTGCGCCGGGCGTCGTCGACCGGGAGGCTGCGGGGAAGGGTGTGCGTGTCACGACGCGAGTATTGCCCATCGATCCGACACTGCGGTGACGGATCGGTGAACATGCCGACGAGTCACAGCAATTTCTCAGCGGCTGTTCACTCCGGGACAGCGTGATCACCGGGCCGCGCGGGTATGTGATCCCCACCACGCCACCGCGGCGTCGTCCACCGTTCCGGTAGCGGAGGCAATAGATTCGACGGTGTTCGTCGTTCGTCGGCGGCACGACCGCCGGAGGGGCAGCACGATGAACGTTCGACACAGACGACCGGCCACCTGGTTCGCGACCGCCGCAGTGGGCGTCGCACTGGTCACCGCCCTCGCGGCCCCCGCGAGCGCCGCGCCCGCACCGGGCGACTTCTCCGGCGTCCCGGAGCGGACCTCCCTGTCGTACACCTCGCTCTCCACGGGCGTCCACGTCGGCACTGCCAACGAGAACGAGGCACGGCCGGGACTCTCCACGGTCAAGCTCTACCTGGCGGATCACGTGCTCCGACAGGGTGATTCGTCCGCGGAGGACCGCGACCTCGCCGCTCGCATGATCCAGGTGAGCGACGACTGGGCCGCCTCGCTGCTCGACAGCAAGTACCCCGGCGCCATCGACGCCGCGGCGCGCGAGTACGGACTGACCGCGACCTCGCGAGGCAGCTTCTGGGGCGACTCCTACACCAGCACGGCCGACACCGTGCGCTTCCTCGACACCAAGAAGCGCACCGATCCCGGCAGCCCCGTCCTCACGTGGATGACCACGGCGCTACCGGTCGCGGCCGACGGCACGGTCCAGGACTGGGGCACCGGTCGGCTCGCCGCCGCCACCGGAACGAAGTGGGGCTGGGCGGACGACGGGTCCAGCGTCGTCGCCTCGGCCTCCATCGGCGACGACTTCACGGTCGCGGCCAACACCTACGGCGGCCCGGCGACCCAGAGCGACGACGTACTCACCGCGCTGGGGGCGTTCGATCTGGCGACCCCGACGATCGTGACCGCGCCGAGTGTTCCGTCGCTGCTGGACGCCATCCTCGGCATTCGCTGACACCGACATCGACCGGCCTCACGCCGACTTCTTACGACTCCGATTACCGGATCGAGCGGAGACCGCACCACCGAGCAGGATCATGCGCATGGTCCGTTCGGCGGCGTCGGTGAGCAACCGCTCGCCGTTCGCGACCGCCTCGGACAACGGCATCGGCACCGTGATGATGGACGCGATGGCGGCGATGCCCACGTCGTGCACCGCCGGCGCTCCGCGACCGAGTGATCCCGCCAACGCGATCACCGGCACGCCGAACTGCTGGCAGCGCCGCGCCACCTCCGCCGGTACCTTGCCACGCGGGGTCTGGAAGTCGATGGACCCTTCGGCAGTGATGACGAGGTCCGCCTTGCGGATTCGGCGGTCGAGGTCGATTCCCGACAGGCCCGAGTCCAGCAACGCATCGAAGCGGGACCGCAACTGCGCCCCGACCCCGGCCGCGAGTCCTGCACCCAGTCCGCCCGACGCTCCCGTGCCCGCTCCGGTCGCCACATCGCCGGTGGCCACACCGTCCTGCTCGAGGACGCGCGCCCAGTTGTCCAGGGCGGCGGCGAGTTCGTCCACCTGATCCGGGGACGCCCCCTTCTGCGGTCCGAACACGCGGGCGACACCGCTGGGTCCGCACAGTACGTTGTGCGGATTGCACGCGAGCACGACGTCGACCTCGGTGAGACGGGGATGCAGCGCCGTCAGATCGAGGTGGTGCGCCCGGATCAGTTCTCGACCGCCGCGGCCGATCTCATGGCCCTGCACGTCGAGGATCCTGGCGCCGAGCGCCTGCAGTGCCCCGGCTCCCCCGTCGCAGGTGCCGGAATCGCCGCAACCCACCAGGATCGTGTCCGCGCCCGCGTCGAGCGCCGCGGCCATGAGCTGGCCGACACCGTAGGTGGTGGTCGCGCCGGGATCGCGCCGATCGTGCGGTACGAGGGAGAGCCCCGCCGCAGCCGCCATCTCCACCACGGCGACGGAGCGCTCGGAGCCACCGAGTCGGGCCCAGTGCGAGGGCACCGGCTCCCCCACCGGTCCGACGACCGTCGTCTCGTGGACGGTGCCGCGCGTCGCGGCCGCCAGTGTGCGTGCCGTTCCCTCACCGCCGTCGGCGATGGGCGCGGTGTCGACCCGAACTCCGGGTAGTGCGCGCCGCACCCCCGATGCGATGGCGGACGCGACGGACTCGGCGCAGAGGCTCTCCTTGAAACCGCTGGGGGCGACGAGGATGCGCTGGGGAACTCGTGTGGACATGGTTCTCCTGAGATAGGGGTGGGAGCAGTCAGGGCAGGTACAGCGGAAGACCGAGGGCAGGCCACAGCCATACCGAGCAGACGAGAACGAGAGCGACGGACACCGGGGCGACTGCGGCGGACAGGCGGAGAAGGTGGCCTGCCGAGAACCCCGGGACGGAGTCGCTCGCGGCGAACATCGCCACCGGTTTGGCCGAACTGGTGAGGGTGAGGCAAAAGCCGGCGGCAGCGGTGGAAGCGAACGCCGCCGCGGCGGGATCGATGCCGAGCACCGGCGCAGTGGCGACGACGACGGGGACGAGCACCGCGGAGCGGGCGGACCGTGACTGGACCACGAGGTGGGACAGCAGCGACACCAGCACCAGTACGACCACGAACACGGTCGCGGCGGACGACCCGAGCGCGCTGATGGGCCCGAAGACCAGGTCGGCGAACCACTCGGCGGCACCCGTCGTGGTCAGCGCCACTCCGAGACACAGTGTTCCGGCCATGAAGAGCAGCAGGCTCCACGGGATGGTGCGGACGGCAGCAGGCAGCGTGGTGGCCCCGACGAACGGTGCCGACGCGAGCAGTGCGCCGATCATCGCGACGATGGCCGGTTCGACACCGTGCACCGGCTCGGTGCACCACAGGGTCACGACGGCGACCAGGACGAGCAGGACACGCTTCTGCGGGACGGTGAGTGGTCCGGCGGACCCGCCGAACGCGTCGCGTGTCACCGAGAGCGGTCGGCGTCGCTCCGCTCGATCGGTGAACAGGGACAGCGCGATCTCCGCCGCGAGATGCGACCACACGATCGCGAGCGGCAGTCCGAGGATCGCCCACTGCAGGAACCCGATGCCCGATCCGGTCGTCGTGCGCACGATCTCGCTGGTGATGAGGTGCGCGCCGGCCCCCAGCAGCGACCCGACCGCGGAGCAGAGGATCACCGCGGGGAAGACCAGGGACAGCGTCAGCACCACTCGGGGCCGTTCACGCAGAACGGTCGCCAGAGCGAGGAACACCGGCAGCGCGAGCGCAGCCCGGCCCGACGTCGACGGGATCGCGAAGGTCGTCAGGAGCAGCACGAGGGTGACCAGATGGACGAGCTGCCGCGGCGACCGGGCGACCGACAGCACGCGTGCCGCAACCCGAGCGGACAGGCCGCTGGCCGTCACCGCCGCGGCGATGACGAACGACCCGACCAACAGCCAGATCACGGTGTCACCCAGTGTGCGCGTGAAGGTCTCGGTGGACACGGGACCCAGGATCACCAACGTCAGAGCGGCGCCCAGAGCGACGTGGGTGTCGTCGAGGGGCGAGAAGATCCACATCCACACCGCGACGAGGAAGACCAGCACCGTGATGGTCCCGTGTGCGGTCAGATCGCCGGCCACTCCTGCCAGGACGACACCGACGGCGAGCACCGCGAGAATGACGGCACTGACGAGGGTCCGCGGCGACGGCGTCGGAACTCGCCGCGGCGTCCGGGTCGGGACAGGACTGGTGGGAGTACGCCGCCCGGGCGGCGTCGTCGCGAACTCGGTGACGGTCATCGGACGCGGTATCCCATCCCGCGCACGGTCTCCACGCGCTCGGCGCCGATCTTCGCGCGCAACGCACGCACGTAGACGTCGACCACGTTCGAGGCCGGATCGAAGTCGTATCCCCACACCTGCCCGAGGATCTGCTCACGGGACAGCACCTGGTCGGGGTGGCGCAGGAACGTCTCGAGCAGAGCGAACTCGCGCGCCGTCAGATCGACGACCGACTCCCCCACGTGCACACGGCGTGACCGCAGATCGAGACGAAGGTCCCCCGAGGTCAGCGAGTTGTCCGCCGAACCTGCGGTGTCGTCCTGCAACCGCAGGCGTACCCGTGCGAGGAGCTCGGCGAACTGGAAGGGCTTGGTCATGTAGTCGTTGGCGCCGCCCTCGAGCCCGGCAACGGTGTCGCGCACGCTGTCCCGAGCGGTCAGGACCACCACGGGTGTCGACACACCCTCGCCGCGCAACTGTCGGAGCACCGTGAACCCGTCCATCGCCGGCAGGCCGATGTCGAGCACCACCATGTCGAAGCCACCGCCACGCGCCATCATGAGCGCGGTCTCGCCGTCGGCGACGTGCTCGGTGGTGTACCCGGCGGCCCGCAGACCCTTGCCGACGAAGGAGGCGATGTGGATGTCGTCCTCCGCGATCAGGATTCGGCTCATCGGATCTCCTTCGTGAGTGCATCGTCTGTCGTGAGCGCCGGGCCGGTCTCGGACCGCGGGCTATGGCCCGGAGCCGGGAGGTCGAGGCCGAACGTCGCCCCCTCGCCGTGCACACTGCGCACCCAGGCGGAGCCGCCGTGGGCGTCGGCGATGGCACGGACGATGGCGAGTCCGAGGCCGGCTCCCGACCGCGCTGCCGGTGACGTCCGGTCGGCGGGCGATCCGCGTTGGAAACGGTCGAAGATGACGGGCGCGTCCTCGGGGCGGACACCGGGCCCGTCGTCGGCGATCCACAGCGACAACCGTCGAGCGTCCCCGTCGTCGTGGAAGGTCGATCCGAGCCGGATGCGGCTCCCGTCCTCGGTGTGTCCGACGGCGTTGGCCGCGAGCTGGACCATGGCCTGCGTGACGCGCTGGGCGTCCAGAACACACGAGCCCTCCGCGACCTGCATCAGCAACCACTGCCGATCGCCGAGCGTCTGCACCTTCGACTCAATATCGAGGACGAGTTGCGCCGCATCGACGGGGGCGGGCACGACGAAATCGGGCTGCTCGGCCTTGGCCAACATGAGCAGATCGCTGACGATCCGCCCCATGCGGGCGAGCTCGCTGTCGACGAGCGCCAACGTACGCCGCCGCTCCTCCGGGTCCTCCGACATGAGCTCGAGATGCCCCCGGACGATCGTGATCGGCGTGCGCAGTTCGTGTCCGGCATCGTCGACGAACTGTCGCTGGGTGACGTACGCCTGCTCCAGCCGGTCGAGCATCGCATTGAACGTCTCGGCGAGATCGGAGATGTCGTCGCGCCCGTGGACCGGGACGCGCGCGGTCAGATCCGTCTCCCCGATCTCGGCCGCGACCGTGCGCACCGTGCGGACGGGAGCGAGAATGCGACCGGCGACGAGATACGCGATTCCAGTCGTCAGCAGCAGTCCGACGGCGCCGACCACTGCCATGGTTCGCATGGTCCGATCGACGAGATCACGGTTCGCACCGGTGAACGCCGTGACGACGAACGTGCCGGCGCGGCCGGTCGCGTCGTCGATGACGACGTGCCCCCACCGCATCTCGCCGTTGTCGGTGTCCAGCACTCCGGCGGGTTCGGCCGACTGCACGACCGTCGTCAGGATCGGTGACCCCGGTGCGAGCACGGTCGGCACATCGACGCCGGGCTGAGTCAGTACCGAGTCGCCCACGACGCCGAACATCACTTCACCCGTGCCGGCCGACTGCCGGGCGAGGTACACCTCGAGAAGCCGCTCCACCGAGACGAACGGCTGCGTCGTCGTGGGATCGACCCCCTCGGACGCGAAGGTCCGGAACTCCTCGGCTTCCTGCGCGACGTCCCCGTTGGCGCGCACGTCGACGTCGCGCAACAGCAGATTGCGGGCGGTCACCAGCACGACCACCAACAGAAGAAGGGTCGTCAACATGATCCAGGCGGTGATCTTCCACCGTGCCGGAAGTGCCGATCCACGGCGAGCCGAGACACCGGCGGCGTCACTCATCATCGTCGTCACCGCCGTCGACGTCGTCGACGTCGTCGACGTCGTCGGCGCCGTCGGCGCCGTCATCGCCGTCGTCCGCGTCGTCCTCGGAGAAGTCGACGATCGGCGGTGCCTGCACTGGGGCCTGAACTGGCGGCGGTGTGATCGGAGCGGGAGCGGCCGGCGCGGGCGCGGGAGAGGCAGACGGGACATCAAGTGTGGGAGCGATCACCTCGGGCGTCGGCTCCGGCGCCACACTCACCACGACGGGCGAGGGGTCGAGGCGTGGCGCCGGTGATTGCGTCACCAGGACCCCGGCGACGAGAACGCACGCGATGGCCACCAGGACGGCGGCCGCGGCGAGTGGGCGGGAGGAGCGCATGACAGCAACTATGCCGGGGGTCCATGACCGTCCCATGAGACGACGATGAAGGTTCCTTCATGTTCGACACGCCGCGAGTGGCGTCAACGGCCGAGCAGGACGCCGATCTGCATCTCGATCTCTGCCGCCACGTCCGCGACACTCTTGGTCGCGTTCGCCGTCAGAGCCATGCTGAGAAACAGGATGGCGGAGACGATGTGGGCCTGCACCTGCCGGTCCGAGTGGTGCGTCGCGTCGTCGTCGCGGCCGAGAATCTCCGCGACGACCGCCTCGGTCCGCGCGGCGAGTGACAACGCTTCACGACGATGAGGTTCCGTGTCGTCACCGAACACGACCTCTCGCTGATAGGTCCGGCCGTTCTCGATCTGCTTGCGGTTGCACTCGACGACCGGCCTGAGGACGGCCATGACGGCCTCGACCGGGTCCACGACGTGGGCGGCCGCGGCGATGCCCCGCTCGAGCGCGCGCGCATAATCCGAGTTCTGCACCAGAAGAAGCAGTTCACCCTTGTTCTTCGCGTACAGGAAGACGGTTCCGGTTCCCACGTCGGCGCGGTCGGCGACCTGTTGTGTGGTCACCTCACTCACGCCGTACTCGGCGAAGAGGTCGCGTGCCGCCGTGGTGATGCGGTCGAGCTTGTCCTGCTTGTTCCGTTCTCGACGACTCATCGCCGGGGAGGAAGACACCGCCGCTGCCCTCCTTCGCGCTCTCCTGACGGGTGATGTACACCCGTCATTGTCCCACGGCAGGCTCTCTGAGCTGCCGAGGAAGTCGACGACCACGGGCGCGGCCTCCGCGACGTGCGGTGCGCCCGCCACACCGGACGCGAACATGAAAAATGGCCCCGGACAACGGTCCGGAGCCATTTCTGTGTCGGGCTGACAGGATTTGAACCTGCGACCACCTGACCCCCAGTCAGGTGCGCTACCAAGCTGCGCCACAGCCCGCGATCCCTCGAAAGGGATCGTGTGTGCCCCGAAGGGAACGAGCAAACACTACCCCAGTGGCGACGCTGGACGCCAATCGCCTCAGCAGCACCACCGGGGCAGTCGCCTACTTCTTCTTGCGGTCCCGCTTCTCCCGGATACGCACCGAGATCCGCACCGGACTGCCGTCGAAGTTGAACTCCTCACGCAGTCGGCGCTCGAGGAACCGGCGGTACCCGGCCTCGAGGAAACCGGTGGTGAACAGCACGAACGTCGGCGGGCGCGTGCTCGCCTGCGTGGCGAACATGACGCGGGGCAGTCGACCACCACGCATCGGCGGCGGCGTCGCGGCCACGACCTCCTTGAGCCAGGAGTTCAGCTGACCGGTCGAGATGCGCTTGTCCCACGACGCGAGCGACGTCTCCAGAGCGGGCACGAGCTTCTGCACCGCACGACCGGTCTTGGCCGAGACGTTGACGCGCTGCGCCCACGGCACGCGCATCAGGTCCCGGTCGATCTCCTTCTCGAGCTGGCCACGACGGTCGTCGTCGACGAGGTCCCACTTGTTGAACGCGATGACCAGTGCGCGGCCGGCGTCGGCGACCATCGAGAGCACCCGCAGGTCCTGCTCGGAGATGACCTCGGACGCGTCGAGCAGCAGGATCGCGACCTCGGCCGCGTCGATGGCGCCCTTGGTGCGGAGCGAGGCGTAGAACTCGGCGCCGCTGGCGTGACTGACGCGTTTGCGCAACCCCGCGGTGTCGACGAAACGCCACACCTTGCCGCCCAGTTCCACCAGTGAGTCGACCGGATCGACGGTGGTGCCGGCGACGTCGTGCACGACCGATCGCTCGTCACCGGTGAGCTTGTTCAGCAGGCTGGACTTGCCCACGTTCGGCTTGCCGACCAGGGCGACACGACGAGGGCCGGCGACACCGGTTCCCTCGCGGGGCGTCTCGGGCAGGACTGCCAGGACGTCGTCGAGCAGATCGCCGGTACCGCGGCCGTGCGTCGCACTGACCGGACGGGGCTCACCGAGACCCAGCGACCACAGCAGTGCCGCTTCGGATTCCGTGCGCTCGTCGTCGACCTTGTTGGCCACCAGGATGACCGGCGTCTTCGACCGACGCAGGACTCGTGCCACGGCCTCGTCCGTCGCCGTCGCACCGACGACGGCGTCGACGACGAGCAGGATGGCGTCCGCCGTCTGCATCGCCATCTCGGCCTGCCGGGCGATCGACTGCTGCATCCCCTTGGCGTCGGGCTCCCAACCGCCGGTGTCCTGCACCATGAATCGACGTCCGGACCAGTTGGCCTCGTACGAGACACGGTCGCGGGTGACGCCGGGAACGTCCTCCACCACGGCCTCGCGGCGGCCGATGATGCGGTTGACGAGCGTGGACTTGCCGACGTTGGGCCGACCGACGACGGCGAGGGTGGGAACGGCGACCTCGGCCTCGGCCTCGCCGTCACCCTCGAAGTCGATGTCCTCCCAGTCCGACTCCTCGGACCAGATGCCGTCCGAGGCGTAGACCTCGGTCGCGTCGAGCGTGTCGAATGTGTTGTCGCTCATGAGCGTGCTCCTTCCGGGGCATGAGTCGGACGCCCGATGTCCAGACGCTCCGTGACCAGACGCATCAGTTCGTCGATCACCGCGTCCCTGTCGAGGTCGCTGGTGTCCACGGTGACCGCATCGTCCGCGGGACGCAGCGGGGACGTGGCACGTGTGGAGTCCGCGTGGTCCCGACGCTGGACGTCGGCGAGCACGGCGTCGTAGTCGTCCCCGCGGCCCTCGGCGATGTTCTGGTCGTTACGACGCGTGGCGCGCGTCTCCGCGGACGCGGTCAGATAGATCTTGATGTGTGCGTCGGTGAGGACGACGGTGCCGATGTCGCGACCCTCCACGACGATCCGACCGGCAGAGTCCGCGATCTCTCGTTGCAGCGCAACGAGTTTCTCGCGCACTGCGGGAACGGCGGACACCGCGGAGACGGCCGCCGTCACGGCGGACCCGCGGATCGGACCGGTGACGTCCTCGCCCGACACCTCGACCCGCTCCCCCGTGGGATCGGTGCCGATGGAGAGGTCGATGGACTCGGTGAGCGCAGCGACGGCGTCCGCGTCTCCGGGATCGACGTCGTTCGTCAGCACCCATGCCGTCGCCGCGCGGTACATCGCACCGGTGTCGAGGTAGGACGCACCGAGCCGGGTCGCCAACAGGCGGGAGACGGACGACTTGCCGGTACCGGACGGGCCGTCCATCGCGACGATCAGTCGATCCTCCGACGCGGTCACAGGCCGACCGCCCCGTACAGACTGCCGACCTCGCCGCGACCGAGCACCCGCAGCGTGCCGGGGCGCTGGTCGCCGAGGGCGACGGCCCCGATGTCGGTGCGCACCAGGCGTTTCACCGGGAACCCGACCGAGTCGAACAGTCGGCGCACGATGTGCTTGCGACCCTCGTGCAGCACGACCTTCACGAGCGTCTTGCCCTCGTTCACGTCGAGCACCGCGTAGGAGTCCACCTTCGCCGGTCCGTCGTCGAGTTCGACTCCGGAACGCAGCTTCTTGCCCGCGTCGCGGTCCAGGACACCCTGCACCGTGGCGAGGTACGTCTTGGACACCTCGAAGGAGGGATGCATCAGCCGGTGGGCCAGATCGCCGTCGTTGGTGAGCAGGATCAAGCCTTCGGTGTCGGCATCGAGTCGGCCGACGTGGAAGAGCCGCTGTCCTGCCTGGACCCGCTCCGAGACGATGTCGCCGATGCAGGGCCGACCGAGGTCGTCCGACATCGTGGACTGCCATCCGCGCGGCTTGTTCAGCGCGATGTGGACCAGATCGGCCTTGATGACGACACGGGTGCCGTCCACCCGCACGACCGCGACCTCGGGGTCGACGCGGACACCCTGCTCGGTGACGATGCGGCCGTCGACCTCGACGCGTCCCTCGTCGATGAGCTGCTCGGCGGCGCGACGCGACGCGACACCTGCCTGGGCGAGCACCTTCTGCAAGCGCACACCGTCCTCAGGAGCCACGTGCGGCCGCGGGCCGTCGGTGTGCTGGTGGCGGGCGGGCTTGGCGTTGCTGATGGTCGGAGCAGCCGTCGTCTTGCGCTCCGGCTTCGGCGACTTGCCGGGCTTGGAGCCGCTGTTCTTGGGAGCCACCCGGGGGTACCCGGACTTGCCGCCGGGCTTACGGCTCTCGGTGCGCTTGCTGTACGCAGCAGCGGCGACCTTCTTGTTGGGGCGCTTCTTCTGTCGTTCGGGAGTGGAGGCGTCGGATGCGCCGTCCCGGTCCGGTGTGCCATCACGGCGAGCGGAGTCGTTCACGTTTCTTACCTATTCGTCTGTGGTGTCGGTGCCGAACTCGGTGGTCGAGTTCGACTCGGTGTTCTCTCGTCGACGCTCGGCACGCAGGACCCGCGGATCGGAGTCCATGCTGTCGCTGATGTCGTCGATCATGTCCACGCCCGGAAGCAGCGGAGCAAGTTCGGGGAGGTCGGACAGTGACGCCAACCCCAACCGTTCGAGGAACATTTCCGTGGTGACGTACTGCGTCGCCGCAGAGTCCGGGTCGGGACCCGCCTCGGCGATGAGACCTCTCGCGAGGAGAGTGCGCATCACGCCGTCCACGTTCACTCCGCGCACAGCACTGACTCGTGCGCGGGTAACCGGTTGACGATAGGCGATCACAGCGAGGGTTTCCAGTGCCGCTCGGGTGAGCTTGGACCGCGCACCGTCGAGGAGGAGCCGTTCGACATAGGGCGCGTACTCGGTGCGGGTGTAGAAACGCCACCCGTCGCCGGCGAACCGCAGGTCGATGCCACTGCCGCGGGCGGTGAGGTCGGCGGCCATGGCGGTCAGCGCCTGCCGGATGCGCGTTTCGTCACAGTCCAGGGCGGAGGCGAGCTGCGGGACGGATGCCGGGGTGTCGACGACGAGCAGCACCGACTCGAGCGCCGCGCGCACCTCGGCGTCCGACAGGGCGTCGGGAGCGTCCTCGCTCGCTGTCATCCGTAGTCCTCCATCCTCGAGACGTCCATCCGGTCGATGTCGGCAGCGTCGTCGTCGCCGGTCCAGGTGACCGCGAGATCGCCCAGCGCCTCGGGTTGTTCGAACGCGACGACCTTCTCGCGATACAGCTCGAGCAGCGCGAGGAACCGTGCGACCACCTCGACGGTGACCTCGCAGTCGCGGACCAGGTCGGCGAACGTCGCCCACTCACCCACTCCGCGGTCGCGCAGCATCGCCAGGATCGCCCGCGCGTGTTCCGGGACCGACACCGCGGACGCGTGGAGATGGCCGAGACCGACCGTCGGCACCTCGCGCGGGGTGAACGCCGCCGCGGCGATCTCGGCGAAGCGGCGCGGATCCACACCGAGCAACACCTCCGGCAGCAGCGACGCGAACGAGTCCTCGAGCGAGACCGATCGCGGATAGCGCCGCAGCGCGGCGTTCTCCAGTTCGCCGAACAACTGAGCCGCCTGTTTGTAGGCCCGATACTGCAGCAGCCGGGCGAACAGCAGGTCCCGCACCTCGAGCAGCGCCAGGTCCTCGGCGTCGTCCACCTCGCCCGACGGCAGGAGGCGGGCGGCCTTGAGGTCCAGCAGGGTCGCCGCGACCACCAGGAACTCGGTGGTCTGGTCGAGACCCATCTCCGCGCCCATCGCGCGGGTGTACGCGATGAAGTCGTCGGTGACGGTGTGCAGTGCGACCTCGGTGACGTCGAGTCGGTGCTGTCCGATCAGGGTCAGCAACAGGTCGAACGGGCCTTCGAAGTTGGTGAGCCGCACTTGGAATCCGGTGGGCGTCGGCGCGTCCCCGACCGTCGTGTCCGTCACGACCGTCCCGTCGGTCAAGACTGGGGTGCGGTGTCCCGGTGGATGACCTCGCGGGCCAACGACCGGTACGCGTCGGCACCCGCGGACTTCGGCGCCCACGTGGTGATCGGCTCGCCGGCGACGCTCGTCTCCGGGAAACGCACGGTGCGCGTGATGACGGTGTCGAAGACGACGTCGCCGAACACCTCGACCACGCGATTCATGACCTCTCGCGAGTGCAGCGTGCGGGCGTCGAACATCGTGACCACGATGCCCTCGAGCTTCAGCCGCGGATTGAGACGATCGCGCACCTTGTCGACGGTGTCGTTGAGCAACGCGAGTCCGCGCAGACTGAAGTACTCGCACTCCATCGGGATGAGCACGGAATCGGCGCACGCGAGGGCATTGACCGTCAACAGGCCGAGCGACGGCTGGCAGTCGATGAGGACGTAGTCGTAGCGATCGAGGATCGGGTGCAGCACGCGTCCCAAAGTCTGTTCGCGGCCGACCTCGGTGACCAGTTGGATCTCGGCCGCGGAGAGATCGATGTTGCTGGGGAGCAGGTCCATCCCGTCCACCCGCGTACGCATGAGGACGTCGTCGATCGCTACCCGCGGCTCCACCAGCAGGTTGTGCACCGTGAGGTCCAACTCGTGGTGTGGCACACCGAGACCCGCGGAGAGCGCGCCCTGCGGATCGAGGTCGACCAGCAGGACTCGGCGTCCGTACTCGGCCAGCGACGCACCCAGATTGATGGTCGACGTGGTCTTGCCGACGCCGCCCTTCTGGTTGCACATCGCGATGACCGTCGCCGGTCCGTGCGAGGACAGCGGCTGCGGATCCGGGATGTCGCGATACGGGCGCCCCGTCGGACCCATGCCCGACGGGTGGGCCAGGGTCGGATGTTCCGGTTCGGGCTGACGAGTGCGGAACAGTGCTCCGTCGTCGTGCGCCGCTGACACCACCGGACCTCCATCCTCACCTCGTGCTGCAGTTCCCCTGAACGCTACCGCGTGTCGGGTGCAGCTTCGTGCGGACACGCTACCGTGCGCGCGGATGCGCCTCGGCCCACACTTCGCGCAACGTCGTGACGGTGACCAGTGTGTAGATCTGCGTGGTGGTCACCGAGGCGTGACCCAGAAGTTCCTGCACCACACGTACGTCCGCGCCGCCGTCGAGCAGGTGGGTCGCGAAGGAGTGCCGCAACGTGTGCGGGGAGACGCTGGCTCCGATCCCGGCGCGCTTCGCCGCGGTCTGCAGGACCTGCCACGCGCTCTGGCGTGACAACCGGCCGCCCCGCACGTTCAGCAGAAGCGCGGGCGTGCCCTGTGACACCAGTGCGGGTCGACCACGGACGAGGTACGCGTCGACGGCGTCGAGTGCGGGACGGCCGATGGGCACGATGCGCTCCTTGCCGCCCTTGCCGTGCAGGACCACGGACCGCGAGTCGGAGTCGATGTCGTCGACGTCGAGTCCCACGGCCTCGGAGATGCGCGCACCGGTGGAGTAGAGGAGCTCGAGCAGCGCCCGGTCGCGAAGACCGCGCGGGGTGTCCGCGGCCTCCCCGGCGACGGCATCGAGGAGCGCGAACACCTGCTCGACGGAGAGCGACTTCGGGAGCCGGCGGCCCGGCGCCGGCGGTTTGACCCCGGCAGCGACGTCGACGTCGACGATGCCCTCGGCCAGCGCGAAGCGGTGGACTCCGCGAACCGCGATGACCGTGCGCGCGGCGCTGCTCGCCGCGAGCGGCGGGAACAGCTCGTTGCCGGACCGGAGGGCCGTCACGAACTCCGCGACGTCCACCTCGGTGACGTCGCGGAGACTGTTCCGGTCGAGTTCACCCAGATGGCTGGCGTAGCGCGAGAGGTCGCGGCGGTACGAGGTGATGGTGTTGCGAGCTGACCCGCGCTCGACGGCGAGGTGATCGAGATAGGTCGCGATCACCTCGCCCGGCGAGTCAGCTGCCATGCGCGCCCTTGCGCTTCTCGAACGCGGTGGGTCGATCACGCCAGGGTGCATCGCTCGGCCGCAACGGAACCGAGCGTGACCGCACCGCCGCCAGCGCCAGGATTCCCGCCACCGCCGACGCGTTCACGATCTCGCCGCTGAACACGCGCGACACCGCCTCGTCCACCGGGACGCGGACGAGCTCGATGTCGGCTTCCTCGTCGTGAGCCTCCGGTCGATCGACCTCGGTCACCTCGTCGGCCAGGTAGATCCGCACGGTCTCGTCCGTGAACCCGGGTGACGCCGCCACGTCGACCAGCAACGACAAGGACGCCGCGGCGAGCCCCGTCTCCTCGGTCAGCTCACGCTTCGCGGCCTCGACGGGATCCTCCCCCGGCTCGTCCAACAGACCCGCGGGAAGCTCGAGCAGGCGACGCCCCAGAGGATGCCGGTACTGGCTGATCAGCACGATGCGCTCGTCGTCGTCCAGCGCGACCACGGCGACCGCACCGTGATGCTCGACGACCTCACGTTCGGCCCGACGACCGCCGGGCATCGTCACCTGGTCGAGCCGGAGCGCGAGAATCGCACCCTGGTACTCGACGGACGATTCGAGGATCTCGAACTCGTGACGATCGGCCATGGTCAGGCCTTCGTCGCGGCGGGTTCGGCCGGCTGCGCCGTGACGGACTCGTCACCGTGGACGTCGACGGGCAGCCGCTCCTCGGACTTGTACGAGAGCGCAGCGGAGATCAGCGACGCGAAGAGCGGGTGCGGCCGCGTCGGCCGGCTCTTGAGTTCGGGATGCGCCTGCGTGCCGACGAAGAACGGATGCGCGCTCCGCGGCAGTTCGACGAACTCGACCAGGTGGCCGTCCGGGGACGTGCCGCTGAACTGCAGTCCACTCTCCGCGATGCGGTCGCGGTAGCTGTTGTTGACCTCGTAGCGATGGCGGTGACGCTCGGAGACGGACTCGCTGCCGTAGGCCTGCGACACCACCGACCCCTTGGTGAGCGTGGCGGGGTAGGCCCCGAGGCGCATCGTGCCGCCCAGGTCCGCCTCGCCGGCGACCGCCTGCTCCTGGTCCGCCATCGTCGAGATGACCGGCTGTGTCGTCTCGGGCTCGAACTCGGCCGAGTTCGCATCGGTGAGACCGACGGACCGCGCCGCCTCGATGACCATGCACTGCAGACCCAGGCAGAGCCCGAGCGTCGGGATCTTGTGCGTCCGGGCGTGGGTGATCGCGCCGAGCTTGCCCTCGATACCGCGGATGCCGAAGCCGCCGGGAATCACCACGGCGTCGATGTCGGCGAGCGCCAGCTTGGCGCCGGCCGCGGTGTCGCAGTCGTCGGACTGCACCCACACGAGTTCGACCTTCGCGCGGTTGGCGAAACCGCCGGCCCGCAGCGCCTCGGTCACCGACAGGTAGGCGTCGGGCAGATCGACGTACTTGCCGACCAGGGCGACGCGCACCGTCTCGCGAGGCTGGTGCACTCGCTCGAGGAGGGTTCCCCACACGGTCCAGTCGACGTCCCGGAACGGCAGTCCGAGCTGCCGCACGACATACGCGTCGAGACCCTCGCCGTGCAGCACGCGCGGGATGTCGTAGATGGAGGGCGCGTCGGGGGTGGAGATGCACCCGTCGACGTCCACGTCGCACATGAGCGCGATCTTCGCCTTGAGGGCCTGCGGCACGTCGCGGTCGGATCGCAGGATCAGCGCGTCGGGCTGAATACCGATGCTGCGCAACGCCGCCACCGAGTGCTGCGTCGGCTTGGTCTTGAGCTCACCCGAGGGCGCGAGGAACGGAACGAGCGAGACGTGGAGGAAGAAGACGTTCTCCCGGCCCACGTCGTGGCGGACCTGACGCGCCGCTTCGAGGAAGGGCTGCGACTCGATGTCGCCGACGGTGCCACCGATCTCGGTGATGACGACGTCGGGCTCCTGGCCCTGCAGATCCGGTCCGCGCATCGCGAGGATGCGGGCCTTGATCTCGTCGGTGATGTGCGGGATGACCTGGACGGTGTCGCCGAGGTACTCGCCGCGACGCTCCTTGGCGATCACCGTGGAGTACACCTGGCCGGTGGTCACGTTGGCGTATCCGGAGAGATCCCGATCGAGGAACCGCTCGTAGTGGCCGACGTCGAGGTCGGTCTCCGCGCCGTCCTCGGTGACGAAGACCTCGCCGTGCTGGAACGGGTTCATCGTTCCGGGATCGACGTTGAGGTAGGGATCGAGCTTCTGCATCGTGACGCGAAGGCCACGTGAGGTGAGAAGCTGACCGAGGCTCGAGGCCGTGAGCCCCTTGCCGAGCGACGACGCGACGCCGCCGCTGACGAAGATGTGCTTGATGTCGGCCCGCGTGTGAATGCGTGACTGCAAAGAGACTCCCGTGACGGTGCGACCCGATGGTGACAGCGAGCGAATCGCTCAACATCGAGTGGTTCGGAACCTGGCCGACCCACGGGACTTCACGGTAACACCTTCACGCGAGTTCGGTCGACACCACGCGGGCGACGACGGCTTGAGTACCTAGCTCGGGGTCGCCCCGACCGTCACGGCCGTCGCGGCAGGACCCGTTCCGTACCGACCCGTACCACCGGCGAGCTGCTCACCGAGTGCCAAGGCGACGGTGATGCGCCCCGACGTGCGATCGACGTCGTCGACGGTGCTGGTCCCGGCTGCGAGGGCGGAATCCGACCGCACCACCGCGATGGGACCGCTGCCCTCGGCCGAACCGGCACGGCCCGCGAGCACGGTTCCGGCTCCGCGTCCGTCCAGAGCGCCGGCGAAGCGAGCCACGATCGCGCCGCGGTTGCCGTCCTCACCCGAGTCGGCGGCCTGTCCGGAGACCACCACCGCGAGCTGTGCCGGTGCCACGGCACCGTCGTCGTACGTGATGAAGCCGCCGCCGCGCAGGGTGTCGAGGGCCAGGCCCAGTTCCTCCGGCGTGCTCTGCGGTTGGGCGGTCTGTGCGTTCAGCAACAGCACCGTACCGAGCAGATCGCCGGCGAGGCTGCCCTGATCCACCGATCCCGTACGCAGTTGCGCGCCTGCGGGAACCACGTTGGTGAGGCGCGTGCGGAGATCGTCGCCGCTGGCGGCGGACACGAACGCCTCGGTGAGCCCCACTCGTCCGGTCACCGACCCGCCCGCGTCGGCGATGGTGCGCTGCACACCCTCCACGTCGGCGGGGTCTGCGTCGGGCGTGGTGACCAGCACGACGGTGCGGTCGGCCAGCGCTCCCGCGACCACCCGGGTCGCGACGGCCGCGTCGAAACCGTCGGCGGCGTTGAGTTGCTCACCGAGTGCGTTGTTCGCCGACTGCAGGTCGTTCACCTCGGTCTGCAGATCGTCCCGGTCGTCGCGCAGTCCGGACAGCACTCGACCGGACAGCAGGCCGGAGCCGAGGACGACTCCGACCGCGAGCGCCAGGAACACCGCGATCAACGAGATGGTGTGCTGACGAAGCGAAATCACTGAAGCAGCCCCTGCACCCACAGGGCGAAGCTGTTCCAGGTCTCGATCGCCCAGTCCAGAGTCGCACCGCTGCCGTTGGTCACGACGAGCGCCGCGATGACGGCGATGAGGGCTGCGAGGACGAGCAGCGCCACCGCGCCACCGGAGACCCGGCTGCGGTACAACGTCGCCATGGCCTTGGCGTCCACCAGTTTCGGACCGACCTTGAGTCGGGTCATGAACGTCGACGGTGTGTCCGCGCGCTTGCTGGCGTCGAAGAACTCGTCGAGCGACGCGGCACATCCGACCGTGACGATGAGTGAGGCGCCGTGGTGGTCGGCGAGCAGGAGTGCGAGGTCCGCCGGGGTGCCCGTGGCCGGGAACGTCATGGCTCCGATGCCCAGGTCCTGGATGCGCTCGAGGCCTTTGGCGTGGCCGTCGGAATCGGCGGGGAGCACCACCTCGGCGCCGGACTTCAGCGTGCGGCTGCTCACGTCGTCCGGGTCGCCGACGATCAGGTCGGGGCGGTATCCCGCCTCCGACAGCGTGTCGGCGCCGGCGCCGACACCGATGAGGATCGGCGAGTACTCCTTGATGAACGGCTTGAGCGACTTGAGATCGGCCACGTGGTCGGTGCCCTCGGCGACGACCACGACGTGACGACCGTTCATGTCGACGTCCACCTCGGGCACTCCGACGCCGTCGATCAGCAGCGGCGACTCGGTGCGGATGAACTCGATCGTGTTGCCCGAGAACGCTTCCAGGTGATCGATCAGACCAGACTTGGCCTCGATCATGCGGTCGGAGATGTCGGCCTCGGACTGCTCGGTGCCGGTGGCGAGACGTCGCTCCCCGGCGTACACGTTGCCGTCGTGCAGGCGGATCTTCGAACCGTCCTTGACCTTCTTGAAGACGTCGGAGCCCACCTCGTCGATGAGCTCGATGCCGTTGGCGACGAGCACCTCCGGACCGAGATTGGGGTAGCGCCCCGAGATCGAGGCGGAGGCGTTGACCACGGCCGTCACGCCGGCCTGTACCAGCAGGTCGGCGGTGATCCGGTCGAGGTCGAGTTCGTCGAGAACGACGATGTCTCCGGGACCGACACGGCGCAGGAGCTTGGCCGTGGAGCGATCGACCCGAGCGATTCCCGTGACTCCGGGAAGTGAGTCATGACTACGCGAGAGCAGAGCCGGCATCTTCATGCACACGATGATGGACAACAACACGGCAGCATCGGCGGAGGCGCGCCGAAACAACTACCACATCATTCACATCAGTCACACCAGCACATCGCTCTCAGGCGGTCGCGGACTCCCGTTCCGCCGTCGCGGTGCGCAACAGCTCCTCGGCATGTGCCCGGCCGGTCTCGGTGTCGTCGAGCCCGGCGAGCATGCGCGCGAGTTCCACGACACGCTCGGAATCCGTCAAAGTGCGCACACCACTGTTGGGGCCGCCACGTTTTCCGTCGGTCTTGTTCACCACCAGGTGCGTGTCGGCGAACGCCGCGACCTGCGGGAGGTGCGTCACGACGATGACCTGATGCGTCCTGGCCAGGCGTGCCAGCCGCTTGCCGATCTCCACGGCGGCGCGACCACCCACGCCGGCATCGACCTCGTCGAAGACCATGGTCGCTCCGGCATCCGATCGCGCGAGGACCACCTCGAGCGCCAACATCACGCGGGAGAGCTCTCCGCCGGACGCGCTCTTGTTGAGCGGCAGCGACTGCGCACCGCTGTGCGCGGACAGACGGAACTCGATCTCGTCGGTGCCGGTCGACCCGGCGTGCAGCGCGGTTCCGTCGACGGACAGCGCCGACCGATCGTCCGCACCCGCAGCGCGGGGGCGCACCTCGACGTCCAGCTTGGCCTTGCCCATCGCCAGGCCGGCGAGTTCGGCGCTGACCGCCTTGGACAGTTTCGCCGCAGCCTTCACCCGCGCGGCCGACAGCTTGCGTGCGACCTCGGCGGTCGCTGCACCGGTGGTGGAGACGCGCTCGGTCAGCGCTGCCACGGCGTCGGCGGAGACGTCCAGTCCCGTCAGGCGGGTTCGTGCGTCCTCCGCCCACGCGAGCACTCCGTCCACGTCGGCGGCGTACTTGCGAGTCAGACTCTTGAGCTCCGCTTGACGCGAGAGCAGCGTGTCCAGTGACTCCGGATCGGCGGGCAGATCCTCGAGGTACGAGGTGAGCTCGGCTCCGACGTCGGTCACCACCGCGATAGCCTCGGCGAGTCGTGGGCCGACGGCCGAGAGAATCTCGTCGTCGGTCGAGGCGAGTCGATCGCGGGCCTCGCCCAACAGCGCCATAACGGACACGTCGCCGGGGTCGTCGCCACCGGTGAGCGCCGTGTGCGCGGCGGACGCCGCATCGCGGAGCGAGTCGAGATCGCTGAGCCGCCGGACGGTCGCCGCGATGTCGGTGTCCTCGTGCGGTGCCGGTGCGACCGCGTCGATCTCGTTCAGGGCGAACGTGAGCTGGTCCGCCTCGCGCGCGAGTTCGCGAGCCTTCTCCGTCCGCTCCCGCAGTTCGGTCACCGCAGCGACCCACTGCGAGCGGCGAGTGCGGTACGTCTCGAGCAGCGGCCCGATGGCGTCCGCAGCGAAGCGGTCCAGAGCGGCCAACTGCTGATCACTGCGTTGCAGACGCAATTGATCGTTCTGTCCGTGCACCGTGAGCAACGATCCGGTGAACTCCGACAGGACGCCTGCGGGCACACTGCGGCCGCCGAGATGAGCACGTGATCGGCCGTCGCTGCCGACCGTCCGGAGGGCGATGATGCTGTCGTCCTCGTCGCGCCGACCGCCGGTGGACTCGAGCAACTGCTCCACGTCGCCGCGGACCTTGTCGGTGACGTGGTCGGTGGTGAAACGACCCTCGACCACCGCGCGGTCGGCGCCGACACGGACACGCCCGGCGTCCGCGCGCGCGCCGGAGAGCAGATGCAGGCTGGTGACGACCATCGTCTTGCCGGCACCGGTCTCACCGGTGAGCACCGTCAGACCCTCCGAGAACGACGCCGTCGCCTCGGCGATGACTCCCAGGCCGTCGATACGAATTTCGGACAACACGTCGGTTACGTCACCCTCCCCCGCCAGCCGGTGACCGGCAAGGCGAACTTGTGTACGAGTCGATCGGCGAACGGCGCGGAGTCGAGCCGGATCCACTTGATCGGCTCACATCCTCGCACCACCTCGACGCGAGCACCGGCGGGCAGGCGCAGGGTGCGCCTGCCGTCGCAGAAGACCACCGCGTCGTGTCCACCGTCGAAGGTCTCGATGGCGATGTGTGACTCGGGACTGGTCACCAGCGGCCGCGCGAACAGCGCGTGGGCGTTACTGGGGATGACGAGGATCGCCTCGAGCTCCGGCCACACGACCGGACCACCGGCCGAGAACGCATAGGCGGTGGACCCGGTGGGGGTCGACAGCAGAACACCGTCGCACCCGAACGAGGACACCGGACGGTCGTCCACCTCGAGCACCACCTCGAGCACCCCGAGCCGCGACCCGTTCTCGATACTGGCCTCGTTCAGCGCCCACCCACGTTCGATGATCTCGCCGTCGACGTGCACGGTGATGTCCAGCGTCATCCGCGGTTCGATGCGGTACTCGCGGCGCACCACGATGGCCAGGGTCTCCTCGAGATCGTCGGCCTCCGCCTCGGCGAGGAATCCGATGCGTCCCAGGTTCACGCCGAGCACCGGGATGGACGCCACCCGCGCGAGTTCCGCAGCGCGCAGGAAGGTTCCGTCGCCGCCGAGGACCAGGACGAGCTCGCAGCCCACCGCCGCCGACGGACCGAACTCCACGACGGAGACGTCGGACTGCGGTGTGGAGAGCGCGTCGATCCCCGACGTCGACTCCAACCGCGACGTGTCGTGCTCGTCGACGAGCACGCGCAGGGCGATCCCGTGATCGTGGAACACCTTCGCCGCGCGCAGAGCCGTCTGCTCGATGTCCGGGCGACCCGGATGCGCGACGAGCAGGATGGTGCGCTCGGGCACGGTCGACTCGCTCACTGAGGCCCCTTCTCCACGGCGTCGGACACCAGTTGCTCGACGGACGTCGACTGGGCTGTGCTGGGATCGTCGTCCGGACCCGGAACGGTGAGCCACAGGAAGTACTCGACGTTGCCGGACGGACCGGGCAGTGGGCTCGGCTCCACACCGGACGTGACCAGGCCCAGGTCGGCCGCGGCGCGCGCGACTCCCAGCACCGCATCTGCGCGCAGGGCGGGATCGCGGACCACTCCCCCTGCACCGACGCGATCCTTGCCGACCTCGAACTGGGGCTTGACCATCGGGAGGATGCTGGCACCCGGACGGGCACACGCGGCGAACGCCGGGAGTACGAGAGCCAACGAGATGAAGGACAGGTCGGCGACCACGAGGTCGACCGGCCCGCCGATGGCCTCGGCATCGATGCCACGGACGTTCGTACGGTCGAGGACTCGCACCCGCTCGTCGGTCCGTAGCCGCCACACCAACTGTCCGTAGCCGACGTCGACCGCCACGACCTCGCGTGCACCCTTGGACAACAGCACGTCGGTGAACCCACCGGTGGACGCACCCGCGTCGAGACACCGCGCGCCCTCCACCGTGACACCGCGTGGCTCGAAGGCGGCGAGCGCGCCCAGTAGCTTGTGTGCACCTCGAGAGGCCCACGACACCTCGTCGGAGACCTCGGTGACCCGTAGCGCCGTGCCGGGCTCGACCGCGGTGGCGGGCTTCGTGGCCACGGTGCCGGCGATCAGCACTCGACCGTCCGAGATGAGCTCCGAGGCGTGGTCCCGAGATCGGGCCAGACCGCGGCGGACGAGTTCGGCGTCCACCCGAGCGCGACGAGCCATGTCAGTTCTTGTCCACGGACTCGAGCGCGTCGACGAGTACCTCGTGCGCGCGGTCGAGGATGCGGGCCTGCTGCGTCAGCGTGACCAGGCCGTGCGGGTCGTCCGTACCCTCGCCGAACGGCGCCGACGCCGCCACGTCCGCCTCGGCGACCAGCGCGTCGACAGCCGAGACGACGGCGTCGGGATCGACGGACGTGCCCTCGACATCGGAGTGCGACGGCAAGTGCTGACCGGGGCGGGGAACGGGCGTGCTCATCGCGGACAACGCTAGCCGATACCCCCGACGACGTCGGTCGGCGGTGGTGACCGTCAGTGTCAGGCGGTCCACCGCGCGACGACATCCGCAGCCGCACCGGACGCGCCCTCGACGGTGTCGAAGCCGCCGAGCGCCCAGACCGCGGGGAGAACTTCGCGCAGTGCCTCGATCCAGAGGTCGCCGTCGGCGTCGACGTCGCCCGTGGTCTCGACTCGCAGCACGGAACCGGACAGCGACACCGACCAGGTGTCGGAAGGCTCGGAGGGAACGAGAGACGCGGCCGGCTCCTCGAGCAGAGCCGACAGGGACGACGCAAGGTACGTGGGGCGCTCGTGCGGGACGGCAGTGAGCACGTCGTGCACGGTGCTCACTCCGGTGAGCACGAGGAGTGACGGCACACCCACCTCGTTGGCTCCCGCGATGTCCGTGTCCAGACGGTCACCCACCACCAGCGGCGTGGTCGACCCGCTGCGCTCGAGCGCGTCCTTCATGAGAGGTGCCTCGGGCTTGCCCGCCACGATCGGGGTGGCCCCCGTCGCTGCGGCGACCGCCGCGACCATGGCACCGTTTCCCGGCCCGAGACCGCGAGGCGTCGGCAGGCTGGTGTCGGCATTCGTGGCCACCCAGCGTGCGCCGGCACGGACCGCGTAGGTCGCCTCGGCGATGTTCGCCCACCCCGTCTCGGGGGAATGTCCCTGGACGACCGCGGCCGGAGTGGGGTCCGCTGTACGAACCGGCACCAGGCCGGCGGCGGACACCTCTGCCTCGAGGGCCTCGGTTCCGACGACCAGCACGGACGCACCTGCGGGCAGGAGACCAGCGAGAAGCCGCCCCGCCGCCTGGGAACTCGTCACCACCGACTCGTCGGGCGCACGGAAACCGAGATCGCGTAGGTGCTCGGCCACCTGAGCGGGAGACCGACTGGCGTTGTTGGTGACGTAGCAGAGCTGAGAGGAGCACTCGCGGAGAATGTCGACGGCACCGTCGATCGGATCGGGACCCCGGTACAGAGTCCCGTCGAGATCGAGCAGCAGGGCGTCGTGAGCGTCGGTCAGACGGGTCACTGACCGGTCAGTTCGTCGACTCGGTCCTCGGCGTCCGTCTCACCCTCGACGTCGGCGGCGGCGGCACGGAGGAACCACTGCACCCCGTCGTCCGCTCGACCGGCGGCCACGAGAGCGTCGGCGTAGGCGTAGTACAGCCGTGCTGCAGCCGACCCCGTGCGATCTCCCTCGAGATCCGGAGTCTGCAGCGTCACCACCGCCTGGTCGTACTGCCCCATGTCCATGCGGGCACCCGCGACGACGATGCGCAGTTCGGACGCATCGTCACCCGTCAGCTGGCGAGCCTCGTCGCTGCGTCCGAGCTCGATGGCGCGCTCCGGCCGACCGAGGCCCCGCTCACAATCAGCCATGACGGACAGCAGGCCTGGCCCACCGGCCATACGGCGGGCGGCGCGGAGCTCGGACAGAGCCTCCGCCCACTCTCCTGCGTGATACGCGGCGATGCCGGCCGTCTCTCGGACCACGGCGATGCGGCCGGCACGCTGCCGCGCCGCTCGCGCGTGCAGCAGTGCTGCGGCGGGATCGTCTCCGATCAGCTGACTGACCATGACCATGTGTCGTGCAACAGCTTCCGCGTTGCTCTTGTCGAGGCTCAACAGGTCTCGACGGACCCCGGGTTCGAGATCTTTCGCGTCGACGTCGTCCGGCAGATCGGGCTCGACCGGACGAGGAGCGCGAGAATCAGGGCCTCGCCCACCGCCGGCGCGCGGACCTGCGCTCCCTTCACCGCCGCGACGACGGGGAGGTGCACCCTGTCCTCGAGTGCGGTCGGGTGCCTGGCCCCTGCCGGAACCCTGCCGACGGTCGCCGGACGTCGATCGATCCCCGGAGCGCCCACGGTCGCCGGTGTGGCGACGTTCGTCCTGGCTCCCGGAACGGTCACCGGAGCGAGGGGCCGATGATCGGAACGACCCGCGTTCCCCCGCGCTGTCGCGGCGAGGTGCCCGGTTGTCGCGCGCGGGCGGCCGGCGGTCCGAATCGGACGTACGACCTTCCGATGACGGCTCTTCCGGCACGGTGGTTCCTTTCGATCGATCGGCGACCGAGCTCTCCCGCTCGTCACCGGTGGTGTCATCATGCCGCACTCACGATCGGAGTGCAGAAACACGAAAGGGGACCCATATGAATGGGTCCCCTTTCGGAACGGA
>NZ_LMRN01000012.1:0-155 GCF_001426145.1 Rhodococcus sp. Leaf225 | reverse complement strand
GCGTTTCCCCTCCGCTATGGCCACCGAAACTCTGTGAAACAACAGAGCACGAGGCACACACGTCTCCTGTCACCGGTGCTGCTGGTGATGGGTCGGTGGTGCGGGTTTCAGTTATCTGCTGACCAACTCGTGTGTTGTCTCAGATACTGCACAGT
>NZ_LMRN01000011.1:0-1015 GCF_001426145.1 Rhodococcus sp. Leaf225 | reverse complement strand
TGGGGTCGGTGGTGATTGTAGTGATGGACCCAGTCCTGGTAGGTCGCTGCGCGGGCTTCGTCGGAGAGGTAGGTGTGGGCGTAGGCCCATTCCTGGTTCAGGGTGCGGTTGAACCGTTCGACTTTGCCGTTGGTCTGCGGTCGGTAGGGGCGGGTGCGCTTGTGCACCACCGATCCGAGTGCTTCGGCGAACAGTGTTGACCGGTAACAGGATCCGTTGTCGGTGAGCACTCTGGCGATGGTGATGCCGTGGTCGGTGAAGTACGCGGCGGCGCGCCGGTAGAACCCGGCGGCGGTCTCCTTGCGTTCGTCACCGAGGATCTCGGAGTAGGCGAGGCGGGAGTGGTCGTCGACGGCGTGGTGGACGAACGCGTAGCCGCGGCCTTGTTTCTTGTTGTGCCGGTTGCCGATCGTGCGGCCGAGTTTGCGGTGCCCGCCGCCGTCGGGGATCCGGCCGAGTTTCTTGATGTCGATGTGGATCAGGTCGCCGGGGGCGGGGTGTTCGTAGCGGCGGGGTGCGGGGCGGCGCACCGCCAGGCCGGTGTTCTGGTCGAGGTGGCGCAGCAGCGGCATCCGGTAGCGGGCCAGGACCGCGGAGACGGTGCTGCGCGGCAGGTGCAGGTGGTAGGCGATCCGGTGCGGTCCCCACCGGTTGGTGAAGCGCAGCGCCACGATTCGTCGTTCGGTGCGTCTCGGTGTGCGCGCGGGGCTGCGGCGGGGCCGGCTGGACCGGTCGATCATCGCCGGTGCCCCGCCGGCCCGGTACCGGTCGGCCCACTTCTTGGCGGTGGTCGGTGAGACCTGGAAGCGTTCGGCGGCCCGCCGGATGGACCAGTGGTCGTCGACGATCGAACTCGCGAGCTTCAATCGTCCCTTAGGGGTGAGGGAGGCGTTAGCGTGGGACACGAGGACCTCTCGGTTGTCGGTGCAGTTGTGGTAACCACACCGATACCGGAGGTCCTCACCTATCTGTTGTCGCCACGCCGTCCACAACGTCCCTGGCCATTACAGCTAGT
>NZ_LMRN01000010.1:38049-121841 GCF_001426145.1 Rhodococcus sp. Leaf225 | reverse complement strand
GGAGGTCCTCACCTATCTGTTGTCGCCACGCCGTCCACAACGTCCCTGGCCATTACAGCTAGTACACACCCGTGTCCCGCTCGTTCGAGGGTGTCCGTTGCCCACGGATCCGGAGGATAGGGAACAATAAGTGCACGAGCCTCGTCGGACCCCGGCGAGGCGCGACCGAATTGATGCAGCGCGCGATGCAGGGCAGCGCAGATCTGGAGGGAGCAGAGAATGGCGGCCATGAAGCCCCGGACCGGGGACGGTCCGCTCGAGGCGACCAAAGAGGGACGAGGAATCGTCATGAGGGTTCCACTCGAAGGCGGAGGACGCTTGGTCGTCGAACTGACTCCCGACGAGGCAGCCGCTCTGGGCGACGAGCTCAAGGGCGTCACCAGCTGACACCACTCCTGTCATCACCGTGAGAACAGCCCCACCGGCCGACCCTGACCGGTGGGGCTGTTCTCGTCCCGACCGAACGAGCGACCCACCACGACGAGCGGAGGAACCGTGAACGACGATGCGGTGGCCCTGCTCGCGTGCCCACACTGCGGGTCGGACCTCGAGGCCGACGATCCGGACTCGGGATCTGCCGCGCTGCTGTGCGACCGCGGGCACACGTTCGACGTCGCGCGCCAGGGATACGTCAGCCTGCTCTCCGGGTCCGGCGGCAAGATCGTCGGCGACTCCACCGAGATGGTCGCTGCACGCGCCGAGTTCCTCGACCGCGGTCACTACGACCCGCTGATGGACGCCGTGGCCGACGCCGTGGGGGACCGGCGCCGCGTGCTCGACGTCGGAGTGGGCACCGGGCACTACCTCGCCCGCGTGCTGGACGCCGGCGTCCCCGATGCCGTCGGCGTCGGTCTCGACGTGTCCAAGGCGGCTGCGCGCCGCGCCGCACGATCGCACCCGCGGGCCTCCGCGGTGGTCGCGGACGTCTGGCAGAGCATCCCGGTCCGCTCCGGCATGATCGACGCGGCCCTGTCGGTGTTCTCGCCGCGCAACGCCGAGGAACTCGCGCGCGTGCTCGCACCCGCCGGGGTGCTGGTGGTGCTCACCCCCACCGAGCGCCATCTCGTCGAGTTGGTCGACGATCTGGGTCTCGTCCGGGTGGACGAGAACAAGACGCAGAGGTTGGGCGACACGCTCGGCAGCCGGTTCGAGCGGGTGCGCCGGGTCCCGATCACCTACTCGACCACGCTCACGCGGGACGAGATCGTCGACGTCGTGAGCATGGGGCCGTCGGCGCGCCACATCCCGGCGGCGGATCTGCGCGCGCGGGTCGACGAGATGCCGCCCGCGCGCGAGGTCACCGTGTCGGTGACCCTCGGTGTCTACGCGCGGGCCGCGGCGTAGACCTCCATCGTCTGCTGCGCGATCGACTCCCAGGAGAACTCGGCGACGGCGCGCTCGCGACCGGCGACACCCTGCCGCGCTGCTCGACTCTCGTCGGCGACGAGGTCGTTGACCGCGGCGGCCAGGTCCGCCTCGAACGTGGCGGTGTCCGCGGCGTCGTAGTGCACGAGAGCCCCGGTACGGCCGTCGGCCACGACCTCGGGGATGCCGCCCACGTCGGACGCGACGACGGCCGTCTCGCAGGCCATCGCCTCCAGGTTGACGATGCCGAGGGGCTCGTACACCGACGGGCACACGAACACGGCGGCCGCCGAGAGGATCTGGCGGATCTGCTCGGTCGGCAGCATCTCGCGGACCCAGAACACGTTGCCGCGGCTCTCGGACAGGGCGGTGACGGCGCGCTCGGTCTCGACCGCGATCTCCGGGGTGTCGGGCGCACCCGCGCACAGCACCAGCTGAATGGACGGATCGAACGAGTGGGCCGCGGCGATGAGGTGCCCCACGCCCTTCTGCCGGGTGATGCGGCCGACGAACGCGACGATGGGGGCGTCGGTGCGCACGCCGATCGCCTCGAGCGCGGACGGCGCGCCGTCCGCGGGGCCGCCGGCGTGCCACACCTCGGTGTCGATGCCGTTGCGCACCACATGAACTCGGTCCGGATCGATGCGTGGGTAGCAGTCCAGCACGTCGGCCTTCATGCCGTCGCTGACCGCGACGACGGCGTCGGCGTACTCCATGGCGTTGCGCTCGGACCACGACGAGATGCGGTAGCCGCCGCCCAGCTGCTCGGCCTTCCAGGGGCGGCGCGGTTCCAGCGAGTGCGCGGTGAGCACGTGCGGGATCCCGTACAGCTCGGCCGCGAGGTGGCCGGCGAGGCCGGTGTACCAGGTGTGCGAGTGCACCACGTCGGCGCCGCCGGCGGCGTTCGCCATCCGCAGTCCCGTGGAGAGCGTGGTCAAGGCCGGGTTCGCGTCGACCAGGGCCGGGTCCGGCGAGTGCACGACGGCGGTCTCGCGCGGCGCGCCGATGCAGTGCACGTCGACCTCGCACAGTGCGCGGAGACGGTCGACCAGCTGCGTCACGTGAACGCCCGCGCCGCCGTAGATCTCGGGGGGATATTCCTTCGTCATCATCGCCACTCGCATGAGAGGAACGTAACGCGTCGGTGTGCATTCGGCCTATACGTAGCGATTGCTCGTCACAACCGGATAGGTTGGCTGTTGTGAGGACCCAGCCGCATGTACTCGGAATCGTGCTCGCCGGAGGTGAGGGCAAACGCCTGTATCCGATGACAGCCGATCGCGCGAAGCCCGCGGTCCCGTTCGGTGGTGCGTACCGCCTGATCGACTTCGTGCTGAGCAATCTCGTCAACGCCGGCTATCTGCGGTTGTGCGTTCTGACCCAGTACAAGTCGCACTCGCTCGACCGGCACATCTCCCAGACCTGGCGGCTGTCGGGTTTCGCGGGTGAGTACATCACCCCCGTGCCCGCGCAGCAGCGGCTCGGGCCCCGCTGGTACACCGGCAGTGCCGACGCCATCTTCCAGTCCATGAACCTCGTGTACGACGAGGATCCCGAGTACATCGTCGTGTTCGGTGCGGACCACGTGTACCGCATGGACCCCGAGCAGATGGTGCAGCAGCACATCGATTCCGGTGCCGGTGTCACGGTGGCCGGCATCCGCGTACCGCGCGCCGAGGCAACGGCATTCGGCTGCATCGACAGCGACGCCTCGGGCAACATCACCGAGTTCCTCGAGAAGCCGTCGGACCCGCCCGGAACGCCGGACGACCCCACCATGACGTTCGCGTCGATGGGCAACTACGTCTTCACCACCAAGGTGCTCGTCGATGCCATCCGTGCCGACGCCGAGGACTCGGATTCCGATCACGACATGGGCGGCAACATCATTCCCGCGCTCGTCGCGGCCGGGAAGGCATCGGTCTACGACTTCAAGGACAACGTCGTCCCGGGTGCGACCGAGCGGGACAAGGGCTACTGGCGCGACGTCGGCACCCTGGACGCGTTCTACGACGCGCACATGGACCTGGTGTCGGTCCACCCGATCTTCAACCTCTACAACAAGCGGTGGCCGATCCGCGGCGCCGCGGACAACCTGCCGCCCGCCAAGTTCGTGCAGGGCGGTCTGGCTCAGGAGTCGATCGTCGGAGCGGGATCGATCCTGTCCGGCGCGACGGTGCGCAACTCGGTGCTGAGCTCGTCGGTGATCATCGACGCGGGCGCCACCGTGGAGGGCAGCGTCATCATGCCCGGAGTGCGCATCGGTCGTAATGCGGTCGTCCGCAACGCCATCCTGGACAAGAACGTGGTGGTGAACGACGGCGAGATCATCGGCGTCGACCGCGAGCGGGACAGCGAGCGGTTCAACGTGAGCGCCAACGGCGTGGTCGCCGTCGGCAAGGGTGTCTGGATCTAGGTCACTCCGGCACGCGCGAGGCGCACAGCAGGCCGTCGCCGAGGGGAAGGACGACCGCTGTCAGGCTGTCGTTCTCCGCGATGGCGCGGGCGGCCGCGCGGACGGCGACGGTGGTCTCGTCGCGTGACGAGGCGTCCGCGACGCGTCCACCCAGCAACGCGTTGTGCAGGATCAGGGCGCCACCGGGGCGGAGCATCCGCACGCCCTCCGTCACGAATCCGACGTGGTCCCGCGGCGTCGCGTCTACGAACACCAGGTCGTAGGACGCGTCGGCCAGGCGGGGGAGCACGTCGAGGGCGCGGCCGTTGATCAACCGGGTCCGCGATGCCCCGATGCCGCCGGAACGGAACGCCTCCTTGGCGGCGCGCTGATGCTCCGGTTCGGTGTCGATGGTGGTGAGGACCCCGTCGGGCCGCATCCCGTCCAGCAGCCACAGCCCGCTGACGCCGGCGCCGGTTCCGACCTCCACCACCGTGCGCGCTCCGGACAACTGCGCGACCATGCTGAGCACGGCACCGACGGACGCCGGTATCGGCGCGGCGCCCAGATCCACGGCGCGCTCGCGCGCGGCCTGCAGGATCTCGTCCTCCACGACGGAGGCTTCGGCGTAGTGCAGCATCTTGGCGGCGTCGGCAGTCACGAAGGGACCCTAACCCGCCCACGAACTCCTCGCGTCCAGACTCTCAGCCCACACTCAGCCTTCTCACACGGGTCGCACACCTGCCCGCGACATAGTTTCCTTACGCGGGTTCGTCGGATCGTCCTCACGCTTCGGTCGCGCCGAACACGGGTAACACCACATCGCACGTCGACACCACGCCGCGATGATCGCCCGAGTAGGAGGATTGAACGATCCACATGATCACCAGCCCGCGCGAACACGCTGCCCTCACGTCCCCGACCTCCCGCCCCGCCGCCGAGTCCGAACAGACCGTCGACAGTCCCGAGGAGCTGTCCGGCACCGCGGTGTTCGACGCGACCGGAGACGCGACGTCGATGCCGTCCTGGGACGAACTCGTCCGCGAGCACGGTGACCGCGTCTACCGCCTCGCCTACCGGCTGTCCGGCAACGCGCAGGATGCCGAGGACCTCACGCAGGACACCTTCATCCGCGTGTTCCGCTCGCTGCAGAACTACCAGCCCGGCACCTTCGAGGGCTGGCTGCACCGCATCACGACGAACCTGTTCCTGGACATGGTGCGTCGCCGCAACCGCATCCGCATGGAGGCGCTGCCGGAGGACTACGACCGGGTGCCGTCCGACACCCCCGATCCCGAGCAGATCTACCACGACGCCCGGCTCGACCCGGATCTGCAGGCTGCGCTCGACTCGCTCGCTCCCGAGTTCCGTGCAGCCATCGTGCTGTGCGACATCGAGGGTCTGTCCTACGAGGAGATCGGCGCGACCCTGGGGGTCAAGCTCGGCACCGTCCGTAGCCGTATCCACCGTGGCCGCCAGGCGCTGCGCGACCACCTCGCCGCCAGTCGGCGTACCCGCGAGTCGCTGACCTCGGCCGAGTAGCCGCCGACGCGAGTACCGTTCTGTGGGGAACGGATGCGGGCCGGGAACTTCCGGCCGGTGCCGTGCGTTTCACCCCGGGACGATCCGCACATTGGCACGGGATGAAGTGGAGGCAGCATGACTCGGTTTCGTGATCCTCGGCAGTTCAGCCCCACCGACCACCTCGCCAGTGAGGCGGTGGCTGCCTACGTCGACGGCGAATTGCGCATGAACGCCTATCTGCGCGCCGCGCGGCACGTGTCGGAATGCGCTTCCTGTGCCGACGAGGTCCAGGCGCAGCAGCAGGCCCGTGTCGCCCTCCAGGGCTCGCCGGAGATGTCCATGCCGTCCTCACTCCTGGGTCTCCTGCACCAGATCCCGCACTGCACGTCTCCCGAGCCCGGCCGATCCGAACCCGGCATCGGCTCCGGCCTGCGTCATGGCCTGGGGTCGGTCGTCGGGTCACGTTTCCGGCGCCGGTAGCGTGCAGAGGTGACTCCAGCCGACGAGTACCGACCGGACCCCACGGCTTCTTCGGCGGACGGGGGAGCACCCGACGACGATGCGCCGCGGCTTCCTCCGCGTCCGCTCTACCGGCCCACCATCGACGCGCACGTGGTGCGGGCGTTCGGTCGCCCCCACGGCATCCGCGATTCCTTCGGTGACGCGCAGACCCGGCGACGTGACAGTTCGTCGATCCGCGTCGCGGCGCCCGAATCCGTCCTCACCGAGGCCTTCGGTCGGCCGCCCGGTGTCACCGAATCCCTGGTGCGCGAGCCCGAGGCTCCCGAGGTCGAGCAGGAACCCGAACCTCAGAACCCGTGGCGCGTGCCCTCGTCGGCTGTCACGACGGTCTCGCCCGCGCTCGACGAACCGGAACCCGCGCCGCTGACGCCCGGCACGAGACTGGGTGCGCGGGACGTACTGTTCGGCCGCCGAGTCTCCGCCGGCGCTCTCGCCTCGCTCGCGGGTGTCGCTCTGGTCATCGGCCTGCTCGGCGGCGTCGTCGGTAGTGTCGCGGCCGATCTGGGCGGCTCGCTGACCAGCTCGCGCGTGACCCTGGAACAGGGCGGCAGCGAACTCCCGCAGGGCCAGGTGGCCAGAGTCGCCGAGGCCGTCCTGCCGTCCGTGGTGTCGGTCCAGGAGACGTTCGGCGGCAACGCCGGTACCGGCTCGGGAGTCGTCATCGACGGAGCCGGCTACATCGTCACCAACAACCACGTCATCTCGATGGCTGCGACCAACCCGGGCGCGACGCTCAACGTGACGTTCTCCGACGGCACCAAGGTGCCCGCGCAGATCGTCGGCCGTGACACCAAGACCGATCTGGCCGTTCTGAAGACGGACGTCGCGGACCTCAGCGTCGCCCGACTGGGCCGCTCGTCGGACGTGGCGGTCGGCGACGACGTCGTCGCCGTCGGATCTCCACTGGGACTGAGCAAGACGGTCACCCGCGGCATCGTCAGTGCGCTCGATCGTCCCGTGCGACTGTCCGGGGAGGGCACGGACACCGACGCCGTCATCGACGCGGTCCAGACCGACGCGGCGATCAACCCCGGTAACTCCGGCGGTCCCCTGATCGACGCCGAGGGTCGCGTCATCGGCATCAACTCCGCGATCCGCAGTGAGAGCGGGGGATCGGTGGGACTGGGCTTCGCCATCCCCATCGACGACGTCACCGAGGTCGCGCAGTCCCTCATCCGGACCGGCGCGATGAATCATCCCGACATCGGCGTCAACGCGCGGTCCGTCGTCAACGACGCGCTCAGCGGTGCGCAGATCGCCAACGTCACCGCCGGTGGCCCCGCTCAGCAGGCGGGTATCGCGGAGGGCGACGTGATCGTCCGCGTCGGCGACCGCACCGTCTCCGGTGCCGACGAGCTGACGGTCGCCGTCCAGGAACAGGAGATCGGTACGCCGGTGCAGGTGCAACTCGTCCGCTCGGGGCGGACCGTCGACGTGACGGTCACTCCGGTGTCGGATGCGTAAGGTGTAGACGTGTTCTCGAACATCGGCTGGGGCGAGATGATGGTTCTTCTCGTCGCCGCACTCGTCATCCTCGGTCCCGAGCGTCTGCCCGGGGCCATCACGTGGACCACCCGGTCGCTCCGGCAGGTCCGTGACTACGCCAGTGGCGCCAGCCAACAGCTCAAGGACGAGCTGGGGACGGACTTCGACGATCTTCGCAAGCCCCTGGCCGACCTGAACCAGCTCCGCGGCATGACCCCGCGCGCGGTCATCACCAAGCACCTGCTCGACGGCGACGACTCGATCTTCACCGGGAAGTTCGACGAGAAGCCGCAGTCCGGGACACAGTCGTCGACCCCGCAGTCCGGGACGCCGAACATGACGAAGTCCAGCGGGTCGGCGCCGTTGCCGACCGGGGACCGTCCCCCGATCGACCCCGACGCGACCTAGGTCCTTCCGGCCGTCAGAGGTGCCGGGTGGTGTCGATACCCAGGCTCATGCCCGCGAGGCCGCGACTACGGACCGACAGCTTCTCGGCCACCTCGATCATGGCCTTGGCCGCGGGCGACTCCGGATCGCTGAGCACGATCGGAACGCCCGAGTCGCCGCCCTCGCGCACCGCGGTGTCGAGCGGGATCTGGCCCAGCAGCGGGACCTTCGCGCCGACCGCGGTGGTGAGTCGCTCCGACACGGCCTGGCCGCCGCCGGAACCGAAGATGTCCATCCGCGATCCGTCGGGCAGCTCGAGCCACGACATGTTCTCCACCACCCCGACGACTCGCTGACGCGTCTGCAGGGCGATGGCGCCGGCACGTTCCGCGACCTCGGCCGCGGCCTGCTGCGGGGTGGTCACGACGAGGATCTCGGCGCCGGGGATCAGCTGGGCCACCGAGATGGCGACGTCGCCGGTGCCCGGCGGCAGGTCCAGCAGAAGAATGTCCAGGTCGCCCCAGAACACGTCGGCGAGGAACTGCTGCAGGGCGCGGTGCAGCATGGGACCGCGCCAGACGACGGGCGTGTTGCCCTGCGTGAACTGCGCGATCGAGATCATCTTCACGTCGTGCGCCACGGGCGGCATGATCATGCGCTCGACCTGTGTGGGGCGAGCGTCGGTACCGAGCATGCGGGGCACCGAGTGGCCGTAGATGTCGGCGTCGAGGACGCCCACCGACAGTCCCTTGGCGGCCATCGCGGCGGCCAGGTTGACGGTGACGGACGACTTGCCGACACCGCCCTTCCCCGACGCCACCGCGTACACGCGGGTGAGGGAGCCGGGCTGAGCGAACGGGATGACCGGCTCGGCGGAATCTCCCCGCAACGACTTGCGCAGTTCGGTGCGCTGCTCGTCGTTCATGACGTCGAGCTCGACGCGGATCTCGCCGACACCGGCGACGTCGGCCACGGCCTTGCGTACCCGGTCGGAGATCTCCGTCTTCATCGGGCACCCGGCGGTGGTCAGATAGATGCCGACGTCCACGGATCCGTCGTTACCGAGCGCGACACTCTTGACCATGCCGAGTTCGGTGATGGGCTTGCGAATCTCGGGATCGTTCACGCGCGCGAGGGCGCTGCGAACGTCCGATTCGGTGGCTACGGGCATCTCTCCATGGTATGCGGTACCGCGTCAGTGAATTCGGGGCAGGTCCGCTTCGGAGGGGGCGATGCCGGTGGAGTAGGCGACCGACCACGCGACCACGTTGGCCACGTAGGCCATCGAGTTGTTGTAGCGCAGGATCGCCTGTGTGGCCTGGATCGGATCCGCCATGTTCAGGCCGCCGTCGCACAGGTACTTCCCGGTGGTGGCGGCGCTGTCGAACAGGTTCTGCGGGTCGGCCCTGCCGTCCCCGTTCCCGTCCGTGGCGTAGTGATTCCACGTCGCCGGCAGGAACTGCATCGGCCCCACGGCGCGGTCGTACGTGGCGTTGCCGTCGAGCTCGCCGCCGTCGGTGTCCATGATCACGTTGTTGCCGGCGAGGCTGCCGTCCAGGACCGGTCCGAGGATCGGCTCGAACAGCGTTCCGTCGGCACCCGCCTTGCCGTCGTTCGCGTGGGTGGACTCGACCCGGCCGATACCGGCGAGGAGGGCCCAGTTCATCGAGCAGCCGGGGGTGGTCTGCGCCAGGAGGGTCTCGGCGCTCTTGTAGGCGGCGACGTTGATGCCCGGGACGCCGAGCGGGCCGGCCGCGAGGGACTCGGGCAGCGCGGGGGCGGGAGCGGGCTCCGGCGCGGGCGGTGCCACGGGCTCGGGCGCGGACTGCGTGGTGGGTGCGGGCGCGACGTCCACTGCCGGGGCCACGTCGGTGGGCTCGAGGGCGGACTCGCTGGCCGTGGTGTGCGTGCGGAGGAACGGGATGTCGGCGCTGGCGCCGTAGCCACTGGCCACGGTGATCGCTCCCGCGGGGATCAGACCGGTCAGCGCGATGACCGTGTTCCGTCGCAGAGTGGAAGACGATCGTTTGCGGTGCCGACCCACGGATACACAACCTCCTCGCCCCCGCGAGACTCGTGATCCGCGACGACTGTTCCCGCCCCGTTCCGGGGCGCTTCCGACCTTTGCTGTCGGAGCGAGGCTACCTGATCCGTTGCCGATCCGTTACCGGCCCGTGATGTGAGCCACGACCAGTCACGGTGTCGTGACGGACGTGTCCTGCTCAGGTGGGGCGGGTGGTGCCACTGGTGCAGGAGGGCACAGGAGGCACGGGATCGTGGGGAGCTCGATGACCGGGAGCGGCGGCAGTCCGGGGATGCCGAACGCCGGCGGTGGTGTCACCGGAGTGAGCGAGGTGTCCGGCATCGCGGTGGTCGTGGCGGTGGTCGTCGGGGCCGCGGTCGTGGGATCCGTGACCTCGCCGCCGGCGGCGGCCGCCGCGGCGACGGCCAGCGCGTCCGCGGGGGAGGGCGCCGCCTCGCCGATCCGGCCGACGACAGGGGTGCCGCCGCCGGAGTACGCGGCGGACCAGGCCAGCACGTTGGCGGTGTACGCGGCGGAGTTGTTGTAGCGCAGGACGGCGGTGGTCGCCTGCGCCGGATTCGTCATGTCCAGGCCGCCCGAGCACAGGTACTTGCCCGCGGCGAGAGCCGCGTCGAAGACGTTGTTCGGATCGCTCCGACCGTCGCCGTTGCCGTCCGAGGCGTAGCCGGCCCAGGTGGCGGGGATGAACTGCATCGGCCCGACCGCACGGTCGTGCCCCGCGTCCCCGTCGAGCGCGCCGCCGTCGGTGTCGGTGATGACCGCGTCCGCGGCCGATCGACCGTCGAGCACCGGGCCCAGCACGGACGTGATCGTGGTGCCGGCGGCATCGGTGCGGCCGCCGCCCGCGTGGCCGGACTCGATGCGCCCGATGGCGGCGAGCAGGTGCCACGGCAGGTGACAGCCCGGTGTCGAGGTGGCGAGCTGGGCCTCGGCGGAGCGGTAGGCCTGCAGGACGAGTTCGGGAATGCCGAGTGCGCCGACGAGCACGGCGGACAGCGGCGCCGCAGCAGCGGCCGGGGCGCCCGCGGGCGCGGCGACGGCTGGTTTCGGGGACCGGAACGCGACCGGTTGCCGATCGGCGGGCTCGACCAGGCCGACAGCGCGCTCCCGTGGTGGGAGTGTGGGCGCCGCAACCGATTCGGCGGCCGCCATCGCGACGGAACCGTGCGCGGAACTCGGCGTCACCGAGCCGGCGGCCAGCGTGACCGCGCTGAGAAGAAGAATCGAGGCACTCAGTGCACCTCCGAGTCGAGAGTCTCGACCGACGCGCATACGACAAACCCCCACGAACACTCGGCTGCGCACTCACCGAGACCCGACGCGCAGTGTGACCGAGGTTACCGTCGCGTGTCCTCGCTGTGGTCGAAACGAGTTGTTTCCTCGACGGAAGGGGCGGCGGCGAACGAGGTGGAGTCCTCGTCGACCGACTTCTTGCGAGACTTCTTGCGCGCCTTCTGTTCCTCGGCCGCCGCCTGCGCGGGATCGAGCAGCGCCGCGCGCAGGTCGTCGAGTTCGCGGCGGAGGTAGTCGCGCGTGGCGACCTCGCCGACCGCGATCCGGAGCGCAGCGAGCTCACGAGCGAGGAACTCGGTGTCCGCCTTGGTCTGCGCGGCGCGCGAGCGATCCTCCTCGAGCGACACCCGGTCGCGGTCGTCCTGCCGGTTCTGAGCGAGCAGGATCAGCGGGGCCGCGTAGGCGGCCTGCGTCGAGAACGCCAGATTGAGCAGGATGAAGGGGTAGGGGTCCCACTGCAGGCTCACCGCGAAGACGTTGAGCAGGATCCACACGATGACGATCCCCGTCTGGATCGCCAGGTATCGCCCCGTACCGAGGAATCGCGCGACGTTCTCGCCGGTCCGGCCGACCGAGTCGACGTCGATGTCGAGCTTGAACCGTCGGGATCCGCGTGGAGTGTCGAGGCGCTGTCTGGCGGTCGCCGCCGACTTCTCACTCATGTCCCACGTGCTCCTGTTCGCGCCAGTCGTCGGGAAGAAGGTGGTCCAGGACGTCGTCCACGGTCACGGCGCCGATCAGATGCTCCTCGGCGTCCACGACCGGTCCGCAGACCAGGTTGTACGCCGCGAAGTATCGCGTGACGGCGGCGAGACTGTCGTCCGGGGAGAGCGTCGACAGTGTCGTGTCGATCACGCCGCCGACCAGACTGGCGGGCGGTTCGCGCAGCAACTGCTGGAGATGGACGCAGCCGAGGTAGCGGCCCGTGGGCGTGGCCGTCGGCGGTCGCACGACGAAGACCAGTGACGCGAGGGCGGGCGTGAGGTCGGGGTTGCGCGCACGAGCGAGCGCCTCGGCGACCGTCGCGGACGCGCTCAGCACCACCGGTTCCGGTGTCATCAGACCACCCGCCGTGTCGGGGGAGTGCTCGAGGAGACGTCGCACCGGCTCGGAGTCCTGCGGATCCATCAGGCGCAGCAGCGATTCGGCCTCCGGCTCCGGCAACTCGCCGAGCAGGTCGGCTGCGTCGTCGGGGTCCATGGCCTCGAGCACGTCGGCGGCACGGGCGGGGGCGAGCGCCTGCACCAGGTCGATCTGATCGTCGTCGGGCATCTCCTGGATGACGTCCGCGAGGCGCTGGTCGTCCAGGGCGAAGGCGACCTCGAGTCGCCGCTTCTCCGGGAGGTCGCGGATCGCGTCGGCCACGTCGGCGGGCCGGAGTCCCTCGAACTGGGCGAGAAGCTGTGACACACCCTGACCCGGCAGGGACAGATCGGACCAGGTGAGGCCCTGCACGTTCTGCCAGTCGAGCACGTGGATGCTGCCGCGGCGACCCAGCCGGGTGCGGTGGGGGCGCACGGCGACGCGCGCGATGACCCAGTCGCGCGTGCGGGTCTGCTCGATACCGAGGTCGACGACGACGCAGTCCACACCGTGCAGGTCCTCGGCGTCCGGATCGTCGGTCCGGACCCGCGAGTCCAGGACCTGGGCCAGGGCCAGCACCTCGCCCGGTCGCTGGACGAAGCGGCGCATACTGACGTTGCCGGTGGTCAGCGTCACCGACGTCGGTTCGACGGCCGTCACGCGCAGCATCGGAACGAAGATCTTGCGCCTCGTGGCCAGATCGACCACGAGGCCGAGGACGCGGGGTTGCTGGCGGCCGACGCGCACGGTCACGACGATGTCGCGGACACGGCCGATGCTCTCACCGTCGGGTCCGAGCACCACGAGGCCCGCGAGCCTGGCGGCGAACACCTTGTTCACTGCTGCCATGGGCGCAACAGTAGACGGGGGCCTCGCACGCGGTGCGGGCCGATAGTGTGCCGTGGTGACCACCACAGTGCCGCGCGCCCGCCTCCGACGCTCCGTGCTCGCCGTGCCGGGCAGCAGTCCGAAGATGATGCGCAAGGCTCTGAGCCTGCCCGCCGACGCCGTCTTCCTGGATCTCGAGGACGCGGTCGCGCCGGCCGCCAAGGCGCAGGCACGCATCGACGTCGCCGACGCGCTCGGATGGGACGGGTGGGGCACGCAGCTCCGGCTCGTGCGGGTCAACGACTGGACGACGGAGGCCACGTTCCGCGATGTGCTCGAGGTGGTCGGACGGGCGGGTGCCCACCTCGACGCCCTCGTCCTGCCCAAGGTGCGCTCGGCCGGTGAGGTGCAGGCGCTCGATCTGCTTCTGACACAACTCGAACGCGAGTCGGACCTGCCCGTCGGCCGCATCGGGATCGAGCCGCAGATCGAGGACGCCGTGGGTCTGCTCCACATCGACGCCGTCGCGACGGCCTCGCCGCGGGTGCAGACCCTGGTGTTCGGGCCGGGTGACTTCATGGCCGACGTCGGCATGCGCACCCTCACGGTGGGGGAGCAGCCGCCCGGCTACGAGCGCGGCGACGCCTACCACCACGTGCTGATGACGATCTTGCTGTCGGCCCGGGCCCACGGGCTCCAGGCCATCGACGGACCCTGGGTGCAGGTCCGCGACACCGACGGGTTCACCCGCGCCGCCCGGCATTCCGCGGCTCTGGGCTACGACGGCAAGTGGGTGCTGCACCCCTCGCAGATCGACATCGCCAACGAGACGTTTTCGCCGCGCCAGGCCGACGTCGACCGCGCCCACGACATCGTCGAGACCTACCGTCGGTACCTCTCCGTCGACGGGGGAGCGCGCGGGGCCGTCATGGTGGGGGACGAGATGGTCGACGAGGCGGGTCATCGAATGGCTCGGGCCCTCGTCGAGGCCGCCGACGCGGC
This sequence comes from Rhodococcus sp. Leaf225, assembly GCF_001426145.1. Lineage (NCBI taxonomy): Bacteria > Bacillati > Actinomycetota > Actinomycetes > Mycobacteriales > Nocardiaceae > Rhodococcus > Rhodococcus sp. Leaf225. The sequence continues at coordinate 107,913 of NZ_LMRN01000010.1, read as the reverse complement.
CGGCATGGTGCGCAGCGGTGCGCGGCCCGCACCGGACCCCACGACCGACCCGCCAGCAGGCACAATGGAGTCATGACGAACCCCATGTCGCAGTCCGGCCGCCCCGGACAGGGCCTCCCCACCCCGCCGTCGGGCTGGCCCATCGGTTCCTATCCCACCTACGCCGAGGCGCAGCGCGCGGTCGACTACCTCTCCGATCAGGAGTTCTCGGTCCAGGACGTCACCATCGTGGGTGTCGACCTCATGCAGGTCGAGCGTGTCATCGGCCGCCTCACCTGGGCCAAAGTGATTGGCGGCGGCATCATCTCGGGCGCCTGGCTCGGTGTCTTCCTCGGACTCGTTCTCGGAATCATCACGAACACCAACTACCTGAGCGCGCTCCTCGTCGGTGTGCTGGGCGGCATCGTCTTCGGACTGATCTCGGCCACCATTCCCTACGCGGCGACCAAGGGGCAGCGCGACTTCGCGTCGACGATGCAGTTGGTCGCGGGGCGGTACGACGTGCTGTGCGAGCCGAAGACGGCCGAGAAGGCGCGCGATCTGCTGGCGCGTCTCGCCATCTGACCTCTCACCACCGACCCGTCGGTACCGAAAGCATCACGGGATTGCAACAAGCCACCGTTTTCCTCTCAGCTTTCGACTAGGTTCCACTTCGCAGGGAATGCGTGTCCAACGAAGCACACGCTGCGGAGTCGGGCCGACTGTGGCGCCTTCTCTTGCGGCAGAGGAGGCGGTCGTGCCGAAGAGGTACAGGGCGAGGAAACTCGCAGCGACAGGGGCCGCCGCGGTGGTGGCCGGAAGTCTGTTGGCGGGGTGTGGTTCCTCCGACGACGGAATCGTGTTGAGCTTCTACACCGCCGCCGACGGCGCGGAGCAGTACGCGGCGGCGGCGCAGGCGTGCACCGAGCAGTCGGGCGGCGCGTACCGGGTGGAGCAGCGCACGCTCCCCAAGAGCGCCAACGATCAGCGCCTGCAGCTCGCTCGCCGTCTGGCGGGCAACGACCGCACGCTCGATCTGATGACACTCGACGTGGTCTGGACCGCCGAGTTCGCCGAAGCCGGTTGGGCACTGCCGGTTCCGGACGATCTCGAGGCGAAGCTGCGTGACGGATCGGTGCTCGAGGGCCCGCTCGCCACCGCCGAGTGGCTCGACCCCGAGACAGAGCAGAAGGACAAGCTGTACGCGGTCCCGCTGAACTCCAACACCCAGTTGCTCTGGTACCGCCCGGACATGGTGCCGAACGGCCAGCCCCCGGCGACGTGGGACGACCTCATCGCCACCGCCGGCGAGAACGCCGCCTCCGGCAAGCCCGCGGCCATCGGTGTGCAGGCGAAGCAGTACGAGGGCTTCATGGTCTGGTTCAACACCCTCCTCGAGAGTGCCGGCGGATCCGTCGTCGGCGAGGACGGCACCACCGTGACACTGAACGACACCCCCGAGCACCGCGCGGCCACCGAGAAGGCGCTCTCGATCATCAAGAGCGTCGCGACCGCTCCCGGCGCCGACCCCTCGGTCTCCCAGAGTGACGAGGGCACAGCACGTCTCGGCGTCGAGGCGGGCACCATGTTCGCCGAGGTGAACTACCCGTTCGTGCTCCCCGGACTCAAGGAGAACGCCGCCGCGGGCGGCGTGTCCTTCCTCGACCTGTCCACCGTTCCCGCCGACCAGCAGGACGCGGCGGTGAACGAGGTGTTCCGCAGCGCGCCGTACCCCTCGGTGAACCCCGGTGAGCCCGCCAAGGTCACCATCGGCGGGTTCAACATCGGTGTCGCCAAGACCACCGAGCATCCCGACGAGGCGTGGGCCGCCGTCGCGTGCCTGACCGACGAGCAGAACCAGCGCAACAACGCCGTCGACGGCGGTGTGCCGCCGGTGATCCGCTCGCTCTACGACGATCCCGAGTTCCAGGCCGCCTACCCGGCATGGGAGGGCGTTCTCGGCTCGATCGAGAGTGCCGCGGTCCGACCGGTGTCGCCCGCGTACCAGTCCATCTCGATCCTCCTGACCGACGCGCTCAACCCCCCGCAGGACATCGATCCCGTGGGAGACGTCGACAGGCTCGCCGATCTGGTCCGCCAGGCCGTGAACTCCGAAGGGCTGATCCCATGACCGTCACCGACGAGCCCCGACGCCCGCAGAAGCACGCCAAGGCGGCCGAGGCGGTGTCCGAGGGCAAGAAGGCGGAGCGCCGACTGGGGCTCCTGCTGGTCGCTCCCGCCGCGATCCTGATGATCGCCGTCACCGCGTATCCCATCATCTACGCCTTCTGGCTGAGTCTGCAGAAGTACAACCTGGCATTCCCGGACGACAAGGAATTCGTCGGCCTGTCCAACTACGTCTCCGTCCTCACCGACGGCTACTGGTGGACGGCGTTCGCGGTGACCGTGGGCATCACCGTCATCTCGGTGATCATCGAGTTCGTCCTCGGCCTCGCGGTCGCGCTGGTCATGCACCGCACCATCTTCGGGCGCGGCGTCGTCCGCACCGTCGTGCTGATCCCGTACGGCATCGTCACCGTCGCCGCCGCGTACAGCTGGTACTACGCGTGGACACCGCAGACCGGCTACCTGGCCAACCTGCTCCCCGAGGGCAGTGCGCCTCTGACACAGCAGCTTCCGTCGCTCGCCATCGTCGTGCTCGCCGAGGTGTGGAAGACGACGCCGTTCATGGCACTGCTGCTGCTCGCCGGTCTCGCGCTCGTTCCCGACGATCTGCTCAAGGCGGCCCAGGTGGACGGCGCCGGCGCGTGGACCCGACTGATCCGCATCATCATCCCGTTGATGAAGCCGGCCATCCTCGTGGCGCTGCTGTTCCGCACGCTCGACGCGTTCCGCATCTTCGACAACATCTACGTTCTGACGAAGGGCAGCAACAGCACCGGTTCGGTGTCGATCCTCGGGTACGACAACCTCTTCGGGGCGTTCAACCTCGGTATCGGGTCGGCCATCAGCGTGCTGATCTTCTTCTGCGTGGCCATCATCGCCTTCGTCTTCATCAAACTGTTCGGGGCCTCCGCACCCGGCTCCGACGCGGAAGGACGCTGACCCATGGCAGCCACCACGAAGACGAAGGCCGGCTGGTCCATCGTCAACCTCCTCGTCCTGCTGTACGCACTGATCCCGCTCGTGTGGATCATCAGCCTGTCGTTCAAGCCGGTGGCGAACATCGCCGACGGCAAGTTCATCCCGACGACGTGGACGTTGGACAACTACAAGGGCATCTTCCAGACGTCCCAGTTCACCAGCGCCCTGATCAACTCCATCGGCATCGGTCTCATCACCACGCTCATCGCGGTGGTCATCGGCACGATGGCGGCCTACGCCGTCGCTCGTCTCGACTTCCCCGGCAAGAAGCTCCTCGTCGGCGCCGCGCTGCTCATCGCGATGTTCCCCCAGATCTCGCTCGTCACACCGCTGTTCGACATCGAGCGTGCGCTGGGCCTGTTCGACACCTGGCCGGGCCTGATCATCCCGTACATCACGTTCGCGCTCCCGCTCGCCATCTACACGCTGTCGGCGTTCTTCCGTGAGATCCCCTGGGAGCTGGAGAAGGCCGCCAAGATGGACGGTGCCACCCCGGGACAGGCGTTCCGCAAGGTCATCGCACCGCTCGCGGCACCGGGCATCGTCACCGCGGCGATCCTCGTCTTCATCTTCGCGTGGAACGACCTGCTGCTCGCCATCTCGTTGACGGCCACCGAGCGTTCGGTCACGGTGCCGGCAGCGATCTCACAGTTCACCGGTAGTTCGCAGTTCGAGGAACCGACGGGCTCGATCGCGGCTGCGGCCGTGGTCATCACCATCCCGATCATCATCTTCGTCCTGTTCTTCCAACGTCGTATCGTGGCGGGCCTGACGTCCGGCGCAGTGAAGGGATAAGTCCATGGCCGAAATCGTTCTCGACAAAGTGACCAAGCTGTACCCGGACGGTGCCGCGGCGGTGAGCGACGTCGACATCACCATCGCCGACGGCGAGTTCATCATCCTGGTCGGACCCTCCGGCTGCGGAAAGTCCACCACGCTCAACATGATCGCCGGCCTCGAGGACATCTCGAGCGGCGAGCTGCGCATCGCCGGTGAGCGCGTGAACGAGCGGGCACCGAAGGATCGCGACATCGCGATGGTGTTCCAGTCGTACGCGCTCTACCCCCACATGACGGTGCGCGACAACATCGCCTTCCCCCTCACACTCGCCAAGATGAGCAAGGAGGACATCGCGAAGAAGGTCGACGACGCCGCCCGCATCCTCGACCTGGGCCAGCACCTCGACCGCAAGCCGTCCAACCTCTCCGGTGGTCAGCGTCAGCGCGTCGCGATGGGACGCGCGATCGTCCGCAGCCCCAAGGCGTTCCTCATGGACGAGCCGCTGTCGAACCTCGACGCCAAGCTGCGCGTGCAGATGCGGACCGAGATCGCCCAGCTGCAGAAGCGTCTCGAGACCACCACGGTGTACGTGACGCACGACCAGACCGAGGCCATGACGCTCGGCGACCGCGTCGTCGTGCTCCGCGGCGGACTGGTGCAGCAGATCGGCTCGCCGCAGGAGCTCTACGATCACCCGCGAAACCTGTTCGTGGCGGGCTTCATCGGGTCGCCGTCCATGAACTTCGTGTCGGGTCGTCTGACGGACGGCGGGGTCACCACCTCGCTCGGCGAGATCCGGTTGAGCGACGAGGCGCGGCAGAAGATCGCCTCGAAGAACGCGAAGGGGGATGTCGTCGTCGGCATCCGCCCCGAGCATCTCGAGGACGCCTCGCTCGTCGAGTCGTACCAGAAGATCAACGGCAGCACGTTCTCGGCGCGAGTCGAGGTGCTGGAGTCGATGGGGTCGGACAAGTACATCTACTTCTCCGCCGAGGGCCCAAAGGTCACCTCGCGCGAACTCGACGAGCTGGCCGCGGACTCCGGCGCGGACGGCGGCCAGTTGGTCGCTCGACTCTCGGCCGAGTCCGCCGCTCGCATGGGTGAGTCCATCGAGCTGTGGTTCGACCAGAAGCGCGTGTCGGTGTTCGACGTCGAGTCGGGTGCCAACCTGACGCTCTGACCGCTCGAACGCGACGACGGCCCCCACCGCACGGTGGGGGCCGTCGCCGTCTCGGTCGGCGCCCGTCTCAGTTCGGCGCGGCCTCCTTGAGCTGCGCGATGATCTCGTCGTTCCAGATGTGGCTGCGCACCAGGCGGTAACGCTCGCGCGCCACCCACATGTAGGCCTCGGCGTCGGTGTGGCGGGTCAACATGCCCCCGACGGACCGCACCATCCGGACGACCGGCAGGAACTCCTCACCGAACCAGCGGCGGGCGACAGTGCGGCGGTCGACGAACTCGCCGAGCTCCTGCATCAGCCGGAAACCCCAGGCCTCCACCGCATCCGAGAGTTCGGCGTACTGCCACGGATCCGTGAACTCGATCGCCTCGCGCGACTTCCCGGTGAGGGGAACGCGGCTGAGGAAGATGCGCCGGTGATCCTTCACCAGGAGATCGCCCCTCGTGGAGATGCCGTCGGGGGAGATGCGGGTGATGATCTCGGTGACGTAGGCCTCGATGGTGAGACTGTGCATCGCGCAGGCGATGGACACGCGATGGTGCCCGTCGATGACGAAGTGCATGCCGCCGACGCGATACACCTCGATGGGCGGCATCGGTTCGCCGCGGCGCCAGGCGGTGGCGAGGCGCTGCCAGCGTTCGCGTGTCCGGGTCGACGTCGGGCGGAAGTACCGGTCGAAGTCGCGGGTGCGATCCACGCTGCCCACGATCGAGTCGACCCGGATGACCTCGAGTCCGACGCGGCGCTCCCGCACCTTGCCCAGGGCGGCGACCACTTCGTCGAACGGCAGGATCGTGTTGATGTCGTCCGGTTGACGGCGCAGCCAGCCGACCAACCGCGCCACGTCCGCGCGCCGGCGCTGGCGGGAGAAGTCGTTCTGCGCGTCGGCAGCGGGGAATCCGGTGTCACGAGCCATGACGTCGCCTCTCGATGATGGGCGCGGTGTCGCCGCCCGGGGTGATGTCGATCAGGGCGTAGCCGACGGTGTTGATCACCGTGGCTCCGTGCAGCTGTCGGTCGGCCGGCCTCGTGCCGTGCGGGTGGATGTGTCCGTGGACGAGGAGCTGAGGCCGCAACCGCTCGGTGAGCGGATCGAGACACCGGAAACCGCGGTGTGGTGCGTCCTCGGCGTCGCCGACACCGAACGGTGGGCTGTGGGTCAGCAGGACGTCGACCCCGTGTGCGTCCGCTCCGCGTCGCAGCAGCGGGTGCCAGGTGTGGGTCCGGATCAGGGAGCCGGAGCGCCGCTTCTGCTGCCGTTCCGTCCACTGGTTGGGTCCGTCGCGGTAGCGGATGGACCCGCCCAGCCCCGCGATCCGCAGACCGGCGGCGCTGACGATCCGTCGATCGGCGTTGACGGCGCCGTCCGGACCGGGCCAGCTCGACGGCAGCCCGGCACGCATCCAGCCGGCTCGACCGGCCGAGTACCCGGTGAGGTCGGCGTCGTGGTTGCCGGGGACGAAGACGCACGGGGCGTCGGCGGCCTCGGCGAGGTGCTCGAGGTACTCGAAGGGCAGGTCGCCCGCACCGAGGACCAGGTCGACGTCGAACGGGAGTGTGCGGGCGTTCCACAGGCCTTCGACCACCTCGTCGGACACGGTCAGCACAGTCACCACACGCAGGACCGTACCGGCACGCCGGTCCCGTCGGAGCCGGTACGGACGTCGTGGGGTTGGATGGACGGTGTGAGTGGGAGCGACGTGACAGCGCAGGTGCGAACCCATCTGCAGACGGTGCTCGGTCAGGACGACCCGTCCAGCGCGTCCGTGACCTTCCTGGGCCTCGAGCCGCTGGAGGTGTTGCTGTTCGCTGCCGACGTCGAGGGTGTCGTGCGGTTCACCACTCTCGGGTGCTCGCGGCATCCGATGGCCGACCCGTCCGACATGGTCACCGACTCGCACCGAGGCCCCCGCGCCGAGCTGATCCTGGCCCTGCGCGGAGTCGACGAGTCCGTCGCCGAGGTCTGGCGCACGCTCGCCGTCTTCGCCGCGTCGCCCGCGGTGGAGGGCATCGTGCTGGTGCCCGACGCCCTGCTGGACGCCGGCGAGCCTCTCTGGCCCGGCGCTCCGTTCACGGCGGTGCTGCTGACGGCCGAGTCCGGGGTAGCCGACCTCGAGCTGCCCGAACCGTACGATCCGGTGCGGTTCCTGCGGGCAGTCCCGATCACCGGCACCGAGGCCGCGTGGGTGCGCCTGCGCGGAGCCGATGCGTTGCGCGACGCGTGGACCGAGGCGGGCATCGACATCGCCGACCCGCGGCGCTCGGCGGCGTCGCTGCGCCCGCCCACCTGAGCGCTCGCGCACCTGACAGACTGGGCGCGTGCTGATCGATCTCCACACCCATTCCACGTCGTCGGACGGAACCGAGACGCCCACCGAGCTGATCGCCACGGCGACCGCCGCGGGCCTCGACGTGATCGCGTTGACAGACCACGACACCACTCACGGCTGGGACGAGGCCGTGGCCGCGGTGACCGCGACGCCCGGTGCTCCCACCCTCGTCCGTGGCATGGAGATGTCGTGCCAGGGCCGCGGAGCCGACGGTGACCCGGTGACGGTGCATCTGCTCGCGTACCTCTTCGACCCCGGGCACGTCGCCTTCGCCGAGGAGCGCAGCCGGTTGCGTGGGGAGCGGGAAGTGCGTCTGCGCAGCATGATCGAGCGTATGGCGGCCGACGGCTACGACGTCGACGCCGACACCATCCTCGCCGCGGCAGGTCCGTCGGCGGGCCGCCCGCACCTCGCCCGTGCACTGGTCGCGGCCGGAGTCGTCGAGACCGTGAACGACGCGTTCACCGACCTGCTGCGGACCGATGGGACGTACTACGTCGAGAAGGCGGACACACCACTCGACCTCGCCGTCGAGTTGATCGCCGACGCCGGGGGAGTGCCCGTCATCGCCCACGCCCGCGCGCGCACGCGAGGTCGGCTCCTGCACACCGACCACATTCTCGAGCTCGCCGCCGGTGGGCGACTCGGCGGACTCGAGGTCGATCACCCCGACCACAGCCCCGAGGACGCGGACGTCCTGCGCGACATCGCGCGCGAGCACGATCTCGTCGTGACCGGATCCTCCGACTACCACGGCACCAACAAGACGACGCCGATCGCGGCCCGCACCACCGCCGAGGACCAGTTCGACGCGTTGGTGAGCCGGGCGACGGGCGTGCCGCTCGTCGTACCCGGAGGCCGCCGGTGAAGGCGCTCAGCGGATCGATCACTGCGGGTCTCGTCGTCCTCACGGCGCTCGTCATCGCCGCCGCCGTCGTCGGCGGTGATCGGGGATTCCCCGGCCCCGGCACCGCGTCCATCGCGTGGCACGTCGCCGCCGTCGTCGCGGCGCTCCTGCTCCAGCGGATCGCCGACCATCGATCGCGTGGGGTGTCGTTCCTCGGCTCACTGGGCGTGCTGGTGGTCGCGGGGGCCCTGCTGTGGACGCAGTGGTGGGGCTGACGAGACAAGGGTGAGGCTGACCGGCACCTGTTTGCTCCCGAGGAACCGGCGGTGGCACACTGGCTCCACTCGCGATCACCGCCACCCCGTGGTGATCGACCCCGGTCACCGCTCGTCGGTGGCGCGCGAAGTCGGCTCACCCGCCGCGCACGCATCGAGATGTCGCCTGCCCTCGGTTCTCATCCCCCGGGCGCGCATCTCGACTTCCCCTCACGCCTGTGATCCGCACCCTCCGTGCGGACGATGAAGGAGCGCCCAGTGACCGCCGCAACAGATCCGACCGAACACACGACCGGCCTCCGGCCTGCCCGCGACGACCTCACGACCATCACGGACGACGAGATCTTTCTCAGCCACGTGGGCGGCAAGCTGTCCGTCGAGCTCACCGCGCCGCTCGAGACCAAGCGCGACCTCTCCATCGCGTACACCCCCGGGGTGGCCAAGGTGAGCAGTGCGATCGCCGCCGATCAGGAGCTGGTGAACAAGTACACCTGGACCGAGCGACTCGTGGTGGTGGTCAGCGACGGCTCCGCGGTATTGGGTCTGGGCGACATCGGCCCGCGCGCCTCGCTGCCCGTCATGGAGGGTAAGGCGGCACTGTTCAAGAAGTTCGCCGGCCTCAACTCGATCCCGCTCGTGCTCGACACCAACGACGTCGACGAGATCGTCGAGACGCTGATCCGCCTGCGGCCCAGCTTCGGAGCCGTGAACCTCGAGGACATCTCGGCACCCCGGTGCTTCGAGATCGAGAAGCGCGTCGTCGAGGCACTCGACTGCCCGGTCATGCACGACGACCAGCACGGTACGGCCATTGTCGTCCTGGCTGCGCTGAAAGGCGCTGTGGCAGTGCAGAAGCGCGAGCTCGCGGGTCTGCGTGTCGTCATCTCCGGTGCGGGAGCCGCGGGCGTCGCGTGCGCGAACATCCTGCTCGCCGCGGGCATCTCGGACGTGGTGGTGCTCGACTCGAAGGGCATCGTCGGTGCGGATCGCGCCGACCTCAATCCCGTGAAGGTCGACCTCGCCTCGCGTACCAACCCCCGCGGCCTCTCCGGGACGGCTGCCGACGCCCTGACCGATGCGGACGTGTTCCTCGGGGTCTCCGCGGGACAGATCGGGCACGAGCTCATCGCCTCGATGGCAGACGACAGCATCGTCTTCGCCCTGTCCAACCCGAACCCGGAGATCCATCCGGAGGACGCGAAGAAGTACGCCGGCATCGTCGCCACCGGACGCAGCGACTTCGCCAACCAGATCAACAATGTGCTGGCGTTCCCCGGTGTCTTCCGCGGTGCTCTCGATGCGGGCGCGCGGCGCATCACCGAGAACATGAAGCTGGCCGCCGCGGACGCGATCCTGTCCGTGGTCGGCGACGATCTGAGCGTCGACATGATCGTGCCCAGCCCACTCGACCCGCGGGTCGCTCCGGCCGTCGCGGCGGCAGTGGCCGCGGCTGCGAAGGCGGACGGCGTCGCCTGAGAGGTCTCAGAGACGGGGCGCGCGGCGCAGCCGCCCCGTCCCGGGCGCCGAGACCCACACGGCGAGGGCCAGCAGGCCGTCCGCCACGAGAGCCAGCACGGCCACCAGGATGGCGCCGACCACCACTCGGTCGTAGCTGTAGAGCGCCAGACCGTCGAAGATGTACCGCCCGAAGCCGCCCAGGTTGACGAAGGCGGCGACGGTGGCGGTGGCGATGACCTGCAGGGTGGCGTTGCGGATGCCCCCGAGCAGCAGCGGCAGCGCGTTGGGAATCTCCACCCGCAGCAGCACCTGGCGTTCGGTCATGCCCATCGCCCGTGCCGCGTCCACGACGGTGGCGTCGACATTGGACACACCCGCATACGTCCCGGCGAGGATGGGCGGAATACCCAGGAGCACGAGGGCGATCAGTGGTGGCACCAGGCCCAGCCCGAGCAGCAGGACGAGGAACGTCAGCACGCCGAGCGTCGGCAGCGAGCGCAGACTGTTCACCAGGCCGACCAGGGCCACCTCGCCGCGGCGCAGGTGCCCGATCAGCAGTCCCAGCGGAACCGCCACGACGACGGAGAACAGCACGGCGAGGAAGCTGTACCAGACGTGCTCGGTGAGACGCGTCGCGATGCCGGTGCCGCCGGACCAGTTGGCGCCGTCGAGGATGTAGCCGATCGCGTCGGAGAAGATGCTCATGCGCGGGCCTCCGTCACTCGTCGCCGGCGCGTCGAGGGCGCACCGGCGCGGGTCCACGGCGTCAACGCACGCCCGAGCAGGAACAGCAGCGCGTCGAAGACCAGGGCCAACACGACGATCGCGATGATGCCCGCCAGGATCTGGTCGGGGTAGTCGCGCTGGTAGCCCTGGGTGAAGAGCTGCCCCAGACCACCGATGCCGATGACCGACCCGACCGACACCATCGAGATGTTGGTGACCGCGACGACGCGGACGTTCGCGACGAGCACGGGGAGTGCCAGCGGCAGTTCGACGGTCGCGGCGCGGCGGAACCGTCCGAAGCCGACCGCGGTGGCCGCGTCGACGACGGCGGGGGACACCGAGTCGAGTGCCTCGGGCACTGCGCGGACGAGCAGCGCCGTGGAGTACACCGTGAGCGCGATGACCACGTTCAACGGATCGAGGACACGCAGTCCCGCGATGAGCGGGATGGTGACGAACAGTGCGAGCGAGGGGATCGTGAACGCGACGCTCGCCACCACCAGGGTCAGGCGCCGCAGCCAGCCCACCGTGCGCACGGCCGCGCCCACGGGCACCGCGACGACCAGTCCGACGAGCAGCGGCACCAGCGACAGGTACAGGTGGGTCCGCGTCAGCTCGAGGACGATGTCGATGTTGTCGATCAGCCAGCGCATCAGGGCTTCTCGAAGTACTGGCGGCCGCGCTCGCGGTCCTCGGCTCGACGCTGGTCCGCCAGCAACGCCACCACCTCGGTGGCGTCGATACCGCCGAGGACGGCGCCGTTCGCGTCGACCGCCACGCCGACGCCGGACGGCGACGAGATGGCCGCGTCCAGCGCCTGTCGCAGATCGCCCGACGGCGGGTACAGCGAACCGCCCGCGGAGGTGCTGTCCGCGATGCTGGCGCCGGACTTGAGCGCCTCGAGGCCGGTGACGTCCATCCAGCCTCGCGGACGGCCCTCGGCGGAGACGACGAGAAGCCACTGGCCCTGGTCGAGACGGATCGACGCCGCGTCCTGTTCCGACGCCGTCGTGATGGGATGCAGGGACACCCCGTCACCGTGGCGGAACGACAATCCACGGTAGCCGCGGTCCCGACCGACGAAGGACGCGACGAAGTCGGTCGCGGGAGCCGACAGCACCACGTCCGGGGTCTCGTACTGCTGCAACGTTCCGCCGGTGCCGAACACGGCGATGCGATCGCCGAGTTTGATGGCCTCGTCGATGTCGTGCGTGACGAAGACGATGGTCTTCTTCAGATCGGCCTGCAGCCTGAGCATCTCGGTCTGCAGGTCTTCGCGCACCACCGGATCGACGGCGCTGAACGGCTCGTCCATCAGCAGGATCGGAGGATCTGCCGCCAGGGCACGCGCGACCCCGACGCGCTGCTGCTGGCCGCCCGACAGCTGAGCGGGGTACCGGGTGGCCAGCGACAGATCGAGGCCGACGCGCTCGAGGACCTCCATCGCGTCGCGACGGGCCTCCTTGCGTGAACGACCCGTCAGCACCGGAACGGTGGCGACGTTGTCGACGACGGTGCGGTGAGGCAGCAGGCCGGCGCTCTGGATGACGTAACCGATGCCCAGCCGAAGCTTGACGGCGTCGACGGTCGAGATGTCTCGACCATCGACGCTGATCGTGCCCGACGTGGGCTCGATCATCCGGTTGATCATCCGCATCGAGGTCGTCTTGCCGCAGCCCGACGGGCCGACGAAGACGGTGAACGACCGGTCCTCGATCCGGAGATCGAGAGAGTCGACCGCGAGCGTTCCGTCCGGGTACTGCTTGGTGACTCCCTCGAACGAGATCACGAGACCGGCTTGTCCAGACCCTGCTCGACGACCCAGGCGTTCGCGGCGGCGGCGGGCTCGGTCTTCGCGTCGCCCGACACCTCCTGGTTCAGCGCCAGCAACTCGACCGTCGTGAGCTTGGCCGACACGGCGTCGAGGACGGCGGTGAGCTTGTCCGACTTCTTCGACGAGTTGTAGACCGGGACCACGTTCTGCGCCGGGAAGTTGTTGTCCGGGTCGCCCAGTGCCACGAAGTCGTTCTCGACGATCGCGGGCGTGGTGGTGAACAGGTTCGCCGCGGTGATGTCCCCCGCAGCGAGGGCGGCCACGGTGGCCGGGCCGCCGCCGTCGGAGATCGGGACGAAGTTGGCGGCCGGGATGTCGACGCCGTACTTGTCGCGCAGGCCGGGCAGGCCGACGGGACGCTCGGCGAACTCGGGCGGCCCACCGAACTTGACCTCACCCGCGTACGGCGCGAGATCGGCGATGTTGGTCAGGTTCCAGCGCGTCGCGGTGTCCCGCGTGACGACGACGGCGTCCTTGTCCTCGCCGGGGGCCGGCGTGGATGCCAGGAGATCGTCGCTCAGTGCCGCCGTGAGGGCGGTGTTCACCTCGTCGGGCGCCGTGGCCGTGGCCTCGGGGTCCAAGTACAGCAACAGGTTTCCGGTGTAGTCCGGGATGAGGTCGATGGAGCCGTCGCGCACGGCCGGGATGTAGGCCTCACGGCTGCCGATGGACAGGCGTGTGCTGGCGTCGAAGCCGTTGGCCTTCAACGCGTCGGCGTAGATGTTGGCGATGATCTCGGACTCGGTGAAGTTCGCGGAACCGACGACGATGGTGTTCGGATCGCCTCCGCTACCACCCTCACCGCCGCTGCTCAGTGGATCGGAGTCGCCGCCGCAGGCGGACAGGGTGAGTGCTGCAGCGGCCACCAGAGCGGTGGCGGCGACGCGCACGGAACGTGAGGTGGTGCGACGTGTCGTGTTCACTGTTCGAGTGTAACGATAGGCCCCGACACCGGCCCGCTTTCGGCGCCGGAACGCCGGTACCGGGTTCGAGAGGATGGTCGATGCAGGTCTGCAGGTCGGCCGTCGCGGCGCTCCTCGCGGCCTCGGTGGTGGCCGGGTGTTCGAGTACCGGCGGCCCCGAGGGGACGACGCGCTCGCAGCCGCTGGTGGTCGCCGACACCGGAACTCCGGTGCAGACGGTGCTGGCGCACCTGTACGCCGACGCGCTGTCACGCGGGGGAGCGGCCGCTCGGGTGGACACGGTCGACGGTCTCCCCGGCGCGCTCGCCGGCCTCGACGACGCCTCGGTCGCGCTCGTCCCCGGCTTCACCGGATCGTTTCTGGCGCAACTGGATCCGTCGTCCGCCGCGCGGGCGCCGGAGGACGTCTACGCCGATCTGGCGCGTGCACTGCCGGAGTGGCTGGCGGTCACCGACCAGGGTCTCGCCGAGAACGGGCCGACGGTGTCCGTCACCGCGGCCGCGGGATCGGCTCTCCCCGAAGCCACTCTGTCGGCTCTGTCTCCGCAGTGTTCCCGCCTGTCCGCCGCCGTCGACCCGGCCGTCGATGCGTCCGCGGTGACACGGGCCCTCGCCGAGAGTTACGACTGTGCGTTCGCTCCTGCCGGCCCCACCGAGGTGACGATCGTCCGGGCCACGGACCGGGTCGCCGTGGTCGATGCGACCGACGTGGTGCTCGCCGACGATCGAGACGGCCTCACTGCCGACGTCCTCGTCCCCCTCGTCCGCAAGGGCTCCGTGGACGAGACGCTGGACCGTCCGCTGCAGATCATCGCCGGCGAACTCACCACCGCGGATCTCGCAGAGATGGTCGACCGTGTCCGCGGCGGCGAGGATCCGGGCGCGGTTGCCGCGAGTTGGCTAGGGACGCAGTCGTTCTGAGTGGGCGGTCGCGTCGCGGACGAAGGCGCCGATCTCCCGGACCGCTGTCGCCGCCTCGGCCAGCAGGGTGGCCTGCAGGTGGGCGACGTGCCACAGATCCGTGAGTTCGGTGCACCGCACGGAGACACCGGCCTCGGTCAATGCGTCGACGAAGCGAAGGATCTGGGGCCGCAGGATCTCGTCGGCGGAGTACTGGATCAACGTCGAGGGGAAGCCGGTCAACGTGCCACGCACGGGGGCGTAGCGCGGATCGGTCGGGTCGCCGTCGCCCAGATACTGCCGCGCCGAGTTCCGCAACCAGCGAGCGTCGAGCAGGAAGTCGCGCGGCGCCGGGAAGTCCTGGTCCGCCGGATCGGCCCACGGGGAGATCATCGCGACGCACGACGGTGGTGTGCCACGGTCGACGAGCGCCTGTGTCGTCGCCGCGGCCAGACCGCCGCCGGCCGAATCACCGACCACGGCAATGTGATCGGCCGCGACACCGTCGGCAACCAGCCCGTCGAACACGGCCAGTGCGTCCTCGAGCGCGGCCGGGCAGGGATGCTCCGGAGCCAGACGGTAGTGCGCCGCCACCACGACGGCGCCAGTGTCGCGGGCGAGCGACGACGTGACGACGCGGTGCGTCAGCGGCGACCCCAGCGTGTACGCACCGCCGTGCAGATACAACACGGCGGTGCGGCGGACGGTGGCACCGACGGTGACCCGTTCGACCGGGACACCGCCCACGGTCTCGCTGCGGATCACCGTGCCCTCCGGCAGCGGTAGGGACCGGGCCGCGACCTCGAGCAGTGTGCGCTGCACCGGAACCGGGAGGCGCGGGTTCAGAATCACCCGGAACACGGGCTTCAGAACCCGCGACACCATGGGCAACGGCAGAGTCATCGGTCGCATCGCCCGAACCTACCGTCAGCCTTACCGCTGGGTGGTCGTCCGCGGCAGGACGCGCGAGGACAGCCTGACGATGATGTCCTGGTACCGCGATCCCGTGATGCGGGCGAGGGCGTCGAGCGCGCGGGCGTCGTTGCCGATGAGCACGCGGGCCTTGTTCTTCTCCACTCCGCGCAGGATCACCAGGGCGGCCTGCTCCGGGGTGGTCTTCGCGAGGCGACGGTCGAAGAACTCGGCCACCGACTTCTGGTCCTGGCCCTCGGCGACGGTCGCGTTGCGGGCGATCGCCGTCTTGATGCCGCCCGGGTGGACACACGTGACGTGCACCGGGTGGCGGGCGATCAGCATCTCCTGGCGCAACGCCTCGGTGAAGCCGCGCACGGCGAACTTGGCTGCGTTGTACGCGGACTGGGACGGGATCGAGAGGAGGCCGAACAGGCTGGACACGTTGACCACGTGACCGTCTCCCGACTCGACGAGATGCGGGAGGAATGCCTTCGTACCGTTGACGACGCCCCAGAAGTCGACGTCGATCACGCGCTCGAGATCCTTGAACTCGGTCTTCTCGACGTCGCCGTGGAAGGCGATGCCGGCGTTGTTGTAGACCTGGTTCACCACACCGAAGTGCCGACGCACGGTCTCCGCGTAGTCGAGCACGCTGCCGCGTTCGCTGACGTCGAGGTGGTCGCTGCGGACCTCTCCGCCGCGCTGCTCCACGGCCGCCACGGTGGCGGCCAGGCCGACCGAGTCGACGTCGGACAGCGCGAGTCGTGCTCCGCGCGACGCCAGTTCGAGAGCCAGCGCACGGCCGATCCCCGATCCGGCTCCGGTCACCACGGCCACTCGTCCACGGAACTCGCTCATCGGGAGATCGCCTTCTCGTCGTCGTTGTCGGTCGTCGCAGGGGTGGGGGTGCCGTCGACGGCGCTCACAGGCCTCGTGACGTCGCCGGCCGCGAGGGCGTCGTATGCCTCGAGGTCGAAGTTGCGGGTGATGCGGCGGAACTCGAAGGTGAAGTCCGGCCACAGCGTCGTGTTGTTGCCGTGCTTGTCGAGGTACCAGCTCGCGCACCCGCCGTTGAGCCACACCGTCTTGTTCAGCTTGGTCTGCAGGTCGGCGTTGAACTCGTCCTGCACCTCGCGGCGCACCTCGACGACACCGAGATCGTGCTTGTCGATCGTGTTGAGCGCGTCGATCACGTAGTTCAGCTGCGACTCGATCATGAACACCATCGAGGTGTGCCCCAAGCCCGTGTTGGGTCCGACCAGGAAGAACAGGTTGGGGAAGCCCGCGACCGTGGCGCCCTTGTATCCCTGCTGTCCGCGCTCGTCGAAGACCTCGGCGAGCGAGCGGCCGTCCTTGCCGAAGATGCCCTGGAAGGTGGGGGAGTCGGTCACGTGGAATCCGGTGGCGACCACCAGGGCGTCGATCTCACGCTCGGTTCCGTCGGCCGTCACGATGGAGTGCGCCCGCACCTCACGGATACCGTCGGTCACCAGGTCGACGTTCGGTCGATCCAGTGCCGGGTAGTAGTTGTTGGAGATCAGCATGCGCTTGCAGCCGATGCGGAAGTTCGGCGTCACCTTGCGGCGCAGCTCGGTGTCGCGGATGCCCTTCGCGATCTGTCGGCGCGCGATGAACTCGAACGCCTTCATGAGCTTGGGGACGCGGGTGAGGCCGACGACCTGGGTCTCACGTGCGGCGTAGATGCCGGTGCGTGACAGACGCTGGTAGCCGGGGAGGTACTTGAACGCCAGCTTCTCGATGCGGGTGTACTCGCGGTCGAAGCGCGGGAGGACCCACGGGGCGGTGCGCTGGTAGACGTCGAGATGGGCGACCGTCGGCGCGATGGCCGGGACGATCTGGATCGCGGAGGCGCCGGTACCGATGACGGCGACGCGCTTGCCCTCGAGGCTCGCGTCGTGGTTCCAGCGGGCCGAGTGGAAGATCTCGCCCTGGAAATCGGTGATGCCGGCGATGTCCGGGAGGTTCGGCTCGCACAGGGCGCCGACGGCGGACACGACCTTCTTGGCCGTGAAGTTCCCCCGGGTGGTCACGATGTCCCACTGCGAGGTGGCGGTGTTCCAGCGGGCCGACTCGACGTGGCAGTCGAAGACGTGGCGGTCGTACACGCGGTACTGCCGCGCGACGCTCTCGATGTACTTCTGAATCTCCGGCTGACGGGAGAACGAGCGGGTCCAGTCCGGATTCAGCGCGAACGAGTACGAGTAGAGGTGCGAGGGCACGTCGCAGGCGGCACCGGGGTAGGTGTTGTCGCGCCACGTGCCACCGACGTCGCTGCCGCGCTCGAGGACCAGGAAATCGGTGCTTCCCTGCTGGCTCAGCTTGATCGCGGCGCCCAGTCCTGCGAAACCGCTGCCGATGATGATGGTGTCGACGTAGCGTGCAGCGACAGCGTCGGTATCTGTAACTGGAAGACTCATGAACCCAGACTAGGTCCTTATTGAGCGCAGGTCAACAGTTACTGACGAACGTTCAGTAGTATGGAGCGCATGGACAGCGTGAAGCGAACGCGGCTCAGTCCGGAACAGCGGCGGGCCCAGCTCATCGACCTGGGGGTCGAGATGCTCTCGGAGCGCACGCTGGACGCCATCTCGGTCGAGGACATCGCCGACCAGGCGGGCGTGTCGCGTGGGCTGCTCTTCCACTATTTCTCGTCCAAGCACGACTTCCACGTCGCGATCGTCGAGCACACCAGCCGACAGATGCTCGACGCCACCGAGCCGCCCGTCGGGCTCGACCCGTTGACGACGCTCGCCGTGGCACTCGCGTCCTACGTCGACTACGTCACCGAGCACCGCTCCAGCTACGTCTCGCTGCTGCGCGGCACCGCGAGCGGGGATCCCGACATGCGGGCCGTCTTCGAGCGCACCCGCGACGTCATGGTCGAACGGACGGTGTCGCAGCTCCCGCTGCTCGGTGTCGAGCGCACCCCGCGGATCGCGCTGGCCATCCGCGGCTGGGTGGCGTTCTGCGAGGAGGTCACCATCACCTGGCTGAACCAGGAGGACCTCAGCCGGGACGAGCTGATCGAACTGCTGGTGCACGCGCTGCCTGCCGTGGCGCTGCCGACGGCGGACACGACCGAGTTGTCGTGGGCGAGTGCCGACGCGGGATGACACCTCGAGCGACACCCCCTTCGATCGACGGGTCCGCACCAGTAACGTGAGGGCGTACACCGGCGCACGAGCGGCGGTCGGCAGCACGAGAGGACGGCCTTCGATGGGCGCGCAGATCAGTATCCCGACCGAGACGCGACACTCGGGAATCCTGGGTATCGGGGCCTACCGGCCCGAGCGTGTCGTCACCAACGAGGAGATCTGCAAGACCATCGACTCGAGCGACGAGTGGATCCGTACCCGTACGGGCATCGAGTCCCGCCGCTTCGCCGGGGAGAACGAGAACGTGGTCTCCATGTCGATCGAGGCCGGACGCCGCGCCCTCGAGAACTCCGGCGTGGATGCCGCCGAGATCGGCTGCGTCATCATCGCGACGTCCACTCACCTGCTGCTCACACCGCCCGCCGCGTCGATCATCGCGGACGCACTCGGCACCGGTGGCCCCGGCGCCTTCGACCTCGGCGCGGGCTGCGCGGGCTTCTGCTACGGCCTCGCACTCGCCTCGGACATGGTCCGCGCGGGCACGTCGGACAAGGTGTTGGTCATCGGCACCGAGCACCTGAGCGTCACGACGCGACCCGACGATCGCGGCACGCGCATGATCTTCGGCGACGGTGCCGGCGCCATGGTCGTCGGCCGCACCGAGGAGCCCGGCATCGGACCGGTCGTCTGGGGTTCGGACGGCTCGCAGGCCGACGCCATCAAGCAGGACAAGGACTGGCTGCAGTACTTCGCGGACCTGAAGGAGGATCCGAACGCCGATCGTCCGTGGATCGCGATGACCGGTATCGCGGTCTTCCGCTGGGCGGCGTTCGAGATGGCCAAGGTGGCGCGCGAGGCCCTCGACAAGGCGGGCGTCAAGGCCTCCGAGCTGGACGTCTTCGTGCCGCACCAGGCGAACTCCCGCATCACCGATCTGCTGGCGAAGAGCCTCGAGCTCGCCGAGGACATCCCGGTGGCACACGACATCGCCGAGGCCGGCAACACCTCGGCCGCTTCGATACCGCTCGCGGTGGAGGAGGTGCTGCGCACCGGCAAGGCGAAGAAGGGCGACACCGCCCTGCTGCTCGGTTTCGGTGCCGGCCTGTCGTTCGCCGGCCAGGTCGTCACGTTGCCGGAGGCCCCGACCGCCTAGGCGTGTCAGAGGTGGCGCAGGAACCGGTCGGGGGCGTCGAAGAACGCCGACCAGTCCTGGACGACCTGCGCCTCCTCCCACGTCGTGGACGACAGACCGTCCTCGCCGAGTTCGAGCACGCGTGCACCCGGCATGGCGGCGAGCACCGGCGAGTGCGTCGCCATCACGATCTGTGAGCCCTCCTCGACCAGTTCCTTCATCACCGAGATCAACGCCAGACACGACTGGAACGACAAGGCCGCCTCGGGCTCGTCCATCAACCAGAGTCCGACTGCGACAGGGCGATCCGCGACATAGCGCAGAAACGACTGTCCGTGGGACAGCGCGTTGTAGACGACGTCGGTGTCGCGGACTCGCCGTGCGTCCGCGGACTCGAACAATCCGTGCATCGTCTCGGCGCGCAGGAAACACCCGCCCTGCGGCCGCGGTCGGGCACCGTGGCACGTCAGGTGCTTGTGCAGGTCGGTGTCCTGCGCCCCGCCGCCGGGTGACCACATCGCGTCGGCCGCACCGAGACCGAAGGCCCAGCACGCGGCCAGCGCCTCCATCAGCGTCGACTTCCCGGTTCCGTTCTCCCCGACGATCACGGTCACAGGACTGTCGAAGTCGAGCCCGGTGCGCACGATCTCGGCGACCACGGGTACCTGCAGATACCACGAAGCCGGGTCGAATCCCCTCCGTGGAGTGAACTCGACCCGGCTCAGTGGCAGCGTCACAGGTGAACGATCACCCGTTGAAGGCAGTGTCGATGATCTCGGCCTGCTCGACCGCGTGGACCTTGCTCGAACCCGACGACGGTGCGGACATCGGACGCCGCGAGACGCGCTTGATGCCGGACAGACGCTCGGGAAGCAGCTCCGGGAACGCGAGACCGAACGTCGGCCACGCACCCTGGTTGGCCGGCTCCTCCTGGACCCACCGGTACTCGGTGGCGTTGGGGTAGCCGTCCAGCGCCTCCGCGATGCGGCGGCTGGGGATCGGGTAGAGCTGCTCGACCCGCACGATGGCGACGTCGTCCCGCTTGTTCTTCTGCTTGAAGGCGAGCAGCTCGTAGTACAGCTTGCCGCTGACCATGAGCACCCGCTCGACCTTCTTGCGGTCACCGTCGCCCGAGTCGTAGGTGGGCTCGTCGAAGACGGAGTGGAACTTGCCGTCGGTGAAGTCCTCGATGTTGCTGACCGCAGCCTTGTTGCGCAGCATCGACTTCGGGGTGAACACGACCAGGGGCCGCTGGATGCCGTCACGTGCGTGACGACGCAGCAGGTGGAAGTAGTTCGCCGGCGTGGACGGCACCGCGACCGTCATCGATCCCTCGGCGCACAGCTGCAGGAACCGCTCGATGCGTCCCGAGGTGTGGTCGGGGCCCTGGCCCTCGTGGCCGTGCGGCAGCAGCAGCACGACGTCGGAGAGCTGTCCCCACTTGGCCTCACCGGACGAGATGAACTCGTCGATGATGGACTGGGCACCGTTGACGAAGTCGCCGAACTGCGCTTCCCACAGCACCAGAGCGTCCGGGTTGCCCACGGAGTAGCCGTACTCGAAGCCCACCGCCGCGTACTCGCTCAGCGCGGAGTCGTAGACCAGGAACTTGCCCGGATCGTCGCTGCCGAGGTTGTGCAGTGGCGTGTACTCCTCACCGGTCTTGCGATCGATGATGACCGAGTGCCGCTGCGTGAACGTGCCGCGACGGGTGTCCTGGCCGGACATGCGCACGAGCTTGCCCTCGTCGATCAGCGTGCCGAGTGCGAGCAGCTCGCCGAACGCCCAGTCGACCTTGCCCTCGTAGGCCATCTCGCGACGCTTGTCGAGGACGGGCTGCACGCGCGGGTGCACGGTGAAACCGTCCGGGACGTTGACGAACGCGTCGCCGATGCGGTGCAGAACCGACTTGTCCACCGCGGTGGTGAGCTTGGCGGGCAGCTGCTGGTCGAGCTCGACGGACTCGCTCGGCTCCGGTGTGTACTTCTCGAGTTCGCGCACCTCGTTGAAGACGCGTTCGAGCTGGCCCTGGTAGTCGCGGAGTGCGTCCTCGGCCTCCTTGAGGCTGATGTCGCCACGACCGATGAGCGACTCGGTGTAGCTCTTGCGGACGCTGCGCTTGGTGTCGATCACGTCGTACATCGCCGGCTGCGTCATCGAGGGATCGTCACCCTCGTTGTGGCCGCGACGGCGGTAGCAGATCATGTCGATGACGACGTCCTTGTGGAACTTCTGACGGAAGTCGACCGCCAGTCGAGCCACCCAGGCGCACGCCTCCGGGTCGTCGCCGTTCACGTGGAAGATCGGTGCGCCGATCATCTTCGCGACGTCGGTGCAGTACTCGCTGGAGCGCGAGTGCTCCGGCGCCGTCGTGAAGCCGACCTGGTTGTTGACGACGATGTGCACGGTGCCGCCGGTGCGGTACCCGCGCAGCAGCGCGAGGTTCAGCGTCTCCGCCACCACGCCCTGGCCCGCGAAGGCCGCGTCGCCGTGCAGCATGAGCGGCAGGACGGAGAAGCCGTCGGACGAGTCGCCCTTGTTCAGCATGTCCTGCTTGGCGCGGACCAGGCCCTCGAGGACCGGGTCGACCGCCTCGAGGTGCGAGGGGTTGGCCGTGAGCGACACCTTGATGTCGTTCTCGCCGAACATCTGGATGTAGTTGCCCTCGGCACCGAGGTGGTACTTCACGTCGCCCGACCCGTGTGCGGCGGCCGGGTTCATGTTGCCCTCGAACTCGGTGAAGATCTTCGAGTACGGCTTGCCGACGATGTTGGCGAGCACGTTCAGGCGTCCACGGTGCGGCATGCCGATGACGACCTCGTCGAGGGCGTGCTCGGCGGACTGGTCGATGACCGAGTCCATCATCGGGATGACGGACTCCGCGCCCTCGAGCGAGAAGCGCTTCTGTCCGACGTACTTCGTCTGCAGGAACGTCTCGAACGCCTCGGCCGCGTTGAGCTTGCTCAGGATGTACTTCTGCTGAGCGACCGTCGGCTTGACGTGCTTGGCCTCGACGCGCTCCTGGAGCCACGCCACCTGGTCGGTCTCGAGGATGTGCGTGTACTCGATGGCGGCGTGCCGGCAGTAGGAGTCGCGCAGCACGCTGAGCACGTCGCGCAGCTTCATCTTGTCCTGGCCGTGGAAGCCGCCGACCTGGAACTCGCGGTCGAGGTCCCACAACGTCAGGTCGTGGCTGATCACGTCGAGGTCCGGGTGCATCCGGAACTTGTCCTTGGTGAACATCAACGGATCCGTGTCGGCCATGAGGTGGCCACGGTTCCGGTAGGCCGCGATGAGCTCGAGGACGCGCGTGTTCTTGTCGACGCCGCCGGTGGGCAGGTCGCGACGCCAGCGGATTGGCTCGTACGGGATGGCCAGACCGTGGAAGATCTGGTCGTAGAACTCGTCGCTGATCAGCAGGTTGTGGATCGTGCGAAGGAAGTCGCCCGACTCCGCGCCCTGGATGAGGCGGTGGTCGTACGTCGAGGTGAGCGTCATCAGCTTGCCGACGCCCATCTCGGCGATGCGCTCCTCGCTGGAGCCCTGGAACTCGGCGGGGTACTCCATGGCGCCGGCGCCGATGATGGTGCCCTGGCCGTTCATCAGACGTGGAACCGAGTGCACGGTGCCGATGGTGCCCGGGTTGGTCAGCGAGATCGTGACGCCGCTGAAGTCGGCGGCGGTGAGCTTGCCGTCGCGCGCACGACGGACGATGTCCTCGTAGGCAGTGTGGAACTGGTTGAACGTGAACTCCTCGCACCCCTTGATCGCGGCGACGACGAGTGACCGCGAACCGTCCTTGCCCGGCAGGTCGATGGCGAGGCCGAGGTTGGTGTGCGCGGGGGTGACCGCGTTGGGCTTGCCGTCGATCTCGGCGAAGTGCCGGTTCATGTTGGGGAACGACTTGACCGCCTGCACGATGGCGTAGCCGAGCAGGTGAGTGAACGAGATCTTGCCACCGCGGGTGCGCGCGAGGTGGTTGTTGATCACGAGACGGTTGTCGATCATCAGCTTCGCGGGGATGGCGCGCACGCTGGTGGCCGTCGGGATCTGCAACGAGGCGGCCATGTTCTTGGCGACCGCGGCCGAGGCGCCGCGGAGCACCTTGGTCGTGTCCTCCTTCGGCGCGTCCGACTCCGGCTGTGCGGGCGGCACGGCCGCGGACTTCTTCTCTGCCGGCCCGGCGGCGGCGGTCGACTTCGCGGGGGCAGCTGTGGTCACGGGCTTGGTCTCCGCCTTCGGTGCCGGCTTGTCGGTCTTCGCGGCGGCAGGCTTGTCGGCCTTCGGCGCGGCAGGCTTCTCCGCCTTCGGCGCAGCAGGCTTGTCCGCCTTCGGCGCAGCTGCCTTCGCGGAAGCGGGTGCGGCTGTGGTGGTCTCGGTGTCGGTGGCGGGATCGCCGCTACCGTTCTGCTCGGGCGTGTAGTCGGCGAGGAACTCGTGCCAGCTCTCGTCGACCGACGACGGATCGGTCTTGAAACGCTGGTACATTTCGTCGACCAACCACTGATTCTGTCCGAACTGTGTTGTAGAGCTGCTGCTCACGGCAGGTGTTCGCCTCGTTTCCTTCTTCGTTCTCGCTCAGCGCACGGCACGATCAAGGTTAGACCTTTCGGTCCGCGGCCGTGTGTCCGGATCACCCTTGTGATCGGCTTCACCGGTGTGTGGCGTGGTCGTGCCGTCGTCGGCTGCGTGACCCGCGCCACTCGCAGCCGTGGTACGTCCCTCGGTGGTTTCCCAGAGTTCGGCGTAGAAACCGTCCGAGCGCACCAGGTTCTCGTGGGTTCCGCTCTCCATGATGCGCCCGTCGTCGACCACCACGACGAGATCGGCCCGCGCGGCGGTCGCGAGGCGGTGCGCCACGATCACCGATGTCCGACGGGTGGTCACGGTGCGGCCGGCGTCCAGGACGGCTCGTTCCGTCGCCGGGTCCAGGGTCGCCGTCGCCTCGTCGAGCAACAGGATGTCGGGATCGACCAGCTCGGCGCGCGCCAGCGCCAGTAACTGCCGGGTTCCCGCCGCGAGGCCGCGGCCACGTTCTCCGACGGGCGTCGCCATGCCGAGAGGGAGTGTGGCGATGGCGGGCAGTGCCCCCACGGCGCGGGCCGCGCTCTCGATGTCGGCGCGCGTCGCGTCCGGACGCCCGAAAGCGATGTTGGAAGCGATGGTGCCGCTGAAGAGATGCGCCTCCTGCGGAACGACTCCCAGACGTCGGCGGTAGTCGCCGAGCGGGTACGACCGCACGGGCACGTCGTCCACGACGACGTCCCCGGTGGTCGGGTCGTAGAACCGCGCCATCAACTTCACGATGGTCGACTTGCCGGCGCCGGTGCGACCCACCAGTGCCACCGTCGATCCCGCCGGAACGTGCAGGTCGACCGACGTCAGCGCATCCCGCGGAGCCCCGGCGTAGCGGAAGGTGACGTCCTTCAGCGCGATGTCGCCGCGCAGTCGCGGTGGGACCGAGACCGGCGTCGACGACCCGGCCTGCTCGATCGAGCTGCGGGTGCGCAACAGGTCACCGATGCGAGTGAGACCCACGGACGCCTGCTGATAGCCGTCGAACACCTGGGACAACTGTTGGATGGGGCCGAAGAGCAGACCCAGGTACAGCACGAAGGCGACGAGGGCGCCGGCCGAGGTGCGCCCGTCGGCCACGCGGTACGCACCGACGAGGACCACGGCGGCGAGGGCGAGGTCCGACAGGAACGCGATGAACGGGAAGAACACCGAGATGGCCCGTTGCGACCGCATCCGGCTGCGGCGGTACGACTCGGAGCGGGCGAGGAACGAGCGTGCCGCAGCCGTCTGATGCCGGTACGCCTGCGTGACCCGTAGTCCGGTGACGTTCTCCTGGAACTCCGCGTTGACGGCCGAGATGCGCTCGCGTGACGTCGAGTACGCGCGAGCGGAGATGCGGCGGAACACCAGCGTCGCCACCACCAGGATCGGGACGACCGACAGGGCCACCGCGGCGAGGACGCCGTCGGTGAGGATCAAGGCGGCCGACACGCCGACGATCGTCAGGAGGCTGACGACGGCCGTCGAGAGACCCGTCTGCATGAACGCCGACAACGCGTCCACGTCGGTCGTCATGCGGGTCATGATCCGGCCGGACAGTTCTCGCTCGTAGTAGTCGAGGCCGAGACGCTGCAGGTGTGCGTAGCTGCGGACGCGGAGCCCGAAGAGCACGCGCTCACCGGCCCGCGCGGTCACCACCGTCATGGTGCGGACCACGAGCCAGTCGACGATCACCAGCGCCAGCGCGATGCCCGACACCGCCGCGAGGATTCCGGTGGACCTCTCGGCGACACCGTGGTCGACGGCGAACCGCACGATCGACGGGAAGGCGATGGTGACGGCCGAGTCGAACGCCAGGCAGACCATGACCACCGCGAGCAGTCCGGCGACGGGGGCGAGGGTGCGCCGCAGGGTGAACGTCGACTCGTCCCGCCGAGCCGTCGCGGTGTCGACGCGCGGGTCCTCGTCGGCCGGGGCGAGTCGGGTCAGGATCTCGGTCATGGCCTCGGTGGGCACGGCGCCGCCGAGTGACGACGCCATGTGACCGCCCGGGCCGGGAGGGCCGCCGGCAGCCGCGCCGTCCGCGCTCGCGCGGGAGGCGGGTGAGGACGCGAACTCGGTGGAGTCGCCGTCGTCCGGCCACAGCGAGTCGGCGGACACGTCGTCCTGCGCCGGCTCGGACTTCTCGCCTGCGCCGGACATCAGCGCGCGGAACAGGGGGCAACGCTCGTCGAGTTCGGCCTCGGTGCCGATTTCGACGATGCGCCCCCGGTCCAGGACGGCGACGCGATCGGCCAGCGCGAGCGTCGACCGGCGGTGCGCGAGCACCACCGTCGTCCGGCGTGGACCGGAACGCAGCCGGTCGAAGATCGCTGCCTCCGTGCGGGCATCGACGGCCGAGGTGGCGTCGTCGAGGACCAGGACGCGCGGGGAGGACAGCAGGACCCGCGCGAGCGCGACGCGTTGGCGTTGGCCACCGGACAGCGAGAGCCCGCGCTCACCCACCGTGGTGTCGTAACCGTCGGACAGGTCGCGGACGAAGTCGTCGGCCATGGCGCGCGTGGCCGCGTCGCGGACACTCGCCTCCGACGCGTCGGGGGCACCGAGGGCGATGTTGCGCGCGACGCTGGAGGAGAACAGGAACGGATCGTCGAACGCGACCGACACCGCCGCGCGGAGGTCGTCGGCGGACAGGTCGGCGATGTCGACGTCGCCGTTCTCGGACGTGAGCACGATGCTGCCCGACGACGGTCGGTAGAACCGCGGCAGCAGCATGGACAGGGTCGACTTGCCGCTGCCGGAGGGGCCCACCACCGCCACCGTCTCGCCCGGCGCGACCGTGAGGTCCAGTCCGTCGAGCACGGGGGCGTCGGGGTCGAAGCCGAATCGGACGTCGCGCAGACGCAGCCCCAGCGGTCCGTCCGGGATCGGTACCGGATTCTCGGGTTCCTCGTGCGCCGGCCGGGTGTCGATGACGCCGTACACCCGTTCGACCGCGGCACGGGACAGCTGGGCCATGACCACGACGGACGTGAGTGTCCGGGTCACGGCGGCCATCGTGGCGACGTAACTCGCGAAGGCCAGGAACGTGCCGACGGTGATGGAACCGGACAGAGCCGACCACCCACCCAGGGCCACCACACCCACCAGACCGAGCTGCGGCAGCGCCGCCATGCCGGGGGCGAATCGGGAGTTCACGACGGCGGCGCGCAGGCGCTCGGCGTACAGCCGCCGGCCGATGCGCTCCAGCGTGTCCACGGCACGCGATTCCTGGCCGAAGCCTTTGACCACGCGCACACCGGTGACCGTCTCCTCCACGTGCCCGGCCAGTTCCGCGGCCTGCTGCTGGGCCGACCAGGTGGCCGCGTACAGCGTGGGGCGCATGCGGACGACCAGCACGCTGATGGCCGGTACGACGGCGAGCGCCACCAGGGTGAGCAGCGGCGACAGGTACGCCATCACGCCGAGAGCCAGGACGAACTGCAGCAGGGCGCCCGCCGACAACGGGACCATGGCGAGCAGACCCTGCACCAGCTGCAGGTCGGTGATCGAGCGCGACACCACCTGACCGACCTGCACCTCGTCCTGCCGCTCGCCGTCGAGGCGGTGCAGCGACGCGAGCAGGCGTTGGCGCAGTCCGTGTTGCACGTCGATGGACAGGGCGCCGGCGAGGAGGCGCCGCCCGAACTGGCACGCGAAGCGGACGACGGCCAGTCCCGCGATGGCCGCGGCGATGGTGGCGATGTGGTCGGTGCGGCTGGCCGACGCGCCGTCGACGGCGGCGCGGGTGAGGAGGGGGAACATGATGTCGATGGCAGCGGCCACGAAGGTCACCGCGAGTGCGCCCACCGCGACGCGGCGATGAGCGAAGCAGTCCGACGCCAGCCTGCGGATCCACCCTCGCGAATCGGGAGTGCTCACGTCACGTCTCGGCGAGTGGTGCGCAGCCACCCGGCTCCGGCGATGCCGATGGTCCACAGCAGCAGTCCGATGACGGCAGCGGAGAACGGAAGCAGCATGTCGCCGTCCGTCCCCTTGTCCGCTGCCATGATCGCGACGGTGGTGGCTCCGGGGAGCAGGGCGGCGACCGCCTCCGCGCCGATGCCGCTGAGCACCGCGATCACGACGAGCTCTCCGATCGGTAGCCACGCGACCACGACGATCGCCGCGATGGCAGGGGAGCCGGTGAGCAGCCCGAGCCCGCAGCCGAGGACACACCACAGCGCGGAGACGACGATGCCGAGAAGACAGACCGCGATCACCAGTCCGTCGTCCACCACTGTGTTGCCCCCGAACAGTGCGAGCGACGCCACGCTGACGAGGACGGACACCACGGCGTACGCGGCACCGACGGCGGCCGAGACGAGAATCCTGGCGGCCACCACCTGACCGCGACGCGGCGCGGCGAGGAAGGTCGTGGACGCGGCGCCGTGGCGCAGGTCGGTCGCGGCGTGCACCGCGCCGAACACGGCGGCGAACAGCACCGACACGCCCACGGTGACGTACAACCCGATGAGAGCGGCGACGCGATTGGCGTCGTCGACGCCGGTGAGCGCGTCCGACGACGCGATGGCGGCGTACACGGCGCTGGCGAATCCGCCGATCAGCACGGGCGGTAGACCCAGTGCCCACCACGACCGCAACGATCCGACCCGGCGGATCTCCGCTCGGAGCAGACCGCCTGCCGTGGGGCTCATCGCCGAGCTCCGGTGAGGGCTGGATGCGGACCGACCGGGGTCGTGAGGGACAGGTAGATCTGCTCGAGGTCCACGGCGGACACCACGGTTCCGTGGACGGTCACCCCGGACGCGTGCGCCGTCGACCGGATCACGGCCTCGCCGACACCGGTGACCACGAGTCGGCCGTCGGGACCCAGCACGGCGTCGGTGTGGCCGGACGCGGCGAGGCCCAGTGCCAGGGCGGCGGGGTTCGAACTGTGCACCAGGATTCGGGCGGGACGGGTACCGCGGAGCTCACCGATACTGCCGTGGAAGACGACCGAGCCGCGGTCGAGGATCACGACGTGGTCGACGACCGCCTCGAGCTCGCGAACGACGTGGCCGGACACCAGAACGGAGCCGCCCGCACGAGCGAATCCGCGCAGGAAGTCGCGGAGCCACACGATGCCGCCGGGGTCGAGACCGTCGGTCGGCTCGTCCAGCACGAGGATGCGAGGTGTGCCGAGCAGTGCCGCCGCGAGCGCGAGGCGCTGCCGCATCCCGAGAGAGAACTCGCCGACGCGGCGACCGGCGACGTCGTGCAGACCGACGAGTGCGAGCACCTCCTCCACACGGGAGTCGGCGACACCGAGGACGGGCGCGAGAGTGCGCAGGTGTGCGCGCGCCGTGCGGCGGGGGTGCGCGCCGCCGCCGCCGAGCACGGCACCGACGGCGCGGCCCGGCTCGACGAGTGCCGCGTACGGCAGGCCCTCCACCAGCGCCGCACCCTCGTCGGGCTGTACGAGCCCGAGGAGCATTCGCAGCGTGGTCGACGTGCCGGAACCGACGGGTCCGAACAACCCGGTCACCGATCCGCGCGGTACGACGAACCCGATCCGCGCGGCGGCGAGCGCGGTTCCGTACGTCTTGGTGAGGTCACGCGCCTCGAGCGCGTGTCCGGGGCTCGTCTCGGTGGTGACGTGCACGCGTCAGGCGTCCGGCTCGACGACGCCCGGTGCGTCCTGCCACCGCGCCGGCGGCGGCCCGAAGGCGTCCCGTGCATTGGTGACGACGCCTTTGCCCAAGGCGCGGTTGCCGGCTCCGCCGATGACGGCTCCGATGCCCGCGGGCAGCAGCGTGCCGAGCATGACCGCCCCTCGCTTCGCGGCGTACTTGGCGACGAACTTGCGGACGAGCCGCTTGTTCAGACTGCCGAGGTTCGCGCCGGGGATCCCGGCGGTGAGCACGCGGCCGACGTTGCCGCGGCCCAGTGTCCTGCCGACGATCTCCCGGCCGGACTCACCGAGAGCGACCGCCAGCACCAGCGCACGCCGCTGTTCGTGGTCGTGCACGGCGATGCCGTGGACGGCGGCCACCGACAGGGTGAGCAGTGCGGAGGCCTCGACGAAGAAGGCCGTCTCGGTGCCGACGGCAGCGACCGACGCGACGGTGCCGATGCCGGGCACCGCGGCGGTGGCCCCGGCAGCCCCGCCGCTTCCCGTCACGGCGTTCAGGAACGTCTTCTCCAGGCGACCGATGATCTGCGCCGGCGACTCGGTGGGATGCGCGCGGCGTATTCGCCAGACGTACTTCTCGACGGCGGGGCCCTGCAGTCGGCTCCCGTTGTCGAGGATCGACACCAACGCCTTCTCGACGCGTCCTGGATCCTCGGCCATCGATCGGTCCTCCTCGTCCGCAGCGTGTGCACGAATGCCGTGCGGCCTCGCTCGTACCGTTCTACCGTGTGCCCATGACAGCCGTGTCGGACGGCGCGACCGCGGTGCCGTCGCGGGCCCTCCGCGGCCTCGTGCGTCGCTACGAGGGGTACCGCCTCTCCGGCTTCGCGCCGGGCTCGCACGTCGGCATGCCGTCCGTCGACCTGACGATCATTCTGCCGATCGGGCCACCGCTCACGATCTCCCGCACCGCGATGGCGGATCAGCGGCCGGGGGAGTTCGGTGCCCTCGCGTCGGGTCTGGGGACCGAACCCGTCGTGATCGAGCACGACGGCGAGCAGCACGGTGTCCAGATCACGGTGACGCCGGCGGGGTGCCGCGCGCTGCTCCACGTCCCGCCCGCCGAGTTGCGCCAGTACATCGTGCCGTTGGAGGACCTGCTCGGGCGCGATGCCGCTCGGCTTCTCGACGGCGTGCACGCAGCGACCGGATGGCGTGAGGCATTCGCGCTGCTGGACCGCACGCTGTGCGCGCGACTGGGCCGGGCCCCGCAACCGGATGCCCGGCTGGAGCGGGCGTGGGCGCGGACCACCGGTCCCACCGCGATGTCGGTGGAGCAGGTCGCCGCGGAGGTCGGATGGAGCCGTCGACGCCTCGAGACCGCGTTCGCCTCCGAGTACGCCGTCACGCCGCGGGACGCGGTCCGGCTGGGGCGGTTCGCCCGAGCGCACGCGATGCTGCGGGTGGCCGAACCGCCCCGGCTCGCCGAGGTGGCGTCGGTCTGCGGCTACTTCGACCAGGCACACATGGCACGGGACTGGCGCGCGCTGGCGGGGTCGGCGCCCTCGGTGTGGCGTGCGAACGAGGTGTTCGCATCCGTACAAGACGAGCGCACCTCCGCGGCGACAGGATCGACGGCATGACCGAGACACAGCACACCGAGACCACCCCGACCGTCGTCTGGCCCGCACTCCGCTACGACGACGCGCGTGCCGCGATCGCCTTTATCGTCGACGTCCTCGGCTTCACCGAGGCCGCCGTGTACGGCGAGGGGGAGCGCGTCGACCACGCCGAGCTCGTCCGCCCCGGCGGCGGAGCCGTCATGCTCGGCTCGGCGCGACCGGACAGCACCATCGCGGGCCTGCCGCCCGGAGTCGGCGCCGTCTACGTTGCCGTGGGACAGGACGAACTGACGCGACTGCACGATCGCGCGCGCGAGGCCGGCGCCCGTATCGTGGAACCCCTGCGCGACGAGGACTACGGCGGCCAGGGTTTCACCTGCCTCGATCCCGAGGGAGTGCACTGGTCCTTCGGCACCTATCGGGGCCATTCGGGCTGAGGGTGCTCCGCGCCTGTGGACGGCTGGTTTGGCCTGCTCGCTCCGACCCGGTAACATGGAACGTCGGTGCGTTCACGCGTGCCTGCACGAAGTGTGGTTACGAGACGTCAATCAGGTGTGCAAACCAGGATCGCGGAGGATATGGCAAAGAAGGACGGCGCAATCGAGGTCGAGGGCCGAGTAGTCGAACCCCTGCCCAATGCGATGTTTCGCATCGAGCTGGAGAACGGTCACAAGGTGCTCGCTCACATCAGCGGCAAGATGCGGCAGCACTACATCCGCATCCTCCCCGAGGATCGCGTCGTGGTCGAGCTGTCTCCCTACGACCTGACACGCGGGCGGATCGTCTACCGCTACAAGTAGTCAAGAGTCCCCGGTTCCTCGCGAGCCGGGGATCAACCATGTCCGAGGTTCGACGCGTTCGCGCGTGATCCTCGGACGCGACCAGGAGATCGAAAAGACGTGAAGGTCAAGCCGAGCGTCAAGCCGATCTGCGAGAAGTGCAAAGTGATCCGCCGTAACGGCCGGGTCATGGTGATCTGCGACAACCTGCGCCACAAGCAGCGTCAGGGCTGATCAACCCCCTCTCGAAGATCTACTTGGCTCCACATGCCAGAAGAAGACCTCCCAGCACCAGCTGCCCACACGCGGGTAGTACACCCCCGGCCGCGGAGGCCGGGGCCCCGAGCACCACATGTATGGGGACGGACTGGGAGCAGACCTCCGCACGAATGAAGGAAAACGCCACATGGCACGTCTAGCCGGTGTGGATCTTCCGCGCGAGAAGCGCATGGAGATCGCACTCACCTACATCTACGGCATCGGCCGTACCCGTTCGCAGGAGATTCTCTCCGCCACGGGCGTCAGCCCCGATCTCCGGAGCAAGGACCTCACCGACGAGGACCTGACCAAGCTCCGCGAGTACATCGAGGAGTCGCTCAAGGTCGAGGGCGACCTGCGCCGCGAGGTGCAGGCCGACATCCGTCGCAAGATCGAGATCGGCTGCTACCAGGGCCTTCGCCACCGTCGTGGTCTGCCCGTCCGTGGACAGCGCACGAAGACCAATGCGCGCACCCGTAAGGGACCGAAGCGCACCATTGCCGGCAAGAAGAAGGCGAAGTAATGCCCCCGAAGTCACGCACCTCCGGTCCGAAGAAGACCCAGAAGACGCGCCGCAGGGACAAGAAGAACGTCCCGCACGGCAGCGCTCACATCAAGAGCACGTTCAACAACACGATCGTGTCGATCACCGACCCGTCGGGCAACGTCATCTCGTGGGCGTCCTCGGGCCACGTGGGCTTCAAGGGCTCGCGCAAGTCGACCCCGTTCGCCGCTCAGCTCGCTGCCGAGAGTGCCGCGCGCAAGGCGCAGGAGCACGGCGTCAAGAAGGTCGACGTCTTCGTGAAGGGTCCCGGCTCCGGCCGCGAGACCGCGATCCGTTCGCTCCAGGCGGCAGGCCTCGAGGTCGGCACCATCTCCGATGTCACCCCCCAGCCGCACAACGGCTGCCGTCCGCCCAAGCGCCGTCGCGTCTAGCGGGAAGGAAGTAACAGAACATGGCTCGTTATACCGGACCCATCACCCGCAAGTCGCGTCGACTGCGCGTCGACCTCGTCGGAGGCGACCAGGCCTTCGAGCGTCGCCCGTACCCGCCCGGCCAGCACGGCCGCGCGCGTATCAAGGAGAGCGAGTACCTGCTCCAGCTGCAGGAGAAGCAGAAGGCACGCTTCACCTACGGCGTCATGGAGAAGCAGTTCTCGCTGTACTACAAGGAAGCGAACCGCCTCAAGGGCAAGACGGGTGAGAACCTGCTCCGCATCCTCGAGACGCGTCTCGACAACGTCGTCTACCGTGCGGGCCTCGCTCGCACGCGTCGTCAGGCACGCCAGTTGGTCACGCACGGCCACTTCTTGGTCAACAACAAGAAGGTCGACATCCCCAGCTACCGCGTCTCGCAGTACGACATCATCGACGTCCGCGAGAAGTCGCTGAGCACGCTGCCTTTCCAGATCGCCCGTGAGACCTATGGCGATCGTCCCGTTGCCGGTTGGCTGCAGGTCGTTCCGAACCGTCTCCGCATCCTGGTCCACCAGGAGCCGGAGCGTTCGCAGATCGACATCCCGCTGACCGAGCAGCTCATCGTCGAGTACTACTCGAAGTAGGGCGCTTCGCGCCCCGTGCGCCTTTTGCGTATCTCCGGATACGCAAAAGGCGCACGGGGCCGTAGGCCACATCCCGAGCGTCAAATAGCGGACGCTCTTCCCAGGAGGACATCAATGCTCATTTCTCAGCGACCCACGCTGACCGAAGAGGTCATCGCTGACAACCGCTCGAAGTTCGTCATCGAGCCCCTCGAGCCTGGCTTCGGGTACACCCTCGGCAACTCGCTTCGCCGCACGCTTCTCTCGTCGATCCCCGGCGCTGCTGTCACCAGCATCCGTATCGACGGCGTTCTGCACGAATTCACCACGGTCCCCGGCGTGAAGGAGGATGTCACCGACATCATCCTGAACCTCAAGGGTCTCGTCGTGTCCTCGGAAGAGGACGAGCCGGTCACCATGTACGTCCGCAAGCAGGGCCCCGGCACTGTCACTGCAGGCGACATCGTTCCTCCGGCCGGCGTCACCGTGAACAACCCGGATCTGCACATCGCGACCCTGAACGACAAGGGCAAGCTCGAAATCGAGCTCGTCGTCGAGCGTGGCCGCGGATACGTTCCGGCTGTTCAGAACAAGGCGTCGGGCGCCGAGATCGGCCGTATCCCGGTCGACTCGATCTACTCGCCCGTGCTGAAGGTGACCTACAAGGTGGAGGCCACCCGCGTCGAGCAGCGCACCGACTTCGATCGGCTCGTTCTCGACGTGGAGACAAAGAACTCCATCACCGCGCGGGACGCGCTCGCCTCGGCGGGCAAGACCCTGGTCGAGCTGTTCGGGCTTGCCCGTGAGCTCAACGTCGAAGCAGAAGGCATCGAGATCGGACCCTCGCCCGCCGAGGCCGATCACATCGCATCCTTCGGTCTGCCGATCGAGGATCTGGACCTCACCGTCCGGTCCTACAACTGCCTCAAGCGCGAGGGTGTTCACACCGTCGGCGAGCTGGTCGGCCGTACCGAGTCGGATCTGCTGGACATCCGTAACTTCGGACAGAAGTCCATCGACGAGGTCAAGGTCAAGCTGCACTCGCTCGGCCTCTCGCTCAAGGACAGCCCCGCGACGTTCGATCCGAGCACTGTCGCCGGATACGACGCCGCCACCGGTACCTGGAGCGACACCGACACCGCCGTGAGCGATGCCGACGGCGCCGAGCAGGACTACGCCGAGACCGAACAGCTCTGACGCACTCGCGTCCCGAGCTCTTGATCAGGAGAGATTGACATGCCCAAGCCCACCAAGGGTCGCCGTCTCGGCGGATCGGCGTCGCACCAGAAGGCGATTCTCGCCAACCTGGCCACGGCGTTGTTCGAGCACGGACGGATCACCACCACGGAGTCGAAGGCCAAGCGCCTCCGCCCCTACGCCGAGAAGATCATCACGCACGCGAAGGCCGGCTCGCTGGCTCACCGTCGTGAGGTCATGAAGGACATCCGCAACAAGGACGTCGTTCACACTCTGTTCGCAGAGATCGGCCCGCACTTCGCCGAGCGCGCAGGCGGCTACACCCGCATCATCAAGACCGTCCCCCGCAAGGGTGACAACGCTCCTCAGGCCATCATCGAGCTCGTTCGCGAGCAGACGGTGTCCAACGAGGCGGACCGTGCTCGTCGTGTCCAGGCATCGCAGGCCGCGCCTGCCGCCACGAACGACGAGACCGCCGCTGACGAGGCTGCATCCGATCAGAACGTCGTCGAGGCCGTCGAGGCCGAGGCAACCGACGCTCAGGTCGAGAATGCAGACGCCGTCATCGAGGGTGTCGAGGCAGAGGACGCTCACGCGGCCAACGCCGATGAGGCAGACAAGAAGTAAGAGTGTCCTCGGACTCTCTGGGCGAGCCCGTCACCCCTTCCGGGGGTGGCGGGCTCGCCCGTTTGCGTCTCGATGTCGCCTACGACGGCACTGCCTTCGCCGGCTGGGCTCGACAACGCGACCAACGGACCGTGTGCGGTGTGCTCGAGGAGCGACTGTCCGCCATCTTCGGTACCCCACTCGAGCTCACCGTGGCCGGGCGGACGGATGCCGGCGTGCACGCCGAGGGCCAGGTCGCCCACGTCGACGTGCCGCGAACCGCGTTGGCCCGCATCGATCCTCGCGATCCCGACCGCGCACCCGACCCGTCGTTGCTGGTGCGGCGACTCGCGCGTTTCCTGCCGACGGACGTCCGCGTCCTGCGTGTGACGTTCGTGTCCGACGATTTCGACGCCCGGTTCTCCGCACTGCGGCGGCACTACGAGTATCGATTGTCCACCGCGCCCTACGGAACTCCGCCCCTCCGAGCGGGTTTCGTGGTGCCGTGGACCCGCACACTCGACGTGGCGGCGATGCAGGAGGCATCGTCGACCCTCGTCGGCCTCCACGATTTCGTCGCCTTCTGCAAGCGCCGTGACGGTGCCACCACCGTGCGGGAGCTGCAGCGCTTCGACTGGGTGCGGGACGGCGACGATCTCACCGCGCACGTGAGCGCGGACGCGTTCTGCTGGTCGATGGTGCGTTCCCTGGTCGGGGCGATGCTGGCTGTGGGCGAAGGACGCCGGGACCTCACGTGGGTACGCGGCCTGTTGTCCAGCGATGCCAGGTCCAGCTCGATCACCGTGGCCCCTGCTCACGGACTGTCGCTGGTGCGCGTCGACTACCCGGCCGATACGGAGCTGGCCGATCGCAGTCGCACGACCCGGGCAACGCGGTCGTTGCCCGGTGCCTGCTGCGGCTAGCCTCTTCAGACATGGCTCCTGTTCTCGGCGTGATCATCGGCTCGGTCCGGACGGGGCGTGTCGGCCCCACAGTGGCTCAGTGGTTCGTGCGCCGCGCCTCGGCGGACGGGCGATTCGAGGTCCGGGTACTCGACCTCGCGGATGTCGTTCTGCCGATGGATCTCTCGGGTGGCCCTGGTGTCGACGAGCTGACGCGCTGGGTGGACGGCTGCGATGCCTTCGTGCTCGTCACTCCCGAGTACAACCACGGTTACCCGGCACCGCTGAAGTTGGCACTGGACTCGGTGAAGCTCGAATGGCGTGGCAAGCCGGTGGGTTTCGTCTCCTACGGCGGCACGGCCGGGGGAGTGCGCGCCGTGGAGCAGCTGCGTCAGGTGGTCGCGGAGTTGCACATGGCCCCCGTGCGCGACGCCGTGCTGTTCCCCCGAGTGAAGAAGGCGTTCGACGCGCACGGCGAGACGTCCGACGGTGCCGCGATCGATGGCGCACAGCGGTTGATCGATCAGTTGCTGTGGTGGTCAGAGGGCGCCGGTCAGCCCTACCCGCGCGGCTGAGCCCGGTCGTGGGAGACCCCGCGGTCGACCGATGGCCTCGGTCTCGGCCGCGGTGGTGACGAGCCGCAGGGTGATGCTCCGCGACGCCATCGTCAGGGCCACCTCGTCGGTGACGTCCGGGGACTGGTCGATCACGATGTCGGTCCCGCCGGTCGACGAGGCCGGGTTCACCCGCAGCACCGTTCCCGGTACCGGAGTCGGTCTGTCTCCGGCATGATCGGCGACCACCAGATCCACCGCGGTGCCGGACTCGACATCCGACACGGGAGTCACCACCGAGAGGGTGCCCGAATCCGCGACCGCGACGGCGAGATGGCGCCACGCATGGGGTCGGTCGGTCATCACCAGGACCACCGCACCGACGGCCACGGCGCGGAAGACGATCTGGTGGACCACGTACAGCTCGCCGTGGACGTCGACGGTGTCGACGTCCTTCCCGAACACACGTGCGGTGACCGTGGTTCCGTCGGAGTCGACACCGACGACCTGACCGCATCCCGCGACCGGCAGCACGAGGGTGCTCCACTGCGCTCCCTCGACGGGGTGCGTGGGCGTCGCCGGCCGGGCGGTCGACACGAGGACGTCCTCCAGGCCCTGTCGATGCAGGCCGTCGAGCGTGCTGGATCCCGCGACCCGGATCGATCGGCGCTGCGGCGATTCGGCCGACAGATAGCCGTAGGTGGCCGTCGCCGTCGCTTCGGTGGTGGTCGAGAGAGCCGCCCGGACGGCGAGACTCGTGACGTCCGCGTCGTGATCGCCGATCGAGTCGATCGCCGCCGCGGTCCAGGCGGACGGTGCGAGCCGCCGTGAGCACCAGGTCGATCCGCCGAGCCGGGCGAAGCTCCACTGCGGACGGACGTGACGGAGGGGAACCCCACTCGTCACCAGAAGATCCGCCGCACGGATCTGATCGGAGGTGAGAAGGCTGCCCACGAGACCGTGGGTGCGCAGGACGTGCTGCAGTCGGGCCATGGTCGTGGCGAGCATCTGCACCGACCCCGCAGCAGTTCCGCCCCGACGCGCCGCGGCCGTCTCACCCTCGTGGACATCGGTCGAGAGGGAGAGGAAGGTTTGCCGCCGCGCCACCGACGCGAGCGGTCCGGCCATGGACAGGTAGGAGTCCGCGGCGCGGCGACCCCGTGCCGGACGCGTGCCGACGGAGGTGACACCCAGGTGGGTGGGCGCGTCCGTGCCCTGCGACAGTCGGTCGACGAGGTCGCGGAGCGGCACCACGGCATCGGGTGTCGCACCGCGTGAGCCGACCGTCGACCATCCGGCCGCAGCCGGTTCGACGTGGAGTTCCGCGACGATCGTCAGGTCGGATCCGTTCCACACCACACCGATCGGACCGCCGGGACGATCGAACGACAGCACCGTGCGCGCGGGTACCGGTCGATGCGCGAGAAGCCGTGGCCACGCCGAGAGGTGACCCACGACAGGACGCCCGTCCCGGGGGAGGCAGAGTCCGATCACGACGACCACTGCGGCCGTGATCGCCCATCGTGCAGGCACTCCCGACGTCGTGAGCGCGACGGCCACGCCGAGCGCCACTGCCTGCGACACCACGACGTCGCGTGCGGCCGTCATCCCCGGGCGAGTCTCGGACACCATGGCTCCTTCTCTGCGGTCGATGTACTGTGCCCTCACGCGGGACCCCTCCATCGGGTCCGGCGTGTCCGGCGGGGGGCCGGGCCGAGTCGCCGCGGCACCGAGGGCAGGGGATATCGATGGCAGGAACACCGACCACGCGATGGCAGATCGGTGCGCATCGGTTCTCTGTGAGACGGCTCGATCACGCACTGGTCCTGGGCGACACGTCGATGCGGCACGAACCGCTGCGATCGACGGCGCGGGCCTCCGCGGTCGGCGTCGTCGTGGCGGTCCTGATCCTCGCCGGTTGCGCCGCACTCGCCTTCGTCCGACCGGCCGCACGTATCGGTGATGCCGTGATCGTGCTGGACGACGAGAGTGGCGCTCTGTACGTCGTCGAGGACGACACGCTCCATCCCGCGTCCGATCTGGCGTCCGCCCGGTTGTTCGTCGGTCGGCCGGACGAGCCCACCGCGGTCGGTCCGGACGAGATCGCTCGACGCGCCCGAGGCGCCGCGATCGGTATCGGCGGTGCGCCGCAGGCGCTTCCGGTCACGACTGGTGCGATGGTCTGGTCCGTGTGCGAGGAGTCGGACAGCGGCACGACCGATGTGACCGTCGAACCGGTGGGGACGCAGTCCGTCGCACCGCGTCGCGCACTCGACCCCGACGACGCGCTGGTGTGGCGCCGCGACGGCGTCGACTACCTGGTGCACGGACAGGTGCGCGCACGGGTGGACCTGCAGAACACCGCCGTGACCCGAGCCCTCGGCCTGGAGGACGCGGTACCCACTCCGGTGTCGGCGGGGCTCTTCGACGCGGTGCCCGAAGCGCCGGAGATCGTGACCCCCACGGTGATCGGGTCGGGCGCTGCTGCCCCGTACCCGATCGGGGGTCGGCCCGTCGGATCCGTGGTGACAGTCGATCTCGGGGATCGCAGCGAGCACTACGTCGTTCTGCAGGACGGCGTGCAGGCGATCGGAGCGGCCACCGCGCAGCTGCTGCGCTTCTCCGATTCGGCCGGCCGGGTGGGTGTCGACGCCGTCCCGCCCGATGTGATCGCTCGGGCTCCGAGAACCGCTGCACCTCTGGCGGTCGACACGTTTCCGGAGCGACCACCGATCATCGTGACGGGCGGCGACGCCACCTGCGTGGAGTGGGTCGGGCCGGACGACTCGACGGGGCGCGGGGCGCAGACGAGGATGACGATCGGTGCGACTGCCGACGCGCGCGCCGTGACGCTGGCCGGGGCGGACGGTGCAGGGGATGCGCTGGACACCTTCTTCGTGGCACCGGGGTCCGGGCTGTACGTCGCCACCACCGGGCAGGCCGCCGACGACCCGCGCCGCGATTCCGCCTTCTACGTCGCCGACACGGGAACCCGCTTCGGCGTCCCGTTCACGCAGGACGCGGAGGCACTCGGACTCGGCGATCCGGCACCGGCGCCGTGGCCCGTCGTGGGACTGCTGCCGACCGGTCCGGCGCTGACCGTCGATGCGGCCCGTGTGGGTCACGACGGGTCCTGACGCCGGACCACCGCGCGTACCGCCAGTGCGCCGGACACGAGCAGCAGGATCCCGACGGAGGACGCCAGGGCGAGTAGTGCGTCGCGACGGTCGGTGACCGGAGGTGTCGTGCGCGGGGACAGTCGCACGGACGCGTCCTCACCCCGTGCGACCGCGCTGCCCGTCACCGCCGCCACCGGATCCAGACTGCCGTGGCCGACGGCCGAGTCCCAGTCACCTGCCGGTGAGTGCGCCGTCGTCACGATGCGGTCGATGACATCTGCCGCGGACAGCTCCGGATGACGCGCCCGCACCAGGGCGGCCGTCGCGGAGACGAACGGTGTGGCGAAACTCGTTCCCGTGAAGGCTGTTCGGCGCCCCTCGTCGTCGAGGGTGCCGTCGGCCAGACCGGTACCCGTGGCACCGAGGGACGTGACCTCGGTACCCGGAGCCGCGACGTCGACCCACGGCCCGTTCAAGCTGAACGACGACGGCCGCCCGTCCGGGTCCAGCGACCCCACGGTGAGGACGTACTCGTCGAACCACGCCGGCGACGCGAGAGTCACCGGCAACGCCGTGTCTCGTCCGTCGATGCCGCGGATGAGGTCGTTCTGCGTCCGGCACCGACGGCCGTCCAGATTCCCCGCAGCTGTGACGATCACGGCATCCCTGTCCACCGCGGCGTACCGCACGGCGGCTCCCAGTGCGCCGTCGCCCATCGACGATCCAGCGCTCGCACAGGCGACCTCCGAGATGTTGACGACGTCCGCGCCCGCGTCGACAGCGGTGCGGATCGCCGCGGCCATCGACTCGACGTCGCCGTACCCCGCCGAGGTGGAACCGTTCTCGTCGGCCTCCCGCTCCGAGGACGTCGCGGCGAAGGCTGCACTGGACTGACGAATCGAGAGGATCGTGGCGTCCGGCGCTCCGCCGGCGAAGCCGGATCCCGGGACCGGCCGAGCAGCGATGAGTCCGGCGACGACGGTGCCGTGTGCATCGCAGTCCTCGAGCCCGTCGCCCGTCGAGACGTAGTCGCCGCCGGCGCGCAGAGTCGGGAGGAGCGGATGTGGTGCGACCCCGGTGTCGATGACGGCGATGATCTGACCGGCGCCTCGAGTGAGGCTCCACACGTCCGAGAACCGGAGCGTCCTCTGAGCCGCGGGTACCACCGACGTCACGGGCGCCTCGGAGACGGCCGCGCACCGGGTGCGCTGCTCGGTCGGTTCGGACGGGGCCGCGGCAGCCGGCTCGGGGAGCAGTCCGGGATCGATCAACGGTGTGTCCGCGGCTGCCGTACCCGTCGTGGGCAGGGCCAGAACGACCATTGCTGCGACCAGACATGCGGTCACCCCTGGTCGTCGCTGAGTCGTCACAGGCCGCGCGCTGCCGAGTAGGCCCCGACGACGAGACAGACGAGAGGAACGATCGAGACCACGACGGCGAGTTCGGCCAGATCGGCCGCCCGGCGCGCGACGGGGGAGAATCGCCGACCCGGCGCGACGACACCGATCAGGATCGCGAGGACGCCGACCGCCACCGCAGCCCCGGTCCACCACGGCCACAGGTCGGCGCGTGTGGACGCACCGACTGCGAGGACGACGAGGACGGCCGCGACACCCGCGGTGACAGCGACGGCGCAGCGCAGACGATCGACACCCACGCGGCCCCGGCAGCACAGGACGGAGGCGATCGCGGCAGCGGCAGCGAGTCTGCCGGGATCGACGGTCGCGGCGATGCCGTGCGTGGCCACGACGATCGCCCCCGCCGAGGCGAGCAGGGACAACCCCGTCGTGTAGCCGGTGAGGTACTGCTGAGCTGTGCGAGCTCGTTCCGCGACGACGTCGACGTCGGCGAGAGCGGACTCGTGTGCGGCGACGAGGGCGGCTTCCGACGGCCGCGTCGGCGGTCCCTCGTGTCCCGGGTGGTCGAGACGAGCGCCGGCATCGGCGAGTGGTACCGGGGGAAGGCGTATTCCGGCTCGTGCGGCCGACAGTCGCGGGGCGCGGGTGAGCGCCAGGGTGCATACGCCGGCGGTGACCGCCGCGATCGTCACGGTGGGCACGTCGCTCAGCGCCTCGACAGCAGCGGCGACGGCGCCCACGAGGCTCACGGTCGACACCGCGGTGAACGTGGCGCGTCCCTCGCGGCCGGCGACCATCGAGGTGACGACGGACGCCGCCGCGGTCAGCGCGAATCCGAGCACTGCGTCGGCCGCGGCATCCTGGCCGGGAACGAGCATCGTGCCCGCGGCGAACGCGAGGAGACACCCGGTCGACCTGAGACCGAAGCTCAGGGCCGAGGGGACGCGCGCCGCGGTGCACACACACGCGGCCACGACGGTGAGCAGCGCGAGGACGGCGAGACTCGCTGCCGCAGGGACTCCGCTCGTTCTCGTCGCGGTCCATCCCGCGGTCGCCAGTGCCGCCGTCGACACGACGGTGGCTGCGACGACCGAGTCGGACCGGGTCCACGAGTGGCCGTTGCAGAGAACGGCCACCGCCTCCGTCAGATCGTCGAAGACCGGCGGTGAGGACTCTCGTCCGCGGTGGAGAACCAGCACGTCGCCGTCCCGAACACCGTTGTCCAGCAACGAGAGACGCGCGTCGAGCGGCACTCCCACCAT
This sequence comes from Rhodococcus sp. Leaf225, assembly GCF_001426145.1. Taxonomy (NCBI): domain Bacteria; kingdom Bacillati; phylum Actinomycetota; class Actinomycetes; order Mycobacteriales; family Nocardiaceae; genus Rhodococcus; species Rhodococcus sp. Leaf225. Next base: position 65,084 of record NZ_LMRN01000010.1, on the reverse strand, counting down.
CGTCGAGAGCGACCGTGGGCCCGGCGAACGATCCGAGTCCGCGCGCTCGTCGATCAGCGCCGTCAGAGCGGGCACCGTCGCGGCGACGGCGACTCCGCCGGGAACCGAGACGTCCACCTCGACGTCCCCCGTGATCACGGTGATGCGCAGCACGGCCGGCTCGATCCGGCGTACCGCGGATTCGCGCGTCGTGGACAGCGGCGCAGCGGTCGGCGCGATGGTCATCGAAAGTCCCCCCGAACTCTCTTCCCGCGGTCGCACCGCGGGTCGTGCGAGCACTATAGGTCAGTTCGGTGACATCGCCTCGCGATATGCACAGGCACGAGGGTTCGTCCACAACCCTCGTCGTCTTCCCTCCCGGTCGTCGGCGTCCGGCGCTACGGTCTGACCCGACTCGCCGAACGGGGCGGCGAGCCACTGGGGGGTGGACGTGGTGGTCGGACGTGAGGGCGAGTACGCGACGGCGGTGGACACGCGGGTGGTCCATGGTCGACCGCCGCGCGAGGACGCGCCGCGGGTGCCGGGCGGCACCGTCGAGATGGAGCCGCCACCGGAGATTCCGCGGGTGGTCCCGGGGAACCCGCTCCTGAAGATGCTGCCTCTGGTCATGGTGGTCGCGATGGTCGGCATGGTTGCCCTCCTGATCACGTCGGGCGCGGCCGCCAACCCGATGACGCTGCTGTTCCCGGCCATGATGGTGGTGTCCATGCTGGGGATGTTCGCCGGTGGGGGCCGCGGAGGCGGGCCACGGACGGCCGAACTCGACGAATCGCGCAAGGACTATCTGACGTACCTCGGTGCGATGCGCGAGCGGGTCCGGTCGACGGCGTCGGCGCAGCACGAGGCACTGGCCTTCTCCCATCCTGATCCGTCGACGCTGTCCTCGTTCGCCGGAACCTCACGCATGTGGGAGAGGCGGTCGACAGACGACGACTTCGTCCATCTGCGGGTGGGCGTGGGCGACCAACGACTCGCCACTCGCCTCGTCACACCCGACACGGGTCCGCCCGAGGGTCTCGAGCCGGTGTCGGCCGCCCTCCTGCGCTCGTTCGTCCGGACCCATGCCATCGTGTCGGACCTTCCCACCGCGGTCTCGTTGCGCGCGTTCTCCGTGATCGGTGTCGACGGCCCCGTCGAGGCGGCGAGAGCGCTCGTGCGCTCGATGGTGTTGCAGGCGTGCACTTTCCACAGTCCGGACGACATCAGTGTGGTGGTCGTCGTGGACGACTGCATCGCGGCGACGTGGGACTGGACGAAGTGGTTGCCGCACCACGGGGACGAGACCGCGTCGGACGGTGGCGGGCGACGGCGGCTGACCTTCGGATCGCCGGCGGAGGCAGCGCGGGACCTCGCCGTCCCGGCGGCAGACTCGTCGACCGGTGCGCGGCCCCATCGCATCGTGGTCGTGGATCGCGGTGCCGAGGACGGTGTCGAGGATACCGAGACATGGGAGACCGTGACGAGGGGCGGGGACGTGACGGTCCTGACCGTGTCCGGTGCGGGCCGGGACGGCACCGCGGATCGCACACTCGTCCTGGTCGTCGGCGACGGCGCGGACAGGCCTGCGCTCGGCGCACGGAGCGCGGCCGGAGTCGAGATGTTCGGTACCGCGGACGGTGTGGACGTGGTCACCGCCGCCGTGGTGGCGCGGGGACTCGCTCGATTCCGGACGGGCGACACCGTCGTGCGGGCGGAGGGTGGCCCGCGCGTCCGAGCATGGGAACACCTGCCCGGCATGACGTCTCCCGACAGTCTCGACCCCGGCGTCGCCTGGTCCTCCCGTTCCGGGCGGTCGCGACTGCGCGTCCCGTTCGGACTCGACGACGACGGTCGCGTCGTCGAGCTCGACCTGAAGGAGGCCGCCGAGGGGGGTATGGGACCGCACGGACTCTGTATCGGCGCCACGGGATCGGGAAAGTCGGAACTGTTGCGGACGCTGGTGCTCGGACTCGTCGCGACGCACCCGCCCGACGTCCTGAATCTCGTCCTCGTCGACTTCAAGGGTGGGGCCACGTTTCTCGGACTGGAATCGGCGCCTCACGTCGCGGCCGTCATCACCAATCTGTCCGAGGAAGCGCAGATGGTCGAGCGGATGCGCGACGCGCTCGCGGGCGAGATGACTCGACGGCAGGAACTGCTCAGGGCCGCCGGCAATTACGCGAACGTCTCCGATTACACCCGTGCGCGCGAGGGTGGTGCCGCACTCGCGCCTCTACCGGCGCTCTTCGTCGTCGTCGACGAGTTCTCCGAACTGCTGACCCGGTTCCCGGAGTTCGCCGAGCTCTTCGTCGCGATCGGGCGACTCGGGCGCTCGCTGCACATCCATCTGTTGCTGGCGAGCCAGCGGCTCGACGAGGGTCGGCTGCGCGGACTCGACAGTCATCTCTCCTACCGCATCGGTCTGAAGACGTTCTCGGCCTCCGAATCTCGATCGGTTCTGGGTGTCGCCGACGCGCATCACGTGACCGGGGGTCCGGGAGTGGGGTTCCTCAGAACGGACTCCAGCGAGCTGGTGCGCTTCACCGCGATGTACGTCTCGGGTCCCCGTCTGCGGAGCGACGAGCCCGCAGCGCTCTCGGTCGGCGCAGGCTCGACCGGGCCCCGTCTCTTCACGGCGGCGCCGGTGCCGCTGCTCGACGAGACCGCCCTCGAACCGGCGGGCGAACCGCCGTCTCCGTCCGAGTCGTCGGACGGCGGCACCATCCTCTCCGCCGTCGTCGCGCGAGTGCGCGGTCACGGGCGTCCCGCACACCGGGTGTGGCTACCGCCGTTGGACCGGCCCGTCACACTCGACTCGGTGTCACCGGACACGGCGCTCGGCGGTGACCGGCCCGCCGCGGCGGGGTCACTGCGCGCCGTGGTCGCACTGGTCGACCGGCCGTACGACCAGCGACGCGATGCACTCGAACTCGACCTCACCGGTGCGTCCGGGCACGTGGCGATCGTCGGGGGACCGCAGTCCGGCAAGTCCACCGCGCTCTGCACGCTCGTCCTCGATCTGGCTCTGCGGTACTCCCCGCACCACGTGCAGTTCCACGTCCTGGACTTCGGCGGTGGATCCGTCGGACGGCTGGTAGGCCTTCCTCACGTCGGATCCGTCGCGGTCCGCTCGGAGGCGGACGCCGTGCGACGCATCGTCGCCGACGTGGTCGGAACCGTTCGACGCCGCGAGGAGTTGTTCCGCACCGGCGAGATCCGGTCGATGGCCGACGCGCGGCGCAGGCGAGAGTCGGGTGGAGACAGTGCACCGCCGGTGCCGGACATCGTTCTGGTCGTCGACGGGTGGAGCACGATCCGAGCCGAGTTCGAGGCCCTCGAACCGTCCCTGCACCAGCTGGTGTCGAGCGGACTCTCCTACGGGGTGCACGTCGTCCTCGCCGCGAGTCGGTGGGCCGAGCTCCGTCCCGCGGTGAAGGATGCCGTCACCACGAGAGTCGAACTGCGCATGGGTGATCCGTCGGACTCGGACATCGGCCGAGCACGGGCGATGCACGTCCCGACGCGTCGGCCCGGTCGAGGTATCACCCCGGACGGGTTGCATCTGCTCGTCGCGCTCCCGCGTGTCGACGGCATCGCCGACACGGACGATCTCGGACACGGGACCGACCGCGCGATCGCCGAGTCGGTCCACCGGTGGCGGGGTGACGCACCGACGCCCCCGGTGCGACTGTTGCCGCGTCGACTCGAGCGTGACGACCTTCTGTCGTCCGTGTCGGCGTGGTGGCCACCGTCCGCCTCGGGGACATTCGTCGCCACCGTGCCGGTGGGTGTCGACGAGAACGATCTCGCGCCGGTCGTTCTGGATCTGGCCGAGCATCCGCACCTTCTCGTCCTCGGCGACTCGGGCTGCGGGAAGACCAGTCTGCTGCGATCGATCTGCCGTTCGCTCGCGCAGGCCAACGACGCCACGTCGCTGAGAATCCTCGCCGTCGACTACCGACGAACCCTGCTGGGCGACATCCCGTCCGATCGGCTCGCCGGTCACGCGTCCACGGCCGAGCAGGCCACGACGATGGTCGCCGAACTCGCGACCTACCTGCGTGCCCGCCGTCCGGGACCGGACACCACTCGTCGCGAACTCGCTGCGAGATCCTGGTGGACCGGTCCCGAGATCGTCGTGGTCGTCGACGACTACGACCTCGTTGTCACGCCGCACGGAAACCCGCTGACCGAGTTGCTGGAACTGCTGTCGCAGGCGCGGGACGTCGGTCTGCATCTCGTCGTCGCACGTCGGTGCGGCGGATCCGCTCGGGCACTGTACGAACCGGTCCTCGCGAGGCTCAAGGACCTGGCATCACCGGGACTGGTCATGAGCGGGAGCCGAGAGGAGGGCGTCCTGCTCGGCTCCGTCCGTCCGTCCGAACTCCCACCCGGACGCGGTGTGCTGGTCGGGCGCGGAACGGCGACACTGGTGCAGACCGCGCTGTGCGAGACCGCGCCGGACGAGCGGTGACGTCGCCCGTCGGGCTCGTCACGACCGTGGACGCGGTGTGGTGTTCACGGTTCGGGGTGCTGTCGAGAACTCCCGCAGACGGTTCCGCGTCCGTGGACGTCCTCGGCCACATCGACGACCGCGTCGTCACTCTCGCCGACGGACGCGAGGTCGAGGTGTCGACGATGGTGTCCGAGATGTTCACCGACGCTCTGCGCGATGCGGGGGTGCACGGTGGGGACCACGACCTGGTGCTGGTGCACCCACCGCACTGGGGAGCCGTGCGCTGCAGCGTCCTCACCGCGGCCGCGCGACCCCTCGCGCGTGACGTCCTCCTCGTGTCGTCGGCGCTTGTCGCGCGGGACGCGGCGCAGTCGGCCCGGCCCTGCCCGTGCGGTGGATCACGCTGCCGAACAGTGGTTCTCGACCGCACACCGCACCGCACCACGGTCTCGACCGTGGTGAGTACGGCCCTCAGCAGCGACGTCGTGGACTGTGTTCTGACCGACCCCACGATCGGAGGGGACGACGAGCTGACGGTGTCGCGCACTCGTGCCGCGGTGGACGGAGTTCTCGCTGCCGCGCCGGCCTGCCGACTCGTCGTGCACGGCGCGAGTGACACCTTGCCGCGAGCCGTACTCGACGAGATGAGCGATCTGACGGTGGTGACGGTGGACGACGAGGAGATGGCGGCAGCCGTGGTCCCGAGCGCGGGCGCGAGCCCCCTCCCGGTTCCGCCCGTCACATCGTCCGTACCGGCCGAGCTCACGCCCGGCAGGACGGGCGCGTGGCTGGCCGAACGAGCCGCCGCGGCGGCCGTGGACCGTCGGCGCACGACCCGACGGCCGGTCCTGGTGGCAGCGGTGGCGACCGCGGTGGTGTGCGTCAGCATCGGCGTCGCGGCACTGACCAGCGGACAGTCGCCCGCGCCTGCGACGGAGCGACCACGAGCCGCAGAACCGTCCATGGTCCCGGCCGGGCCCACTCGACCCACCGCGCCCACCACCGAGCCGGCCGCCGCGACGACGACGAGCGCCCCCGCCGGTACCGACTTCTCGATCGCCGGAACACACCTGATCGTGCCGGTGGGGTGGCATGTCGAGCCGGGTACGGAGCGGGTCGAGATCCGTCCCGACGCACCCGCCGGCATGCGACTGGTGCTGGTGGTCCGCGAACTCGGTGTGGGCGTCGGACTACCCGACGTGCAGGCCACCCTGTCGGCCGGGGTCGACGCCGCACCCGATCGACTCGGCGGGCTCGATCGACGGTCGGACGTATCCGATCGTCCCGCGCTCGTCTACACCGAGAAGGCGTCCGACGGCTCGACGGTGGCGTGGACGGTGATCGTGTCACCGGGGGAGCAGACGAGTCTCGGCTGTCAGAGCACCGAGGCCGCGAACCCTGTGATGGCGGAGGTCTGCACCGCGGTCCTCGCGTCCCTCGTCGTCGGGTGACGCGGTGGCGGAGACGGAACCGTTCGCCGAGTCGTCGCGTCGAAAGAGGTGCAGGGGAAGTTCCGGGTACCGGCCCGGACCACACCGAGGGGGATCGAGAGACCATGTCGCAGATGAAGACCACCGTCGAGACGATGCACGTCACCGCAGGGAAGGTGGACCAGCTGACGCTCGAGATCAAGGCGCTGCTGGACCAGCTGCGTGGCGACGTCCAGGCCGTCGGAGGGAGTTGGGAAGGCGCGGCGGCGATCGCGTTCCAGAACGTCATGACCAGCTGGGACGGCAGCGCGAACAAGTTGCAACTCGCGCTGGGTTCGATCGGGGACGCCATCAAGTCGAGCGGGACCGCCTACGGCGCTGCCGACGACGACAACACGCGCACCGTCACCGCCGCGGGCGGTTCGCTCAACCTCTGACCCGCCGATCATCCGATCTGCCCATCACTCACGTCAGGAAGGACGTTCACCATGAGATACGTGTTCGGTGCCATCGACCAGGTCACTGCTCAGATCGACGCGAAGCAGGCCACTCTCAACAGCAAGCTCGACGAACTGCGCCAGATCATCTCGCCGCTGGTGGCGGAATGGGAAGGCACGGCGTCGGAGTCGTACCAGGACAAGCAGCGCCAGTGGGACTCGGCGGCCCTGGAGCTCAATCAGGTTCTCGAGGCGGTCGGCAGTGCCGTCGGTCAGGGCAACGCCGACATGCAGGCACGCGAGGCGGCGAACCGGGGAATGTTCGCCTGATCACGGACGAGGTGGGCAACCGGGGCGTGGGGGGTGTCCGGTTGCCCATCTCCGACGGTCCGTACGACTCCGGTCGGCGCGGGGCGGATACTGGACGTCGTCATGACACAGCCGGATCAGCCCGTCACCGACCCGAGCGACCGCGACCACGCGGCTCGGGCGATCGCCCGCAGCCGGGTCGCGGCGGAACGTGCGCTCACCGAGGCCCGCATCGTGTCGCTCGCACGACAGCACCAGGCCATCGTCGAAGGGTCCCGGTGGACCACGGACGACGACGAGCACGATCCCGAGGGGTCGACCATCGCGTTCGAGCGCGCCGCCATCGCATCGATGTCGAGAGAGGCGCGGGAGGAACTGCGCGAACTCGACGACGCGGAGATGCGGATCGAGCGCGGCACCTACGGACAGTGCGAGGTGTGCGGCGGGGCGATCTCCGACCCCCGCCTCGAGGTGCTGCCGACTGCTCGCCGCTGCATCGAGTGCACCTCTCGTCGGCGATGACGGTCGAGGGGTTTTGACCTGCCAGTACGTGGGCCGGTAAGGTACACCGTTGGCGTTCGGTACATCGAGTCGTCATGCACGACCGATACCGGTCCCTCGGGTCTCCACTGGCCGCCGAGACGATCGACCACGCGCCTGGCCAGCACCATCAGCGATGAGACAAGGAAGTTCTGTGTCCACGTACAGCCAAAAGGCCGGGGATGTCACCCGGACCTGGCACGTGATCGACGCCACCGACGTCGTTCTCGGCCGCCTCGCAGTCCAGGCAGCAACTCTGCTGCGTGGCAAGCACAAGCCCACGTATTCCCCCAACCTCGACGGCGGAGACTTCGTCATCGTCATCAACGCTGAGAAGGTCGCGATCAGCGGCAACAAGCGGACCGACAAGTTCCACTACCACCACTCGGGCTTCCCGGGCGGTCTCCGTGCGCGCAGCATCGGTGAGGTTCTGGACAAGAACCCCGACCGCGTCGTGGAGAAGGCCATCAAGGGCATGATCCCCAAGACCAAGCTCGGCAACCAGATCGCCGGCAAGCTCAAGGTCTACGCAGGTCCCGATCACCCCCACACGGCTCAGCAGCCCGTCCCGTACGAGATCAAGCAGGTGTCCCAGTGACCGCTCCCGAAGAGAACGTCGTGACCGAGACGGCCGAAGAGACCGTCCCCATCGGTGACTCCGTCGAGATCGCCGACGAGTTCGTCTCCGTCGAGGAGCCCGAGGTCGTCGCCGACATCGAGGCCGCCGCTCGTCCCGCCATCTACATCGATCGCCCCGTCACCACGGTCGGTCGTCGTAAGGAAGCCGTCGTGCGCGTGCGCATGACCCCCGGCTCGGGCGACTTCAAGCTCAACGGCCGCACCCTCGAGGACTACTTCCCCAACAAGGTGCACCAGCAGCTCATCAAGTCCCCGTTCGTCACCGTCGAGCGTGCGGACGGCTTCGACATCGTCGCCCTCCTGCACGGTGGTGGCCCGTCCGGCCAGGCAGGCGCCCTGCGTCTCGCCATCGCCCGTGCCCTCATCGAGGTCACCCCGGACGATCGCCCCGCCCTCAAGAAGGCCGGCTTCCTCACGCGTGACCCGCGTGCCGTGGAGCGCAAGAAGTACGGCCTGAAGAAGGCTCGTAAGGCATCGCAGTACTCGAAGCGCTGATCTCAGCACTTCTGGAGAAGCAGGCGCTCCGGCTGGTCCTCGGACCGCCGCGGGCGCCTGCTTCGTGTCACGGCACCTGCATTCGCTCCACCTGCTCGGAAGAGGTAACTGTCATGGCCCGGTTGTTCGGTACCGACGGAGTTCGGGGACTGGCGAACGAGGAGGTGACGGCAGACCTCGCACTACGACTCGGCCGTGCCGCCGCAGCGGTGCTCGGCGAGGTCGCCTCGTCGACCACCCGCCCCCTGGCCGTGGTCGGACGGGACCCGCGCGCGAGCGGCGAGATGCTCGAAGCCGCGATCGTGGCCGGTCTGTCCTCCGCCGGAGTCGACGTCCTCACGGTCGGTGTCGTCCCCACCCCGGCCCTGGCCTACTTGACCGACGACTACGACGCGCAGCTCGGCGTCATGATCTCCGCATCGCACAACGCGATGCCCGACAACGGCATCAAATTCTTCGCGGCCGGCGGCCACAAGTTGGACGACGACCAGGAGGACCGCATCGAAGCGTTGCTCGACGCGCCCGCCACGGGCCCCGTCGGTGCCGCCATCGGCCGCGTGCGACAGGCCCCGGACGCCCTCGCCCGCTACGAGAGCCATCTCGCGACCATCGTCACCCGACGCCTCGACGGCATCACCGTCGTCGTGGACTGCGCTCACGGAGCCGCCTCGACCGCCGCGCCGGACGCCTACCGCGCCGCGGGTGCGACCGTGATCGCCATCAACGCAGACCCGGACGGCCTCAACATCAACGACGGATGCGGGTCCACTCACCTCGACGTGGTGCAGAAGGCCGTCGTCGAGCACGGCGCAGACCTCGGACTCGCCCACGACGGCGACGCGGACCGCTGTCTCGCAGTGGACGCGAGCGGCGCCGTGGTCGACGGGGACGCGATCATGGCGATCCTCGCTATCGCGATGCACCAGCGCGGCGAGCTTCCCGACGACACGCTGGTCGCCACCGTCATGAGCAATCTCGGACTGCACATCGCGATGCGTGACGCCGGAATCACGGTGCGCACCACCGCTGTCGGCGATCGCTACGTTCTCGAAGAACTGCGCGCCGGCAATTACGGACTCGGCGGTGAGCAGTCGGGGCACATCGTCCTGCCCGCCTTCGGCACCACCGGTGACGGTGTGCTGACGGGCCTGCAGATCATGGCCAGGATGGCCGAGACGGGACGCACCCTCGAGGACCTCGCGTCCGTCATGCGCACGCTGCCCCAGGTGCTGATCAACGTGCCCGTGCAGGACAAGTCCGCCGCGACGTCGGCTCCGCTCGTGCAGGACGCGGTGACCCGTGCAGAGGACGAGCTCGGACGAGAGGGGCGAGTGCTGTTGCGTCCCTCGGGAACCGAGCAGCTCGTCCGCGTGATGGTGGAAGCGGACACTGCAGACACCGCCCGCCGGCTCGCCGACCACATCGCGGATGTGGTCGGCGCCGTCGGCTGACGTCTCGGCCCGTCAGCCGATGAGGGCCTTGAGCTGCTCCACCTGACCCACGCGGCCAGCGGTGTCGGCTGCGATGGGGTGGATGTTCAGTGTGGTCACACCCGCGGACTCGAAGGCGGCGAGGCGCTCCTTGACGTAGCTCTCGGTGCCGATCAGCGAGATCGACCGGACCAGCTCGTCGGGAACGGCGGCCGTGGCCTCCTCCTTCTTGCCGGCCAGGTAGAGGTCCTGGATCTTCTCTGCCTCCGCCTCGTACCCGTACCGCACCGCGAGGTCGTTGTAGAAGTTCTTGCCCTTGGCGCCCATGCCACCGATGTAGAGCGCGAGCTGGGGCTTGATCCACGGAAGGAACTGGTCGGCGTCGTCGCCGATGGCCACGGCGGGGCTGGCGTAGACGTCCAGCTCACCCAGAGACGGGTCGCGCTTCGCCTTACCGGCCGCGAGCGACTCGCCCCACACCGACTCGGCCTTCTCCGGATGGAAGAAGATCGGCTCCCAGCCCTGGGCCAGCTCGGCGGTGAGCGCGACGTTCTTGGGTCCGAGTGACGCGATGACGATCGGAATGTCGGCTCGCACAGGATGATTGATGAGCTTGAGCGGCTTGCCCAGACCCGTGCCCTGATCGGCGGGCAGCGGAATCTGGTAGTACTTGCCCTCGAACTGCACCTTCTCGCGGCGCCACACCTGGCGGCAGATCTCGATGATCTCGCGGGTGCGGCCGAGCGGGGCGTCGTACTTGACGCCGTGGAATCCCTCGATCACCTGGGGGCCGGACGCGCCGATACCCATCACGAATCGTCCGCCGGAGACGTAGTCGAGACCGGCGGCAGTCATCGCGAGCAGCGACGGCGTGCGGGTGTAGATCTGGAAGATGCCCGATGCCAGCTGGATCGTCGAGGTCTTCGCCGCGAGGAAGCCGATCTGGCTCACCGCGTCGAACGAGTACGCCTCGGGAATGAACGCGATGTCCATTCCCGCCTTCTCCAGGGCCCCGACCTCCTCGACCGTCTCGCTGAACCCGCCCGAGTAGTTCAATTGCATACCGATGCGCATGGGGCTCCCTGATCGCCGAAGTGTGTGTTACTCACCTGTGAATTCGGAGGTTACCGGTCCTACCGGCCGTGCCCACCGACGGCTGCCGTTTCGCGGGAACGCGGGGGAGCGGCGGTGCGTCTGATCTGTGGGGATCGCGCTCTCGAGCATCACTTCGGAAGGGACGACATGGCCAGTGGAACGTCGCGAGGCGGAACGACGCTGGACGAGGGGGCAGCCCGGGCGGCGATCGCGGCCCTCGAGGAGTCCGCGACAGCCGTACGAGTGTCCGCCGAGCGCGGTGTGGGCGGTCTGTTCGGTGTCGAGTCGGCGGGCCGGAACCACCGGGCGGAGGCGGCCGCCCTGCAGGACAGCCTCGGGCGGCTGTCGGAGGGCCTGAGGTCCTGGTCGGACGCTACCGCTGCGACCTCGGCCGCCCTGCGGGCGTCGATCGACGGCTCGGTGTCGCTCGACGATGTCACCGCCCTGCGCGTCGCGGCGCCGGGTGTGCCGGCACAGCGAGGTGACCGGTGACCGCACCGGTGCCGCCGACGATCGATGGTCTGCTGGATCTCGGGAGTGAGGGCCTGACGTTCTTCGCGACGTTCCTCCCGCTGGTCGGAGCGAGCGGCGCGCCGATGACCACGACCCACGTCGCGCTCTGCGCTCGCTACGACGAGCAACGCGGACTCGACACCGAGGCTCTCCGGGCTGACGCCGACCGGCTCGGCGCCGCGGCGGCCGAGGCGCGCGCGGAGATCGGGCGTCAGTCCGACGCAGCGGAGTCGTTGGGGCAGGCCTGGTCGGGAGATGCCGCCGACGCCGCGCTCGACCTCCTTCGACGGCAGTGCGCGAGGTCGGCCGGCCACGCCGATCAGCTCGAGGCGATCGGTTCAGCGATGGCCTCCGCGTCGGCGGGGTTGCACGCGATCGTCGAGGACAAGTCGATCGCCGCCTCCGCGTTCCGCACCGACCACGTGGGCGGTCGCGATGCAGCCCAGGTCGCGGCCACCATCGCCGGAGCCGGAGGTGCATCCGCACCCGACGCGGTGCGGACGCTGGCCTCGGTGTTCCCGGGCCTCGAGGCGATGCTGCTGTCCGCGTCGGATCCCGGCCGGCGGCAGGCCGAGGTCCTCGAACCGGTCGCAGCCCGATGCCGAGAGTGGTTGGACACCGTGTTCGTGCCCGCGATGACCGAGCGTGTGGCCGCATTCGAGGAACTGTGCACCTCGACGGAGACCGCCGTGTCCGAGATCTACGCGGCACTCTGCGCCGCTGCGGCGGACATCGACGGCTCGCCGTGGCCGAGTGGTCACCGGTCCGTCGAGGACGACGCGTGCGAGTGTGTGCCGGCGGAAGGCACCGCGCCGGCTGCAGCGACCGCGCCGGCGTCGGTGACGGCGCCGGCCGCTGCACCAGAGCCGCCGTCGCTCGCCGTCGCGCCCTCTCCTGTGGTCGCGGAGCCGCCCACGACGCTGCCTGTCGCTCCCGTCGAGGATCGCTCACCGCTCGCCGAACTGATCGGTCGGGCGGTGCGGGACACGGTGACCGAGGTGGTGTCGACTGCGGCGCCGTGCGACCCACCGCCCGCCGAGGCGCAGATCTCACCGGAGGCGGCGCTGACTGCGCCTGCCGAGAACGTCGAGCGCGGTCACCTCGAGGCGGAGCTCGACGGTCGCGGGGTGAGTGTCGCCCTCGGCGCGGACGGGGCCGTGGACATCCGCACCCACGACGCGGCGGGGGAGTCCCACCACTTCGCTCTCGCTGCCGGGCCTCTCGGACTGCCCGTCCTCACCGAGGTGATGGACGAGGCGGCGCCGCAATCTGAACAGCCGTCGGAGCCGTCGTCCGAGACCCCGGACACAGCGGAACGGGACGAGCCGCATCAGGAGGCAGTCGAACAGGAGGCAGCGGATCAAGGGCGCCCGGTCGTCGAGGCCCCGGTCGTCGAGGCCCCGGTCGTCGCACCACCGGTCGTCGCGCCACCGGACTGCGTTCCCGCTGCTGCGGAATCCGGCGGTGTCACGGAACCCGGTGTGCTGCAACCGGACACGGACCCGAGCGGTGAGGCAGCGACGGTCGGCGAGCCGGCGCGACCCGAGATCGCGGAAGCCGGTCCGCTGTGAACTCGCAGAACACCGCGGACATCATCGACGCCGTCGTGCGGGAGCACCGGCGGGCGACGCGACGTGTGCGGACCCGCCTCGCGGCCATCGACGAGGAGGCTCGGAAGCGCTCGGAGGCCGCGCGGGTGGCGCCGCGTCGCGCCGGAGTGATCCTGCGATCGCCCACAGAGGCGGTGGCCGGCGACGAGGCTCCGCCGGCGGCGCCTCAGCGACCGGCGAGGTGGCTCAGCTGACGGATCGCGCTGACCTTCTTGGGGGCGTCCGCGGTCGGCGCGTTCGGGTCGACCACCTCGGTGCCCTTGACGACGGCGTCGGGATCGGAGAAGTCGGAGTACGTGTCGTCGCCCGCGAGGCGGTGCAGGAGGAAGCCGGTGAGCAGTGCCTGCACCGAGCGCCGAGTCTTCGGCTGGGCGTTGCCGACGCCGAGGAAGCTGAGCAGCTTCCGGCCCTCGACCATGCCGTCACCTTCCGACTTGTCGATCACGCGGAGCAGGGTGGGGCCACCGAGCGCATCGGCGAGCGCGACGGGCTCCGCGGTGAGGGAGTTCAGTTCGGAGGGACTGCCGAGAACCAGAGCGGGCGCCGTGACCGCGTCGGCGATGCCGGGCGACAGGGCGCGCGGAGAGGTGGGCGCCGGATAGAGCGCACCGAGAGCGGCGACGTCCGATCGCTGAGCCGCGGCGATCACCGCGGCGCCCGCGCCCATGGAATGGCCCACCAGGCCGAGCTTGGCGGGGTGCACGCTGATGTCGCCGGTGCCGAGACGGATGCCGGTGCACACGTCGAGCGCGACGAGGAGATCCTGCGCCAGGGCACTGTGGGAGGGCACCGGTCCGCGCTGCGTGTTCGGCGCGACGACGACGATGCCCCACGACGCGAGGTGCCGCAGCGTGGAGTCGTAGTGCGAGGCGCCGGTCATCCAGCCGTGCGCGAAGGCGATCGCCGGCAGTCCCGTGCCCTCACTGGGCGTGTAGATCACACCGGGCAGGCCCGCGAGAGCGAGGTCACCGCGCAGCACGCGATGGGGACCCCGCTTGGTCAGGTCGGCGACCAACTTCTGCGTCTTCGGCACAGCACTGACCGTAGTCGACGCGGCAGTTCGCCATGCCGTCGACGTGCGGGCGGCCGGAGCGCCGTCCGCGCCGAAGTAGGCTGTCGTCCCATGTGCGGAATCGTCGGGTACGTCGGACATCGTCGAGCGCTACCGGTGGTGGTGGAGGCGTTGCGCCGGATGGAGTACCGCGGATACGACTCGGCCGGCATCGCCGTCCTGGACGGGTCCGGGGGAATGGCCGTCGAGCGCAAGGCCGGAAAACTGGCGAACCTCGAGGCCGAACTGGACGAACTCGGGCGGGACACCTTCGTCGGCACCAGCGGGATCGGCCACACCCGGTGGGCCACCCACGGACGGCCCACCGATCGCAACGCCCACCCGCACCGCGACCGCGCCGACCGCGTCGCCGTCGTGCACAACGGCATCATCGAGAACTTCGCGCCGCTGCGCGCCGAACTCGAGAACGCAGGCGTCGAGTTCGAGTCGGACACCGACACCGAGGTGGCCGTCCATCTGGTTGCCGCTGCCTACGACGAGGGCCCCACGGCCGGAGACTTCGTCCAGAGCGCCCTCGCGGTGCTGCAGCGCCTCGAAGGCGCCTTCACGCTCGTGTTCACCCACGTCGATCACCCCGACACCATCGTCGCGGCCCGTCGCTCCACCCCGTTGGTCGTCGGCGTCGGCGAGGGCGAGATGTTCGTCGGGTCCGATGTCGCCGCCTTCATCGAGCACACGCGCGACGCGGTCGAGCTCGGGCAGGACCAGGTCGTGGTGATCACCGCCGACGGCTACGACGTCATGAACTTCGACGGGTCCGAGGCCGAGGGGCGTCCGTTCCGCATCGACTGGGACCTCGCCGCCGCCGAGAAGGGCGGTCACGACTACTTCATGTTGAAGGAGATCCAGGAGCAGCCCGCGGCGGTCGCGGACACCCTCCTCGGACACTTCACCGACGGTCGCATCGTCCTCGACGAGCAGCGACTGTCGGATCAGGAGCTGCGCGACGTCGACAAGGTGTTCGTCGTCGCGTGCGGCAGCGCGTACCACTCGGGGCTGCTGGCGAAATACGCGATCGAGCACTGGACGCGCCTCCCCGTGGAGGTGGAGCTGGCCAGCGAGTTCCGTTACCGCGACCCCGTTCTCGACCGCTCGACACTCGTGGTGGCCATCTCCCAGTCGGGCGAGACCGCCGACACGCTGGAGGCGGTCCGGCACGCGAAGGAGCAGAAGGCCCGAGTCCTGGCCGTCTGCAACACCAACGGTTCCCAGATCCCGCGCGAGGCCGACGCGGTGCTCTACACGCGGGCGGGACCGGAGATCGGTGTCGCGTCGACCAAGGCGTTCCTCGCCCAGGTGACGGCCAACTACCTGGTCGGTCTGGCGTTGGCGCAGGCTCGCGGTACCAAGTACCCGGACGAGGTCGCACGGGAGTACGCGGATCTCGAGGCCATGCCGGACCTGGTGAGGAAGGTGCTCGAGACGGTCGAGCCCGTTCGCGCTCTGGCCCGCGAGTTGGCGTCGTCACCGACGGTGCTGTTCCTGGGTCGCCACGTCGGTTACCCGGTCGCCCTCGAAGGTGCGCTCAAGCTCAAGGAGCTCGCGTACATGCACGCCGAGGGCTTCGCCGCCGGCGAGCTCAAGCACGGTCCGATCGCCCTCATCGAGGACGACCTGCCCGTGATCGTCGTGATGCCGTCGCCGAAGGGCCGAGCGGTGCTGCACTCGAAGATGCTCAGCAACATCCGCGAGATCCAGGCGCGCGGCGCCCGGACCGTCGTGATCGCCGAGGAGGGCGACGAGACGGTGCGGCCGTTCGCCGATCACCTCATCGAGATCCCGGCCGCGCCGTCACTGCTGCAGCCGCTGCTGTCGACGGTGCCGCTGCAGGTGTTCGCCGCCGAGGTCGCGCAGGCGCGCGGCTACGACGTGGACAAGCCGCGCAACCTCGCGAAGTCGGTCACCGTCGAGTGATCAGCTCTCTCGGACGATGACGGTGCCCGTCATGTTCGGGTGCACCGAGCAGAAGTACGGGTACGTGCCGGGGTCGTCGAACGTCTGACTGAACTGACCCGACGAGATCATCGGGCTGTGCAGCAGACGGGACGCCGCGTCGATGCCGATCACGTTGTGCGCGACACCGGTGTCGTCGAAGAACCACGTGACGGTGTCGCCGGGCGAGATGGTGACGCTGGCAGGGGAGTAGGCCATCGCGGCGACCGTGACGACGTTCGGCCCGGTCGGACGTTCGGCGGTGGGGGCGTCCTCGGTGCACGATGTGAGCGACAGTGCCAGTGCGGCAGTGACTCCGATCGTCGCCGCGAGTGTTGTCAGGCGAGCCATGATTCCCACGGTAGACCTGCCGTGCATCGTGGCCTGTCGGCGCTACCGTGGGACGCATGCGTCACTTCCACACCGCCGACGAGGTGCGAGCGGCGGAAGCCCCGCTGCTGGCCCGACTGCCCGAGTACGCGGCGATGCGCCGCGCGGCCCACGGACTGGCGACGGTCGTCGCTCGTGAACTCCGGGCCCGCACCGGCGGGGTGGTCGGCAGACGGGTGCTCGTTCTCGCCGGATCCGGGGACAACGGCGGCGACGCGCTGTTCGCCGGCGCCGAACTACGGCGGCGCGGCGTTGCCGTGGAGGCACTGCTGCTCCGCCCCGATCGCGCCCACCCCGCCGCACTGGCGGCGTTCCGGGCCGCCACGGGACGTGTGGTGACGCTGGCCGGCGACCCCGATCTGGTGATCGACGGCATCGTCGGCCTGTCCGCGCGGGGATCGCTCCGACCGGACGCGGCCGCGATCGTCGACGGACTCACCGCCCCCGTCGTGGCTGCGGACCTGCCGTCGGGTGTCGACCCGGACACGGGCGACGTCGACGGTCCCGCCGTCCGTGCCGCCGTGACGGTGGCGTTCGGCGCCTACAAGCCGGTGCACGTGCTCGCGAGCGCGTGGTGCGGCGAGCTGCACCTGATCGACATCGGCCTCGTCCCGGCCGCCGCGACGATCACGTCTCCCGACGACGTCGAGGTGGGCCGCGCGTGGCCGGTACCCGGACCCGCGGACGACAAGTACTCCCAGGGCGTCACCGGCATCATGGCGGGCAGCGAGAAGTATCCCGGCGCGGGCGTGCTGTGCACGGGCGCTGCGGTGGCGGCGACGTCCGGCATGGTCCGCTACGTCGGGCAGGGCGGCGCCGAGGTGGTGCACCACTACCCGGAGGTGGTCACCGCCCGTTCGGTCGACGAGGCGGGACGTGTACAGGCCTGGGTGGTAGGGCCCGGCTTCGGCACCGACGACGATGCGGCCGACCGGCTGCGCTCCGTCCTGGAGTCCGACGTCCCGGTCCTCGTCGACGCCGACGGACTGACCGTGCTGTCGCGGCGACCCGAGCTGGTGCGCGGACGGTCGTCGGCGACCGTGCTGACACCGCACGCGGGAGAGTTCGAGCGACTCACCGGGTCCGCGCCCGGACCCGATCGCGTCCGGTCCGTCCGCGCCCTCGCGGCCGACTGGAACGTGACTGTGCTGCTCAAGGGGCGAGCGACGGTGATCGCGGATCCCGACGGCACCGTCTCCGTCGACGACGCGGGGTCGTCCTGGTCCTCGACGGCCGGGTCCGGCGACGTGCTGTCCGGCATGATCGGAGCGCTCCTCGCGGCGGGCGTACCGGCCCGCACCGCCGCCGTCATGGGCGCTCGTGCGCACTCGCGGGCGGCCGCGCTCGCCGCCACCGATCGAGGTCGGCGAACCGCTGCTCCCATCTCCGCCTCACCGCTGCTCTGCGCCGTTCCGGACGCGGTCGGCGACCTCCGCGCACAGGCCTGACACCCGCCACCGCACGTCGGTGCGGGGTGTCGATGGCAGAATGACGCCGGTGAACAGCGCGCAGGAGGTGCCGACGAGTCCGGTCGCACCGGCTCCGACTTCTCGCCCGCAGGCCGAGGCGCTGATCGATCTGGACGCCGTCGCGCACAACACCCGCATCCTGATCGAGCACGCCGGCGATGCTGCGGTGATGGCCGTCGTCAAGGCGGACGGCTACAACCACGGCGGAGTGGAGGTCGCTCGGGCGGCGCTCGCGGCCGGTGCTCGCGAACTCGGTGTCGCCACGGCTGCGGAGGCGCTCGGACTGCGCACCGCGGGTCTCACGGCGCCGGTGCTGTGCTGGTTGCACGCCCCCGGCACCGACTTCACGGGACTGATCGACTCGGACGTCGAGATCGGCGTGTCCTCGCCCCGTCAGATTGCGGAGGTGGGCGACGCCGCACGCCGTGTCGGCCGTCCCGCCGTGGTGTCCCTCAAGGTCGACACCGGCATGAATCGCAACGGGGTGGGTGCGGACGAGTTCGACGCGGCCGTCGACGCCCTGGTCGCGGAGCAGCGTGGTGGCGCGCTGCGCGTGCGCGGCCTGTTCTCCCACCTGGTCGATGCGGACGTACCCGGCGATCCGATCAACGACCGGCAGAAGGAGCGCTTCGACGCCGCCGCGGACGCGATGGCCCGAGCCGGCGTGGCACCCGAGGTACGGCACATCGCCAATTCCGCCGGTGCCCTGACCCGCCCCGACCTGGCCTACGACATGGTCCGACCGGGCATCGCGCTGTACGGCCTGTCCCCGGCACCCGATCTCGGATGGTTCGGACTGCGCCCCGTGATGACGCTGCGCGCCACGGTGATCCTGCTCAAGCGGGTGGCTGCCGGCGATGGCGTCTCCTACGGCCACGAGTGGATCGCTCCCGTCGACACGACGGTGGCGTTGCTGCCCGTGGGCTACGCCGACGGCATCACGCGTGCGCTGAAGAACCGATACGAGGTGTCGATCCACGGCGTGCGGTATCCGGCGGTGGGCCGGGTGTGCATGGACCAGATCGTCGTCGACCTCGGACCCGGCCGCCCCGACGTCGCCGAGGGGGACACCGCGTACCTCTTCGGACCGGGCGACCACGGGGAGCCCACGGCCCAGGACTGGGCGGAGACGCTCGACACGATCAACTACGAGGTGGTGACCGGTATCCGCGGTCGAGTACGACGGACGTTCGCCGGAGGGGTCTCGTGATCAGCGCCCGTCTCGCCGGAATGGCCGGGGGCGCAGCGAGTATCGCGGCCGTGGCCGCCGTGGCCGGCATCACGGCGGTGCGGCGCCGGGTGGGCCCGCCGGTGCCCGACGCCGGTCGGCGTGAGGACTTCGAGTCGATGGAGTTCGATCGCGGGTGCGTCGTCGCCAGCGGAGACGGAGTGCCGCTGGCGGTGCGCGAGGTCGGTCCACTCGAGGCGCCGCTGACCGTGGTGTTCGTGCACGGATACTGCCTGCGCATGGAGTGCTGGCACTACCAGCGTCGCGAGCTCGCCCGCCGGTGGGGCGACGACGTGCGGATGGTGTTCTACGACCAGCGCGGTCACGGCCGATCCGGCGACGTCTCGCCGGACGAGTGCGACATCGCCCGCCTCGGCATCGATCTCGCCGACGTGATCCGGGCCGTCGCACCGCGTGGGCCGCTGGTGCTGGTGGGCCACTCGATGGGCGGCATGTCGGTGCTCGCGGCCACTCGCCAGTTCCCCGACGCGGTGGCCGAGCGGGTCGTCGGAGTCGCGCTGATGTCCACCACCGCAGCGGGTCTCGCGCGTACCGGTCTCGGACGGAACCTCCAGAATCCGGCCGTCGACGCGTTCCGGCTCGCGGTGCGGACCGCTCCGGGTGCGGTCCAGTTCGGCCGCGGTGTCGTGCGCGGGGTCATCGCCCCGGTGCTGCGCGCGGCGTCGTTCGGCACCGCGGTCAGTCCCGCCCTCGAGGCGTTCGCCGAGCAGATGATCCACGACACCTCGGTGGTGACGATGGTCAACTTTCTCCAGGCGCTCGAGCTGCACGACGAACTGGAGGCGCTGCCCGTCATCGCGGACACGGCGACCCTGGTGCTGTGCGGCGACGACGACTGGGTCATCCCGTTCGACAAGTCGGAGCAGCTGGCCGACGCGCTCCCGCACGCCGAGATGGTCCGGGTCCGCCGCGCCGGTCACCTGGTGCAGCTCGAGTTCCCCGACGAGGTGAACGACGCCCTGGACCGTCTGGTACAGCGTGCACGCGACGGACGGGTCCGCGCCGAACCGACGAGGCGAACCGTTGGCTGACGCGGTGCCGGTCGAGGGGGAGGCCGTCCTCTCGACGGCCGAGGACACCGAGCTCCTGGGCGAGCGCCTCGCCGCGGAGCTCGAAGCGGGCGACGTCGTGGTGCTCGACGGACCCCTCGGCGCAGGTAAGACGACGCTGACGAAGGGTCTCGCCCGCGGACTCGGCGTGCTCGGCCGCGTGAGCTCGCCGACGTTCATGATCGCGCGCACCCACCGCGCCGGCGGGGACACCGGCCCCGGGCTCGTGCACGTCGACGCCTACCGGCTGGGGCTCGGAACCGGTGCCTCGGCGATGGACGAGCTCGACGCCCTCGACCTCGACACCGAGCTGGCGGACTCCGTCGTCGTCGTGGAGTGGGGCGAGGGCATCGCGGAGGCCCTCGCCGACCGGCACCTGCTGATCCGGCTGCGGCGCGAGCCGGAGTCCGACGTCCGCACCGCCACGTGGCAGTGGATCGGGTGAGCACGGGTAATCTGGATCCCCGTGCTGATACTCGCCGTGGACACCTCCACTCCCGCCGTGACGGCCGGGGTGGTGCGGCTCGACGACACCGGCCCGCAGCCGCTCGCGACGCGCGTCACCGTCGACGCCCGTAAGCACGCCGAAGTTCTCACCCCACACATCCTCGAGTGCCTCGCCGACGCCGGCATCACCGCGGACGACCTGTCCGCTGTCGTCGTCGGCACCGGACCGGGGCCGTTCACCGGCCTGCGCGTGGGCATGGCGACGGGAGCCGCCTTCGGTGACGCCCTCGGCATCCCGGTGCACGGTGTCGGCAGTCTCGATGCCATCGCCGCGGCCGTGCCCGGTGATCGCGAGGTCCTCGTCGTCACGGATGCGCGTCGCCGGGAGGTGTACTGGGCACGGTTCCGCGGCGCCGAGCGCGTCGCCGGACCGTTCGTCTCGCCCGCCGCGGACATCGTCGTGGGGGAGTCGACGGTGGTGGCCGGATCGGCACTGCACGTCGATCTGGTGGACCTGCCCGTGGAACCGGTCGAGAGTCCGTCCCCGGAATGCCTCGTCGCCGTGGCCGCGCAGGCGCTGCGCTCCGGCGCGGAGCCGACGGCGCTGGTGCCGCAGTATCTCCGGCGTCCCGACGCGGTCGCGACGGCCGATCGAGCGGCGAAGACCCGCGCATGATCGGCACGGTCGAACCGATGCGCGTCGAGGACGCGAACCGGTGCGCTGAGCTCGAGGCCGTGCTGTTCCCCACCGACGGGCCCTGGCCCGCATCGGCCTTCGTCGAGGAACTGCGCGGCCCGCACGTGCGGTACTTCGTCGTGCGAGAGGACGACGGTCGGGCCGTCGGGTACGCCGGGATCGCGTTGCTGGGCAAGGGCGAGGACACCGAGTCCGAGGTCCACACCATCGGCGTCGATCCCGCCGCGCAGCGTCGCGGTATCGGCAGGGCACTGCTCGACGCGTTGCTGCACGAGGCGGACCTGCACGGCGGTCCGGTGTTCCTCGAGGTGCGCACCGACAACGAGCCGGCCATCGAGTTGTACCGCCGGGCGGGCTTCGACATCGTCGGGACGCGCCGCCGCTACTACCAGCCCAGCGGTGCGGACGCGTACACCATGACCAGGCCCGCCCCGACTACGAGAGGTGGTCACCCGTGATCGTCATGGGGATCGAGAGTTCGTGCGACGAGACCGGTGTCGGCATCGTCCGCTACACCGGAGACGCGTCGGGCACCGGCACGTGCGAGATGCTCGCCGACGAGGTCGCGTCCAGTGTCGACGAGCACGCCCGCTTCGGTGGTGTCGTCCCCGAGATCGCATCGCGTGCACACCTCGAGGCCATCGTGCCCACGATGCGACGAGCGTTGGCGCAGGCGGGTATTCGTCGCCCGGACGCCGTCGCCGTCACCATCGGACCGGGCCTCGCTGGAGCGCTCCTCGTCGGTGTCGCGGCGGCGAAGGCCTACGCGGCCGCGTGGAACGTGCCGTTCTACGCGGTCAACCATCTCGGTGGTCACGTCGCGGTGGACACCCTCGAGCACGGCCCGATGCCGGAGTGCGTCGCGCTGCTGGTCTCGGGCGGACACACGCACCTGCTCGAGGTGTCCTCCCTCGCCGAACCGATCGTCGAACTGGGCAGTACCGTCGACGATGCGGCGGGAGAGGCCTTCGACAAGGTCGCCCGGCTCCTTGGACTCGGGTATCCCGGCGGTCCCGTGCTCGACGCGCTCGCCGCAGAGGGTGATCCGCGCGCCGTCGCGTTTCCTCGCGGCATGACCGGACCACGCGACTCCCGCTACGACTTCTCGTTCTCCGGCCTCAAGACCGCGGTGGCTCGCCACGTCGAGTCGGCGCAGCGCGCCGGCCGTCCGATCGTGGTGGCCGACGTGGCCGCGTCGTTCCAGGAGGCCGTCGCCGATGTCCTGACGATGAAGGCGCTGCGCGCTGTGACCGACCGGGGGATCGGCACCCTCGTCCTGGGCGGCGGTGCCACTGCGAACTCGCGTATCCGATCGCTCGCCGAGGAGCGGTGCGCCGCGGCCGGGGTGACGTTGCGCGTGCCCACTCCGCGTCGATGCACCGACAACGGCGTCATGATCGCCACGCTCGGGGCGCACATCGCTGCATCCGGAGCCGAGCCGTCACCACTGACGGCGGCGACCGATCCGGGCCTGCCCGTCTCGGTCAGCCAGGTCGTCTGACGGCCCGTCAGGCGGGCGGTGCAGTCGACGGTGTGACCGCCGGAGCGGACGTGGTCGGTACGGGAACGAGGCCCTCGGGGAGCACGGACTCCGGCACCACGGCACCGGGCGCGGGCGACACCGGTGTCGATCCGGACTCGGGCGTGCTCTCCGGCGTCGTCACCGGCGGGGTCGGCAGCACACTGGTCAGGTCCGTCCACCACGGCGGGATGCCGGGAACGTCCGGCAGGACGATGACCGGAAGATCGGGAGCCGGGCGGAGTGTCGGGGTGGTGGACGTCGGCGGCGCCACGGTCGTCGTCGCCGTGGCCGACGGTGACGACGAGCGCGTCGGGTAGGGACGCACCTCCGGGGTGTAGGTGTAGTCGGTCGTCGGCCACGGTTCCGCGGCCGTGGGCTCCGGAGCGTCGTCCTCCCAGCCACCGGTCAGAGCCGGCGGCGCCGCCTCGGGTGCCGACGCGCTGGTGGCCGTCTCCTCCGTGGTCGAGTTCGGGAGTTCCGAGGTGGCCACCGTGGTGACGGCCGGCTCGCTCGACGGGGTCAGGGCCTGGACGCCGTACGCGAGCACGACGGCCATGGCCGCGCACGCCGCGGCGAGCAGCCCGACCGTACGCAGGCCCCCGGCGATCGAGGTGGGCGGCCGGGTGGACGCGGGCAGCACCGAGTGGCCGAGGTCGCGGGCCAGCAGGGCTGCGCCCTTGGCCACGGAGGCATCGGGTTCGGGCGTCGGCACCGCGGGCACGTCGGCGGCGTGGGTGATGGTCTCGACCACGGCGGGCACGTGGGCGCCGCCGCCGACCACGGCGGCCGCCTCGGGGCGTGCGGTCGGGCCGGCCTCGTCGAGCACCTCGAGAACCAGCTCGCGCAGCGCAGCCAACGGTGCGGCGATGGCGACGACCATCTCGGCGCGAGTCACGGTGAGCGTCTCGGCTCCGGGCAGATCCACGGTGACGGACTCGTGGAAGGACAGTTGCTCCTTGGCCGTGCGCAGACGTGCCGCGACCACCGGACGATCCGAGGTGGTGACCGCGGGCAGCCTCTCGGCGGTCAGGGCGAGGAGGTGCGCGTCGAGGACGGCTCCGCTGACCTCGTCGGTGCGCCGGACCGCGCGCACGGTGCCGTCGACCTGATCGATCACCGTCGTGGTGGTGCCCGAGGCGCCGACGTCGACGAGCAGGACGTGGCCGTACCGCGCCACCTCGCCGGTGTGCCGGAGCCAGCACAGCAGAGCGTCGGTGTCGGTCACCAGATGGTCGTCCGTCACGTGATGACGACGGGTCGCCGACAGAATGGACCGCGACCCGAGGCCGCCGCGATGCGCCACGGCGATACGTCCGCCCGACGTGGCGGGGCGGGTGTCGTCGTCGACGAGGTGGTGGGACGCGAGATC
Source organism: Rhodococcus sp. Leaf225 (assembly GCF_001426145.1). Classification (NCBI taxonomy): domain Bacteria; kingdom Bacillati; phylum Actinomycetota; class Actinomycetes; order Mycobacteriales; family Nocardiaceae; genus Rhodococcus; species Rhodococcus sp. Leaf225. The sequence goes on along the minus strand of NZ_LMRN01000010.1, from coordinate 40,955 downwards.
GAGCGAGGTGGCGACCAGGTCACCGATGTCGGAGCGGGCGCCCTCGGCGGTCACGGTGCGGTAGTCGAAGGTTTCGGTGCCGTCGGGAGCAATGGTGAGGACGGCGCAGCACACCACCTCGGATCCTGCCGAGACCCCGATGGTGGGTTCGGGGACCACACTCTCCTGCTGTGTGTCCGACACGTGCATGCACCTCCTCGGGCGGTCGTTCCTACGCTGCCGTTATACGAATGTTACCGAACTCCGCCGGAAATAGTGCACATCCCGCGCTGGTTCCGGCCGCGGAGGGACACCGAACCCCTTCCTGACCAGTGCAATGACGAGACGTCACGAAAGTGAGAAAGGGGCGCGTCACCGTGTCTGCGAGCGTCGAGATCGGCATCACCACCTTCGCCGAGACCTACCCGGAGGAGGGAGTCCGGGAGGTGCGCGGCCACGGTCGACGACTGCGCGAGGTGGTCGAGGAGGCCCAGCTCGCCGACGAGGTGGGACTGGACGTGTACGGCGTCGGTGAGCATCACCGCGAGGACTTCGCCGCGTCCGCGCCCGCCGTCGTGCTCGCGGCGATCGCGGCGCGGACCGAGCGCATCCGTCTGACGCATCAGCGTCGGCACGCTGCCCCACGAGACGGTGCTGCGCTCCATCGAACTTCTGGGCCGCGAGGTCGCGCCTCTGGTCCGCGAGGCGATGGCGTCCTCGACGCGACACGAGAATGTGCACTCGTGAAGGTTGAGTGCTGGCACTCGCGTGTATAGAGTGCTAGTCGACGCCAGGTTCAGTGACCCGGCACCCGCGACGACGGGCCACCGCAATCGTGCGTCGTGAACCAGAGCAGTACCCAGCAGGACGAACACCAGCACAATCCGTGCCGGGGACCAGCCCCGGACCGACAATCGTGAAAGTGGAGGGCTCATCGTGGCAGGCGTGAACATCAAGCCGCTCGAGGACAAGATCCTCGTCCAGGCCGTCGAGGCCGAGACGACGACCGCCTCCGGCCTGGTCATCCCCGACACCGCCAAGGAGAAGCCCCAGGAGGGCACCGTGGTGGCCGTGGGTGAAGGCCGAGTGACCGACAAGGGAAGTCGCATCCCTGTCGACGTCAAAGAGGGTGACACCGTCATCTACAGCAAGTACGGCGGCACCGAGATCAAGTACGCCGGCGAGGAGTACCTGATCCTGTCCGCACGCGACGTGCTGGCAGTCATCTCCAAGTAAGCCCCACGCCCTCCGCCCCGGTGTCCTTGTCTCGAGGACCCGGGGCGGAATGCGTCACGCCGTACTGATGAGGAGTTGGTAGGCCACATGTCCAAGCAAATCGAATTCAACGAGGTTGCACGACGCAGCCTCGAGAGGGGCGTCGACAAGCTCGCCGACGCCGTCAAGGTCACCCTCGGGCCCCGCGGCCGGCACGTGGTGCTGGCCAAGGCCTTCGGTGGTCCCACCGTCACCAACGACGGCGTGTCCATCGCCCGTGAGATCGACCTCGAGGACCCCTTCGAGAACCTCGGCGCACAGCTCGTCAAGAGCGTCGCCACCAAGACCAACGACGTCGCCGGTGACGGCACGACGACGGCGACGGTGCTGGCGCAGGCCCTGGTCAAGCAGGGTCTCAAGAACGTCGCCGCCGGTGCCAACCCCATCGCGCTCGGCGCCGGCATCACCAAGGCCGTCGAGCACGTGTCCGAGGCACTGCTCGCCGCCGCGGTTCCCGTGCAGGGCGAGAAGTCCATCGCGCAGGTCGCCACCGTGTCGTCCCGCGACGAGGTCATCGGCCAGATGGTCGGCGAGGCGCTCACCCGCGTCGGCGCCGACGGTGTCGTGACGGTCGAGGAGTCGAGCTCGCTCGTCTCCGAACTCGTCATCACCGAGGGCGTGCAGTTCGGCAAGGGCTACCTCTCGCCGTACTTCGTCACCGATCCGGACAGCCAGGAAGCGGTCTTCGAGGACGCGCAGATCCTGCTGTACCGCGAGAAGATCTCGTCCCTTCCCGATTTCCTGCCGCTCCTGGAGAAGATCGCGGAGTCGGGCAAACCGGTTCTCATCATCGCCGAGGACATCGAGGGCGAGGCACTGTCCACGCTCGTCGTGAACTCGATCCGCAAGACGGTCAAGGCCGTCGCGGTGAAGGCGCCGTTCTTCGGAGACCGCCGCAAGGCGTTCCTCGAGGACCTCGCCATCGTCACCGGTGCCACCGTCATCAACTCCGACATCGGCCTCAGCCTCAAGGATGCGGGCCTCGACCTGCTCGGCAGCGCACGCCGCGTCGTCGTCACCAAGGACGAGACCACCATCGTCGAGGGTGCGGGCACCGCGGAGGCCATCGCCGACCGCGTCGGACAGCTCCGTCGCGAGATCGAGGCGACCGAGTCCGACTGGGACCGCGAGAAGCTCGAGGAGCGTCTGGCGAAGCTGGCCGGCGGAGTCGCGGTCATCAAGGTCGGTGCCGCCACCGAGACCGACCTCAAGGAGCGCAAGTTCCGCGTGGAGGACGCCGTCAACGCCGCCAAGGCAGCTGTCGAGGAAGGCATCGTCTCCGGTGGAGGCGCCGCGCTCGTGCACGCCAGCCGCGGCCTGAAGGACCACCTCGGTCTGACGGGCGACGAGGCCATCGGCGTCGAGGCAGTGCGCCTCGCGCTGCGGGCCCCGATGTACTGGATCGCGAGCAACGCCGGTATCGACGGTTCCGTCGTCGTCGGCAAGCTCGTCGACGCGGACGACGGCACCGGCTTCAACGCCGCCACGCTGACGTACGGCGACCTGGTCGCCGACGGCGTCATCGACCCGGTCAAGGTCACTCGCTCGGCCGTGGTGAACGCCGCGTCCGTCGCGAAGATGATCCTCACGACCGAGTCGACCGTCGTCGACAAGCCCGAGGTCGTCGAGGACGAGGGCGGCCACGGTCACGG
>NZ_LMRN01000010.1:0-37979 GCF_001426145.1 Rhodococcus sp. Leaf225 | reverse complement strand
CGAGGCCCCATCGGACACTGTCCGGTGGGGCCTCGCTCGTTCGTGGGGTCAGGAGGCCAGACGGCGACGGTTGCGCCGCGCGAAGACCTCTCGCTCGGTCTCGGACATGCCGCCCCAGATGCCGTACGGCTCGCTCACGGCGAGCGCGTGGCTCCGGCACTGGGCGAGGACGGGGCACGCGCGGCACATCTCCTTGGCCTTCATCTCGCGTTGCGCTCGCGCTCGTCCTCGTTCACCATCGGGATGGAAGAACATCGACGAGTCCTCGCCGCGGCACGATCCGTGCATCTGCCAATCCCAGATATCGGCATTGGGTCCGGGAAGGTGATTGGGCTGGGGCATTGTGTACTCCTAGGACTCTCACGCACGGTCGTGAATTCTTCTGGTGCAGTTCACGATCTGTCGCAACCGTAGAGCCGGGCGAGTTTCACCGTCAACAGTCTCGATCGTGGTGATCTGCATACTCCGAGCAGGCATTAATTAACTCGGACGACACTTTTCTCTGGTGTCGAGCCGGTAGGGGAGTCCTCGTAATGTCCCTGTCACATCGTCGACAAGACACCGACACACTGTGCCCGGAAATGTCGTGACATTTCGTGTGTAAATTCCTGGATAACGCCCGAAGACTATTCTGTTTCCCGTGCAGTCCTCGTGTCCTCCCGTGCCCGGTCCGGACTTCCTGACACGGTGGTCGGAGGCCGTCGACGCCGGGGCCCGCGGGTGGTACGCCGCCTCGCTCACCGGGGCCCGGTCGCTGCGGCGCGACGCCGATCCGGCCGTGCGGTCCCTGGGCGCGAGCCTCGAGGGGTCGCTGCTGCGCCAACTCGGCCGCCACACCGACGCCGCGGTGCGTGACGGCGCGGCGCTCGTCGACAGCGGCTTCTCCCGTGGGACAGGTCCGCGCCGGGCGATCGACGTCGACGCCGCCGTCGACGCCCTCGTCGGTCTCGCCGCCGATGCCATCGGTCCCCGCCGCCTCGCGCGGGCCGACGTCCTCCTCGCCCGGGCGGAGTCGGTGCTCGCCACCCGGCCCGGGCACCAGCGAGTGTCTCTCCGCGTGCTGTGGGTCCGTGCGGAGGTGGCGATGGCGTCGGGTGACGCGCGGCGCGCCCTCGACGCGGCGGAGGCATCCGTTCGGGCGGCACGGGAGTTCCGGTCGCCGCGGCACCTCGTCAAGTCCCGTGTGGTGCACGCCGCGGCCCTGCTGGTGGGGGGTGATCACGCGGGCGCCGCGACGGCAGCGCGCGCGGTGCGCGACGACGCCGTCGCCGCAGACCTGCTCCCGCTCGCGTGGGCCTCCGCCTGCTTGTCCGAAGCGTGCGGCGACCGCGACGCCGGCGCTGTCCGACGAGGGTTCGAGGTTGCGATCCGGTCACGCGGTGGGCAATTCTCGTGACCGAACCGTACGGTTCGGTCGAGCCGCGTCGGGCGGCGACTATCCTTGAGAGGTTCCGCACCGGGCCGTCGGGGACCGGGAGGAAGCGCGCTCGATTCCGGAGCGGGCCCGATGTGAGGTGGGAAACACTCTGACGATGATTGCCACGGGTGAGGGGCTGGACTCGGCCGTCGCCGCAGCTGCTCGCGGCGACCGAAGGGCTCTCTCCGTCGTCCTCGAAACCATCAGGCCGATCGTGGTCCGGTACTGCCGGGCGCGCGTCGGTGCAGGTGAGAGGGGTCAGCTGTCTGCTGACGACGTCGCCCAGGAGGTGTGCCTCGCGGTCATGACAGCGCTGCCGCGCTACGAGGACCAGGGCCGCCCCTTCATGGCGTTCGTGTACGGGATCGCATCGCACAAGGTCGCGGACGCCCATCGCAGCTCGTCGCGTAACAAATCCGAACCGATGGCCGATGTACCGGATGTCATGTCCATCGAGGACGGCCCCGAGCAACGGGCGCTGGATTCGGAGGCAGGACGCCGCATGAACGAACTGCTGTCGACGCTGTCGGAGAAACACCGCGAGATCCTGGTGCTCCGGTTGGTGGTCGGGTTGTCGGCAGAGGAGACGGCCGCCGCCGTGGGTAGTACCGCAGGCGCCGTTCGTGTGGCGCAGCACCGGGCAATAGCGAAGCTGAAGAACGAAGTAGTGGGAGCAGGTGACAAGTATGGCTAGGGACTCGTGGCGCGGCAGCGCTGGAGATTCTCGGCACGGCGCCTCCGGACACGGAGCCACCGGCCGCCCCGACGCCTCCGGCGCAGGTGGCGTCGATCCCCGAGCCGTCGACGACCTCGAGTCGTCCGGCCCCGTCGACATCATGGCCGTGCGCCGTGACGACGCGCTCATCGATGCGATCGCGAGCGACGGTCCCGTCGCGACCGTCGACTCCGACGAGTATCGCCTGGCCAGTCTGCTGGCCGAATGGCGTTCCGACATCCTCGCCGACCCGCTCCCCGAGAGTCCCGATCTCGATCAGGTCGCTGCGGCGATCGATCTCGCGCTGGCCGAGGACGCGCTGCACCGTCAGCGCACGCGGAGCCGGATGCGTTTCCTGCGCCCCGTCGCCGGTGCCGCGGCCGCCGTCGCGTTCCTCGCGGGTGGTGTCACGGCGTTCTCGTACAGCGCGATGCCGGGCGATCCCCTGTGGAAGGTGAAGGAGGTCGTCTTCACCCAGCAGGCCGATTCGACGGTCGCGCAGGTCGACACCACGTCGGCGCTGCAGGAGGTCGAGGATCTGCTCGCTCGTGGTGACGCGGAGACGGCCAAGACTCGTCTGGCCGAGGCCGCACAGCGCACGGAGAGCATTCGCGACGAGGACGAGCGTGCCCAGCTGCAGATGTGGTGGACGCGCCTGTCGGACGAGTTGGCGAAGCTGACAGCGCCGGCCGCCGTTCCGCCGCCGGCGTTGCCGACCACGCCGGTCACCACGGTTCCGACCGTGCCGCAGGACATCATCCCGGAGATCCCCGTCGATCCCAGTCTGCAGCTCCCGCAGGTCCCGCTCCCGACGGAGATCCCGCAGCTGCCTACCGACATCCAGCTGCCGTTCCCGCTGCCGACGGACCTGCCGTTCTTCCCGCAGGCGCCCACCACCACGGTCACCATCCCGCCGGAGATCCTGCGGGCACCGATGCCCGTGCCGTCGACGACGGCGGCGGTCACCCCGGACACGTCCGTGGTGCCCAACTGACCTCGAGTCACCGACCACGTGCACGACGAAGGCCCGCAGACACTGTCTGCGGGCCTTCGTCGTGAGGTGGTGTCGCGCGCCGACGTCCTAGGAGTCGTACCCGTCGCCCTGGAGCGCGTCGTTCATGGACGCATCCGCGTACCCGCGGCAGTAGTCCCACGTGACGTAAGCGTCGGGAATGGGGTCGTACGCGGGCTCGTGGGGACGCACCGTGCCGTCGACGAGCAGCTGCAGCAGGTTCGCACGCAGCATGTCCCAGTCGTGGTAGTGGTCCTGCTGGCAGTCCTCGCAGCACACGACGAGGCCTCGCACGCCGCGGTGGGCGAGCAGTGCCTCGTAGACGGCGAGATCCGCGAGATCCTCCTCGACCGCCAGGCGTTCCTGGGGATCGAGGGGCTGTCCGGGCTCGATGGCGTCGAGGGCGGCCGAGGGGTCGGCTGGATCGCCGGCGAAGGGATCCGGCGGCAGACCTGGAGGCAGTTGATCGCGCACACGTCCACGGTACGCAGCAAGTGCCGGTCTGCGCCAGCGCTACACGGCTCCGCGGGGGTCCGGCGGCCTCCGGCGCACGGGGTGACCTGCGCCGGGCGGGGGACCGATACGATGTACCGCGAGCGGACGAGGGAAGTCCCCGGCTCGCACATCGATCGACCGCAGCTCAGGAGGGCCCGATCCGTATGAGTACCCCCGACAGGCCCGTGACCGCCGCAGAGGACTCGACCGCCCGCGTCGAGGCGACCCGTGTCCGCACCGGTGGCGACGACCCGAACAAGGTTGCCATGCTGGGCCTCACCTTCGACGACGTTCTCCTCATACCCGCCGCATCGGATCTCATTCCGAGCAAGGTGGACACGTCCAGCCAGCTCACCCGCGAGATCCGGCTGCGCGTCCCCCTGGTGTCCAGCGCCATGGACACCGTCACCGAGGCACGCATGGCCATCGCCATGGCTCGCGCCGGCGGTATGGGCGTCCTGCACCGCAACCTGTCCGCGGCCGATCAGGCGGCGCAGGTCGAGGTGGTCAAGCGGTCCGAGGCCGGCATGGTCACGGATCCGGTGACGTGCTCGCCGTCGGACACGCTCGCCGAGGTCGACGCGCTGTGCGCCAAGTTCCGCATCTCCGGCCTGCCCGTCACCGACGAGCGCGGCGAACTGGTCGGCATCATCACCAACCGCGACATGCGGTTCGAGGTCGACCAGAACCGCACCGTCGCGGAGGTCATGACCAAGGCTCCACTGGTCACCGCGCGCGAGGGTGTCACGGCCGACGCCGCGCTGGGCCTGTTGCGTCGTCACAAGATCGAGAAGTTGCCCATCGTCGACGGACACGGCCGGCTCACCGGTCTGATCACCGTCAAGGACTTCGTCAAGACCGAGCAGCACCCCTACGCCACCAAGGACCGCGACGGTCGCCTGCTGGTCGGTGCCGCCGTCGGCGTCGGCGACGACTCCTGGTCCCGCGCGATGCTTCTCGCGGAGGCAGGGTGCGACGTGCTCGTCGTCGACACGGCGCACGGGCACAACTCCCAGGTCCTCGAGATGGTCAGCAAGATCAAGGCCGAGGTGGGCGAGCGTGTCCAGGTCGTCGGCGGCAACATCGCCACCCGCTCGGGAGCGCGCGCCCTGGTCGAGGCGGGTGCGGACGCCGTGAAGGTGGGCGTGGGTCCCGGTTCCATCTGCACCACCCGCGTCGTCGCCGGCGTCGGTGCCCCGCAGATCACGGCCATCCTCGAGGCGGTCGCGGTGTGCAAGGCCGCCGGTGTGCCCGTCATCGCCGACGGCGGACTGCAGTTCTCGGGTGACATCGCCAAAGCTCTCGCCGCCGGCGCTTCCACCGCGATGCTCGGATCCCTGCTCGCGGGCACCGCCGAGTCGCCCGGTGAGCTGATCCTGGTGGGCGGCAAGCAGTTCAAGAGCTACCGCGGCATGGGTTCGCTGGGCGCCATGCAGGGACGCGGCGCGACGAAGTCCTTCTCCAAGGACCGCTACTTCCAGGACGACGTGCTGGCCGAGGACAAGCTGGTGCCCGAGGGCATCGAGGGGCGCGTGCCGTTCCGAGGCCCGCTGTCCCAGGTCATCCATCAGCTCACGGGCGGACTGCGGGCCGCGATGGGCTACACGGGGTCGAACTCGGTGGAGGAGCTGCAGGAGGCGCAGTTCGTGCAGATCACCTCTGCCGGACTCAAGGAGAGCCACCCGCACGACATCACCATGACCGTCGAGGCACCGAACTACACTGCCCGCTGACTCGATTCCGGCCGGAGTCGAGCGCCACCCGACCCACGAGGTCCGGGAGGCTTACGAGAGAGGACGCGCGTGCGCGACCTGGTGGAAATTGGCATGGGCCGCACGGCTCGACGGACGTACGAGCTCGAGGACGTGGACATCGTCCCGTCCCGGCGTACCCGGTCGTCGAAGGAGGTGTCGACGGCATGGCAACTGGACGCCTACCGCTTCGACATCCCGATCGTCGCGCACCCGACCGACGCGTTGGTGTCTCCGTCGTTCGCGATCGAGCTGGGCAAGCGCGGTGGCCTCGGCGTCATCAACGGTGAGGGCCTGTGGAGCCGCCACGCCGACGTGGAGTCGGTGATCGATCAGCTCGTCGAGCTCGCGGAATCGGACGTCGACGCGGACGCGCCGGTGAAGATGCTGCAGAAGCTCCACGCCGCACCCCTGCAGCCGGATCTGCTGGCCGCCGCCGTCGCGCAGGTGCGGGAGGCCGGTGTCACGGTCGCCGTGCGCGTCAGTCCCCAGAACGCACGGTCGCTGACTCCGGCACTGGTGGCCGCGGGCATCGACCTGTTGGTCGTGCAGGGCACGATCATCTCCGCGGAGCACGTGGGACACCCGAGCGAGGAACCGCTCAACATGAAGACGTTCATCGCCGAGCTCGACGTTCCCGTCGTGGCCGGCGGCGTGAGCGACCACCGCACCGCCCTGCACCTGATGCGGACCGGCGCCGCGGGTGTCATCGTCGGCTACGGATCCACCGAGGGTGCCACCACCACGGGCGAGGTCCTCGGTATCGGTGTCCCGATGGCCACCGCGATCGCCGACGCCGCCGCCGCCCGTCGTGACTACCTGGACGAGACCGGCGGCCGGTACGTGCACGTGCTCGCCGACGGCGGGATCTCGACATCGGGTCATCTCGCGAAGGCCATCGCCTGCGGTGCGGACGCCGCTGTGCTCGGCGCACCGCTCGCCCTGGCCGACGAGGCTCCCGGCCGCGGCTGGTACTGGCCGTCGGCAGCGGCGCACCCGTCGATGCCGCGCGGTGCGTTCCTGCCCGTGTCGTTCGGCGAGGACCGTCCGTCGCTGGACCGCGTCCTGTCCGGTCCGTCGACGGACCCGTTCGGCTCGCTGGACCTGGTCGGCGGCCTGCGACGGTCGATGGCCAAGTCGGGCTACTCCGATCTCAAGGAGTTCCAGAAGGTGGGCCTCAACATTCGCGGATAGTCGCGACCAGTTCCTGTCACCCGGATTCACACGTACGGTATCGTGGTACCGATCACGTCCGGGTCTATCAGGAGGTCTCGATGAGCGACACAACCACGACGAGCGCCACCCCGCACTACGACGTCCTCGTCGTGGGGTCCGGCTTCGGTGGCAGTGTCACGGCGCTGCGGCTCGTCGAGAAGGGGTACTCGGTCGGCGTTCTGGAGGCCGGGCGTCGGTTCGAGGACGACGAGTTCGCGGCGACGAGCTGGGACCTGAAGAAGTTCCTCTGGGCGCCGAAGCTGGGCTGTTTCGGCATCCAGCGCGTCCACCTGCTGCGTGACTGCCTCATCCTGGCCGGCGCCGGTGTCGGCGGCGGGTCGCTGAACTACGCCAACACGCTCTACCAGCCGCCGCGGACGTTCTTCCAGGACCAGCAGTGGTCGCACATCACCGACTGGCACTCCGAGCTGACGCCGTTCTACGAGCAGGCGCAGAAGATGCTCGGTGTCGTGCAGAACCCGCACATGACCCCGGCGGACCACGTCATGAAGTCCGTCGCGGACGACATGGGCGTCGGCCACACCTTCATCCAGACGCCCGTCGGCGTGTTCTTCGGCGACGAGCCCGGCAAGACCGTGCCGGATCCGTACTTCGGCGGCATGGGCCCGGACCGCACCGGCTGCATCGAGTGCGGCGAGTGCATGACGGGCTGCCGCCACAACGCCAAGAACACGCTGCTCAAGAACTACCTCGGCCTGGCGGAGAAGGCCGGCGCGGACATCGTGCCGATGACCACCGTCACCGACCTGACACCGCGACCGGACGGCTCGTGGGTCGTGTCCACCGAGCGGACCGGTGCCCGCCTGCGTAAGGGCCGTGCCACCTACACCGCGGGGCACGTCGTCCTCGCCGCCGGCACGTGGGGCACCCAGCAGCTCATGCACAAGTTCCGCGACACGGGTTCGCTGCCGAACCTCTCGCCCACGGTCGGGCGCCTGACGCGCACCAACTCGGAGTCCATCGTCGGCGCGGGCAAGCTGACCTACGACCCGTCCATCGATCTCACCCGCGGTGTCGCGATCACGTCGTCGTTCCACCCCAGTGCCGACACGCACATCGAACCGTGCCGCTACGGCAAGGGCTCGAACGCGATGGGCCTGCTGCAGACGCTCATGACGGACGGCGGCGGCCGCACGCCGCGGTGGCTCAAGTTCCTCGCCGAGGTGGTCAAGAACCCCGTCCGGTTCCTGCGCATGATGAACACGCGACACTGGAGCGAGCGCACCATCATCGCGCTGGTGATGCAGAACCTCGACAACTCCATCACCACCTTCACCAAGCGTGGTCCGTTCGGGCGTCGTCACGTCAGCAGCCGGCAGGGACACGGCGAGCCGAACCCCACGTGGATCCCGATGGGCAACGAGGCCACTCGGCGCATCGCGAAGAAGATCGACGGTATCGCCGGCGGGACGTGGGGAGAGGTCTTCAACATCCCGCTCACCGCGCACTTCCTCGGCGGCTGCGTCATCTCCGAGGACGTCGAGAACGGCGTCATCGACCCGTACCACCGCGTGCACAACTACCCGACGCTGAGCATCGTCGACGGCTCGTCGGTGTCCGCCAACCTGGGCGTCAATCCCTCGCTGACCATCAGCGCGCAGGCCGAGCGGGCCGCGTCGCTGTGGCCGAACAAGGGGGAGAAGGACCTTCGGCCCGCGCAGGGTCTGCCGTACGAGCGCATCGAGCCCATCGCACCCCGCAGCCCGGTGGTTCCCGCGCACGCACCGGCGGCGCTCGTGCTGCCCATCGTCGAGATCCGGACGCCGACGAGTACGCCGCCGTCCTCGACGCGGGTCGCCAGCCACGCGGGCAGCACCGGCGCGGCATGAGGGCGGACGCGCTCTCTAGACTGTGCGCGTGACCGACTCCCCGCAGCAGGATCCCGTCCCGCCCCTCGAGAACGCGAATCCGGTGCTCGTCGTCGACTTCGGCGCGCAGTACGCCCAGTTGATCGCGCGGCGCGTCCGTGAGGCACGGGTGTTCTCCGAGGTCGTGTCGCACACGATGACGGTCGACGAGATCGCGGCGAAGAAGCCCGCGGCGATCGTGCTGTCCGGTGGTCCGTCGAGCGTCTACGCCGAAGGTGCGCCGCAGCTCGATCCGGCGCTGTTCGACCTGGACGTCCCGGTCTTCGGTATCTGCTACGGCTTCCAGGCGATGGCGGGTGCGCTGGGTGGCACGGTCACCCACACGGGCACCCGCGAGTACGGGCGCACCGACATCGACGTCTCCGGCGGAACGCTGCACGACGGGCTGCCGTCGACGCAGCCCGTGTGGATGAGTCACGGCGACGCCGTCACCGAAGCTCCCGAGGGTTTCGAGGTCGTGGCGACCAGTGCCGGCGCCCCCGTCGCCGGCTTCGAGAACCGGGCGCGACGCCTCGCCGGGGTGCAGTATCACCCGGAGGTCCTGCACTCCCCGCACGGTCAGCAGGTGCTGTCCCGTTTCCTGCACGACATCGCCGGCATCGCGCCGACGTGGACGGCGGCGAACATCGCGGACGCGCTGGTCGAGCAGGTGCGCGAGCAGGTGGGCGACGGCCGGGCCATCTGTGGTCTCTCCGGCGGTGTCGACTCCGCGGTCGCCGCGGCGTTGGTGCAGCGCGCGATCGGTGACCGACTGACGTGTGTGTTCGTCGATCACGGACTGCTGCGAGCGGGAGAGCGCGAGCAGGTCCAGCAGGACTTCGTCGCCGCCACCGGCGCCCGGTTGGTGACGGTGGACGCCGTGGACACCTTCCTGCGCGAGCTCGACGGCGTCTCGGATCCGGAGACCAAGCGCAAGATCATCGGCCGCGAGTTCATCCGATCGTTCGAGGGTGCGGTGAGCGCGGAACTGGGTGACAGTGCGGCGCACGGGGAGTCGATCGACTTCCTCGTCCAGGGCACGCTCTACCCGGACGTGGTCGAGTCCGGCGGCGGGAGCGGTACCGCCAACATCAAGAGCCATCACAACGTCGGCGGTCTGCCCGAGGATCTGCAGTTCTCGCTCGTGGAGCCGCTCCGGCTGCTGTTCAAGGACGAGGTCCGCGCCGTCGGCCGGGAGCTCGGCCTGCCCGAGGAGATCGTGGCGCGGCAACCGTTCCCCGGCCCGGGTCTGGCCATCCGCATCATCGGATCCGTGACGCCCGATCGCCTGGCGACGCTGCGCCATGCCGACGCCATCGCCCGCGAGGAGCTGACGATGGCGGGTCTGGACTCCCAGATCTGGCAGTGTCCCGTGGTGCTGCTCGCCGACGTCCGCAGTGTGGGTGTGCAGGGCGACGGCCGGACCTACGGTCATCCCATCGTCCTGCGTCCGGTGTCGAGCGAGGACGCGATGACCGCGGACTGGACCCGGCTGCCGTACGACGTGCTCGAACGGATCTCCACCCGGGTCACCAACGAGGTGCGCGAGGTGAACCGGGTGGTGCTCGACGTGACGAGCAAGCCGCCGGGCACCATCGAATGGGAGTGAGCCCGGCGGCGGACCGCCTGCGGTCGAACGGCGAGAGCTCTACTGCGAGCGGGACTTCCGGCGCCTGACGGGTGCCAGGACGAGGACCACGCCGACGACGATCGCGGCGATCACCAGGGTCCAGCCCGACGCGGCGCCGGCGACGATCGCGGTGGGGTCCGCGCCGACGAGCGTCGGGATCGCCAGCAGCAGTGCCGCCACACCGGCGATCAGCAGGACCGGTGAGGGTCCGCGGCGATCGGTACCGCTCGTGTCGTGTCCGGTCTCATCGGTCACGGTGCACCTCCAGATTTCCCAGCGCAGTGCTGGCCTCGATGGTCAGGGTCGGTCCTGCCGTCCCGTCGGATCCGCCGTCGACCCCGCCGGCTCCGATGCAGTTCGCGTTGCCGACGGCGCTACTGCAGTAAGTGACGACGTTCATGGTCGGTGACAGCAGAATCTCGGTGTTGCCGACGGCCTTCTCCACGGTCACGGTGCGGTCCTCGGTGAGGTCGAGCCCGCGCAGGTCGAGGACGAAGTTCCCCACACCGGACTCGTACGCGGGCGCCAGCGCGGCCATCGACGTGGGCGCGATCGTCACGTTGCCCATGTTCGGCGACTCGACACCGCGCAGGTCCTGCACGTCGACCAGGGACGACACGAGGACGAACCCGGCGAGCGGGGCCGCGAGAACGAGCAAGCCGTAGCCGCGCCGCAGGAACGCGCCGATGATCAGTCCGATGCCGACGACGGTCAGCGCCACCGCGCCGACACGGGGAGCGGTCACGACGGCGGCGCCCGTGGCGGCGCCGATGCCGATGGTCACGGCGGAGGCGATTATGGCGAGGCCAATCACCGTGGACGTCAGGTGCGACTTCCGCGTCGGTGCGGGGACCGGGAGAACGGGCCGACCCGGTTCGGGGAGGTCCCAGGCGAACGGGGCGACTCCCAGAGGATCCCAGCTCGGCGGCGGCGGAGTGGACGGTGTGTCCGGGTCGTCCTTCGACAACGAGACGGGCGCGGGGTGGGCGGCGGGTTCCGGAACGTACTGGTCGGGGAGCGTCGAGTAGGCGTTCCACTGCTGTGCAGCCGGATCGTGCGCGGAGAGGGGAGTGCCGGCGAGCTCGGCCGGTGTCGGCGCGTTCGGAGTCCGACGGAACAGCAGGTACAGGGCCCCCAGCATGGCGATCGTGGACACCAGCCCCGATCCCATTCCGAGTGGTCCGACCGTGAGGACCGAGATGACGAGAGCGACGGACAGCACCACGGCCGTCGTGTGGGAGTCCGACGTGCGGCCGCGGCCGAGCAGCGACTCCGCCGGCGACACGACGTCGCCGCGGCGCGGAAGCACCAGCCAGGCAGCGAGATACAGGACCAGGCCGGATCCACCGAACAGGGTGGAGACGACGAACGCGACACGGACGAGAACGGGGTCGACGCGGTAGCGGTGGCCGATTCCGGCGGCGACACCGGCACCGGGGCCCTGATCGGGCAGGCGCACGGGTCGGGTTCGCCAGATCTCGGACAGCTGGGCGGACGCGGTGGCGTGGGTCATGGATACATCCTGGGCTGCCGGGGCGTCCCGGCGCATCGGGGCGAACCCTGATTTCGCCGGTGTCCACGCGTCGCGCGAATCGACCGAGATGGGGGAGAACCCCGATACCGCGGAGCCGTGAGCCGTGCCAGTATCGAGGCGTGTCCACCCTGCCCGCACAGCCTCCGCACACGCGGGAGCCCCCCGGCCGTTCGCCGTTGCCGACGCCGGCGCTCCGTCGCCGTGCCGCCGGACGTGTCGTCGGCGGTGTCGCGGGCGGTGTCGCCGATCACCTGGACGTCGACGTGTTCCGGGTGCGGGTCGTCTTCGCGGTGCTGTGCGCCGCGGCCGGCGCCGGTGCTGTCGCCTACGGACTGCTGTGGATCTTCACCTCCGCGGGTACCGACGTCCGCAGGCCGGACCGCTCGGAGAAGCGTCGCGCGTACGGGCTGATCGCCCTCGGGATCGGCGGCGCCGTCGCGCTGGGGTCGGGGCTGACGGGCAGCTCGTCCACGATCATCGCCCCTGTCGTCGTCGTCGCGCTCGGCGCCGCGCTGGTGTGGCGGGAGTTCGACGCGGCCGGGACCCGGACGGCGGACACCCGGCCTCGGCACGCACGCACGTCGGTACTCGGGTGGGCGCGCATCGTCGCCGGGGTCACGCTCGTGATCATCGGGCTCTGTGTCGTGCTCGTCGCCCGCGTGGACGTGCGGGCGCTGCAGTCGTCCCTGCTCGCCGTCGTCGTGACGCTGGTCGGGGCGGTACTGCTCACCGTCCCGCTCTGGATGCGGTTGTGGCGCGCCCTCGGTGACGAGCGCGCGGCACGCATCCGGAACGACGAACGCGAGGAGATCGCGTCGCACCTGCACGACTCCGTGCTGCAGACCCTCGCCCTGATCCAGAAGCAGTCCACCGACTCCGCCGAGGTGATGCGCCTCGCGCGCAGTCAGGAACGAGAGCTGCGCAAGTGGCTGTTCGGGGGAGACCGGGACGACCACGCGTCTCTCGTCCGCGCGTTGGCCACCATCGCCGGTGAGGTCGAGGACCACTACGGTGTGACCGTGGATCCCGTGACCGTGGGCGACGTGGCTCTGGACGAGCCGGTCGAGAGTTCGGGGCTGAACCGTGAGGTCGCCACCGCTCTGCTCGGAGCCACGCGCGAGGCGCTTGTCAACGCCGCCAAGCACTCCGGGGTGACCTCCGTCGACCTGTACGCCGAGGCGGGCTGCGACACCGTCGAGGTCTTCGTCCGCGACCGCGGGTGCGGATTCGATCCGGACAGCGTGCCGCAGGATCGCCAGGGCCTGGCGCGCAGTGTGCGGGCACGCATCGAACGCCGCGGCGGCTCGGTGCGGGTGCGGTCCGCACCCGGGCAGGGTTCCGAGATCCACATCTGTGTGCCGCGGGTGCGCGGCACGGGTACCACCGGGCACGCGGACTCCGTGCCCGACACCGCGAGAGAGGAACGGTCCGCGTGACCCTGCGAGTCTTCCTGGTCGACGATCACGGAGTGTTCCGGTCGGGGGTGCGCGCGGAACTGGGGCGCGAGACCGACATCGAGGTGGTCGGTGAGGCCGGGGGCGTCGCGGACGCGGTCCGCGGTATCGACGAGATCCGTCCCGACGTCGTCCTGCTCGACGTGCACATGCCCGACGGCGGTGGGGTCGCCGTTCTGCAGTCCATCGCGGCGGGCCCGGTGTGCCTGGCGCTCAGCGTGTCCGACGCCGCCGAGGACGTCATCGCCGTGATCCGCGCCGGTGCTCGGGGTTACGTCACCAAGACCATCTCGGGGTCCGATCTCGCCGACGCGGTGCGCCGCGTCGCGGGCGGTGACGCCGTGTTCGGACCGCGGTTGGCGGGGTTCGTACTCGACTCGTTCACCGGTCGCTCGGCGGCACCGGAACCGCCGCTCGATCCGGAGCTCGACTCCCTGACGCCGCGCGAGATGGAGGTGCTGCGTCTGCTCGCCCGCGGCTACACCTACCGCGAGATCGCCGAGACGCTCTTCATCTCGATCAAGACCGTCGAGACCCATGCCTCGAACGTGTTGCGGAAGACGCAGCAGTCCAACAGGAACGCCCTCACTCGCTGGGCACACCGACGGCGCATCGAATGAGGGCTCGTGCGGTCGCGGCCGTCGTCGTCGGCCTCGGTGGGCTCGCCGCGGGTCTGGTGGCCGTCGTCTCGTCGATGCTCGAGACCCGCAGCATGGTGGTCGTGGGTCCCGCCTCCGCAGCGCCGATCCTGTTGTGCGTGACCGTCGTCGGAATCCTGGTGTGCCTGCTCGCGCGGCGGTGGTGGATCGCCGCGGCGTCGGTCGTTCTCCTGGGGCCGGCCGCAGTGGTCGTGGTGCCGTTGTACGTACCGGGCGCCGCGGGAGTCGCCGATGCCGCCCCCGGTGAGCCGCTGCGCGTGATGCAGGCGAACGTCAAACTGGGAGAGGCGGATCCACAGGCACTGGTGGAGTCGGTGCGGGAGCGCCGCATCGACGTCCTGACCGTGCAGGAGCTCACCGAGGAGTCGGTGGGGGTGTTCGACGCCGCCGGGCTCTCCGCCGCGTTGCCCTACCGGTTCGTGGCGCCGTATCAGGGCGGCGCGGGCGCCGCGATCTACAGCCGGTTCCCGCTGTCGAACGGCCGGGAACTGCCCGGTTACCTGCTCGCGAGCGTGACGGCAGATCTCGATGTCGGTGCGGCGCAGCCGCTCCGGGTCTACGCGGTGCATCCGGTGCCGCCCTGGCCGACACCCACCCCGGTGTGGGCGTCGGAGCTCGACATGCTCGGTGACGAGTTGGCGCAGGCGTCGCCGGGAGCGGTGATCGTCGGCGGTGACTTCAATTCCACGCACGCGCACAAGCGGTTCCGCGATCTGCTCACCGGTGGATACGTGGACGCCGCGGACGCCGTCGGTGCCGGGCTGATCCCGACCTACCCGATGGACACGTGGTACCCACCGGTGGTCGGGATCGACCACGTCGTGGTGCGGGACGCGCAGGTGCGCTCCCTCGAGCCCGTCGACATCGTGGGATCGGATCACCGGGGGCTCGTCGCGACCGTCGACGTCCCCTGACCCACCTCGATCTCTCGCCGGGTCGGGAGCGGGTCAGAGCACCAGGAGCAGGACGATGAGCAGGAGCAGCACCGCGCCGCCGATCGCGAGGTAGAGCGGCAGCCCGGCGGGGGCGCTGAAGGACTTGGGTTCCTTCGTCTCGAACGCGGGCGGGGAGTACGTCGGGCGCGGAGCCGGCCCGGGTGCCGGCGTGGTGGACGCCGCCGTCGGACGCGGAACCCGATCCAGAGGGGTGGCGGTGTCCGCTGCCGGGAGCCCCGTCATGGTGCGGCCGTGGATGCGTTCGCCTCGCCGGGAGGTGCCCGGGACTCGGGAGCCGCGCAGCGCCCAGAACGGGACCTGACCGTCGGCCGCGCGCAGCGGGTGGTTGATCACCGATCCGGCGTTGCCGTTCTTGCCCACGGCGAGGGTGACGAAGCGGGTGCGGACCTCGGCCATGGTGGGGCGGCGCGCGGGGTCGGGTTCGAGCATGTGCAGCAACGTGGCCGTCATCGGTCCGCTCTTGCGCGGTGGGATGATGCGCCCCCCGGCGACGCGGTGCAGCAGGGCGATGGAGTCGGCGTCGATGCCGAAGGGTGGTTGTCCCTCGGTCGCGGTGTACAGCGTGGCGCCGAGCGAGAAGACGTCGCTGGCCTCGGTGGGGTCCGCGCCGCGCGCCACCTCGGGTGCGAAGTACGCGGGGGTGCCGGTGATGACGGCGCTGTTCTCCTCGTGCGTGTCCGTCTTGGCGCGCGAGATGCCGAAGTCGCTGATCTTGACCATGCCCAGCGCGCTGCCGCGATCGGCGACCAGGATGTTGCCCGGCTTGATGTCGCGGTGCACGATGCCGGCGGCGTGGGCGGCGGTGAGGGCGTCGGCGATCTGGGCACCGATCTGGATGACCTCGTCCGGGGGCAGCGACTCGGCGATGTTGAGGGCCATCGCGAGGCTGCGGGCGGGGAGGTACTCCATGATGAGCCAGGGCTCGCCGCTGTCGAGTGCGACGTCGTGCATGGCGATGGCGTGCGGGTTGTTCAGCTGGGCCGCCATCCGCCCCTCGCGCATGGCGCGTTCGCGAATCTCGCGGGCGGCCTCGGGGGTGAGGTCCACGGTCGAGGTGGCCTGTTTGACGGCCACCTTGCGGCTGAGCAACGTGTCGCTCGCGAGCCACACCGCGCCCATTCCGCCGCCGCCGAGCTTGGAGTCGAGTCGGTAGCGACCGGCGAGGAGGTAGTCGGGTCCGATGACCGGTCGCGTGCGCCCCGAGCCGGCCACCGCTCCGCTGGGCTGCTGGTGATCAGTCACGGTGTTCGAGGTTATCGGACGAGCCGATCGAGTGCCGGGCAGGGCTGTCACCAGGACGTTTCCGGGCGTCTTGACGTTCGAACGGGCAGCGGCTTTACTGGTGTGAGCGTTCGAAAGTATGTTCGAATTCTCGGTCTTCCCCCGGGTCTCCAACGCAGTCTCGACCGTCCCGACCGGGGAGTGAGTATGCCTGTTTCCGTTGATCTCGAAGGCCTCGAAGGGCTGTCCCGCACCGAGCGGATCGAGTTCCTGCGGCGTCGTATCCGGTCCTCACCTGCGCGTGTGGCCGATGCCCCCGCTCCTGCCGCACCGGTCACCCTCACGGCCACCGCGCCTGCCCCGGATCCTGCGCCGGCCCGGGTCCGCCCGGTTCTCCCGGTCCCGGAGGCGTTGTCGGCGCTGCTCCCCGAGGGTGGGTTGGCCCGCGGCACGGTGGTCTCGGTGTCCGGCGCCGGATCGTTGCTCCTCGGGATCCTGGCGTCGGTCACCGGATCGGGACGGCACGCCGCCGTCATCGGTTTGCCGCGGCTGGGACTGTTGGCGGCGTCGGAGATGGGGGCGCATCTGCAGCGGGTGGCGCTGGTCCCGGATCCCGGGCCGGACCCGGTGGAGGTCGCCGCCGTGCTGCTCGACGGCATCGATCTGGTGGTGCTGGGGCTGGGCGGCATGTCGGTGCCGCCGTCGCGAGCGCGGGCGGTGGTCGCTCGGGCGCGCAACAAGGGCGCCACGCTGATCGTCACCGACGGACGCTGGGACGGCGCCGAGCTCCGGTTGGACGCCCGCATCCGCGGGTACGGCGGGCTCGGCTCGGGGGCCCGTACGGGTCACGGCCGGGTGCGCGCCGTGCATCTGGGCGTCGAGGTGCAGGGCCGTGCCGTCCGGCCGCGGACCGGGCGGTTGACCCTGACGTCCACGGGCGACGGGGTCGAGTGGGGATCGGCCGACTCCGCCGTGTCGCATCAGGATCCGGTGCTGGAAGCGCTGCCGTCGTGAGCACCGACCGTCGGAGCCGGGTGCTGGCTCTGTGGTGCCCCGACTGGCCGGCCGTGGCCGCTGCCGCCGCGGCGGAGATCCCGGCCTCGTCGCCGGTGGCGGTGGTCTCCGCCAATCGTGTCGTCGCCTGCTCCGCGACGGCACGCGCCGAGGGAGTCCGTCGCGGCGGCCGACGCCGTGAGTCGCAGGCCCGCTGTCCGGAACTGTATGTGGCGCGGGCGGATCCGGATCGTGACGCGCGACTGTTCGAGCCGGTCGCGTCGGCGGTGGACGAGGTGGTGCCCGGTATCGAGGTGCTGCGGCCCGGCCTGTTGCTGCTGTCGGCGCGCGGTGCGGCGCGGTACTTCGGTTCGGAGGAGGCCGCGGCGGAGCGACTGGTGGACACCGTCGCGGCGGTCGGTGTCGAGTGCCAGGTGGGGATCGCCGACGAGGTGTCGACGGCCGTCGTCGCGGCTCGGCACGGCGCGATCGTGCCGCGGGGGAGCGGCGCGCAGTTCCTGGCTCCGCTCCCGGTGGCCGAGTTGTCGGCGGAACCGTCTCTCGCGGCGCCGGAGCGGGTGGACCTGGTGGATCTGCTGGTGCGGCTGGGTCTGCGCACGGTGGGGGACTTCGGGGCACTGTCACCGGTGGACGTGGCCTCCCGCTTCGGCACCGACGCGGTCCTCGCGCACCGCAGCGCGCGAGGTGAGCCGGAGCGGCCGCCCTCGGCGCGGGTACTTCCTCCCGATCTCGAGGTCGAGTACCGCTGCGACCCTCCGATCGATCGCGTCGACGCGGCGGCGTTCGCGGGTCGTGCCCTGGCCGAGAGACTGCACATGACGCTGTCGGCCGCGGCCGTGGCCTGCACCCGATTGCTGGTGCAGGCCACCACGGCCAACGGTGAACACCTCTCCCGCACGTGGCGATGCGCGGAACCGCTCACTCCCGAGGGCACCGCGGATCGCGTGCGATGGCAGCTCGACGGCTGGCTCACCGGCCGCAGTGAGAACAAGCCGACCGCCGGCATCGTCCTGCTGCGTCTCGAGCCCGTGGAGGTGGTGTCGGCGGGTGCGCTGCAGCTGGGACTGTGGGGCGGAGTCGGCGACGAGGACGAGCGGGCCCGCCGTGCCCTGGTGCGGGTGCAGGGTCTGCTGGGCGGCGACGCCGTCCAGGTGGGTGTGCTCAGCGGTGGTCGGGGGCCGGGTGAGCGCGTGACGATGCTGCCGTGGGGCGACGAGCCGGTGCCCGATGCTGATCCCTCCGCTCCGTGGCCCGGCCGGTTGCCGTCCCCGTCGCCCTCGGCGCTGATGCCGACGCGTCCGGAGATCGCCGTGACCGACGAGTCGGGAGTGGCGGTGCAGGTCACCGAGCGCGGCATGTTCGATCGCGTGCCCGGCCGGGTCGACTGGGGATCGCGGAGCTGGGTGCTGCACGGCTGGGCGGGACCGTGGGCGGCGGACGAGCGGTGGTGGGATCTCGGCGCCACCTCCACGGCCCGCCAGGTGGCACGGGCGCAGGTGCTGCTGGAGGACACCCGTGCCCTGCTGGTCCTGCACGACGGTGGACGATGGTTCGTGGAAGGGATCTACGAATGACGGCGGAACGCGCACGGGAACGCACGGGCGAGGCCACGATCCTGCATGCGGACCTCGACTCCTTCTACTCCTCGGTGGAGCAGCGGGACGACCCGTCGCTGCGCGGGCGACCCGTCATCGTCGGCGGTGGTGTGGTTCTGGCGGCGAGCTACGAGGCCAAGGCCTTCGGCGTGAAGACGGCCATGGGTGGCCGGCAGGCGCGCGCTCTGTGCCCGCAGGCGGTGGTGGTGCCGCCCCGGATGGCCGCCTACTCGCAGGCGAGCAAGGACGTCTTCGAGGTGTTCGAGAACGTCACCCCGCTGGTCGAGGGCATCTCCATCGACGAGGCCTTCCTCGACGTCACCGGGTTGGCGCGGCTGTCCGGATCGCCGTCGGACATCGCTCGGGACCTGCGTCGCACGGTGGCGGAGGACGTCGGTCTCCCCATCACCGTCGGGGTGGCGCGCACCAAGTTCCTCGCCAAGATCGCCAGTGCCGTCGCCAAGCCCGACGGCCTGCTGGAGGTTCCGCCGGACCATGAGCTCGAGTTCCTGCATCCGCTTCCGGTGGAGCGCATGTGGGGCGTCGGCAGGATCACCGCCGACAAGCTGCACGCGCAGGGCATCCGCACCATCGGTGACCTCGCCGCGCACCGCGAGGGCGCGCTGGCCGCCGTCCTCGGATCGGCCGCGGGTCGGCACCTGCACGCCCTGTCGAACGGTGTCGACGCGCGCCGGGTGAGCACCGGCACGAGCCGGCGGTCGGTGGGTGCCCAACATGCTCTGGGGCGTCGTCACAAGACCCCGGCGGACATCGACGCAGCCCTCGTCGGACTGGTCGACCGTGTCACTCACCGCATGCGGAAGGGTCACCGGGCAGGTCGCACGATCACGCTGCGCCTGCGTTTCGACGACTTCACGCGAGCGACGCGATCCACGACGCTGAGCCGTGCGACGGCCGACACCCACGTCGTGCTCACCGCGGCCCGATCGCTGCTGGGCGCATCGATGTCGACCATCACGATGCAGGGCCTCACCCTTGTCGGCGTGGCGGTGTCGAATCTCGAGGACGGCGCCGCGATGCAGCTCGAGCTGCCGTTCGAGACGCCGGAGGACGAGCATCCGACCATCGACCGGACGGCCCTGGACGAGGCGCTCGACGGAGTGCAGCGCCGGTTCGGCACCTCCGCGCTCACGCGCGGTGTGCTGCTCGGGCGAGAGGAGCAGACATCGGTGCCCATGCTCCACGAGTGAGGGTCGGCGGCTCTGGGAGGATGGCTCGATGATCATGACGGACGGTGTGGTGGACGCCGAGGGCGTGCGGCTGCACTATCGAGATTCCGGTGGTGACGACGTGCTGGGGTCGCCCGTCGTGCTGGTGCACGGCATGGGCGGCGACGGCCACACCTGGGACGCGTTCGCGCGCACACTGGTTCGGCGGGGCCGCCGTGTCGTCGTCCCGGACCTCCGCGGGCACGGCCGCAGCGGACGCGCACGGAGTTACCTGTTCGGTGAGTTCGGCGACGACCTCGAGGCGCTCCTGGATCATCTCTCGCTGACTCGCGTCGACCTCGTCGGCCACTCCCTGGGAGGCCACGCCGCGACGCTCGTCGCCCAACGCCGTCCGACGACGGTGCGCAAGCTCGTGGTCGAGGAGGCCCCACTCCCCATCCGTCCTGGTGACGAGACCCCGTCGATCACGACGAAGTTCCCGTCCGCGCGCGAACTGTTGCACGCCACGACCAGCGTGATCCGACACCCCCGCGCCGTGCTGGCCTTCGATCGGTCGATGACCTCGTCCGCGCTCACCCAGTTCCGCGCCCCCGATCCGCTGTGGTGGGAGGCGCTTACGCACATGGAGAGTGATGTGCTGTTGGTCGTGGGTGGTCCCACCGGCATGGTCGACCGCGCGCGCCTCGAGGCGATGACGGCGCTGGTGCCGCGCAGCCGGGTCGTCGCCGTGGACAGCGGCCACAGTGTGCATCGGGATCGGTTCGCCGAGTTCGACGCCGCGGTCGGCCCGTTCCTCGCCGAGCACCAGGAAACTCCCCGCGCCCTGTGAGGCGTCCAGAACCGACGACGTCCTCGCCGTCCCTGGCGACCACAGTCGTTACCGTCGGCGCATGACGGCACCCACCCAGCAGTTCACCGTGACCCGGACCGACGGCGAACTCGCTGCTCGGGCCCTGATGTACGCCGTGTCCGAGCTCAGCCTCATCAGGGTCACCGGCCAGGGCGGGGCCGCCTACGCGCAACTGCAGGTGTGTCCGTCGGGTGCGCGCTACCGGTCGGTCGTCGACGGGATGAGTCCACGCGCCGCGCGGGAGCTGACCAACGGATACCACGCCAACTTCCACCACCCGGTGCTCTACGCGGCGGCGCTGCGGCTGGGCGCCGTGCGGCTCGCCGAGCTGGTTCCCATGTCGCGGTCGTTGCGCGCGGTGCTCGTCGCCGCCCCGGCCGTCGCGGCCACCGCGGACATCACCGAGAACGTCGTCAACCTCTACCTCCACCGCGACACCCGCCGCATCACCGACACGACCGCGACCGTGTCGAGTGCGCTCAGCATCGTCAAGTGGGGCGGGACGGTGGGACCGTTGGCCTACATGACCGTCGGCTTCCTCCCGATCTGGGGCCGAGCCGTGCGGGACCGGTTCGCACGCGGTCGATAGGACCGCACAGCCGCCGAACGATCCGCCGGTTACCGTCGTGTCATGACCGTCACCCGGCCCCGCGCGGCGACGCTGTCGCTGCGGAGTCGCATCCGACTTCTCACGGTGAGCGTGGCGGCGCTGGCCGTCGCGATCTGCTCCTTCGTGATCTACATGGTCACCGAGGACGCTCTGCGTGCGCAGCTCGCCGATCGGGTGGGCCGGGACGCCGACAAGTTGATCGCCAGTGACTCCTCCGGGCTCTCGCCCGCGGCCTTCGGCTTCGCCGCCGGACCTCGCGCGGGACGCTATCTGCAGGTGGGCATCGTCAGCGCGGACGGTGACGTGTACTCCGCGTCTGGAAGCTTCACTCCGTTCGCCTCGCCCGACGGCGTGCTGGAACCGGTGGTCGCGTCGGTGGTCGCGGGGGAGTCGGACCGCGTCGTCACCGATCTGAACGGCTACGCGGTGGCCATCGAGAAGGCGCCGAGTGGGTCGACCGTGCTGGTCGGAGAGTCCTACCGGTCGCTCGACGGGGTGATGAGCGGACTGCTCCTCATCTTCGTCACGGTGGGCGGCGCACTGGTGGTGCTGGCGGGACTGTCGGGATACCTGGTGGCGCGGACGGGCCTGCGGCCGGTCGGCCGGCTCACCCGCGCCACGCGGCGGATCACCGAGACCGGCGACCTCAGTCCGGTGGCCGTGGTGGGTGACGACGAGCTGGCGCACCTCGCCGATCGGTTCAACGACATGTTGGCGGCCTTGCAACGCTCACGGCTCGCGCAGAACCACCTCATCGTCGACGCGGGTACCGAGCTGCTGGCACCGCTCACCGCCTTGCGCACCAACATCGAGCTGCTCATCGAGATCGGTGACCCCGATCGTGCGCCCACGGTGCCGCTGGATCAGGATGCGGTGGACCAACTTCGGCGTGACATCGTCGATCAGCTGGACGAGGTCGCACGCCGTATCCACCGCCTCGTCGACGAGGCACGGGAGGCGCACACGCGGGACGGATGAGTCAGGTGTTCGCCCGGTAGCGCGCGGGAGGACTGCCCACCAGGGCGGTGAACGCCCGGACGAGATGGCTCTGATCCGCGTACCCGAGGTCGGCCGCGAGCGCTGCCCAGTCCACCGCGCCGCCGGTGTGCGCGGCGCCCGCCACGTCCAGGAGTCGGCACCGCTGCACCACCCACTTGGGCCCGACGCCGACATGGTCGGCGAACTGTCTCTGCAGCGTCCGCAGGCTCACTGCCGCTCGATCCGCGAGCTGCTGCGCCCGGATGATGGTCGTGTCCGTCTCGGCCAGTTCCACGAGGTCCGCGATGTCGGCGGCGACAGGATCGGCCGCCCCGGTCCGCTCGATCAGCCACGAGGACAGCCGGTCCACACACGCGGTGACGTCCGCGTCCGGGTCGAGCAGGAGACTGGCGAGTCGGCGATCGTCGGTCCCCAGCACCTCCTCGACGGTCCCGATCCGATCGGTCATCGAGCTCACGGGCCGGCCGAGGACCGGGCGGAAACCCCCGGGACGGAACGCTGCTGCCACCGTGCGCCCGTCACCGACGAGGGTGCGCTCGAAGCGATGTCGCATCACGCCGTGCACCAGCAGCCGCGGAGCGCCGTTCCGAGACTCCGCCGTCAGATGGATCACCGGGCGCGGAACGACCTCCTGCACGTGTGGTTCGGGACAGTGCCACTCCACCCACCAGAAGTAGTCGACGACGGTCGCGAGGTCGCCGGGAGGCAGGGACCGGCCGACGACGATTCGGCCGTCCGCACGTGCGGGATGCAGAATCGCCGACTGCGCGCGTCGGCCTGCTCGGGTCAACGGATCCTCCGTCACGGAGCGAACCGTACCGCTCGAGGTGGCGCGTTTGTTCAAGTCACGGTGCCGATCGTGAGGGAGGCTGGGGTCATGACGACGACGCGACTGGCGATGATGACTCTGGACTGTGCCGAGGTTCCTCCTGTGGCCGAGTTCTGGGCGGCGTTCCTCGGTCTGACCCAGACGATGGGCGACGGCGAGAACTACGCCATGCTCTCTGCCGCGAACGGAGGCCCGGCGCTGGGCTTCGGCCGCGTGGACGGCTATCGGCCACCCGCCTGGCCGAACCCCGACGGGAGCAAGCAGTTCCACTTCGACGTAGCGGTCGAGGACATCCCGGCCGCCGAGGCCCGTGCGATCGAGCTGGGGGCGACGCTCGCCGAGCCGCAGCCGGGCGAGACGTGGCGCGTTCTCCTCGATCCGGCCGGCCATCCGTTCTGCCTGACGGATGCCGCCAACTGGGGCTGACCACACGCGTGGTGAACTGGCATCGACAGCGATCCCCGACCGAACGGACGTCCCGTGGCCATCACCGCTCTGCTCGAACTGCGTCTCGATCCCGCCCGCCTCGAGGAGTCGCACCGCATCATCGACGAGACCCTCGTCGCCACCCGCGCGTTCGAGGGATGCCTCGGTGTCGAGGTGACGGCGGACGTGAAGGATCCGGCGCACGTCGTCATCGTCGAGAGCTGGGCCAGCGTCGAGGCCGACGCCGCCTACCGCGCGTTCCGGGCGACGCCCGAGGGTCGCAGTGAACTCGGTTCGATCGTCACCGCGGCGCCGGTGCTGACCGTGCTGGCGCCCGTTCGATGACGACGGACGCGACTCCCTCGGTGGCCTTCGTCCAGGCCACCTGGCATCGCGAACTGGTGGACCGGGTGCGCCAGGGTTTCGTGCGGGAGTTCGGGCGTGACGTGGACACCTTCGAGGTGCCCGGTGCGTTCGAGATCCCCCTGCACGCCAAGCGACTCGCGCTCACGGGCCGGTACTCGGCCGTCGTCGCGGCGGCGCTGGTGGTGGACGGCGGTATCTACCGGCACGACTTCGTCGAGACGGCCGTCATCGACGGACTCATGCGGGTGCAGCTCGACACCGATGTGCCCGTGTTCTCGGTGGTGCTGACCCCGCACCACTTCCACGAGCATGCCGACCACACGAGCTTCTTCGCGGAGCACCTCGAGAAGAAGGGTGTCGAGGCGGCGAGCGCGGTGGTGCGCACGCTCGCGTCCCTCGACTCGATCGGCCGCTAGCTGTCGGGTCGGTCCTGCCAGACCGAGGGGTCGACGAGCGCGAGTTTGTCCGGTGAGCGGATCATGTCGATCCTGGTCACACGGCCGGTCGGAGCCACCTCGAACGACACGACTCCGGCCAGGACACCGCCCACGATCAGAGCGAGGCCCGTCCTGCCGTTCACTCGGCAGGGACACAGTCGCAGCGTGTCTCCGATCTTGGTCGCGATACCGAGGAGGAACCTCGCGACGTGGTCGGCACCGATCACGGGACGCCGCGCCGCCGAGACGATTCCGCCGCCGTCGCTGACCAGCACCACGTTCGGATCGAGTGTCGTCAGCAGGTCGGCGAGCGCACCCGTACCGGCGGCACGGGTGAAGTCACGCACGGCACCGGCATGCAGTTCGGGCGACACCGCGAAACGTGGAGCCCCCTCCGTCACGTGCCGCCGTGCGCGAGACGCGAGCTGCCGCACGGCGTTCGGAGTGCGGCCCACGATGCGCGCGATCTCGTCGAACGGGACGTCGAACACGTCGTGCAGGACCCATGTCGTGCGTTCGGCCGGGGACAGCGTCTCGAGCACCACCATGAGCGCGAAGCGCACGCTCTCGTCGAGCGTCACCCGGTCCGGCGGCGAGTCGGCCGGACCGACCAACGGCTCGGGCAACCACGGTCCCACGTACGTCTCTCGTCGCACGCGGGCCGACCGCAGCACGTCCAGAGCGGCGCGGGAGACAGCGACCACGGCCCACGCCTCGACGTCGAGAACGGGCGACGTCGCATCGGCCGCGACCAGTTTCGGCCAGCAGTCGGACACGACGTCCTCGGCGTCGGCGTGCGAACCGAGGACGGCGTAGGCGATGCGGACCAGCCGTGGGCGGACGCGGACGAAGTCGTCGGTGACACTCACCGGGTCGAGGCACCCACGCGCGCGAGCCACTGGTCGAACGTCTCGTCGCCGTGCGCCGCGTCCGGACCGGGTAGGAGCCCGCCGTTCGCCATACCGCGACCCCCGGCGCCCGGCAGCCGCAGGGGGAGGACGAGTCGCTTCGATCCACGCGCGCGCAGCAGCCTGCGCGCCAGATCGGGTTGGTACTCCGGGCGCGGACCGGCGTACTCCACGACGGAGGTGAGCGGTGTCCCCACCGCCAGGTCGACGATGTGGGCGGCGACCTCGGCGGTGCTGACCGGCTGACTCCGCATCGTCGGGACCATTGCGACCGGACCCGGAGTCATCGCGAGAGCCTGGCCGGTGAACTCGTGGAACTGCGTCGCACGCAGGATCGTCCACGGCAGCGTCGACTCGCGTACGAGCTTCTCCTGCAGACGTTTACCGGCGTAGTAGCCGTAATCGACACGATCGCACCCCACGATGGACAACGCCACGTGGTGACGGATTCCCGTGCGCTCCCCGGCGGCGAGCAACGTCGACGTGACGGCGCCGAAGAACTTCTCGGACGCGCGCGCCGACATCGTCGTGACGTTCGCGGCGTCGATCACCGCGTCGACGTCCGTCAGTGCCCGGTCGAGCTCCGGCGTCGGCCGCGTGAGATCGATACCGGCCGATCTCGCGAGCACCACGGGAGTGTGTCCTCGGGCCCGCACCTGCTCCACCACGTGCCGCCCCGCTGCGCCCGTTCCGCCTGCCACTGCGATCCGCATGGCGTCATCCTTCCCGCGTGCGAGTCCTCGGTGGAACCCGTTCGAGAGTAGGACGAGGGAGAGCGAGCATCTGTGACATCACCAGTGCGCGCCGGGAACCCATCGTCCGGCCCGCCGCACGACCCGGGGCATCCGGAACTCGCGTCGGTTCTTCTTCGGTGCACGGGGACCGGACGACCACGAGCTGGTGTCGGTGATTCCCTTGGCGGCGGCACTGTCCGGATACGCCTTGTAGTACGACGCCAGCACGCGGTCCTTCGAGCGAGGCATCAGCAGGTTGCCCCACTCCGCGGCGGTTCCGGTGGGAACGTCGATGCGCTTGGGCTTCTCGATCAGTGCCCGCATCACCATCGCGGCGGCCTTCTCCGGCGTCTCGACCTTGTTGACGTTCTTGTTGCCGGTGGGGGCGATCATCGGGGTGTCCACGAGGGGCATGTGCACGGTGGTGAACGAGACACCGTCCGCCAGGGTCTCCGACGCGGCGACCGAGGTGAAGGCGTCGAGCGCCGATTTGCTCGCCACGTACGCGGCGAAGCGCGGCGGGTGGCTCTGCACCGAGGCGCTGCTGATGTTGACGATGTGGCCGTACTTCCGCTCGCGCATGTGGGGGAGCAGCGCGAGAATCAGGCGGAGTGCCCCGAAGTAGTTGACGGCCATGGTCCGCTCGAAATCGTGCAGACGGTCGGTCGACAGGGTGAGTGAGCGCCGGATCGATCTGCCCGCGTTGTTGACGAGCATGTCGACGTGGTCGTGGTCGCGCAGGATCGCGGCCACGGTCTCGGCGACGGACGCGTCGTCGGTGATGTCGCAGACGTAGCCGTGCGCGTCGCCGCCGTTCGCCCGGATCTCCTCCACGACGGCCGCCAGCTTGGCCTCGTCGCGGGCGACGATGATGACGCGCGCGCCCTTGCGGGCCGCAGCGAAGGCAGAGGCCTTGCCGATACCCGAGGAACCGCCGGTGATGACGACGTGTCGGTCGACCAGTGGCCCGGCCGGATCGTCGCGTCGCGCCCGGTACGGGTCGAGATGCGCACGCCAGTACGACCACAGTGCGGGTGCGTACGTGCGGAACTCCGGTACGCGGGCCGCGTTCTCGCCCATCGCCTCGTTCAGTGCGGCACGGGTGAGGGTCGAGTCGAATCGGGTGGGCAGCGTGAGGTGCTCGGCCATGACGGGCGGGATGTCGTAGTTCTCGAACACCGCGTCGCGGGCGGCGACGACATGACGATTGGTCGAGCGGAGCAGCGGCGTGACGACGGAGCCGGGAATGCTCCCCACGGCGCGGGGTGCGCCGGCCGCGTCGGCGAGAGCGGAGTAGATCTCCCGCATCGGTTGCGGACGCGGGTTGACGAGGTGGAACACGCGGCCGTCGAGATCCGGGGCGTGCAGGAGGGCGACCAGCGCGTCGGCGACGTGGTCGACCGGGACGATGTTGGTCGCGCCGAGTGCGGGCACCGTCATCGGCAGGGCCGAGGGCAACTCGGCGAGGAGGGAGATGAGCCGGAAGAGGTAGTACGGGCCGTCGATCTTGTCGATCTCGCCGGTGGTCGAGTCACCGACCACTGCTGCCGGTCGGTAGACCCGCCAGGTGAGGCCCGGAGTCTCGCGGACCACCTTCTCCGCCTCGAACTTCGTGCGGTGGTACGCCGTCGGAAAGTTCTGACCGAGGTCGAAGTCGTTCTCGGTGAACACCCCTCGATGGTCTCCGGCCACCGCGATGGACGACACGTGGTGCATCGTCGCACCGAGCAGGACGGCGAGCGCGGCCACCGCCGCGGTGCCCTGCACGTTGGTCGCCTGCTGTTCGTCGCCGGCCGTGAGGTCGTAGACAGCGCCGAGATGCACCACGTGGCCGACGTCGGACAGGGCCGACGCGTCGATACCGAGACCGGGTCGCTCGAGATCGCCGATCAGCGGGCTGATCCGCTCGCCGCCCGCCGCCCCGTCCGCGAAGGCTCGCAGACGGTCGACCGAGCCCGGGCGCACGAGCACGTGCACCGTCGCACTCGCGTCCCGCTCCAGGATTCTCCGCACGACCGCCCGGCCGAGGAATCCCGTGCCGCCGGTGACCACGTAGTCGCTCATGGCGGGCACCTTACCGCGCAGTAAGAACGGGCGGTGTCAGTGACCGATACCCACCTTCGCGTGGACTTTCCGCATCCAGGCCGGTGCCCACCAGTTGGCCTCGCCCATGAGCTTGACCAGCGACGGAACCAGCAGCATACGGATGATCGTGGCGTCGATGATCAACGCCAGAATCATGCCGACACCCAGGAATCGCATGATGGACAGTCCGGACATCGAGAACGCCCCCGTCACGATGATCAGGATCAACGCCGCCGCGGTCACGATGCGGCCGGTCCGCTGGGCGCCGATCAGCACCGCCTCCTCGGTGGTGGCGCCGGCGGTGCGCGCCTCCACCATGCGGGACATCAGGAACACCTCGTAGTCGGTGGACAGCCCGAACACGACAGCGAGGATGAGAACCACGAAGGTCGCCTCCAGCGGTGCCGGTGTGACGCCGAGCAGGCCCGCCCCGTGACCCTCCTGGAAGATGAACGTCAGAGCTCCGAACGTCGCCGCCATGCTCAGTCCCGCCATCGCGACTGCCTTGATCGGCAGCACCACCGAGCCGAACGCCAGGAACAGCAGGATCAGCGTCGACACCACCATGATGGTGAGCATCACCGGCAGCCAGTTCACGATGGCGTTGTTGCCGTCGAGGACCAGGGCCGCCGCTCCGCCCACCGTCAGGTCGGTTCCGTCGGGTGCCGGAATCGCGCGGAGTTGCTGCACCACATCCTGTTGCGCTTCCTGGGACACGTCCGACGAGAACGTCGCGTTGATGACCACGAAGTCGCCGCTGGCCGTGCCGAACTGGACGTTCGCGATACCGCTCACCGCGCGAGCAGCCGTCGTGACCGCGTTGATGGCGGGGCCGTCCGGCCGCGCCGACTCTCCGTCCAACACGATGGTGGCGCTGTCGCCGGTGCTGCTGAAGTCGGAGGACAGGGTCTCGAACGCGATACGCGCGGGATCGTCGGCGGGGAGCGCGGTGTAGGACACCTCGCCCAACTGAGCCTTGACCAGCGGTGCGGCGACGACCAGCAGGCCGACGATGATGAGGGTGGCGACGGTGATGGGGCGCTTCATCACCTTCGTGACAACGCCGCCCCAGAACTTGTGTGCGCGTGCATCTCCGCGATCCGAGGCGGTCCTCGACCACGTGATGGCATTGATGCGGTGACCCAGCATGGCGAGGACGGCCGGCACAGCTGTCAACGACAGCAGAGCCGCACATCCGACAGCCGCCATCGCACCGAAGCCGAGGGATCTGATGATGGCCTGCG
The DNA here is from genome assembly GCF_001426145.1 of Rhodococcus sp. Leaf225. Taxonomy (NCBI): domain Bacteria; kingdom Bacillati; phylum Actinomycetota; class Actinomycetes; order Mycobacteriales; family Nocardiaceae; genus Rhodococcus; species Rhodococcus sp. Leaf225. The sequence continues at coordinate 8,765 of NZ_LMRN01000010.1, read as the reverse complement.
GGAAGACGAGCATCCCTGCGAAGGCGCAGATCAGCAGCAGACCGGAGAAGACGATGGTGCGCCCGGCGGTCAGCATCGTGCGTCGTGCGGCCTCGTGGGACGTGGCTCCGCCCCTGAGTTCCTCGCGGAACCTGCTGACGATGAAGAGTCCGTAGTCGATGGCGAGGCCGAGACCCAGCAGGCTGGCGACGTTGACCGCGAACGAACTGATCTCGGTGAACGTGGTGAAGAGGCGCAGGACGGTCAGCGCGCCGGCCACCGAGAGCGCGCCCACGATGACCGGGACGGCGGCGGCCACGACGCCGCCGAAGATGACGACCAGAAGAATCAGCGTGATCGGGATCGCGATGATCTCGGCGCGGACCAGATCTTCCTGGAGCTGGGTGTTGAAGGAGACCCCCGCGACGGAGGCGCCCGCGAACTGCGTGTCGATGCCGGCGACCTCGAGCTTCGGCAGCAACTCCGAGAACGATGCGACGGTGATGCCGCTGGCGTCGCCCAGGGTGACGGTTGCGAGTCCCTTCGTGCCGTCCTTGCTCTCGAGGAACGGTTTCTGCACCGGCCCGGCCGTCCAGTAGGAGGTGATGTCGTTCGGACCCACCTCGGCCCGGAACGCGTCGAGCACCGGCGTGACGTCCGCCCCGATGTCGTCGAGCGTGCGGCCGTCGGGCGCGGAGTAGATGACGATGATGTCCGGTGCGGCGGTTCCCAGGCCCTGGATCTGTCGGGCGACCTGGACGGCCTCGCTGCCGGGATCCTCGTATCCGCCCTGGCTGAGGCTGCCGAAGACCCCGAGTCCCCACGTGGCACCTGCCAGCACGATGACGATCGCGGCGGTCAGGACCCACCGTGCCCGCGACACCACGAACGAAGCCCAGCGAGTCACAGAAAATCCCCATCTCGGTCAGGTCGAGCATCGACGGTCGTCTGTGACTGTAGTGAACTGTCATGGGGAAGCTCTGAGAGCGGGCGCGGGAGTGACGGTCGCCTCCTCCTCACTCGGACACGACGGACGCGATCACTCCAACCCGGCCAGGTCGACGTCCACCCTCGACGGGGGTCGCAGTGCAGTGGTCGTCGCCCATCCGCGGGCGACGAGGCCGGCGTCGCTGTCATCGTCGTCCCGCGCGTGGATGGCATCGAAGCGAACGGTGACGAACTCGTCGTCGGTGTCGCCGATCTCCGCCTGGACGGCGCCGAAGGCCGCGAGGTCGGCCTGGCGGATGCCGCGGAGTTCCGACGGTGCGACCGGCGGGATGTTGACGTTGAGGACCCAGTCCGCCGCACCGTGATCGACGAACCAGTCGAGTGCGCGCCGGGCCACGAGGTGGGCGGTGTCCCAGCTCGGAGCGCCCGAGGCGACCTCACGGTCGATCCGGTCGTGGATGTCGCCAGGCGCGGCGAGAGACGCCGTGTCGAGGCCGGCGAGGGACAGGGCCATCGCCGGAACCCCGTGGGTGGACGCGGTGAGGGCCGCCCCCACGGTGCCGGAGTGCAGGACGGCGGAGCCGGTGTTCGGACCGTGATTGATGCCGGACAGCAGGATGTCCGGCCGTGGACCGAAGGCTCCGCGCGTCGCGACGAACGCGATCATGGCGGGCGAGGCCTGCACGGCGAACGCGTCGACATCGAGATCGGCGATCGAGGCGCGGGAGAGTACGAGCTGGTCGCGGTTCTGCAGCGCAGACAGCGACGCACTCGCACCGCTGCGCTCCTCGTGCGGCGCCGCCACCACGACGTCGTGACCGGCCTCGAGGGCGACCCGAGCGAGCACGGCGATCCCGTGGCTGTCGATTCCGTCGTCGTTCGTGATGAGCACGCGCACGTGTGCCTCCTGCGAGTGGGTGCAGCCGGTCAGGACGAGAAGGGGCGTACCTCGACCGTCGACATGATGGTCTCGACGAGCCCCACCTGTCCTGTACCCAGTCCGCGGCGGGTCACGTTGGCGGTGCCGGCGGCGCCGCCGAGGGCGAGTGCCTCCTCGATGGACATGCCGCGGGCGAGTCCGGTGGCGATGCCGGCGCTCATGGAGTCGCCCGCACCATGGTGGTCCGTCTGTTCCAGGTCGGGAGTGACCACCTCGAGCACCGTGCCGTCGACGAGGGCGAGCGCCGGGTCCGCCGCGCGGGACAGAACCACGATGTCGGCACCCTCGTCGTGCAGGGCGCGCATCGCCTCGATGAGGACGTCGGGGTCCTCCGACTCCGCGCGCCCGTCCTCGATGAGGTCTTCGTGGCTCATCTTGAGCACGGTGAGCCCGCCCTGCAGAGCCGCCGTCGCGGTCGGTCCGGACAGGTCCGCGACGACGGGCTTCGACAGCGATCGCAGATCGGTCGTGAGCCGTCGGTAGAAGTCTGCGGGCACCACCGACCCGGTGTGCGGGCCCCCCAGCAGCACGATGTCGGACGAGGCTCCGGACTCGAGGGTGATCCCGTAGAGGTCGTCGAGCGCGTGCCGGGCGAGGTGCGGGGGATCGATCGTCGCCACCTCGATGCGGTCGCCGTCCCGCCGGTCGTGAATGTAGGACCCGGACTCGTGACCGATGTCCACGGCACGCACGGTGATTCCCTCGCGGTGGATCAGATCCCGCAGAACGCCGCCGCTCTCGCCGCCGAACGCGCCGGTCAGCGTCACGTCCATGCCGAGGTTGGTGGCCATGCGGGCGATCCAGTGGCCTTGGCCGCCGGCGTGCACGTGGAGTTCGGTGTCGCCGTTCGGCGCTGCGTCCAGGGTGATGGTGAGCAGCGGGGACGGCGCGAAGACGGTGGCGGTGGGCGCGTGTTCGGCAGTCGACATCGCCGTGATGTGCCCGATTCGTCCGTTCCCCAAACCCGACGTCGAACGGTCGACAGGTCAGCTGCCGAAGGCGTCCGCGAGGTCGTCGAGCGACGGGAAAGCCGGTTCCGGTGCTGCCTCGGGGACCGTGATCACCGTCGACGCCTGCTGGACCGTGTATATGGTCCAGGGCAACACCGTGGCCATGTACTCAGTGAAACCGGGGTAGTCGGACACCCACATCGCCTCGGTCGCGTCGCCGTCCTGGAGTGCGCACGTCGCCAGCACGACGTACGAGCCGGGAGGAACGTCGGACACCGTCTGGGTCGACGTGCCGGGCTCGATGTCACCGCCGTCGTAGAGGGTCTGCCCGGGTCCGAGAATGTCTTCCAGCGGCGGCAGAACGCCGTTCGGTGCGGGGGCCAACGACGTGGCACAGCTGAGGGTGCCGTCGGCAGCAGAGGTGATGGTGTTGGTGACGGACGTGCCGTCGACAGCGAACGAGTAGGTGACGTCGGTGGGTTCCGCCGCGGCCGCGAGACCGGGACTGGCGAGGGCCAGGGGAATCGCTGCTGCAGTGCCGAGAAGGATTCGGGTGAGCATTCGCACGGCATGTCCTCTTCGTCGTCGATGGTCGCTTCCAGAGGAAGTGTGCAACGGAAGCGGACCATTCGGCACCTTTCGTACCGGGTGTCACCGTGGGGGTGTGGTTCCGGGCGAGACCACGGTTTCCGTCGACTTGCCGTCGGAGTGGAGGTGATGGTCCAATGGGAACATACGTTCGAAGAGTGGGGGTGCGTCATGGGCTGGAACGACGGGCCGCCCACGTGGACCGAGATGGAGCGTCTGCTCTCGGGAAAGCCCCGCGTCATCGATCCGCTCGCGATGGGCGACGGCGGTGACAGTCCGGCGTGGTCGCGCAAGCGTGATCCCTACGAGGGTGCGGTGGTGCGGCCGCGTGACACCGTTCCCTACGCGGAACTGCACGCCCACTCGTCCTTCAGCTTTCTCGACGGAGCCTCCCAGCCGGAGGAAATGGTCGAGGAGGCCGTACGGCTGGGTCTGGACGCCATCGCGCTGACCGATCACGACGGCATGTACGGCGTCGTGCGGTTCGCGGAGGCGGCACGCGAGTTGGAGATGAAGACCGTCTTCGGGTCCGAGTTGTCGCTCGGTGACCCGGGTATGCCGACCGAATCACGCACCGGCGCGGCCGATCCGGACGGAACGCATCTGCTGGTGCTGGCACGCGGACAGGAGGGGTACCGGCGCCTGTCCCGCCAGATCGCCGCCGCGCATCTCGCCGGGGGCGAGAAGGGGCGTCCGCGCTACGACATCGATGCGCTGGCCGACGCAGCGGGCGGGCACTGGCAGATCCTGACGGGGTGTCGGAAGGGCAGTGTGCGACGTGCGCTGACCGAGAGCGGGCCGGCGGCGGCGGAGCAGGCGCTACGGGAGCTCGTCGACAGGTTCGGTCGGGATCGGGTCACGGTGGAGCTGACCCGTCAGGGAATCGCGGAGGACGACGACCGCAACGACGTGCTCGCGGAACTGGCCGAGCGGTTGTCGCTGCCCGTCATCGCCACCACGTCGGCGCACTTCGCGCGGCCCGGCCGTCGGCGACTGGCCATGGCGATGGCGGCGGTGCGCTCGCGCCGAAGCCTCGACGACGCGTCGGGCTGGCTTCCGCCGCTGGGTGGGACGCACCTGCGCTCCGGCGCGGAAATGGCGCAACTGTTCTCCGCCTATCCCACCGCCGTGTCCCACGCCGCGGCGCTGGGGGAGGAGTGCGCGTTCGACCTGCACCTCATCGCGCCGCAGCTGCCGCCGTTCGACGTGCCGGAGGGCCACACCGAGATCACGTGGCTCCACGAGTTGACGATGCGCGGTGCCGAGCGACGCTACGGTCGACGCGAGGACGAACCTGCGGCCTACGCCCAGATCGACCGCGAACTCGCCGTCATCACCGAACTCGACTTCCCCGGCTACTTCCTGGTGGTCCACGACATAGTCGACTTCTGCAAGAGGGCCGACATCCTGTGTCAGGGGCGAGGATCCGCGGCCAACTCCGCTGTCTGCTACGCGATCGGCATCACCAACGTCGACCCGGTGCGCAACGGTCTGCTGTTCGAGCGGTTCCTCTCCGTCGAGCGCGACGGCCCGCCGGACATCGACGTGGACATCGAGTCCGACCGTCGGGAAGAGGCCATCCAGCACGTCTACGCCAAGTACGGCCGCGACTACGCGGCACAGGTGGCCAACGTCATCACCTACCGCGGGAAGTCGTCGGTACGCGACATGGCGAAGGCGCTGGGGGCATCGCAGGGTCAGCAGGACGCGTGGAGCAAGCAGATCACCCGCTGGTCGGGGGTGCCGGGGCGAGACCTGTCCGCCGAGGCCCGCGAGACCAGCATCCCGCTCCCGGTGCTCGAACTCGCCGCGCAGATCGAGAACTTCCCACGGCATCTCGGCATCCACTCCGGCGGCATGGTGATCTGCGATCGGCCGATCGCCGACGTGTGCCCCGTCGAGTGGGCGCGCATGGAGAACCGCACCGTGCTGCAGTGGGACAAGGACGACTGTGCCGCAGTGGGTCTGGTGAAGTTCGACATGCTCGGGCTCGGCATGCTCTCGGCGCTGCACTACATGATCGACCTGGTGAAGGAGCACAAGGGACTGCACGTCGATCTCGCCGAACTCGACCTCGGCGAGGCCGCGGTGTACGAGATGCTGCAGCGCGCGGATTCGGTCGGGGTGTTCCAGGTGGAGTCGCGGGCCCAGATGGCGACGCTTCCTCGCCTCAAGCCGCGGGAGTTCTACGACCTCGTCGTCGAGGTGGCCCTCATCAGACCCGGACCCATCCAAGGACATTCGGTGCATCCCTACGTCCGGCGACGTAACGGACTCGAGCCCGTGACGTTCGACCATCCCTCGCTCGAACGTGCTCTCGAACGCACACTGGGTGTCCCGCTGTTCCAGGAGCAACTGATGCAGATGGCCGTCGACGTCGCAGGGTTCTCGGCCACCGAGGCGGACCAACTGCGCCGGGCCATGGGGTCCAAGCGCAGTCCGGAGAAGATGGACCGCATGCGGCAACGCTTCTACGACGGGATGCGCGACCTGCACGGCATCACCGGCGCCAAGGCCGATCGCATCTTCGACAAGCTCTACGCCTTCGCCAATTTCGGCTTCCCCGAGAGTCATTCGCAGAGCTTCGCGTCGCTGGTCTTCTACTCGTCGTGGTTCAAGCTGCATCACCCGGCGGCGTTCTGTGCCGGGCTGCTCCGCGCTCAGCCGATGGGTTTCTACTCGCCGCAATCGTTGGTGGCCGACGCTCGACGGCACGGTGTCCTGGTGCACGGGCCGGACGTCCGTGCCAGTCTCGCCCATGCCACGGTCGAGAACGACGGCCTCGAGGTGCGCCTGGGATTGTCGGACGTGCGGTCCATCGGGACGGCGTTGGCCGAGAAGATCGTGGCAGCGCGGGAGTCCGGCGGGCAGTTCACGTCTCTGCTCGATCTCACCGGACGTGTCGAACTCTCCGTCACGCAAGCAGAGTCGCTGGCCACCGCAGGCGCTCTTGCCTGCTTCGGTGTGACACGTCGAGAGGCGCTGTGGGCTGCCGGGGCCGCGGCGGCCGAGCGCCCCGACCGGTTGCCCGCTCTCGGTGCGTCGACGCGCGCGCCGTCGCTCCCGGGAATGAGTGCGTGGGAGTTGGCCGCCGCGGACATCTGGGCCACCGGTGTCTCGCCCGACAGCTACCCCACCCAGTTCCTGCGCGAGCGGCTCGACGAGATGGATGTCGTCCCCGCCGACCGCCTGCTGTCGGTGGCCGACGGAGATCGGGTGCTCGTGGCCGGCGCGGTCACCCACCGCCAACGTCCGGCCACCGCGGCGGGCGTCACGTTCATCAACCTCGAGGACGAGACGGGGATGATCAACGTGGTCTGCTCGGTGGGACTGTGGCAGAAATACCGCTCGGCGGCGCAGTTGTCACAGGCCATGTTCATCCGGGGCATCGTGCAGAACGCCGAGGGCGTCGTGACGCTGGTGGCCGACAAGCTCGAGACGCTGGACCTGCGAGTGCTGCTGCGCTCCCGAGACTTCCGCTGATCCACCGATGGGTGGGCGTTCTGCTCCTCTCGCGCGCCGATCCGGCGGGATCCCGCTCCGCGCGCCCTCGACCGGAGCACAAACGCCATTCGACAGTCCGGGAAGCTCAGACGCTGCCCTCGAAGTCGCACTGACGCCACGCCTCGTAGACGACGACGGATGCGGCGTTGGTGATGTTCATCGAGCGGCGCCCGGCGAGCATCGGAATGCGCAGGCGATCGGTGACATGGGGGTCGGCGAGAACCTCCGGTGCGAGGCCGGTGGGCTCGGGCCCGAACAGCAGAACGTCCCCGGCCCGGTAGGACACCGACGCGTAGGACGTGGTGGCGTGGGCGGTGAACGCGAACACCCGCTCGGGCGCGAGGGCGTCCCACGCCGCCTCGAGGTTCGGGTGCACCGTCACCGACGCCAGGTCGTGGTAGTCCAGACCCGCTCGACGGAGCTTGGGTTCGGACAGGTCGAACCCCAGCGGCTCGACGAGGTGCAGTTCGCACCCGGTACCGGCGACGAGTCGGATCGCGTTGCCGGTGTTCTGGGGGATGCGGGGCTCGTGGAACATCAGACGGAACACCCGTTCAGCCTGCCATGTCCCACCGGTGCCGCGGAGCGTGGGAAACTTGTCGGCGTGACCGCAACGAGACTGGACGGCAAACTCACCCGCGACGAGATCTTCGTCGACCTGACCGCGCGGGTCACCGCACTGCGCGAGCGTGGGATCACCCCCGGCTTGGGGACGGTGCTGGTCGGTGACGATCCGGGCTCCGCTGCCTACGTGCGCGGCAAGCACAACGACTGCGCCAAGGTGGGCATCGCCTCCATCCGGCGCGACCTCCCGGCGGACGTGTCCACCGACGAGCTCGACGCCGTCATCGACGGGCTGAACGCAGACCCGGCCTGCACCGGCTACATCGTGCAGCTCCCGCTGCCGAAGCACCTGGACGAGAACCGCGCGCTCGAGCGCGTGAATCCCGAGAAGGACGCCGACGGCCTGCATCCCGTCAACCTCGGCCGACTGGTCCTGGGCGAGGACTCCACCCTCCCGTGCACTCCCCGCGGCATCGTGCACCTGCTGCGTCGCTACGACGTCCCCATCGCCGGTGCTCATGTGGTCGTCGTCGGACGCGGCGTGACCGTCGGCCGGCCCCTCGGGCTCATCCTCACCCGGCGCTCCGAGAACGCCACCGTGACGCTGTGCCACACCGGTACCCGTGACCTGGCCACCGAGGTGCGGCGCGCGGACATCGTCGTCGCCGGTGCCGGCGTCGTCGGACTGATCACCCCAGACATGGTCAAGCCCGGTGCCGCTGTGATCGACGTCGGTGTCTCGCGCACCGACGACGGACTGCGCGGCGACGTGGCCGACGGCGTCGACGAGGTCGCCGGCTTCCTGTCCCCGAACCCCGGCGGAGTCGGACCCCTCACGCGCGCGTTCCTGCTGAGCAACGTCGTCGAGCGCGCGGAGCGCATGCTGGCAGCATCGGAGTCGGTCTCGTCATGAGAGGCCGGCTCGGGTCGGCTGTCGGGGGACCGACGCGGCGGAGGCCGGCGCGGGACATGCTCCGGCGCAGCATCCCGGTGGTCGCCGTCGTGCTGGTGATCGTCGTCGCCGTGGTCCTGGTGCTCGCCGACCGGTGGCGCCGCGGCGCGTTCGTGTTCGGTGTCGCGACCCTGATCGCCGCCGCGTGCCGGTTGTGCCTCGGAAGTGAGCGTGTCGGGATCCTGGCCGTGCGGTCGCGCGCCTTCGACACCTTCTCGCTGGCTGCTGTGGGCAGCGCGGTGGTGTGGCTCGCCGTCTCGATCGATCCGCTCGGGACGGACTAGCTGTAATGGCCAGGGACGTTGTGGACGGCGTGGCGACAACAGATAGGTGAGGACCT
>NZ_LMRN01000009.1:979645-1030161 GCF_001426145.1 Rhodococcus sp. Leaf225 | reverse complement strand
ATGGTCCAACGCAACTCGCGCACCCGCCTCCGCCAACTCCCGCCCACGAACTACCGCAATCTCGAGTCGGGTGTGGCCGTCAGACGATAGAACTGACACCGGTTTCCCCTCACTTATACGAACCGTGCTCAGCACGGGTAACGGACCAGGCGCCACCTAGCTAATCCGCATTTCGCCTGCGACGCACGCTCATTACATCATCGACATGGTCGAGATCCCGTGTGGGGGGACTTCCAGCACATCTTCACGTTCAGGTGACTGGTAGGAGCATACCCGGACAGCTAGACAACGTCGCCAAGAATTCGTGCAGGTGACTCGGGCCCGAAGTACTCTCTCCCATGAATGGTACTCGGAAGCAACCGCATTGCGGCCCGACTCGCGGAACTGTTCTCAGTCCTGGAAACGGCGGAGGCCGGGCGCGTAACCAGCCTTACCCTCGCCCCCTACCGCCCCGCCCGCCGCCGATCCCCCTCCGAGAACCCGTCCACCTGCTGCATCCCGTGCATCCGCTTCCGGTCCTGGTAGTCCACCACCGCTGAGAACGCAGCACTCACACCCACCGACGATGCGTCGTAGGTCAGAGACTTGTCGGCCTTGAACCCCATCTGCGAACCCGTGTCCACCGCGTCCATGTTGGCGCCGAGGAACACGAAGTCCCACCCGTACTGCGATTCCTGCTGCTCGATCAGCTCGCGAACCGCCTGGTTCGACCACTCCCGACTCGAGTTCTCCTGTCCGTCGGTCATCACCAGCACAGTGACCGAGCCTGGCCGTTCTTCCTCGGGCAGGGCTGCGAGCGACGAGCCGATCTCGGTGACGAACTTCCCCACCGCGTCGTACAACGCCGTCATCCCGCGGGGTACCAAGTACAGCGGTGGCACCTGGTCGATCGGTGTCGAGTCGTAGACCATTGCGTACTGATCATCGAACTGCGCCAGCGTCACGACGGTTGTGCCGTCGTGACCACGCTCGGCGTCGATGAAGGTGTCGAATCCTCCGCGGGTGTCGTCGGCGATGGACGACATCGAACCGGAACGGTCGAGTAGAGCTGCAACGAGGCACAAAGAAGAATCTGGCATGAAAACTCCTGACGTGGGAACGGATAGGTGAACTGAAGGTCAGGCGACGGAGACGGTGACGCCGCCGGAGAACAGCGAGTCGTGAAGCTCGATCTCCGATGGTGCGGTGCCCGCCGGAACGTCGTAGACGAGTGTCGCCACGAGCGAGTTGCCCGGATTGATCTGCGAGAAGCCGAGATTCGGGTCGTTGGTCACCGTCGCGAGCGTGTCGGTCGAGTACTCGCGCCCCTGCCCGTCGAGTAGCTTCTGCGACGACGTGTCGAACAGCTGCTGCTCGTTGCCGATGTTCGCGACATTCAGGGTGACCAGCACGTACTCGCCCTGCGGCGTCTGCGACGTGTACTGATCCCCCACACTGGCGACGCCACGCTCGACGTTCTGCACGGTGAACTCGAACTTGCCGTCCCTCACCGCAGCACCGATTCCCGATGCCGACTCCTCTGCAGGCGCACTGCTGCCCTCCGTCGCGGCCTGCGAGGAGGACGGGGTGCCACTCGAGGACGATTCCTGTGCTCCGCTCGCCAGGTTGACGCCGACCGCAATGACGACGACCGCACCGATCGCCGTGAGGATTTTGTGCCGCAGGAACCAGTTCTTCTTTGTCGGCGGCTGCTGTGGCTGCGCGTACGGGTTCTGGGGAGGCTGAGTCATGGCGAGTCCTTTCGGTGGTGCCGGCACCGGTCGGTGCGTCCCACCAAGAACACCGCAGTGACCCCGTCTGGCACCTCGTCGATTCGGCCGGTCTCACTCCTCCTTTCGGTCGGCATTCGCGACCGAAGAACGGAGGCTCATGTCAGACCATGGCCGTACCGTCTTCTCTGTGACCACTACTGCAGCTACGGTTCGGCGTCGCGCCTGGACCGTCGGCGCAGTGACGCTCAGCTTGTTCTGCACATTCATGGCTGCCGGTCTCGCAGGCACATCGGGAACACCGGTGTGGAACGTCGCGCTCGGGGTCGTCGTCAATATGGCCGCCGCGATTGCGTTGATCTGGCGACACGACAAACCGTGGATCGTCCTCGCGATGGCCGTCGTCGGTCCGCTCTTCTTCGCCACCGACGCAACGGCCGCACTGATAGCTCTCTACGCGGTGGGCGTCTTCGCTCGAGGTCGTACTCTCGCCGGAGCCGCGGTCGCGGTCTACCTGGCCTGCGCGATATCCCTCGTGTACGACGCAGGGCGCCGCCGCGATTATTCGGTCCTAACGATCGGAGTCAAGCACGTCGAGGGCACTCCTCCGCCGACGTGGTCGCTTCCCTGGTGGCTTCCCTGGCTCGTCGCGGCCGTCCTCGTCGCCGTCGTTCTGGGGCTCTCTCAACTTCGCCGCACGAAGTCCGATCTCGTGGTGGCCGTGCAGTCCCGCGATCAGGCGACCGCGCAGTCGCAGCGCATGCACGAGGACATGCTGTTACAGCAGGAACGCTCCCGCATCGCACGCGACATGCATGACACCTTGGCCGCCGGGCTCAGTCGAATATCGTTGCTGGCGGGTAGTTTACAGGTCGGGAGCAACGACGGACCGGAGAAGATCTCCAACACGTCGGCCCTGATTCGTTCCACGGCTCACGAGTCCCTGGATGAGCTCAAACGCATCATCGGCGTTCTCCGCGGGTCCGACACCGGCGGCGAGGATGCTGGTCGGCGCAGCATCGCGGGAATCGGGGACCTCGTCGACGCAGCGCGTTCTGCCGGGTGTCGGGTGACGCTGGTCCAGGACATTCATCCCGGCGTGGTCGGCGATCTGACCAGTCATACCGCGTACCGCATCGTGCAGGAAGCTCTGACCAACAGTCAGAAGCATGCCCCGAGTTCACCCCTCCACATCACGGTGAGCGGGGCGGACACGGACGGCATCAGCCTGACAGTGCGCAACCACATCTCGATGACAGCGCAACCGGGCCGTGGTTCGCGAACCGGACTGGCCGGCCTCGCGGAGCAAGCTCACAACGCCGGCGGGTGGGTGCGGTGGACTGCCATGGGTGGCGAATTCATCGTGACGGCCTGGCTGCCCTGGTACTCCTGACGCGTCAGTCCTTCACCAGTCCGCCGTCGACGACCAGGTTCTGACCCGTCACCGCTCTCGACCACGGCGACGCGAAGAAGAGCACGGCATCCGCAAATTCGGCCGGCGTCGTAACCCGGCGCAGCGGGGTGCTGTCGGCGATCATGTCGAACACCGCAGGTGGGGTCGCGGAGCTGGCATCCGTGGTCCGCAACAGACCACCGGACACCATGTTGACGGTGATGCCGTCAGGTCCGAGGTCCGCCGAGAAGGTCCTCGTGAGCGCCAACAGAGCAGCCTTCGCCGCCGTGTAGTCGTGATACGGAACGACGGGGTTCTGCACGAGGTTGGTGCCGATCGTGACGATCCGCCCGAATCCCGCTTCCCGCATGCCGGGCACAGCTGCCTGCGTGGTGTGCAGAGCGCCGGCAACGCTGCCGCGGAACTGCGAATCGAATGCCGACCACTCGATCTCGTCGGCCTTGGCACGGTCGTCACCGTTGAAGGAGAAGTCGATCAAAGCGTTGTTGACAACGGTGGTGATGGTCGATCCGAAATGTCCACGTGCCCTGTCGAACAGCACTTCGACCTGGTGCCGGTCCGTGACGTCGGCCTGCACCGCGACAACGCGGTCAGGACCGAACTCGGATGCCAGAGCATCGGCTGCGGCTGCACTGCGGTGGTAGTTGACCACGACGCGGGAACCCTGCTGCAGGAACGCTCGCGTGATCGCAGCACCCAGTCCGCGAGCACCGCCCGTCACGAGCACGATCTGTTCGGCCAGCGGCACTGTGTGCATCTCGACATCCCTTCGCCAGCATGACCTGGTCAGGTTCGACGGGTGTGTTCTCAGCCGGTTCGGTTCGGCACCCCGTGTCCGACTCCATAGAACACCTCGTCCGCTGTGGCGTGTCGGCGCGACCCGATACGGTCGACCCATCATGGACTCCGATGCGGTCATCACCGTTCTCGTCGTGGACGACGACGCATTCGTTCGTCGCGGCGTGGCGGACATCTTCGCCGCCACCACGGATATCGTGGTGGTCGAATCGGTCTCGGACGGTGACGAGGTACCCGCCGCAGTCGCTGCTCATCGGCCCGACGTCGTCCTGATGGATTTGAAGATGCGCCGAGTGGACGGACTCGACGCCACCCGAGCATTGATGGCATCGGCGCACCCACCGAAGGTCGTCGCGATGACGGCGATGGACGTGGACGATCTGGTGGTCCAGGCCATCGAGGCCGGCGCCCACAGCTTCCTCAGCAAGTCCGAGGCACCGGAGACGTTCCACCAGTCGATCCGCGCCGTCGCTGCGGGCAATACTTTGTTCTCCGAAGAGTCCCTCCGAAAGATCGTGGCCACTACCCGACCACCACGGCCGACGGTGACGCTGGACGTGCTGACCGACAAGGAACGAACAGTGTTGTCGGTCATGGCATCCGGGGCAACGAACGCCGACATCGCACGGCAGCTCTACATGGCGGAAACGACGGTCAAGTCGCATCTCACTGCGGTCAATCACAAGCTTCAGGTCACCAACAGGGTCGAGGCTGCGCTGATGGCGTTCCGTGCGGGACTGGTTGTCTGATGACCTCGGGCCAGACTACGCCTGCTGACGCATGCTTTAGCCGGATTCGTGCTGGCCATTTTCACGCATCGATCCTTAAGCTTGCTGCAAACGACATAAGGCTGTTCGATCGTCGCCATCGGCGGTAACGTGACCTTAAGTTGTCTCTGGCAAGCATTGGAAACCCGCATGGCACCTCCTCGGAAGTCGGGTCGTACCGACGTCAGCAATCTCGCCAGGTCTTTCACAGCACGCCGTCACGAATTGGGTCTGACGCAAGCTGAGCTCGCTCTGCTGGCCGGAGTCGGCCGTTCGACTGTTCAAGCGATCGAGGGCGGCAAGGACGCGCCTCAACTCGACGGGGTCAACGCCGTCGCTGACGCGTTGGGGTGCGATCTGACGCTTGTGACCCGCGCCGGAGCCATCGTCGAACCAGGGGAACGATGACCACCGGAGCCGACTTGCGCGACATCGATCGAGCAGACGTCTACAAGGGCAACGTTCGCGCAGGGTCACTGACCAGGTCCGGCGACAACGTCAGCTTCCACTACGACGATGACTACCTGGCGCGACCCGGCGCGGACCCGGTTGCCTGGTCGCTGCCCACCGACGCTGTCGACGTCAGCGTAGGAGCGGGGAGCGTGCCGCCCTTCTTCGCAGGATTGCTCCCGGAAGGTGTTCGTCTCTCCGGTGTGGTCGCCGGAATGAAGACGTCGGAGGACGACCACTTCACCATTCTGCTGGGCGTCGGATCGGACACTATCGGCGACGTGCGCGTCGTCCCCCACGAGACCGAGCTGCAGCCTGCAACGCTCGCCTTCGATCCGGAATCCCCGTCACCGGACTTGCGGGCGTTGTTCGATCAGTTGTCCGGGCCGGATTCGATGCGCGTCGATACCGCGAGCTTGCCCGGGGTGCAAGGCAAGGTGTCCGCCCAGATGTACACGTCGCCCGTAGCGACGACGCAAGGGGCAGCCATTCTGAAACTGGCTCCGCCGGAACGCTTTCCGCGTCTGGTCGAGAACGAGAACTTTTTCATGGCTGTCGCCGAGAGCTGCGGGCTCGTCGTACCGCGTCGGCAAATAGCGACCGACGCGCGTGGAGTATCGGGACTTCTCGTTCAGCGTTTCGATGGGGACGGTGATCGCAGGCTCGCGCAAGAGGACGCGTGTCAGATCAACTCGCTGTACCCATCGTCGAAGTACCGGATGAAGACCGAGACGGTGCTCGACACGCTCGCCTCGACTGTCGAACGCGGTGGAGGTTCCGCGCGCCAGGCGGCGCTCGAACTGCTCAGGCTCACCGTGTACTCGTATGCGATCGGCAATGGAGATCTCCACGGGAAGAATTACTCCATTCGCCGGAAGACCAGCGGAATGTGGGGAGTCACTCCGGCATACGACCTGCTGTGCACTCAGCCGTACATGGGCTGGAACGATCCGATGGCGCTGACGTTCTACGGTCGGAACAATAAGTGGTCGCGCGACCACATAGTTGACGGCGCGGCACGCCATCGACTTCCACGTAAAGCGGTAGAGCGAGTTCTGGACGACGTGTGCGCTGGTGTACGCGCGGCGACCAGCGACGTGGAATCGATCGGCTTCGACGACAAAACCACTTCGCGGATGACCAGGTTCATCAGCGCGCGCTGCGACGAGCTGTCCAGCTGACGCACATCCGACATACACCCGCGCAGTCAGGTCGCCATGACGGACAGCATGTGGCAACAGATCACGCGTACACAGCTGCCCCGCAGATTCCGCATTCCTCGAACTCGGTGCGCTTCCAGCGCGCGAGCGGGATGAAGAAGACGCTGAACTGCTTGTACTGCTGCATCCGAGCCCACTGAGTGGTGTTGTGGCAGCGCTGGCAGGTGCGGGTGTGGCCCGCGCCGAGGGATCTGCGTTTCAGGCCGAAGCCGAAGAGGAGGAACACCTCTCCCAGGATAGGTGGTCTAGCCGTTCTGAAGAACCTCTCGCAGCGTCATCGCACGCCGACCAGTCACCCGCTCGACGTCGTCGGTCACGGTGCTGAGTTCGCCGGAGGCGATCGCCGTGTACGTCGACACCCAGGCATCGTTCTGCCAGTCCGGCGCGTTCCACACCGCGCGTGACTCATACGCCTCGTCCAGGGTCTCGTCGTGGAACGACACCGCACGACCTCGAACGTCGGCGATGGTCGCGGCCACCTCGGACATCGACAGCGCCTCCGGCCCCGTCAGGTCGTAGGTCTTGTTCACGTGCTGCTGAGGGTCGGTCAGAACGCGTGCCGCGACTCGCGCAACGTCCGCACGCGCCACCAAGGACACTCGTCCGTCCCCCGCCGGGCCGCGGATGACACCGTCCTCGCCGGCAAACAGTTCCATGACGTCGCTGTAGAAGTTGTCGCGGAGGAACGTGTGGGCCAGCCCGGACGCCTGGATGTGCTGCTCGGTGAAGTAGTGGTCGCGCGCGAGAGTGAACGTCGCGTCCGGCGCAGCCTTGAAGAACGACGTGTAGACGATGTGCCGAACTCCGGCCTGCACCGCAGCATCGATGAAGGTGCGGTGATCCGCCAGCCGTGTCGCATTCTCCGCGCCGGACACCATGAACAGCACGTCGATTCCTGCCAGGGCCTGCGTGGCAGCTTCTGCGTCAGCGTAGGAACTGGTGCCCACGGTGGCACCGGGCAGCTTCGGCGCTCGGGAGGGATCGCGAACCAGCAAGTGTTGTGGTGCGCCGGCTTCCGCTAGGTGCGCTGCAACAGCGCCTCCCACCGAGCCGGTCGAACCTGTAACAGCAATAGTCGGCATGACCGTCCCTCGCAGCAGTGTCGAACGGGCGACCGTTCGCGTCCGAGTCGAGTATGCCCGTCACCCACTCGCCACCGCCCGCCGCAAGCGCTCACCGACCCCCACCACCGCGTCGACAAGCTCCAGGGGCCGTAGGTCCTCCAGCTCTGCGTCGAACCGCGCCAACGATGCCGCGATACCCGTCCACGACCACGCGCCTATGCGGACGCGACACCGACCGTCACCGAGATCTTCGACCGTCCCGTCGGCGAGAAAGGGAGCGACCTCCGCCGCAGGAAGGTGCACCGTCGCCTCCCCTTCACACGCCCAATCACCCGAGACCGTGCCGCGGAAGCGTCGACGGAGCAGCTCGGCCGACGAGCCGCCGGGGATCGAGCGCGGAGTGAACCGCACGCCAGTTCGCATCTTCAGTGTCATGCGGTCGACTCGAAACACACGCCAGTCGTCGCGGTCCAGATCCCACCCGACGACGTACCACCGACCTCCGGCTCCGACTACGCCGTGCGGCTCGACTCGTCGCGGAGGTACCACTGAATCATGTTCCGCCGAAACGTAATCGAAGCGAATTACTTCGTGATTGCGCGCCGCCTCTCCGACCGTGCGCAGCACCGCGGGACCGATCGGGTCTCCGATCGCAGGCAGCGCAGTGAGCGCCAGCGCATCGACGCGGTTGCGGACGCGGGTAGGCATGACAGTTCGGAGGGTCGCCAAGGCACGCTCAGCGGCATCGGCGATGTCGACACCCAGGGCCGGCACAACCTGCAGGGCGAGTGTCAGTGCGACCACCTGATCGTCGTCGAGAAGTAAGGGCGGTACCTCTTCGCCCCCGTCCAGCCGGTAGCCACCGTCGGATCCGCGCAGCGCGGCGACGTTGTAACCCAGAACGCGCAACCGGTCGACGTCGCGGCGGATCGTTCGCGGGCTCACGCCGAGTCGGCCGGCCAGCTCGGTACCCGGCCACTCGCGGCGGACCTGGAGCAACGACAACAGGGTCAGCATGCGTGAGGACGGTTCCGACATCACTCGAGTATGCGCGACCAAGCGGTCAGGATCTGACCTATTGGGCTGCGATCGTCGTTCCTGTCGGCAAAGCCTGCCGGACCGATCTACTCGAGGAGTCTCGATGACCGTCATCACCGCCCTGCACATCAACCTCCGCGGCAACGCGCGTGAAGCGTTGGAGTTCTACCAGTCCGTCTTCGGCGGCGAACTGGTCGCATTCCCCTACGGCGACACCGAGTCGGGCCAGGGACCGACCCAGTCCGAGCAGATCGCCTGGGGTGAGGTCAGCACACCAGGAGGGTTCCGCGTCATGGCGTACGACATCCAGGACTCGCTTCCCTACAACGCGGGCGAGAACGCCTTCTACAGCGCGCTCCGAAGCCACGATGCGGACGAGATCACCGCAGCATTCGAGGGCTTGTCCCCTGGGGCAACAGTGTTGGTGCCGCTCGGGCCGGTCGGGTTCTCACCGCTGTACGGCAAGCTCGTCGACAAGTTCGGCGTCGTGTGGATCCTCGACGTCATCCCCCAGTGGTGACGTAACTCCAGCTGGTTGTGGACTTCTGCCACCGCTGAGCGGGGGTAGAAGTCCACGACCGCGAGTCACTCGACGATCAGCACATCCAACCGCCGGGGCCCGTGGACGCCCTCCACCCTGTTCAGCTCGATGTCACTGGTCGCACTCGGCCCGCTGATGAAAGTCAGCGGCCGAGTGGCGTCAAGCACCGCGAACGCCTGCGGCACGGTGTCCACCACCTGGTCGGCGCGGACGATGCAGATGTGATGGTCCGGCACCAGCGTCAGAGCCCTACGACCCTGCGCGACAGAGGCATCGAGCACGATCGTGCCCGTGGCAGCGATCCCCACCGCGCAGCCGGTGATCACCGCATCGACGGCATCGAGTTGGTCGATCGACAAGCCCTCGTCCGGAACCACCGCTATGCCGCCAACCCAGGCAGAGGGCAGATCGAAGGGTACGACCGCTCGACCATCACCGAGCAACGACGCCACCGTGCCGGCGATCTCCGCCTGGGAGATCCGATAGACCTGAGCCCGATAGTCGTCGACCGTTTCGGCGAAGCGGTCGACGTTCCCCGGCCCGATCAGAGCAGCTCGGTCGTAGTCCCGCGGAACATCGACGCCGGCAACCCCACCCGCAGTCGCGGACCGGATGCGCTCGAGAATCTCCGACTTCGCGTTCATGACTCGTCCTCGTGCGTTCGTGCCCACCACTGGCGGAACGTTTCTTTCGGAGGGGCCAGCATGTCACGGCTGGTGGTCCACAACGACCCGGGGAAGGGCAGTGACTCGATGTGGCCCTTCTTCCCGGCCAGCAGGCGTCCGACTCCCGCAGCCTTCTCGGCCATCCCGAATCGCTTCGGCGAGTTCATCGCCCACCCTGCCGCCCGCATTGCGATCTCCTGCGCACCGGGGATGCCGCCACGTTCGGAGTCGACCTGCTCCGCTCGAAGGTGCACCAAAATCTCCGGGATGTTGATACGCACCGGACACGCATCGAAACATGCCCCGCACAGTGACGACGCATACGGCAGTGAGGCATTGGGATCGTCGTGACCGGTAGTACCGGTGAGCTGCGGCGACAGGATCGCACCGATCGGCCCCGGGTACACAGACCCGTACGCGTGCCCACCGGTCCGCTCGTAGACCGGGCACACGTTCAAGCACGCACTGCACCTGATGCAGTTGAGTGCGGCGCGGCCCACCTCGTCGGCAAGCACGTTGGTTCTGCCGTTGTCGATGAGCACCAGGTGGAAATTCTGCGGTCCGTCGCCCTCGTGCACTCCGGTCCACATCGACGTGTACGGGTTCATCCGTTCGGCCGTGGACGAGCGGGGAAGCAGTTGCATGAATACTTCGAGGTCCGCGAACGTCGGAACCAGTTTCTCGATGCCCATCAGCGTGATGAGGGTGTCGGGCAGCGTCAGGCACATCCGCCCGTTGCCTTCGGACTCGACGACGGCGAGCGTCCCCGTTTCCGCGACACCGAAGTTTGCGCCACTGATGGCCACCTTCGCCGACAGGAACTTCCGTCGTAGGTGCTCCCGCGCCGCCATGGCCAGTTCGCGCGGCTCGTCGGTGATGGCAGCGTCGACACCGGGCATGCGGCGGAGGAAAATCTCGCGAATCTCCGCACGGTTCCGGTGGATTGCGGGAACCAGGATGTGACTGGGCTTGTCGTCACCCAGCTGAACGATGAGCTCGGCCAGGTCGGTCTCGATCGCGGCGATACCCTCGGCTTCGAGGTACTCGTTCAGGCCGGTCTCCTGGGTGGCCATGGACTTCACCTTGACCACCTCGTCACTGCCCGTGGCCTTGACCAGATCCGTGATGATGCGGTTCGCCTCGTCGGCGTCGCGTGCCCAGTGCACCACTCCCCCGCGGGCGGTGACTTTGGCTTCGAGTTGCTGCAGCAGTTCGGGCAGCCTCGACATCACGTCGTTCTTGAGGGCACTCCCGGCGAGGCGCAACTCCTCCCAGTCATCGCACTCCGCAACAGCTCCCAGTCGTTTCTCGCGGATGGTCTTGGTCGCAGCCCCGACGTTGCGCCGCATCTGAGTGTCCTGCAATGCGCGCTTCGCAGCCTTCGGGAAGCTCTCCTCGCCGCGGATGTTTCCAATTCCGGGAGAACCCAAGAAGGTGGTCATGCTGCCTCCGTCGATGCCAGGATCTCGGCCAGGTGAACAGTTTTCACGCCGGTGCGCAGGCGGGAGAGGCCACCGCCGATGTGCATCAGGCACGACGAGTCCCCGGCGCTGCACACCTCGGCACCGGTGGAGAGGACGTTGGCCATCTTGTCCGACAACATCGCCGTCGAGGTCTCCGAGTTCTTCAACGCGAACGTTCCGCCGAAACCGCAGCACGACTCGGCCTGCGGCAGTTCGACCAACGTCATGCCGCGTACGTTGCGCAGCAGTTCGAGGGGCTTGTCGCCGACGCGCAGCATTCTCAGCGAATGGCACGTGGGGTGGTAGGTGACGCGGTGCGGGTAGTAGGCGCCGACGTCGGTGACACCGAGGACGTCGACGAGCAGTTCGGACAGCTCGTAGGTGCGTCCGGCGATGTCCTCGGCGCGCGTGGCCAGGTCCTCGTCACCAGCGCGGCGGGCGACCATCGCGTGCTGGTGACGGACCGATCCGACACAGGAACCGGATGGTGCGACGGCGACGTCCCACCGCGACTTCTCGAAGACCTCGACGTGGTGACGCACCAGGGGTGCGGCCTCTTTGAGGTAGCCGGTGTTGACATGCATCTGGCCGCAGCATGTCTGATCCGACGGGAAGACGACGGTGTGACCGAGCCGTTCGAGCAGTGAAACAGTCGCTTTCGCTGACTCGGGGAACAGTGCGTCCGCCAGACAGGTGGCGAACAGGGCGATCCGCATGGAGCCTCCAGAGCGTGTGGTCCGACCACAGTAACCCCTGTGGTCGGACCACACCAGCTATTCTCCGACAATGCGCGCACACGAGGTGGTTCTCCACCGCATCGAACAGGACCTGGCGGCGGCGCGACTCCGTGTCGGCGATCGACTGCCGGCCGAGCGCGCACTCGCGGAGGAACTCGGCGTCGGTCGGAGCTCCGTTCGTGAGGCCATCCGGGTGCTGGAGGCGATGGGCGTGGTGAAGACGTCGGTCGGGTCGGGTCCCGATGCGGGCGCGATCGTCGTGGCCGATCCCGCCACGTCCATCGGCTCGGCACTGAGGCTGCACATGGCCACGCAGTTCCTGCCCATCGCGGACGTGGTGCAGACGCGCGTGCTTCTCGAGTCGTGGGCGCTACGCGAAGCCGCGGCGCGCACCCCCGACCTCACCGCCATCGACGAGTTACTGGACCGAATGGACGACCAGAGCCTCGAACCCGATCAGTTCCACCGCCTCGACGCCGAGCTGCACGTACGGTTCGCCGGGCTGGCCGGCAACGTGCTGATCGAGGCCATGATGACCTCGCTCCGCGACTCGATCCACGGCTACGTCATGGACGCGGTACCCATGCTCGACGACTGGTCGGCCGTCGCCGTGAACCTCCGGTGCGAGCATCGCGGCATCGTCGACGCGTTGCGCCGAGGCCACGGCGCCAAGGCCGCCACCCTGGCGCGCGATCACATCGAGGGGTTCTACGGGTTGATGCGGCTGAACAGGTAAGAGGACAACTCTCCTGGACTTTGGCGTCTCCACGTCAGACGCCAAGTGAGACGAGTAGGTTTCGCCCGGATTGTCTCGCGCACTGCATGTGGAACTCCGCCCTTGCCCGATTCGCCCGTCTTCGACATGCCTCCGTGCCAGAATCCCGCGTGTGGGGAACCCATCGAACCGACGAGTGTCGCTGACAACTGGCCGAATGAACCGAGCCTCCGTACGACTGACGCAGAGCGGTTCGCGCTCCCGTAGCGGCAGAGCGACCGTCACTAGACGCCCACCGTCACCGGTGGTTATCCGCGACATCGCTCGGAAGGATCCGGAAACCACAGTTCATTGCGTCGTGTGCGCGGTAAACATCGGACCGGCGGCGAAAGGCGGACGAGTTGATTGCTGCCGCGATTGCCGCAAACTTATGTTGTCAATGACCGAGCTCGCGGGCTTGATTCCCGCTACCCATGTGTGTGTGGCGCGACCACAGCGTGGGAGATGCGACGTACTGGAGCACCGGAAGCTTGTCAGCATCGCTGTTGCACTGGCACGTCGCTCTGCACGGGGCCAGCAACTGGACGTTGACACGTTGATCGAACGTGCGCACAGCAAGTCAACAGAGCAATCGACGCGGAAACTCCAAGCGGATTCGGCTAAGCGTTAACGACGTTTATTCGAGACAGTCAAACCGTTCAACGATGCGCACGCGCATCACAGTGCCCTGGAACAGGCTGGCCGAGGAATGTTGTCGGACCCTCGTGCCAGCATCCCTCCACACACAACGAGGGCCGAGGCCCGGGCAAGGGGTTCACCATGACAGTGCACGTCGTCGACGACCGTATCGAGGTCCGGTGCCCCGAAGTTCATCCGAACGCCCGGATGTCGTTCTCGTTCCAGCGAACTCTCCGAGTTCCCGACGACGGCACAACATACGACCTACCTCCGGGCCTCGGCGGCCTGCAGGTGAAGGAGTCCGGCCAGGACGACGAAGGGGTGACGCGCTTCGCCATGCCGATGTGGCAGTCCGAGGCGTGCTGGATCAACTTCGACGCCGGCTATCCGTTCCTCGTGACGATGAGCAGCGGAACCATCAACGTCTTGACGGGTGAACCATGGTCGCCCGTTCCCGACTTCGAGGCCGAGGACTACCTCGAAGTTCCGGACCAGCCGTGGCTCGATGGGTTCACTGTCGAGAAGGGCACGGTGCGCCAGTTCGTCGCTGCCCCGCTGGGCGCCGACTACACGGTGGAGGAGCAGCTGTCCTCCGAGCCGGCGCGCGGTGGGATCCAGGTGGCCGTCTACCCGATGCTGGCGAGCAAGTACTCGGAGCTGGACCACCTGCCGACCATCATCTGCTTCTCCTTGCCCCCGAACGACGCGATGGGCCTCGGTACCGGTGGATCCATCAGACAGGCAGTGGCGACGCCAGTGGTCCCGCACGAATCGTGGGACCTCGAGCACGGCCGACGATTCACCATTGACATCGTCAACAGTGCTGTGTGGCAGCAGCTCACAGGATCGGAACCCGCCTCGGTTCCTCTGAGCGCCGCGGATTACACGCGGTTCGGGATGCCGTGGTTCGCCTGGTACGACGAGCTGGTGGTGGCCCGCGAAGGAGCATCGACACTGGGCGGAGTGCAGACGATCGCCGACGTCGATGCGGGCGCGGACGAGCCGATCCTTCCGGAGAACGAGAGCTTCGAGAAACCGGTACCGGTGCTCGTTATCGGCTGAGAGGCGCGCGTCAGCGCACCGTGGCCGGCTCCGGCAGCGCCAGCCCTCGCTCCCCCATCACCTCTCGCAGACGGTCGGGGTAGTCGGTGATGATGCCGTCGACGCCCATGTCCATCAGAGCCGCCATCGTCGCGGGATCGTCCACCGTCCACGGCACGACGCGGATCCCGGCGGCATGCGCGGACGCCACCATTTCCGGTGTCACGTAGAGCTCGAAGTCCGGATCGCCCACGGCTCCCTTCTGCGGGTTTCCCTGGACGGGCGAGAGGGCGTGGGCGCCGAACGACTGCACCGCCGCTACCGGGTCGCCGTCGAACTCGTCGATGTCGAGACCGCCCAACCACGGGGACGCTCCCGGCTCACCGACCTCGAGGAAGTCAGGCTCCGTGAGTGCGACCAGACGCATCGACGGGTCGACCTTCTGTACCGCGAGGAGAGCGCCCCAGTCGAAACTCTGGATGGTGGTGCGATCGAGCAGGCCTGCCGCCCCGACCGAGGCGAGCACCACGTCGGCGAACTGCTTACGGGGCGCCGTTTCGGTGGGCGCCGCCGCTTCCACCTTGGTCTCGATGTTCAGCTGGACCGTGGAGTCGTACGAGTTCACCAGCGCGAGCACCTCGTCGAGGGTCGGGATTCCGGCGTCTGTCGCCACTCGCTGTTCCGGGTAGCCGTCGAGCTGCGTGACACCACAATTCAGGGTCCGCACCTGTGCCAGCGTCAGGGTGTTGACGTACTTCCCGACGTAGGGAAACTCAGGATCGTTGTCGGTCGCGGGCCGGGTATCGCGGCACTTCGCGTCCGATACCTTTCGGTCGTGCGTGACGACGGCGATGCCGTCCTCGGTGATCTGCGTGTCCATCTCGAGTGTGGTGACCCCGAGCTCGAGGGCGTTGGTGAACGAGGCGATCGTGCTTTCGGTGACCAGTCCAAGGCCGCCGCGGTGCGCCTGCAGATCGAAGCCGTCGAGCGGGTGCGCGGTCTCGGTCTCCTGCGTGGAGCAGGCCGCCAGCGCCATACACATCGAGACGGTCAGCAGCACTCGTCGCATCGCCATGACGCCCACGCTAAGCCGGGAAGGTGAACGCTCGATGGATCAGCGCGCGCGCCACGCCTGATCGGTCGACCCGCGCGGGCACGGGCTGCCGACGCGGTGATCGTGTGCAGTGATCCGCGCTATTAGCGGATTACTGCACACAAGTTGGGCGGCCACTCGACCCGTGCCCGGTGGTGCGGGAGTTCATCGAGTACTTGTCGCGGTAGAACGTCGGTCCCCTGGTTACGGAGTACCGGCCGAGGTTGCGGCGTCGATCCAGACCTGCAGGTCGTCGTCGGACTCCAGAGCAGCCGCGTTCACCGAGATCCACCCCTGACCCATCGACCTACCCGCGCCCATCTGCGCACGACGGGCTCCCGGGCGTCCGACATAGTCGTCGTCGTGCTCGCGCGGTACCCGCACCAGCAATGCGCCGCCGCCGTTCCCGACGGACACGACCATCTTCCCGTCGACCATGAACGCGAGGCCGCCGAACATCGCCTTCTCGGTCACGGTGGACCTGGCGGACAGCGCAGCGCGAACCCTGTCCTCAAGGTCGGCGTCACGAGCCATGCGGGAACTCTACGTCGCTTCCCGACGCGTCGGAAGGTGCGCGGAGCCGCGGAATGCGCGGGTAAGCGCACCGTCGCGATGTATTCGGTGCAGAAACCTTCGTCCAGCGACGATCCCTGCACCGGATCTCACACCAGTCCGCTGGGACCTTCGAACGTGAACCCGCGCGCTTCGAGTTCGGCGAGGCGCCGCTCGCCCTTCTCTGTGATGCACGCCCGAACGACCTCGGAAATCGTCAGTGCTGTTCTATCCGGCGCCGTCAGGTAGCCGACCTCACCTGCATGCCCCTCTGCAATGCGGCGCATGGCCTCATTCAGAGCGACGTCCCATTCCTCCCACCCGACGTCGTTCGCCGCCAAGGCGCCCAGAGTCATCAACCCCGACTCGACGAGCGACCTGATGACAGTCGCTGTCTGCTCGGCTGTCGTCGACGGCCCCCTGGACTGGATCATGTAATACATGAACTCCCAGAACGTGATCCAGTCGTCGTCCAACTGGACCAACAGGTTGAACTCGAGTTGTTCGTCGTTCATCGCGCATCCGCCTTGATCATTCGTCCACACATTGCGGGGCAAACGTCCGCGATCAACCGACTGCCGATGCGAATGCGGTGCAGAACTGTTCGCTCAGCGACTACTTCTGCACCGGATCTCACAGCAGGCCGCTACGGGTCTCGAACGGACCGATCGTGTTGTCCCATGTCATGCCCTGGGCCTCGAGCTCCGCGAGCCGACGCTCACCCTTCTCCGTGATGCTTCCGCGGAAGACTTCGCAGCCCATCAGGTCGAGGTCTTGCTCTGCAGCCAGGTAACCGTCGGTTTTGCCATGCCCCTCGGCGATCCGCCTCATCGACTCGTCGGTGTCGGTCGGCCATTCTTCCCATCCAATGTCGTTGTCCGCCAGGGCACCGAATGTCATCAGTCCCGAGTCGGCGAACCAGCGGATCACATCAGCCACTTCGTCGAGCGGGGTGTGCCACCCTCGAAACGCGCGCACCTTTGCGACGAAGCTCCACAGCGACGTCCAGTCGTCGTCCAAATCCAGAAGTAGACGAAACTCGATCCCGGTCTCGACCTTCATCGCACATGCACCTTGATCACGTCGCCGCCTCCTGGTCTTTGGATGTCGATCACGGGTCCACCTGACTTGCTACCGACCCGGAGCTGAATCATTGTGCCGTCCGGTAATACATAGCGCTCCAGTATTTTCTCGTTTCCTCCGGTGCTGGCGGCCTGGCCCTCTTGCGCAAGGTCGTCGAACAACGTCCTCACGTCATCACCGGAATCCACCTGCCTCACCGCACGCTGTCTGCCTTGTTCGGTCTCATCCGCAAGGACTTTCTCCACACCCGCCGCATCGACCGGCCCCGCATCCTGGAAGAAGCTGGTCGGCAGCGCGTCGTGGATCGCATCCCACGCGTCGATGCCGAACCGGTCGACCAGTGCGAAGGCCATCGCGCCGACGGACAGCACGCCGGCCGCGATCATCGCGTGCACCGCCGCCTCCACCGCCCAAGCCAGGCCGAGCGCGAGGGGAACGAAGTGACGTGGTTCGCCGTCGAGAAGTGCAGCGGACGCGTCGTCGATGGACCGGGCGGCGGACTCGTCCGCGTCGATCAGCGCCTGCACATGCGCCGCGATGACCCCCGTGTGGGAGACACCGTTGCTGACCACCGACCAGTCCGGTGCGACGAGGCAGCCGTCCGCCTCGGCCACGACGACAGCGTCGAGGAGCGCCTCGCGAGCAACGGCGATGGCAGAAGCACCGTCGCGAACTGCGCGCTCCAGCACCCGAAGCTGAGTCGTCCGACGTTGCGCTGCAGCAAGATCCCGTCCGAGGCGATCTACAGCAGCATCGCCTGCCGCACCCTGCCACGCCTCGCGCAGATCGACGCGGCTCCTGTCGATCGCCGCCGCGCGAGAGTCGAGGACTGAGGCGCCGTCACCGATCCACGTCGCGTCGATCCGGACGGCGTCGGGATCCCACGACGCCACCACCTCACGGCGCGGCGCGAGCTCAGCAACCTCCATGCCGAGCCCTCTCGAGCCGAGCGGCGTTCGCCGAGTCCGCGTCGGCGTACCCGACGGCAGCGACATCCAGCGATTGCGCTGTCGCACAGAAGCCCGCGACGAGATCGTTCAGTGCCGAGACGGCTCGCTCTTCCGCTCGAGCGAGTGCGGCCGCGGTCGACGCTCCGGGCAGCGCGACCACACCTCGCGGCGCCACACCGATCTGCTCCGCCTCACCGAGCACAGCTCGGCTCGCGGCCCGCACGGCCCCCACATCAGCGACGACGAACATCGTTCCCACCCCCTCGCGGGGTAGGACGCGTCAGTCGCGCAGCCCGTTCCACTGTCAGCGTTTGCGCTGTTCACGCTGCATCAGGCGTAGTGTTCGCCGTATCGGAGCCATCTGGTTCCCTTGATCAAGGGGCTGACACCATGGCTGACAAGTCTCCGCGCAACTCGATGACGCAGAAATCGGGCAAGTCGCTGAAGGAAAAGCGACTCGACAAGAAGACAAAGGCCGCGGGCAACATCGCTGCCGACGACGCCTCCGCCGCGGTGAACAAGAAGAAGCGCTGATTTCTCGATCGTGGACGTTCACCCCTTCCCAGCGGGGGTGAACGTCCACGATCGTCTGGTGGCAGCCCGTGCGGGGTACACCGAGAGATGAGCGAAGAAGCGCGCCGTAACGACGGCGACAATGACGGTCCCGTCGAAGAGGAGCTCGAAGAGAGCTTCGACTCGGTGGTCACCGAGGGTGGCGAGCGTCTGCACCGCACCGTCCGCGCCGTGATTGTCACCGGACTGTTCGGCGGACTCGAGGTGGCGCTGGGCGTGATGGCCTATCTCGCGGTGCTGGACGAGACGGGCAGCCATCTTCTCGCCGGGCTCGCGTTCGGGATCGGCCTCGTCGCAATCTATCTCGCGCACAGCGAGCTCTTCACCGAGGACTTTCTCATGCCCATCGCCGCGGTGGTCTCGAAGGACGGCACCCCGGCACAACTCGCGAAGCTCTGGATCGGCACTCTTCTGGCCAACCTGGTCGGCGGGTGGGCGGTGATGTGGCTGGTCGCGCAGGCGTTCCCGCAGTGGCTGATGGTGCTGTCCGAATCGGCACACCACTTCGTCGACGCGCCCTTGAACACGCAGTCGATCTGTCTGGCGATCCTCGGCGGCAGCACCATGACGCTATTGACCAGGATGCAGCAGGGAACCACCTCGGACGTCGCCCGCATCATCGCGGCCATGGCGGCCGGCTTCCTGTTGGCGGGGCTGCAGCTGTTCCACTCGATCCTCGACTCGCTGTTGATCTTCGGCGCGATCCACGCCGGCGCGGACGTGGACTACCTGCAGTGGATCGAGTGGTTCGGATACACGGTGGCGTTCAACATCGTG
This sequence comes from Rhodococcus sp. Leaf225, assembly GCF_001426145.1. Classification (NCBI taxonomy): domain Bacteria; kingdom Bacillati; phylum Actinomycetota; class Actinomycetes; order Mycobacteriales; family Nocardiaceae; genus Rhodococcus; species Rhodococcus sp. Leaf225. Next base: position 1,010,833 of record NZ_LMRN01000009.1, on the reverse strand, counting down.
GGCGGCGTCTTCCTGGTGACGGCCCTGCGCCTCGTGCGGACGAAAGAGCTGGTGAAGTCCGAACGGAAGGACGAGGCGGCCTGAGACAGCAGAACACCCTCCCCAGTCGACTGGGGAGGGTGTTCTGGTCGTGCGGGGTGCGGAGGGTCAGCCGCCGACTCCCACGCGCACGTCGGGAGCCCCGAGCCGTGCGGCATCGGCGGTCTCGTCGTCCGGCTGCGCCTGCGATTCACGCTCTGCCGCAACGCGCTTGCGGTAGTGCTCGATCTCGTCGGACACGTGCTGCTCGTCCCACCCGAGGATGGGGGCGACCAGTCCGGCGACCTCGGCTGCGGCAGCTTCGCCGCGGTCGGCCAACTCGATCGACACGCGGATGCGCCGCGTCAGGATGTCGTCGAGGTGCTGCGCACCCTCGTGGCTCGCGGCGTAGACGGCCTCGGCCTTGAGGTAGTCGGGTGCATTCTCCAGCGGCTTGCCGAGCTCCGGGTTCTGATCGATCAGGTCGAGGACCTCACCGACCAGGGTGCCGTAGCGACCGAGCAGGTGCTCCATGCGTCCGACGCGCATCCCTGCGCGGTCGGCTGCGAGCTGGCGCGCGTTCCAGGCGCCGTAGTACCCGTCGGCACCCACGAGCGGGATCTTCTCCGTGACACACTCCGGAACCTTGCGCTCCATGTTGTGCACCGCGGAGTCGACCGCGTCCTTCGCCATGACCCGGTACGTCGTGTACTTGCCGCCGGCGATGACGGTGAGGCCGCGTACGGGGCTGGAGACGGCATGCTCGCGGGACAGCGTGCTGGTGGAGTCGGATTCGCCGTACAGCAACGGACGCAGACCGGCGTAGACACCGACGACGTCCTTGTGGTCCAGCGGATCCTGCAGCAGCTTGTTGACGTGCCCGAGGATGTAGTCGATATCGCTCTTGCTGGCCGCGGGATGCGCCAGGTCGAGCTTCCAGTCGGTGTCGGTGGTGCCGATGATCCAGTGGCTCCCCCAGGGGATCACGAACAGCAGCGACTTCTCGGTGCGGGTGATGATGCCCGTCGAACTGTTGATGCGGTTACGGGGCACCACCAGGTGCACGCCTTTGGACGCGCGAACCTGGAACTGCCCGCGGCCGCCGACCATCTCCTGGATCTCGTCGGTCCACACACCGGCAGCGTTGATGACCTGCTTGGCGTGGATCTCGAACGACTCCCCCGACTCGAGGTCCGTCGCGACGACGCCGATCACGCGGTCGTCCTCACGCAGGAAGCCGGTGACGCGAGTGCTGTTGGCGCACAACGCTCCGTAGGCCGCGGCGGTGCGGGCGATCATCATGGTGTGGCGGGCGTCGTCGACCTGGCCCTCGTAGAAGCGCACGGCACCGCGGATGGCGGAGCGCTTGCCCGACGGGAAGGATTCCAGCGTCTTCTTCTTGCCCAGGTGCTTGTGGTGCGAGGGCACACCGCGGCCGGCACCCATCACGTCGTAGACGCCGATACCGAGGCCGACGTACGGCCGGTCGATCAGCTTCTCGAGGGGGTAGATGAACGGCACGGGGCGGGCGAGGTGCGGGCACAGGTCGTTGAGGACCAGCGACCGCTCCTTGAGCGCCTCGAAGACCAGCGCGAAGTTGAACTGCTCGAGGTAGCGCAGGCCACCGTGGAACAGCTTGCTGGACCTGCTGGACGTCCCGGCGGCGTAGTCACGCGCCTCGACCAGGCCGACCTTCAGGCCGCGGGTGACCGCGTCGAGGGCAGCTCCGGTACCGACGACACCCCCGCCGATGACCAGAACGTCCATCTCCTCCGTGGCGAGACGTCGGAGTGCTTCCTTGCGTGCTTCGGGGCTGAGAGCTGTTGTGGTGGAATTCATTCGGCATCGACCCAATCGAGTGTTCGTGTGACGGCTTTCTTCCAACCGGCGTAGAGCTTGTCTCGCTCCGCGTCATCCATGGACGGTGTCCATGTCTTGTCCTCGGCCCAGTTCTCGCGGATCTCGTCCTCGCTCGCCCAGAAACCGACGGCCAGGCCCGCTGCGTACGCCGCGCCCAGTGCGGTGGTCTCGGCGACCACCGGCCGGACGACATCCACGTTCAGAATGTCGGACTGGAACTGCATCAGCAGCTCGTTCACCACCATACCGCCGTCGACCTTGAGCACCTCGAGGTCGACGCCCGAATCGGCGTTCATGGCCTCGATCACCTCGCGGGTCTGGTAGGCGGTGGCCTCGAGCACGGCCCGCGCCAGGTGGCCCTTGTTGACGAAACGGGTGAGTCCGACGATGGCGCCGCGGGCGTCGGAGCGCCAGTGCGGGGCGAACAGACCGGAGAACGCGGGCACGAAGTAGGCGCCGCCGTTGTCGTCGACGGAGCGGGCGTCGGTTTCGATATCTGCTGCGGTGGAGATCATTCCGAGGTTGTCGCGCAGCCACTGCACGAGCGATCCGGTGACGGCGATGGAACCCTCGAGGGCGTACACCGTCGGCTGGTCGCCGATCTTGTAGCAGACCGTGGTGAGCAGTCCGTTCTTGCTCATCACCTTGTCGGTGCCTGTGTTCAACAGCACGAAGTTGCCTGTGCCATAGGTGTTCTTCGCCTCACCGGGCGACAGGCACGCCTGACCGAACGTGGCGGCCTGCTGATCGCCCAGGATGCCGGCGATGGGGACACCGCTGAGCGAACCGCGCTCGCGGACGTTGCCGTACACCTCGGAGGAGCTGCGGATCTCGGGGAGCATGGACATCGGGATGCCCATGTCCGCACAGATGCTCTCGTCCCAGGACAGGGTGTCGAGATCCATCAGCAGCGTGCGCGAGGCATTGGTGGGATCGGTGTAGTGCAGACCGCCGTCGACACCGCCCGTCATGTTCCACAGGACCCAGGTGTCCATGTTGCCGAAGCACAGCTCGCCGGCGTCGGCCTTCTCCTGCGCGCCCTCGACGTTGTCGAGGATCCACTTGACCTTGGGGCCCGAGAAGTAGGTCGCGAGCGGCAGGCCGGTCTTCGCGGTGTACTTGGTGGCGTCGCCGCCGCCGAGCTTGGTGACGATGCGGTCGGTGCGGGTGTCCTGCCAGACGATGGCGTTGTAGACGGGCTTGCCGGTGGCGCGCTCCCACACCAGCGCGGTCTCACGCTGGTTGGTGATGCCCACGGCCGCGATGTCCTTGGGCGTGAGGTCGGCAGCGGCGAGGGCTCCGGCCGAGACACTGCGCACGTTGTTCCAGATCTCGACGGCGTCGTGCTCGACCCAGCCGGCCTGCGGGAAGATCTGCTGGTGCTCACGCTGATCGGCGGCAACGACGGTGCCCTTGTGATCGAAGATCATGCACCGCGTCGAGGTGGTGCCCTGATCGATCGCTGCGACGTAACGGGTTTCGGTCATGAGAGGTTCCCCTGGGTAGTGGAGTGGACGATCATGCGGACTTCTCGGGCAGACGGCTGGGCTCTTGCTCGTCGTCGCCGTCGGGATCGGCCGGCAGGAACCGACCCACCAGGTTGTCGTACAGCAGGACGCCGATGGGGCCGCCGATGATGGGCCCGAGGATCGGCACCCAGAAGTAGAGGCTGCCGTACTGATCTCGCCATGCCCCACCGTATCCCGTGATGAACGACGCCAGGCGGGGTCCGAAGTCACGAGCCGGGTTGATCGCGTAGCCGGCGTTGGTGCCCCATGCGAAGCCGATGGCCACGACGATGAGTCCGACGATCAGCGGGGCCATGTTGGACAGCGGCGGGCTGTTACGCGAGTCGGACACGGCGACGATGAGGAAGAGCAGGATCGCGGTACCGATGATCTGGTCGATCAGCGCGGAGCCGAGGCTGACGGGCAGCGTGCCGTTGCCGGGCAGCGTCGAGAAGATCGTCTGCGTCGCGGTGGTGTGCTCGGGATCGATCGCGTTCAGCATGTCGTTGTAGTTCCACCGCACCAGCAGCGCGGCGACGAAGGCACCGAGAGTCTGCGCGAGCGCGTACGGCGCGACCTTCGACCACGCGAAGCCCCGGAACAACGCGAACGACAGCGTCACAGCCGGATTGAGGTGCGCACCGGTGGCGCGGCCGGCGACGTAGATGCCGAACATGACGCCGAGGCCCCAGGCCCAGGCGATCGAGTCGTGGTCACCGAGGCTCCCGGACTCACCGCCGGAGACCACCTGCGCCACGACGCCGGCACCGAACAGAATCAGAATCATCGTTCCCGCGAACTCGGCTGCCATCTCTGCGGGCAGCCCCCACTTCGCGCGTTTGTCCGTCACGCCATCTCCCTCGTGTTTGTGATCCAGGCCATAAAGAGCAACTGGAAGCCATGCTAGGTGACATGCACGTTGTCGCAAACCGCGTGCACATATGTGCAACTCGGACCGGATCGCGATACCGCGGCGGTCCCGATGTGGTTTAGCGTGGGCTCATGTCGGAGCTGCAGATCTACGGGGAACACCTGCTCCCCGACGCGACGGATCCGCGCACGATCGACGCGGTGCAGGCGGCGCGGCTCTACTACTTCCAGGACTTGACGATGGCCGCGATCGGCCGCGAGATGGGCGTCTCCCGCAGCACGGTGTCGCGGCTGATCACCTTCGCCCGCACGTCAGGACTCGTGGAGATCAAGATCAGCACCGCTCTCGGCCAGGCGCCCGGGCTCGAGCGTGCCTTCGCCGATCGGTACGGCGTCCGTGCCCACGTCGTGCCTGTTCCGGAGACCGTCAGCGACGTCGATCGCCTGGACCGGGTCGCCATGTTCGCGGGCCGCCTGCTGACGACGTTCTTCGCCTCCGACATGGTCATGGGCGTCGCGTGGGGAACTACGGTGAGTGCCGTCAGCCGGCATCTCGCGCCGAAGCGCACGCACAACTCCCACGTCGTGCAGCTCAACGGCGCCGCCAACACACGCACCACCGGAGTGTCCTACGCGACGGACATCGTCCGCACCGTTGCCGACGCGTACGGCGCTCTGCCGCAGGGGTTTCCGGTTCCCGCGTTCTTCGACTACCCGGAGACTCGGCAGATGCTGTGGCGTGAACGCAGCATCAAGCGAGTGCTCGACCTGCAAGACCGCATGGACCTCGCCGTGTTCAGCATCGGCGTGCACGGCGGCGCCGTGCCGAGCCACGTCTACAGCGCGGGCTACCTGGAGAAGTCGGACCTCGAAGAACTCGACCGGGACGGCGTCGTCGGCGACATCGCCACCGTCTTCCTCCGCTCCGACGGTAGCTACGACCGCATCGCGCTGAACGAACGTGCAAGCGGCCCACGCCTGGACCGACTCAAAGCCGTGCCGCGACGCGTGTGCATCGTCGCGGGCGAGTACAAGCTCACCGCGCTGCGAGCGGCCCTCGCGGGCAAGATCGTCACCGATCTCGTGATCGACGACCTCAGCGCAGCGACCCTGCTGCAGGCGTAGGTCAGCCCTTCTTCTTCGTTCCCGGCAGGATGCCCGCGGAGATGACGGCCTTGACGTAGGGACGCGCGGAGAGAATGAGCTCCTCCGCGTCGTCGACACCGCGCCACGCAGCGGCGGCCATCGCGTCGGTGCGGTCCTCGATGTGGCGGTCGAGTGCGACACCGTCGTCCGTCAGAGTCTCGACGCCGTCGGCTGTCGTGACGAGACCGCGCGCGGCGAGACGCTCGGCCGCCGAGTCCCACTGCTCGTCCGACCACTCGCGCGTCAGCTGGGTGATGCGACGCCCGAGCACCCGACGAGCACCGGGCTCGGGGTGCTGGGCCTCGTGGAAGACACCGGCCTCCGTCGGATCGAGGTCTGCGTCGAGGAGAGCCGCGAGGTGGCCGTCGCCGCGCCATTCCCGCAGAACCGCGATGGCGTGCCACAACTGCAGGTGCGGGACGTCGGGCGCCGACGACTGATGCCACGCTGCGGACAGTGGGCGGCCGGCGAAGGTCAGCGTGTCGCCGATGCCGTGCAGGCGGTCGGCCAGCGACGTGAGGCCCGGGTCGGACACCGACTCACCCAGCGCACCTCCGAGGACGATGTCCAGCGCGTCCCATCGGCGCCGAGCCACGGTGTCGAGGCCGACGGCGATCGCCGCGGGCCAGGAGCGCTCGATCAGCGTGGTGTTGAAGCTGTAGAACGCGGCGGCGACCACCCCGGCGACACACGGCCCCATCGGCTCGGCGCGCGAGCCCACGTACCAGGCGTGTCCGTCGAGACCCGTGTCCCGGCCCGCCGCTCCGAGTTCGGGATTGAAGTACGCCGAGATGTGGAAGGGCTCGAACGTGCGGTACGCGGCGCGGGCATGGGCGGCTGCCGTGGAGTCGGTCATGGGTCGAACCTACTGATGACTCGCCCGCGCGGTACACCGCCTCCTTCATCGCGTGTGCACGTCGCGGCGATCGAGCAATCGGGTCGTGGCCGCCACCACGACCCCCGTGAGCAGAACGGCGGCAGTGACCACTGCGGTGGCTGCGCCGGTCGTCAGCGCACCGGGGTCACCGAAGGCGCCCGACGCGAGCTGGCTCGCCCGTGTGGTCACGGCGTAGGGAAACACGAACACGGCAGCGTGCCACTCGGCCGTCATCGCGACGACGGCAACACCTGCACCCACCATCGCCACCGCGATGGGAGCGGCGAAGGACCGCATCGTCATCGACAACGTCGACTGCAGTGCAGCGAGTGGGATCACGGCGATCGCGGTCAGTGCAACGACCGCGACGTACTGCGTCGGCAGCATGCCCGGCAGCCCGAACAGCAGCTTGCCGAGAATCACGACGGCCACCAGTTCCACTGCCAGCATCGCGATTCCGAGCGCTGCCACCGCGACGGTCTTGGCCACCACGATGCGTCCCGTGGGTGTCGCACTCGCCATCAGCGCGTTCCAGTTGCCACCTCGGTGTTCCGGTCGCCACACCAGCGATGCCAGCACGGCGACTCCGAGCGCGAGGGGGAAGAGTCCGAAGAAGACGGTGGTCCGGAGCCACAACGTGTTCCAGCCGTCCTCGAGACCGGCGCCGGACGCCGCGGTGTTCACGACGCCGAGTGCCGCCATGACGAGTGGGAGGACGACCACCACCGCCCACACCTGAGAACGCCTGAGCTTGAGCACTTCTGCCCCCAGAACCTCTGCATAGCGCATGAGCTTCATCCCTCCTGCCGGTCGAGCCGACGAGTGGCAAGTGTGAACACCACCGATGCGAGTACCGCGAGGACAGCGACGCTGCCGTAGGACGGCGTGAGCGTGACCACCGCGTCGCCCTGGTAGTCCGCGGACGCGATGAGCGACCAGTACCCCCACGGGGTCAGGTGCGCCGCCCACACAGGCAGCCCGAACGAGCACAGCGCGACGACCGTGCCGACGATGCCGATCCCCAGTGCGACGAGTTGATTGTCGAAGCGCGCCGAGACCAGCACCTGCAGGGCCAGCACCGCCAGCGCGACGACGAGAGCGGACACGGTCTGACCGAGCCACAGTCCGGCGGGCGGTGCGTCCGAGATGCCGCCGAGAACTCCGAGTGCGAGAGCGCCGATGCTTCCGAGGGAGGTCGCGACGACCACGTGCACCGCCGTGCACCAGAACTTGGCGCGGCACAGTCGCCCGGGTGTCACACCCGACGTCCGCGCGAGCAACCACCCGTTTCCCTGATGCTCGATCTCCACTGCGCGGCTGGCGATCACCGCGATGAGCAGAGGAGACGCGAGGGGAAGTGCCAGCGACAGTCCTGCGAGGGGAAGGCCCCATGTCAGCGGTTCCCCCTCACCCTGCGGGGCGCCGCCGAGCATGCCCACCATCGTCAGGGCGATGATTCCCAGCGCGAGCGCGGCACTGACTACGCCCAGGCGCAGGTGGCGATACTTCGCGAACTCGTTGCGCACCGACGACGTGCCGGACGTCGTCGACGGTGACAGTGTCGTGGTCACAGCCGACCCCCGCTCGTCAGGTTCATGAAGACGTCCTCGAGGGACTGCTCGTCACGGCGCACGCCGTACACGCCGGCCCCCGCCCCGACCAGGTCCTCCACGACACGCGCCGTCGTGCGATCGTCGATACCCGTCACCCGAACGGTGTGGCCGTCGACACGGGTCGGAAGCTTCTCTCGCAGAACCGCTCCGGCACGATCCGGGTCGACGGTGTCGATCAGCACGTCCGGTGTGGCCGCGCTCGTCAGATCGGAACGCGATCCCTGGAAGATCATGCGCCCGCCGCTGAGAATCCCGAGTACGTCGGCGGTCCGGTCGATCTCACCGAGTAGATGACTCGACACCATGACAGTCACTCCGTGTGACGCCAGATGACGCAGGAGCTCACGGATCTCCTCGATTCCTGCGGGGTCCAGTCCGTTCGTCGGTTCGTCGAGGACCAGCAGGCGCGGTTCGCGTGCGAGCGCCATGGCGATACCGAGGCGTTGCTTCATGCCCAGGGAGTAGTTGCGGACCTTCTTGTCGAGCTGGTCCTGCAAGCGCACCGTCCGGACAGCCCGGTCGATCTGGTCCGCGCGCAGTCCGAGACTGCGCTGGACGACGCGCAGATTCTCCGCACCCGTCAGGTGCCCGTATCCCGGCGGCGCCTCGATCAACGAACCGACCTGCGCGAGCTGGTCGCGTCGCGTCTCCCGCGTGAGAGGGCGGCCGAAGAGTGATATCTGACCCGACGAGGGCGTCACCAGCGACAACAACATCTTCATCGTCGTCGACTTACCCGAACCGTTGGGCCCGAGGAAGCCGTAGACGCAACCCTCGGGAATCCGTAGGTTCAGGTCGTCGACGACGGTGGTCGATCCGTACCGCTTGCCGAGGCCCTGTGTGTTGACGATGTCCATGACCCACACTCTGCCGACGGTGGGCGCGAAAATCGTCAGTCCGGGGACGGATATTCGGAGGTATACCTGAGTAGGAGATCAGACCGGACAGTGCATCGGCCAGCGCGTCGCATCAGCCGGGGCGCTGCATCAGACCGGACTCGTACGCGACGATCACCGCCTGCGTCCGATCGCGCAACCCGAGTTTGGCGAGGATCCGTCCCACGTGTGCCTTGACGGTCACCTCGGAGACTTCGAGCGACGCGCCGATCTCGGCGTTCGACAGCCCGGAGGCGATCGCGTACAGCACCTCGGTCTCCCGCGCGGTCAACTTCTCGAGGTCGGCCGACCTGGTGAACGACGGCGCCGACCCTCGGGTCACGTGTTCCACCAGGCGCCGCGTGGTCGACGGTGCCACGACCGCGTCGCCGTCCCTGACGTGGCCGAGCGCGGCGACGAGTTCGTCGACCGGGCCGTCCTTGAGCAGGAAGCCGCTCGCACCGCACCGCAGCGCCTCGAAGGCGTACTCGTCGAGGTCGAAAGTGGTCAAAATCAACACCTTCGGAGACCGGTGATCCTGACAGAGTGCACGCGTGGCGGCGACACCGTCCATGACGGGCATGCGCACGTCCATCACGACGACGTCCGGCTTCGCCGAGCGTGCGACCTCCAGGGCTTCCCGACCGTTCGACGCCTCGCCGACCACCTCGACTCCTCGGGACTGCAGAACCATGCGCAGGCCCGTCCGGACGAGTTCCTGGTCGTCGACGAGGACGACACGCATGGTGGTCACCTCGGCACCGGCAGACGCGCGTGGACGCCGAACCCGGAGTCCGTGGGGCCGACCTCGAGGTCCCCTCCCTGAGCCTCGACTCGTTCGCGCATCCCGATCAATCCGAGTCCCCCGGTTCCGGTTCCGCTCTTCCCATCGTCCACCACGCGAATGTCGACTCCGTCGTCGTTCCAACACAGCGACACACGAACATCGTGCACCTCGCCGGCGTGCTTTCGGACGTTGGTGAGTGCTTCCTGGATCACACGGTAGACGACCGCGGCGGCACCCGCACCGAGCTCGCGCGGTGTCCCTTCGTCCACCCGTACGACCGGGATGCCCACGGCGCGTGACTCGTCGAGCAGCGCGTCGATTCGATCGAGACCCGGTTGCGGGCCGACGGGGTCGTCGTCGGATCTCAGCACGGTCAGCATGGACCGCATCTCACTCATCGCACCGCGGCTGGTGTCGCGCACCGAGCGCATCGCCTCGGCCGCACGGTCCGGATCCGCGTGAGCGATCGATGCCGCACCCTCCGACAGCAGCACGATCGCACTGAGACTGTGCGAGACGACGTCGTGCAGTTCTCGTGCGATGCGGGTGCGCTCACCCAGAACGGCCATGCGGGTGCCGGTCTCGCGCTCGCGCTCGGCCTGCGCCGCACGCTCCTCCAGAGACTGCACGTACAGGCGCCGGGTTCGGGCCAACGTGCCGATGAGCCACGCGACGGCCATGGTTGCGACGAACAGTCCGACGTCTCCCGGTGACAGATCGTTCGCCTCTCGGTCCGGCAGCGTCACGAGAAGAGTCCACCCGGCAGCGACGACTGCCGCCGGTAGCGAGATATGCCAGGCGCGAGCGGACGCGACGGCGAACAGGGAGAACACCACCATCACGTCCGCCACCAGGGGCCCGAGGCCGAGGAGTACCTGCAGGTGAGCTGCGGCGATCACGACGGCGAAAGAGCCGACAGGATGGCGACGACGCCACACGAACGGCAGACACAGCCCCACCGGCACGATCAGCTCGAGGGGACTCGATGTGCCCTGAACCGGCAGGTTGTAGGCGAACACCGTCGCGGCGATCGCGATGTCGGTCGCGCGCCGTCGTCGTCCGGATGTCGTCTCCGTCGCCATCGGTCTCGACACTACGACATGGGCACTCACGACGAGTGCTCAGGACGCCGAGGCCTCCAGTGTCGTCTGTCCGCCGGTGTTCTCGGACTGCGCGATGCTGATCTTGCGCGGGGCGGCGCGCTCCGACAGCGGGATGTGTACGGAGAGAACACCGTTGTCGTACGACGCGGTGATGCGCTCGGTGTCGATGCCGTCACCCAGCGCGAGCTGGCGACGGTAGGTACCGGTGAAGCGCTCCGAGGTGAGCCACTGCCGGGAGTCGCCGCTCGGCGCCGAACGGTGGGCCGTCACCGTGAGGGTTCCACGGTCGACGTCGAGGTCGATCGAGCCCGGATCCACACCGGGGAGGTCCGCGTCGAGGACGTAATGGTCGTCGACCTTGTACAGATCCATCGGCATGAACCGCGGCGAACGGTCGGTGCCCGACCCGGCTCCCAGCAAGCTCGAGGTCACGGCGTCGAGGTCACGGAAAGGATCGAAGCGAAGCACAGCAACACACCTCCTGTATCTCGTGGACACCGAGCCCGTCATGCTCGGCTCCTCTGTGCGTGACACCAAATTTAGCACTCTCCACCCGAGAGTGCCAAGTACCCTCCAGATAAATTTCTGGCCGAAGTTGCTCTCGCAGTGCAGGACTGGTCGACGGTAGGTGCGGCCCGCTCACGGCGACTACGCTGAGGGAAGTGCGCGAAACGGACACCGCCGTTTCCGGAAGAAAGGCCTCCCATCCATGGCGATCGACTACACCAAAAGGCCGTCCACCCCCGCCCCGGCAGCGGGCGGTGTCAATCTGAGCAAGGTGACGCTGTCGAAGGCCGCGCCGACGGTGAATCTGGCCAAGAAAGGCGAGAGCCAGGGCGCGATGCGCGTCAACCTCAACTGGTCGCAGGGCGCGGCCGCACCCGAGCCGAAGAAGAAGGGCTTCCTCGCGAAGCTCGCCGCCGCGTCGTACGGCACCGGCGGCGTCGACCTCGACCTCGGCTGCCTGTACGAGCTGGCCGACGGGTCGAAGGGAGTCATCCAGGCACTGGGCAAGAGCTTCGGCGCGCTGGAGAGCGCACCGTTCATCCAGCTCGACGGCGACGACCGCTCCGGATCCGTCACGGGCGGCGAGAACATGCACATCAACCTCGCGCGGCCCGACGCCTTCAAGCGCATCCTCATCTTCGCGATGATCTACGACGGCGCCCCGAACTGGGCCGCGGTCGACGGCGTCGTCACGCTGTTCCCGACCAGCGGCCCGCAGGTGGAGGTGCGTCTGGACTCCGACAACAACTCCGCCCGCATCTGCTCCATCGCGCTGATCCAGAACACCGGCCAGGGCATCACGGTCACGCGCGAGGTCGAGTACATCCAGGGCAGCCAGGCGGACCTGGACAAGAAGTACGGCTGGGGCATGCGCTGGGCAGCCGGGCGCAAGTAGCCGGTCACGCGGTCAGGCACCGCACGAAGTTCTTGACGCTCGCCGTCTCGTGTCGGCCCTCGACCCGCACGAGCGAGATGGTCCGCTCGACGGTCGGTGACAACGGGGCGTGACGCAGCCCCGCGAACTCCATCATGGGCAGGACCAACTGCGGAACGGCGGTGACACCGAGACCCGCCGCGACCAGACCGGCGACCGCACCGACGTTCTGCGCGTGCATCACCGGCCCCGTGCGGACGTCGGCGTCGCCGAGCGCACGGGCGACGGGTCCGGCGATGCTGCTCTGGGACCCGAACGCGATGAACGGCTCGCCGGCCAGTTCCGCCCAGTCGATGTGCTCCCGGCCGTCGAAGGGGTGGCCGGCTGCGAACGCACAGTGAAACGAGTCCGCGGTGAGAGTTCGGTGGACCAGTCCAGGTTCGGTCGTCGGCGCCGAGACGAGTGCCATGTCCACGGTGCCGGTCAGCAGGGCGGTCAGCGCTTCCTGACGCAGCCCGTCACGGATCTCGAGGAGAACATCCGGGTGGTCGCGGCGGAACTGCACCACATAGGGCGGAAGGAAGGTGGCGGCGAGCGAGGGCAGGCAGGCGACCGACACGGTGCCGCGATCCCCAGTGACGAAACGGCCGATCTGCGCGAGCCCCTCGTCGAAGTCCTGCACCATCTTCCGGGCGTATTGCGTCACGGCGACACCGTCGGGTGTCACGACGACCCTGCGCGTCGTGCGCTCGAACAGCGTGACGTCCAGTCGGCGCTCCGCCTCTGCGACCGATCTGCTGAGCGAAGACTGCACCATGCCCAGTGCCGACGCTGCGGCCGTGAAGCTCTCGTGGTCGGCAATCGCGACGATGCAACGAAGGTGCGTCATCCCCAGGTTGAGGTTCACCCGCCAAGTCTATGCATGGGCGCCATCAATGCATCGGCAATTGATATTGGACTTGCAATTGTGATGTGAGCAACATGTGACGAAGTCCTTGGAGGAGGTCACATGGTTGCCGCGCTCGGCTTCGCCACGATCATCACGTTTCTGGCCTTGACATTCACCCGCCGGGTGTCGGTGTTGGTCGCACTCGTGCTGGTACCCATCGGTTTCGCGCTGGTCGGCGGCTTCGGCGCCGACCTGGGCGACATGATCGCGGAGGGGCTGATCAAGGTCGCGCCGGTCGCGATAATGATCGCCTTCGCGGTGCTGTATTTCAGCCTGATGGTCGACCAGGGGCTTTTCGATCCCGCGATCCGCCGCGTCGTGCGGTGGGCCGGAGGCAGCCCCACCAAGATCGCTGTCGGCACCGCGGTGCTCACCCTCATGGTCGCTCTCGACGGCGACGGCACCTCGACCTTTCTCATCATGGTGTCCGCGATGCTGCCGATCTATCAGCGCATCGGCATGCGGCCGCTCGCACTCACCGGCATCATCGCCCTGTCCGCCGGCATCATGAACATCATCCCGTGGGGCGGCCCGACGGTGCGCGCCATGGCGGCCCTCGACGCGACGAGCGCCGACATCTTCACGCCCGTCATCCCGGCCATGGCCGCGGGCATCGTGTGGGTGCTGTTCTCCGCGTTCATGATCGGCCGCATGGAGAGCAAGCGGATCGGCGCCCTGACGGAGACCGCCACGCCCGTGAAAGCCGGCCCCGGTACGCCCCATGTCGACGACTTGCCGGTCCGCGCCACAGTGCATCCCGCCGTCATGGCATTCAACGTCGTGCTGACACTGGTGCTGCTGGTCATCCTCCTTTTACAGTTGGCCCCGCTGCAGGTGGCGTTCGCCATCGCCTTCGCCCTGGCGGTCCTGGTCAACAAGCCGAGGTGGTCGGCGCAGCAGGAAGTGTTCGCCAAGCACGGCGGCAACGTCACGATGGTGGTCGTCATGATCCTCGCTGCGGGCGTGCTCACCGGAGTCCTCAACGGCACCGGCATGGTCACCGCGATGGCGGAAACCTTCGTGTCCTGGATCCCCGACTCCTTCGGTTCCTCCATCCCCGTCATCACCGCGATCACATCGATGCCGCTGAGCCTGGTCTTCACGCCCGACGCCTACTACTTCGGTGTGCTCCCGGTTCTCGCCGAGACCACGGCCTCGTTCGGCGGCGACCCGATGGAGACCGGCCGCGCCGCCATCCTCGGCCAGATGACCACCGGCTTCCCGCTCAGTCCGCTGACCGCCGCGACGTTCGTGCTGATCGGCATGACGAAGGTGGAACTGGGCAAGCACCAGCGCTTCATCTTCGGGTGGGCGTTCGGCACCACCATCGTCATGACCGTGGTGGCCCTCCTGACAGGAGCGATCTCGCTGTGAAAAAGACGATTCGCCTCGGCGCCGGTTCCGGCTTCTCCGGCGACCGCATCGACCCGGCCGTGACCCTCGCCGATCGCGCTGACCTCGACTACCTCGTCTTCGAGTGCCTCGGGGAACGCACCGTCGCCGCGGGCAACGCGAGACGGCTCGCCGATCCCGACACCGGGTACGACCCCCTCCTGCTCGCCCGCATCAGAGCGGTGTTGCCGCACGTGCTTCGCCGCGGAACCACAGTGGTGACCAACGGTGGCGCAGCACATCCCCTCGCAGCGGCGCGGCGCATCGCGGACCTCGTCGGCGGTCGGGCTCGAGTCGCCGCCGTGACCGGCGACGACGTCCTCGACGCCGTCCGCACACTCGATCCCCTCGTGTGGGAGACCGGCAAGGCCCTCTCCGCTCATCCCGAGAAGTTGGTGTCCGCCAACGCCTACATCGGAGCGGACGCGGTGCTACCGGCACTGAGCGCCGGTGCCGACATCGTCGTGACGGGCCGACTCGCCGACCCGTCGCTGTACGTCGCGCCGCTCGTCCACGAGTTCGGCTGGGACCTCGACGACGCCCGCACCATCGGTGCCGCGACCGCGGTGGGGCACTTGCTCGAGTGCGCCGGTCAACTGACGGGCGGCTACTACGCCGACCCCGTCACCAAACCGGTTCCCGGCATGGCCGACCTCGGCTTCCCGTATGCGGACGTGTCCGCCGACGCGGACGCCGTCTTCGGCAAGGTGGACGGCACGGGCGGGACCCTCACCACGCGCACGGCCACCGAGCAGCTGCTCTACGAGGTCGGCGACCCCACCACGTACCTCACACCCGACGTCACGGCCGACTTCCGGGCGGTGACCTTCGAGCAGGTCGGCCCCGACAGGGTGTCCCTCACCGGCGCCACCGGTCGCACCCGACCGGACGAGCTCAAGGTGACGCTCGGCTTCCTCGACGGGTGGATCGGCGAGGGCCAGATCAGCTACGCGGGACCTCGCGCGTACGAGCGCGCCCGACTCGCCGCGGACATCGTCACGCAGCGCCTCGCCGACGTCCACGGACTCGACCCCGACGGTGTGACCGTCGAATTGATCGGTGCCGGAGCGGCTTTCCGTGGCCTCGCCACCGACACCGCACCGACCGAGGTGCGGCTCCGCGTCACCGGGCGGGCGGGGTCACGGGAGGATGCCGACGTGGTCGGGTGGGAGGTGGAGAGTCTGTACACCAACGGTCCTGCCGGTGGAGGCGGTGCACGACGATCTCATGCGGAGGTCCTGTGCATCCGATCGACATCGCTTCCACGGCACCTCGTACACACCGAGGTTCACCTGATGGAGGGCACACGATGATCGTCGACGACCTGGCCGACGTCCGCACCGGGGACAAAGGCGACACCCTCATCCTCTCGGTCTTCGCACGGGACCGAGCGGCCTTCGAGACGCTCGAACGTGAGCTCACCCTCGATGTGGTGGTCGCGCACTACGGCGATCGCACCACCCGTGCGCCGCGGCGCACGGCACTGGACAGCGTCTCGGCACTCGTGTTCGAGCTGCCAGGCCAGCTGGGCGGTGGGGTCACAGGATCGGCGGAGCTGGACGGGCACGGCAAGGCGCTGAGTTACCACCTGTTGGGCCTGAAGATCTGATCGCGCGGTCAGGGCGCCGGCAGCACCTGTGTGAAGAGAACCGCCCCGGTACCGTCGCACAGGTTCACCGTCAGCGACCGCGAGTCCTCGTCGATCAGCACCTCACCGAAGTGCTGGAAGGTATCGAGTGGTGAGGCGTTCGGCTCCGGCGGTGCGTGCACGAACACAGCCTCCGGGCCGAAGGTGGGATCGAGGTCGTTCGGCCCGAACGCACCCGCGTTGAGGGGCCCGCTGACGAACTCCCAGAATTCGCGGAACTCCTGGTAGGCGGCGCGCTCGGGTGAATACCGATGCGCCGCCGTGTAATGCACGTCGGCGGTGAGCCACACGGTGCCGGTGACGTCGTTCCGATCGATCGCGGTGAGTACCTGCGCGATGTCGGTCTCCCGACCGAGCGGGGCACCGGGGTCACCGTTGCCGACGCCCTCCTGCGCGGTCTTGCCGTCCGGCACCACGAGCCCCAGGGGGAGGTCGTTGGCAATGATCTTCCACGTGGCCTTCGAGCGCGACAGCTCGTCGATCAGCCACCGTCGCTGTGCATCTCCGAGAATCTCCCCGGTCGGGGCGGTGTTGGCATTGTTCGCATCCTTGTAGCTCCGCATGTCCAGGACGAAGACGTCGAGCAGCGGACCGTAGGCGATCTTCCGGTACACCCGCCCGTCGACGGCCTCGGCGGGAGCGACCGGGAGCCACTCGTGAAAGGCCTGCAAGGCCCGCTGCGACAACAGGTTCACATCTTTCACGGTGTACTGCTCGAGGTCGAGAATCTCACCGGGATACCAGTTGTTGACGGTCTCGTGATCGTCCCACTGCACCACCTGCGCGACCGAGGAATTGAAGCGCCGGTAGTTGTCGTCGGTGAGGTTGTACGCGTACTGCCCGCGATACTCGTCGAGAGTCTCCGCGACCTTGGACTTGGCCTCGGACATCGTGTTCCGCCACACCCGGCCGTCGGGCAACGTGACACTCTCCTCGAGCGGACCGTCGGCATAGATGACGTCGCCGCTGTGCAGGAACAGGTCCGGTTCCCGATCGGCCATCGCTCCGAAGATGGTCATGCCGCCGATGTCGGGGTTGATCCCGTAACCCTGGCCCGCCGTGTCTCCGCCCCACAGGAGGCGAATGTTCGACGGCCCGTCGGGAGCTGTGGAGAACACCCCGGTGACGGGCTCCGACGTGGCGCCGTCCTCGCCTTCCAGCGTCACGCGGTAGTGCACTCGCTGTCCCGCCGGCAGACCCGTGAGGCGCAGCACGCCGGTACCGTCGGACTGCGGTGTGAGGAGAGGTCCCCGCGTCGTCGTGACGGAGGAGAACGCGTCGGTGGCCGACGTGTCGACGATCATCGTCGCGGGCGTGTCCGACCGTGCCCAGACGAGCGCACCATCGGCACGGACGTCGCCGCTCGCGACGCCGTGGGTCAGCGACGGGCGCGCCCGCACCAGGGTGGGCCCGGTGCTGCAGGCGAGCAACGGCGTGGCCGCGGCACCGAGCGCGGCGTAGCGGAACAGGGAGCGTCGCGAGAGCTGCATGCTCCGCACCGTGCCGCACGGACTTGAACGGGGCATGACTCTCAGGAGGACAGCCGGGTGCCCGATCGGTCGAACTCGGCCCGGTGCGTTCCGTCCGCTCCTGTGACCAGGATGGACGCCGCCGAGTCCCGGTCCTGCGGAAGAAGACGCACCGTCACCGCGCTGGTGGAGTCGCTCTCGAGGGCGGTGATCACCGAGGTCACGATGTCGCGATCGACCACGCCGGTCGCGTCCGCGCCGCGGTCGTCGAGCAGGACCACGTCGACTCCCCGACTCCGCGCTGCCCGCGCCGCACTGCTCACCTCGGAGTCGGCCAGTCCGGCAGCACGCAGGGTGTCCCGCAGATGGAACTCGAGAAGACGGCAGGACAGTCGCTCGTCGTCGGACAGCGGCTCGCCCGAGGCGATCCTGGTGAGGAGGGGGCGGGCCAGCTCGTCGAGCCGGGTCAGTTGAAGGTCCCGCTCGTGCAGTGCCGCGGCGGCCGCGGCTTCCTCCGCTGCCTGTCTCGTGGACTCCTCCCGTAGCCGGAAGATGTCCGTGACGGGTGAGCGCAGCGCGAACGCGAAGAACGTGCCCATCAACACCAGCGCGCCGCTGGGCAGCACGTACAGCACGGCGTCGACCGCGCTCTGCTCGGTCAGCAGGCACCAGACGAGCGTGACGACGAAGATGCCGAGGAACCCGGCCCACGCCCACCACGTGCGCCCGCGGACACAGAGGAAGGTGTAGATCCCGGCCGCCGTCCCGATCGGCCACATCTGCAGAGGGTTCCCGATCGGCACCGGAAGCGCGGCGAGGACGATCGCACACGACAGCGGGCCGGTGAGCGTGACGGCTGCCGTCGCGCCGAAGGGGATCGGATCGCCCGGGACGCGGAGGAGTGCCGCGACGGACCCGGCATGCAGGACGACCGCCACCGCGACGAGCGCCGGCTCGGTGACGCCCTCGAGTGTCGAGGCGGCGGCCAGAACGACACCGGCGACGTTGAAGGCGACCACCACGAAGGCTGCACGCGTGTGCATGCCCAGCAGAGTCGTGACATCGTTCGTTCTGCTCACTGTGCCTCCCACCGCAGTTCGACGACGGTGCCGCGACCCACCGCAGTGCGGAGCGCGGCGAAGCCGCCCGGAAGCCGGTGCATGCGGTCGAGAATGCTGACCCGGACGCCCAGGCGATGTGCCGGTATCGACGACAGATCGAAGCCGGGGCCGTCGTCCGTCACCGTCACCCGGAGTCCGAGTGGGGAGAGCGCAGCCACGACCGAACGGTGGGCATCGGGGCCCGCATGTCGCAGACTGTTCCGCATCGCCTCGGCCATGGCGGCGCCCACGGTGCGGACGGTCTCGGCCGGCACCGTCCGTTCCGCCGCATCGGCCTCGAACCGGAAGCTCAGTGTCGCCGATGCGTCCACTGCCGCGGCCGCGGCACGAAGGTGCGCGACCACGTCCTGCACATCGAAGTCCGCGGCCGGCAGCGTGTTCCGTCGCAACGTGTCGAGCTCCGCCAACGCGACGCTCGCCTGGTCGACGAGACGCTGATCCATCGGACCGCGCGATGCGGCGAGGAGCGTGGACATGACGTTGTCGTGGATCAACCCGTCGAACCGTCGACGTTCGACCGTCCGCGCCTGCACCGCGGCAGAACTGGCGGCCTGCGCGTAGGTGGACTCGCGGGTGCGATCGAGAAGGAAGCCCGTGCGCGACGCCGTGATCGACGCGGCGACGAAGATGAGGCTGAAGCCGAAGCTGTAGACGATGTCTGCCACCAACGGACTCCGGTCACCGGCGTCACGCAGATAGTGGTTGACCAGTTGGACACCCGTGACGGCCACCGCGAGATGGAGGAACGCCCAGCGCGGCCTCATCGACACCGCAGCCCCCAGAGAGGCCAGGGCAGGGAAGAGGGAGAACCAGGCAGCCTTCCCGTCGGGCAGGGTCTCGCCCGTCCATCCGAGCGGCCAGGTGAGCAACCCGAGCAGAAAGACCACGGCGCAGGCCGCCGCCAGTGGCCGGAGCGCACGCTGACCCCGCCGGCCGAACGACGCGGCGCCCAACGCCAGTCCGGGTCCGAAGAACAGGACGAGCCCGACCGGAGTCCACCAGGACGCCGACACCCCCTCCAGATCGCGGATGAGCGGAATCGACACGAGCAGGTAGAAGACGTAGCCCACGCCGATGAAGCGGCCGAACATCGTGAGGATCTGATCGGCCGCGCTGCGCTCCGCCGTCGTCACGACTTCCTGCGTCGACGAGGAAACGGCAACCACCCGTCCTCCAGTGCCCGTTTGTAGAGGTCGGTCTTGGTCGGGGCGGGCCTGCCGGCGTCGGCGTACTTGAGCCGGATGCGGCCGAGATAGTCGTTCACCGTCTCGGGTGAGATACCCATGGACGACGCGACCCGCGTGGCGGTCTCCCCGGCCGCGTAGAGCGTGAGGAGCCGTCGATGCTGCGGGCTCAGATCCACCGCGGCGAGGTCGGGATCCCCGTCGATGGCCGCCGCCCAGTCGATGGTGGGCACCATCTCGCCCCGGGCTGCACTCCGCACGGCGTCCACCACCGCGTCGATCGGCTGGGACTTGCGCACCACACCGAGCACACCGGCGCGGGCGGCGGAGCGCACCAGGAACGGATCCTCGCCCGAGGTGAGAACCAGCACGTCGAGACCGCGGGCGCGGATGGCCTCGACGTTGGACACCGGCGACGATCCGTCACGCAGTCGAAGATCGAGGATCACCAGATCGAGGTCCGTGGTCGCGTCGAACAGCTCGGCGACCGTGGGGGCGCTCGCGACGAAGTCGAGGTCGGGATGATCGGCGAGGGAGTCCCGCAACCCCCGGATGGTCAGCTCGTGATCATCGACCATTCCGATACGCGCACGTTCGACCCCCACCGGACCCCCTCAGCCACAAAGTCGTCAGAGCATAACCATCTGACCGGTCGTGTTGTGGTGCCAGGTGTCAGGTGTCAGCGCCGGAGCTCCTCGGCGATCGCGAGAACGCCGATGCGCACCTCCTCGAAGCTGGTGCTGAGCGGGCTCAGGCCGAGCCTGATGCCGCTCGGGGCCCGGAAGTCGGGGATGACGCCGCGCTTCCACAGCCGCGCCGTGACCTCGCGGAAATCGGGGTGATCGAGCGTGACGTGTCCCCCGCGCTCGTCCGCGTTCTCCGGCGAGGCGATCTCCACGCCCAGTGGCACCAGGTCCGAGCGCACCAGCTCGAGCGCGTACTCGGTGAGAGCGACCGACTTCGCGCGGATCGCGTCCATGCCGACCTCGCCGATCATGGCGAGCGTGTCCTGCATCGCGATCATGCCGAGCACCGGCGGGGTGCCGCTGATGACGCGTCGCACGCCCTCGGCCGGGACGTATCCCTGCTCCATGGCGAAGGCGTCGGCACGCCCCATCCATCCCCATACGGGCTGCCGAAACTCGGGCAGATGCTCCGCGCGGACGTATGCGAACGCGGGCGAGCCGGGACCACCGTTCAGGTACTTGTAGGTGCAGCCGACGGCGAGATCGACACCCCACTCGTCGAGACGGAGCGGCACGGATCCCACCGAGTGCGACAGGTCGAGCACCACCAGGGCGCCGACGTCGTGCGCGACACGGGCCGCCGCGGACGCGTCCGCGAGAAAGCCCGAGCGGTAGGCGACATGACTGAGAAGCACGAAAGCTGTTCGCTCGGTGACGACATCGGCGATGTCCGCAGTCCGTACGCCCGACCGCCGGTCCGAGTCGATCCACACCAGCGTCAGGCCGAGTTCGGACGCGATGGACTCGAGGACGTAGCGATCGGTCGGAAAGTTGTCGCGATCGAGGACGATCTCGGTCCGGCCCGGCCTCAGCGCCGCCGCCCCGCGCGCGATCTTGTAGAGCAGGACGGTGGTGGAGTCACCGATGACGGTCTGCCCGGGTGCTGCACCCAGGGCCACTCGACCGAGCGTGTCGCCCAACGTGATGGGCAGCTCGAACCATTCCTCGTCCCACCCGCGGATCAGCCGGCCACCCCAGGCCTGCGTCATGAACGTCGAGACACGCTCGATGCTCGCCGTCGTGGGCCGACCGAGCGAATTGCCGTCGAGATAGGACACGACGGGATCGGCGTCGTCGGTGTGGAAGCGAGAGCGGTACTCGCGCAGGGGGTCCCGTGCGTCGAGGTCTGCTGCGTTCATGGCTGTCCGATCTCGGTGCGGGCGGCGAACAACTCGGGGAAGAACGTCAACTCGAGGGCGCGCTGGAGGAAGCCGACACCACTGGAGCCGCCGGTGCCGCTCTTGTGCCCGATCGTACGGAGCACTGTGCGCATGTGTCGGAACCGCCAGAGCTGAAAGTTCTCCTCCAGGTCGACGAATTCCTCGAACGCCTCGTACGCGGCCCAGTTCTCGGTCGGGTTTTCGTAGACGTGCGTGATCAGTGGCATCAGATCGTCGTTGCGCGCGTACGGCGCGGTGACATCTCGCCGCAGCGCACTCTCCGGAACGTCGAGTCCTGCGCGGGCCAGGCACCGCCACAGGGCGTCGTACACACTCGGCTCGCGGTGCACCCGCGTCAGCAGTTCGGTTGCCACCGAGTCGGATTCGAACACCGTCAGCATCGCCGCGTTCTTGTTGCCCAGCACGAACTCCACCGCGCGGTACTGCGCGGACTGGAACCCCGACGAGTTTCCCAGGAACCCGCGGAACTGCGCGTACTCGGTGGGCGTGAGTGTCGCGAGCACCGACCACTGCTCGGTCAGCGTCTTCTGAATGTGCTTGACACGAGCGACGCACTTCAGCGCGAACCCGAGGTCGTCGGCGTCGAACGCGTCGCGTGCGGCGAGCAGTTCGTGCAGCACGAGCTTGAACCACAGCTCGGTGGTCTGGTGCTGGATGATGAACAGCAACTCGTCGTGATGCTCCGGGACACTCACCGGCTTCTGCGCACTGAGCAGAGTGTCGAGATCCAGGTACGCCCCGTAACTCATCCGCTCGCGGAAATCGGTGACGATGTCCTTCTCCATGGCGCGCTCGTCCATTGCTCCTCTTCCGTCGATTCCCCCGAGCCTAGGACGTAGATTCGAGGGATGAGCGAGTCCTCGGAACGAATCGACGTCGTCCTGCACCCGGACGCCGTTCGAGACCTCGGCACGGTGACCGACCTGGTGCAGTCCGCGCTCGCTGCGCGCGGCGCCACCGGGGAAGTGCACGTGTCCGACGATCCGTCGGTCGCATCGGGCGACGTCATCGTGGTGCCTGCGCCCGGAGGACACGTCGACGCGCTGTTCGACGACCGCTGTGTGGTGCGTGTCGACTACGGCTACGTGGCCGCGGACCTCTCGGCGGGCCTGCACGCCCACATTCGCGGACGGGGACTCGGCGGGCTCCGCTACGCCGTCGATCGGATCGTGCATCACCGACTGCACCCGGCGACCGTCGAGTCGTATGGGGCGCACCCCGAACAGTTCGCCGAGGTGCGTGGGACGAGCGGGCCGGTCGTCGCCCTGATCCACGGCGGCTATTGGCGGGCACCGTGGCGACTCGACTCGCTCGACGCCGCGGCCATCGATCTCGCCGACCGCGGCTACGTCACGTGGAACGTCGAGTACCGCAGCCCCGACGAGCACGGGTGGGAGACGACGACGGCGGATGTCGCCGCGGCCCTGAAGCACGCTGGTGCGCAGGCCGTCCTCGGCCATTCGGCAGGAGGACAGCTCGCGATGCGCTGGGCCGCGGATGCCCGTCCCGCACTGGCCGTGAGTCTCGCCGGAGTCCTCGACCTGAAGATCGCCGACGACCGCGGCCTGGGTGACGGCGCGGTGCGTGCAGCCCTGGGCTCGCGGTACACGGATGCTCACGCGGAGTCGTCCCCCCGAGCGCGACTGCCACTCGGGGTTCCGCAGATCGTCGTGGTCGCGGCATCGGACGATCCGAACCTGAACGACATCGGCCGCGAGTACGTCACCGCAGCATCGGCCGCAGGTGACGATGTCACGCTTGTCGAAGGCCCCGGAGACCACTTCAGTGTCGTCGATCCACGGTCGGAGATCTGGCCTGCCATCGTGGAGCGGATCGAGGGACGTCTCCCCCGCTGATCGTCACTCGTGCGCGGTGTACTCCGCGTCGGCGACGGGGTCCATCCACACGACGACGTCGTGCTCGTCGTCGCCCTCGTTGATGGCGAGATGCACCATCAGACGATCCGGTGCGGCGCCGTGCCAGTGCACCTCGTCGGCCTCGAACAGCACGCGGTCGCCGGGACGGATGACCTCGACCGGCCCACCCTGCCGCTGGCACAGACCGACGCCCTCGGTGACGAACACCGTCTGGCTCAGCGAGTGGCGGTGCCAGTGCGTACGCGCCCCCGGCATGAAGTGGACCAGGTTGGCCGAGACCCGCGACGGGGTCGGAGCTGCGGCAACGGCGTCGATGTAGACGTCGCCGGTGAACCAGTCGGCCGGACCCTTGGTGGTCGCGATCGAGCTTCGGGTGATCTGCATGCGCGGTTCCTCTCGTCGGTGGTGCTGGTGTCCAGCATTCGCGGTGCCGGTCCACGGGGGAAGTCCCTGCCGAGGAGCGCCCCGGCAGGGCACCCCGGTCGTCTAGGTGAACAGGGCGTCGACGATCGCAGCCTTGTCGGCAGCGCTCTGCGGATGCGTCAGCATGCCCTCGACGGCGAACACCACGACCTTGGTCCGCGCGGCGATCCGCTCCTCGGCGACGCCGACGTGGCGCAGTTCCTCCGCGACCAGCGCATCGGCCATGGCATGGAAACCGTTGTGCCACTCGTCGATCGGAGCCGACACCGCAGCGCGGGCGTGAACGGTGTCCACCAACCGGTGGTAGCGCTCGAGTTCGGTCACCACCCACGTCAGCCGTTCCTGCGGTGACGTCACCTCCAGCTCCGCGAAGCGCGTCAACGCCGTCGCCGTGATCTCGGTGAGGGCGGCGACGAGCAGTTCGTCCTTGTCGGAGAAGTACCAGTAGATGGTGTTGGGCGTGACGCCGGCGCTCTGCGCTATCCGGCTCAGCGGGGTGCCGTCGAATCCGGCCTCGACGAACAGGGCCGTCGCGGCGTCGACGATCTCGGCCCGTTTCTCCGCTCGATCCTGCGGACGTCTGTTCCGAGGCATGCGGTCACCCTATCTTGATGCTCGATCAAGACGCTGCTACGTTCTCTTGAACATCAATCAAGAGGAGCCCGCATGCCTGACACCGTTCGCGACGACCTGTGGTTCGACTCCGGTTCCGATCGCTGCGCGATCTCGGTCCTCCGACCTGCCGGGCTCGACGGTTCCGCGCCGATCATCGTCATGGCCCACGGCTTCGGATCGGTGCGCGCGTTGCGTCTCCCCGCCTACGCGGACCAGTTCGTCCAGGCGGGCTACGTCGTCGCGCTGTTCGACTACCGGCACTTCGGCGACAGCGAAGGAACCCCACGGCAGCTCCTGGACGTGCGCAGGCAGCTCGAGGACTGGCGCAACGCGCTGGCCTTCGCCCGGCGACTCGACGGCGTCGACCCCGACCGCGTCGTCGCATGGGGCACCTCGTTCGGCGGGGGCCACGTCCTCACCCTGGCGGGCAAGGGCGAACGCCTGGCCGCGATCATCGCGCAGGTCCCGCATGTCGACGGCATCGCCGCCGTCCGTTCCGCCGGCCTGCGCCAGACCCTGCGTCTCGCACCGGCGGCCCTCTCGGACCAGATCCGGGCTCTGCTCGGTCGCGAGCCTCGCTACATCGACTCGATCGGCGAACCCGGTGCCCTCGCCGCCATGGTCTCGCCCGACGCCGCCGTCGGACGTGACCGTCTTCTCGACGCGTCGGGACTGCGGACCGGTGACTACCCCGAGACGGTCGCCGCCCGCATCCTGCTCCACATCGGCCTGTACTCGCCGGGGAAGACCGCCGCGAAGATTACGTGCCCCGCCCTCGTCCAGATCGCCACCGAGGACGCCATCACTCCCACGGACGTCGCGCTGCGCACCGCACGAAAGATCCCGCGCGCCACCGTGGTGACCTACGAGGGTGGTCACTTCGACCCGTACGTCGAGCCGCTCTTCCCCCGGATCATCGCCGACCAGCTGGCGTTTCTTCGCGACGTCGTGCCGGTCGCCAGGTGAGCAGAAGCGCCGGCGCCAGAAGCAGTTCGGCGATGTCGCCGCCGTAGTACATCAGCTCACCGGCGCCCTGGCGCTGATCGGCGGGAACCGGGATCTGGACGAGGAGTCCCGCGTAGATGAGTTGCGACAGGACGGCATGGCCGAGAATCGCTGCCCCGAGTATCCAGAGTCGGGTGGGTACCGAAGGCCGATGCGGTGCTGGGTCGGGGCCGGCGATGACCCACGCGAACAGGTACCCCGCCGCGAAGAAGTGCACGTGCACCACCAGGTGCAGCGCCGTGCTGTGTGTCGTCGCCTCGTACAGCGGGGTGAAGTACAGCAGTGCGAGACCACCGAGGTTCAGGGCCAGCGCGACGACCGGGTTCGCTATCACGTGCACCGGCCGCGAGCGCAGGACATGGCCGATGGCACGGCCGTTCGGCGGCGACACCGAGCGCAGCACCAACGTCATCGGGGCACCGAGAACCAGCGCCAATGGCGCGTACATGCCGAGAAGCAGGTGCTGGTGCATGTGGCCGCGGAAGTCGCCGTCCGGGTAGGGCAACAGTGCGGGGACCACGGCGAGAACGAGGAGCCCGATGCCGACGAGGAAGCTCACCGTGCGCCACGGGTTCCATCCCCGCGGCTCATGCCTGCAGCTTTCCGCCGCAACGACATACGCGGCTGCCACCACGACGAGGATCACGACCGGTCCGAGACCACCGCTGCCGTGATGGGTGTCGTGCGCGAGCATCATCGCGATCGACGTGCGCTGCGCTGCATGAGCCAGCCGCCGGCGATGAGGAGGACACCGAGGGCGAGGAAGCCGAGGTCCCACCACAGTCGATTCGGACCGCTGCGAACGTGGTGGATTCCCAGCAGGTGGTGGTCGGCGATGCCCTCGACCAGGTTGAACAGGCCCCACCCGACCAGAACCCACCCCCACAGCACTCGCGACGCCCACACCTGCCCGCGCGATCCGGTGACACGCGAGTACAGCAGTCCGAGACCCAGTAGTACGGCGAGCCAGGTGACCGTGTGGAAGACGCCGTCCCACAGCGTGTTTATCTGGAGGCCGTGGACGGTGTCGACGGGATAAGGCTGCAGGCCGATGTTGTCGTCGCCTGAACTGCTCAGCAGGTGGTGCCACTGCAGAATCTGGTGCAGCAGAATTCCGTCGACGAAACCGCCCAGGCCCACACCGAGCACGATGCCGGGCAGGGCGACTCCGCGGTCGGGCACGACGCCTTGTGGGCGTTCCGAGGTGACCATGCGCAGGGCAGTACCCGACGCACGGTCCTCGAAACTGTCGGGTTACTTCCGGCTGGGTGGCTGCAGGAACTTCATGGCACCGCGCAGGACCGGCTCGGGCACCTTGTCCTTGGCCGCCATCGCCTTGTCCATCACCTTCGTGCGCGTCTCGGTTCCGCGGCCGAACGCCTTGTTGAGCGCCGACCCTTCGGCATCCATCTGTACGTGCAGCGGCGGAGCGCCGTCCTGCTGCGCGATCGCATTGCTGATCACGACGCGCTGGATCTCGCTGGTGCCCTCGAAGATGGTGTACAGCTTGGCGTCGCGGTACCACTTCTCCACCGGGTGGTCGGTGATGTAGCCCCACCCGCCCATCGTCTGGATCGCCCGCTCGGTGGAGGCCACCGCGACCTCGGTGGCGGCGAGCTTGGCCATCGACCCCTCGCCGCGCTCGAAGGCGACACCCGTGGCCGCCATCCAACTGGCGCGCCACGTCAACAGGCGCGCCGCGTCGATCCGCATCGCGAGATCCGCCAGCGGGAAGGCGATGCCCTGGTTGTCGATGATCGGTGACCCGAACGCCTCACGCTCGTTGGCGTACTTCGTCGCGTACTCCAAGGAGGCACGGGCGATTCCGAGTGCCTGAGCGGCCACCATCGGTCGCGTCTGCTCGAGCGCTCCGAGAGTGGCGGAGCGACCTCTGATCCCGGTCTTCTCCGCTTCACGGGCCTTGGCAAGCTTGTGCTCGAGCTTGTCGAGACCGCCCAGGAGGTTCGCACCGGGAATGCGGACACTGTTGAATTTCAGCTCGGCTGTGTGGGAGGCGCGGCACCCCAACTTGTCGAGCTTGCGCACGAGTTCCAGTCCGGGGGTCCCGCCGGGGACGATGAACAGGGCCTGGCCCTTGTGACCGAGTTCCGGGTCCACATTGGCGTTGACCACATGCACGTCCGCGATGCCGCCGTTGCCGATCCACATCTTGTGGCCGTCGATGATCCAGTCGTCGCCGTCCTGCCGCGCGGTGGTCCGCAGGTTGCGAACATCGCTGCCGCCCTCGGGCTCGGAGATGGCGAGCGCCGCCAACTTCAGATCGTCGGGGGTGCCGAAGCACTGTGGAGCCCACTCGAGCATCTGCTCCGGCGTCGCCGCCTGGCCGATGGCCGACAGCGCGAGCGCCGGCATCACCACCGCGAGACCGATTCCCGCGCAACCCCAGAACAGTTCCTCCATGAACACCGGCAGCGACAGGCCGGTCGGATCACCGATGAGGTCGCGGTAGAACAACGGCGAATAGAACCCCGCGCGGGCCGCCTCCTGCAGCACCGGCCACGGGAACTCCTGCTCCTTGTCGTAGTGCTGAGCAACGGGCCGAACCACGTTCTCGGCGAAGTCGTGAGCACGGCCGACCAGCTCGTGTTGGGCCGGTGTGAGCGTCAGATCGAAAGCCATGATGTCCCCCCAGGACGGTTGTTTCGGCAGGGCATACCCCACCTCGACGAGTGTTACACGTCACTCCGTCTCATCAGGCAACGCGCTCGCCAACACTTGCGCGAGGTGCTCGCCGCGACGATCCGTGAGATCCGACAGCTGGGTGCGGCAGGAATAGCCGTCGGCCAGGATCGACGCGGTGTCCGCTGCCGACTGCATCGCCGGCAGAAGTTGCTGACCGGCGATGGTGACCGAGACGTCGTAATGCCCCTTCTCGACGCCGAAATTCCCGGCGAGCCCGCAGCAACCACCGAGGCGCTGCACATCGGCGCCCGCTCTCTCGAGCAGAGCCGCGTCTGCGCCCCAGCCCATCACGGCGTGGTGGTGACAGTGCGGCTGCGCCACCACCTCTCGGCCGTTCAGGGACGGCGGTTCCCACCCGCGCTCGGTGAGCAGTTCGGCCAGCGTGCGGGTGGCATCGGCGACCGGCGCGGCGCGCTCCTTACCGAGCAGTTCCGTTGCGTCGCTGCGAAGTACACCTGTGCACGACGGTTCGATACCCACGATGGGAACACCGCCGTCCGACGCCTCGGTCACGGCGTCCACGGTGCGTCCCAGGATGCGCTTCGCGGCATCCAGTTGACCGGTCGAGATCCACGTGAGACCGCAACACTGCTGCTTCTCGGTCAGCCGGGGCCGGTAGCCCGCCGACTCGAGCACACGCACCGTCGCGCGGCCCACCTCGGGCGTGAAGTGATTGGTGAAGGAGTCGACGAAGAGCACGACGGGATCACCGGTCGTGGGCCGGTGCGATTCGTGAAACCACTGCCGGAACGTCCTCGGGGCGAACTCGGGTATCGAGCGACGCGGATCGATGCCCGCCGCCCGCAGTGCAAGCGGCCCCACCCCCGGAAGCCGCGCCGCAGCGTTGACGGCGCGCGGCGCCCGAGCGGCGACAGCAGCCCAGCGCGGGAGCCACCCGAGCGAGTAGTGCGCCACGGGGCGTAGCCGACGTCGGTAGCTCTGGTGCAGCACCTCCGCCTTGTACGACGCCATGTCGACACCGGTCGGACAGTCCGAGGCACATCCCTTGCAGGACAAGCACAGATCCAGGGCATCGTGCACCTCGGGCGAGCGCCACCCGCCGGTGACGTCGGTGCCGTTGATCATCTCCTGCAGTACCCGGGCGCGCCCGCGGGTGGAGTCCTTCTCCTCCCGAGTCGCCAGGTACGACGGGCACATCACCCCGCTGGTGCCGGCGGTGTCCGCGCGGCACTTGCCGACGCCCGTGCACCGGTGCACGGCCTGACTGAAGTCGCCGCCGTCCTCGGCGTAGGCCATCGCGAGCAGCGTCCGAGGCTTCGCGGACGGGACACGGAGATCCGCATCGAGAGGTCGAGAATCCACGAGCACACCGGGATTGAGGATGCCGTCGGGATCGAACGCATGCTTGACGGCGCCGAACAACGCGAGTGCGTCCGCCGAGTACATCAGCGGCAAGAGCTCACTGCGCGCACGGCCGTCGCCGTGCTCACCGGACAACGACCCGCCGTACCGCGCCACCAGCGTGGCGGCGTCGACGAGGAACCGGCGAAACACCCCTGTCCCGCCAGGCTTGTCGAGCGGCAGGTCGATACGCACGTGCAGGCACCCGTCACCGAAGTGCCCGTACGGCAGCCCGGTCACCCCGTACTGCGTCATGAGGTCGTCGAAGTCGCGGAGGTATCGGCCGAGCGAGGCCGGCGGTACCGCCGCGTCCTCCCACCCGGCGTGTGCCGGCAACCCCGCGGGACTGCGCCCTGCGAGTCCGGCGCCGTCTGCTCGGATCTGCCACAGCCGAGCGGCGCGTTCCGCGTCGGTGACCACCAGGGAGTCGACCGCTCCGCAGCCGCGTGCGACCGCGTCGGCTCGGTCCGTGACCTGCTCGCGGGTATCGCCGACGACCTCGACGAACAACCACGCGGCGCCGCCGGGAAGCGGCGGAACCGCATGGGGTCCGCGGCGTTCGCGGACGACGTCGACGATGCGCGAATCGATGCCCTCGCATGCGGTGGGCGTGAACGTCAGGACGGTGGGCGCGGCGTCACCGGCGGTGGCGATGTCCGGGTACCCGAGAACGACGAGGATGCGGAACGCAGGCTCCGTCACCAGGTCGACGGTGGCGCGCGTGGTGACCGCGAGCGTGCCCTCGCTGCCCACCAGCATCCGGCGGACGTCGAAACGGTTCTCCGGCAACAGGTTCTCCAGCGCGTAGCCGGAGACCTGGCGGCCGAACGTGCCGAATTCCGTTCGGACGGTTCCGAGTCCGCCGGCGACGATCTGCCGCAGCGCATCGAGAGTCGGAGACGTGGTGTCCCTCGGCAGGTGCAGCTGCTCCCCGCTGCCCGTCACCACGTCGAGCGAGGAGACGTTGTCGGAGGTCCGGCCGTAGCCGAGAGTGCGCGAGCCGCACGCGTTGTTCCCGATCATGCCGCCGACGGTGCAGCGCGTGAAGGTGGACGGGTCGGGACCGAACCGGAGCCCGTGCTGCGCCGCTGCCTTCTGCACCACCGACTGCACGGCGCCGGGTTCGACAGTCGCGGTGCGCGC
Organism: Rhodococcus sp. Leaf225; assembly: GCF_001426145.1. Classification (NCBI taxonomy): domain Bacteria; kingdom Bacillati; phylum Actinomycetota; class Actinomycetes; order Mycobacteriales; family Nocardiaceae; genus Rhodococcus; species Rhodococcus sp. Leaf225. The sequence goes on along the minus strand of NZ_LMRN01000009.1, from coordinate 979,977 downwards.
CTCGGGGTCGACGTGGAGAACCCGGTTCAGGTGCCGACTGACGTCGAGCACCACTCCGGTACCCACCGCGTTGCCGGCCACGGACGTGCCGCCGCCGCGCATGGTCAGCGGAACCCCGGTCTCGCGGCACACCGCGACGGCCGCCGCGATGTCCTCGGTGCGACGGGGCCGCGCGACGACGAGCGGGTGCACGCGGTAGAGCGACGCGTCGGACGAATACGCGGCGCGGGTCGTGCCGTCGGTGAGCACGTCGTCGAGGCCCGCGCGGCGCAGTGCGCGGGCGCAGTCCTCGGCGGAGATCACCGTGTCGACGCTACCGGGCCGGGTGGGCG
>NZ_LMRN01000009.1:956820-979560 GCF_001426145.1 Rhodococcus sp. Leaf225 | reverse complement strand
GGGTGGTTGGGGGGCGGGTGGTTGGGGGGCGGGTGGGTGCCGGCGCGCACTGCGCGGCAGTACGCGCTGGACGTGGCCTGCGCACGGTGCTGGGCGGTGAGCGGATGGTGGTGCTCGCTTGTCCGCGCACGCTCCGGTCGGGTGCGCCGGTTGTGGTGAGCGGGGGTGCTGACGGTCGCGCGGATCGGCGCGTCGGTCGGCGCCGCAGACGCGCACCGTGCAGCAGTACGCGCAAGTCCGTGGCCTGCGCGCAGTGCTGGGAGCTGCGCGGCCAGCGGTCGCGGCGGATCCGAGCACCGTTCGGACACCCGCGCCGGTTGGACCGCGCGCGGCTGACCAGAACCCGCGCGGATCCGCATGGGAACCGCCGGGCCGCTGACCGCGTCCAAGTTCGAGTGCGATGGATTCGAGGTGGGGTGGCCGTGGCTGCGCTCGTGTTCTGCGGCGCCTGCTCCCCCGGCGTCTCGGGCGAACCCGTCGCGGAGCTGTGGGATCCGTGCACCATTCCGAGTGACGCCGTGGCGGCTGCGGGCGTGAACGCGGAGATCGTCGACTCGGGTCAGTTCGATCAGGGAAACAGTCAGTGGCGGTACTGCTCGTTCCGGCAGGACTGGTTCGTCCTGACCATCTCGTCGACGACCACAGCGATATCAGAGTTCCGCGGAGACAGCCGATCCGTGAACCAAGAGGATATAGATATAGGCGGGCGCCCAGCGCTCAGCTTCCAGCAACTTCCGGGAACTCTCGACGAGGCCTGCCACATCGCGTACGCATCGACCGCAGGGGCAATTGAGTTCGCCGTGAGAAACGCGGGTGATCCATCAACTGTCGGCGACTACTGCGCAGAAGCCAGGCGCATTTCAGGCGCTCTCGAGAGCGCGACACCACCATGACGGGGGCACCGTGACAGGGTTGAACGAGCTCGAAATAACCACGGAGGCCGCGGAGCGATGTGCCCGTGCGTGCGCAGAATTCGCCGAAGGCATCACCGCCGTGAGGTCGACCATCCAAGTGCAGGACTTCGCACAGGGCTTCGGCACCCTCCCCTCCGGCCTGGCGCTGGCGCGCAAGTACTCCGAGCTCGCGGTGGGTGGGCCGGGGTCCTTGTCGACCTTGCTTCAGGCGCACATCGCGATCGCGTCGTCGCTCGCAGACACCTTCACCGAGCTGGGTCGGAACTACCAGTCCACCGACAGCGAAGCGGCACAACGCATCACACCGAAGTAGCCGTCACTTCAGCGCATCGAGATTCGTCTTCAACAGCATCACGTTGTAGTCGGACCAGCGCGAGGCAGTGAAGTACAGGTCACGCCCACTCGACTTCGGGTGGATGTACGGGGCGTAGACACCGCCGATGGTCTCCGCGCGCCCGAGCAGAGTTTTGATCGGGCTCCACGGTCCCTGCGGATCCGTGGCGGTGCGGGCGACGATCGAGCCCTGGTTCTCATCGCCGTAGAGCATCACGTACTTCTTCAGGTACGCGTTCCACGAGACGCTGAGCTCGCTGACCGGTTCGTCGACGACCTTCTTCGAATCGGCGACATCGGTCGACCACGGGCGCGCGACATCACCGGTGGAGTACTCGTACTTCGTCAGGTCGAGGATGTCCGCCGGTTGCACACGGGCGAGAAAGGCTGCACCGAAACGGCCGTTGGGCGTTCCGAATTGGTACAGCCAGCCGTCGGGACCCTTGGCGTATGCGTTCATCTGGAATCGGCCGTTGGCCTCGTTGACCTGAGCGACACCGGGAATCGTGACGCCCTTGTTGACGCGAATGGTCATCGGGTCCGTCGTCCAGCTCTGCCCGTTGTCCCTCGACGTCGCGATGGCCGAGAAGTTGGTGACCCACCGGCCGGGGGCTCCCCAACTCTGCACGGACATGTAGTTCAGGTACTGCACACCGTCGATGGCAATGGCGGCCGTCGGGATGGTGGTCACCTCGATCTCCGGCAACCGCAGCGTCGGGACGATCTGCTCGGCGTACCGAGGCGTCGCCGGCAGGACGATGGAGCCGGACGCACTGTCGCCGGGCACGGCGTCGGGAACGGTGATGCCGTCGGAGAGGTTGTCGTCGCTGGACCGCAGCAGCAGGTTGTTGCGCCACTGCTGCCCGTTCACCGAGCAGTTGCCGAAGGAGTCACCGAACGCCATGAGCGTCTGGCCTGCGCCGTTGTCCCAGCTGATGCCGAGATCGGTACCCGAGATGCCGAAACGGTCGTACGTGTTGTTGGCGCTGAGAGGTCCGGTCACCCACCCCACGGACTGTGTGTTCCCACTGCGGATCGGGGCGAGCGGCTGCTGAGTCCCGCGCGGGTTGCTGCCCCCGCCGCCACTCGATCCGCTGCTACCGAAGAAGCTGCCCAGCAGTGACGAGCCGGGGCCACCGAGACCACCGCACGGTTCCGCGGACGCGACCGGTGCCGACAGCACACCCAGACCGCTGGCCACCAACGTCAGCGCGGCCCCCACCGCGATCTGCCGACTTCGTGCTCGCATACTCCGACCCCCACCGATCGACTGTGTGACTCACGTGACTCATGTGACTGATGTGGTGAGTGTTACCGAAAAGTGGGCATGCCGCAACAAATGCATGTGTCGATACTTGACAAATGAGAATTACACGGCAGGTATTTCAGCCACACAATGAGGGCGGCCGGTGCGCCCCCGACGGACGCACCGGCCACGAGGCCCACGTCGGTCCGCGGACTCCAGTCCAGTGTGCCCCTCGGACCGGGCGGTATGCCGAGTCTTGAGTCACAAGCGTTTCGCGTGCACGCTGTCGAGCACCAGGAGAGCCGCACCCTGCACGACGACTGCAGCACCGTGCCCGGAGGACTGCTGCGGCGTCACCCTCCCGCCGAAGGTGGGCCGGTGGTACAGGAGATGTGCACCCAGGGCGACATAGACGACGTCGAGTCCAGTGTTGATCCACAAGGTCTTCCGCATCTTGTCGGCCGCAACCTCGGTGGACCGGGCCGCCCCGATCCCGGCGATGGCGAGATCGATGGCGCCCCAGCCCGCGGTCTGGATGCCGAAAGCACGGACCGCGGGAGAGCCGCCGCCCAACGCTGCGGCGGCGCCGACCGCGACACTGCCGCCGCCCCACCAGAGAAGCCGTCGACCGAGATCCTTCGCGACACTGTGTGCTGACGTCATGGACACCAGTGTGCCCACTCGAGCGGTCAGACGATGCCGGTCTCGTGCAGGGTGCGCACCTCGTCGTCGCTGAGACCGAGCTCGGCGAGCACGGTGTCGGTGTCCGCGCCGTGCGGACGTCCGGTGTGGCGGATGCTGCCAGGGCTCTCCCCCATGCGCCACATGACGTTCTGCATGCGCACCGGCCCGAGAGCGTCGTCCTCGACTGTGGTGACCATCTCGATGGCGTTGACCTGCGGATCGTCGAGCAGCTCGCTCGGCTTGTAGACGGGGGCGACCGCCGCGCCGGCCTCCTCGAAGGCCGCGATCACCTCGTCGCGCGTGCGCTCGGCGATCCACCCACCGACGTATCCGTCGAGCAGGTCGGCGTGGGCCGCGCGCTGACGACCCGTCGCGAACCACGGCTCGTCGAGAACCTCCGGGTGACCGACGAGGCGGAGAACGCGCTCGGCGATGGAGTTGGCACTGGTGGAGATCGCCAGCCAGTGCTCGTCCTTGGTCCGATAGAGATTGCGGGGCGCGTTGTTGCTCGACCGGTTACCGGTGCGCTCCTGGTCGATGCCCAACTGGTCGGCGTAGATGATGCCGGGCCCGACCGCCGTCATGATGGGGCTCAGCAGATCGAGATCGATCTGCTGACCTCTACCCGTCTTCGTCCGGTGCAGCAGGGCCATCGAGACCGCCGACGATCCCGCGATGCCGGCCAGCGAATCCGCCAGACCGAAGGCGGGAAGCGTCGGCGGTCCGTCGGCCGAGCCGGTGAGGTGGGCGAACCCGCTCATCGACTCGACCAGGGTGCCGAACGCCGGCCTCGTCGAGTAGGGCCCGGTCTGGCCGAAACCGGTGACACGCAACAGGATCAGACCCGGATTGATCTCGGACAGCACGTCGTAGCCGAGGCCCCACTTCTCGAGGGTGCCCGGCCGGAAGTTCTCCACCACCACGTCGGCGTCCGCGACGAGCTTGCGGAAGACGTCGGCCCCCTCGGGCTTGCCGAGGTTCAGCGTCATGCCGCGCTTGTTGCGGCTCACCATCGTCCACCACAACGGGTGCCCGTCCTTGTCCAGACCGTGCCCACGCATACCGTCCGGCTTGGTGGGGTGCTCGATCTTGACGACGTCGGCACCGAAGTCGCCGAGGATCTGGGCGACCAGCGGACCGGCGAGGATCGTCGACGCGTCGAGAACGCGAATCCCCTCCAGGGGCCCGGTCACTTGTAGGGCCTGTGCAGGTAGCGGCCGGTGGGCTCCCCCGCGACAGCGCCGTTGTCGAGCACGCGATGTCCACGCACGAACGTGTCGGTGACCTTCGCGCCGAGTTCGAAGCCCTCGAAGGGGGTGTACTCCTGCGTGGACTCCGAATCCTCGGGACGCACCGTCCACGTGTGATCGGGATCGACCAGTGCCAGGTCGGCGTCCATACCGACGGCGATCTCGCCCTTGCCCGGAAGTCCGTAGCGACGAGCGGGATTGAGCGACGTCAGCTCCGCGATGCGGCGCCAGCTGAGTCCGCGCTTGCGGCCCTCGCTGACCAGTCCCGGCAGCAGGTACTCGGCGCCGCCGAATCCCGACTTGGCCGCGAAGATGTCGCCGCGGTCCTCGGCGAACTTCTTCTCGTCCTTGCAGCACGCGTGATCGCTGACCACCCAGTCGATGTCGCCGACGAGCAGGTGCTCCCACAGGGCCTCGACGTCGTCGCGCGGGCGCAGCGGCGGGTTGACCTTGCCGCCCAGTCCGTAGGCGGTGTCGATGTCGGCGAGCAGGTGACCGATGGTCACCTCGCGACGGAAGTTGACGTGCGGGAACGCCTTCGCCATCCGCATGGCGGCAGTGAGGGCCTTGCGGGAGGAGAGGTGCAGCAGGTTGATGTTGGGCAGCTGCGTCTCGTCGGCGAGGAACGACGCGATGGTGACCGCGAGCCCCTCGGAGTGCGGCGGACGCGAGGCGCTGTACGCCGCGAGGCCGGTGAGCGTTCCCTCCTCCTCGACGAGCTTGGTGTAGGCGCTCATGATCTCGGCGGTCTCGCAGTGCAGCGAGAGCGAGATGTGATCGGCCTTGTCACCGAGCTGCTCCCGTGCGGCCTGGATGCCGCGCATGACGAACTCGAAGTGTGCGAGGTCGTAGCGCTCGCCCTCCGGCGTCATGAGGAATTCGCTCTGGTCGGTCGAGCGCCCGTGCAGCCCGTGGCTGCCGTAGAACATGAAGATCTTGAACGACGTCACACCGTGATCGGTGATGAGCGAGGGGATCTCGGCGATGTGCTCCTTCGACATCGGCGCGAGGTGGTAAGCGTAGTCGACGAACGGCTTGCCCTCGGTGGCCTCGAGCACCGTCGGGAACACGTCGGCGTACGAACCACCGGTGTTCATGTAGTACTGACCGGTGCGCATGTAGGACAGCGAGGTGGTGACACCGCCCTGCACGCAGGCCCTGGACTCGGTGTAGGCGTCCTCGCCCAACGGGTTGTAGATGCCCCAGTGTTGGTGCGCGTCCACCACTCCGGGGAATGCGACCTTGCCGGCGGCGTCGACGACGGTGTCGGCGCTGGACGGATCGATCCCCGCCTCGATGCGGGTGAACTTTCCGTCCTCGATCAGCAGGTCGAGGAATTCGCCGTCCTCGGGATGATCGGCGCCCGGACGTACGACTCGGGCATTGGTGATCAGAAGCTTCGTCATGACAATCCTTCTCTAGTGATGAGTACCGGCCACGACATCTGCGGCCAGATAAGCGAGTCCGAGTGCGGGCAGCAATCCGTTGCCGGCGAGGTACCCCGCGGCGCCGTGGCCCGAGATGCCCATCGCGGCGCCGCCGGAGGCGAACAGTCCCTCGATCGCGGTGCCGTCGAGTCGCAGGACCCGAGCGTTCCCGTCGACCACGAGACCGCCCTGGGTGTGGAACAGCGCGGGGACGATGCGGATCGCGGCGTACGGCCCGGTGAGCTCGTGCTCGAACGAGGTGCGCCCGTGCGGGTCCGACTCCTCACCCCGCGCGTACCTCTCGACGGCCGCGAGTTCGTCGACGACGACATCGGCGGGGAGCCCCAGCGCGTCGGCCAGCTCGGCCGGCGTGTCCGCCCACACGACGGCGCCCGAATCGACTGTCTGACGAAAGTCGGTGAACGACAGACACTTGTCGTGGATGTCGCGGTCGATGACGATGACGCCCTCGGACTCCGGGCGGGCCGCGAGATGGGCGGCGTACTCGGAGTAGCCCGTCGTCTCGTCACCGAAGCGTCGTCCCGTGAGGTCGAGGACGACGCCCCCGTGCATGACGGTGGCCCACCCGACCAGGGTCGAGGCCTTCTTCGACAGCGCCGCATGCCCCTGGTACGCATCGAGATACGCGGTCGCGGCGCCGAGACGGTCACCGATGGTGAGCGCGTCTCCGCGGGAGTGCTCGCTGCCGTGGTAGCGAGCATGCGCGATCTCGGGGACGTGGGTGGCGACCCGCTCGTGGTCGCCGCCGTACCCGTTGGTGGCCAACAGCACCGCGTCGGTGGGGATCGTCTCGGTCGACCCGTCCGGGAGCGTGATCACCGCGGCGGTGACGCGACCGTCGTCGACGCGGACGTCGGTCAGCCGGGCCGGTGCCAGAACGTCGATGCGCGGCTCCGCCGTCACCGCGCGCACCAGGTGCTCGAGCAACACGCTTCCGTGCCGACCCTCGACGGTGTGGCAGCGCAGTTCCGAGTGACCGGGGTAGGCGAAATCAGTGACCAGCGACAACGGCACCTCGAGGTGATCCGCCATCCATTCGACGAGTGGCGCGCTCACGCGGGCGAGGGCTCCGGCGAGCTCTGCGTCGGCCGTGCCCTTCGTCTTGCGGAGCACGTCCTCGACGAACGTCTCCGGGGAGTCCTCGATGCCCGCCTCACGCTGCCAGCGGGACCCCGCGCCGGGGATCATGGCCGTCGACATCGCGGTGTTGTTGCCGCGCTTGAAGTGGTCGCTGGCCTCGACGACCAGCACGTCGAGTCCGTGCTCGGCGGCACGCAGCGCGGCGATCAGTCCGCCGCCGGCGCCGGCGACGATCAGATCGGGTCCGTCCGCGCTCACGATGCCGGCTCCAGCTCGTCGCGCAGTGCGAGCAGGCGCAGGGCGGTGGCCGTGGGATCCACGACCAGCGGTGAGGTTCGCGGCCCGGTGAGATCGACTGCCGAGCACGCGTTGATGGCCACCGAACATGTCAGCGCACGAGCGTGGACGGTGACCGCGTCGGCCCAGGCCCGCGAGTCCGCGATGTCGTCGAACGACAGGTCCATGACAACGGTCGGCTCGGCGGGGATGCCGTAACCCGCCACGCGGCGGTCGAGTTCGGCAGCGATGGCGGCATTGCGGGCGAGGGCGCCGAGGCGGTGGCCCTGCGAGGCGTAGAACGACGCGGTGAGTCGCGTCAGTCCGTACAGGGGACGCTCGAAGGAGTCCGCCTCCTCCGCACACGGATCGAGCACGCAGTCGGGCAGGTATCCGTCGAACTCGTCCGGATCGGACGCGCGGAAGGCGGCGGCCAGCGCCACTTCGGACGCTCGGACGTCGGCCTCGGTGTCCAGCGCGCGCGGAGCATCGGGACCGATGTTGCGCAGGACGACGGACACGCCCACCGGGCTCAGTGCGTCGTACCGCTCCTGACGTCGCCGGAACTCGGCGAAGTCGACATGGATGGGGGTGTATGCGAGCAATCGCACGAAGAAACTCCTGACGAGAGGTGCGGCATCAGATGCCGAGGTACGCAGCCTTGACGCGATCGTCGTGGGCGAGCTCGGCTCCCGTACCGGTGAGCACGATGGATCCGCTCTCGATGACGTAGGCGCGGTCGGAGATCGCGAGTGCCTGTGCGGCGTTCTGCTCGACGATCAGCACGGTCACCCCGGTCTCGCGGATCCGCACGATGGCCTCGAGGACCTCGGCGGCGAGCTTCGGCGCCAGGCCGACGGACGGTTCGTCGAGCGTGAGCACACGCGGCTTCGACATCATGGCGCGGCCGATGGCCAGCATCTGCTGCTGACCGCCGGACATGGTGTCCGCGCGCTGGGTCCGCCGCTCGGCGAGAATGGGGAACAGATCGAAGACGCGGTCGAGCGACTCCTTCGTGGACCCGCGCTTCTGGGTGTACGCGCCCATCTCCAGGTTCTCGGAGACCGGCAGCGAACCGAAGAGTGCGCGGTCCTGGGCGACGTGCACCAGTCCCGACCGGACGATGCGATCGGCGCGGTTGCCACTGATGTCGCTGCCGTCCAACATGATGCGGCCCTTGCTGGGCGTGACCAGACCCGACAGGGCGCGCAGCGTCGTGGTCTTGCCGGCGCCGTTGGCTCCGATGAGAGAGACGATCTCGTCCTTCTCCAGATGCATCGTGACACCGTGCAGGATCTCCAGTCGCCGGTAGCCGGCGTGCAGATCGTCGATCTCGAGCATCATGCGGTCTCCTCACCCAGATAGGCCTCGACGACGCGGTGGTCCTCGATGACGGTGCGCGGATCCCCCGCTGTGAGGACCGCGCCCTCGTGCATGACGACCAGACGCTCGGACAACGCCATGACCGCGGCCATGATGTGTTCGACGAACAGGACCGTCTGCCCGCCGCTGTGCAGGGAGCGCAGCAGCTCGATCATCGGCGCACGTTCCGCCGGAACGAGTCCCGCGAGCACCTCGTCGAGCAGGACCACCCGCGGTTCCATGGCAAGAGCGCGGGCCAGCTCCAGTCGCTTGAGTCCGGCCGTCGACATCGTCGACACCGTCCCGCCCACCTGGTCGGAGAGCTGCACCCGGTCGAGCACCTCGAGAGCGTGCCGACGCGCGTCCTTCCGCGACTTACGCTTGGACAGTGCGGCGATGGTGACGTTCTCGAGAACGGACATCGACTCGAACGGCCGCATCAACTGGAACGTACGCACCAACCCAGCGCGCGCGATGCGGTCCGCGGGCCACCCCGTGATGTCGGTGCCGTCGAAGATCACGCGACCCGACGTCGGCGGCTGCTCGCCGGCCAGCAGCGAGAACAGGGTGGTCTTGCCGGCGCCGTTGGGGCCGATGATGCCGAGAAACTGCTCGTCCGGGACGTCGATGCTGACGTCGCGCACCGCGTGGATGCCCGAGAACGACTTGCTGAGATTCTCGATACTGAGGACGCTCACTTGCGCCACCTCTCGCGAATCGTGCCGAAGATCCCCTTGGGCAGGAAGATCACGATCAGGATGAGAATCACCGAGTAGACCGCCACGTCGAGTCCGATGGATCCCTGGAGGAACTCGAGGAACGCGGGCGGGTTGCGCAGCAGCTCGTTGATGAGCTCCGACAGCGGCCCGATGACCGCGGCGCCGAGCACCGGTCCCCAGATGGTCCCGATGCCGCCGATGACGGCAGGGACGATGGCCTCGACGGACACTGCGGATCCGAATGCCTGCTCGGGGCCCACGAAGAAGTAGTACTGCACGTAGTACACGCCGGCCACGGCCGTGAGGGCGCAGCTCGCCGCGACCGCGATGAGCCGGTACTTCATCGTGTCGATGCCGAGAGAGGCTGCCGCGGTGGCGTCGTCACGGATCGCCTGCACGTACTGCCCCGGGCGGGACCGGACGTAGAAGATGGTGCCCAGCACCGCGAGCGCCAGGATCACCAACGGGATCCACAGGTAGTTGGCACTGCCCTTCTCGAACTGCAGCATCCACCACGAATCACGCGGCAGGATCGGCACGTTGAAGCCCTCGGTCTTGTTGAAGACCTCGAGATTCTGCACGAGCAGCAGGAACATCTGCGCGAAGGCGAACGTCGCCAGGGCGAAGTACGACCCGGCCAGCCGGTAGCGCAAGCACAGGTAGGCGATGGTGGTGCCCACCGCGGCGGACACCACGGCGCCGACGAGCATGGAGATCCACGGCGAGATGCCGTGCTCCACCAGCAGATACGCACCGGTGTACGCGCCGATGCCGAAGAACGCCGCGTGACCGAAGCTGAACATGCCGCCGAAGCCGCTCATGAGGTTCCAGCCGACGGCCATGATCGCGAAGATCAATGTCCGGACCGCGACCGTCTGCGCCTGCTCGCCGAGCACGAGCGGGAACGCGGCGACGACCACGAATCCGATGACGAGCGTGAGCAACTGGCGTCGCAGCCAGGAGTCCTTCAGCCGCGTGTCGGACGCGGAGTCCGTCGAGACATCCGTCGTGGTGGTCATCGGCGTCCTCCGTACAGACCTTCGGGCTTGAGAAAGAGCACCATGACGAACACGGCGAAAACGAGGATCAGCGATCCGGTGCCGGGGAGGTACAGGGCGCCGACCGTCTGGACCAGACCGATGACGATGCCGCCGACCATGGCTCCGACGACACTGCCGAGACCGCCCAGCACCACGATGACGAAGGCGAGAATCGTGAACTGCTCGCCCACCGACGGGGTGAGAGACGTGAACGGTGTCATGAGACCGCCGGCGACGGCCACGCAGGCCGCGCCGATACCGAACGTCAGCGCGTAGACGCGACCGATGTCGACTCCGACGAGCTTGGCGCCCTCCGAGTTCGACGCCACCGCGCGGATCGACAACCCGAGGCGCGTGCGTTCGAGCACCGACTTGAGCGCGATCGCCACGACCGCGGCACCGACGAACGCGAGCACCCGAGGCCAGTCCGCGACGGTGCCGAGGATCGAGATCGATCCGTCCACGGGCGCCTCCACCGACTTGGGCCGACCACCGAAGACCATGAGGAGCACGTTGATGATGAGCAACGACAACCCGAGGGTGACCAGCAGCGGCCCCTCGTGGCTCCCGCCGATGGTGAGCTTGGTGAGCAGGGTGGCCTGCACGATCATGCCGAACACGAACATGACGGGGACTGCGAGAAGCGTTGCCACGTAGACGGGCAACCCCGCCGTCGAGAGCGCGTACACGATGTACATCGCCAGGGTGAGCATCGCGCCCTGGGCGAAGTTCACGATGCCGAGCACACCGAAGATGAGTGTCAGGCCGACCGAGATCAGCGCGTAGACCCCGCCGAGCAGCAGACCGGACACGATGGCCTGGCCGACCAGTCCCTGGTCCTTGCCGCCGACGAAGAAGATGACGGCGAGGATCACCACGAGCGCTCCCCCGACGGCGACGCCGGGATTCACGGCGCGCCGGGTCTTCTCCGTGGCCGCGCTCTCGGCGACGACCGTCACCGGCCCGCTCCCGCGGGGAACTCGATGGCCTCGGTGGCGAACTCGTCCGGGAAGACCTGGGTGACCTGGCCGTCGCGCACCTGCATCACGATGACGGTCGCGTTGGAGTTCTGACCGGTCTCGTCGAACTGGATCGGACCGGAGAAGGCGAGCAGCGGATCGTCGATGGTGACGCCGGAGATGGCCTCGCGCAACGCTTCCGGATCCGCGTCGGCGCCGTCCTCGAGTCCCGCCGCGATGACCTCGACGGCCTGGTAGGACAGCATCGCCGCCGTCTCCATCGGACGGCCGTACTTCTCCTCGAAGCGCGAGCGGATGTCGTTGACCCGGTCGCTGGTGGCATCGAAGTGGTAGTTGGCGGACAGCACGCCCTCACCGGCGGTGCCGGCGGCAGCCGGGAAGGAACTGTCGTCGAAGGCGCCGTTGGCGATGCCGTAGACACCCTTGACGTTCACGTTCAACTGCTCGACGGCCTTCGCGATCAGCAGACCGTCCGGGTAATAGCCCGTCGCGACGATGACGTCGGGGTTGGAGACCGCGGCCTCGCGCACCTGCGTCGTGGCGTCGGAGAAGTTGGTGGCCGGGTACGTGATCTCCTGCACCGAGGAGATGCCCTGGTTCGCGGCCTCCTTCTCGAAGGCGTCGAACACGCTGTCACCGAACGAGCCCTCGATGTGCAGGTACGACACGCGATCGATCGGCTGGCCGGTCTGCTCCTCGATGGCCGCGAGCGCCTTGGCGCCGTCGGTACCCATGCTGGAGGCGTTCGGCTGGATACGGAACGCGTACTGGTAACCCTGGTCGAGGATCTTGTCGTCGACCGCGACGTCGATGACCAGCGGCACTCGCGAGCGCTCGGCGACCGATGCGACGTTCTGCGTCACGTCACTCTGATAGGTGCCCACCAGGGCGACTGCGCCGTCGTCGATCAGACGCTGCGCCTCACTCTGGCCGACCTCCGCCTTGCCCTGGCTGTCACCGGTGACGAGTTCCAGTGGACGCCCCTCGAGCGAGGAGATGCCGCCGGCACCGTTGATGTCCTCGACGGCCAGTGCGGCACCGTCGTTCATCAGTCCACCGACACCGGCCAGCGCACCGGTGGTGGGGTGCACGGATCCGATCTTGATGGGACCCGAACCGTCCGATCCGGACGAGGATCCACACGCAGCCGTGCCCAGAAGGGCCACTGCGGCGAGCACGCCTACGACTTTTCTCATGATTGGATCTGCCTTCCGCGCCGATCGAGGCGCCGAGTCTCGGGAAACCGTGTGACCGAAGGACACGGCCTGTGTTCCGCTCAGCGCACCACTTAGTGGGTGGCTATTCCCTGCAGTACTGAGTATTACACGCATCACTGGGTCAGAACAGGCTCTTTGATGACTTTCTTGTTACGGGTATGGTTCGCTCAGCGGAACGCGCCGAAGCCGCGCACGTACTCAGCGAATGTGGAAGGTTGGCCCCATGGCCGCAACTACCAGCTCGACCGGCACCGACTCCGCGTCGACGGGAACCGAATCGGCGGATCGGGTGGCCGACGTCCTGCTGTCCTTCGCGCAGTCCGACCGGGCACTGGGTGTCACGGAGCTCGCGCGCCGCCTGGACCTGAGCAAGGCTGTGGTGCACCGGATCCTGCAGTCCCTGGCATCGCGCTCGATCGTGCAGCCGGTGGCGGGCGAGTCCACCTACTCCCTCGGCCCGGCGGCCATCGGACTCGGCACGAAGGCATGGAGCCAGCTCGACGTCCGTTCCATCGCCGCTCCCATCCTGCGCCGACTACGTGCGCAGACCCTCGAGACGGCGACGTTGTCCGTCCTGGTGGGGCATCGGCGGGTCTACCTGGACCAGTACGAGAGCCCGCAGGAGGTGAAGATGGTGGTGGAGATCGGCCCGCAGTACCCGCTGCACTCCGGCGCCTCGAGCCGCGCCATCCTCGCGTTCCTTCCGCCGCACTACGCGCACGAGGCCTTCGAGGAGCTGCGGGGAAGCGCTCCGGACGCCGACGAGACGACGTTCCTGGCCCGGCTCCAGGAGATCAGGGACACCGGCTACGGGACCTCCATCAACGAGCGCAACACCGGCGCCGCCTCCATCGCCGCCCCGTTCTTCGACGCGGCCGGCCACGTGCTCGGCTCGGTCAGCTCCTCCGGACCGGCCTTCCGCTACTCCTCCACCGCCGACGACGATCACGTGGCGCACGCCGGTCAGGTGCTGGCCGCCGCGCGCGCGATCACGCAGAGCCTCGAAGCGCGGGCCGCCCGATGACCCGCCGCATGCCGCGCTCGTTCCTCTACGTGCCGGCCGTGAAGCCCGCCCTGTTCGACAAGGCCGTCTCGGGACCGGCCGACGCCGTCATCCTCGATCTCGAGGACGCGGTCCCACTCGTGCAGAAAGACACGGCGAGAACCGATGTCGCGCAGTGGCTGGACCGTCCGCGCGACGGTGGAGCGCAGGTGTGGGTCCGCGTGACACCCGAGTTCCTCGCCGAGGACCTCGCCGCAGCTGCCCGACCCGGCGTCACCGGGATCATCGTGGCCAAGTGCGGGGCGGCCTCCCTCGCGGAGGCGGACGAGCGACTCGGAGACGCGGACATCGCGATGGTGGGTCTGGTGGAGACCGCGGCCGCCCTGCGCGGCCTTACCGACCTGGCGAGCAGTTCCCGACTGGTGACCGTCGGCATCGGCGAGGTGGACCTGCTGGCCGATCTGCGGATCACCCGCGCGGCGGACACCGACCACGTGGTCGACGCCATCCGCGCGGACATCGTGATCGGCTGCGCAGCAGCGGGTCTGGAGGCACCGATCGCACCGACCTCCACCGAGTTCCGCGACCTCGACGCATTCGTCACCACCACCGCGCACTTCGTGCACATGGGCTTCCGCTCCCGCACCGCGGTGCATCCCGGTCAGGTGCCCGTGATCAACGATGCCCTGACACCGGCGGCGGACGACGTGCGCCGGGCCGAACGCCTCGTCGACCTGTTCGACCGGGCGGCCGGCGGGCCCACGGTAGACGACGACGGACGCTTCGTCGACGAGGCCGTGGTCCGCGGCGCCCGGGAGATCCTGGCCCGCGTCCGACTCTAATTCCCCAGAGTACGAATCGAATCGAACAGCGCGCCCGGGTCCTCGAGGTCGGCGAGGCCGGCGCACTGCGCTGCGAAGGCGTCGGCTGCCTGCACGCTCAGCAGGCCGTCGACGTTGGCCGTGAACTTCGCTCGAACGTCCTCGAACGACAACGGCCGCTCCGGTCCGCCGCGCGTGGTCAACACCTCTTCGACGACGGTGGTGCCGTCGCTGAGATACGCCGTGAGAACGGCCGGGAACTGGTGCGGGAAGATGGCGTCGCACTGTGCGTCCGGGACGACGTCGACGCGCGCCATGATGTCGCGACGCTCCGTCGACGTGGCCTTCTCGTCGGTGTAGTCGTCCAGTACCGCACCGAGTCCACCGCCACCGAGCATGCCCACCGCCACCGCGTAGGGTCCGCTGAACTGAGCCATGTACCCGGTCTGCGGGGTGCGCTTGACCTCGATGGGTTCGCCGATGGTCCGGAGGTTGGCGGCGGGGACACCGAGGACGAACCGCTCGACGTCCGCGGGCGTGATGCCCCGACTTCGCAACGCGGCCGCCGCGTCGAGAGCCGCGTGCGTGAAGTGGTTGGCCGGGTAGGGCTTCACGAAGAGACCAGGCGCGGCCCAGGTGCTGCCCAGGCCGTCGGTGATCTCGGCGGCGCGCCCGCTCTGGTGCAGCCACGCCTGAAAGAATCCGAACCTGCCCTCGAGCACCGTCGGCGGTCCGGTGATGCCGTGCCGAGCGAGACCCGCCGCGGACACGCCGGAGTGCGCCGCCCACCCGCAGTGCATGCGCTTGACCGTGCCACCGGTGCGGTTCGCCTCGATGATGCCGGCCGCCATCGACGCCGCGATACCGAGCGTGTCGACGATGCCGTCGGCCGAGGCGCCGCCGATCACCGCGGCAGCGGCCGCACCGCCCATGGCTCCACAGATGGACGTGGCGTGCTGCCCGTTCTCGAAGAACACCGAGTTCTTCGTCTCCGGATCGAAACCCGCCATGCCGAGGCGGACACACACCTCGAGGCCGATCGCAATGCCGCGCACAAGGTCCCGGCCAGAGGCGCCGTGCTGCTGCGCCGCCGCCAGTGCGGCCGGTACCACCGACGCGCTGGGGTGCAGCACCGAGGGCAGGTGGGTGTCGTCGAAGTCGAGGGAGTGCGCGAGCACCCCGTTGACGAAGGCCGCGAGGGTCGGCGGGAGGTTCTCCTCCACGCCGACGGCCGAGGCGACGGCCCGGCCGCCCTGCTCCCGCGCCCACGCGGTGGCCATCGCACTGGTGTCGAGTTCCGTGGCCGCGATCGCGATCCCGAGCGTGTCGAGGACGCGGAGCCCGATGCTGTCGACCACCTCGACAGGCAGATCGTCGAACGAGTGCTCCACCGCGAACTCCGCCAGCGTGCGGGCGAGTGTGGACTCGGTCATGCCGACACCACCGCGAGGGGGCGCACCGGCGATCCGGTGGCGCCGAAGATGTTGAGCGGCACCAGGACGAAGGTGAACTCGTACGTCCGGGTGCGTGCGAGCTCCTCGAGATCGAGGGCCTCGATGATGTAGATGCCGCTCTCCACCAGCAGGACTCGGTGAGCGGGGAGCAGCGCGTGGCCACCGCCCGGCGCGAGGCGTTCGAAGGCGATGGTGTCGGCGCCCGCGGCGTGCACCTCTCGGGACGCGAGCCACTGCGCGCCGGGCTCGCCGACGCCGGGAACCCCGGACGGACCACCGACATAGGGCTGACCCTCGTCGAACAACTGCGCCCACCCACTGCGGATCAGCACGACGTCGCCGGCCGACACCTCGACACCCTGGGCGGCGCAGGCGGACTCGAGGTCGTCGACCGTGATCTCGTCGCCGCCCTCGAGTCGCTCGGTTCCGCGCACGGCCGGAATGTCGAGCAGGATGCCACGGCGGATCATCGGCGCGATCGTGTGCACGCCGAGCTCGACGTACTTGCCGCCGACACCGGCCTCGGCCGCGTCGACACCGCCGTGCATCTTCCCCTCGTGGGAGACGTGGGCGAGCGCGTCGATGTGGGTTCCGACATGCGTTCCGGTGGTGATCATGTCGTTCGCGGCGCTGCCGCCGTCCGACCGGGTCATGTCGCCGTGCCGACGCGGAAGCGTGTGCCAGAACTGCGGGTGATTCGGCGACTGCGGCATACCGACCCGCAGCTGGCGTCCGAGATCGACCGTGCGTACACCGGCCGTGACGGCCTCGAGAAGTCTGTCCGACATGGCTCGATTCTCTCCTCTGGACTGGGTTCACGGTGCACGCTGTTCCGCTGAGCGGATCGACACCGGAGACACCGGGGTGCCTGACTGTTGTCGATGCCGACCCTAGCAGCCCTGATCACGTCCGGCAGATGTATTGACCAGCACGAGCGTCAGTCCTAGCGTTGTCGCATGACCGACTCGGCAACGTTCCTTCCAGCGGAACAGGTGCGACTACGCATCGACGATCTGGCGCGGTTCTGCGTGGACCTACCCGCGACCGGTACCGCGTACGAGAGTCGGATCCGCACCGTGCTGCTCGACCTTCTGGGTGTCACCCTGGCGGGAGCGCGGACACCGGAACTGACCGCGCTTCTCACGCGGTGGCGAGCCGAACCGGGCACGACGGTCACCGTCGGTCGCGGCGCCCACACCGGGGTGGAGACCGCGGCCTACCTGGACGCGATCGCCTCGTGCTGCCTGGAACTGGACGAGGGCAACAAGTACGCGGCGGGTCACCCTGCCGCCCATGTGCTCCCGGCTGCCGTCGCAGCGGCCCGCCTCAGCGCGCAGCCGGTGTCGGGCGACCGGTTCGTCGCCGCCGTGGTGGCCGGTTACGAGGTGGCCACCCGCTTCGGTGCCGCACTGACCCGCGACCCGAAGTGGCACACCCACGGACACTGGGGAGCGACCGGCGCCGCCGCCGCCGCTGCCGTCGTGTGGGATCTCGACGCCGAGCGCACGGCGGCCGCGATCGACGCCTCGACCGCGCTCGTGCACGTCGCACCGTGGGCCGTGGTGCTCGCGGGCAACTTCGCCCGGAACCTGTGGATCGGCGGCGCCGTCCGTGCGGGACTCGACGCCGCGCGGTTGTCCTCGGCAGGACTGGTGCACAACAGCGGCGCGGCGGCGACGACTCTGGGGGACATCGTCGGCACTCTCGATGCCGACAAGCTCGCACCCGCGCCGGACGGCACGTTCGCCCTCGATCAGGGGTACGCGAAGCGCCATGCCAGCTGCTCGTACACCCACGCCGCCGTCGACATCGTGCAGGCTCTGCGCACGAACCTGGATATCGTCGACATCGCGAGCGTGCGCGTCCGCACCCACGCGCTGGCGGAACCCCTGTTCGGTCGGCACCCCTCGACGCGGCTCGGTGCGATGTTCTCGCTGCCGTTCGTCGTGTCCGCCGCGGTGGTGGCCGGAAGCATCGACGTGGAGACCCTGACGCCCGGCAGCGCGACCTTCCGTGCGGCGCAGGAGTTCAGCGCACGGGTGGACGTCGAGTCGTCGCCCTCGCTCACGGCGCTGCTGCCCGACCGACGCGCCGCGGAGGTCGACATCGTTCTCGTCTCCGGCGAGACCGTGTCGGCCGGTTCACCGGATCCGGTGGGCGACGTCGACCATTTCCCGTTGGACCACGCACAGATACTGGAGAAGATCGAACGGCTCGTCGGCGCGGAGGACGCCGGGCGGATCGATCGCGTGGTCACCGATGTCCTGCATTCTTCGGACGTGGTCCGAACTCTGACCGCACTGCCCTGAGCAGCGCGTTCCGGCGGAAACCGACCACCCTGTAACGTGCCGCGCGCCCCGCGCGACGTGTGGTGTGACCCGTTGCTGCCATTCACCTGAGGACCTGCATGACCGCGTATCCGCCGCCGTTCCAGCCGCCCCACATCGAGGCCCGCAAGAAGGGCAACAAGGGCAAGATCACGGCCGCTGTCGCCGCCTTCGTGGGCCTGTCCGTCGTCGGACTGGGGCTGATGCAGGAACCCGAACCCGTCGCCGCGAGCGCGGAGACCACTCTCACCACCACGTCGGCCGCACCGACCACCACTCCCCGCGCGACGACCACCACCCCGCGGCCGACCACCACCACGTCGACGACCACTGCCGTCACGACCACTCCCGAGACCGTCACCGTGTACGCACCGCCGCCCACCACGACGGTGCCCTACGTCGAGACCCCGTACGTCGAGGTGCCGGACGTCGACGTGCCGGACGTCGACCGCGCCTACGTCCCGGCGCCCGTGCCATTCGTCGCGCCGGTACCCGCACCGGCTCCGTACGTCGCGCCGGCCGTCGTTCCCGAGTCGTCCGGATCGACGTACTACACGAACTGCACCGCGGCTCGGAACGCCGGCGCGGCGCCCGTCCGCGTGGGCGACCCCGGCTACGGCTCGCACCTGGACCGCGACGGAGACGGCGTCGGCTGTGAGTGAACTCAGCGCACGCTCTTGAGCACCGTCACGGCCGGCTTGGCCACCCCGTTCGAGCGGTAGACCCCGAAGTAGTTCTCCTTGTCGGGGTTCACCGCGGTCATCGCGGCGCGGTCTGTGGTCTCGTAGAAGAAGATCGGCCCGGCCCACGAATAGGACAGGCGGTTGTCGACGGCCTGTCGGTAGGCCGTCGCCTGTACCTGCTCGCTGACGCTCGGGTCGCCCGCGGTGGCGGCGCCGGCCTCGGTCATGACGATGAGCTTCCCGGCGTCGCCGTTCTCGGTCATGATCGTGCGCGCGCTCTTCTGATAGATCGTGCCGTCGGGATTGGTGAAGTCGACGCTCATCTGCGACCACGCGTTCCAGTCGGCAGTGTCGTTCGGCAACGCGGGCGCGGTGTACGGGTGCCAGCCGACGGCGTCGAAGTACGTTCCGGCGCCGAGGTCGTACATCTGATCGAGGTAGGTGATCGGTGAGACGGCGTGCCCTTCCGGGCTCTGACCCGTGGTGCCGTAGGGGGACAGTCCGGCGGCCACGATGCTGATGGTGCTGGTGGTGGCGGCCTTCATCTTCGGGTAGGCCGCCTTCAGCAGATCGACGTAACCCTGCACGTTCGGCTTACCCGTCACCGGATCGGCCCAGAACATCCACAGGTTCGGCTCGTTCCACACCTCGAACGACCGAACCCCCTGCGGCGCATACCTGCTCACGACCTTGGCGGCGAACGTCGCGTAGTCGTCCGGGTTCGTGGGCGGTGTGCTGCCGTCGCTGGTGGTCCGAGCCCACGGCGGTGTCTTCTGGATGAGCAGCAGGACGTTGAGGGACTTCGCTTTGGCCGCCGCCACAGCACCGTCCGGACCCGACCAGTTGTAGGCGGTCGGCCCACCGTCCTGGACGTACCACCAGTCGATCTCGATGCGGACCCACTTGGCGCCCGTACCCGCGACCCGGGTCGCCTGTGCCTGCTGAGCGCTCGAGCTGCTCCGGAAGTCGATGCCGTTGAGCCCGATGCCCTGGCGTCCGACATACGGACTCGCCGCCGACGCGGTCGGCACCGACAGGGTGGCGATCACCGTCGCCACCACCAACAGAATCTGCGCAACGCGTCTACCGACCTGCATGACCGACTCCCCGACCGATTCGGCTACCGCGACACGCGGAAGCTCTCGGTGTCAGAAGTACCACCAGTCACATCAGTCACATAGGTAACACGCCGAACGCCGGTTCGATCACCTCAGCGCGCGCTTGAGCAGCTTGCCGCTCTGGTTACGCGGCAATTCGTCCATGAACCGCACCTGCTTGGGGATCTTGAACGGTGCGATGCGACCCGAGACATGGGCGATGATCTCCTCGGCGGTCACCGCACGACCGTCCTTCACCGTCACCACCGCCGTGATCGCCTCGATCCACTTCTCGTCCGGAACGCCGATCACCGCGACCTCGGCCACCGCCGGATGGGTGTAGATCGCGTCCTCGACCTCCCGCGACGCCACCAGGATGCCGCCGGTGTTGATGACGTCCTTGATGCGGTCCACCACCGTCACGAATCCCTCCGCGTCCCGAGTCACCAGATCACCGGAGTGGAACCATCCGTCGCGGAAGGCCTCGGCCGTGGCGTCCGGGTTCTCCCAGTATCCGTCGCACAACTGCGGTGAGCGGTAGAGGATCTCGCCGGGTTCACCGTCCGCCACGTCCTCACCGTCGGCGTTCACCACCCGCGTCTCGACGAAGAAGACGGCGCGCCCGCACGAGGCGGGCCGTGCATCGTGCTCCTCCGGCTGCAACACCGTCGCCAACGGACCGATCTCCGACTGTCCGAAACAGTTGAAGAACCGAAGATCCGGATACCGCGCCCGCAGCCGCTCCAGCACCGTGACCGGCATGATCGATGCCCCGTACTGCGCCTTGGTCAGGGACGACAGATCGCGGGTCTCGAGATCCGGGTGTCCCGCCAGAGGGACCCAGACCGTCGGCGCCAGGAACAGCGAACCGATGCGGTCGGCCTCGACGCGGCGCAGGATCTCCGCGACGTCCGGCTTCGCCATCAGGCGCACCGTCGCGCCGACCGACAGGTACGGCAGGGCGAACACGTGCATGCCGGCCGAGTGGTACAGCGGCATCGCGACGAGCGGGGCGTCGTCGGCGGTGAACGCCAGTGCCAGGACGGACGAGACGTACTCGCTCACCAGCGCACCGTGAGACATCATCGCGCCCTTGGGCTTCGACGTCGTTCCCGAGGTGTACAGCAACTGGGCGAGATCGGTGGTCAGCACCGTGGGCAGCGCGACCGACACGTCGGGAAGGTCGAGAAGCTCCTGCAGAGAGAGCACGACGTCGAGATCGAGACCCGTCCGCACGGCGTCGACCGCCGGCGCCAGAGCGTCGTCGACCAGCAGCGCGCGAGCACCGGACTGGCCGACCAGGTAGGTCAACTCGTCCTCGACGAGGGCGTAGTTGATCGGCACGTGCACCAGCCCGGCACGGCAGCAGGCGAGGAACCCGACGATGTAGGAGTCGGAGTTGGTGCCGTAGGCCGCGACCCGCTCTCCCGGTGCGAGCCCCGTCGACACCAGGTACCGAGCGACGCGGGACACCGCCGCGTCCAGTTCCGCATAGGTGTGCGTTCGACCGTCGAACTCCAGGGCTGCCCGGTCCGGGTACCGACGCGCCGACCTCGTCAGGACTGCGTCGACCGTGCTCGCGCGAACATCAGCTGTCATACCTCGGACACTAGAGAAGGCCGGGTGCCTCCGGTGCCCGTTCGAGACGAGCGCGAAGGAGCGACCACTCCGAGGCGGTGACCACGGACGGATTCGACTGCTGGGGCGACCGGAGCATCTCGAGTCGGTCCAGCCCGGCCGTCCCGGCGCACTCCGCGGCCGTCACGGGCTCGCCGAGCGTGGTGATCTCGGTGGGAACGTGCAGGCGCGGATCGTCGGGATCGTGCATGTCGACAGCGGGGCCGAGCACGGTCCCCACGCCCCAGAATCCCCGCGCGGGGTGCACGCCGGATCGGTTGCTCACCCACAGCAGGATGGGCTGACCGGCCGCCATGAGGCGCGAACGGTAGTTGGGCGCCACGCACCAGTCACCGCCCGCGTGCCCGTCGGCGAGCAACGAGGCGACGTCGGTCCTGCGGGGATTCACCGTGATGACCCACGCCCCGAGAGTCCGGGCCGTCACCTTCTCCATGCGCGCGTCCTCCCTGATTCCTGTGAGACTCCAGTAACATTTTGCTCGGAAATGGGTATAAGTCAGCGACTGACCCGCCAACCGAGGACACGTGATGCCAGCACATCGGCGACCGACTCGCACCGGACGACGGATCGCGGTGATCGGCGCCGCGGTGACCGTGCTCGCCGGCGCAGCCACCACGACGATGGTGCTGTCCGACAGTGCCCCCGCCACGGCCAGTGCCTCGGACGCCCCCGCACCCGCCGCGCCGGTCACCGCAGTCGACACGCCCGTCGCCCTCGACACTCCGGTGCAGATCGCTCCCCTCGCCCAGCAGGCCGCTGAGGAACCGTTCGACGCCTTCGCCGAGATCATGCAGATGGCCGGCTACCCGACCGACCCGGACACCGCCGCCTTCATGGACACCTCGGTCACCTCGATCTGCCGAGACCTCGCCGTCGGACGCACCGGAGTCGACATCCTCGCCGACACCGCCGACCGCACGCGAGTGCGCGGATGGTCGGACGAGCAGTCGGACGGACTCGTCTACATCGGCGTCGCCTCCACGTGCTCCGCGTACTCGCACCTACTCCCCTGACACTGGAGAGTCAGCGCCGGAGTTGCCGTGCGCCGTCCCAGCCGGGCGGCGGCGGTGCCGTCGAGCTCCAGGGATGCCCGCGGTCGATCCACAGTCGGCGCCAGGACTCGGGCGTCACCCCCAGGTCGTCGTCGGTGACACCGAACTCGTAGCCG
>NZ_LMRN01000009.1:915950-956733 GCF_001426145.1 Rhodococcus sp. Leaf225 | reverse complement strand
AGTGGCAGACCGGGCAGAGGTGAGTGGTCATTCCGGAACTCCTGGTTGGCGGTCCCAGTACGACACACCGGATCCGGGCTTGAAGTATGTCTTGGTGGTGCCGTCCGGCGTGTAGGACGCGAACGTGTTGGTCTCCGGGTCGTACATCCGCACGGTGCCGTCCGGGCCGACCTTGACCTGGTGCGAGCCCTCCGTGCGGAACCGCGCCGCGAGGTCCGCGTACTCGTCGGCCGACCGTGCACCCACCTCGGCGCCGTGGCGCGCGAAGTGGTCGTCGAGCGCACGAGTGGACGACCACCCTGCGGGCGGCGGACCGGCCGCACGCTCCGCCGCACTGACGTCGTCCAGGCCGACGGGCACACGAGTGGTCAGATCCTCCACGTCGTCGGCAGCTCGTCGCACCGTCGCCATCGACGTCTCGGTGCGCCGCATCCGAGCGAACGCGTGCAGCGCCGCGATGACCGCGCGCACTCTCGAGGCGGTACGTGCGAAACGACCGGCCGTGATCGCCGCTCCCGCCGCGGCCGACAGTCCCGCGGACACGAAGGCCAACCCGATACCGACCGCGACGGCCGCCGCCTCCTCCACCGCGAACTGCTCGATCAGGTCGCGGATGTCGCGGCGCGTCTTCTCGAGCTGCTCGGCGTAGTCGTGGCACGCGGCGGCCAGCCCCGAGCACGCACCCGCCACCGCTTCCACTGCCTCGGACAGTCTACGGAGGTCCCGCACCATCGCGTCCCGCTCCGGCACGTCCACGGCACCCAGATCGGCTGCGGCACCGAGCACCTCGGACCGTGCGTCGAGCATCGCCTGCCCCAGCACGATCCACGCGCTCGACGCGTCCCGCAGTGCGTCGGTGTCGCCGTTGGGGCACGGCACGCCGACCGCATCGGCCAGCTCCACCGCACCCTGGAGCCCCGGGCCGAGGTCACCCACCGCGCTCGGGTACTCGAGCTGCCGCGCGGCGGATGGTGCCCGTCCTGCCGTCGGCGGGGTACTCGGAACCACTGCGATCGACTCCGCCGCAACGTGATTCGCACCCGCCTGATCGACGAGCCGCGCCAGCACCGACGTCGCCGAGAACGTCGTGGCGAGTGCGCGGGAGAGGTCGACGACGGATCCGTCGTACGCCCGGCCCCACTGCTCACCCGCGGCGTCGCTTCCCGCCATCGCGGCCCACGCGCGCGACGCACCGTGGTGGACGTTCACCGCACTCGCCATGATCTCGTCCGCGCGATACACCGACCGAGCCGCCTCGGCGTAGACCTCGGGTGACACGTCGAGAACGACCGGGGGCGCCATCAGTCGCGCCCGAACATGCGGCTGTTCGACTCGAGGGCCGCGGTGTACGACGAGTGTGCCCGGCGCGCAGCGTCTCTCATGGTCTCGACACCGACCGCCATCTCGCGAGCCCCGGCCGACCATGCGCTCTGCGCGGCGCGATGAGCCTCTGCCGCCGTGCCCTCCCACGGCAAGGCGGACACCCGCACCGACACGTCGTCGAGCGCGACCCGCGTGGCCTCGGCCAACCGCGTCAGCCTCACGACCACGGCATCCAGTTCGGCCAGGTCCACTCGGTAGCCCGTCACACCGCACCCGCGATCGCGGCCGCGGCCGTGTCGTCCTGTCCCGCATAGGCAATGGCTGCGATCTCGAGTCGACCCGCTGAGTCCTCGAGCGCCGCGACCACCGATCGGGCGCCGTGATGAACGGTGCCCCACCCGTCGACGAACGCTGTCGCCGCCAGGCCCTGCCACGAGGCGGACACCGCGGCGACGACCGAGGCGGCCTCCGCGACCTCCCGCTCGAGATCCAGCGACACCCTGCCCAACGCCCTGGCCGCGTCCACCATGGTCGCCGCGTCGACAGCCGTGTGTTCCATGCCGTGCTCCCCCCGCCCGGCGCCGGCGACCGGTCGTCGGCGGCGTGTGCAGGCATGGACGGGCAGGACTCACGTTCGGTTCCCGCGGAACCGGTCAGCAGTGTCCGGACACACGAATGCGGCGCCTGCCCCGTGCAGACGCCGCATTCGGATGGTGGTCACTGTGCTCCGTGGTGACGGTGCACGGTGATCAGATCAACGCTGCCCCCTCGTTCGAACGAACAGTCCGCAGCATTGACCCGGATATCTCTCGGCGATCAGCGGTCGAGCTTGTGCTTCACCGTCTCGGCCAGATCCTGACCGAAGCTCTGCGCGACCGACAGTCGCTTCTGGGCGACCCGGCGCGGGGCGTTGCGCCGACGGCGCACCACGACGACGGCCACGATCGCACCGACGACGGCGGCGATGACGGGGGCGCTCACTGCGGAGGCCTTCTTCACGTCGGACGAGTTCGCGTCGAAGCTGCGCACCTGCTGGGCGACGTTGTCCGCGGCGTGCTTGGCACGATCGGCGACCTCGCCGGCCTTGTCCTGCGCCTTGGCAGCGACCTCGTTCGCCTTGTCGGCTGCCTTCTCCGCGACGTCCCCGGCCTTGTCGGCCACCTCGTTCGCCTTGCCGGCAGCCTTGTCCGCGACCTCGTCGGAAGCCTTGTTCGCCGCGTTCTCCGCCTTGTCTGCGACGTCCCCGGCCTTGTCCTTCACGGCACCTGCGGCATCGTCGACAGCTTGACCGGCCTTGTCGGCGGCCTGCTTGCCGTCCGCCTTGGTCTGCTGGGCTGCACCCTCGGTACGCAGCGAATCGTCGCCCGTGACCTCTCCGGCCTTCTTCTTCGCGGCGCCTGCGGCCTCGTCGACCTTGTTCTGTGCCTTCTCGATGAAGTCGGCCATGATGCACTCCTTTCGACGCTGCCCCTACCGGGCGCGCTCGTGTTCGTATGAAGGTGAGTCGTACAGAGAACGGAGAAGCGCGCGCCGACGACACATGATCTGGGTCACAGCCCGCGTCGACCTGACGGGACGACCGGACCGGTGACCGCATTAAGGTCGGCGCATGGGATCCAACCGACCGGGCAACCGCGGGCAGAAGCGCGCCGCCAAGACCGCGGCGCGGAGACGCCGACAGACCTCGGGGCCGACGGCGTCCACGACAGAGCGGGTGCTCGCTCGCTTCGTGACGTGGATGGCCGCTCAGGAGGGCGCGGGAGACGTCGAGCCGACGCGTCGCGTCGTCGAGTCGCTCCTGGGTGAACTCACCCGGGTCCACGAGGGATTCACCCCCACGGCCTGGACCCCGGACGACGCCCACCTCGTTCTCGACGCCGCCGAATCCGTCCTCGCGCAGAACACCGAGGCGAGCGAGGACGCCGCGCTCCACCTCGTGTTCAGCGCCCTGTCCTATCTGACGTTCCTCGACGACGAGGACATCTGGAGCGGCAGCGACGCCGACTACGAGCACTGCATGGAGGACCTCACCGATTTCGTCGACGGCGTCCCCGACACGCTGACGCCCGAGGACATCACCCTGCCCGAGGTG
Source organism: Rhodococcus sp. Leaf225 (assembly GCF_001426145.1). NCBI lineage: Bacteria > Bacillati > Actinomycetota > Actinomycetes > Mycobacteriales > Nocardiaceae > Rhodococcus > Rhodococcus sp. Leaf225. The sequence goes on along the minus strand of NZ_LMRN01000009.1, from coordinate 953,318 downwards.
ACTGCGGACGCGGAGTCGGCGGCACTGGCCGAGCTCGCGATCGTCCGCGACGTCGACGCCCTGCTCGCCTGGTCGAGCACCGGTCGGCCGATCGACGCGAAGGAGGTGGCCGCCGCGCTGGGGCTCACCGTGCCCGCGTCGACGTTCCAGATGCCCGCCGACGTGCCCGAACTCGCCCACGCCTGGACCACCGCCGTGTCGTCCGGCGTGGTGGAGATCTCGGACGCCGGCGCCGCTCCCGGACCACTCGCGGCGAACGTCCGGGCGCGTGAGGCGGACGCTCTGCGCACCGTCGTCGCGGCGCACGTCACGGCGCAGTTGTCCGCCGACGACGAGATCGACGTCTCCGCCTCGGTGGCCGACAGCTTCGTCGCCCAGGCGGTGCTGGCCGCCATGACGCCGGACCCGCCCGAGGGCAACCTGGACGAGAACTACGACGACCTCGAGGGCGAGGACAAGCGGACGGCGGAGTTGGTGACCGCGAAGCTCCGAGCGTTCATCGACCAGGGACTGCTCGTCGGCGGAGAGGTGTTGCTGGTGCCACCCGAGCTCCGGCACGCGGTACTCGACGGCGTGGGACGCGCGGACATCTTCGGCACCGTTGCCGCAGAGACCTCCGCCGAGGACTGACACCGCGGCGTAGCGTGCGCGGCGTGGCCCTGATTCATCGCGCGACCATCGTTCCCACCAAGATCGACCTGCTGCGGCAGTGGGTTCCGCTGCAGCCGTGGGCGGCAGGCATCGACGCCGGCACTCTCGAGGTCGTCGACGCCTACCGCTTCGACGATCCCGACGGCGAGGTGGGACTGGAGTCGCACCTGCTCCGCGCCGCCGACGGGACGATCCTGCACGTGCCTCTCACGTACCGATCGGCACTGCTACCCGGCGCCGAGACGGCGCTGATCACCACCATGGAGCACAGCGTGCTCGGGACCCGCCACGTTCACGACGCGGCGCACGATCCGGTGTATCTGGCGACGCTGCTGCGGACCGTTCTCACGGGCGGAACTCAGGCGGCGTTCGAGTACGCCGAGCCCGGGCCCGAGCGCGAAGTCACCGCACTCGTCCACGGAACCGGACAGGCCGGCGCCGACGTTCCCGACGTCCACGCGCCGTCGGTCGACACCCGCGGCACCGACACCGTCGTCGACGTCGGCACCGCCGTGCTCACCCTGCATCGCGTCCCGCTGGACGGCCCGGCCGATCGCGACGCCCTTGTCGGCACGTGGGCCGGACGGGCTCACCCTGCCGTTCTCGCGACGGCCGTCCTGCATGGAACCGCGCACGGCGGGTAGGCCACTGCCGACGAGCGGGGCCGACACGTGACGGGGGCGGGGGCGTGTCGACGCCCCCGCCCCCGGGTCATCCCGCCGACCAAGTCATCCCGCCGGCTGGGTGTCGGGAATGCCGCTCTCCGGTGGGGTCGCCTCCTCACCGGTGTACTCCTCGACGGCCGAGTCGCCGATGTCCGTGACCAGCACCGGGGTCAGGTTCTCCGGCTTGCCGTTCGTGATCTTGTAGACGCTGGCACCGGAGATACCGAGATGACTGTCCTCGGAGTAGCGGAACGGGGCGAGCTGAGGGCCGGGCAGGTCCTTGCCCTGCGACTGCAGCGCCGCCACGATCGACTCCCTGGTCGGGTTCTCGCCCGCGGCCTGCAGCGCCTGCACGAAGGCGTAGGCGTGGCTCATGCCGTAGATGCGGTAGTTGGTCAGCTCCTCACCGGTTCCGTTGGCGGCCCACACCTTCTGCCACAACTGCGTCCACGGGTTGTCCGGCGAGTCGATGCCGGGGATGTACTCGAGGGAGATCATGTTCTCGAGCGACGAGGCGCCGTCGGTCACCGCGCCCTGGGAGAAGCGTCCGAGCAGCGACCCGACGAGGTCCACGTCGGAACCGATGGAGCTGTAGAACCATTCGGGCGTGTAGTTCAGTCGACGGGAGACCAACTGGCTCAGTGCCGTGTACGACGGGACGTTGAAGCCCAGGATCAGATCGGCACCCGCCGCCTGGAGGGACGCGATCTGCGGGGCGACGTCGGTGTTGCCGGACGTGTAGCGGGCGACGCCGACGATCTGATCCTCGAGGTACTGGCGCACCGCGGCCTCGCTGTCGCGGCCGAGGTCGTCGTCCTGCAGGAACAGGCCCACCTTGGCGTCCGGCCGGTTCTTCTGCACCCAGTCGCCGATGATCTTGCCCTCGACCTGGTAGTCGGGCTGCCACCCGAAGGTGTTGGGGTACTTGGCCGGATCGTTGCCCCACATGATCGCGCCCGAGGACACGAACAGATCGGGGACGCCCTCCTCGTTGAGGAAGTCGATGACCGCGCTGTGTGTCGCGGTGCCCAGACCGCCGACCATCGCGAACACCTCGTCCTGCAGGACCAGCTCGTTGACCACCTGCGTGGTGGTGGTCGGGTCGTACGCGTCGTCACGCACGAGGTACTCGATCTGCCGACCGTTCACCCCGCCGGCGGCGTTGACGTAGTCGAAGTAGGCCTTGGCGCCCGTGGGGATCTCGCTGTACCCGGGAGCGGCGACTCCCGTCAGGGGATAGTGCGCACCGATCTTCACCGAGGTGTCGGTGATCCCGACGGTCGAGCCCTCCGTGGACTCCTCCGCCTCCTCACGGCCACCCGCACCGCACGAGGCCACCAGTACGACGGCCGCAGCGAGAGCGGTGCCCCGCTGCGCCCATGTTCGGATCCTGTTCATCGAACTCCTTCTCTCTTCAGACGACGCTGTACGAGACGACCGCGGACCGTGCCGACCAGTCCGAGTGGCGCGAAGAGGATTACGACCACGGTGAAGATGCCGGTGACCAGAGGCGCGAGTTCCGCGGCCTGCAGGCTGCTCAATCCGGCGTCGAGGCCCAGGTTGGTCACCACCGGCGGGATGTAGGTGAGGAGCGCGGCACCGATGAGAGCGCCTGTCAGCGAACCGAGTCCGCCGATGACCACAGCGGAGAGCAGGGTCAGGGACAACACCAGCGTGAACCCGCTCGGCGCGGCGATGCGGGAGGCCATCGCCATGATCGCCCCGGCTGCACCGGCACACGCGGCACTGACCACGAAGGCCAGCACCCGTGCCCGCCCGAGGTCGATCCCCGCGATCTCGGCCGACACCTCGTCGTCACGCACGGCGCGCCACCGTCGTCCGACGCGACTCGACGACACGTTGGCCAGCAGGAAGAACACCAGCACGAGCAGGAACCACCCGACGTAGGCCACGAACTTCGTGGACGTCAGCTCGTTTCCGGTGACGAAGAAGGCGATGTCGTCGAGCGCGGACGGCACGTCGGGACTGGGCACGATGAGACCCTGCTCGCCCCCGAGGTACTCCGAGAAGTACAGCGCGAGACCAGGGACGGCGACGGCGAGCGCCAATGTCGCGCCGGCCAGGTAGGGCCCGTGCAATCGCGCCGCGGCGACCCCGACGACGACCCCGACCAGACCGGCCACGACGGTGGCCGCGATCAGGACCAGGGGCACCGACCAGCCGGACTCGTTCGCCCGCAACATCAGTGCCGCGGTGTACGCGCCGACCGCCATGAACGCACCGTGCCCGAGGGAGAGCTGACCGTTGAATCCGGTGAGCACGGTCAGTCCGGCCGCGGCGATCGCGAGATACGCCACCGACGTCAGCTGGCTCTGCCGGAACGTGCTGACGCTCTCCAGCACGAGAATCACCACGACGAGGGCCAGCAGAGCGCCGAGCAGGTGCCGCCGCACCGGAGTCGACACCACGCGGGCGACGCGCGAGCGTGCGGGTGAGGGGGTGGGCCTGTCGGTCGTCGTCACGGTCATGTCAGACCCTCCTCGCTGCCGCGGCAGCGAACAATCCGTTGGGACGCAACAACAACACCGCGATGAGGATGACCAGCGCCGCGAAGGACACGAGGTCCTGCCCGATGTAGCCACTGACCGCGCTGAGCCCGACGCCCATCAGCAGTCCGCCCACCACGGCGCCCACCGGGCTGTCGAGACCGCCGAGCACGGCGGCCACGAATCCGAACACCACGACGGAGTCCATGTAGCCGGGGTGCACCAGCGACCCGCCGGCGATGAGCAGACCCGCGACCGACCCGACCACCGCGGCCAACGCCCATCCCAGCGTGAGCATGCGGCCCACGCGCACTCCCAGCAGGCGCGACACCTCCTGGCTGAAAGCACTGGCGCGCATCGTGAGTCCGAGATCGGTGAACCGGAACAGCGCGACCAGCGCGGCGAGCACCACCAGCACCGCGACGACCTTGTAGATGTCGTTGCCCGTCAGCGCCACGTCCACGGACCCGATGCGCCGACCGTCGAGACCGAACGGAGCGGGAAAGGACCGGAACTGGTTGCCGAACACCAGTGCCGCCACCGCGTGGATCACGATGAAGAGACCGAGAGTGAGGATCACCGGATTGATGTGCGACGCGCTGTCGACGTACCGGATGATCAGTCGCTCGATCAGCGCGCCGAGCACGAGGCCGGAGACGAGCGCGGCGGCGAAGCCGACCCAGTAGGAGTAGCCGGCATCGACCACGACGAGCGCCACGTAGGTGGTGATCATCGCCATCGGCGCCTGCGCGAAGTTCACGATGCGCGTCGAGCGCCAGATCAGCACGAGTGCCAGAGCGAATGCGGCATAGACCATCCCGTTGGTCACTCCGTTGATGACGATGGTGAGCAGTTGTTGCACTCTGTCGTCCTTTCGTGAGGGTGGTCAGAAGCCGAGGTAGGCGTGGCGGAGTTCCTCGTCGCCGACGAGGTCGGCCGCCGGACCCTCCCGCGCCACCGTCCCCAGGGACAGCACGACGGCGTGTTCGGCGATGGACAGCGCGCTGCGGGCGTTCTGCTCGACCAGCACGACGGTGAGGCCGTCCGAGTCGACCGAGTCACGCAGCGTCTGGAAGATCTGCGCCACCACGCGGGGAGCGAGCCCGAGCGACGGTTCGTCGAGCAGCAGGATCGTGGGGGTCGCCATGAGGGCGCGCCCGATCACCAGCATCTGTCGCTCACCGCCCGACAGCGTGTGCGCGGTCGACGCCCGACGCTCCGCGAGAGCCGGGAACATGGACAGCACGCGGTCGATCCCCACCGCGGCCGCGGACCTGTTGCGGCCCAACGCCCCCAGACGCAGGTTCTCCTCCACGGTGAGTTCGACGATGACCCCGCGGCCCTCGGGCACGTGCGACAGTCCACGCCGTGACATCGACTCCGGGCTCGCTCCGACGAGGTCGACCTCGCCCATCCGGATGTGGCCGGCCACCGGCGGGTGCAGCGCCGAGATCGTCCGGAGCAGGGTCGTCTTGCCGGCACCGTTGGCCCCGAGCACCGCGGTGACCGCGCCGCGGGGCACCCTCAGCGACACGGAGTCGAGCGCGGTGACGGCGCCGTACCGCACCGTCAGATCGGACACGGTCAGGGCGTCGCGGGTCGCCTCGTCCCGCACGACGTCACGCATCACGGTCCACCTCGTCCCCCAGGTAGGCGGCGAGCACAGCGGGATCCTCGCGCACCGTGTCGGGTGTCCCGCGCGCGATGACCTTCCCGAAGTCCAGGACCACCAACCGATCACAGACACTCATGACCAGATCCATGTGGTGCTCGACCAGGAGGATCGACATCCTCGAGGTGAGTCCGCGGACCAGCTCACCCAGCTCGTCCATCTCCGCGTTCGACAGACCCGACGCCGGCTCGTCGAGAAGCAGCAACGTCGGCTCCCCCACCAGCGCCCGCGCGAGCGCGACGCGTTTGCGCACCGCGTACGGCAGGCTGGGCGGGTACAGGTCGGCGTACTCGTCGATGCGGAGTTCGGACAACGTGGCCAGAGCCCGGTCGCGGATCGCGGCGGTGTCGGCCCCGCTCCGAGCGAGTCCGAGCAGCCCGGCGACGATCGAGGTCCGGGCGAGATGGTCCGCACCGACCATGACGTTCTCCACCACGGTCATCCGGTCGAACAGCCCGAGGCCCTGCAGTGTGCGGCTCATACCGAGTGCCGCCAGCGCGGTCGGCTTCAGCCGGCGTACCACCCGGCCGTTCCGGGTCACGGTGCCCGACTGCGGCGCGACGAGGCCGCACGCGACGTTGAACAGTGTCGTCTTGCCCGCCCCGTTGGGTCCGATGACTCCGACGACCTCGCCTCGTCGGACATCGAGTCCGACGTCCGACAGGGCGACGATGCCGCCGAACGACACAGTGACGGACGACAGCTCGAACACGGACTCGGTCATGGTCTCGATCGTTGACACAGTGGCCCACCTCACATCTCGGTGGCACTCACTATGGTCACTCCGCACAGTCGGCGATATGGTCTCCGCGCACGAAAAGGGTCATGCCGTGGGCACCAATTTCGGTCAAACCGCTCGAACCGTCGGGCGCTGTGCGCAAAAATGCGCGCATGGCGTCGCCGTCGATCGGCCGTGGATCGGGGCTGCATCCTGTCCGCGGACGGCTGTCGGCGGAGGAACGAGCCGCGATCCAACGCGCGTGGGCGACGCTGATCCCGGAGGCTGACGCCATCGCCGACTCCATCACGTTGGCCCTGTTCGAGCAGGACCCCGACTATCTCCAGGCCGGCTCCGACATCACGGCCGTGGTCCGTCGCAGCACGCGGGAACACATCCGTCTGGGGCTGCGCAAGCTCAGCGGCACGCAGCACGGGAGCGAGGACAACACCGAGGTGTGGCGGCGCACGGGTCGCGAACGCGCGCGCCAGGGCATCCCCATGGAACTCGTGCTCAAGGCGTACACCCTCGGTAGTCGAACGTTGTGGGAGGAACTCGTCAACGCTCGCGGCGCGAATCCCGGGCTGCTCGAGCCGCGACTGCTTCTCGTCGCCGGCCAACGGTTGTGGCACGCACTCGATGCGCAGAACACGATTCTCGTCGACTCGTACCGGCGTGAGACCGCACGGATGCAGCAGCGCGACGTCACGAAGATCCTCGCCGTTCTCGACGGCTTGCGCGACGGGCGCGGAGCCGATCCCGCGTTCGTCGTCGATGCGCGGAACACACTGGGGCTCACCGCACAGCATCGGATCGCGTGCGTGGTGGGCCCGCTGTCCGAGCGAGGTGACCCACCCCTGACCTCACCGGAGGACGCCGTCGACGGCGTGACATCACTGTCGCACTGGCACATTCGCGACGGGGTTCAGTTCGGCGTCGTGTGCCCGGCCAAGGCGGACCTCAGCTCGGTGGCGGAGGCTCTCGCCGCACGCGCGGTCGGACCGGTGGGCATCGCCGCGTCGACGGACGGACTCGTGACCTTCGCCGCCGCGTACCGAGCTGCCGCGCGCACGGCGGCCACCATCGGCGCCGGCGACACTCCCGCCGCGGTGGCCACGGACCGACTGCCCCACATCGTCATGTCTGTCGACGACGAGATCTCGGATCTGGTCGTGTCCCACGCACTCGGGTCGCTGAACGGACACCCGCCCGCGCAGCGGGAGGTACTGCTCCGAACTCTGGCGCACGTCCTCGCCACCGACGGTTCACCCACCAACGCCGCCAAACTGCTGTACTGCCACCGGAACACGGTGATCTATCGGCTTCATCAGGTCGAGGAACTGACCGGCCGATCCATCACCGCGCCGGACGACCGGCTCCTCCTCACCCTTGCCCTGGTCCGCTCCGGGCACTGGGCGGACGCGGTGGCCGGCGTCGGCGCCGCCGCGACTGTCACACCAGAGAGCTCGACCGCAACGTCAGCACGGTGATCTCGCTCGGTGCGAAGACACGGAACGGTGGACCCCAGAACCCCGTGCCCCGGCTCGTGTAGAGCTGCGTGCGGGCGCCGTGTCGGCTGAGACCGTGGACGACCGGTTGATCGAGTCGGACGAGCAGCCCGAACGGCCAGATCTGTCCACCGTGCGTGTGCCCGGAGACCTGCAGATCCACTCCCGCCGCCACGGCCGCGTCGATCTGCTTCGGCTGATGCGCCAGCAGGAAGATCGGCAGCGACGGTTCCGCGTCCGTCAGCGCGGCGGTCAGATCCGCGCCGTGACCCACCTCGCCCGACCCGCGCGCGGTCCTGTCGTCCACCCCGGCGACGACCAGCCTGTCGCCACCGCGCATGACGGTGATGTGCCTGTTGTGCAACGAGTCCCAGCCCAGCGACGTCATGTGGTCGAGCCACTCCTGGGCCTCGCCGAAGTACTCGTGATTGCCCGTCACGTAGACGCGCGCCGACTTCGCGTGCACCCGTTCCAGGGGCGCCACCTGCTCACGTCGACGCTCCACCGACCCGTCGGCGAGATCACCCACGTGACAGACGATGTCGGCGTCCTGGCGATTGATCTCCGCCACGACGTCGGAGGACCAGACGGACCGTTCGATCGGACCGTAGTGCGTGTCCGTCACCAGGACGACGCGGAGCCCGTCGAGTCCGGCGCCGAGTCGATCGAGCGTCACCGTCACGTGCTTCGTGCGCGGCAGCCGCATCGCCTCGCGTCGTCCCCAGACCGCCAACGCGACGATGACGGCCAGCACGGCGCCGGCGACGATGCGTGATCGCAGCGGATCGTCGACCCCGGCGATGCCGAGCCCGAGCCGTACGACGAGCCCGATGAGCGACCACACGAACGCGATCCACACCAGTCCGAGCAGGGTGTCCCCGATGCGGGCCCATCGGTCGGAGTGTGCCCGACCGTGCCCCTTCGCCATGCCGATCACGAGCGCGGCGGCAGCACCGACCGCGACCACCGTCGCGATGATCCTCGCGGCGATCGGCCAGTCAGCGCCGGTGAACGCAAGAGTCCACAGCGGCGCCCCGAACAGGATCGCGAGAACGACTGTCACGACGGCGAGCCGGCCCACGGGCGGCCTGCCGGACGGAGTGCTCTCGCGAACCTCGCCCGGCACTGAGTGGTCCGACATGGTGCACGTTCCTTCGGTGTCGGGAGCGTCGGCGATCTCTCGAGGAGCATCGCCGCGCGTGGGAGAGACGCGTCAACCGTACGCGGAACCGTGCGGCCGGTCCGCGCGTCGAATGTCACGGGGATCGTGGCACCGCGGTCGGGGAGGACACGAACATGGGGTTCGACATCACGGGGGTGATCGGTGCCGCGGGCGAGACGATCTCGGACGCGGCGTCGGAGATGGTCGACTTCGCGACGGGACACGACAGCGACGCGGCGGAGTCCGCGGCACGACTGACGGCGGAGTTCCACGCCGACGACGCCGTCCGGGTCGCCCGCGAGGCCGTCGACAGGTCCAGGGTGGGCGACACGGCGAGCGGCGCGAGCGTCGTGGTCCCGGAGGCGTTCGACGGCATGTCGCACCCCGAGATGTTCGCGTACACCACCGAACTCACGCCGGAGCTCCTCGATTCCGGTGCCGCAATGTGGCGCGAGGCCCACACCCGGGCGACCGCACTGGTGTGGACCCTGTGGAACGACCTCGGCGCCGTGCTCGGGACCGACTGGCAGGGCGCCGCGGCCGACTCCGCGCTCGCCGCGATCACGACGTACCGCACCGAGTCGCTGCGCACCCTCGACCTCATGGACATCGTCGCGGGCAAGCTCGAGCAGTCCCGCGACGGGTTCGCGCTCACCCGCGCCACCATGCCCGCCCCGCAGTCGTTCACGCCCTCGGACTGGGCGCGCACCGCGATGACGGCCGCGTTCCTCGGACCCGTCGGCGCCGCCGGGTCGATCACCGCGATGATGGCCGAGGAGGAGGAGCGGCGCGCCGAGGCCGTGGCGGTCATGAACGGCACCTACGTCCCCACCGCCGTCCGAGCCGATCACGGCGTGCCGGTGCTCACGCCGCCGGGAGATCCGGCGAGCGGGTCCGCGTCGGGTTCCTCGTCCTCGGCGGCCGGTGGCATGCGCGGAGGTGTCGACGCCGCATCGCTCGGTTCGACGGCACTCTCGTCGCTCGCGACGAGTCCCGCACCGACCACGGCGGCATCGGTCGGTGACTCGACGCCCGTCGCAGGGCCACAGCCTGCGGCCGCCGCCCAGAACTCCGCGGGAGCAGGCACGAGCAGCACCCCGAACGGCGCAGCTCCGCCGTCGGGTGTCGCACCCGTGAGCACGGCACCGGTCGGCCCGTCGGGGTCCCGGCCTGCCGTGACCTCACCCGCGGGCTTCGGGCGCGGCTCGGCCCCCGCCGGGTACGGGACGGCAGGGCAGCGGCCGTCGGCGGGATCCGGTGGGTCGGGCGCGCGGACACTCGGTCCGGGATCCTCGTCCGGGCGCGGCCCCTCGGGCGGTACCACCGGCCCCGTCCTGCAGAGCGCGACCTCAGCCGGCGCGGGCGGTTCCGGCGCGGGCACCCGCGCGGCGGCCTACGGACCGGGCGCGATGATGCCGGGGAGCCGCGCCGGCGGAGACCAGGACGGCGACCACACCACGGCGGGCTACCTGGTCACGGCGGACAACGGCGACCGCCTGGTCGGGGAGCTCCCACTCGTCGCTCCCCCGGTGATCGGGTGATCGTTCGAGCGGCTCCCACGGGGGTCGCCTCGTGGCACCTCACGTCACTCGAGTTCGCCGTACTCCTCGACCGGATCGGCCGCGATCGAGTGCCGTTCCCCTTCTCCTGGACCACGCACGCCCGCACAGCCGCGGATCTGCGTGCGGAACGCGAGGCCGCCCGCCGCCGCCTCGGCGACCGATCGCTGCTGGCCGCCGCGTCCCTGCTCGGCGGACCCGGATTCCAGGTCACCGCCTGCGGGGTGGAGTCGGGCGATCGACGCGTGCGCATTCGAGCCGCAACCTCGTACTCCGCGATCCCGCTCCATTCCGACCGGCCTCCGGCCTTCCCGCTCGCCGTCGTGGTGGTCCAGGACCCGGGACCGACCTCCGACACCGGCGGCACGGTCCACGTCCACGCCGTACCACCGGAGCGCATGACCCACACCCTCACGGCGGCGCTGCCCCACCGCCGCGCGGGACGGGTGACGCCGTCGTCCGTGTCCCGCGACGACGTGGTCCGCGCTCCGTCGTCCCACCTGCACGATTCGCGTGGCGACACCGACCGCGATCGCGTGATCCACATCCTCGACGGGCCACGGGAGGGGCTCGGTGAGATCGTCGTGGGACACGGCGGCGACGGCCCGCTCGAGGCGATCGCCGGCAGACGGTGGATCGACGCGCTCGGTGACGGGCGCTACCTGGTGCACGCGACCGACGTGGTGGCGGTGCTGCCCGCCACGGCCCAGACCATCGCGGCGGCGCTCGACGACGAGATCCGACGGGCCGGTGCGGTACCACCGGTGACGGGTACACGCAGCTAGGGTTGGGCCATTGAACGCTGCGGCGCTGACGCGTGCGCGGCCGATCGAGAGGACTGGGCAGATGAGCGATCGCTACCCGCGCGACTCCGACAACCGCGACGTCGGCAACTACGGCTACGACGACCGCACTCGGGCCTACGGTCGGCAGGAGCCCTACGCCGAGCCCGGTGGTCAGCGCTACGCGCCGCAGAAGCCCGCATCGTCCGGACTGAAGTTCGACGTCGGCCCGTTCATCGGCGGAGTCGTCGCCACCGCCATCACCACGTTCATCGCAGGATGGGTGGCCACGGCGATCGTCCAGGCCGTCTACAACCGAACGGGAACCAGCGTGTTCTGGATGTACGGACTGGAGGATCCCTGGATCGCCGGTGTGTACGGCGCCCTCGCCGCGATCCTCGCCGGAGCGTTCATGCTCCTGCTGTTCCAGGCGGTGCCGTCACCGAACACGTTCTTCAGCTGGATCGCCGGACTGGTGGTCGTCGCGATCATCGTGCTGCCGTTCCTCGCTGCGGGAGCGATCACCGCTGCGTTCGGCTCCGCGATCGTCAACGGCCTGATGGGGTTCGTCATCGTGGCCCTGCTGTCCACCACCGCGGCGAAGACGTATCACGGTCGTCCCTGACAGCCCCCGTCGTGCGTGACGCTCAGGGAATCCAGTACCCCTGAGCTTTGACCGACCTGCGCGGAACGCGGTAGTCGGACTTCAGGATCGACGCGATCGAGCGCGTCGTGACCGTGTCGCACGCGACCCATGCGGCGTGGCGGGACGCGTCGAACGCTGCGGCCGAGACGGCCTCCACCATCGAGGCACCGTCGTCACGCCGTCGTACTCGATGTACCTGCGTGGCGCTCGTCGCCGCGAGCGGGAGCGCGTCGTCGCCGTCGTGCACGGTCTCGAGCCACAGGGTGACGGGAAGATCGTCGGGCAGAGCGGCCAGCAACGAGTTCACCGCGGGAAGTGCTGCGCTGTCTCCCGCGATGAGGTACCCGGCGGGAAGCGGGTCCGGTACCGCGTACTTCGAGCCCTGGAAGGTCGCCTCGAGGGTGTCGCCGGGGGCGGCGCGTCGCGCCCAGTGCGCGGCCGGACCGTCGTGCAGCGCGAACTCCAGGTCGAAGCGGTCGTTCTCGGGGTCCGGGTTCACGACCGTGTAGGCACGGTGGTGCAGCGAGGCACTGCCGTCGTCGGTGGGAAACCACAGGCGCAACCACATTGTGGGATGCACGGGCTTACGCGTGAACAGTCCACCCGCGGAGACCGTCAGCCGACGGTAGTGCGGGGTGACGTCCTCCGCCGCGAGAACGGTGAGCAGTACGTCCGAGCCGCCCATCAGCTTGAGGACCGTGCCCTGCCAGCCCTTGGTCTGCTCGCTGGTCGCTGCGTCGGTCATGCAGCTGAGGGTAGCCTAACCCTGACCGACGCGGGGGTGCGCCAACTCCTCGAGGTACTCCGCGATGCCGTCGTCGTCGTTGCTGGCGACCACCCGATCGACGAGAGCCTGCACCTCGGGGATGGCATTGGACGGACAGATCGCGGTGCCGGCCCACGCGAGCATCTCCAGATCGTTGCGTGCGTCGCCGGCGGCCGCGACCTCCCGCCGTGCGATTCCGCGGCGCTCGCACAGCGCCGCCAGAGCGGTCGCCTTGGACACTCCGCGCGCGGCGATCTCCACGTAGGGCGCGCCGGAATGGGTGACCGAGACATCGTCGACACCGCCGGCGAGCAGCGCGCGGTAGAGATCGACGCTCGGCACGGTGGCGTGGCGGGCGACGATCTTCACCATGTCCTCCCGCAACCACGGGAAGGCCGGAGGCCGGTCGCTGTCGGACGGGAAATCACCACCCACGACAGTGTCCATGGTGGACGGGTCGCGGTGATGGTCGGAGAACACGCACAACGCGGCGTAGCCCGTCTCCGCGACGAACGAGGTGGGTCCGACCGCGGCGACCACGGTTCCCGGTACGAGGGCGCGCACCCGGTCGACCGCGGCCTGACCGACGGCGACGTCCATCCCCACCGTCTGGGTGATCACGGGTGTCCCGTCGGCGAGATCGATGAGGACGGCGCCGTTGGCGCACACCGCAATTCCGCGGAAACCGCTCTGCTCGGCGAACTCGTGCACGGAGTGCCGCGCACGGGCGGTGGCCCACACCACGTCGATCCCCGCGTCTCGCGCTGCCGCCATGGCGTCAGCGGTGCGCGCGGAGATGGTCCGGTCGGAGCGCAACAGCGTCCCGTCGAGATCGGTGGCGAAGAGTCGAACGGTCACCGGGTCAGCCTCTCACCCGGTGACCGTTCCGACCGGGAGTCAGCTCAGCGCGTCGGCGATGGGCGTCTCGCCCCGGTCGAACTCGATCATGCGGCCGGCGGTGGACGGGGTGTCGAGCACGGTGGCGATCACGGCGGCCACGTCGTCGCGACTGACCGAGGCACCCGTCGCTCCCTGCTCCTTGGTGGTGATGGAGCCGGTGCCGGCGTCATCGGTGAGGCCGGACGGCGCGACGATGGTCCAGGACAGGTCGCTGTTCTTCAGGTGCTGATCGGCCTCGGCCTTCGCCTCGGCGTACGCGTAGAAGGAGTCGTCTGGGGAGACACCGTGATCCGGTCCGGCACCGAAGTACGACACCAGCACGAACCGCGGGACGCCCGACGCGGACGCCGCGTCGATGCAGCGGATGGCGGCGTCGCGGTCCACGGCGTACGTGCGGTCGGCATCGCCACCCCCGGCGCCGGCAGCGAAGACGACGGCGTCGTGGCCGGTCACGGTTCCGGCGATCTCCTGGGTGGTCTGCGCCTCGACGTCCGCGACGACGGCGGTGGCGCCGGTCTTCTCGATGTCGGCGGTCTGATCGGGATTGCGGATCAGCGAGGTGGCCTGGTGCCCACTCTCGGTCAGAATCTTCGCGAGCTTCAGGGCGATCTTGCCGTGGCCGCCGACGACTGCGATGCGTGACATGAGTTCCGGGTGTCCCTTCTTCGAGCACGGGCGGCCGTACGACCGTCCACGGAGGGGGGTTCCCTGCTGTCGGCGCCCGACAAACATCGGACGCCGATCAGGGATACGGTCTGCCCGCCGCGGCGGGACCACGCACCTTCCCGACGAGCCCGGCGACCGCCAGGATGGTGACCACGTAGGGCAGCATCAACATGAACTCGCTGGGTACCGGCGAGCCGATGATGCCGAGCACGTTCTGCAGGTTGGACGCGAATCCGAACAGCAGGGCCGCCAATGTCGCACGGACGGGATCCCAGCGTCCGAAGATCACGGCGGCGAGGGCGATGTAGCCGGCACCGGCGGTCATCTCCTTGCCGAACGCACCGACCGACCCCAGGGTGAAGTACGCGCCGCCCATGCCGGCGATGGCGCCCGCGAGGCAGACGTTCCAGAAGCGGGTGCGTGCGACGTCGATACCCACGGAGTCAGCGGCGCGCGGATGCTCACCGACCGCGCGCAACCGCAGGCCCCACCGCGTGCGGAAGAGGCCGACGAACACGGCCGCCACAGCGATGTACATGACGTACTCGATGACCGTCTGCCGGAACAGCACCGGACCGATGATCGGGATCTGCGAGAGCAGCGGAATCTCGATGCGAGGGAAGCGCGGCGGCGTGTTCAGTGTCGCGGCGCTGGGGACCAGCACCTTGGAGTACAGGAAGCTGGTGAGCCCGACGACGAGCACGTTGAGCACCACGCCGACGATGACCTGGTTGACGAAGTACCGGATGGAGAACACCGCGAGGACGCTGCCCACCAAGGCTCCTGCCACGAGGGCCGCGGCGAGACCGACGTACGGCGACCCGGTGAGCGTCGCGACCACCGCGCTGACGAACGCGCCACCGAGGAGCTGGCCCTCGATGGCGATGTTGATGATGCCGACGCGCTCGGAGACGACGCCGCCGAGCGCACCGAAGATCAGCGGCGTGCTGAGGGCGACGGTTCCGAGGAGCAGGCCCGGCACGGGAATGGTCTCGCCCACCGCGGACCACGTGAGGAACAGCAGGACGAACGCGACGGCGAACACCGCGGTGACCGCCACCGGTGTGCGCTGCCCCGCCCGGGTGCGAACCGCACTGACCAGCGTGAGGGCGGCGAGCAGGATCACGAGCGCGATGCACGTGGCGCGCGCGGGCAGCCCCACGTCCGGCAACCTGACGAAGTCGCTGTCACTGGCCAGGGAGAACGTGCTGGTGCCGCTGTCGCCCCGCAGCCCGAAGGCCAGCAGCGCGACGACGGTGACGACACCCAGGACGACGGGAAGCTTCCAGGAGGCGGCGGGACGGGACCCGGCGTCAGGAGGAGCCGTGGCGAGTGTGCTCATCAGCTCACCCCTTTCGCTCGAGGTTCGGGTAGTCGGAACACCGCTCGCACCAGGGGCGGCGCGGCGATGAACAGGACGATGACCGACTGGACGACGAGCACGATGTCGATGGGGATCGACTCCGCGGCCTGCATCGCGAAGCCGCCCGCCTTGAAGGCTCCGAACAGGATGCCGGCGGCGAACACACCCCACGGACGCGAGCGCCCCAGCAGTGCCACCGTGATGGCGTCGAATCCGATGCCGGCGTCGATGTCAGCGGAGAAACCCGTGGTGACGGTACCGAGTACCTGTGCGACACCGGCGAGCCCGACCAGAGCACCCGACAGGACCATCGCGTAGATGTACACGCGCTCGACCTTGATGCCGGCCACGCGGGCCGCGGAGGCGTTCTCCCCCACGACACGGAACCGGAAGCCGACGCTCGACCTCTCGAGCAACCACCACACAGCTGCGGTCACGGCGATGACGAGGACGAAGCCCCAGTGCAGCGAGTACTTCGATCCGAACAGCGACGGCAGGATCGCGTCGTCCATCATCGCGGGCGTCTTGGGGTTGTTGGAGCCGGGTGCCTGCAGCGCGCCGGGAGTGCGCAGCAGGTACGAGATCAGGTAGAACGCGACGTAGTTGAGCATGATCGTCACGATCACCTCGTGCGCGCCGGTCCGCGCCCGCAGCAGTCCGGCGATGCCGCCCCACAGCGCGCCGCCGACGACACCGGCCAGGATCGCGACGATGAGGTGCACGTAGGGCGGCAGGTCGAAGGTGAACCCGACGTAGCCGGCACACGCGGCGGCGATCAGCATCTGGCCGCGGCCGCCGATGTTGAACATGCCGACCCGGAACGCCAGCGCGACACCGAGACCCGCGGCGATCAGCGGGGTGGCGAAGGTGAGGGTCTCGGTGAGCGGACGGATACCGTCCGCGAACCGAGGCCGTCGGAAGTT
This sequence comes from Rhodococcus sp. Leaf225, assembly GCF_001426145.1. Taxonomy (NCBI): domain Bacteria; kingdom Bacillati; phylum Actinomycetota; class Actinomycetes; order Mycobacteriales; family Nocardiaceae; genus Rhodococcus; species Rhodococcus sp. Leaf225. The sequence goes on along the minus strand of NZ_LMRN01000009.1, from coordinate 936,830 downwards.
GTAGACACTGCCCTGGAAGAGCGCCGAGTAGGCGCCCCAGACCGAGTCCCAGATCGCGGAGAGCATGTCCGTGGGCCGCGAGAAGAAGTAGCCCGCCGTCTCACGCACCTGCGGATCGGTGACGGCGATGAGAATCGCGCCGACCACGAACGCCATCAGGACCGACAGCAGGGACAGCAGCACACTGCCACTGGCGATCTTGCGCAGCACCGACTCGGACGTGGACGGCGGCGTCGCGGTGTCCGTCGCGGTCACGCGGCTCCCTCGGTGTTCGCGTCGGTGGAGTGGCCTCCGGCCATGAGCAGTCCCAACTCTTCTCGTGAGGCGTCGCCGGACACGATGCCGACGATGGCGCCTCGGTACATCACCGCGATGCGGTCGGCCAGCGCCGACACCTCGTCCAGCTCGGACGAGATCACGATGACGGGGGTGCCCGCGTCCCGCGTCGCGACGATGCGCTTGTGCACGAATTCGATGGATCCCACGTCGATTCCGCGCGTGGGTTGCGACGCGATGAGCAGGCGCAGATCGCGCCCGAGTTCCCGTGCGAGCACGACCTTCTGCTGGTTACCGCCCGAGAGTCTGCCGACGGCCGTGTCGATGCTCGGCGTGCGGATGTCGAACTCCGACACCTTCTCCGACGCGAACGACCGGAGGAAGGACCGCACGATGCTGCCACGAGCGGAGAACGGCCCGCCGTGCGACCGGTCGAGCATGAGGTTCTCGGCGATGGTGAACTCGCCGACGAGTCCGTCCTCGGTGCGGTCCTCGGGAACGAAACCCACACCGGCGTCGAGCACGGACTTCACGTCGCGACCGACCAGCGAGGCACCGTCGAGCGTGATCTGACCGGTCATCGCCGGATGCAGACCCAGTAGTGCTTCGGCGAGCTCCGTCTGACCGTTGCCCTGCACGCCCGCGATCGCCAGGATCTCGCCGGCGCGCACCTCGAAGGACACGTCGTTCACCACCGGGCCGGCAGCACCCGGAACCGTCAGGTTCGACACGACCAGCGCGGCATCCCCCAGCTGCGCCGGGTCCTTGGCGACGCGCAACTGCACGTCGCGACCGACCATGAGGGACGCCAGTTCGCCGTCGGTGGCGGTCGGCTCGGCCTGGCCGACGACCTTCCCGAGGCGGACGACGGTGATGCGATCGGCGACCACGCGCACCTCACGCAGCTTGTGCGTGATGAAGACGATGGCCGTTCCCGCCTCGGCGAGCTGACGCATGATCGTCATCAGCTCGTCGGTCTCCTGCGGGGTGAGGACCGCCGTCGGCTCGTCGAAGACCAGGATGTCGGCCTCGCGGGAGAGCGCCTTGATGATCTCGACGCGCTGCTGCACGCCGACCGGGAGATCGCCCACTGTCGCGTCCGGATCCACGTCGAATCCGAAGCGGGCCGACACCTCCCGTACCAGCGCACGAGCCGCGTCGAGATCGAGGCGACCGCCGAACGTCGTCTTCTCGTTGCCCAGGATGATGTTCTCGGCGACGGTGAACACCGGGATCAACATGAAGTGCTGGTGCACCATGCCGATCCCGGCGGTCATCGCCTCGCCGGGGCCGGCGAAGGTGCGCCGCTCCCCGTCGATGAGGATCTCGCCCTCCTCCGCCCGGTACAGGCCGCTGAGGACGTTCATCAGCGTCGACTTCCCGGCACCGTTCTCACCGAGCAGGCAGTGGATCTCCCCCGCCTCGACGGTCAGATCGATGTGGTCGTTGGCGACCAGGGAACCGAAACGCTTGGTGATGCCCCGGAGTTCGAGCTTCGGCAGGTCGTGCACGGGGCTGCTGTCGAGCGTGGACGCGGTGTCGTTCGACGCCATCGTCAGTTGGGCGACGAGGGCGACGTGACCGTGATCGATCCGTCGATGATGCCCGCGCGGATCGTGTCGAGTTCACCCTGCAGAGCCGGATCGACCTGCGACTCGAAATCGTGGAACGGAGCGATGCCGACACCGTCGTTCTCGAGCGTGCCGACGTACGGGGTGTTGTCGAAGGAGCCGTCGCCGACCGCCTTGACCACTTCCTCGGTACTGGTGGCGAGGCCCTTGGTCACCGACGTGAGCACCAGGTCGGACACCGACGGGTCGGAGACGTACACGTCGGCGTCGGCGCCGATCAACGCGATCGGACGGTTCGCGTCACGGATGGCCTGGGCAGCGGACTGGTAGATCGGACCACCGACCGGGAAGATGACGTCGGCGTTCTGGTCGATGAGGCCCTGCGCGGTGTTCTTCGCGACCTCGTTCGCCTCGAATCCACCTGTGAAGGAGCCGTTCTGGGCGTCGACGTCCCAACCGATGACGCGCACGTCGCGGTTCTTCTGCTCGTTGAAGTACTTCACACCGTCGGCGAAGCCGTCCATGAAGATGGTGACGGTGGGGAACTGCGATCCGCCGAAGGTACCGACAGTGTTGGTCTTGCTGTAGCTCGCTGCGGCGTAGCCGGCGAGGAACGCGGACTGCGCCGTGTCGTAGGTCAGCGGCTTGACGTTGTCCAGTTCGATGGACGAGTCGTCGACGATGGCGAAGTTGACGTCGGTGTTCTGCTCCGCGGCTTCCTTGGTGGCGTCCGCGAGCGCGAAACCGACCGTGACCACCAGTCCGCAGCCCTGATCGACGAGGTTGTTCAGGTTGGGCGTGTAGTCCGTCGGGGAGTTCGACTGCACCGTGATCGGCTCGACGTTCAGTTCGCCGGCCGCGGTCTGCAGGCCCTCGTAGCTCAGCTGGTTGAAGGACTTGTCGTCGAAGCCGCCGGAGTCGGAGACCATGCACGGGGTGAAGTCACCCGAGTCGGATCCGCCGCTCGCGCTGTCTTCCGGCGCTGACCCACAGGCGGTGACCAGGGTGAACGCGCTCGCGACTGCGACGGTGGAGAGTGTTGCTCTGGAAAGGGTGTTCGGCACGGGTGTGCTCCGTTTCGCTCGTGGCTGTGATGGAACATTAACCCGAGCGTCGAACGAGCGCCGAGCGTCCGCCCGAAAACCTGTGTGCGACCCACCCCCGGACATGCCACTGGGGCCGGACACCTGTCGGTGTCCGGCCCCAGTGTGAAGTTTCGGTGGGTTACTCCGAAATCAGATCGCGCGAACGCCGCTCGCCTGAGGACCCTTGGCGCCCGAGGTGACCTCGAACTCGACGCGCTGGTTCTCTTCGAGGCTCTTGAAGCCGGTGCCCTGGATCTCGGAGAAGTGGACGAACACGTCAGGTCCATCTTCCTGAGCGATGAAGCCGAAGCCCTTTTCGGCGTTGAACCACTTGACGGTGCCCTGAGTCATGGTGTTGCTCCCTACAGCTGATACTTCGAGTTTCACACCGTGTGAAACCCGGGCCGGCACTGAACGTGACGAACTCCGAGTTTCCTCAGAAAGACGCACACGCTCGCAACTACAAGTTCCCAGCGAGCGTGCATGAACACGAACACACAAAAACTACGACCTGTCAGCTGCGATAAGGCTACAACACACCGGGGACCATGCGCCACCGGTACCGCGTGAGGTGACGCGAAGCACCGAGCGGGTATACCCGTCTCATGACCGACCCGACGACCTCCGTGGCCGACGCGCTCGTCGCGCTGCGTGACCGCGCGCCCCTCGTCCACGCCGTGACCAATTACGTCACAGCGGGTTTCACCGCGAACGTGCTCCTCGCCGCCGGTGCCAGTGCGGCCATGGTGGACAACGAGGACGAGGCGGCGCTGTTCGCCGGGGTGGCCGACGCGGTGCTGATCAACCTCGGCACGCCCCAGCCGCAGCTGCGTGAGGTGTACCTGGCCACCGCGGCGGCCGCCGCGGCTGCGGGCACCCCGTGGGTGCTGGACCCCATCGCTGCCGGTGGACTGCCGTGGCGCGGCGCACTCGCCCGCGACCTTGTCGAGCACCGACCCGCAGCCGTGCGGGGAAACGCGTCCGAGATCATCGGTCTCCACCGCCTGACCGGACTCGACACCGACGAGCGGAACGGGTCCGGACGCGGCGTGGACAGCTCGGACGATCCGGCGGACGCTGTCGACGCCGCACGTGGCCTGCTCGCCTACTCGACAGCGGTGTCCGCGAGTGGGGCGATCGACCACATCGCCCACGAGGGCGGACTCGCGACGGTGCACGGCGGCAGCGTCCTCATGACGAAGGTGACCGGAACCGGGTGTTCGCTCGGAGCTCTCGTCGCCGCGTACTGCGCCGCCGTCGACGACCACGGAGTCGCGACGATCGCGGCCCACACGCACGCGACGGTCGCCGCCGACATCGCGGCCGAGACCGCCACCGCGCCCGGCTCGTTCGCGGTCGCCTACCTGGACGCACTGCACGCCGTCACTCCCGACGACATCCTCCGGCGCGCGCACGTCGAGTGGCTGCCACGGTGACGTCACCGATCACCGACTACCTGGAGGCCGTGCTGCGCGACTGCCGGAACTCGGACGGCGGCGAGGTCCTCACGGGCAACCGCATCCTCTCGGAAGCCGACCCCGACGTGTTCTCGGTCGCCGTCGTCACCGTCGAGGGCACGGTCTACTGCGCCGGCGACGTGGACTCGTCCTTCTCGATCCAGTCCATCTCCAAGGCACTCACCTACGCCCTCGCGCTGGCCGACCGTGGGCTCGACGCCGTGCACCGCAAGATCGACGTCGAGCCGTCGGGCGATGCGTTCAACGAGATCTCGCTCGAACGCGACACCGGCCGACCACGCAACGCGCTCATCAATGCCGGTGCCATCGCGGCACACTCGTTGGTCGAGGGGCGTGACGTCGAGCATCGCGTCGACCGGATCCTCGCGCTGCACTCCGCGTTCGTCGGCCGCGACCTCTCGATCGACGACGACGTGTTCGACGCCGAGATGGAGTCGAGCGACCGGAACCTGGCGCTCGCCCACATGCTCGCCTCGGTGAAGGTCCTCGAGTGCGATGCACACGAGGTCGTCACCGGGTACGCCAGGCAGTGCAGCATCGACGTCACCACACCCGATCTCGCGATGCTCGCCGCGACGATGGCGAACGGCGGTGTCCATCCCGAGAGCGGCGAGCGGGTGGCGACGTCCGCCGTCGTGCGACAGGTGCTCTCGACCATGACCACGTGCGGGATGTACGACGGCACGGGCGACTGGATCGCGAACGTCGGCATTCCCGCGAAGAGCGGTGTGTCCGGCGCGATCATCGGGGTGCTGCCCGGTCAGCTCGGGATCGCCGTCCACTCCCCACGACTCGACGACCGGGGCAACAGCGTGCGCGGGGTCGAGGTGTTCGAGCGACTGTCGCGGGACATGGATCTGCACATGATGGACATCGCCCCGTCCGGTCACTCCGCGGTGCGCCGGGCCCGTGAGGAGGACGGCCGCACGGTGTACGAGCTGCAGGGCGACATCCGGTTCGCCGGCGCGGAGAACATCATGAGCCGCGTCCTGGCAGACCTTCCGGACGAGCCGACACGCATCGGCTTCGAGCTCGAGCCCGCCCGAGCGGTCAACGGAGCTGCGGTGCGGCTGCTCGGTGAGCTGATCGAGCGACTGCGCGGCGACGGCCACGACGTCGAGGTGGACGACCCCAACGGACTCATGTAGCGGGAAGGCCGGAGGCCGGCCGGAATAAGACGAGCCGGAGTTCTCTCCGTGAGCGGAAGGTGCGGGGGTCGCCGGTGAGCGGATCGGTGAAGCTCAACCGGCGCGCGAGCAACTGCAGGGGTGTCGAGAAGTCGTCGGGCGCCACGGACGTGAACGTCGGGTAGTACGGGTCGCCGTGGATCGGGATGCCGAGCGAGGAGAGATGCAGGCGCAGCTGATGCGTCTTGCCCGTGCGAGGGAAGAGCCGGTAGCGCGCCGCGTCGCCCACCCTCTCGATGATCTCCACCCGTGTCTCGCTGTTCGGCTCACCCGGTTCCTCGTGCGCGGTCATGACGCCGTGTTCCTTGACGATCCGGCTCTCGACACTGCGCGGGAAGGTGAGGCCGGGGTCGAATCCGGCGACGGCCTCGTACTCCTTGTCCACGCTCCCGTCGACGAAGAGGTCCTGGTACGCCCGACGGAATCGGGCTGCTCTGGTGAACATCAGGACTCCCGCGGTGGCGCGGTCGAGCCGATGGGCCGGCGTGATGTCCGGCTCGTCGAAGAGCCGCCGCAGCCGCACCGTCGCGGTCTCGGTGATGTGACGCCCGCGCGGGATGGTCGCGAGGAAGTGGGGCTTGTCGACGACGACGATCGCGTCGTCGACGTGCAGGATCTCCATCTCGAAGGGAACCGGCACCTCGGGCTCCGGGATCCGGTGGAAGTGCACGACGGCACCGGCGCGATAGGCCGTGTCCTCGCTGTACGGGCGGCCGCGCTCGTCGACCACCTCCCCCGCCGCCATCGTCGCCCGCCACGCGTCGCCGGGCAGCACGCTCTCCAGATATTCGAGCGTGGTCGCCGGATGCTCGCCGTGGGGCAACCGATGCCGCAGCGGTGCGAGCCCGTCCCGGAACGGCAACGGCACGGTCACGTGGGGACGCACTCGGTGCAGACCAGAGCCAACCCACGACCGTGGCCGTCGTCCGTGTCGAGGTATCGCGAGGTGGGAACACCGCAGCGTGAACAGGTTCCGATGACGGCCGGGTGGTCGGAGAACGAGACGGTGCCGCGCTGATCGAACACGTACAGCGACCCGGACCAGAGCCCGTCGTCCCCGTACCGCTCGCCGTACCGCACGATGCCGCCGTCCAGCTGGTAGACCTCCTCGAAGCCGCGCGAGCGCATCAAGGAGGACAACACCTCACATCGCACGCCCCCGGTGCAGTAGGTGACGACGGGCTTCGACTTCAGGTGGTCGAACACACCGGAATCCAACTGCGCCACGAACTCTCGCGTGTTCTCGACGTCCGGAACCACAGCGCCGTCGAAACGTCCGATCGCGGCCTCGAAGGCGTTGCGGCCGTCGAGGAAGACGACGTCGTCCCCCCGCTCGGCCACCAGGTCGTGCACCTCCTCGGGTGCGAGGTGGCGGCCACCCCCCACGACGCCGTCCGCGGTCACGTGGAGTTCGTCCGGTACTCCGAATGTCACGATCTCGGGGCGCACCCGGACACTGAGTTTGGGGAAGTCGCCGCCGCGGCCGTCCGACCACTTCACGTCCGCGGCCGCGAACGGCGCGTACTCACGAGTGCCGCGGACGTACTTCTTGACTGCGCGGACGTCGCCGCCCACCGTCGCGTTGATGCCGTGCGGGGAGACGATGATCCGGCCGGTGAGCCCGTGTGCGGACGCCAGGGTGTGCTGCCACAGCCGGACCGCCTCGGGGTCCGGAAGCGGCGTGAACACGTAGAACAGCACGATCTTGGGCGTCGACACGGAGGAACAGTCTAGATTCCCCGAGCCGGGGGTACGTCAGGGCAGTCAGGGAGCCAGGCGCGGAGCCGGAGCCACCGTCTGCGTGCCCGACCCGACGCGGAAACCCGCACCGAAGTAGGCCGTCGACGCGGGATCCTCCTTGGCGGTGACGTACCAGTGATCCATCTGCGCGCCCGACGGCGTCACCTCGAAGACACCGAACCCGTGCGTGTCGAGGTCGACGTACTTGACGTGGTGGTTGAAGGCCTTGAACGCCTCCTCCGCCACCCGTCCTACCGTGTGCTCCGGGACCTTCAGGAAGTCTTCGATGTTCGCCGAGGTGACCGACGTGACCACCAGCTCGGTCGCCACCGTTCCCGCCGCCGGGTACGCCGCGGCGTCGACCGGGATGTCGCACGCCCACGAGGAGTGGATGTCGCCGGTGATGAACACGGTGTTGTCGACTCCCGCGGTACGGATCGCGTCGAGCAGCCTACGACGGTCGGCCGTGTACCCGTCCCACGGATCGGCGTTGTAGGACACGCCGGCGGCCGGGAGCCCGAGCAGCTGGGTGACACCTCGCGCCGCCTCGGGGTCCAGCGGCGGAATCAGAGTCGGCGTGATCATCACCGGGTTGCCGATGATGCGCCACTGCGTGGGCGACGACGTCAGACCTGCCGTCAGCCACGCCATCTGGTCGGCGCCGGTGATGGTGCGATCCGGCGAGTCCACCGCCGGGCCCTGGAACGGCAGCACCTGCTTCGTACGGTAGGTGCGAAGATCGAGCATCGACAGCTCCATCAGCGTCCCGAACCGCAGTCGGCGGTACAGGTGCCGGTTGTTCGCGGTTCCCGCAGCACGCACGGGCATCCACTCGTAGTAGGCCTGAACCGAGTTGGCCTTGCGCGAGGCCCAGTCCCCCTCGGTGTCCGGCTGATGGTTTTCGGCGCCCGTGGCGTAGGCGTCGTTCGCCGACTCGTGGTCGTCCCACGTGCAGATCCACGGAACACCTCGGTGAGCGGCCTGGAGATCCGGATCGGACTTGTACTGGCCGTGCCGGATTCGGTAGTCGGCGAGGGAGACGATCTCGTGCACTGGATCGTGCACTCGCACGACGCCGTTCTTGCCCTCGAAGCCGCCGGTCTCGTACTCGTAGATGTAGTCGCCCAGATGGATGATCGCATCGAGATCCTGGCGGGCGGCGAGATGGCGATACGCGGAGAAGTACCCCGACTCCCAATTGGCGCACGACACGACGCCGAATCGCAGGCGCGCGACGTCGGCCTCGGCGGCAGGGGCAGTACGGGTGGTGGCCACCGTCGACGACTCGCCCGCCGCCGTGAAGCGGTAGTGATAGGTCGTCGCCGGGCTCAGACCGGTGACGTCGACCTTCACCGTGTGGTCGGTGTCTGCAGAGGTGACGACGCTGCCCGAGCGCACCACGTCGGTCAGCGCGGCGTCGCGCGCCAGCTCCCACGTGACGGTGGTGGCCGGTCCACGGCCGGACCCCGGCGTCGCGTCGGGGGTCGGCGTGACGCGGGTCCACAGCAGGATCGCATCCTCGAGTGGGTCGCCCGAGGCGACGCCGTGCCGGAAGACGGACGACGACTGCGCCGACGCGGTCCGCGCGGTGAGGGTCGCCGCGGCGCCCACCCCTGCGGCGAGGGTGGTGGTCCGGAGGAAGCCGCGGCGGTTCAGAGAAGTCTCGTGCACGCCCGTGAGTCCATGCCATGGGGGCCGATCGGTCAAGTGAACGTTCGAGCGGCGCCCTCTCAGGAACAGGACCCCCCGGTCGAATCGTTGCCTCACACATGAAGGCAATCGTCTACACCGAGACCGGTGCACCCTCCGTCCTGACCGCAGTCGACCGCGACATCGTGGAGCCCGGCGTCGGCGAGGTGCGGGTGCGCCTCGTCGTCGCGGGGGTCAATCCCACCGACTGGAAGTCGCGGACGGGCGCGGGTCCGGGGCAGAAGCCCGCGTTCGACGAGGTGGTTCCGGGCCAGGACGGGGCCGGTGTCGTCGACGCGGTCGGCCCGGAGGTCGAGGGCATCGCCACCGGTGACCGGGTGTGGTTGCTGCTCGCCCAGCACGAGCGCCCCACCGGAACCGCCCAGGAGTTCACCGTCGTCCCGGCGGATCGCGTGGTCCGGCTGCCCGAGAACGCCGACTTCGACCTCGGCGCCTCGCTCGGCGTCCCGGCGGTGACCGCCCATCGCGCGCTCACCGTGTCCGAGGACGGACCGTCCCGTCTCCATCCGGGCGCATTGGACGGCAAGACCGTCCTGGTCGCCGGCGGTGCAGGTGCGGTCGGCCACGCCGCGATCCAACTGGCCCGCTGGGCCGGCGCCACCGTCATCACGACGGTGAGCGGCCCGGAGAAGGCAGGTCTGGCCACCGCAGCCCGTGCGCACCACATCGTCAATTACAAGTCCGGCGACGCTGTGGCTCGCATCCGCGAACTGGCTCCGCACGGTGTGGACATCATCGTCGAGGTGGCTCCCGCCCAGAACGCGGAGCTCGATGCCGCCGTCGCCGCACCCCGCGCGTCGGTCGCGATCTACGCGAACAACGGCGGCGACGCGGTCTCCATCGACATCCGCCCGAGCATGGTCGGCAACATCCGGTACCAGTTCGTGCTGCTGTACACCGTGGGAACCGCCGCTCTCGAGGCCGCGAAGCACGACGTGACCGAGGCTGTTCGGGCCGGTGCACTTCCGGTCGGTGAGTCGCACGGGCTGCCGCTGCACCGCTTTTCTCTCGGTGCCACGGCCGACGCTCATGCCGCCGTCGAGTCCGGGGTGACCGGAAAGGTGCTCATCGACATCAGCGCCCCGTGATCCTTTCGTGTCAACGGTCGAGAGGCCATTGACAAATGGTGTGATCGCGGTCACCATTCCCGGATGATGGTGCGCCGCCTGGCCGGTCTCGCGTTCTTTCTGGCCGTGGTGGCCTTCGTCGGCTTCACCACCGCGGTGTACGCCCGGACATTCGAGTCCGTGGTGACGGTGGAACTGCGCACCGATTCGGTGGGAAACGCGCTGCCACCCGACGCCGACGTCAAGGTGCGGGGAGTCATCGTCGGCCAGGTGCGATCGTCGACCACGGAGAACGGTGTCGTGATCTCCCGCATCGCGCTCGAGGAGGACTCGGCACCGATGATTCCGGCGTCCGTGACGGCGCGTCTGTTGCCCAAGACGCTGTTCGGCGAGCGCTACGTCGCACTCCAGATTCCGCGGGGAGGGACGGGCACTCCCATCGCGGAAGGCGACGTCATCGAGCAGGACACGAGCGGCAACGCCATCGAGGTCGGCCAATTACTGGACAGCCTGCTGCCCTTGCTCGACGCCATTCCCCCGGACAAGTTGGCCACCACTCTGGGCGCGCTGTCGCAGGCCCTCGACGGGCGGGGCGAGGCACTCGGTCGCACCCTCGACCGACTCGACGAGATCGTCACCGGCCTCAGCCGTGAACTGCCCGCGCTGCAGCAGGATCTCGTCGACTTCGCCGCCCTGACGGAGACCTACTCCACCGCGGCTCCGGATCTGCTCGACGCGCTCGACAACCTCACCGTCACGGGCAACACGCTCGTCGAGCGACGTCCCGCCGTCGACACGCTTCTGACGTCGGCGACCGCATCGTCCGGCAGCACCGCGGACCTGCTCGCGGCGAACGCCGAGTCGATCATCACCATCGCCGACGGCAGCAGAGAGACGTTGGAGTTGCTCGCCGAGTTCTCCCCCACGTTCGGGTGCATGCTGCCCAAGTTCGCGGGCCTGATCGGGGAGGCGAGACGCATTCTGGGAGTGGGTGATCCGTACCCCGGTGCGCGCGCCACCATCAATTTCGTCAACCCGCGCGGCGGCTACCTCCCCAACCAGGACGAACCGCGCCTCTTCGACGACAGGCCGGCCGCCTGCTATCAGGACGTCACCGCACCCGGACGGTTCTTCCCGCAGTACCCGGGCAGTGGACTCAACGACGGGTCGTACCAGGTGCCCTCACGCAATCCCGGCCCACAGGACATCGAGTACGCATCGCTCCCACAGCAGTCACCCGTTCCGGCCGACGCGTCGTACGCCGGATCGGACGCCGAGCGAGACACGCTGGCCGTCATCTACGGACAGGGCAGCGGCGTCGAGCCCACCGCGGTCCCGTCCTGGACGACGCTGATCGGCGCACCCGCACTCCGCGGCGCCGAGGTGGCGATCCGCTGACGGCAGCAGGTCAATTCCGTTCGATGACCGGCTCCGAGGACCACGGGAACTCGATCCACAGATCGGTCTCCCGCCACGAGAAGTCCGGCGTGATGATGGTGCGGGGCTTGGTGTAGACGACGGCGGACTTCACCTCTGCCGCATGCTCTTTCAGCAAGCCCACGACCAGCGCGAGAGTGCGCCCGGAGTCGGCGACGTCGTCCACGACGAGCAGCTTCTTGCCCACGAGTGCATCGGTGTCGAGCAACGGCGCGAGCACCACCGGATCCGGCAGCGTCTCCTCGACGTCGGTGTAGAACTCGACGTTGAGCGTGCCGGCGGCTTTCACGCCCATCGCGTAGGCCAGAGCCCCGGCCGGGATGAGTCCGCCGCGTGCGATGGCGATGACGATGTCCGGCCGGAAGCCACTGTCCACGATGGTGCGTGTGAGCTCACGCGACGCCGTGCCGAACAGGTCCCACGTCAGTGTCTCGCGCATGGAGGCTCACGTTACCCGTAGGGACGACACCAGACCGGACGAGGAATCACGGCCACTCGATGGTCTCCGCGGCGGCGATGTCGTCCACGACCATGGTCACCACGGCCTCGATCGGTGACCCGATGCGGGCGAGGAGCACTTCCGTGACCGCCGCCGACGCACGGATCGCAGGCGCCGCGGCCATTCTCGCCACGACCACCTGGCCGTCGTCTCGCCGGTCGTCGGGGTCCTGACTCTCGTCCTCGGCGCTCGACCCGCTCGTCCGACGCTCCGGTTCCGGATGGACCCCCAGGGTGCCGAGCACCACGGCCACGACGTCGGACGGATCCGACCCGGTGTCCTTCGCGGCGGCCTCGCGGACGACGGCGCCCACGTCGTCACCGTCGAGGCCGTCGGGATGAGCAGCCTCGAGGAGCATCCGCAGGATCGCGGCGTAGACGTCCTCGACGCGAACACCGTTCTGCGAAGCCAGTTCCGACACAGCATCGTCGACCGCGTCGGCATCGGAGTCTCGCAGCGCCGCGGAGAGTCGGACGATGCCGTCGGCGACATCGCGTGCGGACGCCGGCCAACGCAGCGGCCAGGTGGTGGTGGTCATCGTTCGGGTCCTCTCGTGCTGAGTGCCGTCACGATGTCACGGCCGTCCGACACGGGGCTCTCTCACCGCCGCTCGACGACTCCACGGATGAATGCCGCCTGGCCGATGTGCTGTAGATCGTCGGACACGACACTGACGAGGCGGACGGCCAGCGTGACCGGCGGATCCCAGTTCTCGTCGATCACCCGGTCGAGGTCTTCTGCCGTGAGGGTGTCGAGGTACTCGACGGTGCGCGCATGAACGGCATCGACGTACCCGGCGAGGAGCTCAGCGTCGACGTCGACCTTGCTCACGTCCTCCGTCGACTGCCCGTACCCGATGGCGTCGTCGTCGAACGGAAGTGCGAAGCGGGCGTTCCATCCGTCCGCTGTGTAGACCTGCTCGCTGCCCGCCACACCCGCGACGTGATCGTCCTGCACCCGCGCGAGATGCCACACCAGCCAGGCGATGGTGTTGGCCTCCGGATCGATGCGGTAGGTCAGCGCCTCCCGATCCAGGCCGTCGAGCGTCGTGTGCACGGTCTCCTTGATGCGGTCGTACGCGTCGATGAGCACGCCTCTGTGGTCCACGGGTGGTCTCCTCAGTGTCGAGTCGGTCGAGGTTCCCATGGTGGCACCGGTCCATCCCGGTCAGCGCATCAGCATCTCAAACCTCTCGAAAACAATTTATCGGACTTTTTTGCCACGGACGTTAACGAAATGGTTCACCCGGCCGAAACAATGGCAGACACCATCGCATCTGGCCCTGACGGGCCGCAGTTCACGCCACGATCGTGGCTGAACCAAACGCCCTCACCGGCCAATCGAAAGCGATTCTGATGAACAAGGCAACAAAGGGCGCGCTGGCCGCTGTGGCGGCAATCGTTCTGCTCCTGGGCGGCATGGGCAGCTTCGCGCTCTGGAACAGCGAAGCAACGACGAATGGCGGGACGGTCACCGCCGGCGACCTCAAGATCACCGCCAACGCCGCCGCAGGGCTGTGGGAGCAGACGACCTCGGACGTCAAACCCGCAGGACCGATCCCGAACATCGCCACCTACCTCGTGGTTCCGGGTGATGTGGTCACCTACACGAAGACGTACGACATCGAGGCCAGCGGTAACAACCTTCTCGCCGACCTCAGCGTAGATCTCAACACCATCACGGGAACCGGCAACCTCAAAGAGAACATGGTCATCAGCGTGTCCGGCACCTCTGGCGCGACCGCGTTGCCCAGCACCGGATCGGCCGTCCGTATCGCCTCCAGCGATCAGACCGTCACCGTCAAGGTCACCTTCAGTTTCCCGACCTCGGTGTCGGGTCTGACGGCGCAGAACGGAACAGTCAATCTGTCCGCGTTCGCCGTGAAGCTGCAGCAATCCCGCACCCCCTGATTCTCTGATCTTCGCGGTGAAACACATCAGATATGTCGTGGCCGCAGCCGCGTCCGTCGCTGTGGTGGTCCTCGGATCCACCCAGACGACGGGCGCGCTGTGGCGTAACGATGCCGTCACCAACGGCGGAATTATCCGCGCCGGCACACTCGACATCAAGGTCGGCGCGTCCGGAGCGGAAGTGGACGCCTACGAGTTGGCCGCTCTGGGTGGAACGAATTTGGGCCCGGATGCCTTCTCTCAGGCACCGCTGACGGTCAGGAATGCGGGGAACATCGCCATGAGGTATCGACTCCAGAGCGCCGCAGCCACTGCTCCGCTCGCGTCGTCGATGACTGTCGTCGCATCCAAAGTCGCTTCTGTTGCGTCATGTCCGGCTGCCGCGCCACCCAACGGAACCGTCGCGACGCTCTACAACGGACCACTGGCGACCGCGCAGGGTCCTGCGTCACCCGCCTTCCGCACGCTCGCGGCGGGTGCGTCAGAAGTTCTGTGCCTCCGCGTGGCGCTCACGGCGAGTCCGCCGTCGAGAGCGTCGACAAAGGTCACCTTCACCTTCCTTGCGGAGCTCGGATGAGCCGCCACCGCTCGGCCCGCGACCTGGGCGCGCGGTGGTGGATCGGCCGAATTCTCTCGTACACAGCGTTGTTCGGCGCCCTGGCAATTCTGGCGGCGACTGTGGTCGTGCCGCGAATTGCGGGCGCGGTGCCGTACACGATCCTCACGAGCTCCATGGAGCCGACGTACCCACCCGGCACCCTCATCGTCGTTCGCGAGGTGCGACCCGCGGACCTCGGAATCGGGGTGCCGGTGACGTATCAACTCGAGTCGGGCCGTCCCGAGGTGGTCACGCACCGGATAGTTTCGGTTCTCGAGTCTGCGGACGGGGGCACCCGGTACATCACCCGAGGTGACAACAACAACGCCGACGATGAACCCATCGAGTTCGGCCAGATCAGGGGAGCGGTGTGGTACTCGGTGCCGTTTCTCGGTCACGTGAACACATGGATCAACGGCGAACAACGTCGAATCTCTGTACTGGCGATCTCCGGAATCTTGTTCCTCTACGCCGTGGTGATGTTCGGTGGCGCTCTTCGCGGCCGTCGTACAGAGAAGGAGTCGTCCACATGACGCACGCGACGGACCGACGTCCGCGTCGAATGTCCAGCGCGCGACTTCGTGCGCTCCTGTCCCTCGGGATAGTGATGGGCCTCGGGAGCGTCGGCACCATGGCGGCGTGGTCCGACACGGCGACGGCGACTTCCGGCCTGTTCACCACCGGTTACGTCGATCTCAAGCTCGACGGCGTCGATGATCAGCCCGCGAAATTCACACAAGACGTGAAAGCGACTGACATGATTCCCGGCACGACCGTCACCACGCCTCTCATCGTGTCGAACGCCGGAACGGTGCCGTACCTGTACTCGGCCAAGGTACGGGCGAGTACACCGGGAATCGCGAATGTTCTCAGAGTGGCCATCGCTAGTGGCTCCTGCCCGGGGACCGAAATAGGCTCCACGACAACATTGTCGAATACATCGGACTCCACCCTCTTCCCCGCCAGGGGACCTGTAGCGGCGTCCGGATCGGATCCGCTCTGCGTGGCGGTGTCCATCCCCGCCTCCGCCATTCTTCCGCTCAACCCGGTCTCCGGAACCGTGACCCTCACGTTCGACGCGATGTCCGCATGAGCGGCCACCACCGACAGCCGGAAAAACGAGAGCACAGCGTCATTCGGGAGCTGGCGCTCACCGTCGGCGCTGCGCTGGGTGTCCTCTGCATGACGGCAGCCGTCGCAGCCGCGCTGTTCTCGATCACCCCGCTGGTGTTCCAGTCCGGATCCATGTCCCCCGCGATCGACACCGGTGCGCTCGCCTTGGCTCGCACCGTGCCCGCCACCGACGTTCGTGCCGGCGACATCGTGACCGTGGAGCGTGAGGACGGTTCACGTCTTACGCACCGGGTCGACGATATTCAAGGTTCCACCTCGGACTCGGTCACGATGATCCTCAAGGGCGACGCCAACGATTTCCCCGACTCGAATCCCTACACGGTGACCGAGGTCGATCGAGTATTCGCTCACGTCGGAACACTTGGGTGGGCTGTGGCCTGGCTGTCGAGCCCGACAGCGATAGTCGCCGGCGGCCTGCTCGTAGGGCTCCTCGTCCTCATCGCGTGGAAACCAAGTGCCACGGCGCCGGCGCAGACCGCATCTCCGTCGTCAGGATCGGCGACAGTCATGGTCAGCGTCTTCACTGTCGCTCTGTTGGCACTGTCGGTCACCGGCGCGCCTGCCGCCCACGCAGCACTCGCCCCGGACTCGGGAACTGCTGTGTCCGGCACACTGACCACGAGGGCGGGGGTTGCCGCACCTGGATCGTTGGCCTGCGCCAACAAGCAGGGCGGGGCTCTCAACCTGATCTCCATGGTCACTCTGAGCTGGGCGCCCTCAGGAACCGGCGCCACCTATACGTATGTCCTGCGGAAGTCGGGGAGCGCCGACATAGCGAAGTCGGCGTCACCGACGACGACGGCGAGCGGGCGCGTGTCGTTCGACCTCGACAATGGGGCCCTGATCAACCTCGCTCCACTCACCGGGGTCTACACCGTCTTCGTCACCGCGACGATAGGCGGCGTCACGTCGGCGCCCAGCAATTCGCTTACTGTCACCATGAACCCGGGCTTGGCGGGCATCGCCGCGAGCGCCCGCTGCGGGGGCACTGCCGCTCAGTCCGCGCGAGTCGCAGCGCCTCCGGCCACGTCGACAGAATCGATCAATCCGTCGGCCACACCGACATCCACCGCACCGACCGTGACCACCTCAGCGGCGACGACCACAACCCCGTCGGTCACGTCCGCGGCTCCGACGACGACGTCCACCGCCACGACCACCACGACCGCCACACCCACGACGACCAGTGCGCCAGCGGCGCCCGTCGATCTCGTCGGACCGCGTACATCACCGTCAGGCGCGTTCACCGCACGTGTCCTGGAGGACACGTCCGGCGCGGTCCTGACCGTCAGCGATTCGACGGGATCGACCCTCCATCGGGGTCAGGCACCGCCCTCGTCCGGCGGCTATCTCGTGGTATGGGCCGATGACGACTCCTTGTGGTTCCGGGACTCCGCTGGACTGCGAAGGCTGGCGGCCAACAACAGCTGGTCTGCCATGACAGTGCCGGACGATGACGCCTCCGTCCCAGCCGAGGTCCGATCCGTACTCGGGTGAGTCGAATCGGGAACTGCGTGGACGTGCTCGCTATTGATAGCTCCGGGGAACGAAGTGTTTCAGTTTCTGAACTTCCGGGAAACCGTGTGCCGACCTGATCCGTCGGCTCGAAGGACTCCCATGACCCATGACACGGCCACACCTCGGCAGCGCACCGAGCCCGCATCGTCGGGCCAGGTTCTCCTGGTCGTCGTCAGCGCGATCATCGCCGTCGTCGGTGGATTCCTGGGCTCGGGCGCCGTGGTCGGCACACCGATCGCCGAAGCAGCCGACGGCGCCCTCAGCGCGACCGCCACCCTGGTCGCACCGGCGGGACCCGCATTCTCCATCTGGTCGGTCATCTACCTCGGACTGATCGCCTACGCGGTGTGGCAGGCACTGCCCGCCCAGCGCCGGTCCGAGCGGCAACGAGCACTCCGCGTACCCATCGCCGTGACGATGCTGCTCAATGCCGCGTGGATCACCGTGGTGCAGTTCGGGCAGGTACTGCTGAGCGTCGTCGTGATCGTCGCGCTACTCGCGAGCCTGGCGTTCGTGTTCGCGCGGCTGATCGCGGCTCCGCGGACCACCGCCGTCGACACGCTGATCACTGACGGGACGATGGGCCTCTATTTCGGGTGGGTGGCGATCGCGACGGTCGCGAACGTCAGCGCATGGCTCGCGTCGACGGGCGTCGAGTCGGCGGCCACCCTGTGGGCCGTTCTCGTTCTCGTCGTCGCGGCGCTCGTCGGACTGTTCCTGGCCACCGTCTCCGCCGGACGGATCGCGCCCGCACTGTCTCTCGCGTGGGGACTCGGGTGGGTCGCGCAGGGGCGCCTGTCCGGCGAGGTCCTGAACACCACCGTCGGGTGGACTGCCGCGACGGCGGCAGTCGTCGTTCTCGTGGGCACGGTCGCCGTGCGAGTGCGCTCCCGCTGACGTTCCGTGTTCCCGCGGCCGCTGCAACCACCACGGGAACACACAACGCCCGCGGGAACCGAGGCGTCACCCCTGTCGATACCGACAGTGCATCGCTGCAGTGCAATTTTGACTTGGACTTGTATGACACCGCGCCTTAGCGTCGTCTGTACAACCACGCACTGCGAGAAGGGCTGATGCACTGATGACTGCAACGGTGACGACGACCGCTCCTCTGACCGGGGAGCTGATCATCGCCGGGTCCACCGTCCCCGGCACCGGCACGACCGTCCACGGCATCGATCCGTCCACCGGCGCGGATCTTGAGCCCGCCTACCGGCACGGCACGATGGCCGACGTCGACGCGGCCTGCGCGGCGGCGGACGAGGCCTTCGACGCCTACCGCTCCACGACGTCCGAGGCGCGCGCCGACTTCCTCGACGCCATCGCCGAGAACATCGAGGCGCTGGGCGAGACGCTCATCGAGCGCGCGGTGGCCGAGTCCGGCCTGCCCGTCGGTCGGATCACCGGCGAGGTCGGCCGCACCAGCGGACAGCTCCGCCTGTTCGCCTCGGTGCTCCGCGAGGGCAGCTGGAACGGTGCCCGCATCGACCCCGCACAGCCGGATCGCGCACCCCTTCCCCGCGCCGACATCCGCCAGCGCACGGTCTCACTCGGACCGGTGGTCGTGTTCGGCGCCAGCAACTTCCCGCTCGCCTTCTCCGTCGGCGGCGGCGACACCGCATCGGCACTCGCCGCCGGATGCCCCGTCATCGTCAAGGCCCACGACGCCCACCCGGGTACGTCCGAGTACGTCGGCCGCGCGATCACCGAGGCCGCCGCGTCGACCGGCATGCCGGCAGGAGTGTTCTCGCTCGTCTACGGCGACGGCCGCACCATCGGCACCGCTCTGGTCACCGACCCGCGCGTCAAGGCCGTCGGCTTCACCGGATCCCGTTCCGGCGGAACCGCTCTGGTACGCGCCGCAGCCGGTCGACCGGAACCGATCCCGGTGTACGCCGAGATGAGCTCCATCAACCCGGTGTTCCTGTTCCCGCACGCCCTCGAGACGCGGGCCGCAGATCTGGGCCGCGCCTTCGTCGCCTCCCTGACGCTCGGCTCCGGACAGTTCTGCACCAATCCCGGCCTCGTCATCGCGCAGGACGGACCGGAACTCGACGCCTTCGTCGCGGCCGCTGCGGACGCCGTCGCGGCCAGCACCCCGACCACCATGCTGACGCCGAACATCGCCGACAGCTACGGCAAGGGTGTCGACGCGCTGAGCGCCGCCGCAGACGAGGTCGCCCGCGGCACCGTCACCGACGCACCCAACGCCGGCCGCGCGGCACTCTTCAGCACCGACGCCGCGACGTTCCTGGACCGAGACGTGTTGCAGGCCGAAGTGTTCGGCGCATCCGCGCTCGTCGTCCGCTGCACCTCGGCCGAGCAGGTCGCCGCCGTGGCCCGCGCTCTCGAAGGTCAGCTCACCGCGACGATCCACGCCGACGCCGCCGATCACGCCGACGCCGGACGCCTGCTCCGCGTCCTCGAGCTGAAGGCCGGACGCATCCTCTTCGACGGGTGGCCCACGGGCGTCGAGGTGGGCCACGCGATGGTCCACGGCGGCCCTTACCCGGCGACGTCCGACTCACGCTCGACATCGGTCGGCTCGCTCGCCATCGAGCGGTTCCTGCGCCCTGTCGCGTACCAGGACGTTCCCGCCGCGCTGCTCCCCAGCGCCATAGCCGACGGCAACCCCGACGGCATCTGGCGGCGTGTCGACGGCCAACTCTCCCGCGACTGACTCCACCCTCCCGCACCACACCGGCCGGCCTCCGGCCTTCCCGCACCACCCCCCTCGTACACCAGGAGATCTCATGCTCGACGGCGTCCTCTTCTTCCCTGTCACCCCCTTCACCGACTCCGGCGAGGTGGACCACGCACTTCTCGCCGAGCACATCGCGAAGGGTGTCGACGCGGGCCCCGGCGGTGTCTTCATCGCCTGCGGCACCGGTGAGTTCCACGCTCTCGAGGCCGTCGAGTTCGGCGAGATCGTCGCCACCGCGGTGCGTACCGTCGCCGGCCGCGTCCCGGTCTACGCGGGCGCGGGTGGTTCGGTGGCCCAGGCGAAGATCTTCGCCCGGGCCGCTCGTGACAACGGTGCCGACGGAATCCTGCTGCTCCCGCCCTACCTGGTGACCATGCCGCAGGCCGGCCTGGTCGAGTACACCCGCGAGGTCACCTCCGTCACCGACCTGCCGGTGATCGTCTACAACCGCGGCAACGCGCGCTACGACGAGGCGTCCGCCGTCGAGGTCGCCCACTTCCCCACCGTCGTCGGATTCAAGGACGGCACAGGCGATCTGGATCGCGTCTCGCGTATCGTGCGCGCGGTCGAGGACTCCCTGGCGCCCACCGGCAAGGCGTTCCAGTTCTTCAACGGACTGCCCACGGCCGAGGTCTCGCAGCAGGCCTACCGCGCCATCGGCGTCACGCTCTATTCGTCGGCCACGTTCGCCTTCGCCCCGGAGCTGGCCCTGGCGTTCTACACCTCGCTCGAGAACGACGACGTCACGCTCACCGACGCCCTGCTGCGCGAGTTCTTCCACCCACTCGTGCGTCTGCGCGACTCGGTACCCGGTTACGCCGTCTCCCTGATCAAGGCGGGCGTCACCCTCGAAGGTGTTGCCGCCGGCCCCGTTCGGGCACCGCTGATCGACGCCGCCCCCGCGGACGTGGAGGCCCTCACCGCGATCATCGCAGCCGGCCGCGCCGTGCTCGCCGACTCCCTCGC
>NZ_LMRN01000009.1:890943-915865 GCF_001426145.1 Rhodococcus sp. Leaf225 | reverse complement strand
CCCCCGTCGCCTTCGCCGACCCGCCGCTGCTCAACACCGTCGGAGTCCATCAGCCGTTCGCTCTGCGCGCGATCGTGCAGATCCGGACCGACGACGGCGCCGTGGGTCTGGGCGAGACCTACGCCGACACCGCGCATCTCGTTCGCCTGAACGCTGCTGCCGAGGCCATGGTCGGGGTGGACGTCTTCGCACTCCACACGCTGCGCGCCGTCGTGGACGAGTGCCTGGGTGGCCTGACGGTGACGGGTGGTGACGGGGTGGCCGGCATGATCACGACGGCCAGCACCACCGATCGGGTGTTCTCGCCGTTCGAGGTGGCGTGCCTCGACATCCAGGGCAAGATCCTCGGGCGGCCCGTCTCCGATCTTCTCGGTGGCCTGGTGCGCACGGCCGTACCGTTCAGTGCCTATCTCTTCTACAAGTGGGCCGGGCACCCCGGCTCCGCGGACGACGAGTGGGGTGCCGCGCTCGATCCCGAGGGCATCGTCGCGCAGGCCCGACGGATGATCGACCGGTACGGCTTCGGCGCGATCAAGCTCAAGGGCGGGGTGTTCCCACCCGAGCAGGAGATCGCCGCGATGCACGCGCTGCGTGAGGCGTTTCCCGATCTCCCGCTACGACTGGATCCCAACGCGGCGTGGACCGTCGACACGTCCCTCGAGGTCGCGTCGGCCCTGACCGGTGTCGTCGAGTATCTCGAGGACCCCACACCGGGCCTGGACGGAATGTCGGAGGTGGCCCGCAAGGCCGCCATGCCGCTGGCGACCAACATGTGTGTCGTGGCGTTCGATCAGCTCGAGCCGTCGGTCCGACGCGACTCGGTCGGGGTCGTGCTGTCCGATCACCACTACTGGGGTGGACTGCAACGCTCACGGCTGCTCGCCGGCATCTGCGACACCTTCGGACTCGGCCTGTCGATGCACTCGAACTCCCATCTCGGCATCTCGCTCGCCGCGATGGTGCACCTCGCCGGCGCCACGCCGAATCTCACGTACGCCTGCGACACACACTGGCCGTGGAAGACCGAGGACGTCGTGGTGCCGGGCGTTCTGCGCATCGAGAACGGCGCCGTCGCGGTACCCACGGGACCGGGGCTGGGCGTCGAACTCGACGAGGACGCACTGGCGAGGCTGCACCAGCAGTACCTCGACTGCGGGATCAGGGACCGTGACGACACCGGCTACCGGCAGAGTCTCGAACCCGACTTCGTCAACTCCTCGCCGCGATGGTGACCGGCCGTTCACACGGTCGGCTATCTTGAGCCGATGTTCTCGCTCTCGCGCCTGACGTGCTTCATCGCCGTCGCGGAGGAGCTGCACTTCGGCCGAGCCGCAGAGCGGCTCCACATGACCCAGCCCCCGCTCAGCAGGCAGATCCAACAGCTCGAGAGTGAACTGGGCGTGCAGCTGATCGACCGGACGTCACGCTCGGTGACCCTCACGGCTGCCGGCGTGGCGTTCCTGCCCGACGCCCGCCGGATAGTCCGCTTGGCCGAGAGCGCCGCACTGACCGTCAAGCGCGTCCCCGCCGGTGATCTGGGCACCGTCGTCATCGGCTTCACCGCGGCGTCCGCGCATGCCGTCCTGCCTCGGCTGCTCTCGGACGTGCGCGCGGCTCTGCCGGACGTCGAACTGGTGCTGCGGGAGATGGTGTCGTCGATTCAGATCGACGCCCTGGCGAGCGGGGAACTTGACCTCGGTCTGGTCCGTCCCACCGTCACGCGACCGGGAATCCTGACGCGGCCCATCCACCGCGAGGCACTCGTCGCTGCGCTTCCCGAGGGGCACGAACTCCTCGACGTGGAGCGTCTGAGCGTGACGCACTTCGACGATCAACCCGTGATCATGTACTCGCCGGTGGATGCCCGCTACTTCCACGAACTCCTCATCAGCACCTTCACCGTCGCCGGGGTCACGCCTCGATACGTGCAGTACGTGACGCAGGTGCACACCATGCTGATGCTCGTGAGCTCCGGCCTGGGCTGCGCACTGGTGCCGGCCTCGGCACGCACGATGCACACCGAGGGCGTCGTGTTCCGCGAGATCCGTTCCAGCACCGAGGAACCTGTGCGACTGAACGCCGCGTGGCGTCACGACGCCGCCAACCCCGCCCTGCACCGTGTGCTGACGGACGTGAAGGCCGTGACCTCACTGCAGTGAGATCACAGCCGGCGGTTGCTGCGTCCGCGAACTAGTGCGCGACCTCGACCGGCGGCTTGACGGCCACGACCGGGCAGTGTGCGTCGAGCAGGACACGCTGAGACAGGCTGCCGAGCAACAGCTTTCCGACGGGTGAGCGGCGACGCACGCCGATGACGAGGAGCTCGACATCCGGCTCGTAGGACATGTCGACGAGGTTGTCGGCGTGCGAGCGGCCGGGTACCGGCTCCGCCACCCGCGCCGCCACGCCGTCGGCGCCGGAGTCGGTGCGGGCAGCCATGATCAGCTCGTCGACCGCACTGCGATCACCGTCGACCACGACGGTGACGTCGGTACCGCGCATCTTGGCCTCGCGGAACGCGAACGGCAGTGCGTTGCGATCCTCGACGGTGTCCGCGTATCCCACGACGACGCTCATCGGGTCTCCTTCTGATCGGGCTGGAAGACCGGCGTCACGAGCGTGCCGTCGGCGAGGAACGAGTTCAGGTTCTCGAGGGTGAGTGCTTCCATCGCGGCGCGGGTCTGCACCGTGGCACTCCCGACGTGGGGAAGCAACACCACGGTGTCGAGGGCGCGAAGCGCGTCCGGCACCTCGGGTTCGTGGGCGAAGACGTCGAGCCCGGCGCCGGCCAACCGTCCGCTCTGCAGCGCCTCGACGAGGGCGTCCTCGTCCACGACGCTGCCGCGAGCCACGTTGATCAGGAAGCCGTCCGGCCCCAGTGCGTCCAGCGTCTCCCTGTCGACGAGCTGCTGCGTCTCCGGTCCGCCGGCTGCGGCCACGACCAGAACGTCCACTGCCGCAGCGAGTTCCCGCGGAGACGAGTGGTACCGGTACGGACTCGACTCGACGACGTTGCGGTTGTGATAGTCGATGGTGCAGCCGAAGGCCTCGAGGCGGTGCGCGATGGCGCCGCCGATGCGCCCGAGACCGAGGATGCCGACCCGAGATCCGCTGACCTGCCGCGCCAACGGCGGCATGGGCTTGGTGGTCCACTCGCCCGCGCGCACGTAGCGGTCGGCGGCGGAGAAGCCGCGGAGGGTGTCGATGAGCAGCCCGAGGGCGGTGTCGGCGACGGCGTCGGTGAGGACGTCCGGAGTGTTGCTGACACCGATCCCGCGGCGGCGGGCCTCCTCTGCATCGGTGCCGTCGTACCCGACTCCGAAGTGGACGATCGCGCGCAGCGCGGGCAGGCGGTCCATGAGGTCCGCCTTGACGCCGACACGGCCGGACGTCACGACGGCGACGATCTCGTCGGCGTGCCGGCCGAGCACATCGTCGCGATCGTCGTCCGGCAGCACCAGCGCGCCGCCGGCCTCGAGTGTCTTCATGAGCGACGGCTTGAGTCCGCCGACCCGGAGAACGCGCGAAAATCGCTGCGTCTCATCGGGACTCGATGCCGATCCGTTCGAGCTCGGCGTTCCACCGTCGGTCATGCCGCCTCCTTCACCGTGCGACGGCCACCGGGAGCGACGGCCATCGTCTGCGGTGATCGTATGTCGGCCGACGAATACCGGTCCAACACGCAATTAGCATGGATCCATACTCATCCGGTATTGATATCGTGTCCTCTCGTGACGCAGCAGGTCAGAGCCTCGGCAGTGTGATGCGGACCGCTCGACGCCGTCACGGCGATCCCGAAATCGGCCCCGAACTGCGATTTCCCGGCCGATCGTCTGTTGACGGTCACTCCCCCCACTCCTACCGTGTGTCTACCGTCACAGGCGGTCCATCGGCTCCACTCGGCGTGCGTCGTCAGCCCCGACACCTCGCACCCGGTGAAGCCCCCTCAGCTTGGAGGAATCCATGAGATCCACCCGCGCCACATCCCTGGTGTCGGTGATCGCCGCGTCCGCACTCCTCACCGGATGCACCGTCGCGAACTCGGACAGCGGAGACGCCGCGAGTCCCGACACCGTCCGGATCGTGCTGCCGCAGGAACCACCGACCCTGGAGCCGTGCGATGTCTCGCTGACGGCCATCGGCGTGGTCACGCGGTCCAACATCACCGAACCCATGATCGAGCGTGACCCCACCACGGGTGACCTCGAACCGAAGCTCGCCACGTCGTGGGAGCGCACGTCGGACACCGAGTGGACGATCCGCCTGCGCGACGACGTCACCTTCAGCGACGGCACACCGTTCGACGCCGAGGACGCCGCCGTGTCGGTCGATCGCGCCGTGAACTCCGATCTGGCCTGCAACGTCGAGGGATACGTCTTCGGCGACGACGACCTCACCGTCCGCGCCGTGGATCCGACGACGTTGACCGTCGCCTCGCCGACTCCCGATCCGATTCTGCCGCTTCGTCTCTCGTTCATCGAGATGGTCAAGAGCGAGGTCGGTAGCGCCGAGCGGACCCGCGAGCCGATCGGTACCGGCCCGTACCGCATCGACTCGTGGGACTACGGCCAGCGACTCTCCCTGGTGCGCAACGACACCTACTGGGGCGACGCACCGGAATTCACGCGGGCCGTCTACCAGTGGCGTACCGAGGGCAGCGTCCGCGCCGCCATGGTCACCAACGGCGAGGCGGACATCGCGACCGGCCTCGGCCCCGAGGACGGAGCCGGCGACCTCGGTGTCGCCTTCCCGAACAACGAGACCACCGCCTTGCGGATGCAGGCCACCACACCGCCACTAGACGATCAGCGCGTGCGCGAGGCCATCAACTACGCCATCAACCGTGCGGGCATCGTCAAGGCACTGTTCCGCGGAATGGGAGCGCCCGCTGCGCAACTCATCGCGGACGGCGTCGTCGGCTACAACGACGAGCTCACCCCGTGGCCGTACGACATGGAGAGGGGCAAGGCCCTCATCGACGAGGCTCGCGCCGACGGTGTTCCCGTCGACACCGAGATCCGCCTCATCGGCCGCACCGGGCAGTTCCCGAAGATCAACGAGACCGTCGAGGTCATCCAGAACGCGCTGGCCGGCATCGGCCTGAACGTGAAGATCGAGATGAAGGACACGGCGGCCACCGCCGAGTTCCAGGAACGGCCGTTCCCGAACGTCGGGCCCTACCTGCTGGTGATCCAGCACGGCAATCAGGCCGGCGACGCCGCGTTCACGATGGATCAGTACATGCGCAGCGACGGCTTCCAGAGCTCCTACGGCACAACCGACTTCGACGAGGGAATCGACGAGGCCGAATCGCTGACCGACGAGGAGCGACAGACCGCGTTCGCCGATCTCTTCGCCCGTGAACCCGGGGAGATCACGCAGATGGCGTACATCGCGCACATGAACGGTGTGTTGGCCAAGGACCCGCGCATCGACTACACCCCCGATTCCGCCACCGTCGACGAGATGCGACTGGCCGAGATGACCCGGAGTTCCGATGCGACCGACTGATCACGACCCCGACCAGCAGCCCACCTCGACCGAGAGGCCGACCAGCCCCTCCTCCGGAAGGGAGTGACCGCCATGTTCGCGTTTCTGCGACGCCGCGTCTACACCAGCCTCGTCCCACTCCTGGTCGTCCTCATCGGCGTCTTCTTCCTCGCTCGTCTGACCGGTGATCCGACCAGCCTCTACCTTCCCGAGTCGGCGACACCCGCCCAGCGCGAGGCGTTCGCCGCCCAGAACGGCTTCGACCAGTCCGTGTGGACACAGATGGCCGACTACTTCGGCGGCGTGCTGCACCTCGACTTCGGTGAGTCGCTCCGGACGGGCGAAGCCGCGTCCACCATGGCGTTGCGCGCCTTTCCCGCCACCCTGCAGCTCGCCTTCGTAACGATGCTCCTCGCCGTGATCGGTTCGATCGTCATCGGCTGCTGGGCCGCCTACCGTCCCAACTCTCTCGCCGACCGGTTCTCGAGCCTGCTGTCCATGACGGCCGCGAGCATCCCCGACTTCTGGTTCGCCATCACCGGCGTCTGGATCTTCGCCGTCGTGCTCGGTGTCCTGCCGACCTCCGGCACCGGGGGCGCCGTCGCATGGGTGCTCCCCATCGCGACACTGCTCATCCGGCCGCTCGGCGTGCTCACCCAGGTGGTCCGCGGTGCGATGGTCTCGGCCCTGTCCGCCCCGTACGTCCGCCTCGCTCGCAGCAAGGGTGCCGGCGACCTGCGCGTCGTCACCCACCACGCGCTGCGCAACGCCGCGGCACCCGCGCTGACCGTCGCCGGCGACCTCACCGTCGGCCTGGTGAACGGCGCCGTCGTGGTCGAGGCCATCTTCGGGTGGCCCGGCATCGGCAAGTTGATGATCGACGCGATCCTGCAGCGCGACTTCGCCGTCCTCCAAGCAGCCGTCCTCCTGACGGCCGTGAGCATCTTCGTTCTGAACATCGTGATCGACGCGTGCTACGCGCTGCTCGACGCACGGGTTCGCGACAAGGCCAAGGTCTGAGAGGTACACCCATGACACTCGAAGCAAGCAAGGACAGCTCGGGCGTTCCGGTTCCCCCGGTGCTGCCGCCCACCCCGGACGCCGCGTCCACGGCGCCCTCGCGCACGACCTCCATGCCGCTGTGGCGTCTGCTGCTGCGGGACCGCGTCGCCACCATCGCGGCGAGCATCCTGGTGCTCGTCTTCCTCACCGCGATCTTCGGTCCCATGCTGGTCGGCGACGCCGCCACCCGTCAGGACCTCGATCGATCCAACCTGGCACCGTTCTCCCTCGACACCGGCTTCATGAACATCCTCGGCACCGATCCGCTCGGCCGCAGCATGCTCGCCCGCCTGATCCTCGCCAGCCGGACCACGCTGTCGGTCGCGATCCCCGCAGTCATCCTGTCAGGCATCATCGGCTCGATCATCGGCATGTGGGCCGGTTACCACCGCGGCTGGCGCGAGACCGCCGCCATGCGCGTCGCCGACGTCATCATGAGCTTCCCGTCGTTGCTGATGGCCGTCGTCGTGCTGTACGTCTTCTCCCCCAGCGCCGCGAACATCGTGCTGATCCTGACCATCACCCGCATCCCGATCTACCTCCGCACGGCCCGCGCCGAGAGCGCGGAACTCCGATCGCGAGTTTTCGTCGACGCGGCCCGCACGTTCGGCGCCGGCAGCGGCGCGGTGATCCGTCGCCACGTGGTGCCGATTCTGCTGCCCACGTTGCTGACCGTCGCCACGCTCGACTTCTGCTTCGTGATGCTGGCCGAGTCGTCGCTCAGCTTCCTCGGCATCGGGATCCAGCCACCCGACATCAGCTGGGGCCTCATGGTGTCCCAGGGCCGCACCTACCTGCAGAGCGCCTGGTGGCTGTCGTTCTTCCCCGGACTCGCGATCGTCATCACCACCGTGTCCGCGACCGTGCTGGCCGCGTGGGCCCGCATCGCCACCGACCCGGCGCAGCGCTGGCGCCTCACCCTCCCGCGTTCGAAGAGAAAGGCACGTCGATGAGTGCTCCCGCTCTCGCCCGCACCGCGCTCGAGGTCGACGGTCTGACCGTCGAGATCCGCACCCCGTCGGGCACCGTGCGTGCCGTCGACGGAGTGTCGTTCAGCGCGAAGCGCGGCCGCACACTCGCACTGCTGGGCGAATCCGGCTGCGGCAAGTCCATGACGGCCCAGGCCCTCGTCGGGTTGCTCGAGCCGATCGCCGACATCGTCGACGGCACCGTCATGCTCGGCGACACCGATCTGGTGACGGCGAACTCCAGGACTCGACGCCGCATCGCCGCCACCGAGCTCGCCATCGTCTTCCAGGACGCGCTGACGGCACTGAACCCCGTCTACACCGTGGGCACACAGTTGGCGGAACCGTTCCGCATCCACCGCGGCATGTCGGCGAAAGCTGCACGTGTCGAAGCGATCTCGCTGATGGAGCGGGTGGGCATCCCGGAGCCCGAGTCGCGCGCAGACTCCTACCCGCACCAGTTCTCGGGCGGTATGCGTCAGCGCCTGCTCATCGCGATGGCCGTCGCCCTGGGGCCCACCGTGCTGCTGGCGGACGAGCCCACCACCGCTCTCGACGTCACCGTGCAGGCGCAGATCATGTCGTTGCTGCGCGACCTGCGCACCGAGCACGACATGGCCGTCATCCTCATCACGCACGACCTCGCGCTGGTCGCGGAGGAAGCCGACGACGTCGCCGTCATGTACGCCGGCACCGTCGTCGAGACGGGACCCGTCGCCGAGGTGTTCGGCTCACCGCAGCATCCGTACACGAAGGGACTGCTCGACTCGGTCCCCGTCGCCACCGTGCGCGGCGAGCACCTGAAGTCCATCGGCGGCACCCCGCCGGATCTGCACTCCATCCCGCCGGGGTGCGTGTACCAGGCCCGATGCCCCATCGCGCGCGCCGTCTGCGTCGCGCAGCGCCCCGAACTCCGCAGTGTCGCCGGCACCAGCCGTGCGACCGCATGCCATTTCCCCGAGGAGGTGTCCGGTGTCCGTTACGACGACAGTGGCGAGTGAGGCCGCGGCCACGCAGGCCGCACCGTTGCTCCAGGTCCGTGGAGTCTCCAAGACGTTCGACGTCGCCGCCGGCAGCGGCGGCCACAAGAAACTGCGGGCACTCGACGGCATCGACCTCGAGCTGCGACGCGGCGAGACCCTCGGCCTCGTCGGTGAGTCCGGTTGCGGCAAGTCCACACTCGCGCGCACGCTGATGATGCTCGAACGACCCGACACGGGCACCGTGTCGTGGGACGGCGTCGACCCGTTCGGCCTCAAGGGCAAGGAACTGCTCGCGTGGCGTCGTCGGATCCAGATGGTCTTCCAGGACCCGTACGGATCGCTCAACTCGAGGATGTCGGCGGCGGAGATAATCTCGGAGCCGTGGCACACGCATCGCACGATGTACAAGACCAAGCGCGACCGCGCCGCCCGCGTCCGGGAGCTGCTGCACCTCGTCGGTCTGCGTCCCAGCGACGAGCACCGCTACCCGCAGGAGTTCTCAGGTGGTCAGCGCCAGCGTCTCGGCATCGCGCGGGCCCTGGCACTCGATCCGAGTGTCGTGGTGTGCGACGAGCCCGTCTCGGCTCTCGACCTGTCGGTCCAGGCGCAGGTGCTGAACCTGCTCTCGGATCTGCAGAAGGAGCTCGGCATCAGCTACGTCTTCATCTCGCACGACCTGTCGGTGGTGCGCCACGTCGCCGACCGGGTCGCCGTGATGTACCTCGGCCGCATCATCGAGACCGGTCCGACCGATGACGTCTTCGACCATCCCACGCACCCGTACACCGAGGCACTGATGTCGGCAGCCCCGACGCTGGATCCCTCGACCCGGCGTTCGCGCATCCTCCTGGAGGGGGAGGTACCGTCGCCTCTGAACCCGCCGTCGGGCTGCCGTTTCCGCACGCGCTGCGCGCACGCGACGGACGTCTGCTCGACGGGCATTCCCCCGTCGGTCGGGCGTCTCGGGGACCTGCACATCGCCGAGTGCCACCACCCGAGATCGGACGCCGTGGCCGTATGACCGTGCTCGCGTGACCGGCCTCGAATGGCTGGTCGTGGGCGTCGCGATCTTCACGGCGTCGTGTCTCCAGTCGTCCATCGGCTTCGGGATGGGGATGGTCGCGGCGCCCGTCCTGGCCATCATCGATCCGCGGATGGTGCCCGGCACGATCATCCTGCTCGCCACCGCGCTCACCGCGCTGGTGGTGGTGCGGGAGCGCACGAGCATCGACGTGCGCGGGGCCGGCTGGGCACTGGTGGGACGGGTGCCCGGCGTGATCGCCGGCGCCGCGCTGCTCGTCGTGCTGCCCGAGCGGGGAGTCTCCATCATGCTCGGTGCAGTGGTGCTGTTCGGCGTCGTGGCCACGGCGATCGGCTGGTCGCCGACACCGCGACGCGGATCGCTCATGACCGCGGGCGCCGCGTCCGGACTGCTCGGCACCGCCACCTCCATCGGCGGGCCACCCATGGCGCTGATCTGGAGCGGCAGCAGCGGCGCCGCGTTGCGCAGCACCATGAGCGGCTTCTTCCTGATCGGCTCCCTGATGTCGCTCGCCGCGCTGGGGGTCGCCGGCTCCCTCGACGCGCACTCCCTGGCGACCGGCGCCCTGCTCCTGCCCGTAGTCGCGCTCGGGTACATGGCCTCGCGCTGGGTGAACCGCGTACTCGACCGTCGTCGGCTGCGATGGGTGTCCATCGTCGTCTCGGCGGGTGGTGCGCTCGTGCTGCTGGTCGATGCGGTGGTGTGAGGTGTGCGGTTGCGGTGGGTGCAGCGCTGGCGCTTCCGGGAGCGCACACACCCTCTGATGAGCGCACACCCGCTACAGCCGACTGGACGGGGTATGCGCTTCATGGCAGATGTGCGCACTCGGCGCCGGCGCACTCGATCGATACTCACCCTGCATCGCTGCATCCACAAATGGTGTTGGACGGGAATGAATCACCCGCCCTAGGCTCGTCGACGTGAGCACCGTCACCGAGGTCCGAACCTCCCATGCCACGCCCGTCGTCACCGCGATGCGCGTCGTTCCCGTCGCCGGCCACGACAGCATGCTGCTGAATCTCAGCGGCGCCCATGCACCGTTCTTCACCCGGAACCTGGTCGTGCTGACCGACTCCGACGGGCGCACCGGTGTGGGCGAGGTACCGGGTGGCGAGCCCATCCGCCGCTGTCTGGAGGACGCCCGCGTCCTCGTCGAGAACGCCTCGGTCGGCAACTACCACGCCGTGCTCAACGCGATGCGCCGCGCGTTCGCGGACCGCGATTCCGGCGGACGCGGCGCCCAGACCTTCGATCTGCGGATCGCAGTGCATGCCGTGACCGCGGTGGAGAGCGCCCTGCTCGATCTTCTCGGTCAACACCTCGGCGTCAGTGTCGCTGCCCTGCTCGGCGACGGCCGCCAGCGCGACAAGGTGCAGGCGTTGGGCTACCTCTTCTTCATCGGCGACCGCACCAAGACCGACCTCGCGTACCGCGCCCCCTCGGACGAGAGCGGCTCCGCCGACGCCTGGTCCCGTATTCGCCACGAGGAAGCCCTGTCGCCCGACGCCGTAGTGGCGTTGGCCGAAGCCGCACAGGCGAAGTACGGCTTCCAGGACTTCAAGCTCAAGGGCGGCGTACTCCCCGCAGCGCAGGAGGCCGACGCGGTCCGTGCGCTCGCGGAACGATTCCCCTCTGCGCGGATCACCCTGGACCCCAACGGCGGATGGCTCCTGAAGGACGCGATCGAGACGTGCCGTGGTCTGCGCGACGTGCTCGCCTACGCGGAGGACCCGGTCGGACCCGAAGGCGGATTCTCCGGGCGCGAGGTGATGGCCGAGTTCAAGCGCGCGACCGGCCTGCCCACCGCCACCAACATGATCGCCACCGACTGGCGCGAGATGGGACACACCATTCGATCCGGCGCCGTCGACATCCCGCTCGCGGATCCCCATTTCTGGACGATGAACGGATCGGTCCGCGTCGCGCAACTCTGCGATGCCTGGGGTCTGACGTGGGGATCGCACTCCAACAACCACTTCGACGTCTCGCTCGCCATGTTCACGCACGTCGCAGCTGCCGCTCCCGGTGAGATCACCGCCATCGACACGCACTGGATCTGGCAGGACGGCCAGCGCATCACGACGAATCCGTTCCCCATCGTGGACGGGTACCTCACCGTCCCCGACGTGCCGGGTCTCGGAGTGACCCTCGACATGGAGCGCGTCGAGGCCGCACACGAGCTGTACCAGCGCGAGGGCCTCGGGGCCCGCGACGATGCGGTCGGCATGCAGTACCTGGTGCCGAACTGGACCTTCGACAGCAAGCGCCCCTGCCTGCAGCGCGCATGAAGGTCGTCGTCGCGGACCGCAACCTCCTCCCGCATCGGGACGCCGTCGAGGCGGGGATGCCGGACGGCACCGTCGTGTCGTGGCACGAACGCTTCGACGAGGACGCGCTCGTCGCCGACCTCGCCGATGCGGACATCCACGTGGGCGGCAAGGTCACCGACGCCATGGCGCGAGCCGGCACGCGGCTGCGACTCGTCCAGGTCGTCGGTGCGGGCGTCGACAACGTGGCGCGCGCATCGCTTCCGTCGACGACCGTAGTGGCCAACACCTTTCACCACGAGGACTCGATCGCCGAGTACGTGCTCGCCGCAGCGATCCTGCTCCGACGCGGGTTCCTCGATCAGGACCGCGCTCTGAGACAAGGCGTGTGGGCAACCTCCGTTTACGATCAGGCACTACCTCAACCCCACGCCACTGCCGGAGCGCGGGTGGGCTTCGTCGGTTTCGGCCACATCGGTCAGCGGTCGTGGTCGCTACTGCGCACCCTCGGATGCGTCGGCGCTGCCGTGACAGGACGCGGTGCGGTCGACGTGGTCGCCCATGGCCTGGACTGGGCCGGCTCGACCGACGAACTCGACAGGCTGGCCGACGAGTCCGACATCATGGTCGTCTCGGCTCCCCTGACGACAGCGACGAGCGGCATGATCGGCCCCGCGCAGCTGCGAGCCCTCGGACCGCGGGGCGTTCTGATCAACGTCGGACGTGGCCCACTGGTGCAGGAACGTCCTCTCTACGAGGCACTCTCGCGTGGTGACCTGGGTGCTGCCGCGATCGACGTCTGGTACGACTACCCCGGTCCCGACGGGCACGGCGAACCGAGTGCGCACCCGTTCGGGGCACTGCCCAACGTGCTCATGACACCGCACTCGTCGGGCATCACCCGTCGCACCTTCGACGGCCGGTGTCGCGACGTCCTCGAGAACATCCGACGCATTGCCGACGGAGTCGATGTGAAGAATCCCGTTACCTGACAGTTCGTCCCGTGTGTCCCCTTGCTCCGGTTACTCTGATTCGGCCGGGGGGCACGGGGCACCTCGACGACATTCTCGGGGGCCGCACATGACCGTTCGCACCACACTTCTCACCGTTGCCACCGCCGCACTGACGGCGATGGGCACCGTTGCCGTAGCGACCCCGGCGGTGGCTGCGCCCGGGCTCACGGACGTGCTGTTCGTGGCCAACAACTGGGACGGGACCGCGGACTACCTCACCCCCGACGGCAACCTGACCAGACTGGGTCGGTTGAACGTCGTGCCGGACAAGGAACAGCGCCTCGCGGAGATCTACCGGAATCCAGTGCGCGCCGCGTTCTACTTCGGAATCCGGCAGCTGGTGGGCGAGGGTCACGACCAGTACGCCGACGACATGTACACCTCGAAGGACGGCAGGAAGCTGATCGTCTCGCGGCCCAGCTTCGCCGACGTCGTCTCCCTCGACATCGCAACCGGTGCGATCGATTGGCGGTTCGCCGTCGACGGTCAGCGCGCCGATCACATGGCGATCTCGGACGACGGCACACAGGTCGCTGTCTCGGCGTCGACGGCCAACACGGTGCACATCCTGGACACGACGAACGGCCGCGAGATCGGCAGATTCCCCACCGGCACCTCCCCGCACGAGAACGTGTACACGAAAGACGGCCGCTACATCATCAACGCGAGCATCGGCCGCGTCGAGTCACCCCTCGACGCGCCCGCTCTCGGCGTGACCAAGTTCCCGCGCTGGATCGCCTTCTACGACAGGACCACCGGGGCCGTCACGCGCCAGATCGACATCGGGCGCAAGCTGGCCGAGGCCGGGCACCCCGACATGAGTTCGTCCGTCCGCCCGATGACGCTCTCGCCGGACGAGCGTTTCCTCTACCTGCAGGTCTCTTTCTTTCACGGCATCGTGGAGTACGACCTGCAGCAGGACCGGGTGACCCGGGTGGCGGATCTGCCCATCACCGCTGCGGCGGCGGCGCTTCCGCGCGAGTCGTACCTGCTCGACTCGGCCCATCACGGCATTGCGATGAACACCGCCGGCACCAAGATGTGCGTCGCGGGAACGATGTCGGACTACGCCACCGTGGTCTCGCGGGATACCCTGACGGCGGGGCCTCTGGTGACGTCCGGTGAGAAGCCCTACTGGTCCACGCGCAGTGCCGACGGTCAGTACTGCTTCGTGTCGTGGGCCGGTAGCGACAAGGTTTCTGCGATCTCGTTCGACACCGGTCTGGAAGTGGGCAGCGCTGCGGTCGGCGACCATCCGCAGCGGATGCGCACCGGCGTCGTCACTGCTGCGATCACCGGCTGACCACCACATTCCCGACACGACGAAGGCCGGTCACCACGCGGGCGACCGGCCTTCGTCGAGGCGGTGCTAGGAGACGCCGAGCATCTCGTGATCCTTCAGCGACGACGTGATCACCCGGAGGTGATCGTCGACCCCGCCGAGCGTGTGCTCGATGGCCGTGAGACGCGAGAAGTAATGTCCCACAGGGTATTCGTCCGTCACACCGATTCCGCCGTGCAGCTGGATCGACTCCTGGCCGATCTGCCGGGCGGAGCGTCCGATCTGCAGCTTCGCCCGCGACGCGACCGTGGGATCCGGAGATCCGTCGGCCAGCGACATCGTCGCGTAGAGCGCCATGCTGCGTGCCAGTTCGAGCTGCACGTACATGTCCGCAGCGCGGAACGTCAGTGCCTGGAACTTGGCGAGCGGCACACCGAACTGCTTGCGCTGCTTCAGGTACTCCGTGGTGAGTCGCAGCGACTCCTCCATCGCACCGAGCGCCTCGGCAGCGAGAGCCGCCTGCGCACGGACGTTGGACGCCACGATGGCGGCACTGGCGTCGCCGCCGTCACCGAGCGGTTCGCCCGCGACGTCCGACAGCTCGAGCGACGCGCCGCGCAGTCCGTCGTGGGTGCGGTAGGTCTTGCGCGTGAGTCCCTCGGCATCGGCCGCGACCAGGAACAGGCCCACGCCGCCGCCGGGCAGCGCCGCGCTGATCACGAAGTGATCGGCGCAGTCACCGTGCAGCACAGGGTTCTTCACACCCGAGAGTGCCCACGAGCCACCCGATCCGGCCGGCCTCCGGCCTTCACGCAGGTCCTCGGTGGCCGACGTCGACACCTCGGCCGCCGGCCAGCGGGTGCCCGGCTCGGAATGCGCGAACGCGAGAAGGGTCTGCCCCTCCGCGACGCCCGGCAGGATGCGCTGACGCTGATCGGTCGATCCGACCTCGGTGATGAGACCACCCGGAATCAGCACGCAGTCCAGCAGCGGCTCGGGTGCGAGGCGGCGACCGATCTCGGTCATGACCGCGAAGGTCTCGACCGGTCCGGCGTCCATGCCGCCGTCGTCCTCGGCGAAACTGAGGCCGAGCAGGCCCAGCTCGGCGAACTGCTTCCAGACCGATTCGGTCCAGCCGCGCTCGCTCTCCACCGCTGCCTTGCGCTTCTCGTTGTCGTAACTGCGGGCGAGCACGTCACGCACCGTGTCGCGCAGCAGCTTCTGTTCTTCGTCCAGTTCGAACTGCATGTCGTGCGCTCCTAGAGACCGAGAATGCCGGACGCGATGATGGTGCGCTGCACCTCGTTCGAGCCGCCGTAGATGGATGTCTTGCGGAAGTTCAGGTAGGTCGGGGTCGCACGCTGCGCCCAGACCGGTGTCGGCGAGTCCTCTCCGGCCGCGAACGGGAGCGAGTCCGGTCCCGCCACGTCGGTGAGGATCTCGGTGGCCAACTGCTGCAGCTCGCTGCCCCGGAGCTTGAGCACCGACGACGCCGGGTTCTCCTTGCCGGAGACGTAGCTGGAGACGATGCGCAGCTGGGTGAGCTCGAGTGCGAGCACCTGGTTCTCGAGCTCGGCGAACCGAGCGGCGAAGACCGGATCGTCGAGCAGCGTGCCGGTCCCGACCGTGGTCTCGGCCGCGAGCGCCTTGGCCTGCGCCAGCTTGGTCTTGGTGAAGCCGAGTCGCGTGATGCCGGTGCGCTCGTTGCTCAGCAGGAACTTGGCGTAGGTCCAGCCGGCGTTCTCCTCGCCGACGAGGTTCTCGACGGGGACGCGGACGTCCTCGAACCAGACCTCGTTGACCTCGTGGCCGCCGTCGATCAGCTTGATCGGGCGCACGGTGATGCCGGGGGTCTTCAGGTCGACCAGGATGAACGAGATACCGGCCTGCTTCTTCGGCGCGTCCGGGTTGGTGCGCGCCAGCACGAAGATCCAATCGGCGTACTGGCCGAGCGTGGTCCACGTCTTCTGACCGTTGATGACGTACTCGTCACCGTCGCGCAGAGCGACCGTGCGCAGCGACGCGAGGTCCGATCCCGCCTCGGGCTCGGAGAAGCCCTGGCACCACCAGATGTCGAGGTTCTGCGTGGGCGGGAGGAACTTCTGCTTCTGCTCCTCGCTGCCGAAGGTCGCGATGACGGGCCCCACCATCGAGATGTTGAAGGCCAGGGGCTCGGGCACCGACGCGAGCTGCAGCTCGTCCAACCAGATGTGGTGCTGCATCGGGGTCCAGTCCTTGCCACCCCATTCGACGGGCCAGTGCGGGCTCGCCATGCCGTGCTTGTTCAGGATCTGCAGCGTCGTGATCATGTCCTCGCGCTCGAGTTCCTCGCCTGCCGCGTTGCGCTCGCGGATATCGGCAGGGATCTCGGTACGGAAGAAAGTTCGCATCTCGTCGCGGAACGCAGCTTCCTCATCGGTGAGTGCCAGGTTCATCTGTGACCTTTCGAAGTCCTTCGCTGATCTCTAGCACCGTACTCTCCGGTAACCAGGCTCGGACAGGGGTGCCGTCGACCGATATTCTGGGCCCGACCATGACCGATCACCTCGACTCCCGGGCGCGGAGCACCTCTGTCCGAGTGGCCCTCGTGCGCCACGGCGAGACCGACTGGAACGTCGAGGGGCGTCTGCAGGGCTCCTCCGACATCCCGCTCAACGACATCGGGCGCAGCCAGGCCCGGACCGCGGCCGCCGCGCTGGCCGACGACTCGTGGGACACCCTCGTCAGCTCGCCGCTCTCGCGGGCGTCGGAGACCGCCGACATCATCGGCCACGTCATCGGGCTCACCCGCTCGGCCGACCACGAGGACCTGATGGAACGTCGCTTCGGACGTGCCGAGGGCATGACCGGCTACGAGGCGTGGGCGTACTGGCCCGACGGTGACTACCCGGGCGCCGAGTCGCACGAGGCGCTCGCCGAGCGGGGGCGTCGTCGACTCGACCTGCTGGCCGACGAGAACCCCGGCAGGTCCCTCGTCGCCGTGGCACACGGCGGCATCATCCGGGCCGTGCTGAGGTCCATCACCGGCCACCCTGCGCCGCGCATCGCGAACGCCGGCGTGAGCGTCGTCGTCCGCGACGACGACGGCTGGTCGGTACGCACCGTCAACTCGATCCCGGTCCGCCACGGCCGACGGCTCCGCTGACGCGTCAGGAGAGGAACGTCTCCACGGGCGCGGGGCGCCCGTAGAGGTACCCCTGTGCGTACGTGCAGCCGAGTTCGGTGACGATGCGCTCCTGCTCCGTCGTCTCCACGCCCTCGGCGACGGTGCGCATGGTCAGCGCGGTGGCCATGGCCTCGATGGCCGTCACGATGGACACCGACGCGTCGTCGACCGGGACGCGGTCGATGAACGACTTGTCGATCTTGATGACGGTGATGGGCAGATCTCGTAGGCGACCGAGCGAGGAGTACCCCATCCCGAAGTCGTCGAGCACCAGCACGATGTCCTGCTCGGCGAGACGCGCGAGGACCCGATTGGCCACCACCGGATCGGCGATGAGGGCACTCTCGGTCACCTCGAGCCCGAGCACCGACCCGTCCAGACCGTGCGACGCCAGCAGGTCCGCGACGACGTCCGGGAGCCGCTCGTCACGCAGCTGCAGCACGGAGAGGTTCACCGACATCGACATGCGCGGCGCTCCCGCCGCCCGCAGTCGCACCAGATCGCCCAGAGCCGTGTCGAGTACCCAGGTCCCGATCTCGGAGATCATGTTGGTGGCCTCGGCGACCGGGATGAACTCGTCCGGCCCGACCCAGCGGCCGCGATGCTTCCACCGCACCAGGGCCTCGTAGACCAGCACGTCGTGGGTCCGCAGCGACACGATGGGTTGGTAGTGCACCGCCATCTCCCCGCGCGCGACCGCGCCGCGCAGCGCGCTGCCCAGCTCGACCGACCGGGTCGCCGCGGTGCGCAGGGACTCGTCGAAGAACGCGTAGGCCGCCGGCCCGCGGAACTTGGCGTCGTACATCGCCGTGTCGGCCTCGCGGACCAGATCGTCCGCCAACCCGGTGGGACCGCAGGACGTCGCGATGCCGATGCTGACGCTCACGTACAGCGACGCCACACTCAACTCGAACGGTTCCGCGAACGCGGCCAGGAGCAGTTCCGCGAGCTCCTCGGCACGGGCCCGGTCACAGTGCGCCACCACCACGAACTCGTCGCCGGCGTACCGCACCACGTCCTCGTCGGCGGAGACCACGCGCCGGATGCGCTGCGCCGCCGCCTGGATGAGCTCGTCGCCCGCGCGGTGGCCGTACGAGTCGTTGACGACCTTGAAGTTGTCGAGGTCCGCGAACAGCACGGTGGTGGCCGACGCCGACGAGGACGGCCTCCGCGCAGCGCGTTCCAGGATCGACTCGAGCATGGACCGATCGGGGAGACCGGTGAGCGAATCGTGGGTGGCGTCGTGGCGGGCCTTGTCCTCGCTGCGCTGCACCCGGCTCAGCGCCCGCTCACCACGGACGAACATTCCCACCAGGATCACGGCCAGAAAGGTCGAGCGGACCACCACGTCCGCGGTCCCCACCGCGTCGCCGACGAGCGGCAGCGCGGCGCAGGTGGCGACGAGCGCGATGGACACCGTCATCCGCTGCCGGGTGAGCGCGGCCGTCACACCTCCCGCGCGACCCACCCACGCCATCGACGGATGCAGCGACGCGGCGGCCAGCAGGACGAACGCGAGCAGATACATCGCGTCGAGGACGACCGCGGGCGGGGCGACCGAGCGGGCCGTCGCGATCGCGTAGCCGAGATCGCCGACGATGGTGACGAGCAGTGCGGCGACGAGGAGAACCAGGGACACGTTGAAGCGGCTCTTCGACAACAGCAGGAAGAACGCCATCGTGAACAGGCCGGCGTCGATCGCGGGGAACAGCCCGTTGAGCACCACGGACGGCACGTCCCGCGTGGTCGAGAGGACCGGAGCCACCAGCAGCACCCAGGACACGAACGTCATGCCCAGCGTGACCAGGACCGCGTCGATGATGGTCGGGGTGGGCCGCGAGTTGCCCCCTCGCCGCGACCAGCCGACGATGCCGAGGACGAGCAGCAGGTAGCCGAGCAACACCAGTACCTCCGGCAGCAGCCGGATCGCCGAGGGCAGGTCCGCGCGCACGCTCCGCGCGGACAGGCCCACCAGGAAGGACGTCGCCGCGCCGAGCATGCACCGCCAGGCGTACGTGTCGGTCGGGCTGTTGCGCCGCAGGCCGACCAGGACCACGACCATGCAGCCGATGGCGCCCACCGCGAAGACGCCGGTCCGGATCGATGCGGGCACGATCAGGTAGACGGCCAGCACCACGGCGGCCACCGTGAACGACGCCGCCAGGTAGCGCCCCGGCGACCGGACGGGCCCACCGAGGCGCGATCGGTCCAGCGCCGCAGCGGTCACTCGTGGGGGAACGGGCGTCGACACCATCGACTCGTCCTCCTCGACCACCGCGCGTGAGCGTGTCCCCCGAACCACGACCTGTCCGACCACAATCTATCCGTCCACAACCTAGCTGAGCAGTGGAAAGACGAGCAGCGCCGAGGCAGCAGTCATGCCTGCGCGGACGGCGCCGACGCTGCCGACAGTGCCCGAGATCGGATGCCGCCGCTCCCGCGCCGCGACACCGACGACGACGGTCCGTGCGAGGGCCAGGTGAGAGGTGGTTTCCGGTGCCGAACGGCCACTGTCGCGGCAGCCCGGGCGCCGTAACGACTCGATAACGAAGAGACCGATCGCCCCTCTCGATGCTGAGGTTCGGCCACTACTTCGGTAGGTCTGGGTGAGTGAGTACTTCCGAATCAGGTTCTGTCGACAACCCGACACCGGCGCTGAAGGACGCTCCGCCCGGGGTTCTCCGGCGCGCGATCGGCGCCTCGGCGATGGGCAACGCGACCGAGTGGTTCGACTACGGCGTGTACGCCTACACGGCCACGTACATCTCGCGCGCGTTCTTCCCGGACGACCTCGAGTCCGCCACCCTGCTGACGCTGGGCATCTTCGCGGTGTCCTTCCTCGTGCGGCCGCTCGGCGGCCTCGTCTGGGGACCACTGGGGGACCGTCTCGGCCGCAAGCACGTCCTCGCACTGACCATCATCCTGATGGGCACCGCGACCTTCCTCATCGGTGTCATCCCGAGTTACGCCTCGATCGGCTTCTGGGCACCGGTTCTGCTGGTGATCCTGCGCATGATCCAGGGCTTCTCCACCGGCGGTGAGTACGGCGGCGCAGCCACCTTCATGGCCGAGTACTCCCCCGACCGCAAGCGCGGCTTCTACGGCAGCTTCCTCGAGTTCGGCACACTCGGCGGCTTCTCCCTCGGCGCCCTCGTGGTGCTGGCCGTCGACCTGCTCTCCACCGACGCGTTCATGGACACGTGGGGCTGGCGCCTGCCGTTCTTCGTCGCCGGGCCGCTGGCGCTCATCGGGCTCTACATGCGGTCCAAGCTCGAGGACACCCCGGTGTTCCGTGAACTCGAGAACGAGGACGCGGTGGAGCACAAGACGTCCACCCAGTTCCGCGAACTGATCGCCACCTACTGGCGACCGATCCTCACGCTGATGGGCCTCGTCGTCGCGCTCAACGTCTGCAACTACACCCTGCTGAGCTACATGCCGACCTATCTGGAGAGCCGGATCGGCCTGTCGAGCACGTCGTCGCTGTTCCTCGTCGTCATCGGGCAGTTCGCCATGATGCTCGTCATTCCGTTCGCCGGAGCACTGTCGGACAAGGTGGGGCGCAAGCCACTGTGGCTCGTCTCGATGGTCGGACTGCTGATCTTCGCGATCCCGATGTACATGCTGATGACGGTCAACTTCGGCTGGGCCATCGTCGCGTTCACCGTGCTGGGCCTGCTCTACGTCCTGCAGCTCTCGACCATCTCGGCGACGTTCCCGGCCATGTTCCCGACGCACGTCCGGTTCGCCGGCTTCGCCATCGCCTACAACGTGTCGACCTCGTTGTTCGGTGGCACGGCGCCGGCGGCCAACGAGTGGCTCGTCGAACGGACCGGCAACGATCTCGTCCCGGCGTTCTACATGATGGGCGCCTGCGTCGTCGGACTGATCGCACTGCTGTTCGTCGCCGAGACGGCGGGCGCATCTATCCGCGGCCGCGGCGTCCCCGGCGTCGACACCGACGCGCATCCCTCGGCGTTGCAGAAGAGCTGACGCACCGCACCCCCGCGAG
The DNA here is from genome assembly GCF_001426145.1 of Rhodococcus sp. Leaf225. Taxonomy (NCBI): domain Bacteria; kingdom Bacillati; phylum Actinomycetota; class Actinomycetes; order Mycobacteriales; family Nocardiaceae; genus Rhodococcus; species Rhodococcus sp. Leaf225. The sequence goes on along the minus strand of NZ_LMRN01000009.1, from coordinate 894,580 downwards.
ACTCTCGCGGGGGTGCGCTGGTGTCAGTGCTTGCCGCGGGGCGGTCCGCCGTCGCGCTGCAGCTGGATGAGCACGCCGCTGATCCTGGTGCGGCGCAACGCTTCCAACGTCTCGTCCGCGAGATCCGCCGGGAGCTCGACCAGGCTGTGATCCGGCCGGATGCTGATGTGCCCGAAGTCGCTGCGCCGCAGCCCGCCCTCGTTGGCGATGGCACCGACGATGGCACCGGGCGCCACCTTGTGCCGCTTGCCGACGCTGATCCGGTACACCGCCAGATCTTGATCGCCCTTGCGAGACTTGCGCAACGGCGGTGCGTCCCGATCGTCGAACTTGCGCTCGGGGCGCTCGCGCTTCTCCCGCGGCGGGGGCGGCGGCTCGGGCGACATGAGAAACGCGTCGCCGTCCCGCGACTGCGTCGCCAGCGCCGCGGCGATGTCCGCGAGCGGCACGTCGTGCTCGCGCTCGTAGTCCTCGATGAGTCGACGGAACAGCCCGAGCGACGTCGAGGACAGCGACTGGGTGATGGAGTCGGCGAACTTGGCCACGCGCTGCGCGTTGACGTCGTCGACGCTCGGCAGCTGCATCTCGGTGATGGGCTGCCGCGTCGCCTTCTCGATGGCCTTGAGCAGATGACGCTCCCGCGGCGCGACGAACAGCAGCGCCTCGCCCGCGCGCCCGGCGCGACCGGTCCGCCCGATGCGGTGCACGTACGACTCGGTGTCGTGCGGGATGTCGTAGTTGACGACGTGCGAGATCCGCTCGACGTCGAGACCGCGGGCCGCGACGTCGGTGGCGACGAGCACGTCGAGCGCACCGTTCTTGAGCTGACCGATGGTCCGCTCGCGCTGGGCCTGCACGATGTCACCGTTGATGGCGGCGGCCGAGTAGCCCCGCGCCCGCAATTTCTCGGCGAGCTCCTCCGTGGCCTGCTTGGTGCGGACGAAGATGATCATCGCCTCGAAGTCCTCGACCTCGAAGATCCGCGTCAACGCGTCGAGCTTGCGCTGATGCGCCACCTGCACGTACCGCTGCGTGATGTTGGGGGCGGTGGACGTCTTCGTCTTCACCGTGATCTCGACCGGATCGTGCAGGTACTGCTGCGAGATCTTGCGGATCGCCGACGGCATGGTGGCCGAGAACAGCGCCACCTGCTTGTACTCGGGGGTGTCCGCGAGGATGCGCTCGACGTCCTCCTGGAATCCCATCTTCAGCATCTCGTCGGCCTCGTCGAGCACGAGGTACTCGAGGTGCGACAGGTCCAGCGTGCCCTTCTCGAGGTGGTCGATGACGCGACCGGGCGTGCCGACGACGATGTGGGCGCCGCGCCGCAGACCGGAGAGCTGGATGCCGTACGCCTGCCCGCCGTAGATGGGCAGGATGTGCAGGCCCTCGATGTGGGTGGCGTACTTGCCGAACGCCTCGGCCACCTGGATGGCCAGCTCGCGGGTGGGCGCGAGGACCAGCGCCTGCGGCACCCGGTTGGCGACGTCGAGGCGCGAGAGGATCGGCACAGCGAACGCGGCAGTCTTGCCGGTGCCGGTCTGCGCGAGGCCGACGACGTCGTTCCCGGCCATCAACGGCGGGATGGTGGCTGCCTGAATGGGCGACGGCGTCTCGTACCCGACGTCCGCGAGGGCCTTCAGCACACGCTCGTCGATACCGAGATCGACGAACGAGGGGGTGTCGGTGGACACCGTTTCCGACTCGGAAGTGCTCATGTGCACCAGAGTCTAGTCCAGCGACCACCTGCAGACCGACAACTGTTCGAACAGGACAAAGCGGATACGGCACTACGATCACCGCAGCATCGCTTCATGTGATCCAATACACAACAAACCTGCTGCTACTGGAAGGTACAGACACCGTGCACGAATACTCGGTACCCGCGTCCTACACGATCCCGGACGACGTCTCGATGGCCGACACCGTGTTCCGCTACGCGAGCGAGACCCCGGAGTGGGTGGCGTTCCAACGGCGAGTCGGCGGCTCGTGGAAGGACGTCACGGCGCGCACTTTCGCCGACGAGGTCGCGGGCGTGGCCAAGGGCCTCATGGCCTCCGGCATCGAGTTCAGTGACCGCGTCGCCATCATGGCCGGCACCCGCTACGAGTGGGTCGTGCTCGACTACGCGATCTGGACCGCCGGTGGCTGCACCGTGTCCATCTACGAGACGTCCGCAGCCGATCAGGCGCAGTGGATCCTCGAGGACTCCGCGACCAAGCTCTTCGTCGTCGAGACCTCCGAACACCTCACCCGCATGAAGGACGTCACCGACAGCGCCGCGGATCTCCGCGAGACGCTGAGCTTCGACGGCGGTGCGATCGACGAGCTCACCACCCGCGGCGCCTCCGTGTCCGACGACGATCTGCACGCCCGTCGTCAGCAGGTGTCCGCGTCGTCGGCCGCCACGCTCATCTACACCTCGGGGACCACCGGCCGCCCGAAGGGTGTCCAGCTCACGCACTCGAACTTCTACGCCGAGACGACGGCCACCCAGGTGGCGCTGCACGACCAGATGACCGAGGGCAAGCGCACCCTGCTGTTCCTCCCGATGGCGCACGTGTTCGCTCGCGCGGTGTCGTTCGGCGCCTTCGAGGCCAAGGTCACGGTGGCGCACACGTCCGACACCACGACGCTGGTCGAGCAGTTCGCCGAGTTCCAGCCCGACTTCATCCTCTCGGTCCCCCGCGTGTTCGAGAAGGTCTACAACTCGGCCAAGCAGAAGGCGCACGACGGCGGCAAGGGCAAGATCTTCGATCAGGCCGCGGACGTCGCGATCGAGTGGAGCATCGCGCAGGACAAGGGCGGCGCCGGCCTGGTGCTCAAGGCGAAGCACACCCTGTTCGACAAGCTGGTCTACTCGAAGCTCCGCGCCGCGCTCGGTGGACGGTGCACCAGTGCGCTGTCCGGCGGCGGCCCCCTCGGCGCTCGACTGGGCCATTTCTTCCGCGGCATCGGCGTTCCGGTGCGTGAAGGCTACGGACTCACCGAGACCAGCGCCGCCGTCACGGTCAACACCACCGACAAGCAGCGCATCGGTTCCGTCGGCCGCCCGCTCGCGGGGCACGCCGTGAAGATCGCGGAGGACGGCGAGATCCTGGTGAAGGGTCCCGTCGTGTTCTCCGGGTACTGGCACAACGAGAAGGCCACCGAGGAATCGATCCGCGACGGCTGGTTCCACACCGGTGACCTCGGCTCACTCGACGACGAGGGCTTCCTCTCGATCACCGGTCGCAAGAAGGAGATCATCGTGACGGCAGGTGGCAAGAACGTCGCGCCCGCCGGCCTCGAGGACTCCATCCGGTCGCACCCGCTGGTCAGCCAGTGCCTCGTCGTGGGCGACGCCAAGCCGTTCATCGGGGCGCTCATCACATTGGACCCCGAGGCTCTGCCCGGCTGGCTCGAGCGTCACGGTCTCGACAAGAGCACGACCGCGAGTGATCTGACGACCAACGCCGACCTGATCGCCGAGATCGACAAGGCCGTCGACACGGCCAACTCGAAGGTCTCCAAGGCCGAGCAGATCAAGAAGTACACGATCCTGCCCGGTGACTTCACGATCGAGTCGGGAGAACTGACGCCGACCATGAAGCTCAAGCGCAACGTCATCCTGGAGTCGCACGCCACCGAGGTGGCC
>NZ_LMRN01000009.1:748008-890878 GCF_001426145.1 Rhodococcus sp. Leaf225 | reverse complement strand
GTGAGAACTCCTCACGGGCGCGCCTCGTTCGTTGTGGCTCGTCAACACGCCCACCGGAGCAAGCCGCCACTGCCATCGTGACGAATAGCAGTCATGACCACGACGACCACCGAACGCCAGACCTCGGGTGACTCCGCGCGCACGCGCGTCCACCCCTTCGCACGCATGCTCAGCGGAGTGGTCGCCGCCGGCGTCGTGCTCGGCGTGGGCGAGATCCTCTCGCTCCTCTTCAGCTCGGCGTCGTCACCGTTCTTCGCCGTCGGCTCCACCACCGTGGACCGCACGCCCGCGTTCGCCCGCGAGTTCGCGATCGACACCTTCGGCACCAACGACAAGGCCGCCCTGTTCGTCGGCATGTCCATCGGCATCGCGATCATCGCCGCCATCGCCGGCCTGCTCGAGCGCCCGTCCCGTCCCATCGGATCGGTGATCCTGCTGGTGCTCGGTGCCGTGGGCGTCTACGCGGTGCTGCAGCGGCCGACGGCCTCGCTCAGTGATGTCATCCCCACCGTGGTGGGCGTCGTCCTGGGCATCGCGGTCCTGCAGGCCCTCACGCGAGCGCTGGAGGTGCCGGCGGGCACGGTCGACGGGTTCATGCCGCGTCGTAAGTTCCTCGTCCTGTTCGGCGCTGCCGCCGCGGTGGCCGTCGCAGCCGGCACGGTCGGCCGGTACCTCGGCGATCGTGTGGCCGGTGTCGCCGAGGACATCAAGAACTTCCGCCTCCCCACGGTCGCGGCCGGCGAGAAAGCCGCCGCCATTCCGGCCGGTACCGACATCGGCGTCGAGGGCGCGACCACCTTCGTCACGCCGAACAACACCTTCTACCGCATCGACACCGCTCTGCAGGTCCCGCAGCTGACCACCGCCGAGTGGCAGCTCAAGATCCACGGCAAGGTCGACCGCGAGATGACGCTGAGCTGGGACGACCTCATGGCTCGCACTCCGATCGAGCGCGTCGTGACGCTGACGTGCGTCTCCAACGAGGTCGGCGGACCGCTCGCCGGCAACGCGACCTGGATCGGGTTCCCCATCAAGGACATCCTCGACGAGGTGGGTGTGCAGGCCGACGCGGACATGCTGCTGTCCACGAGCATCGACGGCATGACCATCGGTTCGCCGGTCGAGGCCCTCACCGACGGCCGCGACGCGATGCTCGCGGTGTCGATGAACGGCGAGCCGCTGCCCGTCGAGCACGGCTACCCGGTGCGTCAGGTCGTGCCCGGTCTGTACGGATTCGTCTCCGCCACCAAGTGGGTCGTCGACTGGGAACTGACGCGCTTCGACGAGGCGACGGCCTACTGGACCGACCGCGGCTGGGGCGACAAGGCACCGATCAAGACGGCGTCACGCATCGACGTGCCGGCCGCCTTCGCCCCCGTCGCACCCGGTCCCGTCCGTGTCGCAGGTACCGCCTGGGCGCAGCAGCGTGGCATCGAGCGCGTCGAGGTTCGTGTCGACAACGGACCGTGGCAGGAGGCGACGCTCGCCGAGCAGTACACGATCGACACCTGGCGCCAATGGTTCTGGGACTGGGACGCCACTGCGGGCAACCACAACATCCAGGTCCGCGCGACGGATCAGGACGGGAACACGCAGGTCGAGGAGCGCACCCCGCCGATCCCCGGTGGTTCGACCGGGTGGCACACCCGCACCATCATCGTCAGCTGACGTCAGGCGTTCGCGAGGACGTGGTCCGCGGCCGCGTCGCTCACGGTCCGGTGGATCTTCTCGTGCAGCAGGTCGTGTCCGGCGTCGGCGTACTCGCGCAGGGTGATCGTCGGGATGCCGCGCACGAGGTCTCGGACGCCGTCGATCGGCACCATGCGGTCGTCCACACCGTGCAGTGCCAGGGTGGGCGACCGGGTCGCTGCCGTCAGATCCTCGCGGGAGATCGCGCGCGGCGGCATCGCCACCAGCACGACGGCGGGCGCGCTCCCGCCGGTCGCGAGCATCCGCACCGCGGTCGCGGACCCCAGCGAGTGGCCCATCACCGCAGGTCGGTGGCCGGCCTCGACCACGACGCCGAGGAGATGTCGTGCGTTCTCCGCCAGCGCGTCGAGGTAGGCGGCGTCGTCGGCCGCCTCTCCTTCGGACAAGCCGTGGCCGATGTGGTCGAGGCCCCAGGTGGCGATGCCGTGTGCTGCCAGGGCAGCGCCGAACCGGTGGTACTGGCCGGTGTGCTGTCCCCGCCCGTGCAGGAACACGAGGGTCGCGGCAGGGTCCTCGGTGGGTCCCCACTGGCGGTAGTGGGCGCGACCTCGGGGTCCTTCGAAGAACGGCATGTGGCCATTGTGGCTGATGTGACTCAATAGTCACCGGTTCGACACAGAACCGAACCCCACGGTTCCCTCCGCCGTGCGAGCATCGGACCATGAGGTTGGTTTTCGTCATCGTCGTCGCCGTCGTCGCGGCTCTTCTCGGGGCGCCCGCCGCCACCGCTGCGGAGCCTGCCCGAGTGGTCGGGGTGCGGCAGCTCTCGCCGACACACTCGGTCGTCGACGTCTACTCCCCCGCCATGAACCGCGTCGTGCCGAACGACGTGCTCCGCCCGGCTCGCGGCGGGTCGCTCCCCACGCTCTACCTTCTCAACGGCGCCCTGGGCAACGAGGACGGAGTCGGCTGGATCAACAACTCCGGCGCCCCGGGATTCTTCGCCGACAAGAACGTCACCGTCGTGCTCCCCATCGGTGGGCGTCTGAGTTTCTACACGGATTGGCTCGCCGACGATCCGATCCTCGGATCCAACAAATGGCAGACCTATCTGACGCAGGAACTGCCCGGTGTCATGGACCAGCACTTCGGCAGTACGCGCCGCAACGCGGTGGCAGGGGTGTCGATGAGCGGCGGTCCGGCACTCGATCTCGCCGTGCAGGCGCCCGGCCTCTACCGTGCCGCGGCGTCCATCAGCGGGTGCCCCGCCTCGTCGAACCCGCTCGCCCAGGCCGCGATCTCGATCATGATCGGCGGCGCCCTGAACAACCCCTTCAACATGTGGGGCCCTCCCGGCGCTCCCGCATGGGCGCAGCACGACCCGTCCCTCCACGCCGACCGCCTCCGCGGAACGGCTGTCTACGCAGGATCCGCGAGCGGTGTTCCCGGCCCCGTCGACCGCATCCCGCCCGGCAGCATTCCCCCGTTCGGCGGAGCAGCCGTCGAAGCCATGGTGAACACGTGCACCGGCATCTTCGCCGACGCGGTGCGGAGGGCGGGCGTGCCTGCGACCATCTCGATGCGCGGCGAGGGCTCGCACAGCTGGGCACTGTTCGAGGACCAGCTGAAGGAAGCCTGGGGCACGACGATCGCACCGGCCCTCGGGACCCGCTGACCTGTCGGCCGGTCTCGTTAGGGTGGCGGCATGTTCGTCACCGGAGACACCCTCGTCCACAGCGCAGGCGACCTCGCGCTGGCGTCCCGGTGCGAGTACGCACTCCTGCGCACGCTCGACGCGAACCTCGGCCGCATCGAGACCGAGCAGGTCGACGACGCGATGTTCGCCCGGCTCGCGCGCCTCGGCAGTCAGCACGAGGCCCGCGAGCTGCTGAGACTGAAGCGCGAGCATCCGGACGGCGTCGTGACCATCGAACGGCCGGCCGAGAGCATCCCGTCCGCGCTGGCCGCCGCCGCACAGGCCACCCTCGCCGCGGCGCAGCAGCGCGTCCCCGTCATCTACCAGGGCACGTTCTTCGACGGCGAGTTCCTCGGCTTCAGCGACTTCCTGATCCACGACCCGTCGACCGACACCTATGCGGTGCACGACACCAAGCTGTCGCGCACCGAGCGCGTCCCGTCGGTCCTGCAGATCGCGGCGTACGCCGACGCGCTCGCGGCTGTCGGAGTTCCCACGTCCGCCACGGGCCACCTCGTCCTCGGTGACGGCACCGACCATCTCGTGCACCTGCCGGACGTCCTCCCCGTCTACCGCCGCGCACGGCGCGAGATGGTGGCCCTGCTGTCCGGCCACCTGACGCAACTGCTCCCGGCATCCTGGGCCGACCTCGACATTCGCGCCTGCTTCCGGTGCGAGCACTGCACCCCCGAGGTCGAGGCACAGCGCGACCTGTTGCTGGTCGCCGGGATGCGCGTCTCCCAGCGGTCCACGTTGCACGCCGCGGGGATCACGACCGTCGACGAGTTGGCCGCACACACCGGTTCCGTCGCGGACCTCTCGGAGCGGTCCCTCGGCACCCTGCGCGCGCAGGCCCTGGCCCAGGTTCAGCAGGAGCAGTCGGGGTCACCGGTGGTCGACGTGCACACCCCGAGTGCTCTCGGCGCACTGCCCGCTCCGGACGAGGGCGACATCTTCTTCGACTTCGAGGGCGACCCGCTGTACGCCGAACGCGGCTCCTCCGACTGGGGGCTCGAGTACCTCTTCGGCGTCATGGAGTCCGACGGCGCGTTCCGGCCGTTCTGGGCCCACGACCGGCACGAGGAGAGGGCCGCCTTCGTCGCCTTCGTCGAGTACGTGCGTGCACGCCGCGAGGCGTTCCCCGGCATGCACGTGTATCACTATGCGGCTTACGAGAAGTCGGCTCTGCTGCGTCTGGCCTCGCGGTACGGGGTGTACGAGAACGAGGTCGACGACCTTCTCCGGCAGCAGATCCTCGTCGACCTGTATCCCGTCGTGCGGTCCGCCCTGCGCATCGGCGCACCGAGCTACAGCATCAAGAAGCTCGAACCGCTGTACATGACCGATCACCGCGGCGACGTGGCAGACGCCGTCGCTTCCATCACCGAGTACGCGCGGTGGTGCGATCTGCGCGACCGTGGCGACCTCGACGAGGCGGCCGGCGTCCTCGCCGAGATCGCCGACTACAACGAGTACGACTGCCGCTCCACACTGGAACTGCGCGACTGGTTGCTCGGTCACGCCGAACGCGCGGGTGTGGTGCCCCGCGGTCCGCTCGACGCGGCCGAACCGGTCGACGAGGACCGGAACGCGGTGCGAGACGCCCTGTGGGAGTTCGCCGGTGAATCGGTCTCACGCACGACCGACCAGCAGGCGATCGCCCTGCTCGCGGCCGCTGTCGGCTACCACCAGCGCGAGGAGAAGCCCTACTGGTGGGCGCACTTCGACCGACTGGCCTCGCCGATGGACGAGTGGGCCGACACCCGCGACGTGTTCATGGTCGAGGAGGTGGAGTCCATGACCGAGTGGGCGACACCGCCCGGCAAGCGGGTCCAGCGGCGCACGAGCGTGGTGCGCGGTGAGTTCGGGCCCGGCAGTGGGCGCGTGGGGTCGAAGGTGACCGTGCTCTACGCGCCGCCTGCTCCGGACTGGATCGCGCCCGACAGACGCGCGAACCCGCAGTATCGCTGGACGATGCCCGGAACGATCGTCGAGGTGTCCGAGGACGGCGCCCACCTCACGCTCGAGGAGTCGCTGTCCAAGGGCGCCGAACCCCACGATGTCGCACCGGTCGCCACGACGCCCGATGCCTTCGTCAACACGACCACGCTGCGGGAGGCCATCGCCGCTACCGCGGCGGAGGCAGCGGATCGCCTTCCCGAAGTCCGCGCCTCGGCCGTGGTCGACCTCCTGCGTCGTGATCCTCCCCGGACCCGGTCCGGCGCACCGCTCGCCGAGGTCGTCGACGAGCAGGTCGCTGCGGCCATCACGGCGTCGCTCCTCGATCTCGACGATTCCTACATCGCGGTCCAAGGGCCGCCGGGAACGGGGAAGACCTACACCGGATCGCGAGTGATCGCCGCACTCGCACGCGATCACGGCTGGCGCATCGGGGTGGTCGGCCAGTCGCACTCGGTGATCGAGAACCTTCTCGACGGTGTCGTCGCCGCCGGGCTCGATCCCGAGAGCGTCGCCAAGAAGGGGTCGTCCGACAGCACGCACTCGTGGCTCGGCGTGGACTCGTACTCCGGGTACCTGGCCACACACACCGGCGGATGCGTCGTCGGTGCGACGGCCTGGCCGTTCACCAACCGCAAGGAGTTCACGGAGCAGGAGCTGGACCTGCTGGTCGTCGACGAGGCGGGCCAGTTCTCGCTCGCCAACACCATTGCGGTGGCGCGGGTGGCACGCAACCTCCTGCTGCTCGGCGATCCGCAGCAGCTGCCGCAGGTGAGCCAGGGCAGCCACCCCGAACCGGTGGACACCTCTGCTCTGGGCTGGCTCGCGGACGGCTCCGACACGCTCCCGGCCGACCTCGGGTACTTCCTGGCCACCACTCGCCGCATGCACCCCGAGCTGTGTTCCGTGGTGTCCGACCTGTCATACGACGGACGGCTCCGCTCGCACGACACAGTGCTGGGACGGCACCTGGACGGCGTCGACCCGGGAGTGCACACAGTTCTCGTCGACCACGAGGGCAACGCGACGTCCTCGCGAGAGGAAGCGGTCGAGATCGTCCGACTGGCACGGTCACTGGTGGGATCGGCCTGGACGTGTGACGGGGAGACACGGCCGCTGGGCGCCTCGGACCTGCTCGTGGTGGCGGCCTACAACGCCCAGGTCGCCACCGTGCGCGCGGCGCTCGACGATGCCGGACTGCACGAGGCCTCGTGCGGCACCGTCGACAAGTTCCAGGGTCGGGAGGCCGCCGTCGTGATCGTGTCCATGGCCGCGTCGGCCCCCGAGGACGTGCCGCGCGGCATGCAGTTCCTGTTGTCGCGCAACCGCATCAACGTCGCCTTGTCGCGGGGGCAGTGGGCCGCGTACGTCGTCCGCTCACCCGCGCTGACGCACTATCTGCCCTCGACACCGGCGGAGCTGTCGTTGGTCGGCGCCTTCATGCGGGTGAGCCCCGACGAGTGATGCCGGTCAGCCGAAGGCCCGGCCCTCACCGCGGTAGGTGGGCAGTGTCGTGCGAGAACCGTCCGCGGACACGAGGTGTGCCTCGGTGAAGCGCTCGCACACCTCACCGGCCTTGGCATGCCGGAACCACAGCCGATCCCCCACCGCCGCACCGGATCCCGCCACCGGCGTCTGGACCTCCCCGGCCCCCTCGGTGCGGATCAACGCCCCGCGTCCGATCAGTGACGGCACGCGAGAGGCCCCCGTCGGTCCCGAGGCGATGTACCCACCCGAGAACGCTGTCGCGATGGTCCGCGTCGGCGTGCGGACGACGGGGAGCGCGAAGAACAGCGCCGGTCGTGCAGTGAACGCGTCGTAGCGATCGAACAGCGTCGGCGCGAACAAGCCGGATCCCGCCGTCACCTCGGTCACCGCCGGATCCGCAGCCGACACCTCGATCGACCCGGTGCCGCCACTGTTCACGATCTCGAGCACGCCCACCTCGTCCTGCACGGCATCGACCACGGCGCGTCGCCGGAAGGCCAACTCGGACGCCGACTTCCGCTTCATCCACCGCACTGCTCGTCCGGAATCGGGCAGCCCCGCGATCTGCGCCTCGTAGAACATGACGCCGACGACGGACGCGCCGCGCCGGACCGCCTCCCGCGCCAGCGCGGCCACCTCGGCCGGACGACGTAGCGGCGACCGACGAACGCCGATGTGAGCGGGTCCGATGCGGAGCGACGCGTCGACGTCGAGACACACCCGCACCGGAGCTGCCCACGGACCGGCGGCGTCGATCACGTCGAGGTGTGCTCGCGAGTCGATCATGAGAGTGATGCGGCGGCACGCGTCGGCGTCAGCGGCCAGGGTGGCGAGCGCCTGTCGATCCACGGTCGGATAGCCGACGAGGATGTCCGGTACCTCGTTCAGCCACAACGCCTCTCGCAGCGAGTAGGCCATGACGCCCGCGAACCCCCGAACGGCCAGCGCACGCTCGAGGACACCGCGGATACGGACGGATTTCGACGCGAGACGGATGGGCGTACCGCCGGCTCGTCGCACCAGATCCGCGAGGTTGGCCTCGAGCGACTCCTCGTCGATCGCGAGCAGCGGCGGGTCGAGGTCGGCCGTGGCGGCACCGAGCCGATCGAGCACGGTCACGACGGCACCGCCTTCGCCGCGATGCGCGCGGCCAGGTCGTCGAGTTCCGCGATGACGGCGAGGGTGTCCTGGTCGACGAGCCACCGGAGCACCACGCCGTCGATGGTCGCCAGCGCGGAACGCGTCAACGACGTCATCGGTTCGGTCCACCGCATCCGCGACGCCTCGGCCGCCGCCTCGAGGAAGCGCTCCGTCTCGGTGTCCATGACGCGGTACTGCAACGTGCCGATGCCGGGCCCGGCTCCCGCGGAGCGCACCGAGTAGGCGGTGATCTCGTAGGTGAGCAGCTGCCGGTCGGCCGTGCTCTCGATGACCGACCAGAGTGCGGCCACGCCGCGGTGCAGGATCTCGCGCAGCGCACGAGGGCCGACACAGTCCCGCCGGCCATCGGCGGCGGCAGCGTGCAGGGCCGTGCCGACGGCGGCGCCGAGCTCCTGGACCAACGCCTCGCCCATGGCCGTGACGAGCGCTTCCTTGTTCTCGAAGCAGTAGTGGACGACGCCGAGCGAGACCTCCGCGTGTTCGGCGACGGCGCGCACGGTGACGGCGGCGATCCCGGCCTCCGCTGCCACGGTGAGCCCGGCCTCGATCAGCTGCGAACGCCGGAGATCGGCGGGGAGGCGCACGGTCATGGTCGAAGTCTAGGGGGTTGACCTGGACGGTTGTCCAGTACTTGTATCCATCCATGACCGAATGGACGAACTGGGCGGGAAACCAGCGCGCACGGCCCGCGTCGATCGTGAGACCGCACAGCGCCGACGAGATCCGGGACGTCGTCGTGCGCGCGCAGGGCCGGGTCCACGCGGTCGGAGCAGGCCATTCGTTCACCGGCGCCGCGCTGACGGACGGCGTCCTGGTGGCGCTCGACCATCTGACGGGCATCGAGGGTGTGGCCGCGGGACCGGACGGCACCACCGACGTCACCGTGCGCGCCGGAACGCGGCTGCACACCCTGAACGATCTCCTGCATGCCCGCGGACTGGCGCTGACCAACATGGGCGACATCGACGTGCAAGCACTCGCGGGTGCGATCTCGACCGGCACGCACGGCACCGGGGCGCGGTTCGCCGGGCTGTCCGCCCACGTGGTCGGGGCGCGACTGGTGCTGGCCGACGGCACGGAGGTCACGGTGTCGGACGGGCCGCTGTTCGAGTGCGCGCGACTCGGCCTCGGGGCGTTCGGGATCCTGACCGCCGTGACGATGCGGTGCGTTCCGGCCTTCGCGCTGCACGCCGAGGAGACCCCGGGTCGCCTCGGCGAGGCACTCGAGCGTTTCCCCGACGACATGCGCGACGTCGACCATCCGGAGTTCTACTGGTTCCCGCACACGGATCGGGTGCTGACCAAGCGCAACACGCGGCTGCCCGCCGACACGCCACTGTCTCCCGTGGGCCGCGTGTCGTCGTGGATCGACGACGAACTGTTGTCCAACAACGCCTTCGAGGTGATCAATCGCGTGACGACGCGAATCCCGTCCATCATCCCGAGGGCGAACACGGTGTCGGCGGCGGCCTGGTCGGGTCGCACGTTCACCGATCGCAGCTCGTCCGTGTTCGCGTCCTCCCGTCGGGTCCGCTTCCGCGAGATGGAGTACGCGGTGCCGCCCGAGTCCGTGCCGAGCGTGATCCGCGCGATCGAGGCCTGGATCGCGCGGACCGGTTACCGCGTGACCTTCCCGGTCGAGGTCCGCTGCGCCGCCGCCGACGACGTCTGGTTGTCCACCGCGCACGGCCGTGACACCGCCTACGTCGCGGTCCACCAGTACCACCGGCGGCCGGTGGGTGGGTACTTCGACGCGGTGGAGGCGATCGCTCGTGATGTCGGTGGACGACCGCACTGGGGCAAGCTGCACTCCCTCACCGCGGGCACACTTCGTTCGCTGTACCCGCGCTTCGACGACGTCGTGGCCGAACGCGAGCGAGTGGATCCCCACGGCACCTTCGGAAACGACTATTCGGACACGGTGCTCGCGCGACTAGAGTGACACAGTGAACGTGATGCGCAGGGCCCTGTCCGGAATCCTCTCGGCCGCCCTCGTGCTCGGTGTCGGTGAACTCCTCGCCGCCGTGGTCGGCCCGGACTCGTCACCGATCGTCGCTGTGGGGTCGGCCGCGGTGGACAACACCCCCGCAGGCGTCCGCGAGTGGGCCATCGACACGTTCCGCACCTCCGACAAGCTCGCCCTCTTCATCGGTATGGGTGTCGTCATCGCCCTCCTCGCCGCCGGAGCAGGCATCCTCGAACGTGCTCGGCGACCCATCGGATCGGCACTGTTCGTGGTTCTCGGCGTACTCGGGGTCCTGGCGGCGATCTCGCGCTCCGGCAGTGGATCGATCGCAGCGCTCCCCACCGTCGCCGGCGTCGCGGTCGGCATCCTCGTCCTACGGTCGCTCGTCGAGCGCGCGGACCCGGACGCGTCGGAGGGGTTCTCCCGTCGACGCTTCGTGATGCTCGCCGGGATCAGCGCTGCCGCGGCCGTCGCGACCGGCGCCGCGGGACGGGTGCTCGGCGCCTCCACGCGGGCGGTCACGCAGGACCGCAACGCCTTCACCGTCCCGATGCCCGACAGCCCGGCGCCGCCCGTGCCCGCCGCCGCGGATCTCCGGCTGCCCGGCCTGTCCCCGTACGTCACGTCGAACGCCGAGTTCTACCGGATCGACACCGCTCTCGTGGTGCCGCGGGTGAACTCGCAGGACTGGAGTCTGCGCATCCACGGCATGGTGGACAACGAGATGACGCTGACGCTGGCCGATCTCGAACAGCGTGTGTCCATCGAACGGATGGTGACGCTCACCTGCGTGTCCAACCCCATCGGCGGCGACCTCGTCGGCAACGCCACCTGGACCGGCTACGCCCTGAAAGACATTCTGGCGGAAGCACGTCCGCAGGCATCGGCCGATATGGTGCTGTCCTCGTCGCACGACGACTTCACGGCCGGCACCCCGCTGGACGTCCTCATGGACGGGCGCGACGCCATGCTCGCCGTCGCCATGAACGGGGAGCCGCTGCCGATCGAGCACGGCTACCCGGCGCGCCTCGTCGTCCCCGGCCTGTACGGCTACGTCTCGGCGACCAAGTGGATCACCGACCTCGAGGTGACCAAGTTCAGCCAGGCCCGCGCGTACTGGACCGACCGCGGATGGTCCGAGCGCGGACCGATCAAGACGGCCTGCCGTATCGACACCCCCGTCGGCAGCAAGGACGTCCAGGCGGGCACGGTGATGATCGCCGGCGTCGCGTGGGCCCAGCATCGAGGCATCTCCCGTGTAGAGGTCCGCGTCGACGACGGCCCCTGGACCGAGACCACCCTCTCCGACGAGTACTCGCGCGACACCTGGCGCCAATGGTCGTACGCCTGGACGGCCACCTCCGGCCAGCACCGCATCGAGGCTCGGGCCACCGACGGCACCGGTGAGGTGCAGACGGACGTGCGCGTCGACACCGTTCCCGACGGTGCGAGCGGGTACGCGAGCATGCCCGTGACGGTGCAGTAGGTCGCATCCGCGCGGGCTTCCGCGGTACGCGCGCCCCTCCGCCGACTGCAGGGGGTGTGCACGTCGCGGAACCGGTGCGCAGTGCCCCATTGCCACTGCGCGCACAGGTTTCGGCGCCCCACACCCCTTCCGGCTCGACGGAAGGGGTGCACTCGTCGTGCCCGCCGCGCGGGTACCGCCGCGTCGACGACGCCTCGATCACAAACGGACAATTGGTATGCACTGGCTCACATATGGGTTATGGTGAGTGCACTCTCAGCAACCGTGTTGCAGACAGTGCAACACAATCCCATCCTGGAGGCATGCGTGCGCATCTCACCCTCTCGTTCCTCGCACCGGGCGCTCGGCGTCGTGGCAGCAGCGACCCTGGTCGCCGGCGTCGCGGCGGGCTGCGCGGATCGATCGTCCGGCGGCGCCGAGTCCGGCGAGGACTTCCCCACCGGCAACATCACCCTGCTGACGCCGACCGCAGCGGGCGGCGCGACCGACCTCACCGCGCGCACACTGGGCCGGCAGATGGAGGAATCCCTCGGTGTCAGTGTGATCGTCGAGAACCGACCGGGCGGAGCAGGATCCATCGGCATGCAGTACCTCGCCGATCAGGATCCCGACGGATACACCATCGGTGTTCTCCCGGTCGAGGTGAGCCTGCTCGGTCATCAGGGCTACTCGATCGATCCGGCGTCCTACGACTTCCTCGGACAGGTCAACTCCCAGCCCGGCACCATCGCAGTGCCGGCGAACAGCCCGTATCAGACTCTCGACGACCTCCTCGCCGCCGCGCAGGCCGATCCGGGCGGCATCACCGTGTCGAACGCCGGACCCGGAAGCATCTGGGAAGCAGGCGCCGTCGAACTCGGCAGTGTCGCCGGTGTCGAGTTCACGGGAGTCCCCTTCGACGGCGGCGCACCCGCGGTCACCGCGGCCGTGGGCTCCCAGGTCGATGCCGTCGTCGCCGGGATCGGAGAGACGGCACCCGCTCATGCCGACGGGCGACTCCGCGTTCTCGCCGTCTTCACCGAGGAGCCCGCCCCCGCGCTGCCGGGAGTCCCCACCGCCACCGAGCTCGGTCAGGACGTGGTGATCGGCAGTTGGGCCGTCATCGCGGCGCCGACCGGCCTGCCCGACGGCGTGGCCACCCGCATCGAGGGCGCCATCGAAAGCGCCTCCGCGACAGACGAGTACATCGATCTGATCGAGTCCGGCGGCAACCTGCCGCTCTACCGCTCCGCGGACGAGACCACCACCTTCGTCGGATCCGAGTCGGATCGATTCGCGGATCTGGCGGCACAGGAATGACGACGCACGACCTGACGGATTCGTCCGTGACGATCCCGGGCGACTCCTCCGAGGAGGACGTGCGGCACACGAGCCGCACCTACGAAGCGGTCATCGGCGTCGTCGTGGCCCTCGTCGGCGGCGCCCTGTTCGTCGCCGCACGGGACATCGATCTCGCCCGCGAGGGGCAGGCCTTCGGTCCGCGCTGGTGGCCCACCGCGCTCGCGATCTCGATGGTGATCGCAGGACTCGTCCTCGTCGTGCAGGCCTTCACGGGACGCATCGTCTCCGACGAGGCCGCGATGACCCGATCGGGCGGTGTCGCCCTCACCGCGACGCTGCTGGTCATCGTCGTCTACGGCACCGCCTGGCAGTACCTCGACTTCCGGGTCGTCACCGTGGTGCTGCTCGCCGCGCTCGTCGCGATCTTCGGCGGCCGAGGAATCAAGGCGCTCCTCGTGTTCCCGGTGGTCACCACGGCGGTTCTCTGGGTGATCTTCGGCATGCTCCTGCAGGTGCCGCTGTGAGCGCCGTCAGCGAGGGACTGAGCGCCCTCCTCGACCCCAGCATCGGGCTGTGCCTTCTCATCGGCATCCTGCTCGGCACACTCGTCGGTGCCGTGCCGGGCATCACCGCGGCGATGGCAGTCGCACTCGCGGCCGGCTTCACGCTCACTCTCGAACCGCTGCAGGGCCTCTCGGTCCTCCTGTCGATCTACGTCGCCGCCCAGTTCGGCGATCGGGTGCCGTCCATCCTCATCAACACGCCCGGCACCCCGGCGTCGATCGCCACCACCTTCGACGGGTTCCCGATGGCCAAGCAGGGGCGGGCCGGGATCGCACTGACGAGCTCGGCGCTCGTGTCCGCCATCGGATCCGTGGTGGGCATCTGCATCCTCGTCTTCGCCGCACAACCCATCGCGAGTGTGGCACTCCGGTTCGGGCCGGCCGAGATGTTCGCCCTCGTGGTGTTCGGCATGACGATGATGATCGGCGTCTCGGGTGGGCGCGTCGTGAAGGGTCTGTTCGCCGGCATCCTCGGCCTCGGACTCGGGGCCATCGGCCGCGATCCCATCACCGGCGACGGCCGCTTCACCTTCGGACTGAACGAACTGAGCTCCGGCATACCTTTCATCGCGGCGATCGTCGGCTTGTTCGGCATCGCCGAGGTGTTCAACCAGATAATCTGCCGCCGCCCCGGTCTACTCCCCGCACCGATCACACAGCTCGGAAAGTGGTGGCCGACCAAGGCGGAGCGCCGTGAGCTGCTCAAGCCGGCGCTCATCGGATCCGGCGTCGGGTCGGTGGTCGGTGTGGTCCCCGCGGCGGGCGGCGACATCGCCGGGATCGTCTCGTGGGACCAGGCTCGGCGGGCGTCCAAGCATCCCGAGAAGTTCGGGAAGGGCTCACTCGAGGGCCTGGCGGCCGCGGACACCGCCAGCACGGCCACCATGGGCGGATCGGTCACCACCACACTGGCACTGGGTGTTCCGGGCGACGCGGTGATGGCAGTCATGATCGGGTCGATGGTCATCTGGGGCCTGCAGCCGGGCCCGGCCCTGTTCGTCGACTCCCCCGACCTGGTCTACAGCCTCGCGGCGATCATGCTGCTCGCGACGTTCGGTGCACTCGCTCTCGCACTCGTCCGGATGCGCGGCGTGGTGAAGCTGCTCGACCTCCCGCAGCAGTACCTGTGGGCCGTCATCATCACCTTCTGCATGGTCGGGACCTACGCGGTGCAGAACAGCGCATTCGACGTCGGACTCATGCTCGTCTTCGGACTGCTCGGACTGGTGTTGCGACGCAACGGTTTTCCGGCGGGTCCGCTCGTACTGGGCTTGATTCTGGGTCCGCTGGCCGAGAGCAACATCCGTCGGGCGTTCCTCATCGACGGCGCCGCGAGCATCTACACCAGCGGTATCGCCGTCGGTCTGCTCGTGCTGAGCGCGCTGGCCGTCGTCGGCCCGTACCTGCGTGCCGGCCTGAAGAAGAGTCGCACCCGCGCCCCGAAGGAGAGCGTCGATGCCTGAGTTCCTCTGCATCGGAGAGACGATGACGCTCGTCGCACCGGTCGACGCCACCCCACTCCACACGGCGGATCTGTTCACCCTGCACATGGGCGGGGCCGAATCGACCGTCGCTCTCTACCTGGCCGAACTGGGACACGAGGTGTCGTGGGCCAGCGCGGTGGGCGCCGACCCGCTCGGCCGTCGCATCGTCGACGCCATCGCGTCCCACGGCGTCGACACCTCCCACGTCACCGTCCGCGAGGACGCGCCCACCGGCGTCTACTTCAAGGACCCGGACGACGGTGTCACCACCGTCCACTACTACCGGCGGGGCTCTGCTGCGTCGCGCATGTCGCCGGCGACTCTGGACGGACTGCCGTTGCACCGGACCGACGTCGTCCACACGTCCGGTATCACCGCGGGGCTGTCGCCGACCTGTGCGGCGATGACGGATCGACTGTTCGACCTCTGCGCCGGCACGTCGACGATCCTGTCGTTCGACGTGAACTACCGGCCCGGCGTCTGGTCGCGTGAGCGGGCCGCGCCGATCCTGCTCGATCTGGCCCGACGCGCCGACATCGTCTTCGTCGGCCGCGACGAGGCTGCCGACCTGTGGGGCACCGAGGACGCCCGGTCGATCGCCTCCCTCGTCGGAACGTCGGGAACGGTGGTGATCAAGGACAGCGATGTCGGTGCCACGGAGTTCACCCCGTCGGGCGACGTCTTCGTACCGGCGCACACCGTCGAGGTGGTCGAGGTGGTCGGGGCCGGTGACGCGTTCGCGGCGGGATACCTGTCCGGACTGCGTGCAGGCAAGGACGCACACGGCAGGCTGTCCATGGGGCACGATCTCGCCTCGAGAGCGTTGTCGAGCACCACCGACTTCGTCCCCGCAGCAGCGCTCGATGCCTGACGGCACGAGCCCCACAGTCGAAGGAGCGTGAACGATGTCGCAGAGCGTGGAACGAGCGGTCGAGATCCTGGAGTTCGTCGCCGTCCAGCCGCGGACCCAGAGCGAGGTCGCGGCGCATCTCGACATCCACCGGTCGACGGCACTGCGGGTGCTGCAGACCCTCACCGACCACGGCCTGACCCGCAAGCGGGCCGACGGGAAATACGGCGTCGGGTACCGCATCGCCGGGCTGGCTCACGCTGCGCGTGACCAGTTCGACCTCGCGAACACCGCTCGCCCGTATCTGGTCGGACTGGGTGAACAGTGCTCGCACACAGTGCATCTCGCTCAGTTGGACGGCGGCCGCATCATCTACGTCGACAAGATCGAACAACCCGGCATGATCAAGCTGTTCTCCCAGATCGGCGCTCCCGTGTGCCTGCACACGGCCGGCGTCAGCAAGGCGGTACTGGCATTCCAGGACCCCGAGGTGGTCGATGCCGTGCTCGACGGCGCGGACTTCTCGCGACACACGGCCACCACCATCACCTCTCGGCAGCAGTTCGACGAGGAACTGCGAGTCGTCGCCGAACGCGGCTGGTCGGTGGACGACGCCGAGTACGAGGACTACGTCAACTGTGTGGCGATGCCCGTGCGAGACGCGAGTGATCGCGTCGTCGCGGCGGTGTCCATCACCTCGCTGAAGGGGCGCGCGGACCTCGCCGCCCTGCAGAAACTGCTGCCCGACCTCCGGGCAGTCACCGACAACGTGTCGAAGGAGCTCGGATGGAGACCGTGAACGACTGGTTCGACGACGCGTTCTCGTCGCGACCCGTGATGGCCATTCTGCGGGGGTTCTCCCCCGCGCGGTCGGTCGCGCTCGCCCAGCGCGGCTGGGACGCCGGCATCACCTGCATCGAGGTGCCGGTGCAGTCCGCCGCCGCGGTGGACGCCCTGGCCGCGGTGGTGAGCGCGGCAGCCGAGCGCGGCATGACCGTCGGGGCGGGGACGGTGGTCACCCCCGACCTCGTGCGGACGGCACAGCAGGCGGGTGCCGCCTTCACGGTGGCTCCCGGCTTCGACCCCGCCGTCGCGCGGGCGAGCATCGACGCCGGTATGCCGCACCTTCCCGGTGTCGCCACCGGGACCGACGTCCAGGCAGCGGCCGCGTTCGGGCTCGGATGGGTCAAAGCGTTTCCCGCATCCGTCCTGGGCGCCGACTGGTTCGCCGCGATGAAGGGCCCATTCCCCGCGATGCGCTTCGTCGCGACGGGCGGCATGAACGCCCGCAACGCCCCCGACTATCTCGCCGCCGGCGCCGACGTCGTCGCCGTCGGGTCCGCTCTCGAGGACGACACCCAGATCGACCTTCTGAAAGACCTCTCCCTCACCCGATAGGAGTTCTCCTTCATGCCCTCCCTGCTCCGTGACGCATACACCCCGGCGTCGACCCGCTACGACTCGATGGCCTACCGGCCCGTCGGGACCTCGGGCCTCCTGCTGCCTGCCGTGTCACTCGGTATGTGGCACAACTTCGGCGACGACACGCCACTGCAGAATCAGCGCGAGATCATCCGCAGCGCATTCGATCTGGGCATCACCCACTTCGACCTCGCGAACGGCTACGGCCCGCCGATGGGCTCCGCGGAGAAGAACGTCGGCCGCATCCTGGCCGAGGACTTCGCGACACTCCGCGACGAGATCGTCGTCTCCACGAAAGCGGGATACGACTTCTTCCCCGGACCGTACGGCCGCGGCGGTGGTGCGAAATACCTGCTGGGCAGCCTCGACCACTCGCTGACCAGTCTGCGGCTCGACTACGTCGACATCTTCTACAGCCACCGGTTCGATCCGAACACCCCGCTCGAGGAGACGGCCCGTGCACTCGACACCGCGGTGCGCTCGGGCAAGGCACGGTACGCGGGCATCTCGTCCTACTCCGCGGAGCGGACCGTCGAGATGGCAGCTCTTCTCCGGGATCTCGGCACGCCGCTGGCCATCCATCAGCCGTCGTACTCGTTGCTCAATCGCTGGGTGGAGCAGGGAGTTCCGTCACTTCTGGACGTGCTGGACGCGGAGGGCATCGGCTGCATCGCGTTCTCTGCGCTGGCGCAGGGTCTGCTGACGACCAAGTATCTGGACGGCATTCCCGAGGGATCCCGCGCGACTCAGGGCAAGACCCTGCGTGACGGCATGCTGTCGGAGGAGAACCTCGGCAACGTCGCGGCACTGAACGGCATCGCCGAGCGGCGCGGACAGTCGCTGGCGCACATGGCGCTGGCCTGGGTGCTGCGTCGCCGACAGGTCTCCTCGGTGCTCGTCGGTGCGTCCCGGCCGTCGCAGATCGCGGACAGCGTCGCAGCCCTCGACAGCCCGCCCTTCAGCGATCAGGATCTCGCCGACATCGACGAGTACGCCGTCGACGGCGGTCTGAACATCTGGCTCGCCTCGTCCACCGCATGAGCACCCCGGAACTCGCCGCGGTGATCGCCGACGAGACCGCGGTCACCTTCGCCTCGTTCGACCTGGACGACGCCTGGGCTCTCGGTTGCCGGATGCGCGAGGCCGCGGCGACGCGTCGGCTCCCCCTCGTCATCGGCGTCGTGCACGGCCATCAGCGGGCGTTCCACACAGCTTTGCCGGGGTCGTATCCGGAGAGCGACGACTGGTTGACCCGCAAGACCAACACCGCCACGAGGTACGGGCGGAGCTCGCTGGGCGTGCTCGAGTTCTTCACCGCCACCGGCCGCGACTTCGATGCGCAGTCGCGCCTGCCCGCCGAGACGCACGCCGCCGCGGGTGGAGTGCTGCCGCTGCGGGTGGACGGCGTCGGAGTCGTCGGGTACGCGGGCGTCTCGGGTCTACCGCACCGCGACGATCACGCGTTCGTCGTGGAGCAGCTGCGGGAGTACGCAGTGAACCGATGATCGCTGGCGCACAGGTTCCCGCGCCGCACACCCTCGTCCGCCGGACAGAAGGGGTGTGCACATCACGGAACCCGTGCACCCCACGCACGAGAGAGCGGACGCACCCGAATCGGGTGCGTCCGCTCTGTCGTCGTCGAACTAGTTGTGCGAGGCGTCGAATCGCGAGTGCACGTCCGGCACGTGGACGTCACCGAGAACGCGAGCGATCTGGTCCTCGCTGAGACCCAACCGGCGCAGTCGTTCGCACACGGCGTCGAAGCTCAGCATCTTGGAATCGAGTTCCTGCTGGAGCTCGGCGACCTCGGCGCGCAGCACCTCGGCCTCCTCGAGTGCGTCGAGAGTCTCCGCGGGCTTGGGCAGCAGCAGCGACAGCAGCCGGTCGCGGGCATCGGTGCTCAGTCCGTCGAACGGTGCGGAGCCCTCCGCGGCCTCGTGCTTGCCGACGGGAGCGGTCACCGGTGCGATCTCGGTGGTGTCCGCGGTGTCGGTGCGAGCCTCGTCCTTCTGCATGTCCACGGCGGTCTCGCCCTGCACGTCCGAGTCCTCGACGGGCACGGCCTGCTCACCCTGAGGCTTCAGGTCGATCGTGGTGCGCAGCGGGCGGTTCGGGATGAACAGCACCGCGAGCACGGTGACCAGTGCGACGAACCCGGCGATCAGGAAGATGCGTCCGGTGGCGTCACCGTAGGCGGTACGGATGACCGCGGCGATCGGGTCGGGCAGCGATCCGATGTCCAGGGTGCCGCCGCCGTTGGAGCCGGCGGGGACACCGAGGGCGGCGAGTCCGGAGGCCGAGTTGTCGGCGACGCGGGTGGCGAGGACCGATCCCAGAACCGAGACGCCGATGGCGCCACCGAACGTCCGGAAGAACGCGACGGTGGACGATGCCGCACCGATGTTCTGCACGCTCACGGTGTTCTGCACGGCCAGCACCAGGTTCTGCATCAGCATGCCGGTACCGAGGCCGACGATGGCGATGAAGACGCCCACGAGCCACAGGTTGGTGGCGTGATCGAGCGTGCCCAGCAGACCGAAGCCGACCACGAGCAGGAAGGAACCGGTGACGATGAAGGGCTTCCACTTGCCGAAGCGGGAGATCAGCTGACCCGAGCCGACCGACGAGACGAGCATGCCGGCGACGAGCGGGATGGAGAGCAGGCCTGCCGCGGTGGGCGAGTAGCCACGAGCGGTCTGGAAGTACTGACCCAGGAAGGTGGTGGCGCCGAACAGGCCGACACCCACGGCGACGGAGGCGATGATGGCGAGTCCGGTGGTGCGCTCGGTGACGATCTTGAGCGGGATGATCGGGCTCTTGACCTTCGCCTCGACGAGGACGGTGAGGATCAGCAGAGCGACACCGCCGCCGACGTACATCGCGGTCTCACGGGAGATCCAGTCGTAGTACCCGGCCTTGCCGGCGAACGAGACCCAGATGAGCAGCACGGACACACCGGCGGTGAGGAGAAGCGCGCCGAGCCAGTCGATGGAGACGTCGTCCTTGCGCTCGGTGGTGATGTGCAGCGTGCGCTGCAGCAGCAGCAGAGCGATGACGGCGAGCGGGATGCAGACGAAGAAGCACCAGCGCCACCCGAGGGGGCTGTCGACGATGACGCCGCCGAGGATCGGGCCGCCGGACATCGAGACGGCCATGACGGCGCCCATGTAGCCGGAGTAGCGACCGCGCTCACGAGGAGACACGATGCTGCCGATGATGGCGACGACGAGTGCGGTCAGACCACCCATGCCGATGCCCTGCACCACGCGAGCGGCGAGCAGGATCGGCACGTTGTGCGCGAGGCCGGCCATGACGGAGCCGATGACGAAGATGACGAGTGAGCTCTGGACCAGCAACTTCTTGTTGAAGAGGTCGGCGAGCTTGCCCCAGATCGGCGTCGAGGCCGCGTTGGCGAGCAGTGCCGTCGTGATGACCCAGGCGTACGCGGTCTGCGAGCCCTTCAGGTCACCGATGATGGTGGGCAGGGCGGTCGAGACGATGGTCGTGCTGAGCAGGGCGGTGAAGAGCCCGGCGAGCAGACCGATCAGGGCCTCGAGGATCTGCCGGTGCGTCATCGGGGTCGAGTCCGCGGCGGCCTCGGCCGGAGCCGAGAGCTGATCGGTGTCACTCACCCGGGAGGGCGGAGTGTCGTGTGTGACGGTCATGTCTGTGGTTCTTCCTATTCTCAGTTATGCGAGAGGATGCGCTGGCCGGAGTGCCGGGCCTGCGCCTCGTCGGTGAAGGTGGACGTGAGTCGACGGATGGAGTCGAGGGCGGCATTCGCCTGGTCCTCGTCCCAGTCCCCCAACATGCGGGACAACCGTGCGACTCGGTGCTCCTTGATGCGGTCCAAGCAGGCGAGTCCGACGTCGGACACCCGAACCCGGGTGGCACGTCCGTCGTCGGGATCGGGAGTACGCACGACGTGGCCGGCGTCCACCAGCTCGGCGAGCTGACGGCTGAGCACGGACTGGCTGGTGCACATGGCGTTCGCCAGTTCGGACTGTCGGCACTCGCCGTGAGTGGCGAGCGTTCCCAGTACGCCGACCAGGGCGGCCGGCAACTCGGTGCGGTCGTCCCCCGTCGACACGGCCACGCGCAGTGCGCGGCCGAAGCGGAAGACTTCTTCCATCAGCAGCTCTGCTGTCTCGGTGTGGACGGCCACGGCGATCTCTCCTCGAACTCGTTTACTTGCTGTCTGCAACTATATAGATAGATACCTGAGGTAAACAACTATTAATGTGTCTCTCTTCCCGAGCCGTGGGGCGTGGCCCGGACCAGCAGTCGTCGCCGCCTCCTGTGAGTCCTCCAGAAGACGGCGAGCCCGACCGAACGGGCAATTCCCGCGGATAGGTTTCGTCCTGTGGGAGACGACCGGAACGAGGGGGCGGTCGTGTCCCCCGAACCGGACGGCGGCCCCGCCCGGGTTCCGCTGACGGGTGCGCAACGGCCGTTCTGGCTGGCCCAGCGTTTCGATCCCGACGCGGCCCTCACCGTCGCCCTGTACGTCGACATCTCCGCTCCGGTCGGCTCCGGTGTCGACCTCGTTCGGTTGGAACGGGCGATGTACGCCGCGGGCACCGAGTCCGGCCTGCGGCAGACGCGCCTCGCGCAGGGAGAGGACGACGAGCCGTGTCTGATCCACCTCGAGGACGCCGTCATGAACCTCGACGTGCTCGACCTGCGCGGCGACGCCGACCCCGAGGCGTCCGCTCACGCGTGGATGCGCGCCGAGTTCCGGGAGCCCGTCGATCTCCACGGAACCGTGCTGGTTCGATGCGTGTTCCTCCGACTCGACGATCACCGCACGTTCCTGTATCTGCGGGCCCACCACGTGGTGCTCGACGGTCAGGGCGCCTTCACCCTCCTCGGACGTATCGCCGGCCACTACTCGGGGACGTCGGCTCCGGGACCGGCGCCGACGCCCGACACCGCCGCCCGCATCCACGATGCGGAGGTCGCCTACGCCGCGTCACGTCGCCACGACGCCGACCTCGAGCACTGGCGCGAGCACCTCGCCGACGTCGGCGGCCCCACGGCCCTGTCGGCGGCACCACCGAGCGCACCCCGGCAACCCGTCGCGACGCGCCTGTCGTGGACCCAGCCGAGGGGAACCGCAGCCGACCCGCTCGCCGTCGTCGCCGCTCTCGCCGTGCATCAGTCGCGGGTGCTCGACACCGACGACGTGGTCCTCGGATTCCCCGTCACCGGACGCACCACCGCCGCTCTGCGGGCGACGGCCGGGATGATGGCCAATCTGGTGCCGCTGCGGCTGACGGTCGACGCGACCACGACGGTGCGAGAACTGCTCGTACAGGTACGGCGAGAGATCACCGGAGCGCTTCGGCACCAACGCTTCCGGGACTGGGATCAGATTCTGGCACCGGAGGTGCGGCCGTTCGGCGTCTCCTTCGGCCCCGTCGTGAACATCATGCCGTTCGTCGCCCCGTTGCAGTTCGACGACATCTCGGCTCCCGTCGGGATCCTGTCGTCGGGGCCCGTCCACGACACCGCGATCAACATCTACACCGGCGACACACTGACGCTGGACATCCAGTGGAACCCGGAGCGCTACGACGCCTTCGACATCGACCGGCACGGCGTGCGGCTGACGCGACTCCTCGGCGGCATCGTCGCGGCGGACGACCACACCACCGTGGGCGATCTCGCGTTCCTGGACGACGGCGAGGCGTCCG
Organism: Rhodococcus sp. Leaf225; assembly: GCF_001426145.1. Classification (NCBI taxonomy): domain Bacteria; kingdom Bacillati; phylum Actinomycetota; class Actinomycetes; order Mycobacteriales; family Nocardiaceae; genus Rhodococcus; species Rhodococcus sp. Leaf225. Next base: position 868,176 of record NZ_LMRN01000009.1, on the reverse strand, counting down.
ATCTGCTCGACCGGTCGGGTGGGCCGGCACCGACGGCGACGACGCTGGGGGACCTCATGGCGGCGGTCGTGCGCAGCGACCCGGCGGCGCCGGCCGTGCGCGGCGGAACGGCCACGCTCACGTACGGCGAACTCGACGACGCCTCCGGGCGCCTCGCCCGCACTCTCCGCGATGCAGGAGCGACTCCGGGAACCGTGGTGGCGTTGGCACTTCCGCGGTCAGTCGACCAGGTGATCGCGCTCTGGGCCGTCGTGCGCACCGGTGCCGCGTTCCTCCCGGTCGACCCCGCGGACCCCGTCGAGCGGCTCGCCGCCGTGCTGGCCGAATCCGGGGTGACCCTCGTCGTCACGACGGATCGACATCCCGTCGATCTGCCGAGCGGAACGACCGGGATGGCCGTCACGGACGTCGCACCGGAGCCGCTGACGAGGGAGCGGCCGGCGATCACCGACCTCGCCTACGTCATGTACACCTCCGGCTCCACCGGCCGCCCGAAGGGCGTCGCCATCACCCACGCCGGACTGCACGGTGTCGTGGCCGGCCACCGCGCACGCGGTCCGGAGACACGGGTTCCGGAGTTGGGGGGCAGTCGCGTCCTCGCCGTCGCGGCTCCGACCTTCGACGCGTCGATCTCGGAACACCTTCTCGCCCTCGCACTGTCCGGCTGCCTCGTCGTCGCCGATTCCGACGCGTACTCCGGTGCACCTCTGCAGGATCTGCTGCGACGAGAATCGATCACCCACGCGATCCTGACTCCGCGGGTGCTCGAGACACTGTCCCCGACCGGAGCTCCGTCGCTGCGACAGGTCCTCAGCGTCGGCGACGTGTGCTCTCCCGCGCTGGCGTCCCGGTGGTCGACGTCACCGGACCTCCTGCTGCACAACGACTACGGACCCACCGAGACCACGGTGTGGGCCACCGGGACCGCGCCGCTGACGGAGGCCGGAACCGTCACCATCGGGCGTCCCCTGCCCGGAGTGCGCGCCGTGGTGCTCGACTCCCGCCTGCGCCCCGTCCCGGTCGGAGTTCCGGGTGAGCTGCACCTCGCCGGAGCCGGCCTGGCCCGCGGGTACGTCGGACGGTCGGCGGAGACCGCGGCGCGCTTCGTGGCCGGGGTCGACGGAACGCGGCTGTACCGCACGGGTGACCGCGCACGGTGGACGTCGTCCGGTGACCTGGAGTATCTGGGGCGCACAGACAGTCAGGTCAAGGTACGAGGACGCCGCGTCGAACCCGGCGAGATCGACACGGCCCTCGTCGCGGTTCCCGGTGTGACGCAGGCCGTCACAGTGGTCCGCCGTGACGGCGACAGCGAGCAGCTGGTCTCGTACGTGACCGGTGACGCCGACCCCACGGACGTTCTCGCCGCCGTCGTCCGGACGCTGCCGAGCCACCTCGTCCCGGTGCACGTGGTGCCGCTGGACGCGCTCCCGCTGAGCGCCTCCGGCAAGGTGGACGTCCGCGCACTCCCCGAGCCGAAGCGCCGGACCACGACCCGCCGTGAACCCGCCTCCGACGTCGAGCGGCGGCTGCTCGACGCGGTGTCACACGTGCTGTCCCGCAACGATGTCGGGGTCGACGACGACTTCTTCGCGCTCGGCGGTGACAGCATCCTCTCGATCCGACTGGTCACCGTCGCGGCGGCGTCGGGCGTGCGGATCAGCGCTCGTGACGTCGTGGAACAACGCAGTGCCGCCGGGCTCGCGCGCGTGGCGGACACGGTCGGCACCGTCGACGAGCCACCCGGCAGCGGCATCGGCCGCGTCGACCCGACACCCATCGTGCGCCACCTACTGGAGCGCGGCGGAACACCGGATCGGTTCGCTCAGACCCTCACGCTCTCGCTCCCGGTCGGCATCGACCGCGCATCCCTGGTGTCCACGATCGAGGCCGTGGTCGCGCACCACGACATGCTGCGCTCCGTGCTCGTCCGCGACGCGGACGGCGTACACCTCGAGGTGCGCCCGCGGGATGCCGTCCGGGTCGACGGACTGCTGCGCCGCGGCGCCGATCTCGCGGTGGAGGACATCGTCGCGACACTCGATCCCGAGAACGGCGTGATGCTCGGACTCGGCTGGAACGGCGTCGGCGAACACACGGCGGGACGACTCGTGATCGCGGCGCACCACCTGGTGGTGGACGTGGTGTCGTGGGGCGTCCTCGTCGCCGATCTCGTCGCGGCGTGGGCCGCGGTGCGCGACGGGGCCGCACCGACTCTCGCCCCCGTCCGCACGTCGATGCGGCGCTGGTCGTCCGGTCTCGCAGCGCACGACGCGAGCGCGCGGCTGCCGTACTGGACCGGCGTTCTGGACGGCCCGGATCCCGTTCTCGGACAACGACTCCTCGACCCCGTCGTCGATCGGGTACGGGACACGACGGTCCGGGACGTCGCCTTTCCAGCAGAGATCGCCGACGCACTACTGGTCCGCGCGCCCACCCTGTTCCACGCCGGACCGACCGACGCGCTCCTCGCCGCGCTCGCCCTCGCGCTGGCCGCCTGGCGACAGGACGACGCACCGACGAGGCTCGTCCAACTCGAGGGACACGGACGGGAGGACGACCTGGTTCCCGGCGCCGACACCGCGCGCACCGTCGGCTGGTTCACCACGGTGTTCCCCGTACGACTGGACCTCACGGGTCTCGACCTCGCCGAGGCGCTGCGCGGCGGACCTGCTGCGGGCGAGACGATCCTGCGGGTCAAGGACCACCTCGCACGAGTTCCCGACCACGGTGCGAGCTACGGGCTGCTGCGGCACGGGGCCGACGACGACGCGCGCGACGCTCTGCGCTGGACACCGCAGATCTCGTTCGCGCACCTCGGCAGGATGACGACGACGGACACCGGTGACTGGCTCCCGGTTCCCGGCATCTCCCCGCTGTCGGGACCACGGCCCGACGACCTGGGTGCGGCCGCCGTGCTCGAGATCGACACCGTCGTCTTCGGGGACACCCTGATCGCACGACTGAGCACGCTCGACGCCGTCCTGGCGGACGCGGACGTCGCGGCCTTCGTCTCGCTGTGGGTCGAGGCGGCGACGGCCGTCGCGCGCCACGTCGACACCCCCGGCGCCGGCGGGCGGTCACCGTCGGACTTCCCGCTGGTCGATGCGACACCATCCGATGTCGACGGGTGGACCGGGCGTCATCCCACGCTGATCGACGTCCTGCCCACCGCGCCACTGCAGGCGGGCCTGCTGGTGCATGCCCGTCTCGCCGCCGGGAGCGTCGATCCCTATGTGGTGCAGACGATCGTGCACCTCGGTGGAGCGCTCGATGCCGGCCGTCTGCAGCGGGCCGCGTACTCGCTGGTGGACCGTCACGACGCGCTGCGGGTCGCCTTCGACACCACCGCCGACGGGACGGACGTCCAGGTGATCGCGGCCTCCGTCACGGTGCCGTGGACGGAGGTGGACGTCCGGGCCGATCCCGACCCTGCCGCCGTGCTCGACGCCTTCCTCGCGCACGATCGCGGCGTCGCCGTCGACGTGGCCGCCGCACCGCTGCTGCGCGTCGCTCTGCTGCACACCGGGGACGAGCGGCACACCCTGGTGCTCACCCATCACCATCTGCTCCTCGACGGCTGGTCCCTGCCGATCGTCCTCGCCGACCTCCTGGCCGACTACTCCGGCGAGGAACCCCGGCGCGCGCCGCCTCCGCTCCGCGGCTTCCTGCAGTGGGTGAGCGAACGCGACACCACGGCCTCGCTCGCGGCATGGTCGGAGGCCCTGACCGGGTCGACCGAGGCGACGCTGCTCGCTCCCGCGCACGGTTCCGGAATCGACGAGGCACCCGGACAGCGCATCGCGACCCTGAGCACCGAGCGCACCGCCGAACTCGTGGCGCGCGCCGGCGCCGCGGGGGTCACGGTCAACACCCTCGTGCAACTCGCGTGGGCACTCGTACTGGGCTCCGCGGCGGGCCGTACCGACATCGTCTTCGGAGCCACCGTCTCGGGCCGACCGGCCGAGCTGGACGGTTCCGCATCCATGGTGGGGCTCTTCATCTCCACCGTTCCGGTTCGCGTGCGGCTCGAACGCGCAGCGACGGTGCGGGAGTCGGCTCAGCGACTGCAGCGTGAGCAGGCCGCGCTGCTCGATCATCATCACCTCGCTCCGTCCGCCATCGAGGCGGAGGTCGGGCCGGGCGCCGGATTCGACACGTCGCTCGCCTTCGAGTCGTATCCACTGGATCGCACCGCTCTGACCGCGGCGGCGGGTGACCTCTCCGTTCTCGGCGTCGAGGCGCGGGACGCGACGCACTACCCGCTGTCCCTGGCGGTCGAACCGGGAGAGAGCCTCGTCGTGCGCGCGACGCACCGCCGCGACGTCCTCGACACCGACGCCGTGGACCGACTGCTGGACCGACTCCTGCGGGTGCTCGAGGCACTCGACCCCTCGCGTGTGCTCGCCGAGATCGACCTGCTCGGGGCGACGGAGCGCACCCTCGTCACCGAGACGTGGAACTCCACCCGGCACCCCCTCGTCCCCACCACACTCCCGGGCGCCGTGCCGGCTCTGGATCCGTCCCGTGTGGCCTTCACTCACGGCGATCGACACGTCACCCGAGCCGAGTTCTCGGCTCGCGTCCACCGCCTCGCCCGGTACCTGATCAGCCGCGGCGCCGGACCGGAGACGGCCGTCGCGGTGGTGCTCGAGCGGTCGATCGATCTGCTCGTCGCCGTGCACGCCGTCGTGGCCACCGGCGCGCACTACGTCCCGCTCGATCCCGGCCATCCCGCGGAGAGGCTCCGACACGCAGTGACCATGTCGGGTGCGCGGCTCGGTATCGGGAGTGCGGCAACGCTTCCCGAGGACGTCGAGTGGATCACGATCAGCGATGCGCCCCTCGGGTCCTTCTCCGACACACCCCTCACCGACGACGATCGCCTCGCACCCCTGCGCCCGGACCACCTCGCCTACGTGCTCTTCACGTCCGGCTCCACCGGGCAGCCCAAGGGTGTCGGGGTGTCGCACGCCGCGATCGTGAACCAACTGCGTTGGCGCGCCGAGTTCGTCGGTGTCACCGCGGACGACGTCGTGCTCCACAAGACACCCGCCACCTTCGACGTCTCGGTGTGGGAGCTGTTCCTGCCGTGGCAGATCGGTGCCCGGGTCGTCGTCGCGGATCCGGACGACCACCGCGACGCCGATCTGCTGGTGGAACTGATCGCACGGCACCGCGTCACCGTGGTGCACGCCGTCCCGTCGACGCTGGCGCTCATGGCGGACGCACCGGGCCTCGCCGCCTGCACGTCGCTGCGCACGATCCTGTCGTCGGGCGAGGCACTGCCCGCGGGGGTCGCCGCCGCCGTCCGCGCCGTGCTCCCCGTACGAGTGGTGAACCTGTACGGGCCGACCGAAGCGGCGGTGGACGTCACCGCCCACGTCGTGACCGACGCCGACACGACGGACGTCCCCCTCGGGGGGCCGGTGTGGAACACGACGACCCTCGTGCTGGACGACGCCCTGCGCCCCGTTCCCATCGACGTCCCGGGCGAGCTGTATCTCGGTGGTGCGCAACTCGCCCGCGGCTACGCGCATCGCACCGCGTTGACCGCGGAGCGGTTCGTCGCCGGACCGGACGGATCTCGTCTCTACCGGACCGGCGATCGTGTCCGCTGGTCCGCCGCCGGCGACCTGCACTTCCTCGGCCGGAGTGACGACCAGCTGTCCGTGCGCGGCGTGCGCGTCGAGCCGGCGGAGATCGAGGCCGTGCTGACGCGGTCGGGCCTGATCGACCGCGCGGTGGCAACGGTCGTCGGAGACCGACTGGTCGCGTACGTCGTTCCGACACGGGGCCGTTCAGCCGTCACGGAGGCGCTGCTGCAGTCGCTGCGCTCGTCGCTTCCGCGCCATCTGGTTCCCGACGACGTCGTGGAGATCGAAACCATTCCCCTCACCGCGTCGGGCAAGGTCGACAAGCGCGCGCTGCCCGCACCCGCGCGCCGCGGCCAGGTCCACCGCACTCCCTTCACACCGACCCAGCGTGTCGTCGCGGACATCGTGGAGGCCGTCCTGCAGACGTCCGCTCCGGTGGGTGCCGACGACGACGTCTTCGCGCTCGGCGCCACCTCCCTCAGCGCGGCGCGGGTCGTCGCGCGCATCCGGTCGGCGACCGGACGCGACCTGACGCTCCGCACGCTCTTCGACGTCCCGACCATCGCGGGGCTGGCTGCCGCCGTCGATGCGGGAGACGCGTACACCGACCACGGGTTCCACGCTGCGCGTCCCGACCGCATCCCGCTCACGCACGCCCAACACCGGATGTGGTTCCTCGACCGGTACGAACCGGGGTCCTACGTCATGCCGCTGGCGTTGCGCGTCCTCGGCGACCTGGATCTCGGCGCGCTGTCGTCCGCGATCGGTCACGTCATGACTCGCCACGAGATCCTCCGTACCGTCTACGCCGATGCGGACGGTGTCGTGCACCAGGTCGTGCTGCCGCCCCCGGCACCGACCACCCTCACGGTCACCGCCGTCACACCCGACGCACTGGCGGAGCGACTCTCGGATGCCCGGACCACGCGGTTCGACCTGGCCACCGAACCACCCCTGCGGGCCGAGGTGCTGCGCCTCGCCGACGACGAGCACGTCCTGCTGCTGACCGTGCACCACATCGCGGCGGACGGTCTGTCTCTCGCCCCTCTCACGCGAGACCTGCTGTCGGCGTATCAGTCCCATCGCTCGGAACGGGTACCGGCACAGTCGCCGCTGCCGGTGCAGTACGCCGACGTCGCTGTGCGGCAGACGGAACAGGGCGTCGACTCCGACGCGGCGGCATGGTGGGAGCGCCGTCTCTCCGGACTGCCCGACGTCCTCGACATGCCGCTCGACCGACCGCGCCCGGAGCGGCCCGGCCGGGCGAGCGCCGCGGTGCGCCTCGATCTCGACGACGCGACCGTGGCCGCACTGAGCGAGCTCGCCGTCGCTCACCGGGCCACGGTGTTCATGGTCGTGCACACCGCCCTCGCCGTCGCCCTCGCGCGCTGGACCGGGTCGACGGACATCGCGGTGGGATCACCGATCTCGGGTCGACCGGATCCTGCGCTCGACGACCTCGTCGGCCTGTTCGTCGACACCGTCGTGCTGCGCACCCGCGTGGATCCGTCGGAGTCGTTCGCCGAGCTGCTCTCCCGCACCCGAGACGAGACGGTGGACGCCTTCGCGCACGCGCACGTCCCGTTCGACCACGTGGTCGACACCCTCGGTGCGGCTCGCACGTCGGCGCATCACCCGGTCTTCCAAGTCGTGCTGGCCTTCCAGGACGTGGATCCGCTCCAGGGCAGTCCCGACATCGAGGTGCTCGACGTCGGGCCGGCACCCGCGACCTTCGACCTCACCGTCGACGTCCGCCCCGCCGGCGCCGGCCTCGCGGTCGTCCTCACCTACGCGTGCGACCTGTTCGATCACACGACCGCGGAATGCCTCTCGTCCGTCCTCGAGCACGTGCTGCGCGCGGCGGCCCCGGGTTCGGAGATCGCAGTGGGCGACATCGCGATCCGCGGAGCGGACGAGCCCGACACGTGGACGCATCCCGACGCCCGCACGACCCCGACGACGCTCCCCGCCCTGCTCGACGCCCACGCGGACGGCTCCGCAGTCGCGGTGATCGAGGGCGACACCGTTCTCACGCGGGACGAGTGGGCACGAGCGTCGAACCGGTGGGCGCGCCGTCTGATCGCGCTCGGTGCCGGTCCCGAGACCGTCGTCGCGGTCGCCGTCGCCAGGTCGGCGCGGTACCTCGTTCTCGTCGCGGCGATCAGCCGTGCGGGAGCCGCGTTCCTCCCGATCGATCCCGAGCAGCCGAGGGCTCGGCTCGCGGACATCCTGACCGAGGCGGCGCCCACGCTGGTGCTCGCGGACACGGCGGCACCGTTCCCGACAGACGTCGTCCGGATCACGGTCGACGATCCCGCCACACTCGCCGCGGTCGCGGCGCTGTCGGACGCAGCGATCACCGATCGCGACCGTCGCTCGACTCTGCGACCCGACCACCTCGCCTACGTCCTCTACACCTCGGGATCCACCGGACGGCCCAAGGGCGTCGCCGTCACGCACCGCGGACTCCACAACGCCGTCCAGGACCAACGGGCCCGGCACGCACCGGCATCCGATGCCCGGGTGCTCGCTGTGTCGTCGACGACGTTCGACGCGTCCGTCGGCGAACTGGTCATCGCACTCGCACTGGACGCCGCACTCGTCGTCGCCCCTCCCGAGGTCTACGCCGGTGTCGAACTCCGCGACCTGATGCGGCGGCACCGCGTCACCCACACGCTGATGACACCCCGCGCTCTGGACGCGACACCCGATCCCGGCGGTGACCTCCGCGTCGTCATGAGCGCCGGCGAGGCGTGCCCGCCGAGTCTCGTCGACACGTGGGCACCCGGCCGGACGATGACCAACGTCTACGGACCCACCGAGGCGACCATCTGGTCGACGACGGCACTCCTGGCCGCCGGGGATCCCGTGACCGTCGGGTCCCCGACTCTCGGCGTCGAGGTCTCGCTTCGCGACGTCCGCCTGCACGCGGTTCCGGACGGCGTGGTCGGTGAGCTGTACGTCGCAGGCGACCATCTCGCACGCGGGTACTTCGGTAGGCCGGGACTCACCGCGTCCCGCTTCGTCGCGGCTCCCGACGGACAGCGGACGTACCGTACCGGAGACCTGATGCGCCGCAACGCCGTCGGCGACCTGCTGTACCTCGGACGGTCCGATCACCAGATCACGGTGCGCGGCCTGCGGATCGAGCTCGGGGACGTCGAGGCCGCGCTCGTCGGCGCCGCGGGCGTCGGCGCCGCCGCGGCCGGGGTGATCGACGAGCGTCTCGTCGGCTACGTGGTCGCTGCCGACGGGCACAGCATCGACGCGGCAGAGGTGTCGGCCGCAGCCGCGGCGGCACTGCCGCGGTACCTGGTTCCCGCCGCGGTGGTCGTGATGGACGCACTGCCGATGACGACGTCGGGCAAACTCGACCGCGCGCGGCTGCCCCGCCCGCCCCTCGACACGGCCGAGTTCCGCGCTCCGTCCACCGCCGGGCAGGTCGCCGTCGCGGCCGTCTTCGCGACGGTCCTGGAACTCGCGGACCCCGTCGGACTCGACGACGACTTCTTCGCGCTCGGTGGCCACTCCCTCAGTGCCACCAGAGTCGCTGCCCGACTGCAGGTTCCGGTCCGTAGCGTGTTCGAGGCACCGACCGTGCACGCACTCGCCGCGCAGATCGACGCCGTGCCTCGGAGCGCGATCGCACCGCGGCGGACGCGGCCGCGCCCCGACGTGGTGCCTCTGTCGTTCGCCCAACAGCGCATGTGGTTCCTGAACACGGTCTCCAGCGACAGCGGCTACGTCATCCCGCTCGCACTCGGGCTGCGCGGTGTCCTCGACCACGGCGCGCTACAGGGCGCACTCGCCGACGTGGTCGACCGCCACGAGATACTGCGCACCGTCTACCCCGCCGTGAACGGTGTTCCGCAGCAATACGTTCTCGATCACGCGCGGATCGCGATCGACCGGGAGTCGGAGACACCGGAGGCCGTCCTCGACCGGATGGCGTCGGCACCGTTCGACCTGGCAGCGGATCTCCCGCTGCGCGCCTCCGTCGTGGCGGTGACCGAGAAGCATCACGTCCTGCTTCTCGTGCTGCACCACATCGCCGCGGACGGCTGGTCCCTGGCGCCGCTCACCCGCGATCTCACGGCGTCCTACGCGGCCCGCCGGTCCGGTCGAGAGTGGACTGTCGACCCCCTGCCCATGCAGTACGCGGATCACGCCGTGTGGCAACAGGATCACGCGAACGACATCCGTGGTCGAGTCGCGTTCTGGACGGACCGCCTGGCCGGTCTCCCGGACGTGCTGCCGTTGCCGACCGATCGACCGCGGCCGCCGGTGGCCTCGCACCGCGGGGCGCGTGTACGCGTGACGGTGCCGGACGCCACGACCGCGGCGCTGCGTGCGCTCGCCACCGCCCACCATGCGACGCTCGTCATGGTCCTGCAGGCGGCCTGGGCCGTCACTCTCGCCCGCGTGACGGGAAGCGAGGACATCGCCGTCGGAACACCGGTGGCAGGCCGCGGTCACGAGGATCTCGACGAGCTGGTCGGCATGTTCGTCGACACGGTCGTGCACCGCGCGTTCGTCACCGGTACCGATACCGTCGCGGCTCTGGTCGATCAGGTGCGCAAGGACACCGTGGAGGCCCTCGACCACGCCGACGTGCCGTTCGAGCTGATCGTCGACGCTCTCGATCCGGTGCGCTCCACCGCGCACCACCCCGTCGTGCAGGTCATGTTCGCGTTCCAGAACCAGACTCCGCCCACTCTCGTGGCCGCCGGACTGGAGATCGACGTCCTGGACTCGGGTCCCGTGGCCGCGCCGGTGGACCTGACCCTGGATCTCACGGAGACCGGGGACGGACTGAGCGGCGCACTGACCTACGCCGTCGACCTCTTCGACCGGCGGACCGCGGCCGGAATCGTCGACGTCCTGCTCCGCGTCCTCGACGCGGTGGCGCGCAGGCCCTTCGACCGGATCGGCGCCCTCGAGATCCTGCACCCGTCGGAGCGGGCACTGTTGCTCTCCCAGCACGGCAGCGCCGGACTGCCACCGCGCGTGCTGCCTCGTCTGCTGGCCGACGCGGTGGCCGGCAACCCGGACGGGCCCGCCCTGATCGGGGAGCGCACGCTCACCTACACCGAACTGGACCGCCGCTCCAACCGCTGGGCGCGGGCACTGATCGACCTCGGCGCCGCGCCCGACACCGTCGTCGCCGTCGCGCTGCCGCGCTCGGTGGACCAGATCACCGCGGTGTGGGCGGTAGCGAAGACCGGAGCGGCGTTCCTGCCGATCGACCCCGACGGGCCACCGGACCGACTGCGGCACATGCTCACCGAGACGGGCGCCGCCGTGGCCGTCACCGCCGTGACGGTTCCCGCCGCACTGGCACGTCTCGCCACGGTGTCACCGGCGGTCCTCGACACGGGCGCGGAGTCCGAGGCCGACGTGACGCCCGCCGACCGGCTCGGCGCCATCCGTCCCGACACCCTCGCGTACGTCATCCACACCTCGGGGTCCACCGGAACCCCCAAGGGCGTGGGCGTCACGCACCGCGGCCTCGTGGACGCGCTGTGGGACCAGCGACTGCGCGGCGCTGCGCTGTGGGACCAGCGACTGCGCGAGGCTGCGGAGGCACGTGTGCTCGCGGTCGCGTCCCCCACGTTCGACGCGTCCATCGCCGAGCTGCTCATCGCCGTGGCCCTGTCCGCTCCCCTGGTGGTCGCACCACCGGACGTGTTCGGCGGACCGGCACTGTGTCGCCTCGTGGCGGAGTCCGCGGTGACCCACGCTCTCCTCACGCCGCGAGTCCTCGACTCACTGACCCCCGAGGACGTTCCGTCACTCCAGTTCCTGGTCACCGCCGGTGAGGCGTGCCCACCGGCACTGGCCGCCCGATGGGCCCCCTGTCGGCGCCTGTTCAACGACTACGGTCCCACCGAGACCACCGTCTGGGCCACGAGCAGCGGCCCGCTCCGGGCGGACGACGCCGTGACCATCGGGCGGCCCGTCCGCGGAGTAGGCGCGCGGGTGCTCGACACGTTCCTGCGTCCGGTGCCGATCGGGGTGGTCGGCGAGCTCTACCTCGACGGCACCCACCTCGCGCGCGGGTACGTCGGCCGCCCCACCGCGACGGCCGAGCGGTTCGTCGCCGCCGCTGAGGGCGCGCGGCTCTACCGCACCGGCGACCGCGTGCGCTGGACCAGCGGCGGAGATCTGGAGTATCTGGGCCGCACCGACGTCCAGGTCAAGCTGCGCGGGTTGCGCATCGAGCCCGGCGAGATCGAGGCGGCACTCGCCTCGCACCCGTCGGTCGACCGTGCCGTGGTGCTGGTGCAGGACGACCACCTCGTCGCGTACGTGGTGCCGTCCGGCGCGAGTGCCGTCGACCCCGCCGCCCTCCGACACGACGCCGCGCGCCGCCTGCCGCAGTACATGGTGCCCGCGCACATCGTCACCGTGGACGCGATCCCGTTGACGGCGTCGGGCAAGCTCGACCGTCGCGCACTTCTGTCGGCCCCTCGCCGACCGGCCTCCAGCCTTCCCGGGACCGTGGCGACGGTCCCGCGTCGCGAGGCGGTCGGTCCGGCCGAGCGCGCCGTCGCCGAGGCCTTCGCCACCGTGCTCGAGTTGCCGGAGCTGCCGGGGCCGGACGACGACTTCTTCGCTCTCGGTGGCCATTCGCTGTCCGCGACCCGGGTGGCTGCGCGGGTGTCGGCGGCGACGAAGCGCGAGGTGTCGGTGCGCGCGGTGTTCGACCACCCCACCGTGGGTGCGCTCGCCGCAGTGCTGGTCGCGGCGCCGACCGCGGCGCGCACTCCCCTGACGGCGGCGCCGCGCCCGGGCAGGGTGCCGCTCTCCTTCGCTCAGCACCGGATGTGGTTCCTCGGCCGCGTCGACGCCGACCGCGGTGGACAGCTGATCCCGCTCGCGCTGAGGCTGACCGGTCCGCTGGACGTCGACGCGCTCCGGTGCGCACTCGACGACGTGACCCTCCGGCACGAGATCCTGCGCACCGTCCATCCCGCCCTCGACGGCGTGCCGCACCAGGTGGTGTCGCCCACGGTCGACGTTCCCGTCGAGATCGTGCGCACCTCTGCCGCAGACGTCCCCGCGGCGGTACGCACGGCCGCGGCGGCGCGCATCGACGTCACCACCGAGACTCCGCTGCGCGCCACTCTTCTCGTCGTGTCGCCGACCGATCACGTGCTGGTGATCCTCGTGCACCACATCGCCGCGGACGGGTGGTCGATGGCGCCGCTCACGCGCGACGTCGTCACGGCGTACGCCGCTCGCGCGGAGGGACGGCCACTCGACCTACCACCGCTACCCGTGCAGTACGCCGACCATGCCCTCGCGCAACGCGCAGCGTTGGGATCGCTGAACGATCCCGGCTCGGCCTTGTCGCGCCACCTCGATCACTGGCGGGAGCGGTTGGCCGGCGTACCCCTCGATCTCGCGCTGCCGACCGATCGCGCCCGGTCGAGAACCCCGTCGCAGCAAGGCGATCGGGTGCGGACCGTTCTCGACGCGGACGCGCTGGGCGCGCTCCGATCCGTCGCGCAGGCCCACGACGTCACCCTCTTCATGGTCGCGCACACCGCGCTGTCGATCGTGCTCGCCCAGTGGGCGGGAACCCGCGATCTCCTCGTCGGGACGGCCGTCGCGGGTCGCACCGATCCGGCACTCGACGACGTGGTCGGCATGTTCGTGGACACGGTGGTCCTGCGGTCCACGATCGACGAGGACGGCACCGTCGCGGACCACCTCGCCGCGGCGCGCGAGACCACCCTGGACGCCTTCGCGCATGCCGCTCTGCCGTTCGAGACCCTGGTGACGGCCCTCGACCCGGTGCGTTCCACTGCGAGTCACCCTGTGGTGCAGGTGATGCTGACTCTGCAGAACACCGCGCCGCCGCGATTCCCCGTCACCACACCGGCCGTCGAGGTGCTCGATCTCGGCGGCGCTCCCGTGCAGTTCGATCTCGCCGTGACGCTGCGTGAGGACCAGGGGCGCCTGCTGATCGAGCTGTCCTACGCGACCGATCTGTTCGACCGGAGCACCATCGAGCGGGTCTCGCGCAGACTGGTGTGGACACTGCGGTCGATGACACGCGACACCTCGGTCAGGATCGGGGACCTCGAGACGGTGGAGCCCTCGGAGCGTGCCGCGATGCGTCCCCGCAGCGGTGCCCCCGCGCTGGCGGCCCGGACTCTCGACCACCTCGTGGCCGACGCGGTAGCGGCCCGTCCCGGCACCATCGCCCTGCGGGCGAACGGCATCGACCTGAGCTACGCGGACCTGTCCGCGCGCGCGAATCGTCTCGCGCGGGAACTGATCGCCTGCGGCGCAGGACCCGACGTCGTGGTCGCGCTGGCGATGCCGCGCTCGATCGACCACGTCCTGTCCGTGTGGGCCGTCGCCGCGGCCGGGGCCGCTTTCCTGTCGGTCGATCCCGCGCAACCCGCCGAGCGGATCGCGCACATCCTCCAGGACTCCGGCGCCGTCGTCGTGATCACGGAGTCCCGGTCCGAGCAGACCACCTCGACCGCGGCGCCGTGGATTCCGCGCATCGTGCTCGACGATCCGGACGTGGTGTCGGCGCTCGACCGTCACCCGGCGCACACGGTGCTCGCGCCGGAGCGTCGTCCGGGGCTGCATCCGAGCTCGATCGCGTACGTCATCTACACCTCCGGCTCCACGGGCCGACCCAAGGGCGTCGCCGTGACCCACGCGGGCCTGGCGGATGCGCTGGCGGACCAACGTTCCCGGCGCGGCGACGTGCCGGACGTGCGTGTGCTCGCGGTGGCCTCACCGACCTTCGACGCCTCGATCGCCGAGTTGCTGATGGCGCTGGCGCACTGCGGCACTCTCGTTCTCGCGCCGGCGCACGTACACAGCGGCGACGAGGTCGGCGCGCTGATTCGCCACGAGAGGGTCACGCACACGATCATCACGCCCCGCGTGCTCGACTCCCTGGACCCCGCCGGCCTCGACTGCGTGCGCGTCCTCGTCGTGGGCGGCGAGGCCCTCCCGGATTACCTCGCGGCGACGTGGTCCGCCGGACGCGAGATGTACGACGACTACGGCCCCACCGAGACGACCGTCTGGGCCACCGCGCACGGACCGATCACGCCGGACCGCCCCGTCGGCATCGGCACACCGGTCCGCGGTGTCGACGCGGTGGTGCTCGACGGCCGCCTGCGGCCGGTTCCTCTCGGCGCCGTCGGTGAGTTGTACCTGTCCGGACCACATCTCGCCCGCGGGTACGTCGGGCAGACCGGGCTGACGGCGAGCCGGTTCGTCGCCGCGCCGTACGGACCGCAGGGCGCGCGCCTGTACCGCACCGGCGACCTGGTGCGGTGGAACTCGGCCGGAGAGCTGGCGTATCTGGGACGTAGCGACTTCCAGATCAAGCTCCGCGGACTGCGCATCGAGCCGGGCGAGATCGAGAACGCCGCCCTCGCCCATCCCGCGGTGACGCAGGCGGTGGTCCTCCTCCACCGAGACGCCGGAACCGGATCGGATCATCTCGTCGCGTACGTCGCCGGCGACGGGATCGACGTCGCTTCTGTCAGAGAGGCGGTGGCGGAACGGGTTCCGCAGTACATGGTGCCGTCGCGCGTCATCGCTCTGGACGCGGTTCCGCGCACCGCCGCGGGCAAGGTGGATCGGGCGGCCCTTCCCGCACCGACGTTCGCACCGACGGTGTACCGCGCGCCGACGACCTCGACGGAACACATGGTCGCCGACGCCTTCGCCCTCGTGCTGGGCGTCGGCGACATCGGACTCGACGACGACTTCTTCGCCCTCGGCGGGACCTCACTGACCGCGACCAGGGTGGCCGCACACCTCGGTCGTGCCGCCGGGGTCGACCGCGTGCTCCGACTCCTGTTCTCGCACGGCACCGTCGGCGCCGTCGCCGAGCATCTCGACCGCGAGGACGACGACGAGTCGATCGCCTCGTCCGACGCAGTCGGTCCCGTTCTCCGACTGGGCGGCGGAGACGAGCTCGCCCCGGTGTTCTGCATCCACCCGATGATGGGGCTGGCCTGGCCGTACTTCGAGCTCGGCCGCCACCTCGAGACCGGCCGCCCCCTGTACGGCGTGCAGACGCCGGCGGTGGCGGACCCCGACTTCGCACCACGGTCGATGGACGACGTCGTCGAGCGCTACGTCGAGGAGATCCGGCACGTGGATCCCGTCGGCCCGTACCACCTCGTCGGATGGTCGGTCGGCGGTGTGCTGGCCCATGCCGTCGCGGCCCGGATGCAATCGCAGGGCCACACCGTCGCGTCGCTGTCGCTGCTCGACCCGGTGCACAGCATCGTGCCGGGCAGTGCGGTCAAGAAGGCGCAGGCGGACGCCATGTTCGGCGCGTACCAGCACCTGACCGACGACCTGGCGGACATGACGCCGGACGCGCTGTGGTCGGTGTGGTCGGCGATGGGCGGCGACCAGCTACCGGTCTCGGACATCCAGGCGCGACTGATCACCAAGGCGATGCTCACGCTGTTCGCCCTCGTCGACGAGCACGTGCCGCCGACCTACAGCGGCGCCGTCCTGATGATCGACTCCGACGTCACCGCCGTCGAACTCGGCCGCATGTCGGACTTCTGGTCGCAGTACTGCACCGGACCCGCCGACGTGGAGTCGGTGCCGTGGCGACACGGCGAACTGCTGTCGAGCGACGCCGTGGCGGACATCGGTCCCCTGGTGGGACGGTGGCTCGGACGCGTGGAGACCGCGTCGTTACTGTCGACGGGTGAGTGAACGCAGCACGGATGGTTCCGAACCCGGCCAGTTCCACCTGCACGGCGCGTGGAACTTCCGCGACACCGGCGGCCTGCGCACGTCCGACGGCGGACGCACCCGCAGCGGACTTCTCTTCCGCGCGTCGGCACTCACGCACCTCTCCGACGAGGGCCGGGCCACGCTGGCCGGACTCCGGGTCAGCGACGTGTTCGACCTGCGCGGCGACGCCGAGGTGACGCGGTGGGGCTCGGACCGGGCCCCGGACACGGTCACCGTGCATCGCGTCCCCTACATCGCCGCGGAACGCGACGCGCCGCACGAGCGCGGCGTACCCGCCACCACCGCCCGCGGCTACCTCGACGGCGCCTACCGCGCCTTTCCGACGCTGCCCGGTGCGCGGGTGGCGATCAGGTCCGTGGTCGAGGCCCTGTCGTCCGGTACCTCGTCGCTGGTGCACTGCGCCGCCGGCAAGGACCGCGCGGGGTGGACCGTCGCCACCGTGCTGCGCGCCGCCGGCGTCGTCGAGGAGGACATCGTCGCGGACTACCTGCGCAGCAACGCCGCCGTCGCTCCACTCCGGCGCCACATTCTCGATCACGACGAGGTGGCCCCCGCCGACCTCGACGACGACCTGCTGGGCGTGCGGGAGGAGTACTACCGCGCCGGGCTCGAGGCGATGACCACGGCGCACGGCTCGTTCGACGGCTACCTGGACTGGCTCGGCCTCGACCACGACGCCCTCACGGGACTGCGACGTGCGCTGGTGGACCCCCAGCGCTGATCAGCGCCCGGTGTAGGTCGCCTTGCCGGGCCCCACATCGAGGAAGCTGCGCACCGCGCCCTGCAGATCCTCGGTCTCGAACAAAGCACCCGACACCGCAGACGTCACCGAATCCGCATGGCGCACACCGCCGGAGCGCCACGCACCGATGATCTCCTTCGTGGCCGCATGGGCGCGCGTCGGCCCGTCCGCGAGCCGTGCGACGAGAGCCCTGGCGGCGGAGTCCACGTCCTCGTGGATCTGGTTGACAACTCCCCATTCGCGCATCGTCTCCGCCGTGTACAGGTCGCCCGTCATGACGAACTCACGTGCCCGGCCGCTGCCCGCACGCTCCGCCATCCGCTGCGGACCACCCATCGACGGAGTCAGACCCACCACCGTCTCCACCAGACCGAACGTCGCCTTCGGCGACGCGAGGATGATGTCGCAGGCCAGGGCGATCTCCAACGCGGCCGTCAACGTCAGACCGTGCGCGGCGAACACCACCGGGCAGGGCAGCGCCTCGAGCGGGTGGGCGATGGCCGCGAAGAGCCCCTCCCACAACGCCGTTCCCTCGGCCTCCGACAGCCCCTCGAAGACGTGCACGTCGACCCCACCCGAGACCACCTTGCCCTCCGCGCGCAGCAGCAGCGCACGCGGAGGAGCGGCCACCAACTCGGCCACGTCGGCCGTCACGGCATCGAACATCGCCTGGTCGAACAGGTTCAGGGCGCCGTGGGCGAACGTGAGGATCGCGACCTCGGCGCACGCGTCGGTGGTGGTGCGCTCGAGACGGGTGGGCTTCTCACTCATGGATCGGAGCATGCCAGGTGCGCACACATCCTCGTTCTCCGGCCTCCTCGCCTCAGCGGACGGGCGTCGTCCCGGCCGGAACACTCGCCTCGACCGACGGATCCGGAACCGCAGCCCCGTGCCCACCGAAGTTGGGGCGCGCGTAGAAGAGCGTCGCGATCGCTCCGACCAGCAGGACCGCGGCCGGGAGGTACAGCGACTGGGCGAGCGCGGTGGCGAACGGTTCCGCCACCTGTGCGGGCACCCGGCCCGTGGACAGCTCGCCCGACGCGCCGGCCGCACCGGCGAACGGCACCTCGGCGGAGATGCGGGACTGCATCAGCACGCCGATACCCGCACTGCCCAGCACGGACCCGATCATGCGGGTGGTGTTGTAGACACCGCTGCCCGCGCCGGCCTGCGACATCGGCAGGTTGCGGGTGGCCGTGGCACCGAGCGGAGACCAGATGAGCGCGTTGGCCACACCCATCAGTGCGATGGGCATGAGGAGCCGGACGATCGCCGTGGTCGGTGTCATCTCCATCGCGAGCCAGACGAGGGCGACGGTGAGCAGGGTCAGGCCGGTACCGGCGATGTAGCGCGGGTGCACGCGGTCCACCAGACGGCCGACGTTGGGCGCGAGCACGCCGGTGAGCACCGCCATCGGCACGAACAGCAGGGCCGAACGCGTGGGCGTCAGTCCGGTGACGCTCTGCGCGTAGAACATGATCGGCAGCATCATGCCCGTCATCGCGAAGCCCATGGCCGCGATGCCGATGTTGCTGAGCGAGAAGTTCCGGTCGCGGAACAACCCGAGCGGCACCAGAGGCTCGTTGCGGTTGCGCGACTGCCACACGATGAACGCGGCGAAGACGACCACGCCGACGGCGATGGAGGTCCAGATCCACCCGTTCCAGTCGTACTTCTGACCCTCCTGCAGACCGAAGACGATGAAGAACAGGCCGGCGGCGGACAGCACGACGCCGGGGATGTCGAACTTGTGGTCGTTGGTGGGGAGCGTCGGCACGAACGTGACGGCCAGTGCGATGGCGACGACACCGACGGGGAGGTTGATGAAGAAGATCCACTCCCACCCGAACGCGTCGACCAGCACGCCACCGAGCAGCGGACCCACCAGGGTCGCGACGCCGGCGACCGCGCCCCAGGCGCCCATCGCGGCACCGCGCTTGTCCTTGGGGAAGATGCGGGTGATGACAGCCATGGTCTGCGGCGTGATCATCGCGGCGCCCAGGCCCTGCACGGCGCGCGCGGCGATGAGCATCTCGATCGACCCCGAGACGCCACACCACAGCGAGGCGAGAGTGAAGACGACGAGCCCGCCGATGTAGAGGTTCTTCGGCCCGAACCGGTCGCCCAGACGGCCGGTCACGAGGAGCGGTACCGCGTACGCGAGCAGGTACGCACTGGTCACCCAGATGACGTTCGAGATGTCGGTCTGCAGACCCTCGAGGATCGCCGGCTGCGCGACGGCGACGATGGTGGTGTCCACGAGAATCATGAAGAAGCCGAGGCACAGGGTCCAGAGCGCGATCCAGGGGGACGCCTCCTTCACGGCCGGGCTGGTGGTGCTGGTCATCGGTGGTCCTGTCGTTCGGTGAGAATGCTGTCCAGCCAGGGGAGACGTCCGGAGTCGATGTCGTCGACGAAGGCCCGGAGCCAGGTGAGTTCGGCCTCGCGCAGGGCGAGGGTGTAGTCGAGGCCCACGGAGAAGAGCCGGGGAACGTGGCGATCGACGGCCATCGCATCGATGACGCGCATCTCGTCGAGATCCTTCTCCAGCAGAGCGATACGGGTACGGACGAGTGTCGCGACCTCCGGCCCGGGGAGGTTGTGCGACTCGGACAAGGCGAGGGTGAACTGCGAGTACTCGGGCGTGGGTTCCGCCAGGAGAGTACGCAGGGTGTCCGACAGAGCCGCCCGACCCGAGTCGGTCACCGAGTAGGTGGTGCGCTCGGGCCGATTACCTTCCCGTTCGGTGCCGACCGCCACGATCAGCTCACGCTCCGCCAGGCGGTCGACCGCGTGGTAGAGCGACCCCGGACGTACCTTGAGCAGTCGGTCGTCCTTGCGCTCGAGCAGGAGCTGATACATCTCGTACGGGTGCATCGGCCGCTCGAACAGGCACGCGAGCACGGCGATGGCCAGCGGTGTCACGCGTTCCATGTCGATCCCCTCGCCCGTATATTCCGCTTGGAATATACGGCGCCGAGCATGGTCGCCACAAGCGGCGCTAGCGTGGACGGCGATGAACTCCCACCAGATCGACATCGTCCGTCTCGCCTGGGCGCGAGAACTGGGTCTTCCCGACGACGCCTCGCTCGACGACGCGGAGCGGTTGCACGTGGTCGACGACGACGCGACCCGCCTCACGTTCGTCGTCCTGGACGGCCACGCGGTCCTGGTCGGACCCGGCGACATCCTCGACCGCGCCGAGGCACTGGGCAACGACGTGCTCGCGACGCGGGACGGTCTCGCCGAGCTCGCGGGACAGCGCCGGGGTCGTTGCGGTGGACCACGGGTCCTCGCCTTCCTCGACGACAGTCGCGACGACGTGCGCGTCGAACACCCTCTGATCTCCCACGACGGGCACGATGTGGACCGCGTCCTCGCACTGGTGCCTCCCGACGACGCCACCGGGATCCGCGCGGTCGGCGTCGACTCGTGGTTCACGGTGTTCGACGACGCCGACGGTGAGGACGACGCTCTCCCCGCGGCCGCTGCCGGGTACGTCGAGTGGCGCGGCTTCCTCGCCGACACCGTCGCGGTCACCGTGCCGTCACGACGCCGGCGGGGGTACGGCTCGACCGCCGCACGGCTGGCCACGAACGAGGCCATCGACGCGGGACTCGTGCCGCAGTGGTCGGTGCCGATGGACAACGCGACCGCCCGGCTGTTCGGCCTCTCGCTCGGCTTCACCGAACTGGGAGTGCACATCGGGATGGAATTGACCGACCCCGGGTAAGTTACGACCATGAGCACCGACAGCGGTACCCCGTCCTACGTGGAGAAGGGCGGCTTCGACCGCGACACGAACTACATCGAGGACCGCATCGTCGACGATCCGTCGTCGCGCTACCCGGTGGAGCCCGGTCGTTACCGCCTCGTCGTGGCCCGCGCCTGCCCGTGGGCCAACCGCGCCATCATCGTGCGTCGGCTCCTGGGTCTCGAGGACGCCATCTCGATGGGAGTGTGCGGACCGACCCACGACAAGCGGAGCTGGACCTTCGATCTCGATCCGGACGGCCTCGACCCGGTGCTGAAGATCCCACGTCTGCAGGACGCGTTCCTCGCGCGCTTCCCCGACTACCCACGCGGGATCACCGTGCCCGCCATGGTGGAGGTGTCGACGGGCGAGGTGGTCACCAACGACTACCCGCAGATGACGCTCGACTTCTCGACGGAGTGGACGCGGTACCACCGTGAGGGCGCACCCGACCTGTACCCGGAAGCGTTGCGCGGCGAGATCGACGAGGTGGCGGAACTGATCTTCCACGACGTCAACAACGGCGTCTACAAGTGCGGTTTCGCCGGCTCCCAGAGCGCGTACGAGAAGGCGTACGACGCTCTCTTCGCGCGACTGGACTGGCTGAGCGACCGTCTCGAGAACCAGCGATTCCTGGTGGGCGACACCATCACCGAAGCCGACGTCCGTCTGTTCACGACGCTGGCGCGGTTCGATCCCGTCTACCACGGCCACTTCAAGTGCAACCGGAGCAAGCTCTCCGAGATGCCGGTGCTGTGGGCCTACGCCCGAGACCTGTTCCAGACACCGGGATTCGGCGACACCACGGACTTCGTGCACATCAAGTCGCACTACTACGAGGTGCACACCGACATCAACCCGACCGGCATCGTGCCCAAGGGGCCGGACCTGTCGAGCTGGTTGAGCCCACACGGCCGGGAAGCGTTGGGCGGCAGGCCGTTCGGAGACGGCACTCCCCCGCCGCCGCCGAAGGAGTCGGAGCAGGTTCCGGCCGAGCACTGGGCCTGACGACCCGGACGGGTCGGAAGGATCTGCGTCAGGGACGCAGAGTGAGAATCCTCGGCCCGTCCTCGGTGACGGCGACCGTGTGCTCCCAGTGCGCGGATCGCGATCCGTCCGTGGTGACCACGGTCCAGTCGTCGTCCAACACGCGGGTCTCGTGGGTGCCCAGTGTCAGCATAGGCTCGATGGCGAGCGTCGACCCCACCACCAGCTCGGGGCCCTTGCCCGGCGCACCCTCGTTGGCGAGGAACGGCTCCATGTGCATCTCGCGGCCGATGCCGTGGCCGCCGTAGCCGTCGACGATGCCGTAGGTACGTCCGTGCGCCGCCGAGGCGGCCAGCGTGCCCTGCTCGATGGCGTGCGAGACGTCGGTCAGGCGGTTGCCCGGGAGCATCGCGGCGATACCGGCCTCCATCGACAACCGAGTGGCCTCGCTCAGCTGCTCGTCTGCCTCGATGACGGCACCGACACCGAACGTCCAGGCGGAGTCGCCGTGCCAGCCGTCGAGAATGGCGCCGCAGTCGATCGAGATGAGGTCACCTTCGGCGAGCACGTCGGACGAGTTCGGGATGCCGTGCACGACGCGATCGTTGATCGAGCTGCAGATGCTGCCCGTGAAGCCGTGGTACCCGAGGAACGACGGCACCGCGCCGGCGGCGCGAATCACCGACTCGGCGACGGCGTCGAGTTCGAGCGTGGACACGCCGGGCTTCGCCGCGTCGCGCACCGCGACGAGAGCGGCGCCCACGACGGCCCCGGCCGCAGCCATGGCATCGAGCTCACCGGCGCTGCGGAACGGGACCACCTTGCGCTTACGTCCGAAAGCCATGGGTCAGTCGTCGCCCTGGATCGCGTCGATGACCTTCTTGTTGACGTCCTCGACCTCGCCGACGGCGTCGACGGTCACGAGTAGTCCCGACCGGCCTTCGGCCTGCCCGCTGCGACCATGGCTCTTGTAGTACTCGAGCAGCGGAGCCGTCTCGTCGCGGTAGACCTTCATCCGATTCCGGATGACGCTCTCCTTGTCGTCCTCCCGCCCACGGGCGAGCATGCGCTCGACCACGACGTCCTCGTCGATGACGAAGGAGACGACGGCGTCGAGCGTCGTGCCCGCGTCCTCGAGGATGGAGGCGAGGGAGTCTGCCTGATCGGTCGATCGCGGGAAGCCGTCGAGGATGAAGCCGTTGGTGGCGTCGGGCTCCGCCAGACGGTCGCGCACCATGTCCACGGTCAGCGCACTCGGGACCAGGTCGCCCGCGTCGAGGTACTTCTTGGCCTCGATGCCCAGGGGCGTCTTCTGGCCGATGTTCGCGCGGAAGAGATCGCCCGTCGAGACGTGGGGAATTCCCAGCTTCTCCGACAGCAGCGTCGCCTGCGTACCTTTGCCTGCTCCGGGAGGACCGAGGAGGACGAGTCTCACTTGAGGAACCCTTCGTAGTTGCGCTGCATCAGCTGGCTTTCGATCTGCTTCACCGTGTCGAGTCCCACGCTCACCATGATGAGCACCGCGGTTCCGCCGAAGGGCAGGTTCTGGGCGCCACCGGAGTTACCGATGTCGAGGAACAGGTTGGGAAGCACAGCGATGGTGCCGAGGTAGATGGCACCGGGCAGCGTGATGCGACTGAGAACGAAATTGAGGTAGTCGGCCGTCGGACGTCCCGGCCTGATGCCCGGGATGAATCCGCCGTACTTCTTCATCTCGTCGGCACGTTCCTCGGGGTTGAACGTGATGGCGACGTAAAAATAGGTGAAGAAGACGATGAGGCCGAAGTAGATCGCGATGTACACCGGGTTCGCCGGGTTCACCAGATACGTGTTGATGGCGCGTTGCCACCAACTCGGATCCGCCGCCGTGCTGGCATTGGTCAGCTGGGCGATGAGATTGGGGAGGTACAGCAGCGATGACGCGAAGATCACCGGGATGACACCGGCCTGGTTGACCTTCAGCGGCAGGTAGGTGGACGAGCCGCCGTACATGCGGCGGCCGACCATGCGCTTGGCGTACTGCACCGGGATGCGGCGCTGGCCCTGCTCGACGAAGACGACGCCGATGATGATGGCGAGAGCGGCGAGGCAGACGAGCGCGAAGACGATGCCGCCGCGGCTGTCGAGAATCGACTTGCCCTCGGACGGGATGCGCGAGGCGATGCCTGCGAAGATGAGCAGCGACATGCCGTTGCCGACGCCGCGCTCGGTGATGAGCTCGCCGAACCACATGACCAGGGCAGCACCCGCGGTCATGACCAGCACGATGGTGACCAGTCCGAAGATGGACGAGTCCGCGATGATGTCGAGGTTGCAGCCCTGGAGCAGCTGCCCGCGCGAGGCGAGCGCGACGAGACCCGTGGCCTGCAGGATCGCCAGAGCGATGGAGAGATAGCGCGTGTACTGCGTCATCTTCGCCTGGCCGGCCTGGCCCTCCTTGCGGAGTTCCTCGAACCGCGGGATGACCACGGTGAGGAGCTGGACGATGATGCTCGCGGTGATGAAGGGCATGATGCCGATCGCGAACACGGACAGCTGCAGCAGAGCGCCGCCCGAGAACAGGTTGATCAGCGAGTAGATGCCGGCGGAGTCGCCGCCCGAAACCTGGTCGATGCACTGACGGACGTTGCCGTAGTCGACACCGGGCGACGGCAGCGTCGCGCCGAAGCGGTACAGAGCGATGAGGCCGAGAGTGAAGAGGATCTTCCGTCTCAGGTCAGGTGTCCTGAGGGCCGACACAAAGGCGGAAAGCAACGATCCTCCTGGACGGGGTGACTAACGAGGGAGATGGTCGGGGCGCACTGGCACCCCGTCGAACTCTAACAGCGCCGCGGAGTGCGCAGCCCGGGCCGAGCCGGACAACCACTCACCGTGGCACCGAACGGCCGATGGCCGCAGCACGAGAGTCGTACCACGGCCATCGGTCCGTACTGCCGGAGGCCCGCTCACTCGTCGAGTGGGCGGGCCGCCGAACTCACAACTCGGTGACGGATCCGCCGGCTGCGTTGATCTTTTCCTTGGCACTGCCGGTGAACTTGTCGGCGGTGATGGACACCTTCACCGACAGGTCGCCGTCGCCGAGGATCTTGACGAGACGGTTCTTGCGCACCGCACCCTTGGCGACCAGATCGTCCTTGGAGATCTCGCCACCCTCGGGGAACAGTCGCTCGATGTCGACCAGGTTCACGACCTGGTACTCGACCCGGTTGCGGTTGGTGAAGCCCTTGAGCTTCGGCAGCCGCATGTGGATCGGCATCTGGCCACCCTCGAAGCCGGCCGGGACGTTCTTACGAGCGCCCGTGCCCTTGGTGCCACGACCTGCGGTCTTGCCGCGCTTTCCGCCTTCACCGCGACCGACGCGGATCTTCGCGCTCTTCGAACCCGGTGCGGGGCGAAGATGATGCAATTTGATGGTCACTTGGTGACCTCCTCAACGACGACGAGGTGACGCACCACGTTGATCAGCCCGCGGGTCTGCGGGGTGTCCTCGCGAATCACCGACTGGCGGATCTTCTTGAGGCCCAGCGTGCGAATGCTGTCACGCTGGTTCTTCTTCTGACCGATGGTGCTCTTGATCTGGGTCACTCTGAGGTCAGCCATGAGCTGCTCCTGCTGCTGCCTGGGCGCGAGCGCGCAGCATGCCGGCGGGAGCGACGTCCTCGATCGGCAGACCACGACGAGCCGCGACCTCTTCCGGACGCTGCAGGCTCTTGAGAGCCGCAACGGTGGCGTGCACGACGTTGATCGCGTTGTCGCTACCCAGCGACTTCGCGAGGATGTCGTGGACACCTGCACACTCGAGCACGGCACGCACCGCGCCACCGGCGATGACACCGGTACCGGGGCTTGCCGGGCGCAGCATGACCACACCGGCCGCAGCCTCACCCTGGACGGGGTGCGTGATCGTGCTACCGATCAGCGGGACGCGGAAGAAGCTCTTGCGAGCCTCCTCGACACCCTTCTGAATGGCGGCCGGAACTTCCTTGGCCTTGCCGTAGCCGACGCCGACCAGACCGTTGCCGTCTCCGACGATCACGAGGGCGGTGAAGCTGAAGCGACGACCACCCTTCACGACCTTGGAGACGCGGTTGATCGCGACGACGCGCTCGAGGTTGTTCTTCTCGGGAGCGTTGCCGCCCCGCGAGTCGCGACGGTCGCGACCTCCACGGTTGTCTCCGCCGCGGTTGTCACCTCCGCCTGCATTGGGTCCTGCGTTGGCTCCGGCGGGTCCGCTGCCGCCGTCACGCCGTTGACGTCCCGGCATCAGGCTGTCCTTCCGTTGGTGAGCTGAATCTTCGCTGCGTTGGTCATCAGAACGTCAGCCCGCCTTCGCGAGCTGCATCGGCGAGTGCCGCGATGCGTCCGGCGTAACCGTGGCCACCGCGGTCGAAGACCACTGCCTCGATGCCGGCCGCCTTGGCACGCTCGGCGATGAGAGCGCCGACCTTCGCGCCACGGGCCTTCTTGTCGCCCTCGGTCGCGCGCACATCGGCCTCGATGCTGGACGCGGATGCGAGAGTGCGGCCGGTCAGATCGTCGATCAGCTGTGCGTGGAGGTGACGCGAGGAACGGTTGACGACCAGACGGGGACGCTCGGCGGTTCCGGAGACCTTCTTGCGAAGACGGAAGTGGCGGCGCGTCTTGGACAGGCGACGACGCGTGGAGGCGTCCTTGCCCAGCGGGATGCGCTTCGGGTTCGCGTCGGAACCCTTCGTTGCTGCGGAGTTGCTCATCACTTACCTGTCTTTCCGACCTTGCGGCGGATCTGCTCACCCTCGTACCGAACGCCCTTGCCCTTGTACGGGTCGGGACGACGGAGACGACGGATGTTGGCAGAGATCTGGCCGACCTTCTGCTTGTCGATACCCGAGACCGAGAATCGGGTGGGCGTCTCGACCGCGAAGGTGATGCCGTCGGGCGCCGTGATCGGCACCGGGTGGCTGTAGCCGAGAGCGAACTCGAGGTCGCTGCCCTTCAGTGCCACGCGGTAACCGACGCCGTGAATCTCCATCTTCGTGGTGTAACCGGTGGTCACACCCGTGATGAGGTTCGCGACGAGAGTGCGCGAGAGGCCGTGGAGCGAGCGGCTACGACGCTCGTCGTCCGGCCGGTTGACCGAGAGGGATCCGTCATCGTTCTTGGCGATGGTGATCGGCTCGGCGATGGTGAGACTCAAGGTGCCCTTGGGTCCCTTGACGGTGACATCCTGGCCGGCGATGGTGACATCGACTCCGGCGGGAACTGTCACAGGAAGCTTTCCGATACGCGACATAGTGGTGGCCTCCCTTACCAGACGTACGCGAGGACTTCGCCGCCGACGCCCTGATTGGCCGCCTGGCGATCGGTCAGCAGGCCGGTGGACGTGGAGATGATCGCCACGCCGAGGCCGCCGAGCACCTTGGGCAGATTGGTGGATTTTGCGTACACACGCAGTCCGGGCTTGGACACCCGACGCACACCGGCGAGGCTGCGCTCGCGGCTGGGGCCGTACTTGAGGTCGACGATGAGGGTCTTGCCCACCTCGGCGTCCTCGGTGCGGTACTCGGAGATGTAGCCCTCACGCTTGAGGATCTCGGCGATGTTCGCCTTGATCTTCGAGTGAGGCAGCTTCACCTGATCGTGGTACGCCGAATTGGCGTTGCGCAGACGCGTCAAGAAGTCTGCGATCGGGTCGGTCATGGTCATGACAGAGTTCATGGCCCTTTCTCGCAGCGGTTCCCATGCAGCACGTGCGAGCTGGTGCCCTGGTAGCAGGGCCTGACTCGTCCCGTCGTGGGCCTACAGCGAAGTGTTCTGTCCTGACCGACTGTTGCCGGTCAGGGGTTGCGCTCCTGCCAGTGCAGACGTGAGCACTGGCGGGTGTTTCGAGCATCATGGCAAGAAACCTGAGTAGCTCGGGTCGTATGCAGGCATGACGGTACCCGGGCAACCGGTCAAGTGTAAGGGAGTGACCTGCGGGAACCAAATCGGTGCAGGTAGGGCGGGTGGTGCCGGTACTGCAGGGGTGTGCGCACCGGTTCCGGTGGGCTCGGGGTGGACGGCGCGGGGTGCTGCGAGGGGTGTGCGCACCGGTTCCGGTGGGCGGACACCCTCTGCAGCCTGCGGCGAGGGGTGTGCGCATCACGGAACGAGTGCGCGGCGGTGGTGTCGGCCGGGTGCGGCGTGAGGTGCCGGTGTGGCACTCGCCGGTGCCGCAGGGGGTGTGCACACAGGTTGCGGTGAGCGAACACCCCCTCCGGCCTGCCGCAACAGGTGTGAGCCTCACGGGAGGTGTGCACGGTGCCCAGCGCCGGCGCCGACAGACGCACCGGTTCACCACGACATCGGTCGGGTTCAGCCGGGGAACCAAGTTCGGTGACCGATTGGTCCGTTTCGCCCCGCCATTCTCGTTCAGCCTTTTAGTGTCCATTCACAACGTTTATCGCGCACGACGAGTGATGGAGGACGATGTGAAGACCGGTGTACGCACATTCGGCAAGGTCGGAATGGTGGGAGCGGCAGCTGCTGCTGCGCTGTTGGCAGGGTCGGGAACGGCGTCGGCGGCGGTGCTCGCCGTCGTCGCGGTACCCACGCCCGGCGTCGAATCGATCAGCACACTGGTGACCGTGACACCCGCTCTCGCCTTCACGGGCGCGGTGGACTGCACCGTCACCGCGACCGAAGTGGGTGACGAGACCAACACGGCGAGCGCCTCGGGCCCCGTCACGCCATTCCTGCCGATCGCTCCCGCCGTCGGCACCGTCGTCATCGACGGACTCGAGGCCGGGCTCTACAGCGTCGCGGTGAGCTGTGACGACGGCGGCACATCGGTCGACACGCTCGTCGACCTCCCCGTCACAGTGCTTCCGGAGGGCAGCCTCCCGCCTGTCGTCCCACCTGTCGGTGGCGGTGGCTCTCTGCCGTTGGACATCTTCGAGAGCTGACGCTCGACGACGCGGGCCCCGGTCCTCAGGGAGGTCCGGGGCTCGTCTCGTGCGCGGGTCGACCCCGCCGGTCAGTCCTTGCCGTCTCCCCGATCACGCACCCGGTCACCGAGATTCGCCTTCTCGTCGCGGTCGAGCGCATCCACGTCGATGAAGCGCGACTTGCCCTGCGTGGCACGGTTGACGAAGAACGTCACCACCCACAGCGCCACACCGAGGAGCAGCATCGCGCCGGCGATGCGGTACTGGATCATCTGCGCATCGGTCCGCGCCCACGGTCCGACGAGGAACAGGCACAGCGTGCCGCCCGTCACCGGAACCCACAGCGGCGCACTGAAGCCCGTCGTCTCCTTCTTGCGCTTGAGCACCAGGTTGGCGACGTTGACCACCGCGAACACGCAGAGCAGCAGCAGCCCGGTCGTTCCGGACAAAGCGCTGACGACCGAGTTCCCCTGCAGCTGGTTGACCACCACGATCAGCACCAGTGCCATGACGGTGGAGAACATGATGGCCGCCCACGGCGAGCGACGCGTCGGCAGAACCGCGCTCAGCGACTTCGGCAGGATGCGCTGACGGCCGAGGCCGTAGATCAACCGACTCGCCATCAGCATGTTGATGAGCGCGGTGTTGGCGACGGCGAACACCGTCAGGTACGGGAAGATCTCGTCGATCGGCAGTCCCGGTGCGCCGAGTCGCACGACGTGGAGCAGGATGCCCTCGCTGCCGGAGTCGTAGTCCAGCGGCAGGACCGCGATCACGGCCACGACGACGAGAACGTAGATGAGGCAGGCGATGCCGAGTCCGGAGAGCATCATCTTCGGGAAGATCTTCTCGGGCTCCTTGGTCTCCTCGACCATGTTCACCGAGTCCTCGAAGCCGACCATCGCGAAGAAAGCAATGGTGGTCGCGACGGTGACGGCGAGGAACCAGCCCTTCTCGTTGGCGTCGTCGAACACGACCAGATTGGCGATGTCGCCCTCGGCGCTACCACTTCCCACCGCGACGAAGCCGATCGCGATGACGATGGCGAGCGCTGCCATCTCGATGATCGTCAGGATCACGTTGAACTTGACCGACTCGCCGACACCGCGCAGATTGATCGCCGCCAGCAGCAGCATGAAGGCCAGTGCGACCACCAATTGCGCTGTGTCACCGGTGGGTACGTCGAACCACCCGATGCCGTCCTCGGTACTGAAGGTCTCGTGCAGGCCGGCCAACAGGTTGCCCGCCACCACGTTCGAGGACGTCGAGGCGCTGGTGATGCCGGAGCAGATGACGGCGAACGCGACGAGGAACGTCGCGAAATGGATACCGAAGGCCTTGTGCGTGTACAGCGCGGCGCCGGCGGCCTGCGGGTACTTGCACACCAGCTCGAGATAGGAGAACGCGGTCAGCGTCGCCACGACGAAGGCGAGTATGAACGGCAGCCACGCCATTCCGCCGACATTGGCGATCATGTCGCCTGTCACGGCGTAGACGCCGGCGCCCAGGATGTCGCCGACGATGAAGAGCAACAGCAGTCCGGGTCCGAGGACCCGCTTGAGTTCCGGCGTGGCCGAGGTCTCGGTCTCCGCGGTCTGAGTCATGATTCCTCCGCTCGCTCCCCCGTCGCGCAACACTAGGCCCGGTGAGGCGCCGGCGCGAGGCATACGGCGGGAGACACGCAGAGAGGAACAGACCGTTCGGACCGCGCGACATTCCTCGACGCACTGCATCCGTGCACGCCGACAGGCCCGAGCCGTGATGGCTCGGGCCTGTCGGGTCGATCAGGTGATCAGATCACCAGGAGGCTTGTCTCACCAGGAAGACTTGTGCACTCCGGGGAGCTCGCCGCGGTGCGCCATCTCGCGCACGCAGATACGGCAGAGGCCGAACTTGCGGAACACGGAGTGCGGACGGCCGCAACGCTGGCAGCGGGTGTACGCGCGAACCGCGAACTTCGGCTTCTTGTTGGCCTTGTTGACCAGTGCCTTCTTAGCCATACGCTCAGTTCTCCTTGAACGGGAAGCCGAGGTGCTTGAGCAGCGCGCGGCCTTCGTC
Organism: Rhodococcus sp. Leaf225; assembly: GCF_001426145.1. NCBI lineage: Bacteria > Bacillati > Actinomycetota > Actinomycetes > Mycobacteriales > Nocardiaceae > Rhodococcus > Rhodococcus sp. Leaf225. The sequence goes on along the minus strand of NZ_LMRN01000009.1, from coordinate 837,369 downwards.
GTTGTTGGTGGCCGTCGTGACGACGGTGATGTCCATGCCGCGAGGGCGATCGATCTTGTCGACGTCGATCTCGTGGAACATCGACTGCTCGTTCAGGCCGAACGTGTAGTTGCCGTTGCCGTCGAACTGCGTGCCCGACAGGCCACGGAAGTCCCTGATGCGGGGAAGCGCGATGGACACGAGACGGTCCAGGAACTCCCACATGCGGTCGCCGCGCAGCGTGACGCGCGCGCCGATGGGCATGCCCTCGCGGAGCTTGAACTGCGCGATGGACTTGCGGGCCTTGCGGATCTCGGGCTTCTGGCCGGTGATCGCGGCGAGGTCTGCGACCGCACCGTTGATCAGCTTCGCGTCACGGGCGGCGTCGCCGACACCCATGTTGACGACGACCTTGACGATGCCGGGGATCTGCATGACGTTGGCGTACTCGAACTCGGTGTTCAGCGCGTCCTTGATCTCCTCGCGGTAGCGGGTCTTCAGGCGCGGAACGATCTTGTTCTCGGTGGTCGTCATCAGATGTCCTTCCCGTTCTTACGGGAAATCCGAACGCGCTTGCCGTTGTCGTCGGTGCGGTAGCCCACGCGGGTGGGGTTGCCGTCCGAGTCGATGACCGCGACGTTGGAAACGTGAATGGGGGCTTCCTGCGTGACGATGCCGCCCGAGGAGGCGCCGCGCTCGTTGGCCGAGACAGCGGTGTGCTTCTTGATGCGGTTGACGCCCTCGACGAGGACCTTGGAGGTCTCGGGGTAGGCCGTGATGACCTTGCCCTTCGCTCCCTTGTCCTTACCGGAGATGACGAGAACCGTGTCGCCCTTGTGCACCTTCATCTCACAACACCTCCGGAGCCAGCGACACGATGCGCATGAACTTCTTCTCGCGCAGCTCGCGGCCGACCGGGCCGAAGATGCGGGTACCGCGGGGATCGTTGTCAGGCTTGATGAGAACGGCAGCGTTCTCGTCGAACTTGATGTACGAACCGTCGGCGCGGCGACGCTCCTTCGTGGTGCGGACGATGACGGCCTTGACGACCTCGCCCTTCTTGATGTTTCCACCGGGGATCGCGTCCTTGACGGTGGCGACGATGACGTCGCCGATCCCGGCGTAACGGCGTGACGAGCCGCCGAGAACGCGAATGCACAAGATTTCCTTGGCACCCGTGTTGTCGGCGACGCGAAGCCGCGACTCCTGCTGAATCATGGGTCTCCTAGTGACCTGGATGTACGTACGCGGCGGATACCGACCCGACGCGCGCGGTCTGTGGCCCTGGCCGACGCATGCGTCTACCACGGGCAACCGCTCTAGTGTAGGGAACACGCGGACGGGATCCAAATCCCCACCACGCGCGACGGCACAGGTCTCTGTCAGGCGCCGGTGGCACACTGATGTCCGTGGACAGCCTCGCACGGGGGGAGAACCGCCCCGCACCCTCGGACAGCCTCGACATCTCCGTGTCCGGCGCCGCCGTGGACGTCTCGGCGCTCCTGCTGAACTCCGCGGGCCGGGTTCGATCGGACGCGGACCTGGTCTTCTTCAACAACCCGGTCGGCCCCGGCGTGACGTACGGCAGCGGCGGGATCCGCGTGGACACCGGTGCGGTGCCCCGCGACGTCGACACCGTGGCCGTCACCGCCAGCCTGGACGGATCGGGCCCCACCACGTTCGGCGGCCTGGAGCCGACCATCTCCATCGGACCGGACCTGTCGTTCCGGATGAGCGGACTCACGAGCGAGACCGCCGTCGTGTGCGTCGAGATCTACCGACGCGGCGACGCCTGGAAGGTCCGCGCCGTGGGCCAGGGCTTCGACGACGGGCTCGCGGGCATCGCGACGAACTTCGGCATCACCGTCGACGACGAGCCCGCGCCGGCCACGACACCGGCACCGACACCGACACCGACCGTCGTCCCCACCACAGCAGCACCACCACCCGTACCGACGCAGGGAGCACTGGCCGTGAGAAGTGAACTGTTCGCCCCCACCCACGCCGAGGTCCAGGGCGTCGGCATCCAGAAGCAGGGCAGCAAGATGGCCCGCGTCGCGATGAACGGCGAGATCATGGCGCGCTCGGGATCGATGGTGGCCTACCAGGGCGACCTGAAGTTCGAGGCGCAGGGATCCGGCGGCATCGGCAACATGATCCGTCGCACGGTGACGGGCGAGGGCGTGCCGCTGATGAAGGTGTCCGGTAGAGGCGACCTCTTCCTCGCGAACGCCGCCCAGGACGTGCACATCATCGACCTCGACGGCAGCGACGGTCTCACCATCAACGGCGCCAACGTGCTCGCGTTCGACTCGTCACTGTCGTACCGCATCGGCCGGGTCCAGGGTGCGGCCGCCAGCAGCAACGCGGGCCTGTTCAACTGCATCTTCACCGGGCAGGGGCGCATCGCCATCACCACCGACGGGCAACCCGTCGTGCTGAACGTCGACCAGCCCACCTTCGCGGATCCGCAGGCTGCGGTCGCGTGGTCGTCGAGCCTGCAGACCTCGGTGAAGAGCAACGATCAACTCAACTTCGGCACCCTCATCGGCCGCAGCACCGGCGAGCGCTTCACCCTGCAGTTCTCCGGGCAGGGGTTCGTCGTCGTGCAGCCGTCGGAGCAGCCGCCCGGCGGGTTCGTCGGCGGCACGGGCGGCGGGCAGCAGGCCGGTGTCGGCGGCGCGCTGGGTGGCCTGCTCGGACGGTGACCCGCGCGACACGGGTTCCCGTCCCCGGGTACGGTTTCGGGGATGGTAACCGACAGGGCAGGCCTGAAGTCGGCCGAAATCGGCCGCGGGGCGGTGGCCGGTCCGGTCGGCCTCGACACCAGGGCGGGGGTGATGACGTGACGACACGCGTCGACACCGCGACGCCCTGGTGGCACGACGCCCCGCTCGACCGGGTCGTACGACTGTCCGGCGCCGCGATGAGGGATCTCGCCGAGTCGGTGGACCCGCTGCCGTCCGATGCTCCGGCCGCACTCTTCTTCACCCTGACGAACGGCTCCGCGTCGGAGATGGTGGACGCCGTCGTCGCCGCGATCGAGCAGGCCGCGCTCGACCTCGTCCCCTTCCTGCTGCCCGGCGACGTCGGCGACCGCTCGTCGCTGGCCCGCGACGCCGCTCGGGCACGAGCTCACGAGCACGCGTCTTCGAGCGAACACTTCGGCCCGTACCTGGCCCATCTCGCGGGCGCGTCGACGTCCGGACGCCCCCTGCGTGTCGACGCCTTCGCTCGCGAGACCCGAGCCGCCGGTGCCGCCCGCGTGATCGCCGACGTCCACGGGCGAGAGCGCGCCGTCCTCGTCGTGGACGTCCCCGCCGACGCCGACCCGGCAGCGGTGGCGACCGCCGCGGAATGGTGGTGCAGCACCGGGACGGGAGTGTGGTTGACCGGGGCCGGTGCACCCGCCGTGGACAGGTTCCCGGTGCTGACCGTGCGCACTCCGTCGACCCCGGACGACGTCGACACCATCGTCGACCGCTTCCGGCCGCTGAGCTACCCGCCCGTCGAGGGGCGTCCGCACGCGGCCAGCGCGGCGGAGATCCTGCTGGATCGCGTCCTCTCCACCCGCGAGTGGGCGGCGGGCCGACGCCACAACCGCTCCGTCCGGCCGACGACGTTGAGCAGACCGTTCACGCTGGACGTGTCGTGGGTCGATGAGAAGGTCGCCATCGAGATCGACGGCCACGAGCACCGTGCGCGTGCTCAGTTCGCCGACGACCGGTCCCGTGACAACCTGCTGCAGACGCACGGCTGGATCGTGCTGCGCTTCACCAACGAGGACGTGCTCGCGGACCACGAGAGCGTGATGACGATGATCGAACAGGCACTGCACCGACGACGATCGAAGGGGACTCCCACGTGAGCGCGAACGAGTTGACCGGCACCGAGGTGTCCGTGCTGATGGTGCTGATGGCCGAGGCACGCGCGGTGCGCAACCCCGAACTGTCGACGCTCGGGCCCGAGTTGAAGAAGCCCCACCGGGACCACCTCGCGTCGCTCGGCCTGATCGAGGTGGGCAAGCAGGGGCGGACGATGACCGTCGAGCTCACCGACAAGGGCTGGAAGCACTGCTCCGACCTGATGGGCACGCAGGCGCCGAAGGGTGCGGCCGGCCCCGGCAAGGCCCTGTTCACCGTCATGGCAGGCCTCGGCCGGTGGTTCCACCGCGACGACGTACGTCCCGCCGAGGTCTTCTTCCCGCGCGACACTCCGACGTCGATCACGGCGCCGCCGACGCCACCCAACGCCATCGTCGCCCCCGCGGTCCGCAGTGAACTGTCCGCCGCGGACGTCGAACAGCGGATCCGGTCGACGTACGCGGACCTCGCTCGGGAGCCCGGGGCCTGGGTGCGGCTGTCGCGGCTGCGGCCCGCCCTGTCCGACATCTCGCGCACGGATCTCGACGAGGCGCTCGCCCGGCTGCGACGCGCCCCCGACGCCTCCCTCATCCCCGAGGAGAACCAGAAGACGCTGACCGACGAGGACCGCGCCGCGGCCGTCGATGTCGGCAACCAGCAGAACCACCTCTTGGCGATCGAACAGTGATGGGCGGCTCCACGATGACGACCACGAAGTCCGAACAGATCCGCGCTCTCGAGTCGGTGCGGCTGAGCTGGGCCCCCACACCCGACGACGTGTGGCGGTCCCAGTCGGACGTCCACGTGCCCGGGATGCACGAGCGGGTGTTCACCGAGGTCATGAGTGCGTACACCGACGCCGAGAACTCGGACGACGCCAGTCCGCTCGGCGTCGTCGTGCAGGGCCCCGCGGGTTCCGGCAAGACGCACCTTCTCGGGCAGGTCCGCGAGGAGGTGCAGTCGCGCGGCGGCTACTTCTTCCTCATCCGGCTCCTCGACGCCGCGGGTTTCTGGCGCTCGACGCTGATGGGCATGCTCGACGATCTCAACCGCCCATCGGGTCGCGGTGACGACAGTCAGCTCCGCCTGGTCCTGCGGCGGCTCTGCGACATCGCCGGCGTGAGCGAGGACCAGCGGCGACAGGTCATGGGCGAGACCATGATCGACGCCGACACGCTGAACGAGTTCGTCACCGGCGTCTACAAGGCCCATCCCCGCCATCGTCGGACCTCCCAGCACACCCTGCGTGCCCTGGTCCTCTCGATCGCACCCGACGCGGCCGTGCAGGACATCGGCGACGCCTACCTGCAGTCGATCGACGACGTGGACGCCGACGAGTTCGAGTCGTGGGGCATCCGCCGCGCGGAGCTCGGTCACCAGGGCATCGCGGAGAACATCTCCCGACTGCTCGCGATCACGGGTCCCACCATCCTCGCCATCGATCAGATCGACACCCTCGTCGCGCAGGCGCGCACCGGAGCCGACAAGGACTACGCGGACGAGCAGGAGGACAAGGTGGTCGAGCAGCTCGCCCACGGTCTGATGACTCTCCGTGAGACGTTGCCGCGCACCGCCTCCGTGTTGTCGGCGCTGTCGAGCGCGTGGGACCTGATCGCCGCTCGCGGGGTCGCACCGATGCGTGACCGGTTCCGGGTGACGCAGCGGCTCAAGCCGATTCCGTCGTCGGACGTCGGCCGCCTGCTGCTCGAGCGTCGCCTCGAGGCGTGCTTCCGCGAGGTCGGCTTCGCCACCCCGCACCCGACATGGCCGGTGGCCGTCGACGCGTTCGACAAGGCGCCGGACTTCACTCCCCGCCAGCTGCTCATCGCCGTCGACAAGCACATCCGCCACTGCCTCGAGACGGGGGTCGCGACGGAACTGACCGACTTCGCCTCCAGCGGAGGGGGATCCGACACACCGTCGCTCCCCACGGCCAAGCGATCCGAACTCGAGGCGCTCGACGAGCGGTACGCGCAGTTGCGCAGCGCCGCGGACGTGTCGACACCGCTCGAACCCAGCACCGAGGACAGCCTCGTCCCGGCACTGCTCTCAGCCGGTCTCGACGCGTGGATCCACGAGCACCAGTCGTCCGACGACAGCCTCGCGCAGGATCCTCCGCCGAGCGGCCGCCCAGCATTGCACGCACGGCTCCGCCACACCGTCGACAGCGACACCGACGACGAGGAACACTGGTGCTTCCGCGCCGTCTCCTCCACCAATGCCCGTGCGGCCCTGGCCCGTATCGAGCGGGCCGTCACCGCGGCGGGTCTCCACATCGACATGCCGCGCCGTCGATTGATCCTCATCCGCAACGCACCCTGGCCCAAGGGTGCGAAGACGGAACAGACCGTGGCGGCGCTGCACCGCGCCGGTGGTGTCGAGGTGCCGCTGAGCGAGGACGATCGCCGCTCGCTGCACGCCCTGGGCGCTCTCCGGTCGGAGAACTCGCCGGCCCTCACGTCGTGGCTGCTCGCTCGCAAGCCGGCGCACGAGATCGCGTTGTTCCGCGAGGTGCTGCCCGACGCGAGCGTCGTCGACGACGATCAGGCACTCATCGAACCCGAGGTGTCGCAGGCTCCCGCGGCAACTCCGCGCCGGGAGCAGATCGAGATGGGGACGGAGCTCAGCACCAACGCCGAGGTCCGCATTCCGCTCGAGGCGCTGCGCAAGCACACGGCGATCTTCGCCGGATCGGGTAGCGGCAAGACCGTGCTCATCCGTCGGCTGGTCGAGGAGTGTGCCCTGCACGGTGTCTCGTCGATCGTGCTCGACATCAACAACGATCTCGCCCGCCTCGGGACACCGTGGCCGGAGGACGAGCGCACGTGGCCGCCGGGCGACGAGGCGAAAGCTGCTGCGTATCTGCGGGACACGGACGTCGTCATCTGGACTCCGCGCAAGTCGTCGGGGCGGCCGCTCAGTTTCCAGCCGCTCCCCGACTTCGCCAGCGTCGTCAACGACAAGGACGAGTTCGACGCGTCCGTCGAGTCGGGTCTCGCGGCGCTGGCTCCCGCCGCACTGGCGACGGGCACCACGGAGAAGGCGAAGCACCGCCAGGCGGTGCTTCGCGCGGCACTCGACGGGTTCGGGCGGCGCTCGGCCGGCGACATGTCGGACTTCATCGACCTGCTGGAGAATCTCCCCGCCGACGCCAGCGATCTGCGCGACGCCGTGCGCATCGCGGCCGATCTCGCCGAGAACCTCAAGGCCGCGATGACGAACGACCCGATGTTCGCCGGGTCCGGCACTCCCGTCGATCCGGGCGTGCTGCTCACCCCGGCCGAGGGGAAGAAGGCGCGCGTGTCCGTCATCAACCTCTCGGGGCTCACCACCGAGGAGCAGAAGCAGAGCTTCGTCAATCAGCTGCAGATGGGTCTGTTCGCCTGGATCAAGAAGAACCCGGCGGGTGATCGACCGCTCGGCGGACTCTTCGTCATGGACGAGGCGCAGAACTACGCGCCCTCGGACAAAGCGACACCGGCCACGCACAGCACGCTCGCACTCGCGTCGCAGGCCCGGAAGTACGGCCTGGGCCTCGTCTTTGCGACACAGGCCCCCAAGGGGCTCCACAACCGCATCGCCGGGAACGCGGCCACCCAGTTCTACGGCCTGCTGAACAGCCCCGCCCAGATCCAGGCGGCGCAGGAGATGGCGCGCGCCAAGGGCGGCTCTGTGCCCGACGTCGGACGTCTCCCCGCAGGTCAGTTCTACGCGGCCGTCGAGGGTTCGGAATTCCGGCGTACGGCCACTCCCCTGTGCCTCACCTTCCACCCGAAGAGTCCCCCCACCGAAGAGGAGGTCCTCGCGCTGGCGCGCGAGTGAGAGGAGAAGTCCTGGCGCCGGCGCGCGAGTAGCGTTGTTCGCATGGCTTACAGATTTCTGGGCAACAGCGGACTCAAGGTTTCCGAGATCACCTACGGCAACTGGCTCACCCACGGGTCGCAGGTGGAGAACGACGTCGCGACCGCCTGCGTGAAGGCGGCTCTCGACGCCGGCATCACGACGTTCGACACCGCGGACGTCTACGCCAACGGCGCGGCCGAGACCGTGCTGGGCAAGGCGGTGGCGGGCGAGCGTCGTGAAGGTCTCGAGATCTTCACCAAGGTGTATTTCCCGGTCGGCGAGAAGGGCCCGAACGACACGGGGCTCTCGCGCAAACACATCTTCGAGGGCATCGAGAACTCGCTGCGACGCCTGGGCACCGACTACGTCGACCTCTACCAGGCGCACCGATACGACCACGAGACGCCGCTCGAGGAGACCATCGCCGCCTTCGGTGACGTCGTCCAGCAGGGCAAGGCGTTGTACATCGGTGTGTCCGAGTGGACCGCGGACCAGCTCCGCGAAGCGCAGAAACTGGCCCGGCAGCGCGGTTTCTCCATCGTCTCCAATCAGCCTCAGTACTCCGCACTCTGGCGCGTCATCGAGTCCGACGTGGTCCCGGCGTCCAAGGAACTCGGTATCTCGCAGGTCGTCTGGTCACCGCTGGCTCAGGGCGTCCTCACGGGCAAGTACGTTCCCGGACAGCCGCTTCCCGAGGGCTCGCGCGCGACCGACGACAAGGGCGGCGCGGACATGATCTCGCGCTACATGAACGACGAGACGCTGACGCGCGTGCAGAAGCTGAAGCCGATCGCCGACGACCTGCGCATCACGATGTCCCAGCTCGCCATCGCCTGGGTGCTGGCCAACGACAACATCGCGGCCGCTCTCGTCGGCGCGTCTCGTCCCGAGCAGATCGCCGACAACGTCAAGGCGCAGGACGTCACCCTCGACGCCGACGTGCTCGCCAAGATCGACGAGGCGTTGGGCGACATCGTCGAGAAGGATCCGTCGAAGACGGTGAGTCCCGAGAAGCGTCTGGTCTGAGGTCAAGATCAGGTAAAGGATCGGTCAGATACGTCTGAGAGACGGTGCTCCCCTGGTTCCCGTACATTCTGACGGTCGCGGTGGCGCTCTTCGCGCTGTCCACCGCCATCACGTGGGCAGTGCTGTCGCTCGGATCCGTACTGGACTTCGCGGATGCGGCGCTGTTCGCCCTGGCCTTCGTCAACATCATCGGCCTCTACCTGCTGCTTCCCGTCGTGAGGCGGGAGCTGCGCGACTACATGGCGCATCGCCGGGGCGAGACGGTGGCGGTCAACGACGTGGACGTCACGGGCTGACCGCGCCTACGCCTCCAACGCCCCCGCGATCCGCTGTTCGATCTGTGCGTACGCCGTCGTCGGCAGCGTCACCAGGCCCTCGAGCTCGGTGCGCGCCTTGCGGTACGCCGCCTGCCGCTCGGCGGGGGTCGAGGCGCCGTCCAAGGCCATGCGCAGCAGCGACTGCGCGCGAGTGAGTCGGTTCTGCTCCGCCTCGCTGAAGTTTCCGCGGCGACGACGCTTCGCCTCGGACTCGGCAGCGGTGAACGCCACGGCGTAGTCGTGCACGGCCGAGCGGTAGAGCCGCTGCGCCTCCGGATCGCCGACCAGTTCGTCCGCCGCCGACGGCCGGAGCGAGTCGGCTTCGAGCTTGGCGCGGTGGAAGGCCACCGTCATCGGGTCGCGCATGTTCGTCATCATGGGGAACTCGAGCAGGTTGATGACGTCGGTCTCGTAGGCGAACCACCGAGCGTTCACGTCGTCGTGCTCGGCGAGCGCCTTCTCGACGGATCGACGTTGTGTCTCCGCGTCCTGCTTCGTGGACTTCGAGAGTTCGAGCGCTGCGACCTTGGCCTGCTGCTTGATGCGGTACCGCTCGAGGCGACGATCCGCACGTCGCTCGTTGGCGGCGCTGACCGCCTTGGCCGCACCCGCGATGGACCCGCCGAAGACGAACCACAGCCACCAGTACTGGCCGGCGAACTGCATCACACTGTCCATGCCGATCCCCTCTCGTCCGGCCATCGTAGCGAGGACCTGAGAACGCAGAACGACCCCGCACTCACGAGGAGTGCGGGGTCGTCCATGGGTGCTGCAGGTCTTACTTGGCCTTCTCGAGGACCTCGACCAGTCGCCAGTGCTTCGTGGCGGACAGGGGGCGGGTCTCCATGAGCTGAACGCGATCGCCGACGCCGGCGACTCCGTTCTCGTCATGGGCCTTGACCTTGGTGGTGCGTCGGATGATCTTGCCGTAGAGGGCGTGCTTCACACGGTCCTCCAGCTCGACGACGATCGTCTTCTGCATCTTGTCGGAGACGACGTAACCGATACGCGTCTTCCGGCTGTTGCGTGCTTCTTCAGTGGTCACTGTTTCCTCGCTCATGCTGCGTCACCTGCCGTGTCCTCGGAAGGACCTGCGGCGAGCCCGAGCTCACGCTCGCGCATCACGGTGTAGATGCGCGCGATCTCGTGGCGGACGACGCGCAGCCGACGGTTGTTGTCCAGCTGGCCGGTGGCCATCTGGAAGCGGAGGTTGAACAGCTCCTCCTTCGACTCACGAAGGCGGGTGATCAGTTCTTCGTCGCCGAGCTCGCGGAGCTCGGCAGCCGGGGTACCGGTAGCCATCAGAACTGAACCTCCCTCGTGATGATGCGTGCCTTGATCGGCAGCTTGTGAATCGCGCGCGTCAGTGCTTCACGAGCGATCTGCTCGTCCGGGTAGCTGAGCTCGAAGAGCACGCGGCCGGGCTTGACGTTGGCGACCCACCACTCCGGCGAACCCTTACCGGAACCCATGCGGGTCTCGGCAGGCTTCTTCGTGAGCGGACGGTCCGGGTAGATGTTGATCCAGACCTTGCCACCACGCTTGATGTGGCGGGTGACGGCGATACGGGCTGCCTCGATCTGACGGTTGGTGATGTAGGCGGGCTCGAGAGCCTGGATGCCGTATTCACCGAAGGTCACCTGAGTTCCGCCCTTGGCGGCACCCGAACGCTTGGGGTGGTGCTGCTTGCGGTGCTTGACCCGACGGGGGATCAACATGCGTCAGCCCTCCTTCTGCTCGGTCGTAGCGGGTGCATCAGCGGTTGCGGTCGCTGCGCGGCCGGCCTCGGTGCTGGTCGCCGTGGTGCCCGAGGCACCGCTGCGACGCGGACGAGACGGACGCTCACGACGGGGACGATCGCCTGCCGGAGCAGCGGCGGCGACAGCTTCACGCTTGCCACCGACGATGTCGCCCTTGTAGATCCAGACCTTCACGCCGATGCGACCGAAGGTGGTCTTCGCCTCGTAGAGGCCGTAGTCGATGTCCGCACGCAGCGTGTGCAGCGGAACGCGACCTTCGCGGTAGAACTCGGAACGGCTCATCTCCGCGCCGCCGAGGCGACCGGAGCACTGAACGCGGATGCCCTTGACGTTCGGCTGACGCATGGCCGACTGGATGGCCTTGCGCATCGCACGACGGAAAGCGACTCGGTTCGAGAGCTGCTCGGCCACACCCTGTGCGACGAGCTGTGCCTCGGACTCGGCGTTCTTGACCTCGAGGATGTTCAGCTGGACCTGCTTGCCGGTCAGCTTCTCGAGCTCGGAACGGATGCGATCCGCCTCGGCGCCGCGGCGACCGATGACGATGCCCGGACGCGCGGTGTGGATGTCGACGCGAACCCGATCACGGGTGCGCTCGATCTCCACCTTGGCGATGCCGGCGCGCTCCATGCCCGTGGCGAGGAGCTTGCGGATCTGCACGTCTTCCTTGACGTACTCCGCGTACTGCTTGTCTGCGTACCAGCGGGACTTCCAGTCGGTCGTGATGCCGAGGCGGAAGCCGTGCGGGTTGATCTTCTGGCCCACTACTGAGCTCCCTTCCGGCGACCACGTGTCGAGCCGCCGGTCTTGGGCAGGCTCTCCACGATGACCGTGATGTGAGATGTGCGCTTACGAATGCGGAACGCACGACCCTGGGCACGAGGCTGGAAACGCTTGAGGGTCGCGCCCTCGTCGACGAATGCAGCCGAGACGATCAGCGTGCTCGGATCGAGATCCAGGTTGTTCTCCGCGTTGGCCGCTGCCGAGGCAACGACCTTGGCGACGGGCTCGCTGGCAGCCTGCGGTGCGAACTTGAGGATGTTCAGGGCATCCTCGACGCTCTTTCCGCGGACCAGGTCCACGACGCGACGGGCCTTCATCGGCGTCACGCGAACGTGCTTGGCCGTGGCCCGGGCGATCGGGTTGTCGGTGGGGGTGAAGTTGGTCATCGCCGCTTCGCCTTCCGGTCGTCCTTGATGTGACCCTTGAAGGTCCTCGTCGGCGCGAATTCACCGAGCTTGTGTCCGACCATCGCATCCGAGACGAACACCGGGACGTGCTTGCGACCGTCGTGGACGGCGAAGGTGTGACCGATGAAGTCGGGGGTGATGGTCGAGCGGCGTGACCAGGTCTTGATGACCTGCTTCGTGCCCTTGTCGTTCTGAACGTCCACCTTTTTCAGGAGGTGGTCGTCGACGAACGGGCCTTTCTTCAGACTGCGTGGCATCTGCTACTCCCTCCTGATTATCGCTTGTTCTTGCCGGTGCGGCGGCGGCGGACGATGAGCTGATCGCTCGGCTTGTTCTTGCGGGTACGGCCTTCCGGCTGTCCCCACGGGCTGACCGGGTGGCGACCACCGGAGGTCTTGCCCTCGCCACCACCGTGCGGGTGGTCGACCGGGTTCATGACGACACCACGGACGGTCGGGCGCTTGCCCTTCCAGCGCATACGGCCGGCCTTGCCCCAGTTGATGTTGGACTGTTCGGCGTTGCCCACCTCGCCGACGGTGGCGCGGCAGCGCACGTCGACTCGACGGATCTCACCGGACGGCATACGCAGCGTGGCGTAGGCGCCTTCCTTACCGAGGAGCTGAGCACCGGCACCGGCGGAGCGAACCATCTTGGCGCCGCCACCCGGACGAAGCTCCACCGCGTGGATGGTGGTACCCGTCGGGATGTTGCGGAGCGGGAGGTTGTTGCCGGGCTTGATGTCGGCCGTGGCACCCGACTCGATGGGCGAACCCTGCGAGATGCCCTTCGGCGCGATGATGTAGCGCTTCTCACCGTCTGCGAAGTGCAGCAGCGCGATGTTGGCGGTGCGGTTGGGGTCGTACTCGATGTGAGCGACCTTGGCCGGCACGCCGTCCTTGTCGTTGCGGCGGAAGTCGATGAGCCGGTAGGCGCGCTTGTGACCGCCACCCTTGTGACGGGTGGTGATGCGGCCGTGTGCGTTGCGGCCACCGCGGCCGTGCAGCGGGCGGATGAGCGACTTCTCCGGTGTCGAGCGCGTGATCTCCGCGAAATCGGAGACACTCGCGCCACGACGACCGGGAGTGGTCGGCTTGTACTTACGAATTGCCATGTTTGTCTCGTCCCTTGATCCTCGAGGACCCTCTGAGCTCCGGCCGCTTACGCGACCGGGCCTCCGAAGATCTCGATGGGCTTGCTGTCGGCCGAGAGGGTCACGAGCGCGCGCTTGGTGCTCTTACGCGTGCCGTAGCCGAATCGGGTCCGCTTGCGCTTGCCCTGCCGGTTGGCGGTGTTCACGCTGGTCACAGTCACGCCGAAGACCTTCTCGACAGCGATCTTGATCTGCGTCTTGTTCGAGTCGGGGTGCACGATGAACGTGTAGGTCCCCTGCTCGATGAGCCCGTACGACTTCTCCGAGATGACCGGGGCCAGCAGGATGTCGCGGGGATCGGCAATGGTGCTCACTTGTCCTCCTCCTGTGAATCCGTTGCTGCCTTGGCCGGTCCTGCGATGAACGTGTTCAGTGCCTCGACACTGAAGATCACGTCGTCTGCCTCGAGGACGTCGTAGGTGTTGAGCTGATCGGGCGCAATGGGGTGAACGCCGTCGAGGTTCTGGACGGACTTCCATGCGGCCAGGTCTGCGCGGCCGATGACCAGCAGAACCTTCTTGCGATCGGTGAGCTCCGCGAGGAACGTGCGAGCACCCTTGGTGGAGGGCACCTGTCCCGCGACGAGCTCGGTGATCACGTGGATGCGCTCGCTGCGCGCCCGGTCGGAGAGGGCACCGCGGAGAGCTGCAGCGATCATCTTCTTGGGGGTGCGCTGGCTGTAGTCGCGCGGCTGCGGGCCGTGGACGGTGCCACCGCCGACGAACTGCGGTGCGCGGGTCGAGCCCTGACGTGCGCGGCCGGTGCCCTTCTGGCGGTACGGCTTCTTGCCGCCACCGCGGACCTCGCCACGCGTCTTCGTCGAGTGAGTTCCCTGACGTGCAGCAGCGAGCTGCGCGACGACGACCTGGTGCATCAGCGCGATGTTCGCGGTGCGATCGAAGATCTCGGCGGGGAGATCGACGGTGCCGTTGGTCTTGCCACCGAGCTCCTTGACGTCGAGCGTCAGGTTGGCTTCGGTCTTCTTCTCGAGACTGGTCATGCTCGCGCACCACCCTTCACTGCGCTCTTGACGATCACGACGCCGCCCTTGCGGCCCGGGATCGCACCCTTGATCAGCAGCAGACCGTTCTCGGCATCGACCTTGTGCACCGAGAGGTTCTGCGTGGTGATGCGGTCACTACCCATGCGGCCCGACATGCGCATGCCCTTGAAGACACGGCCGGGGGTCGCGCAGCCACCGATGGAACCGGGGCGGCGGTGGACAGCCTGCGCACCGTGGCTCGCGCCCTGGCCCTTGAAGCCGTGGCGCTTCATCGTTCCCGCGAAGCCCTTGCCCTTGCTGACTCCGGTGACGTCGACGAAAGCGCCGTCCTCGAACTCGGCTGCGGTGAGCTCCTGGCCGATCTCGTAGCCTGCGGCGTCGGCGACGCGCAGCTCCGCGAGATGGCGGCGAGGCGTGACGCCTGCCTTGGCGAACTGGCCGGTGACCGGCTTGTTCACCTTGCGGGGATCGATGGCACCGAAGGCGACCTGGACGGCGCTGTAGCCGTCGCGCTCCTCGGTACGGATCGCGGTCACGACGTTCGGGTCAGCCTTCACGACGGTGACCGGGACGACGCGGTTGTTCTCGTCGAAGACCTGGGTCATGCCGAGCTTGGTGCCCAGAATGCCCTTGGCCGGACGCTTGATGTTGTCAGTCATGGTTGTCTCCGCGCTCACTGAATGTTGACGTCGACGCTTGCCGGCAGGTCGATGCGCATGAGCGCGTCGACCGTCTTCGGCGTCGGGTCGAGAATGTCGATGAGTCGCTTGTGCGTGCGCATCTCGAAGTGCTCGCGAGAGTCCTTGTACTTGTGCGGCGAACGGATGACGCAGTACACGTTCTTCTCGGTGGGCAACGGCACAGGTCCGACCACGCGTGCCCCGGTGCGGGTCACGGTCTCGACGATCTTGCGCGCGGACGCGTCGATCGCCTCGTGGTCGTAGGCCTTGAGCCTGATGCGGATCTTTTGTCCCGCCACGCTTATGTCCTCTTCCTTGCCCTGGTTAACCGTTGGTCAGGTCTCTCGTCTCCGGATGTCGATCCGGAGAACCCGGCAGTGTGCTGACCCGACGCCGGCATGAAGCCGAGCGCGAGGCGCATCCATGAGGACGAACGTGGCGGACTCTCGCATCCACGCACACGCGTGGCCAGGAGGAATCCGTTGCCGCTGTTCATCTGTCATGGTTCTCCGGTCCACGCGGTCGGGCGTGTCGCATTCCCGCACATGATTCTCCCTCGGCCCGAACTCGACCGGCGGGAGAACGCGGACCGGATGCGCCCATCGTGCCGGCGCAATCACTGCATGTCGTTCTCGTCGCATACCTCGACCGCGAGATCACGTCGCAACACGCACGACAGAGATCACCTCGGTCAAGGCAACCCGAACAGTATGACCCACGCCGGGGGTCGAGTTCAAATCGAGGCGGTAGCGCGGCCGGATCGCACGGTCGATCGCGCGATCGCAGCGATCCGCGCAGGTGGTACCCATCCGCGCGTGATGCAACCAGCGCGGACGACCGGTGGGCGCGCGGATCGACCGCGCCCGAACATCTTACCGCCGAGTAAGGTGCAGCCATGGCAACGGTCACCAGCACGTACGCGCTCTGGCAGCGACTCCCCGGCGGGATCACCCGCTCCCTGGCGTTCTCCGCGGGAATGTGTGTCCGCGTGCCCTTCTTCGCCACGGTCCTCCCCCGCGTACGGGAGCTCGCCCCCGGGCGGTGCGTGGTCTCCGGGCCCACGTGGTTCGGAGTGCACAACCACCTGGGCACCTTCCACGCCATCGCGGCCTGCAATCTGGCCGAGGTGGCGATGGGGATGCTCGCCGAGGCGACGATCCCAACCACCCACCGGTGGATCCCCAAGGGCATGAACGTCCAGTACCTGGCCCCCGGCAGATCCGGGCTCACCGCCACCGCGCTACTCGACGATCGGCCGGACTGGGAATCGGTGACCAGCGGCGTGGAACTCGTGATCCCGGTCAGCCTGCGCGACGCCGGCGGCACCGAGGTCGTCCACGCCGACATCACCGTGTGGGTCAGCCCGCGGTGACTTCCGACCGGCCTCCGGCCTGCCCGCGGTGACTTCCGACCGGCCTCCGGCCTGCCCGCGGTGACATCCGACCGGCCTCCGGCCTGCCCGCGGTGACATCCGGTGCTCTGCTGTCGGTCAGCTCCCGGGAGGTGCTTCCGACAGCGCTGCCGGCCGGAACTCCTGGCGACTGACGAGCCGGCGCACCGAGAAGCGCCGCGTGGTCGGATCGTATGCGCGGTAGGGGAACCAGAAGACCGCGTGCGAGAGCCACGTCACAGGCGCGACCAGCCATCGGAGTTGCCAGTTCGACTTCCCGTGGACGTCGAAACTGGTGACACCCGCCTTCACGAACGACGTGTAGGCGAACGGGGGTGTGAGTGCGCGCCGCGGCGACACAGCGGCCCACATCTCCGTCGGCTGAACGATGGTGTAGCCGGCCTCGTTCAGGCACAGCGCGAAATCGATGTCCTCGTGCACGTCGGCGCGAGAAGTCAGCTTGTCCTGCACCGCGTTCCACGCTTCGAGCCGCACTGCCATGTTCGCACCGTGCATGTTGTCGATCTTCATGCTGTTGCCGAGCAACTTCCGCTTCACCAGAAAATCGACGAGAAGCTTCTTCGAGCGGTCGAACGGCGAGTCGTACGGGGCGCTCAACCCCGTGATGCCGCCCAGGTCGATGTCGGGATCCGCGTCGTCGAACGTGGCGCGAACCGCGCTCGCCCACCCCGGCGCGATCCGCGTGTCGGCATCGATGCGGCCGACGATCGCAGACGTCGCTTCCCGGAAGCCGGTGTTACGCGAGTAGAACAGCCCTTTGCGCGGCTCGTGCACGAGCCTGACCTTCGGCTCGCGGGTGACGTAGTTCCCGACGATCTCGACAGTCCTGTCGGTCGAGCCGTTGTCCACGACGATGACCTCGGCGAACTCGTCGATCTGCGCCAGAACGTGATCGAGGCAGGCACCGATGTAGTCCTCCTCGTTCAGGACGGGGACGACCAGTGAGATGTCACTTGCTGCGGACCGCATCTATTGCTCCTCATCACGACACCAGGACACATCCTCGGACAGAATGCCAGCAAGAACCTCGGGATGCATCTCGTCGCCCCTCCCCGACCGTCGAACAAAGGTCACAACCCGAGGGACGACGCCACCATGGGCCATGAATCGTGGAGGTCGTCCTGCCAGTACGCCCAGGAATGGGTTCCTCTGTCACGGAAGGCCACCGTCGCCGGAATGCCCAGCTCGGCCAGTCTCGATGCGAACGTTCGCGTGCAGGAGTCGGTGATCGCCTCGATCCCGCCCCCCACCACGACTCTGTTGACCAGTGCTCGCACGTCTCCCGCGATGCGTGCGCTGTCCAACGACTCGTCGAAGCCCGGCAGCCCGTTGCCTGTGGACAGATACAGCGGAGTACCGCGCAGCTTCTCGGCGTTGAGCAGCGCGTCGTTCGCGATCCACTCGGGGCCGCCCGCGGGGCCCCACATGTTCTCGGTGTCTCCTCCGCCGCGAGCCTCGACGACGAGCGTCACCCACGCCCGACCGAGATCATCGGACGTGCCGGCGCAGCCACTGAACGACGCGACGGACGAGTAGAAGCCCGGCCGGTCGGCCGCCAGCATCAGCACAGCGCTCGCCGCCATGGAGATGCCGCCGATGGCCTGGGTTCCGGTGGTACCGAGAGACGCGTCGATCACAGGAGGGAGTTCCTGCGTCAGGAAGGTCTCCCACTTGTTGCGACCCAGTTCCGGATCGTCCGCGACCCAGTCCGTGTAGTAGCTGTAGGCGCCGCCCACAGGGATGACGACGTTGACGTTCTTGTCGGCGAAGAAGGGTTCGACGTCCGCTTGATCCGGCCAGTTGCTCGACGGATCCTCGCCGCCGCTGGCCCCGTTCAGCAGGTAGTAGGTGGGCCGCGGAGCCGACGTGTCCGCGGGACGGAACACCTGCAGCGGCACGGATCGACCCATGGACGGTGAGTACACGGTCACGAGGTACCGCAGCCCCCCGACATGGTCGACGCTCTCGACGCGGGCCCCCGAGGTGCCGACCACTCCGGCTATCGGCGCCGTCGATTCCGCCGCCGCGGCCACCGGCGCGACCAGCCATCCGCTCAACAGGGCCGTCACGATCGCGATCGGCACGAGCAGACGCCCCGTGCGGACCGCGTCGCGGACGCGTCGTCGTGGTGTTGTCATGCGCAGGGGGCCCTCTCGTCACAGCCGTGTCCACAGCCACAGATCGCCCTCACTGTAAGGCACCGCCGGTCGTACCCGAGACACGTTCCAGAACTCGCCTCACCAGCGACGACAGTCCGAACCGGACGCCAATTCCTTCCTTCCGAAACCTTCTCGAGGTATGCTTTGGGCATCTAAACCTGCATCAGGTCGGGGAGACTGAGGGGGCGATCATGTCGAGAGACCACCAGAAGCGAGTCGTGGGCGAGCCCATGTCGGCGCGCGATGCCGTGAACTACTTCTTCGAGTCGGACCGCACCCCGGGCACCATCGTGCACGGGGTGGTCGTCGACGCCGGGCGATCGTCCCGGTCGGTCCGCACCCACGCCGACGCGGTCGATTTCGCCGCCGGGATCCTGGACACCCACCCGCTGTTCACCCGCCGTCTCCAGACGGTGACCGGCCACCTCGCCTTCCCGCACTGGGTCGATTGCGCCGTCGACGTCGGCGACCACGTCTTCGTGCACCCGGCACCGGCAGTGGGTGGCCACGAGTTCCTCTGCCGGCGCGTCATCGACGCCTCGCGCACACCGATGAACTTCGAGGTCCCGGCCTGGCAACTACACTTCGTCACCGGCCTTCGCGGTGTCACCGGCGTTCCGGACGGCGGGACCGTGCTGCTGGTGAAGCTGCACCACAGTGCGATCGACGGCATGGGCACCGCGGCTCTCGTCCATCGCCTCCTCGCACCGGCAGGCTCGGACACGTCGACGTATGCGGACGACCAGTTCCGGAGGACTCGGTCCACCGTCCCCACGATCGGCTCGGCACTGCGGGCTCTCCCGAGGGATGCGGCCCGGCTCATCGGCGCGGTGGGGACGAGCGTGGTGGCCACTCGGCGACCGGGCTCTCCGGCCCGCCCGGCCGGGCACAAGTACCCGGCCACCCGATTCAACAGGAACACACCGCCCGACATGACGTTCGGACTCACGTGGTTCGACCTCGATCGGGTCCGTGCCGTGAAGGCCCGTGTACCCGGGGCGACCGTCAACGACGTCGTGATGACCATGGTGTCTCTGGCGGTGTCGTCGTATCTGGGCGACGAGATGCCGCGGGACACCCTCGGTGCATCGTTCCCGGTGAACATCAGGGCCATTGCGGAGGACGAGACTGCCAATCGCCTGTCGATCGCGGTAGCGGATCTCGCGACGGACGTTCGAGACCCGATGGCCCGCCTGCAGGCGATCTCGACAGCGACAGCGTCCAGCAAGGCGGAGTTGGTCGCGCGCACCCGCGACCTCCCGACACACCCGGTCTTCTCGGCGCCCGCACCATTGTTGGCCGGGTTGGCAGCCGTGATGCCGCGCCGGCCGGCGCGTCCCGACACCACGCCGACGAACCTGATGGTGTCCAACATCCCCTACGGCCCGGATCCCATGGAGTTGCTCGGTGCGCCCGTGGTCGGTGTCTTCGCACCTCTTCCCGTCGTCGAAGGCGTGCAACTCGCGCACGTGGTGGTCTCCAGTGGTCGTCGGATGTGCCTGACCGCGGTGTCGCACCGGGACCTCATGCCGGACGTGAGCAGGTACATCGCCTGTCTCGACGACGCGCTGGACCAGCTCTTTCGCGCGTCGACGGGTCGGAATCTGGCAGCGGTCTGAATCGGGCGGTCGGGCGAGACCGCCCGGCCCACAGTCGTACGGTTACCGCGCCGGGAGACGGGAGTCTCACCCTCGGTGAGTAACATCGGGCGGGGTTTGCGGGATGTTCAGGGAAAGGACCACTCGCGCGGACGGTTCTTCGAGGCTTCTCACAGTTGCTTCGCCCGACGACAGTGGAGACCCATGCCTACAGATGACACAGCCGTACTCGTCGAGGACGTTCACAAGTCCTTCGGTTCGGTTGACGCACTGCAAGGCGTCGATTTCAGTGTCGAGGCCGGCACCATCCTGGGCATCCTGGGCCCGAACGGGGCCGGAAAGACCACCACCGTCAAGGTGCTGGCGACACTCATCAAGCCGGATCGTGGGCGCGCGATCGTGGCCGGACACGATGTCGCGCGCGATCCGGCGGCGGTTCGTCGCTCCATTCTGATGACCGGTCAGTACGCGGCCATCGACGACGCCCTGACCGGTCGCGAGAACCTCGTGCTGTTCGGACGACTGATGGGCCTGACGAAGAAGGCGGCGCGCGTACGTGCGGAGAATCTCCTGCACGACTTCGACCTGCTCGAAGCGGGCGACCGTCCCGTGCGTACCTACTCGGGCGGAATGCGGCGTCGGATCGACATCGCGTGCGGACTCGTGGTCCGTCCGAAGGTCGTGTTCCTCGACGAACCCACGACGGGTCTGGATCCGCGAAGCCGCAAAGCAGTGTGGTCCCTCGTCGCGTCGCTCCGCGAGCAGGGCATCACGACTCTGCTGACGACGCAGTATCTGGAAGAAGCCGACGTGCTGAGCGACAGCATCATCGTGATCGACAGCGGCCGTGTCATCGCGAACGGCACAGCGGACGAACTGAAGTCCATGACCGGCGGCAACCAGTGCCACATCGTGCCGCTGGACCCAGCGGACCTGCGTCGCGCAGCCGACGTCCTCGCCGGAATGCTGCCACCGGGTTTCAGCCGCGAGGATCTCGAGGCCGACAGTCTCACCATTCCCGCACCGAATGGTCCTTCCACCCTCACCGAAGCCCTGAAGCGGCTCGACGCGGCCGGAATCGAGTTGTCCGACATCGGCTTACGTCGTCCGTCGCTCGACGATGTGTTCCTCAGCCTCACCGGCCGGCCCAGCGAGGTGGAAGCGTCACCCGGCACGCGTTCCGAGGTTCCCACCGCTGCGAGTGACGTGTCGTGACCGTGGAACTACGCGAGACCTCACCGGCGCGCAGGAGGCATCGAGCACCGGAACCCACCGCGTTCAAACAGTGGTCCAGCCTGTCCGGACGCGCTCTCAGTTCGATGGTGCGATCCGGTGGCTTGCTCATCGCCATCATCGCGCCGGCCGTCTACACCGTCGGCTTCTACCTACCGCTCCGGCTGGTGATGCAGTTCCAGGGACTCGACTACGCGCAGTTCCTCATGCCGATCATCTGCCTGCAGGCGATGGCGTTCACCGCCATCTCCGCCGCGCAACGCTCCGCTGTCGAAGGTCAGTCGGGCATGACGTCCCGCCTGCAGACCATGCCGGTCACGCCGTGGGTTCCGCTGCTCGCGCGCACTACCGCGAATTTTCTGCACGCGGCACTTTCGCTGGTGGCGGCGCTCGTCTACGGATCCCTCATCGGCTTCCGATTCCAGGCCGGAGTCGACGACGCGATCGTCTTCATACTGTTCGCGCTGCTCGTCGGAGCGGCGCTCACCACGGGTGGCGACGCCATCGGCTCGTTGTCCCGATCGCCGGAAGCCACGAGCCAGGCGCTGACCCTCCCCCAGCTCATCCTCGGGATGCTGTCCTCCGGTTTCGTGCCGGAGACCGGTTTCCCCGAGTGGATCCGCCCGTTCGTGCGTAACCAGCCGATCTCGTTGTTCTCGAAGGCCATGCGCGACATGGCAGAAGGCGGCGTCAATGCGACCACGCTCTGGCCGGCCGTGGCATGGGCCGTCGGTCTGATGGCCGTTCTCGCACCGTTGGCCGTGTGGGCGAGTACCAGGCGGTCATGATGGCACCCGACGCATCGACGAGCGATGCCCTCGACCTCCGGATCCTTCCCGAGCCGGATCGCGTCCTGAAAGAGACGAGCCCCGTCGCGCTGTGGTCACAGAGCGCACTGCATTGCGGCCGGCTTCTGAGGCGGTGGGGGCGAGACCCCCTCACCATCATCCAAGCCGTCGTGTACCCCGTTCTGTTCCTCCTGATGTTGCGCACGGTGCTCGGTAATTCCGTGTCGTCCGCGACGGGCGAGGACAGCATCTTCGGCAGTGTCCCCTTGATCGCGATGGTGGCCGCGATGTCGGGATCACTCGCGAGCGCGATCGGCCTCCGCCGCGAGAAAGCCGCCGGCCTCGTCTCGCGGTTCCAGACGTTGCCCGTTCACCGCGCCGCCGGACTTCTCGGGCGCCTGATGGCGGAGACCGCGCGCATCGTGGTCACGACGACTCTCATCATCGCGGTCGGCTTCCTCCTCGGCTACCGCTTCGACCAGGGTCCCGTGGCAGGAATCATCGCGATGGCCGTACCCCTCGCCTTCGGGCTGGGCTTCGCGGTGTTCGTCACCTCCGCGGCGATCGTCACCACCACCTTCCCCATCGTCGAGGTCGTCGGCATGGTGTTCACGATTCTCATGTTCTTCAATTCGGGCTTCGTGCCCACTCGCGCGTACCCGACGTGGCTTCAGCCGTTCATCGAGCACAATCCCATCTCGTGCGCTGTGGACGCGATGAAGGGACTCACGCTCGGCGGTCCGGTCGCGTCGCCCTTGATCCAGGCGATGCTGTGGTCGGTCGGCCTGTTCGTGGTCTTCCTGGTTCCCGCCGTGCGCGGTTACCGCAGCGCAGCCGCGGCGTCCTGACCGGTCCGCCGCGATCGGCCGCTCGACCTGGCGGCGGCCGGGTCCGGCGTCACCGCCGCAGAGCGTCGGCGGAGACGACCCGGACTGTGCCGTCCTGTCGGGTCTGCACCTCGGACGAGTCCTGGACCACCACCAGCTCGAGGTCGTCCAGTTCCTCATCGACCAGGGCACTTCTCTGCGCAGCCGACACTACCGCGTGGGTGACCCATTCCTCCGCGAGCCCATGGGTCGGATCGTCGGCGACGTCGGCACCGACCACCGTCGCCCCCACACTCGCGGCCGCGACGACGGCGAGAACGTAGAGAGCGAGCGGAGCATCGGCGTCCACGAACACTCGCGAGTCGTAGTCGAGCGCGAGAACGTTCTCGGCGAGAGCACTCGCGAGCTCGCCGTAGCTGGTCACCACCCCGTCCGAAGTGACGACGGCATCGCGGACGGCAGGCGCAGTCACTCGATCACTCGACGTCACAGGACCTGACGGTCCGTCGTACGCGACGCGGTCCGTGAGGACGACCGCGTCGCCCGACGTCGTCCACGTCGCCCCGACCTTGACCAGAGCCCACGCGGCGCACAGGCGACCCACCGGGTCGGACACCTCGACGCTCACGAGGTCACCGGGTGCGACACCACGGAGCAGCAACCACCTCGCCATCCGGTTGGACAGCGCATCGATCTCCGCGTAGCTCGACTCCCGCTCGCCGTGTGCGTAGGCAGGGGCGCCGGGATCCGCTTCGACAGATCGAGCGACGAGGACCCGTACAGGGACGTCGACCCCGTGCGCGACCGTGTCGCGTGCGGGCGCGGCGACGTCGTCCGCTCGCTGATCGGGCGGGGCGATCGCGATGGAGGCGACCGCACGTCCCGGATCGGCGATCATGTCCTCGAGGACGGACGAGAACGACGCCAGGATCATGCGAGCCGTGTCCACGTCGAAGATGTCCGTCGCGTACAGCAGGTCGACGCCGATCGGGTCCTGGCTCCGCCGTCCGGGCGAATCGTGGACGGTCAGGGTCAGATCGAATTGTGCCGGTTCGAAGGGGTTCTCGAGCCGGTCCACGTGCAGTCCGTCGAGGTCGATCTCCCAGTGTTCGGTGTTCTGGTACGCCAGCGCGACCCGGAAGAGACCGGACCCGCGTTGTGCGCCCACAGCGCCCACCACGGAGTCGAAGGGAACGTCCGCGTGCGCGAATGCCGACAGTGCGACACCGCGGGCATCGTCCACGAGGTCGACGATCGACATGTTCTCGTCTATCCGCAGTCGGAGGGCCAGCGTGTTCACGAGCATCCCGACCATGGGATCGAGTTCGGCACTACCCCGTCCGGCGACTGCGGTTCCGATCGTCACGTCGGCGGCTCCGCTGATTCTCGACAGAGCTACTGCGAGAGCGGCATGGACGACCATGAACGGCGTCGCGCGGCGTTCCCGCGCCAACTCTCGGACACCCTCGAACGTGGCGGGGGCGATCTCCGCCCTGACCGACGCTCCCACCCCCGACGCGGCGGACGGCCGGGGACGGTCCTGCGGAAGGGACAGCTCGCCGCCGAGGCCGGCCAGCGTGGTCGTCCAGTACTCCATCTGACGAGCCATGGTCGACTCGGGATCGGTTGCGTCACCGAGCATGTCACGGTGCCAGAGCGCATAGTCCGCATACTGGACGTCGAGCGGCGACCATGACGGCGGACCCGACGACGATGCTCGAGCCGCGAAGGCCGTGACCACGTCGACGGTGAGCGGCACGAGGGAGAAGCCGTCGGCAGCGATGTGGTGGATCACCACGACCAGAACGTGGTCCTCGTCGCCGAGACGCAGCAGTTCGACGCGGAGCGGGACGTCGGAGGTGACGTCGAACGGGGTCGTCGCCACCGAGGCGACGCGGGCGAGCAGATCGGACTCGGTCACCTGCATTGGTTCGAGCGTCACGGGTGTCGGGGCCAGGACGACCTGCCGACCGACTCCGTCCACCTCGGGATACACCGTTCGGAGGGTCTCGTGTCGGCGAACCGTGTCACCGACCGCTGCGCGGAGTGCGTCGACGTCCAGCGGTCCTCGCAGCCGGAGGCCGAGCGGCAAGTTGTAGACAGTCGAGCCCGGGTCGACCCGGTTCGAGATCCACAGGCGTTGCTGGGCGGGTGCAAGCGGCACCACGTCCGGACGTGGTCCCGCGTGCGGGTGTCGACGACCGGAGGAATCCACGTCGAGAACACCGGCGAGTTCCGCCACCGTCGCCGTGTCGAAGATCGCCTTCACGGGCACCCGCACACCGAGAGCAGCACCCACGCGTGCGGCCACACGGGTCGCCAGCAGTGAGTTCCCGCCGAGCGCGAAGAAGTTGTCGTACATCCCCACTCGTGCGACACCCAGAAGCTCTGCCATGACATCGGCGACGACCGTCTGTTCGCGGGTCCGGGGCGCGCGGTAGCGCGTGACCCGCGCGCGGGGATCCGGCAGAGCCTCGTGATCGAGCTCACCGCTCGCAGTGACCGGCAGGGCGTCGAGGACGACGACCACCGGCACCATGTACGCGGGAAGGGTGCGTGCAGCGTCGGCGCGCACCAGGTCGATGTCGACGGTCGCACCCACGCTGGGCACCACGTAGGCGACCAGACGATCCTCACGCACGACGGCGACGGCGCGGGCCACCCGAGACGAGGCAGTCACGGCCGCGACCACCTCTCCGAGTTCGATACGGAGTCCGCGCAGTGTGACCTGGTGGTCGGCACGCCCCGCGAATTCCAGATCGCCGCCGTGGTTCCACCGTGCCAGGTCGCCGGTGCGGTACATCCGCACGCCGTCGTGTCCCGGCAACGCCACGAAGCGGTCGGCCGTCAGCTCGGGCCTGCCGACGTAGCCGCGAGCGGAATGGACACCGGCCAGGTAGAGCTCGCCCACGACACCGTCGGGAACCGGTCGGAGTCGTCCGTCCAGGACGAGGGCGGTCGTTCCGCGCACGGGCCGACCGATCGGGACCTGGGGCGGCTCGCCGCGCCCGACGGGATGCGCAACGGCGTGCACGGTGAATTCGGTAAGGCCGTAGAGGTTGTGGACATCGATGTCGCACCGAGCACGAAAATCCTCCACCAGGGAGCGCGACAACGCTTCTCCGGAGAGGAGAACCATCCGCAGTGATCGACAGGCGTACTCGTCCGCGACCTCGACGAAGGCCGCGAACGTGGACGGGACGAACGACACGGCGGTGACGCCGTGGGCGGCGATCGCTCGCATCAGATGGTCGGGAGACCCGTCGCCCTGCGGGTCGGCGATCACCAGGGTTCCGCCGACCGCAGGTGCCACGAGCAGTTCCCAGACCGACATGTCCGAGGTGATCGCGGTTCTCGCCAGGACGACATCGCGG
This sequence comes from Rhodococcus sp. Leaf225, assembly GCF_001426145.1. Taxonomy (NCBI): domain Bacteria; kingdom Bacillati; phylum Actinomycetota; class Actinomycetes; order Mycobacteriales; family Nocardiaceae; genus Rhodococcus; species Rhodococcus sp. Leaf225. Next base: position 811,168 of record NZ_LMRN01000009.1, on the reverse strand, counting down.
GCCGTCATCGAGTACGTCTCGGCGAATCGGGCGATCTGACTCCGAACGGCGGCATGCGGCACGGCCACGCCCTCCACCGTGTCCGTCGATCCGGACGTGACGAGGATGTAGGCGGTGGTCCCTCCGCGCACTCGACTGTCCAGCCGGGAGTCGGGAGCCGACACCCCCGTTTCCGACACCCCCGTCTCCGACACTTCCGCCGCGAGTGTCGACAGCGTGACGGTCGGGCGGTCGGTCGCCGCGAGCGGTCCCGTCGAGACGACCATGAGCGCGTTCGCGGTCTCGACGATCTGCGCGACAGCGGAGTCCGGTCCAGCCGGGTCGACGGGAACGTACGCGCCCCCGGCTTCCAGGATCGCGTAGATCGCCACCACCGCGTCGACTGAACGCGGCAGCGCGACGACGACGGCGGTGTCCGGAACCACGCCTCGCGCCGTGAGCGCCCGGGCCGTTCGATCGACGCGCGCCGCGAACTGCCGATAGGTGAGCGTCTCCGCGGCGTCGACGAGGACAGGTGCGTCCGGTGTCTCGGCGACCCGGGCCCAGAACTGGGCCAGAACGGACGGCGACTGCTCCCCCGTGGCCTCCGGTTCCACCGGTCCGGCGGCGCGCTCGCGTTCCGTGGCTCCGGTGAGATCGATGTCGGCCGGCGCCACGTCCGTGTCCGCCGCGATCGCACGCGCCACCGTCAGGAACCGGTCCGCCAACGAGGTGATGGTCTCTCGATCGAAGAGGTCCGTCGCGTACCCGATCGTGCCGGCGACACCGTCGGGCGCCCCCAGCGGCGTCACCGAATCGACCAGGGTGAACTGGAGGTCGAACTTCACGACGCCCGGGTCGTACTCGAGCGTCTCGAGCCGCAGGTCGGCGAGTTCGAAATGCGTCTGACCCAGGTTCTGGAAGGCCAGCACGACCTGGAAGATGGGGTGTCGCGAGCGTGATCGTGGCGGATCGATGACTTCCACGAGTCGCTCGAACGGCACGTCCGCGTGTGCGAACGCAGCAAGATCCTGCTCTCGGGTGTGAGCGAGCAGATCGGTGAACGTGCGGGTCACATCGACGCGCGTGCGGAGTGCGAGGGTGTTGACGAACATTCCGATCATGTCGTCGACCGCGGCCTCACCGCGCCCGGCGACCGGGGTCCCGACCGTGATGTCACCGGTACCCGAGTGACGGGCGAGCACGACGGCCAGGACGGAGTGCACCACCATGAACAGGGTCGTGCTGTTCGCCCGCGCCACCTCGAGGAGCTGTGCGTGCAGGTCGGCATCGATGGAGAAGCTCTCCGACGACCCGGCGTACGTCGGTTCGCTCGGTCGCGACCGGTCCAGTGGAAGCGGAAGCTCGTCGGGCATGTCCGCGAGAGCGCTGCGCCAGTAGGCCTCCTGCTGGGCGATGATCGACTGCGGGTCGTTCTCGTCGCCGAGGGTCTGGCGTTGCCAGATCGCGTAGTCGGCGTACTGCACCGTGAGAGGCGCCCACGTCGGTGCATGCCACCCGAGGCGCGCACTGTAGGCAGTCATCAGATCCCGTGCCAGCGGAGCCATCGAGGCACCGTCCGCAGAGATGTGGTGAGCGACGACCGCGAGAACGTGCGTGTCGTGCGAGACCCGGTACAGCGAAGCCGCTACCGGCACCTCCTCGGTCACGTCGAACGCACGGGACGCCAGGGCCGTGATCGCGCGCGGGAGATCACTCTCGCGGATGTCCACCGGGGTGAGGTCCGGAACGACGGACTCGGCGATCGACGCCACCTGTACCGGTCCCGTCAGCGTGTCCGGATACATCGTGCGCAACGACTCGTGCCGATCGACGACGTCGAGCATCGCGACCTGCAGTGCGGGCACATCGAGATCGCCGACCAGTCGAACCGCGAACGGAATGTTGTACGCCACGGAGGCCGGGTCGTAACGGTTCAGGAACCACATGCGCCGTTGCGCGTAGGACAACGGGGGAGCGTCCGCGAGGGAATCGGACGAGGACTCCGCTCGACGCACCAGCGCGGGCCTCGGCTCCTGCACCTCGTCGAACTGCACGCGCGCCGCGAGAGCAGCGACGGACGGCGACTCGAACAGAGTCCGCACGGTCACGGTCGTGTCGAGGGCCTTGCCCAGCCGTGCGACGGCGCGCGTCGCGATCAACGAGTTCCCTCCGAGCGCGAAGAAATCGTCGTCACGGCCCACTCGGTCGACGCCGAGAAGCTCTGCGAACACCGAGGCCACGATCTCTTCGACGGGCATGCTCGGCGCGCGGAACTCGTGCACCTCGATCACGGGCTGCGGGAGCTGCGCCCGATCGATCTTGCCCTGCACGGTCACCGGCAACGCATCGAGGATCTGCACCGAGGCGGGCACCATGTGCGAGGGCAGGTTCTGCACGGCGAAACGATGGATCTGATCGTGGTCGACGGTGTGTCCGTCCTGCAGCACGACGTAGGACGCGAGTAGGAGCACACCCGCGCTCTGGCGATGCGCGACGGTCACCGAGGAACGGACCGCGTCGTGCATGCAGAGGACCGCGTCGATCTCACCGAGTTCGACGCGTATTCCACGGATCTTGATCTGGAAATCGGATCGGCCGACGTAGACGACGGCGCCCTCGGCGTTCCACCGGACCAGGTCACCCGTCCGGTACATCCGCAGACCGGGGTCGTACGGCGATGCCACGAATCGAGAGGCTGTGGTCCCCGGGGCGCGCACGTACCCCCTCGCGACGGACGGGCCACCCAGGTAGAGCTCGCCCACGACGCCCGTCGGCACCGGCTGCAGCCACCTGTCCAGGACGACGCAGTGCGCACCGCGTATGGGCCCTCCGATGGTGATCGGCGCGTCCGGCTCGAGTGCCGGAGACAGATGGCTGATCATCGTGATCTCCGTCGGACCGTACGCGTTGTACACCCGCCGGCGTCGACGCCCGTCGCCACTCCCGTCGTCCGCCCAGCGTGCGGCGAGATCCGGCGGCAGAGCCTCGCCCGCCGTGACGATGTGTCGAACGTGGTCGAGACCGTTCGGGTCCATCGAGGCCAGCGCCGCCGGGGTGATGGTCACGTGCGAGACGTTCTTGTCGACGAGGTAGTCGAACAGATCCTCACCGCCGAAGACGTCCGCCGGCGACACGACCAACGTCGCGGAACGCCCTGCGGCGGCAAGCATCTCGAAGAGCGACGAGTCGAAACTCGGTGACGCGAGTGCCAGCACTCGCGAGTCGCGATCCACGTCGAGGCGCAGCGCGATGTCGCGAGTCAGGTTGGCGACACCGCCGTTGGTCACCACCACACCTTTGGGGAGCCCGGTGGATCCGGAGGTGTAGACGACCCAGGACGGTGTGTGCAGATGAATGTCCGATCGCCGATGCGCATCGGTGACTCGAGCCGGGGAGTACTGCGACGCCATTCTGTCGGTCTCGGCGGCGTCGACCGCGATCCAATCGACCGACCCGGGCAGATCGTGGACGCGGCCCAGATCGCTGATCCCGAGGATGGCTCCCGAATCGGACACCAGATGCTGGATGCGCGCGGCCGGCAGGGCGGGATCGATCGGGAGAAACGCGGCTCCGGTACGAGCGACCGCCCACGTACAGAGAGTCGAGTGCAGCGATCGAGGCAACGCGATGGCCACCGTCGTCTCCGGGCCGGCTCCGCGCGCGATCAACAGTCGAGCCATGCGATTGGCGGACGCGTCCAGCTGGGCGTAGGTGATCCTGCTGTGCACGGTCTCGACCGCGATCGACTGGGGCGCCGATGCGACAGCGTCGTCCAGGACGTCGACGAACCGCCTGGCCATGACGGCGGGCGCGCCGCGAGCCGGTACGAGAGCCGACCGCTCGTGCAGGTCGAGCATCTCGATGTCGAGGACGGTCCTGTCCGCGCCACCCTCGGAGAACCGTCGCAGGAAGTCGAGAAAACGTCCACGAAGATCATCGATGTGACTCTGCGCGTACAGGTTCGGGTTGGCTTCGAAGTCGATCTGCAACTCGTCGCGGTCGCCCGGCGCCGGATAGATGTTGATCGCGAGGTCCTCGACCGGACCGGTGGTGAGGACGTGATAGGACCCGCGGGTGTCACCCAGCACGATCTCGTTGTCGAAGAGCATCAAGTTCACCGTGGGTCCGAAGAGGCCCCGAGTGTTGGTGAGCTCGCCGGCGTCTCGTCTGATGTCCTCGTGCCGGTAACGCTGACGGCGCAGCGCGCCGGTGAGCTCACGCTGCACTCGGTCGACGACGTCTGCGACCGTCGCACGTGCGTCGACCGTGACCACCAACGGCACGACGTTCGAGACCATCCCTCCCGACCGACGCAGCAGTGCGCTCGTTCGGCCCGAGACCGGGAGAGACAGCACCACGTCCGACACCCCGGTCATGCGGGAGACGTAGGCGGAGAACGCGGCGATGGCGAGGGTCGCGGTACTGCTCCGGTAGGAGTCGACGGCCTTGCCGAGCGCCTCGGCGACGTCGACGGGCATGGCACCGGACGACGATCTGCACGGCACGGCGACGGGGGCGACGGAATCGACGAACGACGACCCGGTGGGGAGCGTCGAGAACTTCTCCGCCCAGTGCTCACGATCCTTCCGGAAGCGCGAGGACTCCCGGTAGGCGACGTCGTCCGCCTGGATGGCACCGAGATCGCCGGCCACGACGGCGGCCGGTTCCCGTCCCTCGATCAGGGCTGAATAGTGCGATGCCACCTGGCGGATCATGGTCATCGCGCCGAAACCGTCGAGCACGATGTGGTGGATCCGGCAGTACCAGAAGTACCGCTCGTCACCCACCCGGAGGAGTTGGGACACCACCAGACGGTCGGAGGTGATGTCGAGGGGAGAGGCGCATTCGGTCCGCATCCAGGTCAGCGCCGTCGCCACGGGATCGGGCTCGTGGCGCAGATCGACGGCGGTGACCGCGTCGGTGGTGTCCAGGTCGACCACCTGGCCGGGCACACCGTCGACCTCGACGATGCGCACGAATCCGGATCCGAACGCGCGGCCGACGTCGATCATCGCTCGCTCGAGTGCCGCGTGATCCATCGAGCCGTGGACGTCGACGTAGTGGGCGATGGACACCGGAACGTTGCCGGACAACTGTTGCGCGAACCAGATCCCGCGCTGTGCAGCAGTGAGGGGGATGACCCGAGGACCGGTGCTCGCGCCGTCCCGAGCGGGCGTGGGCGCTGAGTCGACCGAACCCACGAGCGACACCTCCTGCGACAGCCGCCGACGGCGGGACTCGACTCGCGGGCTCCGACGACCGAGGCTCGGCGTCGAGGCGCGCTCGCCACACGATCGAACGGCGAGTGTTGCACATACCGAAAGTTCAGACAAGGACGGTTTTCCCGAACTATGACACGGAGTTCGGTGATCGAGCAGGGATCTCACCGACACGCGCACCCGAAAACGGGTCTGAAAATCTTTGTGTGCAATCCTCGAAAACCTGACGTTCGCGTCGCCGATCATTACCTGTCGCCCATCTCGAAACCATTACCGCAATGGGTGCATCACATTTTTCTGCGCGTACACGAACATCGTCCGGAGACACATTGTCGAAACACACCACCGGGTTGGATTTCGCCCGCGGAGTCGAATCGACTCGAGTCGCCGCGGGCGCGTAAGGTCGAGGAACGGCACCGATTACCGATAACTGCAGGAGGAATTGCGTTGACGACGAGGTTCAGACCGGAGTCGGGCATTCGCGTCGCCCCACGTGACGCCCTCAACATATTCGCCGAGAATTCACGAATAGTGGCGAACATCATCGACGTGTGCATTTTCGATCTTGCGGAATCGTCGCAAACATTCACCGCAGAAGTGGCTCGTGAATGGATGGCGAATCGCCTGGACAGGTCCCCGATCTTCACGCGGAGACTGCATCGCCTGCCCGGCGACGTCGGCGACCCCTACTGGATCGACGACCCCACACCCGCGATGGATCAGCACGTGCATGTGACCGCAGTGAAGGATCCGGGTTGGGAACCCGTCGAATCGGCTCTGGCGGACCTGCTCAGCGCCCCGATGGACCTCGAGGACTCCGCCTGGGAGGTGCACTTCCTGACCGGGATCCACGGCGTGGACGGCCTCCCGGACGACTGCTGCGCCGCAGTGGTCAAGGCCCATCACTCCGCGACCGACGGCCTCGGCCTCGTCGCCGTCGTCCGAGCCCTGTTCACCGACGACCGAACGGAGTCGGTACTTCCCCGCGGCGATCAGCGGTCGGTCCGGATTCCGCCGTTGATGCTCTCCGCCGTTCGAGCGCCACTGAGTTACGCGTCCTTCGCGTGGTCGATGGCCGCGTCGCGCCTTCACGCCAGGCGGGATTCCACGCCCTCCCCCGCGTACACGACCACCCGGTTCAACGACCGTGTCGAGCTCGAACAGTGGATACGGGTTCTCTGGCTGTCCGTCGACGGCATGCGTCGGATCTCGCGGACCGTTCCGGGTGCCACCATCAACGACGTCGCGATGACCATGGTGTCGCTCGCGCTGGACCGCTACCTCGATCTTCCTCGCGCGTCGTTCGGGTCCACCATGCCGCTCGACACTCACGACGTCCGGGACAGCGGCACGGCGAACCAGACCCACTTCGCCAACGTCGATCTGCACAACGACGTCGAGGATCCGCACGCGCGACTGGCCGCGATACGCGAGTCCACGTCACACGCGAAGGAGCTCACGCGGAGCAGCGAGGTGGCCCCGCAGCCTCGTCCGATGGAGAAGATTCCGCCCGGGGTGGCGCGTCTGCTGGGTCGCCTGGCCACGATCCGGAGGCCCGCGCCGCCGGCTGTCAGCGCGACGACGGTCATCTCCAACATGCCCCACGGCAAGGACGATCTGACACTGCTCGGGGCGCCCGTCGTCGGCGCGTTCATGCCCATGCCGACCGTCGACGGGATGGGCCTCATCCATCACGTCGCGTCCGTGGGCGACTCTCTCGCCCTCACGGTCACGGTCGAGAAGGCGATGATGCCGGATCCGGACCGCTATCTGGCGATACTTCGAGACGTTTACACCGAATTGACTCGACCGGGCGGTTCGTTTACTTAAAATCCACGGCATGGACGGTATCTACGAGGCAGACCTGCAGGGTGTGTCCACCACGACGCTGTGGACACTCAACGAACGCGCGACGGAAGCGGCACGGACGGACAGCGACTTCAGCGACCCGGTCGCCGTCGATCTCCACTCGCGAATCGACTATCCGTGGGGGAAGTTCGGCAAGCCCACACAGCCGGCAGCCGTCCGGGCAGTGGCGTTCGATCACGCGATCCGGCAGTTCCGGCAGCGCCATCCCGATGCCGTGGTCGTCGCCCTCGGCGAGGGTCTGCAGACCTCGTACTGGCGACTCCAGGACCCGTCGCTGGCGTGGTACACCGTCGACCTGCAGCCGGTCATCGACATGCGTGAGGCCCTGTTGCCGGAGGCGGACAACGTCCACAACGTCGCGCTGTCGGCACTGGACCGTACGTGGATGGACGCGGTTCCGGCGGGTGTCCCCACGTTCGTCAGCGCCGAGGGCTTGTTGATGTACTTCACCTTCGACGAGGTGCGCGACCTCGTCGCGGATCTCGCCGCCCGGTTCCCGGGCGGTCAGCTCGCGTTCGACTCGATCCCGAAGTGGTTCAGCAAGAAGACGATCAGCGGGCTGAAGCTGACGGACGACTACCGAGTGCCGCCGATGCCGACGCACTTCACCGTCGCGGAGGCCCGCGCCTTCCTCTCGACCATCCCGGGCATCGCCTCGGTCGAGGAGATGATGCCTCGTAGCGGTCGACTCCTCTGGAGTTCCCCGATCGCGTTGAAGATGGCGCAATGGCCGATCATCAAGTCTGCTCGACCGAACATGGTGCTCGTCCAGTTCGACTAGCCGCCCGCGCCACCCGACCGGCCGTCCGCCGGTCGGGTGGGCGGTGTCAGTCGTCCAGCGCGTCCCGCAGTGCGGGACCGATGACGGCGATCGCCTCGTCCGACGCCATCTCCCAGTGCGTGACGGGTACCGCCGTGCTGGTGATCCGTCCGCGTGTGTAGTCCTTCCAGGCGTCGGCGAACACGGTTCCTGTGGCATCGTCCCCGGAAGCGGCGAAGAACAGCATGTCCCCGCCGTAGACGTCCGGCTCGTGTCGGGTCAACAGATCACCGTTGTGCAGCGCCGCCGAGACCATCGAGCGCACCAGATCGGGCGTGGCCACCCCGGCCACTCCCGGCGCCTCGGCGATCAGTGCCACCAGCCCGTCGAGATCGTCGGCATCTCCTGTCGCCGCGGCGACGTCGATTCCGATGCCGCCGAGAATGTCCGCCGCAGCAGTGTCCGGGGTATCGACTCCGCTCGTCCCGACGTCCGTGCGCGGACGACTGTCGAGCAGCGCGAGGAGCGACACCGCTCGCCCTGCCCGCTCGAGTCGAGTGGCGACCGCCTGAGCGATGACACCTCCGAGCGACCACCCCACCAGGCGATACGGTCCGTCCGGAGCGACTCGAAGAATCTCTGCCAGGTAGCGATCGGCCAGTTCGCCGATCGAGCTCGCGAGCGCACCGTCCTCCGTGATGGCGGGCGACTGGATTCCGTACATCGGTGTGTCGGGCGGGAGGTGACGAGTGAAACCTGCATAGCTCCATGCCAACCCGATGATGGGATGGATGAAGAAGACAGGTGTTCCCGATCCCGACGACAGCGGCAGCATCATCTCGAACCCTGCATGCGCGGCGTCGGCGTCCGACTCGAGCCGAGCCGCCAACGACCGCGCGTCCGACGCCACGAACAACAGCCGCACGGCGACGTCGCGGCCGAGAGTCTCACCGACGGCCCGCGCGAGTCGCGTCGCCGCGAGCGAGTTCCCTCCGAGTTCGAAGAAGTTGTCGTCCGCTCCGACCCGTTCGAGCCCGAGAACATCGGCCATCGCCTCCGTGATCGCCCGCTCGGTGGGAGTCGAGGGCGGCGTGTACGTGCGACTCACATCTACTTCGATCGGCGGGAGTGCCGTCCGATCGAGTTTCCCGTTGACCGTGAGCGGGAGTGCGGCCAACTCGGCGAGTCGCGATGGCACCATGTAGCCGGGCAGTCTCGCCGCGGCATAACGCAGAACCGACTCGCGCAGGTCATCGCCCTCCGGATCCTCACGGCGCGTGCCGGTCTCGGGGACGATGTGTCCGACCAGTACGTCGCCCGCGGGTCCGTGCTGGACCGCCACCACTGCGCCCGCCACACCCGGCGCGTCGACGAGAACCGATTCGATCTCTCCCAGTTCGACGCGGAACCCGCGCAGTTGCACCTGTGTGTCGGCACGCTGCAGGTACTCGAGCGAGCCCTCGGAGTTCCACCGGGCGAGGTCGCCCGATCGGTACAGCCTCTCGCCGGGAACGAAGGGGTTCGCGACGAAGCGCACCGAGGACAGACTCGGACGGTTCAGGTACCCGGGAGCGAGCTGCCTACCCATGATGTACAGCTCTCCCGGAACTCCCACCGGTACCGGTCGCAGCCGCGTGTCGAGTACCACGGCGCCCAGACCGGGGACGGGGCGACCGATGACGCTGCCGGCGGCCTTCGACGCGATCTCCGCGGTCAGCGGTTGCAGTGTCACGTGGACCGTGGTCTCGGTGATGCCGTACATGTTCACCAGGCGCGCACCGTCGTGATGGCGTTCGTACCAGCGTCGCAACTGACTCAGATCGAGGGCTTCGCCGCCGAACACGATGTAGCGCAGTGACAGGGACCCCGTGTCCGTCGACCGTCGTTCCGCCTCCGCGAACTGGTAGAAGGCAGACGGAGTCTGGTTGAGGACCGTCACCTTCTCCGCGACGACGAGGTCCAGGAACTTGTCCGGTTCACGCGCAGTCCACGCATCCACCACGACGACGCTGCCTCCGGTCGTCAGCGCTCCCCACAGCTCCCACACCGAGAAGTCGAATGCGTAGGAGTGGAACATCGTCCACACGTCCGTGGCGTCGAATCCGTAGAAGGGCTGCGTCGCGTCCAGCAGCGCGGTCACCGACGAGTGTTCGACGAGCACACCCTTGGGCCGACCGGTCGAACCCGAGGTGTAGATGACGTACGCGGAGTCGCCACCGGACGGCGCGGGCGGGGGTGTTCCCACCGCGAGGGACACGAGACTGTCCGGGGTCGTCACCTCGGTGCCGGGCCTGGCGAATCCATCGAGACGTTCGGGATTCGTGACGATCACCGTCGCACCCGAATCGGTCAGGATGTGGTCGGCCCGCGACTCGGGCGAGTCCGGATCGACGGGAACGTACGCCGCACCGGCCTTCATGACTCCGAGCAGCACCGCCACCAGATCGGTGGAGCGATCCATCATCACGGCCACCATCGCACCTCGATCGACGCCCGCGGCCCGCAGCCCCGATGCCAGTGCGTCCGACCGCTCGTCGAGCTGCCGGTACGTCAGACCGAGATCCGCGAAACGAACCGCGGGAGCATCAGGATCGGTATGAGCCCGAGCCCTGACTCGATCGACGATCGTGCCCCCCGGATTCGCGTCGATGTCGACCGAATCACGTTCGGCGGCAACGGATCTCGACCCCGCCACGCTACGCGAGGTCAGTGCTCGATCGCGCTCGTCGGTGATGTCGATGTCGCCGACGACCTGTTCCGGATCGGCCACGACCGCCGTCAGAAGGGTGACGAAGCGGCGCGACAACCGCTCGATCGTGTCGGCCTCGAACACGTCGGTCGCGTACGTGAAGACACACTCGTAGCCACCCGACGGCGAGTCCCCCACCGCGAGCTGCAGGTCGAACTGTGCCACGGACAGGCCCGGTTCCACCCCGCTCACCGTCAGGTCCGGCAGTTCCAGTCGGATCGGCGCGAAGTTCGCGAACGTCATGCTGACCTGGAAGTACGGGTGGTAGGCGGTCGAGCGCGGCGGTTGCAGCTCGTCCACGATCTGTTCGAACGGCACGTCCGAATGCGCGAACGCATCGAGGTCCGTCGTGCGCACGGAGTTGAGCAGGTCGAGGAAGGTCGCCGCCGGGTCCACCGCGGACCGCAGTGTCAGGGTGTTGACGAACATGCCGATCAACTCGTCGAGGGCCGCGTCTCCACGACCCGCGATGGGTGTGCCGATCGCGACGTCCGACGTCCCGCTGGTTCTCGCCAACAGCGCGGCCAGCGCCGCGTGCACGACCATGAACGGCGTACCGCCCGTGCTGCGTGCGACGGAGCGAACACGGTCCGCGACGCCTGCCTCGATCTCGAGGTCGACCCGCGAACCCAGGAGTGCGCGTTCGCTCGGTCGCGGCCTGTCGAACGGCAGCGCCAACGGTTCGGTGAGACCGGCGAGACGGTCGCGCCAGTACTCGATCTGCGTCGAGGCCTCGGAATCAGGATCCGAGGTGTCGCCCAGCACTGCGCGCTGCCACAGCGCGTAGTCCGCATACTGCACGGGGAGCGGCTGCTGGTCCGGTCGCTCGCCGCGGACCCGAGCCGAGTACGCGATCATGATGTCGCGTGCCATCGGTCCCTGGGAGAACCCGTCCGCGGACACGTGGTGCACCACGATTGCCAGAACGTGATGGGTGTCGTCCACCCCGAGAAGCAACCCGCGGACCGGAACCTCGGCGGTCACGTCGAAGCCCTCGGACACGAACTCGATCAGGCGGCGCTCCACCCCGTCCGCGGACACGTCCTCGCGGGAGAGGTCCAGGTGCACGTCCGTGGCCGGAACGATGACCTGACGCGGGCCGTTCGCGTTCTCCGGGTAGGACGTGCGAAGTGATTCGTGTCGGCTCACGACGTCGACGACGGCGGCGCGCACGGCATCCACGTCGAGGCGTCCCTCGAGCCTGACCGCCAGTGGCACGTTGTACGCCGGTGACGCGGTGTCGAACTGGTTCAGGAACCACATACGTTGCTGCGCGAGCGACAGGGGGATCTCGTCGGGACGATCCACCGGCACCAGGGCTCGACGTGCCGCAGTCCGCGTCGCCGACTCCGCGCGCGCCGCGAAGGCAGCCACGTCGGCGGATTCGAACATCTCGCGGATGGAGACCCGGGTGTTCAGTCGTGCGTTGACCCGAGCGACCACCTGCGTGGCCGACAGCGAGTTGCCGCCGAGCTCGAAGAAGTTGTCGCCCGTGCCGACCCGGTCGACGCCGAGCACCGCGGCGAACGCGGCAGCGACGATCTCCTCGACCGGGGTGGACGGTGCGCGGTACTCCCGCGCGACGTCGAGATCCACCGAGGGCAGTCGACGACGGTCGAGCTTGCCGTTGATGCTCAGCGGCAACGAGTCGATCACCACGATGCGCGCCGGGACCATGTACCCCGGAACTGCCTGCGCCGCAGCGGATCGCACGTCGTCGACATCCAGGGTGGCATCCTTCTCCGGCACGACGTAGCCCACCAACAGCTCGCCGCCGGCAGTGCGGGCGACCGTGGCAGCCGCGGCGGCGACGCCGTCCGCCGTGGTCAACGCGGCCTCGACCTCGCCGAGCTCGATGCGGAAACCGCGCACCTTGACCTGGTCGTCGGTGCGGGCCACGAACTCGAGGACGCGGCGCCCGTCGCGGTCCACCCAGCGGACCGCGTCTCCCGTGCGGTAGAGCCGGCCGGGACCGAAGGGATCGGCCACGAAGCGTTCCGCCGTCAGGGTGGTGTTGCCGAAGTACCCGAGCGCCAGCTGGTCGCCTGCGAGATAGAGCTCACCCGCGACGCCGACGGGCACCGGCCGCAGACGAGAGTCGAGGACGTAGACCTGCACGTTCGCCTCGGGTCCACCGATGGACACCGGACCCGTCTCGTCGGGCGCGATGTGGTGCACGGTGACCGAGACCGCAGCCTCCGTCGGTCCGTAGAGGTTCACCACCGGTGCGTCGGACAGTCGGCCGAACGCGGTGACCACGTCGCGCGGCAGCGCCTCGCCGATGCACAGGACCGCTCGCAGTGACACGACGTCGTCGGCCGTCGCCACCGACGCGAAAGCGCCGAGGAGCGAGGGCACGAAATCGGCGACGGTGACGTTCTGCTCGCGCATCACACGCGCGAGTTCGGCAGGGTCCCGGTTCGCCTCGGGCGAACCGATCACCAGCCGGGCGCCCGCGGTCAGCGGCCACCACAGCTCCCACACCGACAGGTCGAAGGTCGACGGCGTCTTCTGCACCATCGCGTCGTCCGCGGTGAGGCCGAACTCGCTCTGGATCCACCAGAGCTGGTTCGCCACCGCGCGATGCGGCAGCGCGACGCCCTTGGGCCGCCCGGTGGAGCCGGAGGTGTAGATCACGTACACCGGATCGTCCGCCCGGAGCGGACGACTGCGTTCGGCGTCCGTGACCGGCGCGTCCGAGAACTCGGACGTGTCCGCCGTGAGGACGTCGAGGCGGGGAATGTGGTGACGGTGTCGAGGACGGACGACGCGAGGGCCGTCCACCGGCAATTCCCGGCCACCCAACAGTACGAGGGACGGCTCTGCGTCGGACAGCACGTACTCCGTGCGCTCCGCCGGGTGGTCGAGGTCGATCGGCAGGTACGCCGCACCGGCCTGGACCACCGCGTACATCGCGACCATCGAGTCGATCGACCGTGGCATCGCCACGGCGACGAGATCACCGGTGCGCACGCCGTCGGCGAGCAACCTGCGCGCCAGTCGTGCGACGCGAGAACCGAACTCGCCGTACGTGAGTGAGTCGTCACCTTCCGTCAGGGCGACGACGTCGGGACGCTCGGCGACTCGCTCGGCGAACATCCGCGCAACGGAGGTGGGCGCACCCGCGACACGAGTGTCGTTGGTGTCCACCAGGATCGACCGACGCTCGTCCGCGCTCAGGACGTCCGCGGTGTGCACCGGTGCGTCCGGACGGGCGATCAGCGCGTCGACCACGCGGGAGAAGCGCTCGGTGAACGACTCGGCCGTGGCACGGTCGAACAGCGCCTCGGCGAAGGTGAGCACCGACTGCAGCGAGCCGTCCTCGGCTCCCTCACTGACGATGAGGTGCAGATCGAACTGCGAGACCGCGGCCTCGAGCCCGACGTCCCCGACGGTGAGGTCGGGGAGCTCGAACGTCACCGGCGCGAGGTTCTGGAACGAGAAGCCCACCTGGAAGATCGGGTGGTACGCGGTCGACCGACGCGGGTCGACGGCCTCGACGAGCTGCTCGAACGGCACGTCGGCGTGACCGAACGCGGCCAGGTCGGCCGCGCGGGCGGCCGCGACCAGATCGGCGAACGACGCATCCGGATCGACGTCGAGACGCAGTGCCAGCGTGTTGACGAACATGCCGACCATGTCGTCGAGTTCGCGCTCGCCACGTCCGGCGATCGGGGTTCCGACGGCGATGTCGCGCGAGCCCGACAGGGCACCGAGCAGCACGGACCACGCCGCGTGCACGGCCATGAACAGCGTGCCCTGACGCGACGCGGCGACGGCGCGCAGTCCGGCCGTCTGCTCGGGGGTCAGCGCGAACTGCACCGAGTGGCCGAGCATGGACTGAACCGCCGGGCGCGGCCTGTCGGTCGGCAGCTCGATCGGATCGTCCAGACCGGCGAGCTGCTGCTTCCAGTACGCGATCTGCTGGGCGGTCAACGACTCCGGGTCGCTCTCCGATCCCAGCACCTCGCGCTGCCACAGCGCGTAGTCGGCGTACTGCACGGGCAGGGGTGCCCACTCCGGGATCGCTCCGGCGACGCGCGCCGAGTAGGCGACCATGACGTCACGTGCCAGCGGGCCGAGCGAGAATCCGTCCGCGGAGATGTGGTGCACGACGATGGACAGCACGTACTCCGCCGCGTCGCCGGCCGGGTCGACGACCTCGAGCAGCAGACCGCGCACGGGTACGGCGGCAGTGACGTCGAACCCGGACGCGATGAACTCGAACAACGCGCCGGGCACACCGGCGGTCTCGACCGGACGTGGCGCCAGGTCGAGGGGAACGTCGTCCACACCCAGGATGACCTGGTAGGGACCTTCTTCCGACCCGGGGTACACCGTGCGCAGCGTCTCGTGCCGGGCGAGGACGTCGCGGACGGCCTCCTCCAGCGCGGCGACGTCGAGCGTGCCGGTGAGGCGCACTGCCAGCGGGATGTTGTACGCGGGCGAGCTGGTGTCGAACTGGTTGAGGAACCACATGCGGCGCTGTGCGAGCGACAGCGGCACCGGATCGGGCCGCTCCCCCGCGACGAGCGCGGGGCGACGACCGACTCCACCCGAGAGTGCGCGCGCCGCGAGTTCGCCCACGGTCGACGCGTCGAAGATGTCGCGCACGCCGATGTGGGTGTCCAGTGCCGCGTTGATACGCGCGACGGCCTGGGTGGCCACGAGCGAGTTGCCGCCGAGATCGAAGAAGCTGTCGTCGACACCGACCCGCTCCACGCCGAGAAGATCGGCGAACACCTCGGCGACGGCCTGGTCCTCGGGCGTCTCCGGGGCGCGGTACTCGGCCTGCTGCCGCACCAGGGTGGGCTCCGGCAACGCGGCACGGTCGAGCTTGCCGACCGGGTTCAGCGGCACGGAGGTGAGCGGCATGATCACCGCGGGCACCATGTGCGCGGGCAGGCTCTCCTTGACAGATGCGTGCACGGCCGCGACGTCCAGGGTCGCGCCCGCCTCGAGCAGGGACGCCGCCGGCAAGACGTAGGACACGAGATCGGTGACGCCACCGACGGATCGGTGGCCGACCGTCACGGCGAAGTCGACGTCCGGATGGGACGCGAGCGCGGCATCGATCTCGCCGAGCTCGATGCGCTGGCCACGGATCTTGACCTGGAAGTCGCTGCGGCCGATGTACTCGACGGTGCCGGCCTCGGTCCAGCGGACCACGTCGCCGGTGCGGTACAGACGGCTCCCCGCGGGACCGTACGGATCGGCGACGAAGCGCTCGGAGGTGAGCGTCGGGCGGCCGAAGTAGCCGCGCGCGACACCCGGACCTCCGGCGTAGAGCTCACCGGGAACGCCGACGGGCACGGGCCGCAGTCGGCCGTCCAGCACGTACTCGCGAGTGCCCTTGCTGGGACCGCCCACCGTGATCGGATCGCCTGCGGAGAGGGGCACCGACGCGTTGATCATGATCGTCGTCTCGGCGGGTCCGTACCCGTTGACGACGGTGCGACCGGATGTCGCCCACGCCGCCATCAGATCCGGCGGAAGAGCCTCGCCGACGGGCATGACGGCGCGCACGGACGGCACCGCGTCCGGCTCGACGGTCGCCAGCGCGGACGGCGTGATCACCATGTGGGTGACACCCTCGTCGGTGACGAAGCGCGCCAGATCGGGTCCGCCGTAGAACCCGGCGGGCGCCGGTGCGAGCGGAACCGCGTTGCCGGCGGCCAGCAGGATCTCGAAGATCGACGCGTCGAAGCTCGTCGACGCCACGGCCAGAATGATCGACGCGTGATCGATCCCCAGCGAGTCCGTCTGTGCGGCGACCAGATTGGCGAGACCAGTGTGCGGGACGACGACACCCTTGGGACGGCCGGTCGATCCGGACGTGTAGATCATGTACGCCGCGTTGCTCATCCGTATCGCACCGAGGCGTTCACCGTCGGTCGGGCGCTCGGGTGAGCGCGAGTCGACGTCGGCCGCGAACTGCTCGTCGTCGAGGACGAGCCACCGCAGCCCGTCGACGTCGGCGGGGCGGTCGATGATCGTCGTGATGCCGAGCGCCGCCGCCGAGTCGTGCACCATGTAGTCGATGCGCTCGGCAGGGTGCGCCGGGTCGACGGGCACCATGTAGCCGCCCGCCTTCGCGACGGCCCAGACGCAGAGCACGAACTCGGGTGACCGCGGAACCGCCACGGCTACCACGACGTCCGGTCCGACACCCGCGTCGACGAGGACGCGTGCGAGGCGCGCGGCACGAGCGTCGAGCTCTTCGTACGTCCACTGCACCGATCCCTGGCGGACGGCGAGTCTGCTGGGAGCGTGATCCGCGGCGTCCTCCAGGATCCGGACGAGCGTGCGCTCGTCGACGTCGGCGGATCCGCGGCGCGACAGCAGGTCGGCACGCTCGTCGGCGAGCAGCGTCTCGATGCGGCCGACGGGCGCACCCGGCGACGTGGCGAACGCCGCGAACACGGCCTGCAGGCGACTGCCCAGTGCGGAGACGTACTCGTCGGAGAACAGGTCGCGCAGGTAGCGCAACGTCATGCGGATCTGCGTGTCCGCGAACGTGACCACGTTGATCGGGTAGTGCGTCGCGTCGAGCACCTGAGCACCGGTGACGGCCATGCCGTCGATGGACGCGGCGGCCTTCAAGCCCTCCTCGTCCACCGGGTAGGACTCGAGAACGGTGATCGAGTCGAACACCGCGCCCGGGCCGACAGCGGTGGTGATGTCCGCCAGCCCCAGGTAGTGGTGGTCGAGCAACGCCGTCTGCTCCTCCTGCAACCGGAGCAGGAAGGACTCGATGCTGTCGGACTCGTCGATGCGCACGCGGACGGGCAGCGTGTTGATGAACAGGCCGACCATGGTCTCGACGCCCTCGAGGTCGGCGGGGCGACCGGAGACCGTCCCACCGAACGCCACGTCGTCGCGGCCCAACTGGCGCGCGAGCACGAGGCCCCACGCCGCCTGCACGATCGTGCTGAGCGTGACACCGAGACGCGACCCCAGATCGGTCAGCTCGGACGTGACCTTCTCGTCCATGACGACCTCGACCCGACCCGTGTCGGTCGAGACCCCGGACGTATCGGTGATTCCCGACAACAGCGTCGGCTCCTCAGCGCCGGCGAAAGCGGTGGTCCACGCCTTGACCGAGACGGCGCGGTCGCGGACCGACAGCCACTCCAGGAAGGAACGGTAGGACCGGACCTCGGGAAGCAGCGACGCATCTCCGCGCAGGGCGTACAGCGTGAGGAGATCCTTGAGCACCAGCGGCATCGACCATCCGTCGATGACGATGTGGTGCGCCATGAACGACAGCGTGACCGCGTCGTCGGCGGTGCGGATCATCCGGAAGCGCACCAGCGGCGCGCTGTCCATCGCGAACCGGCGGTCCCGCTCGGTCTCGAGCTCGACGCGCAGGTCGCCCTCGATGTCGTCGTGGCCGCGCAGGTCGACATCTACCCACGGGACCTCGGCGGAACTCGGAACCAGTTGCACCGCACGACCGTCCGCGGTGGTGCGGAACGATGTCCGCAGCCCGTCGTAGCGCGCGAGCAGCGCACCGGCCGCGGCGACGAACCGGTCCCGGTCGACGTCGCCGGTCAGGTCCATCACGACCTGCATGACGTAGACGTCGGGAACGCCGGCCGGCTGCATCGACGAGTGGAACAGCAGACCCGCCTGCAGCGGAGCAAGGGACCAGACGTCCTCGAGATGGGACCCGGCATCGGACATCTCGTTCTCGAAAACCTCGATGTCGTTCTGCGACACCGGCACCAGCGGTACGTCCGACGGCGTGAGGCCGCCGGCATCGCCGCTCCCGACGTGCTGAGCGAGCGCCGTGAGTGCCTCGACCCAGTAGGAGCCGAGCGCAGACACGTCCTCCGACGACAGGATGCCGCGGGGGAACGCGAACGTGGCACCGAGCTGCTCGTCCGCGAGGACGGCGTTGATGTCGAGCACGGCGATCGCCGGCATGTCGGCGTCGAGGGGCACGTCCGCGAGGGTGGTGATGTCGGACGACGGGAGGAAGCCCAGACCCTCCGCACCCTCGGGCAGCTCGCCCGCGGACAGGCGGCCCAGGTAGTTGAAGCTGATCTGGCCGACGGATCGCGCGAGAACCGAGCGTCCCGTCTCGTCGAGGTAGCGCAGCATGCCGTAGCCCATACCGCGATCGGGCACCGCGAGCAGCTGTTCCTTGACGGCCTTGACAGCTCGGCCGGCCGCGGCGCCACCGGCGAACGCGTCGTCGAGGTCGACGTCGGTGAGGTCGAGCAGCACGGGGAAGATCGACGTGAACCAGCCGACGGTCCGCGACAGATCCGCGAGTCCGGCGTCACCGAGCACGTCCTCCTCGCGGCCGTGGCCCTCGAGGCGCAGCAGCAGCGACGACGTCTCGGTGCCGCGCTCACGGCGCCACTTCGCCACGGCCAGAGCCAGTGCGGACAACAGTCCGTCGTTCACGCCGCCCCGGAACACCTGCGGCAGAGCGGTGACGACGGCGCTCGTGACGTCCGCCGGGACGGTGACGCGCACCCTGTCGAGCGTGGCCTGCACGTCGACGGCGGGGTCGAGATCGCGGTCGCCGAGCAGTACGTCCTCGGACCGCACGACGGAACTCCAGAACGGCAGTTCCGAGCGACGCGACGGCGCCTGGTCCACGAGCGCGTGCGCCCAGGTACGCATCGACGTGCCCACCGGTTGCAGAGTCGGCTCGGCCCCGGAGGACACGCCGAACCACGCGGTGACCAGGTCCGGCACGATGATGCGCCACGAGACACCGTCGACGGCCAGGTGGTGGCCGGCGACGACGAGGTGGCCGCCGGTCGACGGTCCCCGGTCCAGCCAGACGAACTGCACGAGACGACCGTCGGCCGTCGAGAGGCGATCCAGTGCCGAGTCGAGTGCCGTGCGGGCCACCTTCTCGAGGTCGTCGCCCGTGACGTCGGCGTCGACGTCGACTCGGGTGAGCAGCGACGCGGCGTCCACCGAACCCGGTGCCGCGGTGACGATCTCGAAGCCGTCGTCGAGCGACCCGGTGAGGCTCGCGCGGAACAAGTCGTGACGGTCCACCACGGCCTGCAGTGTCGCGGTCATGCCGGGCTCGTCGATACCCGTCGGCAGGTCCAGTACGACGCTCTGCGAGAAGCGCTCGTAGGCGCCGCCGCGGCGGGTCATGAAGTGCTCCACCGGGGTCAGCGGACGCGATCCGACGCCGCCACCCTCGAGTTCGGGCAGAATGCGGACGGCGTTCTCCCCCGACGACACGACGGCCGCCAGCGCGGCGACGGTGCGGCGCTCGAAGACGTCACGCGGGCTGAGGGACAGTCCTGCGGCGCGAGCACGCGATACCAGCTGGATGGAGACGATGGAGTCGCCGCCCAGGGCGAAGAAGTCGTCGTCCGCGCCGACCCGATCGACGCCGAGCACGTCGGCGAAGACCGCTGCCAGCGCGCGCTCGGTCTCGGTGGCCGGCTCGCGGTAGGTGTCGGTGTCGGTACCGAACTCGGGCATCGGCAGAGCCCGTCGGTCGACCTTGCCGGTGGCACCCAGCGGCACCTCGCCCATGACGACCACGGCGGACGGGACCATGTGCGCGGGAAGTGATTCCGCTGCCCACTCGGTGACGTCCGATTCCCGCAGACGAGATCCGGGAGTGAGCGTGACGTACGTGACCAGCACCGTCGCCCCCGCTGCCGTGGTGAACGGCGTGGTCAGCGCGAACTGCACCTCGGGGTGCGAGGACACGACGGCGTCGATCTCGCCGGGCTCGATGCGGAACCCGCGAACTTTGATCTGCGAGTCACCTCGGCCGACGTACTCGAGTTCGAGCTCGTCCGTCCCCGGACGTCGCCACCAGCGCACGACATCGCCGGTCCGGTACATGCGGGTTCCGGGCTGACCGTACGGGTCGGCGACGAAGCGCTCGGACGAGAGTGCCCGGCGCTCGTGGTAGTGCTGCGCCACACCGGGTCCCGCGGTGTAGAGCTCACCCGGAACACCGACCGGAACGGGGCCCAGTCGACTGTCGAGCACCATGGCACGACCGCCGCGGATCGGGCCACCCATGGACACCGGGCCGTCCGGACTCAGCGGGCCGCCCAGGTGCGAGACGATCGTGGTCTCGGTGGGGCCGTACGCGTTCAACATCCGACGGCCCGGCGCGAACCGAGCCACGAGATTCCGATCGAAGGATTCTCCACCCACCGCCACCGTCTGCAGCGACGGAAGGCCCTGGTGATCCATCGACGTCAACGCCGCCGGGGTGATGAACGCGTGCGTCACCTCGTGTCGGCGGATGAACTGTGCGAAGTCCTCTCCACCGTAGATCGACGTCGGTGCGACCACCATCACCGCGGACGACGAGAACGACAACAGCACTTCCAGCAGGGAGGCGTCGAAGCTCGGAGAGGCGAAGTGCAGTACCCGAGAGTGCCGATCGACCCGATACGTCTCCGCCTGGGTGGCTGCGAGATTCGCCAGTCCACGATGGGACACCGAGACGCCCTTGGGCAGACCGGTGGAACCGGAGGTGTAGATGATGTACGCGCGGTCGGCCGGCGTGACTGCCGTCCGACCGTCGGCGTCGGTGATCGCATCCGCCGGAGCGGCCGAGACCTGAGCCCGGATCTCCTCGGAATCGACGACGAGCCAGTCGATCTCGTCGGGCAGGGACGCCCGGTGCACGCCGAGCGTCAGGCCGACACGGACGCCCGAGTCGGTCACCATGTGTTCGATGCGATCGGCCGGGTAGTTGGGGTCGATCGGGACGAAGGCCGCACCCGTACGGGTCACCGCCCACATCAACGCGACCGACTCCGCGGAGCGCGGGACCGACAGCGCCACGGCGGATCCGGCCCCGATGCCACGGTCGATCAACACTCGGGCGAGTCGAGCCGAGAACTCGCCGAGTTCGCGGTAGGACACCGACGTCCCGTCGAACAGGACCGCGGAGTCGAAGACCAGCGCCGGACCGTCGGGGTTGGTCGCGACGGCATCGACGAGGAGGTCGCCGAGCGTCCGCTCCGCCACCGCGTCGTCCCCGGTGACGGGTGCCAACGACGCCGCCTCCTCGGAGTCGAGCAGTGGGATGTCGCCGACGGCGCGGTCGGGCGTCTCGATCGCCGCGGCCAGCACGCGCTCGAAGCGCTCGCA
This sequence comes from Rhodococcus sp. Leaf225, assembly GCF_001426145.1. Lineage (NCBI taxonomy): Bacteria > Bacillati > Actinomycetota > Actinomycetes > Mycobacteriales > Nocardiaceae > Rhodococcus > Rhodococcus sp. Leaf225. The sequence goes on along the minus strand of NZ_LMRN01000009.1, from coordinate 789,483 downwards.
GAACAGCGTGACGGTCTCCGCATCGAACAGGTCGGTCGAGAACGTCACCTCCATCGTCATGCCCGCGGCCTGTACGTCACCCGACCGGCCTCCGGCCTGCCCGCCGTCCTCCACCGTTTCCGTGATCTCGATGGACAGGTCGAACTTCGCGGAGTGGATGCCGGCGTCGTACCGGGCGACCTCGAGGCCGCCGAGTTCGAACGTCGTGCGCTCGAGGTTCTGGAACGCCAGCGCCACCTGGAAGAGCGGGTTGTGCGATGTCGAGCGCTCCGGAGCGAGGACCTCGACGAGCCGCTCGAAGGGGATGTCCGCGTTGCCGAAGGCGCCGAGGTCCACGGTCTTCGTCTCGGCCAGCAGCTCGGTGAACGTGGCGTGCGGCGAGACCTGCGTGCGCAGCACGAGCGTGTTGACGAACATGCCGACGAGGTCGTCGAGCGCTTCCTCGCCGCGACCGGCGATGGGGGCACCGACGGCGATGTCGGTGGTGTTCGACAGTCGGGCGAGTACGACGGCGAGCGCACTGTGCACGACCATGAAGAGGCTCGCGTCGTGGGCGCGTGCGAAGTCTGCCGCGCGAGTGTGGATCTCGGCATCGATCGTGTGGTGGACCGCGGACCCGGCCCCGGTGGACACCGCGGGACGCGGGCGGTCCGACGGGAGCGTGAGCACCTCCGGCAGATCGTCGAGCTGCGTCACCCAGTACGACTCCTGCTGCGACGCCAGTGATTCAGGGTCGGACTCGGAGCCCAGCATCTCGCGCTGCCACAGGGAGAAGTCGGCGTACTGCACGGTCAGCGGACGCAGCGGGCCGTTCTCGGACCACGCCGGCGTGCCGGCCTGACGTGCCGCGTAGGCGGTCATGACGTCGCGCGCGAGCGGGCCCATCGAGAATCCGTCCGCACTGACGTGGTGCACGACGAACGCCAGCACGGCCTCGGTGTCCGACGTCCGCAGCAGTGCGCCGCGCAGCGGCACCTCCGCGGTGACGTCGAAGCCCGAGGTCACCATGTCGAGGACGCGCGCCTGCACGTCGTCCGCGGCGACCTCGGTCACGGCGAACTGACCGGCGACGCGGTCGGCGGGCAGGATCACCTGGTACGGCGTGCCGTCCACCTGCGGGTAGAGCGTGCGCAGAGACTCGTGGCGTTCGAGCACGTCGCCCACGGCAGCGCGCAGCACGTCCACGTCGAGCTCACCGCGCAGCGTGATGACGAGCGGGATGTTGTAGGCCGCCGACTCGGTGTCGAACTGGTTGACGAACCACATGCGAGACTGCGCGAGCGACAACGGAATCCGCTCCGGGCGCTCCCGAGGCGCCAGGACTGGCCGGGTGCGGCCGGTGCGTGCCGCGGCGTCGATCCGGGCGGCGAGTGCCGCCACCGTGGGCTTCTCGAACAGATCGCGGACGCCGATGGAGCTCGACAGCGCCTCGTTGACCCGCGCGACGGCGCGCATACCGATCAGCGAGTTGCCGCCGAGTTCGAAGAACGAGTCGTCGATGCCGACGCGCGGGGCGTCGAGCAGTGCGGAGAAGACGTCCGCGACGACCTTCTCGGACACCGTCTCCGGAGCCCGGTACTCCCGCGGTCCGGACACGTCCACGGGCTCGGGCAGAGCACGGCGGTCGAGCTTGCCGCTGGGGCTGAGCGGGATCTCGTCGAGCACCGTCAGGTGTGACGGCACCATGTACGCGGGGACGCGCTCGGCGACCAGGTCGAGGACACTCGCCAGTTCCGGTGCGCGCCCGGCCTCCGGCACGATGTACGCCACCAGAGCTTCGCCGGTGCGCTCGTCGGAGTGCACGATGGCCACGGCGCGGGCCACGTCCGGGTGCGCGGTGAGAGCAGACTCGATCTCGCCGAGCTCGATGCGCAGACCACGGAGCTTGACCTGAAAGTCGGTGCGGCCGAGGAACTCCAGCTCACCCGACGCGGTGACCGAGACGAGGTCGCCGGTCCGGTACATCCGCTCACCGGTCGTGCGGGGATCGGCGACGAAGCGATCGGCGGTGAGGTCGGGCCGACCGAAGTACCCACGAGCCAGCTGCGCGCCCGTGAGATAGAGCTCTCCCGGGACACCGACCGGAACGTCGTGCAGACGCGAGTCCAGCACGCGCGCACCGGTGTTACGGATCGGGCGACCGATGGGGACGGTACGGACGTCCGCGTCGGTGGTCCGGTGCAGCGTGGACGTGACCGTCGCCTCGGTGGGGCCGTACGTGTTGTCGAGCTCGGCGGCCGACGAGGCCGCGAACCGACGCACCAGATCGGCGGACAACGCCTCGCCGCCCACCGACAGGTAGCGCAGCGATCCCGGCAGGGCCAGACCGGCATCGGACATGAAGAGCTCGAGCATGGACGGTACGAACTCGAGGATCGCGATGCCGTGCGAGCGCGCCTGGTCGAGCAGGTACTGCACGTCGAGGTGGCCGTCCGGACGCGCGACGACGAGGGTGGCTCCGAGCTGGAAGGGCAGCAAGAGTTCCCACACCGACGCGTCGAACGTCACCGGCGTCTTCTGCAGCATCGTGTCGCCGACCGTGAGGTCATACGTCTCGTGCATCCAGAGCATCTGGTTCAGGACGGAGCGGTGCGAGACCGCCACGCCCTTGGGGCGGCCGGTCGAGCCCGATGTGTAGATGATGTAGGCGATGTTGGACGGCACGAGCGTGCCCGTCCGCTCCGCATCCGTCAGCGGCTCCGCGGACACGTCGGCGAGATCGACCGTGTCGACGTCGATCACGTTGTGGTGCTCGGGCAGGTCCCGGTGATCGCGCGTGGTGGTCAGCACGACGACGGGTGCGGCGCTGGACAGGACGTACTCGGTGCGCTCGTGCGGGTGGTCCGGATCCACCGGCACGTAGGCGCCACCGGCCTCGAGCACCGCGTAGATCCCGATCATCATCTCGAGCGAGCGGCGCATGCCGACGGCCACGCGGGCGTCGGGACCGACCCCCAGTGCGACGAGGTGCCGTGCCAACCGGTTCACCCGCGTGGAGAACTCGGCATACGTGAGAGAGGTCCCCTCGTACACGAGCGCGGTCCGACTCGGATCCTGTGCGGCGCCGCGGCGGAACGCGTCGACGAGGGTCTCGGCGGGCAGCGGAGCGTCGATGCCGCGCAGCGCGGCGAGCTGCGTCTGCTCGCCGGAGGTGGTCAGCGGGAGATCGCCGACGGCGGTGGCGGAATCGGCCACGACGGCGGCGAGGATGCCGACGTAGCGTTCCGCGATGGTGCGTGCGGTGGGTTCGTCGAACAGATCCGTGGCGTACAGCAGCGATCCGTCGATGGGACCGGGCGACCCGTCGGGGTTCACCTGCTCCATGAGCGTCAGCGTCAGGTCGAGCTTCGCGACCGGCACGTCCGAGTCGAGGAGACCGATGGTGACGTCGGGCAGCTCGATCTCGGTGCGTTCGAAGTTCTGCAGCATGAGCAGTACCTGGAACAGCGGCGCGTAGGCGAGCGAGCGCTGGGGTCGCAGGATCTCGACCAGCCGGTCCAGCGGCAGGTCCGAGTTGCCCAGTGCATCGAGGTCCGCGGTGCGGGTGCGGAGCAGGAAGTCCTCGAACGACTCCCCCGGCTCCAGATGCGATCGCAGGACCAGCGTGTTGCCGAACATGCCGACGAGCGGATCGAGCGCCTGCTCGCCGCGGCCCGCGATCTGCGTGCCGACGGACACGTCGTCGGTCGCGGCCATGCGCGAGAGCAGCACGGCCAGGGCGGCGTGCACCACCATGAACAGCGTCGAGTTGGTGCGTCGCGCGAGGTCGTTCAGACCCTCGACGACGTCCGACTCGAGTCGGAACGGCACCGTCGCACCGCGGGACGACGGCTGCGCCGGTCGCGGCCGGTCGGTGGGGAGTTCGATGACCTCGGGAGTGCCGGCGAGGGCGCGCGTCCAGAAGTCGATCTGCTTGGCGCTCAACGACTCCGGGTCGCTCTCGTCGCCGAGGAGCTCACGGTGCCACATCGCGTAGTCCGCGTACTGCACCTCGAGCTCGGGCAGCTCGGGAGCCGCACCGGCGCTGCGCGCCACGTAGGCCGTGGTGAGGTCGCGCACCAGCGGGGCGAGCGATCCACCGTCACTGGCGATGTGGTGCATGACCACGGCGAGGACGTAGTCCTGGTCCGCGATCTGGAACAGCTTGGCACGGAAGGGCACCGAGGACGACACGTCGAAGCCGTCGAGCACCACCGGGGTCAGTCGCTCGTACACCGAGCTCTCGTCGATCCGCTCCGGATCGAGCACCACCGACACCGACGACGCGGGCTCGATGCGCTGCACCGGACCACTGTCGGTCTGCGGGTAGACGGTGCGCAGCGTCTCGTGCCGCGTGATGAGATCCTCGAACGCGTGGCCGAGCGCCTCGAGATCCAGCGCACCCGTCATCCGCAGCACGACAGGCTGGTTGTACGCGGGCGACGTCACGTCGTACTGGTTGGTGAGCCACATCCGCTGCTGGGCGTAGGACAGCGGCAGGTCGCCCGAGCGATCACGACGCACGAGCGGCGGCCGCTCCGGGGCACCGAGCGAGAGATCCACGCGCGCAGCGAGATCCGCGACGGAGGTCGCCTCGAACACGTCCCGCACCGCGATGCGGGACTGCGCCGCCTGGTTGATCCGGGCGACCACCTGGGTCGCGAGCAGCGAGTTGCCACCGAGTTCGAAGAAGGTGTCGTCCAGACCCACGCGCTCGGCCGACAACAGGTCCGCCAGCACCTCGGACACCGTGATCTCGGTCCGGGTCTCCGGGGCCCGGTACTCCTTCGTCGACGTGCCGATGGTCGGCTGCGGCAGCGCCGCGCGATCGAGCTTGCCGACGGGTGTGAGGGGCACGGCGTCGATGACGATGATCTCGGACGGCACCATGTACGCGGTGAGGCTCCGGCCGACGAAGGCCGTGACGTCGTCGACGTCGATCTCGTGGCCCGGCTCGGGCTGCACGTAGGCCACGAGCACCGTCGAGCCGTCGGGCAGCTGATGACCGGCCGCCGCGGCGAAGCGGACGTCCGGGTGCGCCGTCAGGGCGGCGTCGATCTCGCCGAGTTCGATGCGGAACCCGCGGACCTTCACCTGGAAGTCGGAGCGGCCCAGGTAGTCGACCGCGCCGCCGCTGCGCACGCGGGCGAGGTCACCGGTGCGGTACACGCGCGAGCCGGGTTCACCGAAGGGGTCCGCGACGAAACGCTCCGCGGTGAGCGACGGCCGACCGTGATACCCGCGGGCCAGACCGGGGCCGGCCGCGTACAGCTCACCGGCGACACCGGCCGGGACGTCGCGCAGGCGGCCGTCGAGCACGGGCGTGCGGAAGTCGCGGATCGCGCCGCCGATGGAGACGGGCGCGTCCGGGAACAGCTCCGCGCAGTTGGTCATGATGGTGGCCTCGGTCGGACCGAAGCCGTTGAACATGCGGCGGGTGTCGGTCACGAAGCGGGACACCAGTTCCGGCGGGCACGCCTCACCGGCGGTGACCACGACCCGCAGGTCGGGCAACTCCGACGGCGTGACCGAGGCCAGCACGGACGGGGTGATGACGGCATGGGTCACCCGCTGCTCGCGCAGCAGAGCCGTCAGATCGTCGCCACCGAAGACGTCGGGCGGCGAGACGACCATCGTGGCTCCGGACCCCACGGCCATGAGCAGTTCGAAGACCGAGGCGTCGAAACTCGGGGATGCGACGGCGAGGGTGCGGGCGGACGCGTCGATACCGAAGCGCTCACGCTGCTCGGCCACCAGACTCGAGAGACCGGCGTGCGTCACCTCGACGCCCTTGGGTCGACCCGTCGATCCGGACGTGTAGATCATGTAGGCCGTGTTCGCGGGGCCGAGCACCCGCACGCGATCGGCGTAGGTGACCGGCTCGGCGGACCGTGCGTCGACGGCGGCGTCCAGGTCGGCGTCGCCCAGGACGAGCCAGCTGGGGCCCACTCCCTCCGGCAGGGTCTCGCGGTGCTCCGTGGTGGTGATCCCGAGGGTGGCCCCCGAATCGGTGAGCATGTACTCGATGCGGTCCGCGGGGTACTTCGGATCGACCGGCACGTATGCCGCACCGGTCTTGGCGACCGCCCAGATCGACAGGATCGACGCGGCGGACCGCGTGACGGCCAGCGCCACCACGTCCTCGGCGCCGATGCCGCGCGCGATCAGCTCGCGCCCCAGCTTCGACGACGCCGCGTCGAGCTCGCGGTAGGTCCACTCGGTGGTCGCGCCGGACTCGTCGCGGAACACGAGAGCCACACCGTCGGCGTTCGCCTCCACGGCGGCCGCGAGGATCTGCGGCAGGGTGGCCGCGCGAGGACGCTGCCGGCGACGCGGGCGTTCCCTGGTCGGACGCTCGCGGCGGGGTGCCCCCGCGCGTCCCGGACGTTCCGCCCGCGACCGGTCCTCGTTCGAGGTCTCGTCGGGAGTGCCATCCGTCATCGTCGTGCTCCTCGTGAATCGATACCGAGCCTCGCCCGTGGTTGCCCACCGACGATCCCGCTGCGTACTCGCGACACTCCCCGCGGATGCGCGCACGCGTGCTTCATGGGGCGTCGCCCCATCTGATCCACCCTATCGAGCAGGGCGGCGCGCACGCCGCTCACCCGGGTGGTGTGAACGGCGCCTGTCACCGTGGTGTGGACGGATCCCGTCATGAGCTCCGCATGGCGAGTCCGATACCCGTCGAGGTCAACGGCACGACGTCGATCTCGGTGCCGTCGGCGAAGCCGTCGCACGACTCGCTGTCGCCCCGGCCCGCGTCGGTGACCACCACGGCGAGATCCTCGAACTCCCCGGCGTCCACCGCCGACAGGTCCGACGGGGTGGCGAACAGGTGCGTCACCCACTGATCGAGCAGCACGTCCGTCAGCGACTCCGCCGCACCGTCCTGCACCAGCACAGCGGCGCCCGCGACACCGGCGACCAGCGCCCGCAGCGCCTGCGACACGGTCGAGACCGCCGCCGTCGCGAACAACCGGGACTCGTAGTCCACGGCGAGTCGATCGAGTTCGGCGGACACGATGCCGGAGAGCTCGTCGAACGTGAGCACGCCGACCGAGCCCGTCCCGGTCGGCAGGACCAGCGCCGGATCGGCTCCGTTCTGCGGGCGTGCCCGATCCGCGTACGTGACGGGGCGCGCGGAGAACTGCGCCACGTCGTCGGCGGCGTCGTCCACCGACAGGATCAGCGGCGCCCGACTCCCGTTGCGGGATGCGCCGGACAGCACGATCACGTCGGGTGCGACTCGGCCGATGTCCAACGCCGCGCCTGCCTTGAGGATCCCCCACCACAGGGCCAGGGTGTCCGTGTCGAGGCCGGAGTCGCCGGACCGGACCGCGACCGTCGACCCGGCACCGACTCCTGCCCCCGCGAGCCAGCGCGCCAGGCGGTTGGAACGAGCGTCGAGGTCGGCGTAGCTGACCTCGTTCTCGCCGATCACGACGGCGGGGGCGTCCGGATCCGATTCCACGGCCGACGCGAACGACGTGACCACCGACGGTCCCGAGTACGCCGCGGGAGTCGTGGGCTCCACCACGGGCGCCGCGGTGACCACCTCGGCGAGCGGCAGATCGGCGACGACGCGCGTGGGTTCGGTGACCCCGGCCCGCAGCACCGACGCCAGATGCCGGCCGAAGGTCTCCACCGTCTCCTCGTCGAACAGCTCGGTCGAGTACGTGAACATCATCGTCATGTCGCCGCCCGGCTTCCGCGAGCCGTCGTCGTCGACCGTGAGCAACAGATCGAAGTTGGCGGGCTCGAACGGATTCTCCAGTTCGGACACGGTGATCTCGGGCAGCTCCACCCGCGCCGGCGTGATGTTGCGGAACGCCAGTGCGGTCTGGAAGAGCGGCGGCACCGATCCCGTGCGCTGCGGCGCGACGGCGTCGACGACGGTCTCGAACGGCACCTCCGAGTGCGCGAACGCGTCGACGTCCACGCGACGGGCTGCGGCCACCAGTTCGGCGAAGCTCAGATCCTCGTCGACCCGCAGACGCAGGGCCACCGTGTTGACGAGCATGCCGACCAGGTTGTCGAGCGCCGGATCTCCGCGGCCCGCGAGAGCGGTGCCGATCGCGATGTCCGTCGATCCGGACAGGCGGGAGAGGACGACGGCGAGTGCCGCGTGCACCACCATGAATCGCGTCGCGTTGTGGTCGCGCGCCAGTGCCTCCACCCGGTCCGCCGCGAACCCGTCCACTGCGAAGTGGACGGACGCACCCTCGCGGGTGGGCGACGCCGGCCGCTCCCGGTCACGCGGCAGGTCCAGCTCCGGGGGCAGGCCGTCGAGAGCCTGCTTCCAGTAGGCGATCTGGGCGGACGCGACCGACTCGGCGTCGCGGGGCGAGCCGATGACGTCGCGCTGCCACACCGCGTAGTCGGCGTACTGGACGGGGAGCGGAGCCCACGCGGGGTCGGCGCCCTCGGTGCGTGCGAGGTAGGCGGTGACGAGGTCGCGGGTCAGCGCCACGCGGCTCACGCCGTCCGCGGCGATGTGGTGCACGACGATCGCGAGCACGGCCTTGGTGGAGACTTCCGGATCTCGGAACACCGCGAGCCGCAGCGGGACCGCCGTGGTGACGTCGAAGCCGCGCGTCGCGAGGGCGACGAACTCGTCGATCCACCGCGCGGACGGAACATCCTGGACGGCGAGCTCGACGCCCGCCTCGTCGACCGTCAGGATCTCCTGCCGCGGTACGCCGTCCGTCTGCGGGTACACGGTGCGGAGGATCTCGTGTCTCGTGACGAGGTCACGAACAGCACGACGCAGTGCCATGAGATCGAGACGGCCTTCGAGCCGGATACCCAACGGCAGGTTGTACATCGGCGACGACGGGTCGAGCCGGTTGCTCAGCCACATGCGCTGCTGTGCGAGTGCCAGCGGAATCACATCGGGACGGGGACCCGCGACGAGCGCGGGTCGATCGGACGCACCGAGCTCGGCGACGACCGCCGCGAGACGCGAGACGGTGGTCGCATCGAACACGGCGCGGACCGGAACGTGCACGCCCAGTTCGGTACCGATGCGGGACGCGACCTGGGTCGCGACGAGCGAGTTGCCGCCGAGTCCGAAGAAATCGTCGTCCAGGCCGACGGGTGTGACGTCGAGGATGTCCTCGAAGACACCCGCGATCGCCTTCTCCACCCGCGTCTCGGGTGCGCGGTACGTGCGATCGGAGTCCTCGGTGACCTCGGGCAGCGCCTTGCGGTCGAGCTTGCCGTTCACGGTCAGCGGCAGACGGTCCAGCTCGACGATGCGCGCGGGAACCATGTACGCCGGCAACAGCGAGGCGACGTGTTCGGTGACTGCCACCGCGTCGACCGTGGAGCCCGATTCGGGCACCACGAACGCGACCAGGACGTCGCCGGCCGGGCGCCGCACCACCGACGCGGCGGCGCCCGCGACACCGGGCGTGGACGCCACGACGGTCTCGATCTCGCCCAGTTCGACGCGGAATCCGCGGATCTGCACCTGGGCGTCCGCACGTGCGAGGTACTCCAGCGCGCCGTCGCGGTTCCACCGCACGACGTCGCCGGAGCGGTACATCCGCTGACCGGCCAGGTACGGGTTGGCCACGAAACGCGTCGCGTTCAGGTCGGGGCGACCGACGTAGCCCTGCGCCAACTGATCACCCAGGACGTAGAGCTCACCTGGAACCCCGACGGGTACGGGCCGCAGGGCGTCGTCGAGCACAATGCCGCCAAGACCCGGGACGGGAACGCCGATGACGCTGCCCTGGGCCGCGGCCGCGAATGCCGCCGTCAACTCCTGGTAGGTGACGTGCACCGTCGTCTCGGTGATGCCGTACATGTTCACGAGCCGGGGACTGTCGTCCGCGTGCCGCGCGTACCAGCGCTGCAGCTGCGACAGATCCAGCGCCTCACCGCCGAAGACGACGTGGCGCAGGGACAGCTCGGTGCCCGCACGGTCGCGCTCGGCCTCGGCGAGTTGATAGAACGCCGACGGTGTCTGGTTGAGCACCGTCACGCCCCGGTCGGCGAGCATGTCGAGGAAGTCGCCCGGCGAGCGAGCGGTCCAGTGGTCCACCACGACGACGCTGCCGCCCGTGGTGAGCGCGCCCCACAACTCCCACACCGAGAAGTCGAAGGCGTAGGAGTGGAACATCGTCCAGACGTCGTCGGGTCCGAAGCCGAAGTACTGCTCGGTGTTCGTCAGCAACGTCACCACGTTGGTGTGCGGGATCGCCACACCCTTGGGGTTACCGGTGGATCCGGAGGTGTAGATGATGTACGCGACGTCGTCCGGCCGCGCCACGGGCAGCAGCGCGGTGGACCCCGACTCCGAATCCGATTCCGCCGCTACGACATCGGTGTCCACGACGACGGTCAGGCCGTCGCGCCGCACCTGGTCCTCGAGCCGAGCGGAGACCACGGCGAAGCGCGCACCGGAGTCGGCCACGACGTAGTCGACCCGGTCGCCCGGATACTCGGGGTCGATCGGCACGTAGGTCGCGCCTGCCCTCATGACGGAGAACAGCACGGCGACCAGATCCACCGACCGGTCGCACACCACCGCGACCCGATCGCCGGACCGCACCCCCAGCGCGTACAGCCTCGCTGCAGCGGCGCGCGAACGAGAGTCCAACTCGCCGTAAGTGATCGACACCTCGCCGAACCGCACTGCACTCGCTTCGGGGTGGCTCGCCGCGTGATCGAGCACCCGCGAGACGATGGTGTCGTCGCCCACGGGACGGCCCTCGGACACGCGCTGGATCGACCTCTCGGCGACCACGCGGTCACTGGCGTCGAGCACGTCGATGTCGGCGACAGACACACTGGGATCGTCGACGATCGTGGTCAGCACCTGCACGAACCGGCGTGTGACGGCCTCGATTGTCGAGGCGTCGAACAGTGTCGACGCGTACGAGAACGTGGCCGGCATACCGGCAGGACGGCCCGCGTCGTCGGTGCGGTCGGTCATGGTCAGCTGCAGATCGAATTTGACCACCTGCAGATCGAGATCGACCGTGGACAGGCGCAGTCCGGTGAGTTCCACCGTCGAGTGACCCATGTTCTCGAACGCCAGCATCACCTGGAAGATCGGGTGACGCGACTCCGACCGCGCCGGGGACAGCACCTCCACGAGGCGCTCGAACGGCACGTCGCTGTTGGCGAACGCCTGCAGGTCACGCTCGCGGACGTGGTCCAGCAGCGCGTCGAACGGCTGGCGGCTGCCCACGGTGGTGCGCAGCGCCAACGTGTTGACGAACATGCCGACGAGGTCGTCGATCGCCGCGTCGCCGCGTCCCGCGACCGGGGTGCCGATGACGATGTCGTCGGTCGAGCTGATCTTGGCGAGCGTCACGGCCAGCGCCGCGTGCACCACCATGAAGAGCGTGGTGCGATGGCGGCCGGCCAGGTCGATCATCTTCGCGTGGAGCTCGGCGTCGATCTCGAACGCGTGCGCTCCTCCGCTGAGCGACGACCGGGACGGACGAGCACGGTCGATCGGGAGCGGCAGCAGATCCGGTGCGTCGCGCAGGGTCTCGACCCAGTAGCGCTCCTGCTGCGCGATGAGCGACGTGGGATCGTCCTCGGACCCCAGCACCTCCCGCTGCCACAACGTGTAGTCGACGTACTGCACGGGCAGCGGGGTCCACGTGGGCGCATAGAACGCGATGCGGGCGCTGTAGGCCGCCATCAGGTCGCGCGCGAGGGGCGTCAGAGACGCACCGTCTGCGGAGATGTGGTGCACCACGATCGCGAGCACGTGATCGGTCTCGCTGATCTGGAACAAACGACCGACCAGCGGGACGTGCTCCGTGACCTGGAAGGTGGTCATCGCGAAGGAGATCAGCACGCCGTGCAGGTCGTCCGCGTCGACCGGTACGGGTGTCAGATCCGGTACCACGGCCTCGGGCTCGTGGGTGACCTGGACCGGTCCGTTCTCGGTGTCCGGGTAGGACGTCCGGAGCGCTTCGTGACGGTCGACCACGTCCATGATCGCGACCTGCAGCGCGGCGATGTCGAGATCGCCCTCCAGACGCAGGGCCAGCGGGATGTTGTAGGCGACGGACGACGGGTCGAACTGATTGAGGAACCACATACGCCGCTGTGCGAGCGACAAGGGCACAGGACCGGTCCGTTCACGGCGCACGAGCGGCATGCGGGTCTCGCCGCGCGCACCCTGCTGCAACCGGGACGCGAGCGACTCGACGGTGGGCGCTTCGAAGAGGGTGCGCACCGAGACCTGGGTTCCCAGGGCGGCGCCGAGGCGGGAGACGGCGCGCGTCGCGATGAGCGAGTTGCCGCCGAGAGCGAAGAAGTCGTCGTCGAGTCCGACCCGCTCGACGCCCATCAACTGCGTGAACACTGTCGCGACGATCTCCTCCACGACAGTCGTCGGCGCGCGAAATTCGCGTGTCGCCAGCACCGGCTCGGGCAGACGGCGGTGATCGATCTTGCCGTTGACGGTGACCGGCAGATGATCGAGCACCACCACCGCGGCGGGGATCATGTGCGACGGTAGATGCTGCGCGGCGTGGCGGAGCAGTTCCGAGTGCTCGAGCGTGATGTCCGGGCGCAGCACGATGTACGCCGCGAGCACCGTGGCCCCGGACGACTGCTTGTGCGCCACGGTGACGGCGGTACGGACACTGGGATGCTCCGCGAGCACCGCGTCGATCTCACCGAGTTCGATGCGGAAGCCGCGAATCTTCACCTGCGAGTCGGCGCGACCGACGTAGATCAGGTCCCGATCCTCGGTCCACCGAACCAGGTCGCCCGTGCGGTACATGCGCCCGCCCGACTCGGCCCACGGCCCGGCCACGAAGCGCGTGGCGGTGAGGGCGAATCGGTTGGCGTAGCCGCGGGCGAGATCCACGCCGGCGAGATACAGTTCGCCCACCACACCCACGGGTACTGGGCGAAGTCGGTTGTCCAACACCACCTGTCGCGTTCCACGGATAGGGGAACCGATGGTCACGGGCGCACCGGGCTCCAGTGGGTCCGAGATCGACCCGATCATGGTGGTCTCGGTGGGGCCGTAGGCGTTCCGCAGCGCGGTGCGGGAAGCCCAGCGTGCCGCCACCTCGGACGGCAGTGCCTCACCGGCGCTGATGATGGACTCGATCTGCTCCAGCCCCTCCGGCTCGAGTGATCCCAGTGCCGCAGGCGTGATCACGACGTGCGTGACTCTCTTCTCGCGGATGTAGTCCGCCAGGTCCTCGCCGCCGAACACTCCTGACGGAGCCAACGCCAGCGTCGTGCCGGCGGACAGAGCCATCAACTGCTCGAAGATCGACGCATCGAAGCTCGGGGAGGCGACACCGAGGACGACGGACTTCGTCGACACACCGTACGTCACCGTCATCTCGCCGATGATGTTCGACAGACCGTCGTGACCGACCGTCACGCCCTTCGGCAGACCGGTGGAACCCGAGGTGTAGATCATCCATGCTGCCGTGAACGATCGCACCGGCGCCGTGCGGTCGGCGTCGGTCAGCCGTGCGGGCGAGCAGACGGCCAGATCGTCGCCGAACTCCGGATCGTCCACGACGAGCCACTCGATCGTGTCCGGGAGGTCCTTCACGTGTCTGCGTGTGGTCAGCCCGATCCGTGCGCCGGAATCACCCAACATGTGCGCGATGCGTTCGACGGGATAGGCCGGGTCGATCGGGAGGAACGCGCCACCGGATGCCACGATCGACCACGTCGCGTGGATCATCTCGACCGATCGACCGAGTGCGACCGCGACGACGCTCTCCGGTCCGACGCCCCGCGAGATCAGCAACCGGGCCAGGCGGTTGGAGCGCGCGTCGAGTTCGGCGTACGTGACCGATTCCGACCCGCACGTGACGGCCACCGTGTCGGGGGCGGCGTCGACGGCGCGGGCGATGATGGCGCCGAAGGTGACCTGCGGGAAGCTTTCGCCGCCCAGCGCGGGAACGAAACGCTGCCGCTCGTCGTCGGTCAGCACCTCGAGTGATCCGAGCGGAGCATCGGGTTCGGCACCGATCAGGGCCTCGAGGAAGCGCACGAAGCGGGCACGATGCGCGTTCAGCTGGTCCTGCGTGTACCGCAGCGGGTTCGCCTCGAAGTCGATCCGCAGCTCCCGACTGTCCGCGCCGGGATAGATGTTCAGCGCCAGATCCTCCACCGGACCGGTGGTCAGCACGTTGTACGAACCGTTGACGGCGCCGAGCCGCAATTCGTCGTGGAACAGCATGATGTTGATCGACGGACCGAACAGTCCACGCTGGGTGGCCGACTCACCGCTGTCTCGGCGGATGTCCTCGTGGCGGTATCGCTGACGACGCAGGGCGCCGGTGAGTTCGAGTTGCGCCTGGGATGCGGACTCGGCGACCGTGCAGCTCGGCGGCAGTGCCAGACGCAGCGGCACGACGTTGGAGACCATGCCACCCGACCGGCGCATGACCGCGGTCGTGCGCGCTGACACCGGGAGGCTCAGGACCGTGTCCTCGGCTCCGGTCATGCGGGAGACGAACGCTGCGAAGGCAGCGACGACGAAGGGAGCCGAGGCGGTCCCGAGCGAGGTCACGCGCGCGTCGAGCCGTTCGGCCAGATCGGTGGACACGAAACCACCGGCGATCAACGCGGGCGATGTCGGCGGCGCTGTGACGGATGACAGCGACGGCGGGTCCGGGAGGCTGCGTACCTTCTCGGCCCAATACGCGGCGTCCTTCTCGAAGCGGTCCGACGATCGGTACTTGGCGTCGTCGACGTACAGGTTGTGAAGATCGACGGCCTTGGACGGTTCGGGCTCCTCGCCGTCCATCGCAGCCGTGTACAGCGCAGCCGTACGTTGGATCATCGTCATCGCGCCGAAACCGTCCAGCGCGACGTGATGGATGCGGGAGTACCAGAACCAGCGCTCATCGCTCAACCGAAGGACGTGGGAGACCACCAGTCGGTCGACCAGCATGTCCACGGGTGCGCTGTACTCGCGTGTCATCCACTCCATCGCCGCTGCTTCCGGATCGGACTCGGAGCGCAGATCGAAATAGGAGATGTGGTCGCGCATGCTCAGATCGACGTACTGGTACGGCTCGCCGTCCACCTCGGTGAGACGCAGGTAGCCCGATCCGAACTCGCGCCCGGCCCGGTCGAGAGCGTACTCGAGAACGTCCAGGTCGAGGCTTCCGTTCAGTTCGACATAGTGCGCGATGGAAATCGGGACGTCACCGGCGAGTTGCTGCGCGAACCAGATGCCGCGCTGTGCTCCCGACAGCGGGAACGCGCCCTCGGGCAGCACTCCCGCCGAGCTCACCTGCGTCTTGCTCGTCACCGTCTCGTCGGAGCGGTCGTCGTCAGCCGGTCCGCCGTCGAACCGTGCACCGTCATCCACTCGTCTACTCCCCGTGATCTCTCGCGACACCGTGCTCGCGCACCGCGCCCCGGCCGACCGAGCCCACCGTCGTGAACGGTGGCAGGACAGCGATTCCCCCGATTCGCGATCCGTACCCGGCGCTGTGCCCGTCGATTCGCCCGTGGGCGTCGTGCTCCACTTCCACCTCATTCCTTACCGGAATGCGGGCGCCACTCGTTACGTCGCTGATCAGTGACGATGAATCGACGTGGTCGATGACAGTCCTTTCGTTGGCAAGCAGCCCTCCATGCTAGTCGACCACGTCGGGTACGACCCAACGCGCTCGCCGCGCAACGCGAGAAAGGGGTGTGTGAGCAGGGACGACGCCCTCGGAACACGGTCCCCACCCCCGTCACGAGGAATGGCACGAAAACGGTCGACGATCCCGTTTCCGGAGGGATTGTCGGACTTTCCACCGAACAGGCGCCGCCCGTGGCCCACCGACGCGCCGAATGCGGCCCGCGACGCTCCCGGCGGCGTCGACCGGGCGTGGAACATGCACCCACACCGCGAGACTGTTGTCACACATCGACACTACCGCCGGGTAGCGACACTGGTCGGGTTGCTCGGCCACCGCGTGTGTCTCCGACACGGTGGCGAAGGCTCAGGACACGTGGGTCGCGCGCCCACCGCTGATCGTGGCGATCACCGGAACGGACCGCAGGTCGGCGTTCGACAGGACGTACGGGGACTCGGCGAGCACGACGAGATCGGCGGCGGATCCGACGTCGACACCTGCGCGCCCACCCGATGCCGCCCGCAGTGCGACGTCCATCGGCACCGCCTCGCCCGGATGCCAGGACGGTCGCTCGTCGTCGGTGCGGAACACGGCGTCGGCGACGGCCGACCGCGGATCGGGCGGGGAGACGGGAGCGTCGGACCCGAACTGCAGCAGCGCGCCGTGGCGGTGCAGCGAGTGGTAGCCGTACGCGATCGATCGTCGGCCGGACCACAGCACGTCGGCGACGTCGCGGTCGGTCACCGCGTGCTGAGGCTGGACAGAGGCGACGACGCCCAGCGCCGCGAACCGGTCCAGGTCTCCCGGGCGGACCTGCTGCGCGTGCTCGACGCGTCCACCGACGACGGGGAGAGCACCCGAGTCCATGAGCGCGCGCACGGTCTCGAAGGCGTCGAGCACGACGGTGTTGGCGCGGTCACCGATGGCGTGCACCGCGGCGGCGATCCCACCGCCCGCCGCGCGCGAGATCAATCGCACCAGCTCCGGATGGTCGACGAGCAGCAGCCCGTGTGCCTCGGCGTCGTGCGTCGCCGGCGCCGCGTGCCCCGCGTCGGGATAGGGGTCGTGGCAGCAGGCCGTCCGCGTGTTGAGCGACCCGTCGGCCATGATCTTCAGCGGCCCCATGCGGAGCATGCGGCCCGTGTCCGCGGCGACGTCGCCGGTCCGGTGGCCGGCCGCCAGAGTCTCGTCGAGCCACGTCGGCCACGTCGACGCGCTCACCCGCACCGCCGGACGACCGGAGGCGAAGCGCCGCGTCCACGCGGTGAGGTTGTCGTCGAACTCGAAGTCGAGGACCTCGGTCACGCCCCGCGCGGCGAGATCCTCGGTCGCCTCGCACACGTACTCGTCGAGCACGCCCGTACCGACACGCGCGTCGACGGCACTCGCGATCGCGATGGCGTCGTGATCGCGGAAGACACCGGTGGGGTGATCGACCGCGAGCTCGCGCAGCAACGCCGGGGAGAGCCAGACGGTGTGCAGATCCATGCTCGTCACCGCGACGGACACACCCGGCAGCGCGGCCTCGAGCATGTCCTTGTGCGGTGCGTCCGGCCAGAGGGCACCCCGGAAGCCCTGTGCACGAACGTCGCCGGTGAGGCCCGACGCCACCAGCAGGTCGACGAGGTGCCG
The DNA here is from genome assembly GCF_001426145.1 of Rhodococcus sp. Leaf225. Classification (NCBI taxonomy): domain Bacteria; kingdom Bacillati; phylum Actinomycetota; class Actinomycetes; order Mycobacteriales; family Nocardiaceae; genus Rhodococcus; species Rhodococcus sp. Leaf225. Next base: position 772,285 of record NZ_LMRN01000009.1, on the reverse strand, counting down.
TGCACTGGTGGCCGCGCCGACGTCCAGTCGGCGGCGCGCGAGTGCCCACTGCGCCATGTGCAGGTGCCCGTCGACGAACCCGGGCAGCACCACTCCCCCGCGCCCGTCGACGACGGTCTCGGCGGAGGCGGGAGTCAGGCGCTCCCCGGGTGCCGAGATCTCGCTCACCAGGTCGTCGACGATGCGGACGTCCGAGAGGTCGTCCCGCGCGGGATCGACGCGCACACGTTGCAGCAGCACGATGTCAGACCCTAACGGTGCGCGGGTCAGGTCAGTTCGCGAGAGGAGTCCTTGAGATCGACGCCGGACCGCCCGAGCGTGCGCGCACCCGCGACCAACGATGCCGTCACCCGCGCCGCGTGGTCGTAGTGCATGCCGCCGGGCGGGTGGATGTTCGAGATGCAGTTGCGCTCGGAATCGTTGCGGCCCGGCTTCGGACCGTGCGTCAGATAGATGCCGAGGCTGTCCGCCACCGAGAGACCGGGACGCTCGCCGATGACGACGATCAGCGTGGACACCCCGAGCGCAGCGCCCACGTGGTCACCCAGCGCCACCCTGGCCTGGGTCGCGATCACCGGAGGCGCAATGGTGAACGTACCCAGCGACTCCTTCAGCGCAGCGAGCAGACCCGCACCGTGATCCATCAGCGCCCGCGGGGACAGACCGTCGCACAACACGATTCCGATGTCCGCGTCGACAGTGTCGACACCGGACAGGTCCTCGGGCTGCCGTCCCAGATCGGGACGACGCAGATACTCGCTGCGGGTGGACGCCTTGCTGGACACGACCACCGGATCCCCGAGTCCGACCGCGGCGATCTCCCGGGCGAAGCTGTCGGTGTCGAGCGGCATGTGGACCGCGTCCCGCGCCGCGGCGTGGGCGGCACGGAACTCGAGCACCCGCGTCGTCGGAAGGGCGTCCCCCGCCCGGCCGAGCCCGATGCGCGCCTGCGTCGTGACACGCAGGTCGGTCCAGAAGTCCGGTGTGCTCATGCCGGCGTCGTCAGTGCTCGCAGCGGCGACGACGCGGCGTCGACGGGCAGGACCCGCCCCGCGTCGTCGGTCATCCCCAGCCGGTGCATCCACGCCTCGAACTCGGGAGCGGGCTTGAGGCCCAACACCTGCCGGACGTAGAGGGCATCGTGGAAGGACAGGCTCTGGTAGCCGAGCATGATGTCGTCGGCACCCGGCACGGCGATGACGAAGGCAGCGCCCGCGGCACCGAGCAGCGTCAACAACGTGTCCATGTCGTCCTGATCCGCTTCGGCATGGTTGGTGTAGCAGACGTCGACACCCATGGGCAGACCCAGGATCTTGCCGCAGAAGTGATCCTCGAGGCCGGCGCGGATGATCTGCTTGCCGTCGTACAGGTACTCGGGTCCGATGAAGCCCACGACGGTGTTGACCAACAGCGGATCGAGCGCCCGCGCCAACCCGTACGCGCGGGTCTCGAGCGTCTGCTGATCGACCGGCTTGCCCCCGGTACCGACGTGCGAGTTCGCGGACAGCGCCGAACCCTGGCCGGTCTCCAGGTACATGACGTTGTTCCCGACGGTGCCGCGGTGCAACGACTTTCCCGCCTCGTTCGCCTCGAGGAGCATCGGCACCGTCACCCCGAAACTGGAGTTGGCACCCTCGGTTCCCGCGATGGACTGGAACACGAGATCCACCGGGACACCCTTGCCGATCAGGTCCACGGTGGTGGTGACGTGGGAGAGCACACACGACTGCACCGGAATCTCGAAACGCTGGCGGATCTCGTCGAGCAGGTACAGCAGATCGGCTGTCGCAGCAGGTGAGTCGGTCGCCGGGTTGATGCCGATGACGGCGTCGCCCGAGCCCATCAGCAGACCGTCGAGCGTCGCCGCGGCGATTCCGTGCGGGTCGTCCGTCGGATGATTGGGCTGCAGGCGGGTGGCCATCGTTCCGGGCAGACCGATGGTGGTGCGGAACGCCGAGATCACCGTCGCCGCCCGCGCCACCGCGATGAGATCCTGGTTGCGCATGATCTTGCTCGTCGCGGCCACCATCTCCGGGGTGAGCCCCGGCGCGACCTCCCGCAGTGTCCGGGCGCTGTCGGGTTCCGCTGCGACCGTGAGCAACCAGTCCCGCAGACCGCCCACCGTCAGATGCGAGACAGCGTCGAATGCCTGCGCGTCATGGCTGTCGATGATGAGGCGGGTGACCTCGTCGCTCTCGTACGGCACCACCTGCTCGTCGAGGAACGTCTGCAGCGGGAGATCCGCCAGAACCCAGGCGGCGGCGGCACGTTCGGCGTCCGACTCCGCCGCGCAGCCTGCGAGTTGATCGCCCGATCGCGCCGGGGTGGCCTTCGCCATGACCTCGACGAGACCGTCGAAGGTATAGGTCGATCCCGAGATCTGCTGGTGGTAGGTGCTCACCCGAGTTCGTCCTCGGCAGCGGCGAGCGCCGCGAACTCCTCGTCCGGAGAATTGGCCACCAGGTGATGGCGGCTGTAGACGCCGAAGTAGACCATGAAGAGCGCGAAGACGACCAGGCACCACAGCGCCGCCTGGCTGTCCACGAGGAACGTCGCGATCACGGCGAAGGCCGCGATGACGAGCGCGAATCCGGTCGTGACCGTGCCGCCCGGCGTGCGGTACGGGCGCGGCATGTCGGGCTCGCGGCGACGCAGCACGATGTGGCTCACCATCATCAGAACGTAGCTCAGCGCTGCCCCGAAGACGGCCATGTTCAACAACATCGAGCCCTTGCCGGTGAACGTCAGGGCGAAGCCGATGACGCCGGGCACGATCAGTGCCAGCGTCGGCGCCTTGCGGCTGTTGACGACGGACATCGACTTCGGCAGGTAGCCGGCGCGGCTCAGCGCGAACAGCTGCCGGGAGTAGGCGTACATGATGGAGAAGAAGCTGGCGATCAGACCGGCGAGGCCGATGTAGTTGACCACCGTCGCGGCGCCGCTGTCTCCCAGCGCCTCCACCAACGGGTTGCCCGACGCCTGCATCGCGTCGGCTCCGCCGGCGCCCGTCACGAGGATCAGCATGGCGGCGGCGGTCACCAGCAGCACCGCCATGGCGGCGATGATGCCGCGTGGCACGTTGCGCGCCGGATCCTTCGCTTCCTCGGCCGCGAGCGGCACGCCCTCGATCGCGAGGAAGAACCATATCGCGAACGGCACCGCGGCCCAGATCCCCAGGTACCCCATCGGCAGGAAACTCGAGGCGCCCGCGGCATCCGTCGGGGCGATGTCGGTGAGGTTGGAGGCGTCGAACTGGAAGATCGCGGCGACAGCGAAGATGACGAGGCCTACGAGAGCGATGCCGGTGATGACGAACATGACCTTCAGCGCTTCACCGACACCGGCGAGGTGCACGCCGATGAAGATGGCGTAGACGGCGAGGTACACCCACCACCCGTCGGTGATCCCGAACAGGCCGAGCGATTCGACGTAGGCGCCGATGAACGTCGCGATGGCCGCGGGGGCGATGGCGTACTCGATGAGAATGGCTGTGCCGGTGGCGAATCCGCCCCACGGTCCGAGCGCGCGCCGGGCGAACGTGTATCCGCCGCCCGCGGCCGGGAGCGCAGACGACATCTCCGCCATGCCCAGCACCATCGCCAGGTACATGCCCGCGATGAGGATGCCGGCGATCAGCAGACCACCGAACCCGCCCTGCTCGAGTCCGAAGTTCCACCCCGAGTAGTCACCCGAGATGACGTAGCTGACACCCAGCCCGGCCAGCAGCACCCACCCCGCGCTGCCGGTCTTGAGCGTGCGCTTGGCCAGGTAGTCGGACGATTCTGCCTGAGAATCGGACGCCACGGGGCGCGGTTCCTTCACGGCCATGGGTGAGCCTCTTTCGGAGTGTGGGCGGGTGTGAGGGTGAGGCTAGGACTGCCGTGTTGCGGGGACGTTGCTGCTGTTTTGCCGATCCGGTGCAGAAATGCTCAGTGAGCGACGATTTCCGCACCGGATTCCGTCGAACGGGAACCTCCCGGAGCGAAGAACCGTCCATCTCGCATGCTGAACGAGGTGATCGGAAGCCAGGACGGGGTGATCACGGCAGCGCAGGCCCTCGCATGCGGTCTGTCGCGTCAAAGTATCGACCGCCGTGTACGTGGCGGCGTCTGGATCCGGGTGGCGCCCAACGTGTACTTCGTGAACGACCGCGAGTTCACCGACCGGGCACGTATCCGCAGTGCGGTGTGGGGCTCGGGCGCAGGTGCCACCGCATGCGGTATGACTGCTGCGTTCTGGCTCGACCTCGTCACCACACCACCCCGCATCGTCGACGTCACCACCCCTCGCCGGGGGCGAAGCCACGCGCTGAGCGGTACCCGGGTACGGCGTCGCGACCTCACCTACTCGGACGTCGTCGTGCGCAGAGGCGTTCGAGTCACGGCTCTGGCGCTGACCGTTCTCGAGGCATCCGTCGACCCGGCCGGAGGCATCGCTGTGATGGACCGCGCACTCGGCAGACACACGACCGTGTCGGCTCTGCGTGCCGCACACTCCCGCAACGCCGGCCGCCGCGGAGCCGCCGCAGCCGAACGGATGCTGCGCGCCGCCGAGGGTGGTGCGCGGTCGGAGGCCGAGCGGTTGTTCATCAGGTTGTTGCGAGCCGGCGGCATCACCGGTTGGATCGCGAACTACCGCTTCGGCGCCTACGTCATCGACTTCGCGTTCCCGGCAGTAGGGCTGGCGATAGAGATCGACGGATGGGCGTTCCATTCGGATGTGACCGCCTTCCGACACGACCGGCGCCGTCAGAACGACCTGAGCCGGGACTGGACCGTGCTTCGCTACACGTGGGCGGACCTCGTCGAGCGTCCCGCGGCGGTGCTGGAGGAGATCCGGTGCAGAATCCCTCGCTGAGCGACGATTTCTGCACCGGATTCACGTCAACCCTGTATCGCCATCCCCGGCACCGGGCAGGCGTCGACGGCCTCGGCGACGACGATGGACTCGGTGGGGACGGGCGGGCGAGCACCCTCCTCCCACTGCGCACCGGTGAGGGGGTCCTGCGCCTCGAGTTCCGCGTTCTCCTCGGGGGTGTAGGCGCGGCCACGACTGAGGAACCGCAGCCCCTCCGGCGTCTCGAGGGAGAAGCCGCTACCCCGGCCCGGCACCACGTCGAGCACCATCTGGGTGTGCTTCCACGCCTGGAACTGCGACCCCGAGATCCACACGGGAACCAGGTCGCTGCCGGTCGGGAGGTCGTCGGCGACGGTGCCGACCTCCGCGCGCAGGTCGAGGAGCCCGAGCAGGACGTCGCGGTCCCCGACGATGAATTCGCCTGCGGGGTAACACATCGGCGACGACCCGTCGCAGCATCCGCCGCTCTGATGCATCATCAGCGCGCCGTGGAGCCCGCCGAGGCGACGGAGAAGCTCCATCGCCCCGGCGGTTGCTTTGAGCCTCGGAGGCGGTGCCGACCCGTGGTTCGGCTGCATCAGAAGAAGCCCTGAGCCTTCGGGGCGTAGCTCACCAGCAGGTTCTTGGTCTGCTGGTAGTGGTCGAGCATCATCTTGTGGTTCTCGCGGCCGATGCCCGACTGCTTGTAGCCACCGAAGGCCGCGTGGGCCGGGTACTGGTGGTACGTGTTGGTCCACACACGACCGGCCTGGATGTCGCGGCCGGCGCGGTAGGCGACGCCGCCGTCACGCGACCAGACACCGGCGCCGAGGCCGTAGAGCGTGTCGTTGGCGATCTCGATGGCGTTGGCGTAGTCGGTGAACGACGTGACCGAGACGACGGGTCCGAAGATCTCCTCCTGGAAGATGCGCATGTTGTTCTTGCCGGTGAAGATGGTGGGCTGCACGTAGTAGCCGCCGTTGAGGTCGCCGCCGAGCTGCGCGCGCTCGCCGCCCGTGACGATCTTGGCGCCCTCGCCCTTGCCGATCTCGATGTACGACAGGATCTTCTCGAGCTGGTCGTTCGAGGCCTGGGCGCCGATCATCGTCTCGGTGTCCAGCGGATCACCCTGGCGGACGGCCTTGGTGCGGATCGCGGCGAGTGCAAGGAAGTCGTCGTAGATGTCCTGCTGGATCAGCGACCGCGACGGGCAGGTGCAGACCTCGCCCTGGTTGAGGGCGAACATCGTGAAACCCTCGAGGGCCTTGTCCTGGTAGTCGTCGTTCTGCGACAGCACGTCGGAGAAGAAGATGTTGGGGCTCTTGCCGCCGAGCTCGAGCGTCACCGGGATGAGGTTCTGCGAGGCGTACTGCATGATCAGGCGCCCGGTCGTGGTCTCACCGGTGAAGGCGATCTTCTTGATGCGCGGGCTCGACGCGAGGGGCTTGCCGGCCTCGGTGCCGAAGCCGTTGACGATGTTGAGCACGCCCGGAGGCAGCAGGTCACCGATGACGCTGATCAGGTACATGATCGACGCGGGTGTCTGCTCGGCCGGCTTGAGGACGACGGCGTTGCCGGCCGCGAGTGCGGGGGCGAGCTTCCACACGGCCATCAGGATCGGGAAGTTCCACGGGATGATCTGGCCGACGACGCCGAGCGGCTCGTGGAAGTGGTACGCGACGGTGTCACTGTCGATCTCGGACAGCGAACCCTCCTGCGCACGAATGCATCCGGCGAAGTAGCGGAAGTGATCGATCGCGAGCGGGATGTCGGCGTTGAGCGTCTCGCGGATCGGCTTGCCGTTGTCCCACGACTCGGCGAGCGCGATGGAGTCGAGGTTCTCGGCGATGCGGTCGGCGATCTTGTTCAGGATGACGGCGCGCTCGGCGGGCGAGGTCTTGCCCCACGCCGGCGCGGCCTTGTGTGCGGCGTCCAGGGCGAGGTCGATGTCCTCGGCGGTGGAGCGCGCGATCTCGCAGAAGTTCTGTCCCGTGACGGGCGTCGGGTTCTCGAAGTACTGACCCTTGACCGGAGCGACCCACTCGTTGCCGATCCAGTTGTCGTAGCGGGCCTCGAAAGACATGGCGGCGTCGGGCGTACCCGGGCGAGCGAAGACAGTCATCGAACATGCTCCTTCATCGGTGATCCACCCCCACGGTCATCGGGGGCTGTGATGCAGGACACTAGGTCGACGACGGTTGCATGACCGTTGCAGAGCCGACTCGGTCAGCCCAGCAGGGCGAGGCGAGCCTGGACCTGCCCGTACAGCGCCGAGGACGGGCTGAGCGTGGCGAGGTAGGCCGACCACGCGGCGGCGTCCTCGCGGCCGTGCACCGACGCCGTCCACCGCGCCAGCAGCACCGGGTCACCGGACCGCAGCAGCGCCGCCTGGACGCGCACTCGCAACTCCTCGCGGATCTCCGCGATACCCGGGGCGTACGACGACGGGAGCACCACGCCGGAGTAGAGCCGCAGCGCCGCGTCGACGTCCCCGCGGTCGAGAGCCGCCCGCACGTCCTCGACGTCCGACGACAGTTCCGCCACCAGTCGATAGGGCCGCGAGGCCACACCGTCGGCACCGAAAACCTTGCGCAGGCGCGACATCTCGGCTCGGACGGTGACCGAGTCCAGCTCGTTCTCGTCGAGCAGCACGGCGAGATGGTCGGAGCTCAGCCCCTCGGGATGCGCCCGCAACAGCAGCAGCATCTCGGCGTGCCGTCCGGACAGGGCGACGCGTTCACCGCCGCGGACCAACGACGGGCGCCCGGCTCCGAGCACCTCCAGACGGACTCCGGTGTCGAGATCGGGACGCGGGGACTCGAGCAGATGCAGTCGCAGTTCGGACTCGGCCGCCGCCACCGTCGCGCGGACCAACGAGAGCACCTCGGGAACCGCGACGCGCGGACCGCCCGTGATGTCGATGGCCCCCAGGATGCGGCCGGTGACGGGGTGGTGGACGGGGGCTGCACTGCAACTCCACTCGTGCACGGGCCGCGAGAAGTGCTCGGCGGCGAAGATCTGCACGCAGTGATCGATGGCCAGCGCGGTGCCGGGGGCGTTGGTGCCCATCCGCCCCTCGCTCCAGTCGGCGCCCTCGGTGAAGTTCATGGCGTTCGCGCGGTCCTTCGCCGCGGTGTCGCCCTCGACCCACAACAGCCGGCCCGACGCGTCGGTGATGGCCACGAGAAGGCCGGTGTCGGCGGCGTCCTCGACGAGGAGCTTGCGCACCACGGGTCGGATGACGGACATCGGGTGATCGGCGCGGTACTGCGCGAGCGTGACGTCGTCGAGGAGATCGTCCGCACCACGATCGGGGTCGACGCCCATGTCGCGGCTGCGCAGCCAGGAGTCGAGAACGACGGACCGCACGGGCGACTGGGGATCGACGGGACGGGCGAGTCCCACGGTCGACAGGCCCGGCCCGACGAAGGTCTCGTGAGCGCGGGAGACGGAGCGCGCGAGCGTGGCGGCGTCGTCCCCGGGCCTCATCGCGACCCACGGATTGACCGTCACCACAGACCCCGCTTCCGTCAACAGCCTCGCCCGGCAGATCGGCACACTCGACCGGCCTCCACTGTAACCCAGCTCACAGAGCGGCTGGCAGGGACTACTGGTTGCCGAGACGCGGCACCAGAGCACGGGGGTCGCGGTGCGACACGGCGCCCACCCAGAGCCCGGTGCCGTAGGCGACGTCGTCGATGCGCTTGTACGCCGCGTAGCGCACCGGACCGAGGCCGCCCGGCTCCCGGTGCTCGACCCAGTCCCGCACACCCTCCGCCACCGCGATGGCCAGCGCCAGACGTCGGATGCGCCGGGAGAACAGCACGGCCACCAGCGTGACCGGCCAGTAGTGCCGCACCGCCGCGGAGGCCAACTGCCAAGCGCCCCCGACGGTTCCGCGTGCCGCGAACACCGCGGCGAGGCGAGTGGGGTGATCCAGATCGACGAACAGGCGCCGTAGGCGGACCACCGTCGTGATCAGCGTGACCAGCGCACCGACCATGCCCGCACGCGTCCCCGAGGCGGCCAGCAGCAGTGCGAGCAGGGTCGACCGCGCCATGGCCACGGGCGGCACCTTCCCGTGGTGGCGGGAGGCCAGCTCGGTGGCACCGGTACCGTAGAACAGCTTGCGGCCGAACCACTTTCGCAGAGTGACGCGGTGATCGTGGGCGACGCGGGCCACCGGCTCGTACCGCAGGCGCCATCCCGCGTCCTGCAGTCGCCAGCACAGATCGACGTCCTCGGCCACGTGCATCGCCTCGTCGAAGCCTCCGCAGTCGAGCACGGCCCGTCGCCGGGCGACGACCGCCGCACTGGGGACGTACGACACCGGGCCACCCGCGAACACCGGGGCCTCCCGGCGACCGAGATCGAGGGAGGACCGTGCGCGCTCGTAGCGGGCGAGCGCACTGCCCTCCGGCTCGAGCGCCACGATGCGCGGAGCGACCAGCCCGACGGAGGGGTCGGAGAAATGACTGAGGACGACTTCGAGCCAGCCCTTGCGCGGCACCACGTCGGAGTCGAGGAACGCGACGAAGTCGGTCGTGGCCGCGGCGAGGCCGGCGTTGCGCGCCGCGGACGGTCCCCGCGGGGCGTCGTGCCGCACCACCGCGACCGAGGCACACAGTTCGTCCACGGCGATCTCGGCGTGCCGGACGGGAACGCGGGACCCGTCGTCCACGACGATCACGCGGAGTCCACGCAGCGCGCGCATCAGCCGCAGCAGTCCCTCGTGGTTGTCGCGGACCGGGATCACGACCGTCACGTCCGCGGCGGACGGAGTGCTCATCGGCCGGGGGTTCGCGACACCGGAGTCGAGCAGTCGACGCGCCACCGTGGCGGAGTCGGGATCGGACACCCGCAGGAATCCGTCGCCGATCATCGCGGCCGCGGCGGGTGCCAGCATCACCATCCTGGTGGGCGATCCGCCGAGGAGAACTCGACCGTTCGAGAGAGTCCGCACTCGAGGATCGATACGCACTCCGAATCCATCGGGAAGACGACCGTCGCGCATCGGGTCATCGTAAGGGCCTTTCTCAGTATTTGTCATAAGTCGGGCAGGATCGGCCCGAACACCCGCCGACGCGGGAATCGCGCTGTGGTCCGTTCGAGGGACACCCGCCCCGCGCGCACCGTGCATCGGCGCTGCTCGGCGCGCCGTGACCCCGACCGGTCGGCGTGCCTGGTCTCGACTGTCAAGCGAGACTTGAGGTTCGCTCGGATCGAGCGGCCGCCGACCGGATCGTCCACGGCAGATCGACGTGCACCGGGGAGCCCGCGCCGCGAGCTCGGGCAGGCGAGCCGACTGCCCGGCAGCGGATCGATCGACCGGCGTCCGCCGACGTGAACGTTCACCAACTCTCGTCGCACCGATGCGGCGACACGCGAGCGTCCGACGACTCCCCCGGTTAGAGTCGCCATGTCCCGTCCCGGTTCGCAGAAGGGGTCACGATGCCGCCGCGTCGCCGCTCGGCCCTGCTCGCGAAACTGTCCCGCGACGTCGCGGGTGGTTCACAGGAGGAGATCCTCACCGAACTCCGCCGGGTCATCCTGTCGGGTGACGCCCCGCCGGGAACGCCCATTCCCCTGGGCGACGTCGCCGACGTGTTCGGAGTCAGCCGCATCCCGGTGCGCGAATCGCTGAAGACCCTCATCGGCGAGAATCTGGTGTCGCATCGACCCAACCTCGGATACACGGTCGCGCAGTTGACGTCTCAGGAACTGCGCGAGATGTACATCGTTCGGGAGGTGCTCGAGAACGCCGCCCTCGCGGTGGCGGCCGAGGCCGCCACCGACGGGGAACGGCGTCGTGCCGAACAGATCGAGCGAGACCTCCGATCCTCGATCGCGGACGACGATCCCCAGCGCTACCACCGGTTGAGCCGCGAGTTCCACGTCGCCCTCACCGCGCCGTCCCGGATGTACCGCCTGCTCCACATGCTCGACGTCGCGTGGAACGTCACGGAGCCGGTCCAACCGATGGTGCACGTGAAGGGTGCGGACCGCGCGGCGTTGAACGACGATCACAGCGTCATGGTCCGCGCGTTCGTCGACCGCGACTCGGCGGCACTCCTGGCGGCGGCAGGGCACCACAACGAGCGGCTGAACGACGTCATCGCGACGCTTCCGGCGGGTTCCGGCCTGCTCTCCTGAGCCGGAACCGGACAGACCGGACCCGGAAACCTGCCGGTAAAGAGATATATCGGTTTCGTCACGACACGGAAATACAACGGGCTCAGACTTCTCCGCAGCACCGACCACGGTCCGCACCAGCGACGGAGACACGATGACCGACACCATTCCGCACACCGGCCCGTTCGACCCGCCTCCCGGGTCCCGCTCCGGTGTGAACGATCTGATCGAGGCACACGGGTACGCCGGAGGCGGGTCGACAGCAGAGGGACATCCGGTGGGGGGTGGAGTGATCAAGGAGGGGTACGACCCGAGGCTCACCAACGAGGACCTCGCCCCGCTGCGGAAGCAGACCTGGTCGTCCTACAACATCTTCGCGTTCTGGATGTCCGACGTGCACTCCGTGGGCGGATACGTCACCGCGGGCAGCCTTTTCGCGCTGGGACTGGCCAGTTGGCAGGTGCTCGTCTGTCTCCTCGTCGGCATCTCGATCGTCTACGTCTTCTGCAACCTGGTGGCCAAGCCCAGTCAGGTCGCAGGTGTCCCGTACCCGGTGATCTGTCGATCGGTCTTCGGCGTCCTCGGGGCCAACGTTCCCGCCATCATCCGAGGACTGATCGCGGTGGCGTGGTACGGGATCCAGACCTTCCTGGCCTCCGCCGCGCTCGACATCGTGTTGATCAAGCTGTTCCCGGCGCTCGGTCCGTGGGCGGACCGAGACCTCCACGGCTTCGCGGGACTGTCCACTCTGGGGTGGGGCAGCTTCATGCTCCTGTGGGTCCTGCAGGCGGCGGTCTTCTGGCGCGGCATGGAGTCCATCCGCAAGTTCATCGACTTCTGCGGCCCGGCCGTCTACGTCGTCATGTTCCTGTTGTGCGGCTACTTGATTCACGAAGCCGGCTGGAGCGCCATCGACCTGAACCTCGGCGACGTCACCTACACGGGGTTCGCCGCGGTGCCCGTCATGCTCGGCGCGATCGCGCTCGTCGTCTCCTACTTCTCGGGTCCGATGCTCAACTTCGGCGACTTCTCGCGCTACGGAAAGAGCTACGCCGCCGTGAAGCGCGGCAACTTCCTGGGCCTGCCCGTCAACTTCCTGCTCTTCTCGATCCTCGTCGTCGTCACCGCGTCCCTCACCGTTCCCGTCTTCGGCGAGCTCATCACCGACCCCGTCACGACGGTGGCGCGCATCGACAGCACCTTCGCGATCGTGTTGGGCGCGTTGACCTTCACGATCGCCACGATCGGTATCAACATCGTCGCGAACTTCATCTCGCCGGCCTTCGACTTCTCCAACGTCAGCCCGCAGAAGATCAGCTGGCGCGCCGGCGGCATGATCGCCGCCGTCGGCTCCGTGCTCATCACGCCGTGGAACCTCTACAACAATCCCGACGTCATCCACTACACGCTCGAGACCCTGGGAGCGTTCATCGGACCGCTGTTCGGCATCCTCATCGCGGACTACTACCTCATCCGCAAGCAGAAGGTCATCGTCGACGACCTGTTCACCATGGACGAGAGCGGCACGTACCACTACGCCAAGGGCTACAACCCGGCCGCGCTGATCGCCACCGCCGTCGGTGCCGTCTTCGCGATGTTCCCCGTGCTCACGGGCGGCACCCTCACCGGAATGCACACCGCGGCGCAGTACAGCTGGTTCATCGGCTGCGGCATCGGCTTCGCCCTCTACTGGGTGCTGGCCACGAAGACCTCGCTACGGGTGCGGAACGTCCCCGCCTGACCGCGGATCCGGCGCCAGTCCCGGCATGAGCGAGCGCAGGAACAGCTCCTCGTAGTCGGGGCCGGCGTCGGTGCGGGCGTCGCCGAGACGGACCACCTCGGCGTGCAGTCGCTCCATCGTGATGTCGAGCGTGCCCGCGGCCATCGCCGCCTCGCGCAACTCGTCCCTAAGGCGTTGCGGCACCTCACCGTCGTACTTGTAGAAGATCTTGTGTTCGAGACTCGCCCAGAAGTCCATCGCGATGGTCCGGATCTGCAGCTCCACGAAGACGTGCTCCGTGCGGTCGGACAGGAACACCGGAATCTCGATGGTGAGGTGGAGACTGCGGTACCCGTTGGGCTTCGGATTCGCGATGTAGTCCTCGAACTCGAGCACTCGGATGTCGCTCTGCGACGCCAGCATCTCCTTCACCGCATAGGTGTCGGCGATGAAACTACAGGTGATCCGGACGCCGGCGATGTCGAACAGACCGGCGCGAATCGCCTGGAACGTCAACGGAATCCCCTTGCGCACGGCCTTCTCGGCGATGCTGCGCGGCGTCTTCAGCCGCGACACCACGTGCTCGATGGGGCTGTAGGAATGCAGGTGCGTGAACTCGTCCTTCAGGATGTCGATCTTGGTGGTGAGCTCCTGCATGCCGAAGCGGTAGGACATCATGAAGCGGGTGAACTCGTCGCGCGCCGCGGTGAGGTCGAACACCACCGGCTCGTCCACGCTCATCGCGCGTCCTTCCGGAGAACCTTCTGCATCCGGAGGGACGCGGTGTCGTACCCCAGCGACTCGTACAGCCGACGCGCCGCCGTGTTGAAGCCGAAGACGTTGAGCCCGAGTACCGTTCCGCCGTTCTCCCGCACGGCGTCCTCCGCCAGGAGCATCGCCGCCCGGCCGAGACCGCGACCCCGGTACCGCTCGTCGATGGCGACGTCCCAGACCCACCAGTCGGTCGTGGTCGCGATCGACTGGGGCCCGATCCACAGTGACCCCACCACGGTCTCGCCGTCCAGCACGTCGTACACCTGATGATGCGGTGCCGGACGACCGTCGGGGAAGTAGGCGGAGAAACTCTGCTCGGCGTTGTCGGTCGCCTGTTCGAGGGTGTCACCCGCCCGGACGCGATCCGCGCGGTAGTCACCGCGGCTGCGCTCGACCCATTCGGGAAGTCGATCGTCGGGCATGGTCCTCAGCACCACTCGGGCCTGCGTGGAGTCTCCGTCGGCTGCGCTCACCCCTCCAGTGTCCCGGGTGCCGCACCGAGGTGGTTGAGCGTTCTACTTTCGGGTACCGCATCCTGGTGAGTGTCGTGTCCCGCCGTCCGATCCGGCATGCCGGTGGCCAGGGGGCGAGGTCCCTCGTCGACGTCGCCGACCGCGCGGGCGGATCGGTCACAGGTCCCGCCGAGCCGGTCACGGTGGACGATCTCTGTGACGATTCGCGTGCGGTGCGGCCCGGCGATCTGTATGTCGCGCTCCCCGGAACACGCTGGCACGGTCTCGATTTCGAGGAGGACGCCCAGCGCGCCGGCGCGGTGGCCGTGCTCAGCGATCGGCCCGGCACCCGGTTGCCGAGCATCGTGGTCGCGGATCCGCGGGTCGTCGTCGGTCCGCTGGCCGCATGGTTCCACGGGAGCCCGTCCTCGTCGATGGCCGTGTTCGGAGCGACGGGCACCAACGGCAAGACCAGCACGACGCACTTCCACCACGCCGGCCTGCGCGCCGCGGGTCATCGTGCGGGGATGATCTCCGGGGTCGCGGTCAGCGGCGCCGGCAGCGACGAGGCCCCGGTGCGCACCACTCCCGAGGCGACGGTGCTCCAACGCACGCTGTCGACGTTCGTCCACAACGGATGCACGGCCGCCGCCCTCGAGGTGTCCTCGCACGCCATCGCCCAGCACCGCGTCGACGGGGTGGAGTTCGCCGTCACCGCCTTCACCAATCTCGGCCGGGACCACCTCGACTTCCACGGCTCGATGGAGGAGTACTACCGGACCAAGGCCTCACTGTTCACCCCTGACCGCACCGGACGGGCCGTCGTCATGATCGACGACGAGTACGGGCGGCGGCTCGCGTCGGAGTGCGCGGTGCCGACGGTGACGTGCTCGGTGTCCGATCCTTCGGCGGACTTCCGCGCCGATCGCATCGACTGCACGACGCATCGCACCCGATTCCTCGCCCGGACCCCGGTGGGCGACATCCCGCTCTCACTGCAGGTTCTCGGCCCCCACCAGGTGGCGAACGCTCTGGTCGCACTCGCCTCCCTCGTCTCCGGTGGGGTGGACGCGGAGCGTGCGGCCGCCGGCATCTCGGCGCTGCACAACATTCCCGGCCGATGCGAGACCGTGTCGGCCGGCCAGGACTTCACCGCCCTCGTCGACTACATGCACAACGTGTCCGGCCAGCGCGCGATCCTGCCGTACCTGCGGCGCATCACCCCGGGGCGCCTGATCCTGGTCATCGGGGCGACCGGTGACCGTGACGTGGGCAAGCGCGTCGAGCTGGGCACGGTCGCCGCGGCCTATGCGAACGACATCGTCGTCACGGACGAGAGTGCCAACGGCGAGGATCCGCACTCGATTCGCGCCGACGTCGTCCGCGGCGCCCGGTCCGGTGATCGGGGCGTCCGCGTGGTGGAGATCGCGGACCGGCGCGCAGCATTCCACCACGCCGTGGCGGACGCGGCGGCCGGGGACACCGTCGTCGTGGCGGGGCGAGGCAGCGACACCTGGCAGCACTTCGGCACCCGAACCGTGTACTTCGACGATCATGCCGAACTGCACGACGCGATCCTCGCCCGATGACTCCCGCGGGTCAGCTCGCCGGCGTCTCCCGCTCGAACCGGTCGTCGATGCGCGCCGCCTTGTAGTAGACGATCGAGCCGATCCAGACCACCACGAACACGACCACCACGATCTGGCCCGCCAGGGTGAGATCCACTGCGGCCACCGCGTCCCAGATGCCGCCGGACAGTCCGAGTTCCTCACCGAGCAACGACAGGATCTGCACGGTGCCCACCACGAGGGCGAGGAAGATCGACAGGCCCGTCATCGTGATGTTGTAGTAGATCTTCCGGACCGGCGTGACGAAGGCCCAGCCGTACGCCTTGGACATGAAGACGCCGTCGAGCGTGTCCATCGTCGACATGCCGGCCGCGAACAGCACCGGCAGCGCGATGATGGCCATCGGCGGGAGGCCACCGGCGATGGCGCTGGTGCCCGCCACGGCGAGCAGACCGACCTGCGTGGCGGTGTCGAACCCCAGGCCGAAGAGCAGCCCCAGCGGATACATCTGCCACGAGTGGCTGATCATCCGGTCGTAGCGGCCGCGGAAGATCCGATTGAGCAGTCCTCTGCGTGCGAGGAGATCGTCGAGCGTCTCGTCGGAGAACTGTCCGCGCCGCGCGGCACGCCACATGCGCACGATGCCGACGAGGACGACCAGGTTCAGGGCCGCGATGAGGTAGAGGAACGTGCCGGAGACGAGGGTGCCGATGATGCCGCCGGTGTCCGCGAAGGCGTCCCGGAAGTCCGTCGCGCGCGATGCGGCGAACGCGATCGCGGCGACGAACGCGAACACGACCGTCGAGTGCCCGAGCGAGAAGAACAGTCCGACCGCCAGGGGCCGCCTGCCCTTCTGCAGCAACAGTCGGGTGGTGTCGTCGATGGCCGCGATGTGGTCGGCGTCGAAGGCGTGCCGCATGCCCAACGTGTAGGCCAACACCCCGGCGCCCGCGTAGACGAGAGTGCCGTCCGCGCCGGTGAGGCCGTGGATCGCCGGGATCGAGTCGTAGTGCAGGAACAGGCCCCACCCGACGACGTGCAGCGCCACGAGCACTGCTGCCAGGCCCAGGAGCCGGGGGATCTCGTCGCGCGTGAAACGCGCACGTCCGGTCACGGTGTCGGCAGACGTCATGGGACACCAATATTCCTCATGGAGCCCGTCCGCGCAGTGCTGGGTCAGACGCGCGCGGGTGAGCGGAGCACCGTCGTCGTGACGGCAACCGACGCCAGCGCCACGACGACCGCTCCGTAGACCGTCGCGGTGACGAGGAGACCGGCCGAGTGGATCGCCACACCCGCGACGATGGCCGGCACGCTGAAGGCGAGGTAACTCAGCACGAGCGTCGTGGCGAAGACACTGCCGCGATGCTCCGGCGGTGCGAGAGCGCCGATGATGCTCATCGCGCCGAGGAACGTCGCGCCCCAGCCGAACCCGGACACCGCGGTCCCGACGAAGTACAGCGGCGCCGACGCGATGTGCAGCCCGACGAGATTCACCACGATGCCCGTGGCGAGAGTGAGTGCACCGGCGGTCATGGCCGTGCGCGGGAGAAGAGTACGAGCGGACGCGGCACCGATCGCTCCGGCCGTGAACATCGTGAAGATGTCCAGCCCGCCCACGACGGCGCCGCGGAGATCGAAGACCGTGCCCATGATGGACGGCCCCAGCGACAGGTGGAACCCGCCCAGCGACCACGTCGCGACGAGCGCGGGGACGACCGGCCAGAAGTGGGCACGGATCGACACGGGCAGACCGAGGGTCGGCGTCAGCACCCGCATGACGTGTCGACGGTCGTCGAAGCCTGCCCGGACCGCGGATTCCGGCACTGCCACGACGAGCGCCGTGAGGACGACCAGCGCGACGATCATCACGACGTACACGAGCGTGGTGGGGAACGGCGCGAACTGCACCAGCAGTCCGGCCGCGATACCGCCTGCTCCCAGCCCGAAGGCCGGTGCGACCGAGCTCACCAGGGGGCCGAGACGGTCGGTCGGCTGCAGATCGATGATCGCGGCGGTCAGGGCACCCATGGCCGCGCCGGCCGCCAGACCCTGCACGACGCGCGCGGCGATGAGCCAGCCGACCCCGTCGGCGAACACGAAGACGACCTGGCTGGCGATCAGCACGAGCAGCGACGTCACGATCACGGGCTTACGGCCGAGGTGGTCGGACAGCGACCCGACGGTCAACAGGGCGGCGAGTAGTGCGAAGACGTACACGGCGAAGACGATGGTCAGCGTCGACGCGCCGAATCCCCATCGGGACTGGTACACGGGGTACAGCGGGGACGGCGCCGCCGACGATCCCATGACGGTGAAGAACACGAGGGCCACCACCCAGAACGAGCGAACGGGGGTCATCCAGGACTGGGGTCGCACCTCGGTCGTCGTCACCGTGGGTCCAACTCCCCCCACCGACTCCTCATTCCCGGGACGGTGACGGCGTCAGAGCGTCGCGGGCACCGCGAGCGATCGCCCGGCCGCGAAGCGCAACGCACTGTCGGGGAGGGAACCGTCGCGTCCCGACAGGGTCACCGACACGCTCCCGTGTCCCTCACGCGGCGACGACACCTCGTCGAGGCGGCGCAGAGTCTGGGCCGCGACGGCCTCGGCGCTGTCGAACATCCGCACACCCGGCGGCAGCGCCGCCATGATCTCGTCCGCTACCAGCGGATAGTGGGTGCACCCCAGGACGATGCCCTGCACGTCGTCCGGCGTCCGCGCCGCTGCCGACGCGATGGCCGCGCTGACGGCCGCGAGATCACCGCGGTCGATGGCATCGGCGAGTCCGTGGCACGCGACGGCCGAAACCGTGCGACCCGACGCGAACTCCGCGATCAAGCGCGCCTGATACGACGACGCGGTGGTCGCCGCCGTCGCCCACACCGTGATCGAGTCACACTGCAGTGCAGCGGGTTTGATGGCCGGGACCGTCCCGACCACGGGGGTGGACCCCAGGGCCGCGCGGGTCGCGTCGAGCGCGATGACGCTGGCGGTGTTGCACGGCAGCACCACCACCTCGGCTCCACCGTCGACGGCGCGCCGCGCCGTCTCCACGACGTGCGCCTCCGTCCACGCGGTGGGCTTGGGTCCCCACGGCGCGTTGTCCGGGTCGAGGTACAGATGAAGGTCGAGCGACGGGCGCAGTCGACGCAGGTGGGCTGCCGTGGGCAACGACCCCAGGCCCGAGTCGATCAGCGCGACGTTCACGGTGACAATCTACCGCCCCGGCACCGGCCGACCTCCGGACGTCGGCGCGCGGCCACGATGGATGCGGGAAGGCCGGAGGCCGGTCGGAATGTGACAGAGCGCAGACTGAGCGGATGACCGCTCCGCTCGAGCCCGATGAGGCCGACCTCATCGCCGCGGCGGTGCTCGCGGTCCCCGGTGTGGCCGGCCTGCACTCCGGCCTCTTCGGTGAGGCCGTGACGCTGCTGCCGGGTCGACGCATCGAGGGCGTGGTGGTGGGGCACGAGTCCTGCGCCGTGCACATCACGGTCCGTTGTCCGGGAGATCCCGACTCCGTCGTCCACGCCGTCCAGGAGACGCTCGCGCGTGTCGTCCGGATTCCCGTTGTGGTCACGGTGGAGGATTTCGCCGTCGAGTGAGTCGGCGTCACAACGCTTTTCGGCACGGTTGCCGTCGCGACCCGAGAGGACGAGGGTTGCGCGCGCGCCGACGCGGGATCGGCGCGGAAACGGAACTCACATGATGCGCACGATCCTTCGCCGCACTGTCGGCACGACCCTCACCGCCCTCGTGGCACTCACGCTCGGAGCGTCCCCTGCATCGGCCGCGCCGGGCGGTGCTCCGCCCATCGCGCAGGTGCGCACTCTCTCCGCCGGCGCCACGGTCACCGTGGTCGGCACGGTCACCACACCGCCCGGCGCCTTCGCATCGAGCTTCCTCGACGTCGGGTTCGGGATCCAGGACCGCACCGCCGGCATCTACATCAGCGCCTCGGCGCCCACCGACGTCGTGCCGGGTACATCGGTGCGTGTCACGGGGTCGCTCGCGGACCAGTCCGGACTTCTGGTGGTGCGACCGACGAGCATCGTGTCGTTGGGACCGGTCGATGCGGTGGCACCCAGACCGGTGGTGGTCCGCGTGGTCGGCGAGTCCACCGAGGCGTCGCTGGTGACGGTCGTCGGACGCGTCACGAGCGCCGTGGTGGACGATCTGCCGTACGGGTACAAGTTCACGATCGCGGACCGGACCGGGGAGACCACCGTCTTCGTCAACACGCAGACGGGCATCGACGTGAGCGCGATCCGCGCGGGGCAGACACTGCGCGTCACCGGCATGAGCAGCCAGTACGAGGACCACTACGAGATCGATCCGCGCTCTCCCGCGGACGTCGTCGTGCTGCCCTGATTCCACACACGCCGAACGGCGCCCACCCCGCAGGGTGAGCGCCGTTCGGTGTGAGGCGGTCTTACTTGTTGATCTTCGTGACGCGACCGGCGCCGACGGTGCGGCCACCCTCGCGGATCGCGAAGCGCAGGCCCTCGTCCATGGCGACCGGCTGGATCAGCACGACGGACATCTCGGTGTTGTCACCGGGCATGACCATCTCGGTGCCCTCGGGGAGGGTCACGACGCCCGTCACGTCCGTGGTACGGAAGTAGAACTGCGGGCGGTAGTTGTTGAAGAACGGGGTGTGGCGACCGCCCTCGTCCTTCGACAGGATGTATGCCTGGCCCTCGAACTCCGTGTGGGGAGTGGTGGTGCCGGGCTTGACGACGACCTGTCCACGCTCGACATCTTCGCGCTTGATGCCGCGGACGAGGAGGCCGACGTTGTCGCCCGCCTGGCCCGAGTCGAGCAGCTTGCGGAACATCTCGATGCCGGTGACCGTGGTCTTGGTCGACTTCTCCTTGATGCCGACGATCTCGACATCCTCGTTGACGTTGACCGAGCCACGCTCGATACGGCCGGTGACGACGGTGCCGCGACCGGTGATGGTGAAGACGTCCTCGACGGGCATGAGGAAGGGCTTCTCGGTCTCACGGACGGGGTCCGGAACCGAGTCGTCCACTGCCTGCATGAGCTCGAGAACCGACTCGGCCCACTTCTCGTCGCCCTCGAGGGCCTTGAGAGCGGAGACCTTGACGACGGGAGCGTCCTCGTCGAACTCCTGTGCGGCGAGGAGCTCGCGCACCTCCATCTCGACGAGCTCGATGATCTCGTCGTCGTCCACCATGTCGGCCTTGTTCAGCGCGACGAGGATGTACGGCACGCCGACCTGGCGAGCGAGCAGGACATGCTCGCGCGTCTGGGGCATGGGGCCGTCGGTCGCTGCGACGACGAGGATCGCGCCGTCCATCTGTGCCGCGCCGGTGATCATGTTCTTGATGTAGTCGGCGTGGCCGGGAGCGTCGACGTGTGCGTAGTGACGCTTCTCGGTCTGGTACTCGACGTGGGAGATGTTGATCGTGATACCACGAGCCTTCTCCTCCGGAGCCTTGTCGATCTGGTCGAAGGCCGACGCCTCGTTCAGGTCCGGGAACTTGTCGTGCAGAACCTTGGTGATTGCAGCCGTCAGCGTCGTCTTACCGTGGTCAACGTGACCGATGGTGCCGATGTTGACGTGCGGCTTGGTCCGATCGAACTTCGCCTTGGCCACTGTGTCCTCCTGGACTGTTATTGCCTGCGTTATGCAGCATTACGGATGTACTTACGGGTGGTGCGGTGTGACGGTGGTACCGGGTCCAGCTTCGGAGACTATTCTCCGGTGGCCTTCGCGATGATCTCCTTCGAGACGTTCGAGGGAACCTCTGCGTAGGAGTCGAAGACCATGGAGTAGTTCGCTCGGCCCTGGGTGCGAGACCGCAGGTCACCGATGTAACCGAACATCTCCGACAGCGGAACCAGCGCCTTGACGACACGGGCACCACTGCGTTCCTCCATGGCCTGGATCTGGCCACGGCGGGAGTTCACATCGCCGATCACGTCGCCCATGTACTCCTCGGGCGTGATCACCTCGACCGCCATGAGCGGTTCGAGGATGACCGGACCGGCCTTGCGGGCAGCTTCCTTGAAGGCCTGCGAACCCGCGATCTTGAACGCCATCTCGGACGAGTCGACGTCGTGGTACGCGCCGTCGAGCAGGATCAGCTTGACGTTCACCAGCGGGTAGCCGGCGAGAACGCCGTACTGCATCGCGTCCTGCGCGCCGGCATCCACGGACGGGATGTACTCGCGCGGGATACGACCGCCGGAAACCTTGTTCTCGAACTCGTAGGTCGCGCCGTCCTCGCCGATGAAGGGCTCGAGGCCGATGATGACCTTCGCGAACTGGCCGGAGCCACCCGTCTGCTTCTTGTGGGTGAACTCCTGCTTCTCGACGATCTTGGTGATCGTCTCGCGGTAGGCCACCTGCGGCTTGCCGACGTTGGCCTCGACCTTGAACTCGCGACGCATGCGGTCGACGAGGATGTCGAGGTGGAGCTCGCCCATGCCGCCGATGACGGTCTGGCCGGTCTCCTCGTCGAGCTTGACCGAGAAGGTCGGGTCCTCTTCGGCCAGCTTCTGGATGGCCGTGCCGAGCTTCTCCTGGTCGGACTTCGTCTTCGGCTCGATCGACACCTGGATGACCGGGTCCGGGAACGTCATCGACTCGAGGATGATCTGGTTCTGCGGATCGCAGAGCGTGTCACCCGTCGTCGTGTCCTTCAGACCGATCACGGCGTAGATGTGGCCGGCGCTGGCGGTCGCGACCGGGTTCTCCTTGTTGGAGTGCATCTGGAAGAGCTTGCCCAGACGCTCCTTCTTGCCCTTGGTCGAGTTGATGACCTGCGAGCCGGAGTCGACCTTGCCCGAGTACACGCGCACGTACGTCAGCTTGCCGAAGAACGGGTGCGTCGCGATCTTGAACGCGAGCGCCGCGAACGGCTCGTCGGCGGACGGCTTGCGGGTGAGTTCCTTCTCCTCGTCGCCCACGGCGTGACCGATGGTCTCGGCGACGTCGAGCGGGGACGGGAGGTAGTCGATGACCGCGTCGAGCATGGGCTGGACGCCCTTGTTCTTGAACGCGGAACCGCACAGGATCGGGTACAGCTCGGAGTTGACCGTCATCTTGCGAATCGCGGTCTTGACCTCGTCGATGGTCAGCTCGTCACCGCTGAAGTGCTTCTCCAGCAGTGCCTCGTCGGACTCGGCGACGGTCTCGAGCAGCTCGGTGCGGTACTGCTCGGCCCGCTCCTTCAGCTCCTCGGGGATCTCGACGGTCTCGTAGGTCTCGCCGAGCTTCGTCTCTCCGCGCCAGACCTTCGCGTTCATCTCGATCAGGTCGACGATGCCCTCGAAGCTGTCCTCTGCGCCGATCGGCAACTGGATGACCAACGGCTTGGCGCCGAGGCGATCCTTGATGGTCTGCACGGTGAAGTAGAAGTCCGCACCGAGCTTGTCCATCTTGTTGACGAAACAGATGCGCGGCACGTCGTACTTGTCGGCCTGACGCCACACCTGCTCGGACTGGGGCTCGACGCCCTCCTTGCCGTCGAACACGGCGACGGCACCGTCGAGGACGCGGAGCGAACGCTCCACCTCGACCGTGAAGTCGACGTGCCCGGGGGTGTCGATGATGTTGATCTGGTTGTCGTTCCAGAAGCACGTCGTGGCAGCAGACGTGATGGTGATGCCACGCTCCTGCTCCTGCTCCATCCAGTCCATGGTGGCTGCGCCGTCATGGACCTCACCGATCTTGTACGAGATACCGGTGTAGAAGAGGATGCGCTCGGTAGTGGTGGTCTTACCGGCATCGATGTGGGCCATGATGCCGATGTTGCGGACCTTGTTCAGGTCGGTCAGCACGTCCTGTGCCACGAATTCATCCCGCCTTGGTGTTGGAAGAAGTGAGTCGAAGGTTCAACGCTCGGGTGGCGCCGGATGTTTCCCGGCGCCCCCGAGACGCGATCACCAGCGGTAGTGCGCGAATGCCTTGTTGGCTTCCGCCATCTTGTGCGTGTCCTCGCGACGCTTGACTGCTGCGCCGAGACCGTTGCTGGCATCGAGGAGTTCGTTGGCCAGACGCTCGACCATCGTCTTCTCGCGACGAGCGCGGGAGAACGAGACGAGCCAGCGCAGAGCCAGCGTGGTGGAGCGGCCCGGACGAACCTCGACCGGAACCTGGTAGGTGGCGCCACCGACACGACGGCTGCGGACCTCGAGGGCCGGCTTGACGTTGTCCAGTGCGCGCTTGAGCGTCACGACGGGATCGGTGCCCGTCTTCTCGCGTGCCTGCTCGAGAGCCTGGTACACGATGCGCTCCGCGGTCGACTTCTTGCCGTCCAGCAGGATCTTGTTGACCAGCTGGGTGACCAGCGGCGAACCGTAGACGGGATCGTTGATCAGCGGGCGCTTGGGTGCTGGGCCTTTACGTGGCATGTCAGCTCTTCTCCTTCTTGGCGCCGTACTTGCTGCGAGCCTGCTTGCGGTTCTTCACGCCCTGCGTGTCGAGCGAGCCACGGATGATCTTGTAACGGACACCCGGGAGGTCCTTCACGCGACCACCGCGCACGAGCACCATGGAGTGCTCCTGCAGGTTGTGGCCCTCACCGGGGATGTAGGCGGTGACCTCGACGGACGTGGTCAGGCGGACGCGAGCGACCTTACGAAGCGCGGAGTTCGGCTTCTTCGGGGTGGTGGTGTACACGCGAGTGCACACACCACGGCGCTGCGGGCTGCCCTTCAGGGCAGCGGTCTTCAGCTTCGCGACCTTGTCGGTGCGACCCTTGCGGACCAGCTGGTTGATTGTTGGCATGAACCGGCTTTCTTCGTGTCGAGAAACAGGG
>NZ_LMRN01000009.1:714461-747910 GCF_001426145.1 Rhodococcus sp. Leaf225 | reverse complement strand
CCCCGCGGTCGGGTGTGTCGCATACCCCCACACGGCAGCCGCGGTTCTTGCTCGATGGTGAACTCGAACACGGCTGTACCTCGCATAGGCACACAGACGTACCGGCTGGGCCGGGCACGACCTGTAACGGTACCCGGCGGCGCGCCTGATGGTCAAAACGCCCCTGCATCGGGTACAGGAGTTCACCCTTCCGTCGTCACGCCGACAGATTGAGCGACAGCTGCATCAACCGCGTGGCCGACTCACAGGGGTCGGTCGGGTTCCCCGGCCGATACTGCACCCACCAGCCGATGACCCCGGAATCGGGCGACTGCGCCGCCACGCCGCACGATGCCGGATCCTCCGGTTGACGGATCTCGAGGGCCTTCCGCGAGGACACCTCGACGTCGCTCACCGTCCACCCCATACGTTCGTTCGCCTCGCGCTCGGCCGCGAGCGACCCCGTCTCGAACCAGTCGAACGTCACCTTGACCGCGCCGCCCGGGCCGGTCAGGTCCCACCGGCAGATGGCGCCGATGAAGCCCTGGTCGATGGCGTCGCCGCCCACGACATCGGCGATCTGCTCCGGGGTCACCGTGTCGCACTCCTCGAGGAGCGAGCGGAACTCGCCGTCCGCGCCACTCACGCCCGCTGCCACGGGCGTGCCCTCGATGGTCGACCCGCATCCGGCGAGCACCCCGGTGACCGACAGCGCCGCCAGCACGCGTCCGGCCCTCACTGCGCGCGCTCCGCGACGAGCGTCATCAGACTCTCGGCGACGGCGCACGGATCCGCGGTGGTAGCGCTGTCGGCGTACATGACGGAGAAGTGGACGAAGTCGTCGCCGTACTGCAGACCGTTCTCGCAGAGGTACGTCACGCCCGTCGCGTTCTCGGATCGCGCCTCGAACCCCGGCCGACCTTCGATCTCGATGTCCGCGGCCGGTCGGCCGATCAGTTCCGACCCCATGCGCTCACGCCCGATCGGGCTCCCGCGGTACCAGGAGAAGCTGACCGACGGGCCGGTCGGACCCGACACCTCCCACTCGCAGCCCACCGAGTTGCGGGTCACGATCGCGAACGACGGCACGGCGAACGCAGTGCGGACCTCCTCGTCCGACAGACCGCCGCAGACGCCGAAGAACGGGCCGGGTCCCTGCGACGCGGACGTGGACGGCGCGTCGTCGGTGGCGGCATCGGAGTCGGATCCGCAACCGGTGAGCCCGAGCAGCACCACTGCTGCCACGCCGGCCCACCGCACGGAGTTCATGGCGGCAGCTTATCGGAGTGCGGACTGTCGCGAGTACGCCGAAAGTGCCGTGATGCGAGCGCCGATCACGACAGTTCGGACGTACTCGCGGGGGTGCCGGTGCCGGTGGTGGTATCGAGGGCCAGGGAGGCGTCGAGCACCGAGGCCCACACCTTCACGATCTCGGCGCGGCGGCGCGAGTCGTCGCTGAGCACGTCGGCGAGACCGAGCCCGCGGGCCAGGTCGAGGGTGGCCTGCACGAGTCGGTGGGTGCGCGGATCACTGTCGTCGGCGCCGAGGTGATCGACCGCCGTGCGGTGCGCCACGCGACCGAACTTCTCCTCGAGAGGCAGGACCCGGGCTCGCATCTCGGGATCCGCGGCCGCGGCGGTCCAGACCTGCAGCGCGGCCCGGAAGATGGGGCTCGTGTAGTAGTCCACCAAGCGCGTGACGACGGCCTCGGTGCGGCCGGCGCCCTGCGGGAGCGCACTGCTCTCGGCTCGCGCCTCCCCCATGCGCGTGTCGAACATGTACTCGAGCGCCGCGGTGATGAGGTCCTCCCGCGTCGGGAAGTGATGCTGGGTGGCACCGCGAGAGACGCCGGCCCGCTCGGCCACGACGGCGACCGTCGTCGCCGCCCATCCCTCGGTGGCAAGCGCGTCGATCGTGGACTCGAGCAGTCGCAGTCGCGTGGCGCGGCTGCGATCCTGCTTCGGGCTGCGGGTGTCACCGACCCGGTGACGAGTGGGCACGGTCATGGCCGTCACGTCTCCTTCCCCACAGCGGCGCCGGACGACTCCGCCGGTGCGGCCCACGACGGGCTGCGCTTCTGCAGAAAGGCCATCATCCCCTCCCGCGCCTCGTCCGAAGCGAACAGCCTCGCGGACTCCTCCGCCAGGTCCGCGCCCCGGCGGTCGAACTCCTCGAGCATCGCGGCGGTGGTGAGGCGTTTCGACGCCGCGAGACCCTGCGGTGACGACGGACGGATCGCCGCGACGAGTTCGGCCACCGTGGCCCCGGTGTCGGCCGCAGCCTCGGTGACGAGCCCGATGGCCTCCGCCTCGTGCGCGCCGAACGTCTCCGTCGTCAGGAAGTACCGGCTCGCCGCACGCGAGGTCATCCTCGGCACCACCGTCAAGGAGACGATGGACGCGGCCAACCCCAGCCGCGCCTCCGTCAGCGCGAACGAACTCCTCGGCCCGGCCACCACCAGATCGCACGCGCCCACGAGGCCCATACCGCCGGCACGCACATGCCCGTCGATCCTGCCGATCACTGGCTTCGGCGTCTCGAGGATCGCCCGCAGCAGCGTCAGCATCTGCTCGGTGCGCGAGGAGACCGAACTGCCCGCCTCCGTGAGATCGGCACCAGCACAGAACGTTCCGCCGGTGTGGGTGAGGACCACGGCGCGGACGTCCCGATCCGCGCCCGCGTCGCGGAGCCCCGCCGTCAGGTCGTCGACCAGGGCGGTGGAGAGGGCGTTGCGATTGTGCGGGGTGTCGAGTGTCAGAGTCACCACGCCCTCCGACCGATCGACCCGCACAGGTGGTCCGTCGCCCCGACCGGCCTCCGGCCTGCCCTGGCCCCGACCGGCCTCCGGCCTGCCCGCCATCAGTAGCTCTTCGGCAGGCCCAGCGAGTGCTGGGACACGAAGTTCAGGATCATCTCCCGACTGACGGGAGCCACGCGGGCGATGCGCGCCGCACCGAGCATGGACGCGAGGCCGTACTCCTCGGTCAGGCCTGCGCCGCCGTGCGTCTGGATGGCCTGGTCGATGGCCTTGATGCTGGCCTCGGCGGCCGCGTACTTCGCCATGTTGGCCGCTTCCGCCGCACCGAAATCGTCACCGCTGTCGTAGAGCACCGCGGCCTTCTGCATCATCAGCTTCGCCAGTTCGAGCTCGATCTTGCATTGCGCCAACGGATGCGCGATTCCCTGGTGCGCCCCGATGGGGCTCTTCCACACGGTGCGCTCGTTCGCGTACTTCACCGCGGCGTCGAGGGCGTAGCGGCCCATGCCGACGGCCATCGCCGCACCGAGGATGCGCTCGGGGTTGAGACCCGCGAACAACTGCATCAGCGCCGCGTCGGGCTCACCGACCAGCGCCTCGGCCGGCAGCCGGACGTCGTCGAGGAACAGCGTGAACTGATGATCGGGCTCGATGATGTCCATGCGCATCTGCGTCTTGTTCAGGCCCGGTGCATCGGTCGGCACGATGAACAGCGCCGGCTTCAGCTTCCCGGTCTTCGCGTCCTCCGTACGGGAGACGATGAGCACCGCGTCGGCCTGGTCGACGCCGGAGATGTAGATCTTGCTGCCGCGCAGCACCCACTCGTCACCGTCGCGTCGCGCGGTGGTGGTGATCTGGTGGGAGTTGGAGCCGGCGTCGGGCTCGGTGATGCCGAACGCCATGATCGCGGAGCCGTCCGAGAGGCGGGGCAGCCAGGACTGCTTCTGCTCGGGGGTGCCGTACTTCGCGATGATGGTGCCGCAGATCGCCGGGCTGACGACCACGAGCAGCAGGCCCGCACCGAACGAGGACATCTCCTCCTGGACCAGTGCGAGCTCGTAGATGCCGGCACCGCCGCCGCCGTACTCCTCGGGGAGGTTCACCCCGAGGAAACCCAACTGCCCGGCCTCGTGCCACAGTTCGGTGAGTGCCTCACCCTTGCGTGCCTTGGGCAGCACGTAGTCGATGTAGTTGTGGCGCTTGCCCAGTCCGGCCACCGCGGCGCGGAGGCTCTTCTGCTCGTCCGTCTCGATGAAGCTCATGCCTGATCTCCTTCTGCTGCGACGACCGCCAGTACGGCGTCGACGTCCACCTGGTGTCCCACGGTGACCGTGAACTCGGTCAGCACGCCCGCCGCGGGTGCGGTGATCGTGTGTTCCATCTTCATGGCCTCGAGCCACAGGATCGGTTGGCCGGCGGTGACGGTGTCGCCGACGGCAGCACCGATCCGCACGACGCTGCCGGGCATCGGTGCCAGCAGCGATCCGGCGGCGACGATCTCGCTCGGATCGACGAACACCGGAACCCGTTCGAGCCGTACCGGTCCGAGCGACGAGTCGACGAACACGGCGTCGCCGTGGACCGCGACGTGGAACTCGCGTCGCACACCGTCGGCCAGCAGCACCACCCGGTCGGACTCGGCCCGGACCAGCGCGCAGTCGTCGACGTCGGTGACGAGCGTTCCGCGCGACAGCCGGTACTCGGCGACGATCTCGGTGCCGTTCACCGCGTACGTCTTGCGTTGCGGCACGGAGGCGAGGTTGCGCCAGCCGCTGGGGAGGGATCGGCCCACCGTCGCCGATTCTCTCGATCGGGCGGCGTCCGCGAGCGCTGCGGCGAGTGCGGACAGCCGCACACCCCGGTCGTCGACGAGCGGCCGAGCGAGGACCGCCAGATCGTGCGTCGCGAAGAACGCGGTGTCGGTGTCGCCCGCGAGGAACGCGGGGTGTCTCAGCACCGTGACGAGCAGGTCGCGGTTGGTGCGCACCCCGTGAATGCGCGCGCGCAGCAGCGCTTTCGCCAGGATTCCGGCCGCCTGCTCCCGGGTGGGCGCGTACGAGATCACCTTGGCGAGCATCGGGTCGTAGTGGGTCCCCACCACGCTGCCGTCGACGATGCCCGAGTCCACCCGCAGGCCTGTCCGCGCGAGCACCTCGAACTCTCGCGCTCCGTCGAACTCGACGTGGTGCACGACGCCGCTCTGCGGCTGCCAGTCGCGCGCCGGATCCTCCGCGTACAGACGCACTTCGATCGAGTGTCCGCGCGTGGTGGGCTGCTCGGCCGGGAGCGCGCCGCCCGCGGCGACGTGGATCTGCAGTGCCACCAGATCGAGACCGGTGGTGCACTCGGTCACCGGGTGCTCGACCTGCAGGCGCGTGTTCATCTCGAGGAAGTAGAAGTTGCCGCGCTCGTCGCTGAGGAACTCGACGGTGCCGGCCCCCTCGTAGTCGAGCGCCTCGGTGGCGATGCGCGCCGCCTCGAACAGCTTCTCCCGCATACCCGGAACGCGCTCGACGAGCGGAGACGGCGCCTCCTCGACCACCTTCTGGTGGCGTCGTTGGATGGAGCACTCCCGCTCGCCCACCGCCCACACCGTGCCGTGGCGGTCCGCCATGACCTGGACCTCGATGTGGCGGCCCGTCTCGAGATAGCGCTCGCAGAAGACCGTCGCGTCACCGAAGGCGGACAGCGCCTCCCGCGACGCCGCGTCGATCTCGTCCTGCAGGGCGTCGAGTTCATGCACCACGCGCATACCGCGACCACCACCACCGGCGGACGCCTTCACGAGCACCGGCAGATCGTCCTGCGTGACGGACGCGGGGTCGAGCCGATCGAGCACCGGCACACCGGCGCTCTGCATCATGGCCTTGGACTCGACCTTCGACCCCATCGACTCGATCGCCTTCACCGGCGGACCGATCCAGGTGAGGCCCGCATCCTGCACGGCGCGCGCGAACTCCGCGTTCTCGGACAGGAACCCGTAACCGGGGTGGATCGCGTCGGCGCCCGCACGCTGCGCCGCCTCGATTATCAGATCTCCGCGGAGGTACGTCTCCGACGACGCGGAACCGGGCAACCGGACGGCGACGTCGGCGTCGGCGACGTGCGGTGACGCGGAGTCCGGATCGGAGAACACGGCGACCGTGTCGATGCCCTCGGCGCGGCAGGTCGTGAACACGCGGCGGGCGATCTCGCCGCGGTTGGCAACGAGTACTGACGAAATGGTCATGACGGTCACATCCGGAAGACACCGAAGTTGGCGGTGCCCTCGATCGGGGCGGAGGCGATGGCCGACAGGCACATCCCCACCACCGTGCGGGTGTCTCGGGGGTCGATCACGCCGTCGTCGTACAGGCGTCCGGACAGGAACATGGGAACCGACTCGGCCTCGATCTGCTGCTCGATCATCGCGCGCAGACCCGCGTCGGCCTCCTCGTCGAACGCCTGTCCGCGGGCCTCGGCGGAGGCGCGGGAGACGATCGAGATGACACCTGCGAGTTGGGCACCGCCCATGACCGCGGACTTGGCGCTGGGCCAGGCGAAGAGGAAGCGCGGGTCGAAGGCGCGACCGCACATGCCGTAGTGCCCGGCGCCGTACGACGCACCGAGCAGCACCGAGATATGCGGGACGGTGGAGTTCGAGACGGCGTTGATCATCATCGACCCGTGCTTGATCATCCCGCCCTCCTCGTACTCCTTGCCCACCATGTAGCCGGTGGTGTTGTGCAGGAACAGCAGTGGCGTGTTCGAACGGTTCGCCAGTTGGATGAACTGCGTCGCCTTCTGCGACTCCTCACTGAAGAGGACGCCGCGGGCGTTGGCGAGGATGCCGACCGGATACCCGTGCAGTTCCGCCCATCCGGTGACCAGAGACGAGCCGTAGAGCGGCTTGAACTCGTCGAAGTCGCTGTCGTCGACGATGCGCGCGATGACGTCGCGTGGGTCGAACGGGATCTTGAGGTCGGCCGGCACGATACCGAGCAGTTCCTCCTCGTCGTACCGGGGCGGGAGCACCTCGGTGCGCGGCGCCGGACCCTTCTTGTGCCAGTTGAGCCGCTTCACGATGCCGCGGCCGATGCGGATGGCGTCCTTCTCGTCCACCGCGAGATGGTCTGCGAGACCGGAGGTCCGGGCGTGCATGCGGGCGCCGCCGAGCGATTCGTCGTCGGTCTCCTCGCCGGTGGCCATCTTCACCAGCGGCGGTCCGGCGAGGAACACCTTGGACCGCTCCTCGATCATGACGACGTGATCGGACATGCCGGGGATGTAGGCGCCGCCGGCGGTGGAGTTGCCGAACACGAGGGCGATGGTGGGGATGCCGGCCGCGGAGAGGCGCGTCAGATCACGGAAGATGCGGCCACCCGGGATGAACACCTCCTTCTGCGTGGGGAGGTCGGCACCGCCGGACTCGACCAGTGAGATGACCGGCAGCCGGTTCTGCATCGCGATGTCGTTCGCTCGCAGCGTCTTCCGCAGGGTCCACGGATTGCTCGTGCCGCCCCGGACGGTGGGGTCGTTGGCGACGATCAGGCACTCGACGCCGCTGACGACACCGATGCCGACGACCACGCTGGCGCCGACCGGGAAGTCCGTGCCCCAGGCCGCGAGCGGGCACAGCTCGAGGAACGGCGAGTCCGGGTCGACGAGCATCTCGATGCGCTCGCGCGGGGTCATCTTGCCGCGGCTGCGGTGCCGTGCGACGTACTTCTCGCCCCCGCCGCCCAGTGCCTTGGCGTGTTCGGTCTCCACCTCGGAGAGCTTCGCGATCATGGTGTCGGCGGCCGAGACGTACGCGTCACCGGAGCTGTCGAGTCGGGAGGTCAGAGTCGTCATGCGGTGTACCCCAGTCGCTTCGCGGCCAGCGAGGTGAGGATCTCGGTGGTGCCGCCGCCGATGCCGATGATGCGCATGTCGCGGTACTGACGCTCGACCTCGCTCTCGGCCATGTAGCCGAGTCCACCGAACAGCTGTACCGCCTGCGAGGCGACCCATTCGCCGGCCTCGACCGCGGTGTTCTTCGCGAAGCACACCTCGGCGATGCAGTCGTCGCCGTCCTCGACGTGGCGATCGATCAGTGCGTGCGTGTACGTGCGGGCCACGTCGATCTTGCGGTGCATCTCGCTGAGCGTGTTCTGCACCGCCTGACGGGCGATGAGCGGCTTGCCGAACGTCGAGCGGTCCCGCGTCCACGCCACCGTCAGATCGAGGCACCGCTGCGCCGAGGAGTAGGCCTGCGCGGCCAGCGCAGCGCGTTCGGAGACGAAGGCCTGCGCGATCTGGGCGAACCCGGAGTTCTCCGGGCCCACCAGGTTCTCCACGGGCACGCGCACGTCGGTGTACGACAGTTCGGCGGTGTCGGAGGCCCGCCATCCCATCTTGTCGAGCTTGCGGGACACCTCGAATCCCGGTGTGCCGCGCTCGACGACGAGCAGCGAGACGCCGGCCGCGCCGTCTCCCCCGGTGCGGACGGCGGTGACCACGAAGTCGGCCCGGCACCCCGAGGTGATGTAGGTCTTCGCGCCGTTGACGACGAAGTGGTCCCCGTCGCGCACCGCTCGGGTGCGCAGGTGCCCCACGTCGGATCCGCCGCCGGGCTCGGTGATGGCCAGCGACCCGATCAACTCGCCGTCGAGCGTGGGCCGGACCCACTTCTCGAGGTGGTCAGGGTTGCCCGCAGCGACCATGTGCGGCAACGCGATCCCACAGGTGAACAAGGACGCGAACAGGCCGCCGGACGCACCCGCCTCGTGCATCTCCTCGCAGATGACCGTGGCGTCGACCAGCGAGCCGCCGCCCCCGCCGACCGCCTCCGGGAACGGCGCCCCGAGCAGACCGATCTCGGCTGCCGCGCGGTGCAGGCTGCGGGGAATCTCGCCGTCACGCTCCCACTCGGTGAGGTGCGGCAGCACCTCCCGGTCCACGAACCCCCGGACCGTCTTACGGAGTTGCGCTCGGTCGGGGCCACCCCAGGTGCTCATGCGAGTCCACTTTCTGCGAGTACTGATTCGGGTATCGGGACGTGCCGCGATCGCAGCCACTCCCCCAGGCCCTTGGCCTGGGGATCGAAGCGAGCGCCGGATGCGACGCCCTCTCCGAGAATCCCGTCGACGACGATGTTCACGGCCCGCAGGTGCGGGAACTCGTACCGGTGCACGCGCAGGCCCGCCGTCTCCGGGAGCAGCGTCGTCACCAGCTCGGTGGTGAGAGTCGACCGGAGCCAGGCCCACGCGGCGTCGCCGCGCACCCAGACCCCGACGTTGGCGCTGCCGCCCTTGTCACCGCTGCGCGCCGCCGCCACCGTGCCGAGCGGCAGCGTGCGTGTGGGTTCGGCCGGCGGGCGGCCTGCGGGCGCGTCGGACGGGTCCGCCTCGACAGCCGTGGTGACGGTGGGCGGTGCGACGTCGACGCGCGTGCCGTCCGCGAGAACCGCCACGTGCCGCGGCACCGCCTGATCGACGAACCCGGCCTCGAAGACGCCGTAGGGCGACCCCTGACCCGGAGGCGTCGTCACACAGAAACCGGGGTAGCTCGCCAGCGCGAGTTCCACTGCGGCAGCGCTGAACACGCGACCCACACGCTGCGGATCAGCGTCGCGGACGACGACACGGAGCACCGCACTGGCGGCCTCCTCGGTGTCGGCGTCAGGGTGATCGGTGCGCGCGAGAGTCCAGTCGACCTCGCGCGGCGGCGGCGTCAGCGCCTCGGTCATCTGAGTGCGCACCAGGTCGGCCTTGGCCTCGATGTCGAGCCCGGTGAGCACGAAGGTCATCTCGTTGCGGAACCCGCCGAGCGTGTTCCGGGAGACCTTGAGGGTGGGCGGCGGCGCCTCGCCGCGAGCCCCCGTGACCAGCACGCGGTCGGGTCCGTCCTGCGAGACCCGCACCGTGTCGAGCCGCGCGGTCACGTCCGGGCCAAGGTAGCGCGGGCCGGTGATCTCGTACATCAACTGCGCCGTCACCGTTCCGACCGTCACGGCGCCGCCGGTGTTCTCGTGCTTGGTGATCACCGACGACCCGTCCGACCGGATCTCCGCGAGGGGGAACCCCGGTCGACGCAGATCCTCGATCTCACCGAAGAAGGAGTAGTTCCCGCCGGTCGCCTGGGTTCCGCATTCGATGATGTGACCGGCGACGACGGCGCCCGCGAGTTCGTCGAGGTGATCGCGGGTCCACCCGAACCGGGAGATCGCCGGGGCCACCACCACCGACGCATCCGTGACGCGTCCGGTGACCACGACCTGCGCCCCGGCGTCCAGGCACGCCGCGACACCGAAGGCGCCGAGATAGGCATTGGCGGTCAGCGGGGAGCCGAGGCCCAGTTCCTCGGCGCGGTCGTGCAGATCGTCTCCCTCCACGTGGGCGACCGAGACGGTCAGACCGAGACGGTCGGCGAGGGACCGGATCTCGTCCGCCAGTCGTGCGGGCGCCAACCCACCGGCATTACTGACCAGGGTGACGCCCTTGTCGAGCGCAGTGCCCAGGCACTCCTCGAGCTGCCGCAGATACGTCCTGGCGTAGCCGCGCGTCGGATCCTTCATCCGGTCGCGTCCGAGAATGAGCATCGTCAGCTCGGCCAGGTAGTCGCCCGTGAGGACGTCGAGATCACCGCCGTCGAGCATCTCGCGCATGGCCGACGCGCGGTCACCGTAGAAGCCGGAGCAGTTCCCGACCCTGATCATCTCCGTCACGACGCCACCCGCACGTCCCGGCCACCGCCGGGGGCCCCCGCGAACGCCTGCGCGAGACCCAGCCACGTCGCCGCGTCGTCGCCGCCGGCCACGAGGTCGGTGTCGTCACGGTGCACGCGCTGCGTGACGAGCAGGCAGAAGTCCAAAGCGGAACCCGTGACACTCTGCTCCGCGTCCTCCGGCCCCCACGACCACTCACTCCCGTCGGGAGCGGTGAGCACGACGCGGAACGGTGCCGACGGCGGCGTCAGGCCGCGGATCGCGTAGGCGAAGTCGCGGGTGCGTACGCCGATGTGCGCGACGTGACGCAGCCGAGCCGTGGGTTCGCGTACCACGCCGAGTGCGTCCGCGACGTCCTGACCGTGTGCCCAGGTCTCCATGATGCGCGCGGTGGCCATCGACATCGCGCTCATCGGCGGGCCGAACCAGCGGATCTTCACGCCGTCGGGCACGTGTGTCAGGACGTCGAGCAGTTGCACTCGGCCGAGCCGCCATCGCGACAACAGGGTGCTGACCTGCTCTCCGGCGAGTGCGTCGGCAGCGGAGTCCACGAACGAGTCCGGACTGCCCATCGCGTCGGCGATCACCGCGTCGAAGGCCGCTTCGGCGTCCTCGTCACCGGAGGCGCCGGCCGTCGTCAGCGCGGCGACGTGGTCGGTCCAGTGCAGGTGAGCGATCTGATGCGCCACCGTCCAGCCGGCCGCCGGGGTGTCCGTGCGCCACGCGGAGTCGTCGGCATCGGCGACCAGCGCGTCCAGCGCGTCGCCCTCCGCACGCAGGTCCTGCAGCAACACCTCGAGAGCAGCCATGCCTGGAACGGTCGCACCCGCGGGCCAAAAAAGCAAGCATGCTTGCTTGTTCTTGAACGTTGTGACGAACTCCAAAACAATCCGTGGCACCATCCATCCGCAGCGCAGGTCCGAAAGCCTGGTTTACGGTGAATCCCACAGGCGGTTGGACGCTTTACCGCACGACACCCATCACGACGCTCGCGACACGCCGGGCGGGACGAGGCCGCCCGCGAATGCGGGCACCGAAGGGAACGGGACCCGACATGGTCAGTGCACGAGACGGACGACCGGGGCAGGCCTACAGCGCGCCGGGCGCCTTCACCACGGCCTTCAGTCCGGGCGTCGGACCCCGAGCCGAGTACCCGGTGCCGGAACCGGTGCGGCACGACGAGACCGGGTACGACGAACCCCGGTACGACGACGACGAGCCGATCGGCGAACTCGAGGCTCGCTACGAGTGGATCGTCGGCCTCATGTCGTCGTTCACCGATCAGCGCGTCGTGCGGTGGATCATCGCGTTCTTCACCGCGTCGATGGGCGTGTGCGCCACCCTCGAGATCCTGTACGGCTTCGGCGGCACCACCACGTTCACGGTGGGCGTGCAGATCGGCTGCGCGGCCTTCGCGTTCGCCGCCGCTCTCTGGTGGACGGTGACCTCGTGGCCGCGGCTGCACACCGCCTTCGCCTTCGTCGTTCTGTCCAACCTGGGCATCCTCGCCGCGAACCTCAGCGCCGACATGCCGCCCGCCTACGCCGTCGGGAAGACCACCTTCTTCGTGGTGCTCGGCCTGTTCGCCGGTGTCTTCCTCGATCGCTGGATGCTGGCCACTCACATCGCGATCGCCGGTGTCGCCGTCACGTCCATCATCGGCTACAACATGCTGTTCGAGGACGTTCCCCCGCTGGGCGCGCTGGTCGTGTGGGCACCGGTCATGTCACTGGTCATCGCCGTTCCCGCACTGCTCTACACGTTCGTGCGAGCGGTGCGGCTCGACCAGTCCTGAGCCACTCTCCGCGAGTACGTCCGTGGTGTCGCGATCGCGACTGGAACCACGACACTGTCGACGTACTCGCGGTGGGGGGGTGGCCTCGGGGCTCACTCGTCGATGCTGGACATGTCTCCGTAGCGTGCTCCGGCCACGGCCGATGCGGGCACCGCTGCCTCGAGTTCGTCGAGGATCTCCTGCGTCACCGCGACGTCCGCCGCTGCCACGTTCTCCTCGAGGTAGCGCACGCGCTTGGTTCCGGGGATCGGCGCGACGTCCTCGCCCTGTGCCAGCACCCACGCCAGAGCCAGCTGACCGGGCGTGCATCCCAGCCGGTCCGCGATCTCACGGATGCGCGCCACGAGCGTCAGGTTCGCCTCGAGCGCCTCGCCCTGGAACCGCGGGAAGTACGCGGTGCGGCGCGAGTCCTTCTCCGCCAACTCCGACTCGTGTGCGATGGCGCCGGTCAACAGCCCGCGACCGAGCGGCGAATACGGGACCAACCCGATGCCGAGCTCACGGAGCGTCGGGAGCACGGCCTCCTCGAGATCCCGCGTGAACAGGGAGTACTCGGTCTGCACGGCCGTGATCGGGTGCACTGCGTGCGCCCGGCGGATGGTCGCGGCCGACGCCTCGGACATCCCGAGATGGCGCACCTTGCCCGCCTGCACCAGCTCCGCCATCGCGCCGACCGTGTCCTCGATGGGGACCGACTTGTCGACGCGGTGCTGGTAGTACAGGTCGATGTGGTCGACACCGAGCCGCGACAACGACGCGTCGCAGGCCGCGCGAACGTACTCGGGGGTGCCGTTGATGCCGAGACGGGTGCCGTCGGCGAGTCGCTCGTTGCCGAACTTGGTGGCGAGCACCACCTGGTCCCGACGGCCGGCGATGGCCTCGCCGACCAGCTCCTCGTTGACGAACGGGCCGTACATGTCGGCCGTGTCGAGGAAGGTCACACCGAGTTCGAGAGCGCGGTGGATGGTGGCGATGCCGGAGGCGCGGTCGGTGTCGCCGTAGAACTCGGACATACCCATGCAGCCGAGGCCGAGGGCGGAGACGGTGAGAGGGGACTGCGTACCGAGGGTGCGTGAGGTGAGCGTCATGCCCCCACTCAACGTGCTGGAGTGCGCTCCAGGTCAAGCCTGCCGACGTAGAGCTCGATCTTGTGGTCGATCGCGCGCAGATGGCCGGTCACCTCGGCGAGCTGCGCCAGCACCCGTTCCCGATGCGCGCGGAGGGCGTCGAGCCGCTGCTGCTCCGTCCCCTCGCCCTGACGCACCAGGTCGGCGTAGTGCCGCACCTCCGCGATCGACATCCCGGTGGCGCGCAGTCGGGTGATGAGGACGATCCACGTGATGTCGTCGTCGCTGTAGCGGCGCTGTCCGGTGGACGACCGCGGCACCGCGCGCAGGAGCAACCCGTCACGCTCGTAGTACCGCAGCGTGTCGATGGTCAGCCCGGTCTGCTCGGACGCCTCCGCGATGCTGTGACTCACCCCGTCAGCTTAGGCATCAGCGGAAGAGCGGGAACTTCCTCTTGGTGGCGAGCGCGTCCATGCCCGACTGGATGGAGCGCCGCACCTCCTCGTACTTGGCCTCCACGTACTCCTCGTCGTCCACGCGGGCGAGATCGTGATCCACCTCGACGGGCGGCATGAAACGGGTCCGGATCTTGGCGGGCAGCGGGATCTGCGGAAGTGCGGCCGGCGCGATGATCCACGGCAGCGACACGGCGATGGGGAACACCTTGAGTCGCGCGATCTTGTCCAGCCCCAACATCTTCGAGAGCTTGTCACCGCGGACCAGCACGGGCATGGCGTCGGCACCGCCGACGGTGGCGATCGGCACGATCGGCACCCCGCAGCGGATGGCGAGCTTGATGAAGCCGGTGCGCCCGCCGAGGGTGGCGACGTCACGTTCGCTCCACGGTCGCAGCGAGTCGACCTCACCTCCGGGCCACACGATGACGTCGCGCCCCTCGGCCAGTGCCGTGGACATCGAGTCTGGAGCAGCGGGCAGCACACCCATCGACCGGAACACCGTGCCGATGAGGGGGAAGGCCATCAGCGCATCGTGCGCGGTGCCGTGCAGCGTGCGTGACGGGCCGAACCGTCGCCACCACTGCGCCCCCACCGTCCAGGCGTCCCACACGAACGGTGCACCCGAATGCACGCCGACCAGCAGCACCGGTGGCGGCGGGATGGTCTCCCACCCGTCGATCTCCATGCGGAAGTACTTGTCGACGAGCGGGTTCCAGAACTTCTCCTGGCGCCGCATGCTGTCGACGTCCTGGTCCGTGAGGTCCCAGTCGCCGGCGCGCGAAGCGACCAGGCCGCCGAGTCCACCGGACGCGTTCTCGCGCTTGTCCTTCATCGTCAGCCGGGCCGCGGCGGCGACCCGCTCGGCCTGGTCCTGCAGCTCGGGATCGCGATGGTCGGTAGGGGAAACGTCTGTGTGATCGGCGCCACTCATGAGGCCGAACCTACTGCACGGTCAGATGCGCCGTACCCCGGTTGCACACAGGCCGTGACGAATCAGCACATCCGCCCCCGGGGCGGTGGTTCGTGTGCAGCCTCGCTCGCCTCACCTCGTCGAGGTCCGCCGCACGACGTGCCACTCCGGTGTCGCGACGGGCTCACCCGCGAGCACGGCCCGCGCAGCGCTGCGCCCCTGCTCGTACAGCGACTGGGCCACCGTCGTCAGCCCTGCGCCCGCCGCTTCCTCGGTGTCGTCCCACCCGACCATCGCCAGGTCGCCCGGCACCTGCAGGCCGCGGTCCCGCACCACCGACAATGCCCCGAGCGCCATCTCGTCACTCATCGCCAGCACCGTGTCCGGCAGCGCGTCCAGGTGATCCTGCATCGCGCGCGTCCCCTCCGAGCGGAAGCTGCCGGTGCCGAACGCGACGGGCACCGCGGACCAGTCGAGCCCCAGCGCCTCGGCAGCCGCGCGGTAGCCCCGCAGACGGTTCCTCGTCACCGGGAAGTCGATCGTCTCCGGATCCGGTCCGTGCACGAGGCGCCGCTCCCGATGCTCGTCGGCAGGAAAAGCGAGCACCAGCGGTCGCGCGGCACCCGCGAGGGCGATCAGGGCGACCGCCTCGGCCGCGGCGGCGTCGTCGATGCTGACCAACGTCGTGCCGTCGTGCTCCGGACCGCCCTGCACGCACACGGGTCGCCCGGTGGCGACGGCGGCGTCGAGCAATGGGTCCCCGGTGACCGTGGTCCAGAAGACGTACCCGTCCACGGCGGCGTCGCGCACCCGGTCGACGTCGCGGGCGACGCGCGTGTTCGGCAGGATCACCAGGCCGGTGTCGGTGTCGAGGCACGCGTCGGCCACTCCGGACAGGAACCGGCGGGCCTGCGGGTCGTCGAACGCGTACGTCAGCTTCTCCGTCAGAAGCACGGCGAGGTTGTTGCTGCGGCCGCTGCGGAGCGACTGCGCGCCCCGGTGCGGGCCGGTGTAGCCGAGTCGCTCGGCGGCGTCGACCACCTTCGCCCGCGTCTCGTCCGAGACCCGCTCCGGCCGCCCGTACGCGTAGGACACGCTCATGACCGAGACGCCGGCCGCCGCCGCGACGTCGGCCATGGTGACGCGTGTGTGCGAGGTCATCATCGCCACTCTATCGCCCACCCCCGTCCGTGTGTATCGTTACACAGCATGTCCACGGCACCTCCGCGCGCGAACACGCCCGCTCTGCTCGTCCTCGGCGCGACCGCGTTCATCTACGTCACGGCGGAGACGCTGCCGGTGGGACTGCTCCCCGAGATGTCCGCCGACCTCGGTGTCGGCGAATCGGCCATCGGGCTGCTGCTGACCTTCTACGCGTACGCGGTCGCCGTGATCACGTTGCCGCTGATGGCAGCGGTGAAGTCGTGGGACCGTCGCAAGGTCGTCGTCATCACCGCCGGCGCACTCGCGGTGTCGCAACTCGTGTCGGCGGTGTCCGTCGGCTATCCGATGCTGGTCGGAGCACGACTGATCTGCGCGGCCACCCACGGTGTGTTCTGGGCCGTGGTGGCTCCGGTCGCGGCGTCACTCGCCGCACCGGGCAAGCGCGCGAAGGCGATCGCGCTCGTCTACGCCGGGACGTCGTTGGCACTCGTCGCGGGCAATCCGCTGACCGCCGCCCTCGGACAGTGGACGCACTGGCGCGTCGCCGCCGCGACGCTCGGCGTCGTCGCGCTGGCCATCACCGTCGCCCTGACCCGGTTGCTGCCCGCTCTCCCGGTCGCGACTCCGGTCGCCACCACGGCCACGTCGCGCCCCGGCATCAGCCGGGTGCTCGTCCTGCTGTGCGGCATCACGTTCCTCGCCGCGCTGGGCCATTTCGCCGGCTACACGTACTTCGCGCTCGTGGTCGGCGAGGGCATCGGCACATCGGGGAGCGTGCTCTCGACCATGCTGTTCGTCTACGGACTCGCCGGCGTCGCCGGCATCTGGCTCATCGGTCGCACGTACGACCGCGGTCCGTGGCGCTCGACGATCGTCGTCCTCACCGCCATCACCACCGCGCTCGCGGCGCTGGTCCTGGCGCTGTCCACCGGATCCGGCGTGCTGGCGATCGTCGCCATCGCTCTGTGGGGCATGGCCTTCACCACCATCCCGGTGTGCATCCAGTCGGCCGTCCTGCACTCGGCACCGGCCGGGGCCGCGGCGGACCGCGCGTCGGCGATCTACGTCGTGACCTTCCAGGTGGCCATCGCGACGGGTGCCCTGGTGGGCGGCGGCATCGTCGACACCCTGTCGGTGACGGCGGTGCTGGTCTTCGCGGCCGTCACCATGCTGCTGGCACTGCTCGGGGTCCTCGCCGGGCGGTCGGCCTTCACGGCTCCGACGGCTCCCGTGCCGGTCGCTGCGACCGCATCCGCTCCCTGACCTCACGCCAGGTCCGGGGCGAGATCCCCGCGTCGCGACGGGTCTTGCGGCGGGCCACCAGCACACCCGTCGCCGCCACGGCCCAGACCGCGTACTGCGTGAGCCATGCGACGCGGAACGCCTCGAAGGTGTAGCCGCCCATCGCGTTCAGAATGGCGCCCATGGCCTGCATCACCAGCAGCGATGCGAGGAATCCGCCGATGTTCACCATGCCCTGGGCGGTGCCGAGCGCGACCGACGGGTTGAACGTGCGCGCGTAGTCGAAGCCGATGGCCGACCCCGGGCCACCGACCGAGATGACGATCACCAGGACGAAGAGCAGCCACGTCGGCGCGGGTCCCGGAAGAGCGAGCACCACCGCCCACATGAGGGCGTTGCTGGCCATGATCGCCAGCACCATCCACGACCGACGCATGGGATAACGCCCCGTCAGGATGCCGACGACGATGCCCGACACGATGGCCGACACCACCGACGTGGTGAGCAGCGCGCCCACCACTGCGGACGACACCCCCTGCGCCGAACTGAGGTAGGGCACTCCCCACATCAGCGCGAACACGGTGATGGAGAACTGCGTCCCCATGTGGGAGAAGAAGCCGAGCCGGGTACCGGGCCGTGACCAGACGACGGAGATGTTGCGCACCGTCTCGCGGAACGTCACCCGCGGCGCGCTGCCGGGTCCGGGATCGGGCGAGTTCGAGACGGCGAGGAATGCGGCCAGCGCGACCACCACCCCGCTGCCCGCGGCCGCGCCGTAGGCGACGGACCACCCCCCGCCGTGCAGCAGCGTCAGGAACGGCACCGCGGACAGCACCTGCCCGACCTGCCCGAAGATGCCCGTCAGCTGCGAGACCAGCGGAACCCGGCGGGGCGCGAACCATTTCGGCACCAGCCGCAGCACCGAGATGAACGTCAGCGCATCACCGACACCCACGACGGCACGGGCCGCCACCGCCACCGGCAGCGAGTCGGTGAACGCCAGGATCATCTGCCCCGACGCCATGACCAGCGCTCCCGTGACGATCATCGCGCGCGGACCCACCCTGTCGAGCAGCACTCCCGCGGGGATCTGCATGGCCGCGTAGACGACGACCTGCAGGACGACGAACGACGACAGCACCGACGGACTCGCGGCGTACCGATCCGCCGCGTCGAGCCCCGACACACCGAACGACGTGCGATGCAGGACGCCGACGATGTAGGCGAGGACACCTGTTCCCCAGACGATCCACGCGCGCATGCTGCTCAGTCTCCCGGGTAGAGTCCGCACCCATGACCCACGGTCACGCCCACCACGACACGCTGCCTGACGACGGCCGGCCTCCGGCCTCCCCGCTGCCCATCCTGGTGCTCAACGGTCCGAACCTGAACATGCTCGGAACCCGCCAACCCGAGGTCTACGGTACCGAGACGCTCGACGACGTGGTCGCTCTGTGCCGCGAGACCGCGGAACGCCACGGACGCACTGTCCGCGCCGAGCAGTCCAATCACGAGGGCGCGTTGATCGACTGGATTCACGAGGCGCGCGGGACGGCGTCGGGAATCGTCATCAACCCGGGCGGTCTGACCCACACGTCCGTCGTTCTGCGCGATGCTCTGGTCGTGCCCGAGATCCCCGTCGTCGAGATCCACATCTCGAACGTGCACGCCCGCGAGGAGTTCCGACACCACAGCTTCGTCTCGGGGATCGCCGTGTCGGTGATCGCCGGGTGCGGCGTCCGCGGGTACCGCTACGCCGTCGACGAGATCTGCGCCCGCACGTCCTGACCATCACGTCGGAAATGAGCACCATGGACCTCTCCCCCGTCACCAGCCACGAACTCGCACCACAGCCGCCGACGGGCGAGGGGTTCGAGACCGCGTGGCCCATCCGCGCCGGCGACGTCGACACCGCGAACCGGCTGCGCTACGACTCCGTCGCCCGGTACCTGCAGGACATCGGGTCGGACAACCTCGACGCCTCCGGACTCGGGGAGACGGATCCGTTCTGGATCGTGCGCCGCACGATCATGGACATCGACCGACCGTCGGTCTGGCCCGAGCGGATCACGTTGCGGCGCTGGTGTTCCGGTCTGTCGACGCGATGGTCGAACATGCGCGTCGACATCACCGGCGACAAGGGCGCGCACATCCGCACCGAGGGATTCTGGATCAGCATCTCGTCGACGACGGGCATGCCGACGCGCATCTCCGACGAGGGGCTCGCGCTGCTCACCCGCACAGCGGGCGAGACCAGACTCAAGTGGAAGCAGTGGCTCCGCGATCCGGCCCCGGAGTCCTCACTGACAGATCTCGCGTTCCCGCTGCGCATCACCGACGTCGACGCGTTCAACCACGTGAACAACGCCGCCTACTGGCAGGCCGTCGAGGAGGTGCTCGCCCGCGCGGAGTCCGGCGAG
This sequence comes from Rhodococcus sp. Leaf225, assembly GCF_001426145.1. Taxonomy (NCBI): domain Bacteria; kingdom Bacillati; phylum Actinomycetota; class Actinomycetes; order Mycobacteriales; family Nocardiaceae; genus Rhodococcus; species Rhodococcus sp. Leaf225. Next base: position 728,430 of record NZ_LMRN01000009.1, on the reverse strand, counting down.
ATCACCGGCGGACCGCACCGCGCGGTCATCGAGTACCTCTCGCCGATCATGGCGCCGGACCACGTCACGCTCCGCTGGCGTCGGCACGACGTGGACGGTGCACCGGCGGTGACGGTGTGGTTCATGGTGGACGACGCGGTACGCACGATCGCGTGCGTGGTGGCGCGCGCCGGCGCGAGTGGCGTTTCCGCTCCTCTCGCCGACTGAATCGGCGGGATCCCGCTCGCGGGCGGCGCGAGGAGAGCAGAAACCCCGGAGGCCGGTCGCCTACTGCCAGGGCAGGCCGTCGAGCCAGCTCAACACCATCGTCTCGTAGGCGATGCCGAAATCGAGGGTGGCCGCGGCGTAGGGATCGTCGAGCGCGGCGTCCTTCTGCTCGCGATACCGGCGCAGGTTCTCCTCGTGCGTGCTCCGGTGCGCCGCCACCGCCTCGCTCAGCACGGACGCCGGCACGTGCTCGCCGAAGGAGATCATCAGCAGCAGCGGATGACGAATGACCTCCGGCTCGGGGAGCACCGAGATCCAGGCGGCGAACTCGGCTCGCCCCGCGTCGGTGATGCGGTACGGCTTGCGATCACGCGCCTGCGTCTCGAGTTCCTCCACCAGTCCGGCGCGGGCGAGGCCGGAGAGTTCGCGGTAGACCTGGGACCGCGTGACCGTCCAGAAGCCGCCGATGCAGACCTGCGCCGTGGCAACGAGGTCCCATCCGGACATCGGCCCGTTGTGCAGGAATCCCAGCAGAGAGGCCGCCGTCGCGTTGACGGTGGTGCCACGAGTGTCGGCCATGGCGTCATCGTCCCACACCTTGACAGTCCACAGTGGACGGTGCAGTCTGAGATCGGACATTCCACAGTGGACTGTCGACCCCCGATCTCGACCACCCCGATCTCGACCACCCCGACGAATCGAGCGTTCGATGACCGCACCGCAGACACACGAGCAGGCACTCGCACTCCTCACCGCCGCGGTGGGAGACGGGCGCCTGACCCTGGACGAGTTCGACACCCGCTCCGCGGCCGTGGTCTCGGCTCGCTCCGATGCAGACCTGGCCGCCGTCACCGCCGATCTGCATCCAGCGCCGTCCACACCCGGACATCCGACGACCGTGCCCGCGGCCGCGTGGCTGCGGTGGGCGTCGGTGGTCGCGCTGTGCAGCGTGATCTACGTGATCACCTGCGTCGCCTCGGGATCGATGCTGTACCCCTGGCCCGTCTGGGTGGCCGGGCCGTGGGGCATGGTGCTGCTCGTACACAGCATCGCCGCGGCGACACAGGGCCTCGGCACCGTCAGCTGCGGCGCTGCAGCCGCACGGGCTGCCCGTCCTTGGGATACGGCAAGGAGGTGAAGTCGATCGGTGTCGCACGATCGGCCGGCACCGACCACGTGTGGTGGCGCAGGAGGTGGTGCAGCACCATCGTGATCTCGATGGCCGAGAAGAACTGACCCAGGCACGTGTGGACCCCGCCGCCGAACGGTTGCCACGCGAACTTGTGCGGCAGCGCGCGACCGTCGAAGCGGGTGGGGTCGAAGACCTCGGGATCCGACCAGTAGGTGGGATCGTGATGCGTGTAGTGCGGCGTGGCCACCACCATCACGTCGGCAGGCACGTGATGGCCGCGGATCACCGTGTCCCGCACCGTCCATCGCGCCATGGTGGGCAGCGGAGCGAGCATGCGCAGCGATTCCTTCATCACCGCGTCGAGTGCCGTCAGACCCGCCCGCGCCTCGGGTGCGGAGACGTCGGGGACCGCGGCCAGCGACTGCCGGCGACATTCCTCCTGCCACTGCGGGTGTCGGCCGAGCTGATCGACCATCGTGGAGATGGTGATGGTCGACGTGTCGTGCGCTGCCATCAGCAGGAAGATCATGTGGTCGATGATCGCGTCGTCGGAGAAGCGCTCGCCGTCGTCGTCCTCGAGGTGGGCGAGCACCGAGAACAGATCTCGGCCGTCGCCGCGCCGCCGATCCGGAAGATAGTCCCGCAGAAAGTCTTCGAGGAAGCGTCGACCCTTCAGACCCCGGCGCCACCGACCACCGGGCACGTCGAGCCGGACGATGGACGTCGCCGCCTGAACACAGTCGACGAAGGCCTTGTTGACGGCGTCCAGCCGGGTGTCACCGTCGCGCACCCCGCCCATGAACACCTCGGTCGCGAGGCCGAGCGTCAACGACTTCACGGCGGGATAGATCTCGAAGTGCTCCGACGAGTCCCACTCCTGCACGGTGCGGGCGATCAGCGGTTCCATCGCCGCGGCGTAGGACGCGAGACGGTCCTTGGTGAACGCCTGCTGCAGCAGCCGCCGGTGGTGGCGGTGCTCGCCGAGGTCCATGAGCATGAGCCCGTTGTCGAAGAACGGCCCGATGAGCGGCCGCCAGCCGAGTGCGTTGCTGAACGCCTTGTCCCGGTTGGTCAGGATCTCCTCGCACCCGTCGGCGCCGAGCACCAGCACCACGCGCCGGCCCGCCATCGTGTGCCACGAGACCTGCCCGTAGCGCCGCTCCTGCTGCCGCCACAGGGCTAGGGGGTCCCGGATGTACTGCATCGAACGGCCGACGTAGGGGATGCCCCCGCTGCCCATGACGGGACGGAGATCGGAGCCGAGCGGTGGGGCGGCGAGCGCGTGAGCCATGGGGCCTCCTGAGTATCTGACAGGGCATCCTGTCAGATGTAGTGTGCGTCACAGGAGAGACATTCGTCAAGACCTGCGAGACTGACGGCATGGCGGAACCCGCGAGCAGGACCTACGGCGGAGTGGACGCGGCGGACCGCGCCGTCCGCCGCCGGGCCGCACTGATCGAGGCGGGCCTGGACCTCATGTCCTCGGTGGGCACCGACAAGACCACGATGACCGCGGTCTGCGCGGCCGCCGGGCTCACCGAGCGGTATTTCTACGAGAGCTTCCGCACCAAGTCGGACCTGCTGCTCGCCGTGCTCGACAGCGTTGCCGACGAGGTGAGAAGCGCTGCGATCCATGCCGTCTCGTCGACGGACGGAGACGTCGCCGACCGCGTGCGGGCCGCTCTGAGCGCCGTGGTGTCGATCATGCTGTCCGACCCCCGCAAGGGCCGGATCGCGTTCGTCGAGTCGATGGCGTCACCGACCCTGCGAGCTCGACGTCAGGCGACCATCGACGCCGTCGCGGACGTGGTCGTCGAACGCTCGCACGAACTCTGGGCCGACCGCGCACTCCCGCCGCCGCAGGACCGGCTCATGGCGTTGATGTTCATCGGCGCCTGCTCCGAACTCGTCTCCGCCCGGTTGCAGGACCACATCGGTGCGACCCCCGACGAGATCGTCGATGCTGCTACGCAACTGTTCCTCACCGGAATGCTGCGCCCGACGAGCTGACTCAGAGATGGCCCTTCAACAACAGGTGCCAGTACGTGAACGGCAGGCCGAACCGGTCGCCCGCCCACGAGAGCCGACGGGGCTTCAGCGGGTCCAGGAACGACGGCAACGACGACGTGATCTCGCCGGTGCGATCGAACTCGGCCGCGATGAGTCGCCGCGCGTCCACCGGGATCGGCGCCACCGTGTAGCCGTCGTACTCCCCCAGCGTCTCGTTCGATCGTTGCGCCAGCACGTTGTCGACGAGGATCGACACCTGGCGCCGTAGTCCGCCGCCCGAGGGATCGGTGTCGATGGACGCGCCGTCGCCCACGGCCCACACGCCCTCGTGTGTGCGGTGCCGGAAGGTCCGCGGATCCACGTCCACCACTGCGTGCGTGCCGGGATCAGCGCTTGCCAGGCCGGTCTCCTCGACCCACCGCGGTCCGCGGTAGGGCGGCACCAGATGCAGCATGTCGTAGCCGATCCGCTCGGTGCGACCGTCCGCGCCGGTCACCGTGATCGATCGCTCGCCCGGCGCGAGCGCCGTCACGGCGGTGCGGTGAAGCACTCGGACATCCAGCTCCCGCAGGTACTTCCGCAGCCGGGCGTCGAGCGCCGGCACTCCCACGAGATCCGGGCGGTCGACCACCAGCGTCATCGACGGCGCGGCACCCACCTTCCGCCAGTGCGCGGCGGCGAGGAACAGCGGCTTGATGGTGGTCCCGGTGCAGCTCACCGGCGCACGAGGAACCGTGAAGACGGCGTGCCCGTCGGGACGCATCGTCTGCACGAGGTGCCAGGTACGCGTCGCCTCGTCGAGGTAGTTGCTCGCCACCGACGACGACGCCAGCGCCGCGTCGATTCCGGGCAGTGCGTCGTGATCGGGCACGAGACCGGATCCCACGACGAGGTCGCGGTAGCGCACCTCCGTGCCCGACTCGGTGCGCACAGTCCGCGTCACGGTGTCCACCGAGGCGACACGCTCCGGGATCCAGGTACAGCCCTTCGGTGTCACCGAGCGCTGGGAGCGCTGCGCGGAGGCGAGGGACGCCTGCCCGCCGCCGACGTAGGACAGCAGCGGCCGATAGGTGTGCACCTCCTGCGGTTCGATGACCACCACGTCGGAGACGCCCTTGTTCAGGAAACGGGCGGCGGCGCTGATGCCCGCGTTGCCCCCGCCGATGATGACGATGTCGTGCTCGGTGGTCATGATGCCTCCGGTGTCCTGTGACTCGAATGGTTCGGGGGTCTCACCACGACAGGTCCGGCTGATGCGGACCCGCCGCGATGCCGACCTCGTCGGCCGGTACGTCCGTGATGCCGAACAGGTCGGCGAGGGCCTGCTGCGGGGTGCGATCCAGTGCGTCGGCCCACCGGCGGGCCCGGCGCACGGCGCGCCACGACCACCACTCGACACTGCCGCCCGGCACGCTCGACCGCACCAGACCGGGGCCTTGCGGAGGCGTCGACGCCTCCAGCGTCCGCGCTGCATCCGGGGCCAGGACGACCGGACCGACGAGGTCGAGCCCGAAGCGGCTGCGCCGTACGTCGTCGCCGCCGGGGACACCGAGGCGGATTCGCGGGTCGTCGGTCCGCCACGACGCGACGAGATCCGCGGCGTCCGTCCCGTCCACCCACACGGTGACGTCCCCCTGCGCGAGCACCGATCCCACCGTCACCAACAGCGATGCGGCACTGTGTCCGTCGGCGTGCACGACGGCCGTGAGGTCGGGAACGGCGTACCGGACGCCGTGGGTGCGCGCAGCGGGGTCGGTGACGAGTGGAAGCAGGGACAGAGCCTCAGCGTTCTTCTGCTCGGTGCGTTGCTCACCGGGTCGGCCCGCCCAGTCGGGACCGTCGTGCCAGGCGACGGCGTCCGGCACGTGCGCGATCAGGGCGCCGGCGAGGTAGGCGCGATTGGCCAGCTCCCAGTCCTCTCCGCCGTATCCGCCGAACGACTCGTCGAAGCCGCCGATCTCCTCGAAGAATGCTGCGGTGCAACACATCACCGCGCTGATGACGTGGCGATAGGAGCGATGATCGGCATCGAGCAGATCGCGCGAACCGCGGTACGCGTCGATCAACCAGCGCGGCTCGTCGAGGATTCCGTCGTCCGGCCCCGGAAGTCGGCCCAGCGCGGACAGGTCCGCGTGTCGCCGTCGACCGACCGTGAGTGCATCGGGAACCAGCGACGGCAGACGCACGAGCGCCTGGAGGTACCCGGGCTCGGGAACCGTGTCGGCGTCGAGGAAACAGAGCACGTCACCGGACGCGGCACGCGCCCCGAGATTGCGCGCCGCGGCGGCGCGGAAGCCACGGTCCTCCTGCGAGACCACCGTGACGTCGAGTGCACTGCGGACGAGCGGCGCCGTGGCCGAGCCGTCGTCCGCGACGATCACCTCGAACGCGCGGTACGTCTGCTGCTCGAGCGCCGCGAGAACCAGATCCAGAGACCGTTGCTGTTCGAAATAGGGCACGACGACGCTGACCGACGGGCGCGGAGCATCGATGTCGCGCAGCAGGTCCCACCTGTTGCCGGGCACCGCGTGGCCGAGCGGGGTGGGGACGGCGGTGGTGATCACGCGTGCACCACGGCCGACCTCGCGTACACCCGCACGTGCGCGGCGCCGACCTCCGCGCGCGTGGGGTGCGCGACGACCCCGTCCTCCAGCCACGTCGACTCGGGGTCACCCGCCGCGTCGGCGAGCGCCTCGGCGAGTCGGTCCTCCTCGTACAGGGTCACGGTGCCGGGCGAGCGCCGGGCGAACTCACGGGTGTACGCGCCGGCCACCACCAGCGGTCGGCGGCCGTGCTCGATCCAGGTGTTGATCGACCCGGACGCGGACATGTGCCGATGATGCGCCACGGGAACGGTGACGCGGCCGAGTTCGACCGGAAGGTCGGCGTCGTCGATGTAGCCGGTGACACGCACGGTGGTGCCGTGTGCCGCTGCGGACTCGGTCAGCTCGTCGACCAGATGATCGTGTCCCGGCGACGGCGTTCCCAGTGCCAGCAGGTGCGCGCCCGGGGGCAGCGCGTCCAGCACCTCGGCGTGTCCCTTGCCCGGGTACAGGAACCCGAGGACGCCGACGGTCACCTCGCCGCTGTCCGTGCGGATGCCGGCCCCCGTCGGGACGGGAAGCGGGATCACGACGGACGGGGTACCGATACCGGCCTCGCGCGACAGGTCTCGTTCGTGCTCGCTGCTGACGATCACGGTGTCCGCGCACGCGACCACCCGTCGGTAGCACTCGACGCGCGCGGACGCGGATCGACCGTCGGACGGCTGCGGCAGATCGTGCAGCGTCACCACGAACGCGGAACCCGATGCGTGGATGCGCCGCGCCAGGTCCTCGACCACCCCGGCCGCAGCCGTCGCCGGTGACCCGAACAACCGGTCCGTCACGTGCAGGTGCACGACGTCGACGTCCGGAATCGACGTGACGTCACTCGCGGACTCGTGACGCAGGAGCGTCGACTCGAGACCGGCGTCGATGATGCCGTCGCGGATGCGCAGCGCGAACTGCACCACCCCGTGTCGCTCGGGACCGATGACGAGATGCGCGACCGACGTCACGAGGCGACCTCCGACAGCAGCAGCGAGAGTGTGTCCGCGTGTCGGGTGAGCGCGGCGTCCACGAACGCGGGATGCTCCGCGTACCACTGCAGTTGGCGACGGTGAATGTCCTCGGCATCGACGACGGAGCCGCCGATCACCCAGTCCGGCCGGGGCGCGGCGCCGAGGCCGAGCGCGTCGACGACAGCGGACTCCAGCGGCGTGTGCACCGAATCGAGCAGTACGCGGCCGGGATCCGCCGCCGCAGCGTCGACACCGGCTACCGACAGGATGCGCGTGGCCAGCTCGAGCAGCACCGGATTGCCGGGGTGGTTGATCGTGTGTGCGGCGTCCGCTCCGAGGGCGGTCAGGACGTCCGAGATCGCGACGTCGCAGTCCCGGCGCTCGCGTCGTGCGAGTTCGGCGATGCTCGCCTCGGCGTTCGCGCGCAGCGCGTCAGGGGCGACGGGAGCGGCGCGCCACTCCTCGGATGCCACCCTGCCTGCGGCCACGAGCACCGTGCGCAGATCGTGGTACGGAGCGCCGGCGGGAGACGCCGACGGGTCGCTCGGGTGCCGCACGATCACCTGGAACGGGTACAGCCCGCTGTACCGGAAGACCGGCCACCGCACGACCCGGGCGTGCTCCGGCAGCATCGACGCCACCTGGTTCGTCCCGATCGGCAGGTCGCGGTAGTCGTCGCGAACCGGCTGCGCCAGCAACACCGAAGCCCGGCCGGCCAGCTCGGCGAGGTGCCGCACGTCGGCCGAGTCGAGTTCGTGCACCGGCGGCATGCGCACGGTCCGGAACGGCGCGTCCGGCACCTCGTCGAGCATCACTCGCACGGCCTCGGCCTGGCAGTTCCCGAGCACGATCCACAGCGGTGGATCGTCGGGCACCGGGTCGAGACCGTAGAACTCGCCGTAGTGACGCGTCCGGCCGTCCGGCTCGGTCGACGCAGAGTGAGGCATGACGTCGGGTTACCCGGACAGCGCGCAGGCGAAGCGGTGAGAGACCTGCACGACACCGCGTTTGTGGACGAGCCCCCCGGGGCATTCCTCTTTTGTCGTGGTCCAGAAGGCGGCCCGATCCCTGTTCGTACACCCGTGCCGCCCTGCCCACCCCTCGGGCGCGCGCGTCTGCCCCCGAGAGGATGACCCGAGCCGTGATCGCCGTCGCATCCATCCCTGCTGCGCACCCGTACGTCGCCGCTGTCGTCGCCACGGGCGACGACATTCTTCTGCTCGACGATCCCCGGCCCCTCGAGGCGACCACGCCCGGGCAGTGGTGGCCGCCGCGCCTGCTCGAGCCCGACTATCTCCGCGCGCACATCGACGACATCGACGTGGTGCACCTGCACTTCGGCTTCGACGCCGCCACACCGGACCGTCTCGCCGACGTCGTCTCCGTGCTGCGCGAGTCGTCGACCCCCCTGGTTCTCACGGTGCACGACCTGCACAATCCACACTTCGCCGAGCTCGACATGCACCGGTCCCAGCTCGACGTCCTCGTCCCCGCCGCGGCCGCCGTCATCACGCTGACCGACCGCGCCGCTCGGGAGATCGAACGTCTGTGGGGCCGCTCGGCAATGGTGATCCCGCATCCGCACGTCGTACCGCTCGACGTCATCACCGCACGCGACACCACGGCGCACGAGCGCGCAGTCGTCGCCGTGCACGCCAAGTCGTTGCGCGCGAACCTCGATCCCGAGGCGGTCATGGCGACCGTCGTGGCGGCCGCGTCGGCACGCGACGCCGTGGTGCGTCTCGACATCGACGACGACGTGTTCGACCACACGAGCCACTGGTACGCACCGGAGCGCGGCGAGCGATTGCTGGCCTTCCGTGATCACCCGGACGTCGACGTGCGGGTGCATCGTCGGTTCACCGACGCGGAGCTGTGGCAGTACCTGTCCGAGATCGACGTGTCCGTGCTTCCGTACCGCTTCGGTACGCACTCTGGCTGGATGGAGGCGTGCCGCGACCTCGGCGTCGTCCCCGTCGTCCCGGACATCGGCCACTTCGCCGATCAGTTCCCGTGCCCCACCTTCGTGTTCGGACCCGGCCTCTTCGATCCCGCGTCGCTCGATGCCGCGGTGGGCGAGGCGCTGCGCACCGAGCCGACCGGCCCGGACTTCGCCGACTACCGACGCCATCAGCAGAGCGCGATCGCCGCCGAGCACGCCGCGCTCTACCGTGCCCTGTCCGCTCCCGTCGCCTCGGGCCGCGCGGACGGAGCCGTGCTCGTATGACGGTCGCCGCCGCCGCACGTCCACTGCGCATCGCCCTTCTCGGATCGTCGCGCTTCCCCATCGCGCAACCGTTCGCGGGTGGCCTCGAGGCACACGTGTGGCATCTCGCCCATGCCCTCACCGAGCGCGGCCATCGCGTCACGCTCTTCGGTGCCGAAGGCACGTCGACCGACGTCGCGCACGACGTCATCGACGTCCACACGTTCCAGATGAGTCCGCACGCGCGGACCGAACACATGGGACCGTCGTGGGTGGTGCACGAGCATCACGCCTATCTGTCGGTCATGCTCGAACTGGCCGGACCCCTGGCACAGTCGTTCGACGTGATCCACAATCACAGCCTCCACTACCTGCCCATCGCGATGTCCTCGATGGTGCCGGTCCCCATGCTCACGACGCTGCACACGCCACCGCTCGCCTGGCTGGAGTCGGCGGCCGCGGTGCCGCTCAATCCGAACACCGGGTACGCCGCGGTGAGCGAGTACACGGCGCAGCAGTGGCTACCCGTCGCGGGTCCGATCCCCGTGGTTCCCAACGGGATCCCGCTCGACCGGTGGCCGTTCGGCCAGGGCACCGGCGATCGCGGCGGGGCGGGCGAGTACGCGGTGTGGACGGGCCGGTTGGTTCCCGAGAAGGGGGTCGATCTCGCCATCGACGCCGCCCGGCGCGCCGGCTACCACCTGCGCATCGCCGGACCGGCAGCCGACGACGACTACTTCCGGACGGCGGTGGAGCCCCGCCTCGGCGACGGCGTCACCTACGAGGGTCACCTGATGCAGAAGGAACTCGCCGATCTGGTCGGCGGAGCCGCCGTCGCACTGGTGACGCCGCAGTGGGACGAGCCGTACGGGCTCGTGGTCGCCGAAGCACTCGCGTGCGGCACACCGGTGGCGGCCTTCCGTCGCGGCGGCATCCCGGAGATCCTCGACGACACGTGTGGCCGGATGGTGCCCGCCGACGACATCGACGCTCTCGCCGGGGCCATCGGAGATGCTGCGCGCCTCCCCCGTGCGCACGCCCGCGCTCGCGCGGAGCGCATCTGTTCGGACGCGACGATGGTGGACAGCTATCTCGACCTCTACCGCGTGTTGCTGACGACGTCGGGCCGAACCGCCGCCGTCCCTGCATGATCGGGTACTACGTCCACCACCACGGCGTGGGGCATCTGACCCGCGCCCGGTCCGTCGCACGGGCGCTCGCCGAGCCGGTGACGGTGCTGTCCTCGCGGCCCCGGCCGTCGGACATCGACCCGTTCGCGGGCTGGATCACACTTCCTACAGACACACCCGACGGCGGTGACGATCCGGACGAACCCACCGCTCACGGGGTCGTCCACTGGGCGCCCACCTCGGTCCCCGGGATGACCGACCGCATGGCCGCCCTCGCGCGATTCGTGGACGAACATCGCCCCCGATGCGTCGTCGTGGACGTGTCCGTCGAGGTCGCGATGTTCGTGCGACTCATGGGTGTTCGGGTGGTCGTGTTCGCGATGCCGGGCGAGCGCACCGATGCGCCCCATCAGCTGGCCTATCGCGTCGCCGACCGCATCGTCGCTCCGTGGTCGGCCTCGGTGTACCGGCCGGAGTGGTTGCGCGAGTTCGAGGACAGGACCGTGTACGCCGGCTCGATCAGTGCCCACGCCGATCGTGCCCGCGCCGGAACCGACCGCGACCCGACGTCCGTCGTCGTGCTCGCGGGCGCAGGGGGCTCAGCTCTCACCCCGGACCACCTCGCCCGAGCGGGTGCTGCCACGCCGACCCGCACCTGGCGCGGTGTCGGCGCGCCCGGCACCCCCTGGGTGGACGACGTGTGGCCGCTGCTGACCGGTGCCGGCGTGGTGGTCACGCACGGCGGGCAGAACGCGGTGGCCGACGTGGCCGCATCGGGTGCCCCCGCGGTGGTCGTGGCCGAGAGTCGCCCGCACGGGGAGCAACTCGCGACCACTCGCGCGCTGGGGGCCGCGGGGCTGGCGATCTCGCTCGAGTCGTGGCCCGATCCGGACCGGTGGCCCGAGATCCTGAACCGTGCCGGTGCGCTGACCGGCGACATCCGGGCACGGACCGAGGTGGACGGCGCAGCGCGTCGTGCGGCAGCGGCGATCGAGGACGTGTGGGCGTGACGTCGGTGCTTACATGACTTCGGTGGCCGTGGTGACCATCGTGTCGGGTCGCGCGGGGCACCTCGCTGCGCAACGCCGCGGTCTCGCTCGCTCGACACGGCGAGCCGATCTGCACGTCGTGGTGTCGATGGGTGACCCGACGGTCGTGGACGCCACCGCCGTCGTTCCCCGCGTCGGCGACGCGCTCCCCCTGGCGCGGGCGCGCAACGAGGGTGCCCGCCTCGCCCTCGAGGCCGGTGCCGATCTGCTGATCTTCCTGGACGTCGACTGCATCCCGAGCCGCGAGATGATCGACCGGTACGTCCGTCGTGCGCGCGACGGAGCCGTGCTGTGCGGGCCGGTCACCTACCTGCCCGAGGTCTCCGGTGGGTACCCGGACGACCTGGACGGATGGACGAATCCCCATGCGGCACGCCCGAATCCGGCGCCGGGGCACGTCGAGATCGGAACGAACTGGGATCTGTTCTGGTCGCTGTCGTTCGCGGTCACGTCGGCGACGTGGCACACGCTCGGGGGGTTCTGCGAGGACTACACGGGCTACGGCGGCGAGGACACCGACGTCGGCCGCGTCGCGGAACGATCGGGGCTGGATCTGCTGTGGGTCGGCGGAGCGCACGCGCACCATCAGTGGCACCCCGTGTCCTCGCCGCCGATCGAGCATCTCGACGACATCGTGACCAACGCCGCCATCTTCCACGCTCGATGGGGACACTGGCCGATGATCGGGTGGCTGAACGCTTTTCGCGAGCGCGGCGACATCGACTGGACGCCCGAGGGCAGCAGCATCGCTCGCCGCCCGGTCGGGCACTAGCATCGAGCGATGTCCGACACCCGCACCCTGATCCTGATGCGCCACGGCAAGTCCTCGTACCCGGACGGGGTGGACGACCACGACCGGCCGCTCGACGAGCGGGGCCGTCGCCAGGCCGCCGCGGCCGGCGACTGGATCCGGGCGAACGTCGGCGCCGTGGACGCGGTGATCTGCTCGACGGCGACGCGTACTCGCCAGACTCTCGAGCGCACGGCCGTCGACGCGCCGGTGCGCTTCGAGGGCACCGTCTACGGGGGCTCCCCCGACGACATCGTCCGCGAGATCACCGCGACAGACGACTCGGCGGCCAGCGTGTTGGTGGTGGGCCACGCACCCGGAATCCCCTTCACGGCACTGGAACTCGCCGACGATCAGGAGTCGGACGCGGCGGTGTGGATCCGACGGGGCTACCCCACCTCCGCGCTGGCGGTGCTGGAGTTCACCGGCGACTGGTCGGATCTCGGGCCGAGGCGCGCCCGCCTGACTCACGCGCTCCGCGTCGACTGACCCTCCACCACAGCACGATTGCGCGCGCTCTCCGAGCGACCCAGCGCCTTCACCTCGGCGTCCATCTTCGGCAGGATGCGCGGCACGTGGCGCAGCGTCGTGGCCTCACCGAGCCGAGTGGTGAGCACGGAGCGCACCCACCCGATGCCGCCCACGATGCCGGGAACGTAGACCCGGCGTGACCGCCGCTCCACCGCGCGGACGAAGGCATCGACACACGCCTCGACCGGCAGGGTGCGGCCGAGCGGCCAGGGCAGCACGGACAGCAGATCCTGGAACGCGGTGAGGTCGGACTTGGCGTCCTGCACCAGTGGAGTGTCGATCCACGCCATGTGGGCGGAGCCGACGTCCACACCCTGGTACTTCACCTCGAGGCGCAGGGCGTTGGCGAAGTGTTCGGCTCCCGCCTTGCTCGCGTTGTACGACGCGAGGCCGGGGCACGCGGTGAAGGCCGCGAGCGACGAGACGACGAGCACGTATCCCTTGCGCTCGATGAGCGAGGGCAGCGCCGCGCGGACGGTGTGGAAGACGCCCGTGGTGTTGATGTCGATCACGCGCTTGAACGTCTCCGGATCGACGTTGAGCACCGACCCGTAGCTCGAGATGCCGGCGTTCGCGAGGACCACGTCGATGCCTCCGAATCGCGCGATTCCCGCGTCCACGGCGGCCTGCATGTCCGCGAGATCCCGCACGTCGGCGCGCACCCCCACGGCGACGTCGCCCAGATCGGCCACGAGTGCCGTCAGAGGCGCCTCGTCCACGTCGGTCAGCACCAGCTTCGCGCCCTTGGCCGCGAGAGCCCGCGCCGTCGCCTCGCCGATACCGCGGCCCGCTCCGGTGATGAGCACGACCTTGTTGCGCACGCTGACCATGTGAGTCCTCCTGACGACGAATGTCCGGTCACAGTACCTGTGACCGGAGATGACACCTACTGTTCCTCGGAATCGGCGGCGCATTGCGGACCGTGATCGTCCTCGATCGGGAGCAGAATCTCGGTCATCATCCGACACGAGGAGAGGCCGACCATGACCGCCACGCACCCGCTCACCATGGAGATCCAGCTCGTCATGCTGCCCGTCACCGACGTCGACTGCGCGAAGGAGTTCTACACGCGCATCGGCTTCCACGCCGATCACGACGCCACTCCCTTCCCGGACGTGCGCTACGTACAGCTCACCCCACCCGGTTCCGCGTGCTCGATCGCGATCGGGAAGAACATCACCTCCGCCGCACCCGGATCCGTCGAGGGCATGCTCGTCGTCGTGCAGGACGCGCAGGCCGCGTACGAGATGCTGCTGTCCGCGGGCGTCGAGGCCACCCCGGTGAAGGACGAGGGCTGGGGGTTGTTCACGTACTTCGCCGACCCGGACGGCAACAGGTGGGCGGTGCAGCAA
>NZ_LMRN01000009.1:713724-714395 GCF_001426145.1 Rhodococcus sp. Leaf225 | reverse complement strand
CCTTTCGCGCATCCAGGGATACGCAAAAGGCGCACGGGGGTGACGGAGCAAGGGTCCGGGCGGGCCCGATGGTGGGTCCGCCCAAGCTTCTCCCGACGACGGTACCCGGGCGTTTCGCCGGAATAGGCTGCGCCCGAATCGGCAGGCGCGCCGGTCGGACGGGGGCGGCAGTGACGGAGACCGAGAATCGGACCGAGCGGGGTGCGGCGGCGACGCGGGCACCGCGGTGGCGCACGATCGGGGCGCGGCGCGACTCCCTCACCCTCCCGTACGGGTGGGGACCCGCGATCGTGCTGGTGCTGGTCTCCCTCGTAGACCGCATCGAGTTCAGCCTGGTCGCCGCCGTGCTGCCGCAGCTGCAGGCGGAGTTCGGGTTCGGCGACACCGCCGCCGGCTCCATCCCCACCGCGGCCGCCGTCGCCGCGGGCCTCCTCGCGATGCCCGCCGCCTACCTCGCCGATCGCCACGACCGCGGCCGCATCATCACCGTCGTCGTGTTCCTGTGGGCCCTGGCGACGGTCGGTTCCGCGCTCGCTCCCACCTTCGCCGTCTTCTACCTGGTGCGCATGGGCCTCGCCGCCGCCGAGGCCATCGACAACCCGGCCAGCGCCAGCATGCTCGCCGATTTCCACCCACCCGCGACCCGCCCGACGGCCTTCGGGTGGTGGCGG
>NZ_LMRN01000009.1:651544-713649 GCF_001426145.1 Rhodococcus sp. Leaf225 | reverse complement strand
GGCGCGGCGCCTTCCTCGTCATGGCGATTCCCGGTGTGGTGGTCGCCGTCCTGATGTCACGCGTGCGCGAGCCCGAACGGGGGTACGCCGACAGACTGGCCGCGGGCAGCGCGGACACGCCCGCGCCGGAGGCCACCACCGACCCGATGCCGGTCCAACTCCGCCGCGTCGCACCGATCCGGACGCTGTGGTTCACCGGCGGCGCTCTCACCGTCATGAGCCTCGCGGTCGGTGGCCTGACGTTCTGGGTGCCCAGCCTGCTGCAACGTCGCTTCGGCCTGGGCGAGGCGGCCGCCGCCTCCGCGGGCGGTGGTCTGACACTGATCGGCATCGTCGGCGGCACGCTCGTCGGATCCCTGCTCACCCGGCGAACCCTGTTCTCGACGCCGTCGCAGTGGCGCGTCCTGGTGGGCGGCACCGGAATCCTGCTGGGCACCGCGGCCATGGCCGGGGCGTTGGCCTCCGAGAGCTGGCTGCCCTTCACCGTGCTGCTCACCGTGTTCGGCTTCTTCACCGCCTGGGCGATCCCCACGCTCACCTCGTGCGTCGCCGACGTGCTCGCCCCGCGCGACCGCGGACTGGGTTACGGACTGCTGCAGATCGCCGCGACCGTGGGCGGCGCCGTCGGACCGCTCCTCGTCGGCGCGGTGTCCGACGCGTACGGCTCCCTCACCACCGGCATGGTCCCGCTGCTGCCCCTGCTGCTGATCGGGGGCGTGCTCGCCCTCTGCGCCTACCCGTACGTGTCGCCGGACGCGCAGCGGGTGCTGGACGGCGTGGCCTGACGCGCCCCTGCCCGCCCCCTCGTGTTCGCCCGTCTGTCAGGGCGGCGCGATAGCGTCCCGCACCATGCGACTCACCCGCGTGCTTCTCGCCGCGTCCGTCCTGACGATCACCGCCTGCAGCGCGCCTGCCGCCGAGGAGCCGCCCGGTGACCCGCGTACCGTCCGCGTCGCGACGTACAACGCCAGCATGAACCGCCCCGCCGCCGGTGATCTGGTCGCCGCTCTGCGGTCCGGAACGGATCCGCAGATCCGGTCGGTGGCCGACGTGGTCCAGCGCAACGCCCCGGACATGCTGCTGCTCAACGAGTTCGACTACTCTGACGGCGCCGTCGACCTCTTCCGCGACAACTACCTCGCCGTCGGCGACGCACCGATCGACTACCCGTTCGCGTACACGGCGCCCGTCAACACCGGCGAGCCGTCCGGGCTCGACCTCGACGGGGACGGGCGGTCCGACGGACCGAACGACGCCTGGGGCTTCGGGCAGTTCCCCGGCCAGTACGGCATGGTCGTCCTCTCGAAGTTCCCCCTCGACGCCGCCGCGGTCCGCACGTTCCAGACCTTCCGCTGGGCCGACATGCCCGACAACCTGCTGCCGCGCGAGTACTACGGCGCGAACTCGGACGCCCTGCGCCTGTCGAGCAAGTCGCACTGGGACGTGCCCGTGGACATCGACGGGCGGGTGATCCACCTGCTCGTCTCGCACCCCACGCCACCCTCCTTCGACGGGCCCGAGGACCGCAACGGCCGACGCAATCACGACGAGATCCGGCTCACCGCGGACTACATCGCCGGCGCCGATTACCTCGTCGACGACACCGGACTGGCCGGCGGCCTGCCGGACGGTTCCTCGTTCGTGGTGTTGGGGGACCAGAACAGCGATCCGGTCGACGGGGACTCCTATCCGGGCGCCATCGCGCAACTGCTCGACAGCCCGGCGCTGCAGGACCCGGCGCCCACCTCGCCGACCGCCGGCACCGACACGGCGGATTTCGCCGATCCGGTGCCGGGTGATCTGCGGGTGGACTACGTCCTGCCGAGCACCGATCTGACGGTCACCGGGTCGGGGGTCTTCTGGCCCGCGCCGGGCGAGCCGGGCGCCGAGTTGCTGTCGGCGAGCGATCACAGACTGGTGTGGGTGGACCTGCAGGTCTGACCCGTCAGCGCAGCAGTGCGGCCAACGACTCGTCGGACGCACGCAACGCGTCGCGGTCGAACGTCGATGCCGAGGACAGGATCTCGTCGGCACCGGTGCGGTCGACGAGGTCCTCGAGCCGGCGGCGCACCGTCGCCGGACTGCCGTGCACGCTGCCGTCGAGGGAGCGCTGGGCCGACTCCCGAGCTCGCGGAGTGAGACCGTCGGGCATCTCGGTGACCGCCCGCAGCGGTGGGAACTCCCCGGTACGGCGGGACTCCGCCATGGCCACCGCCTCCGCCATGGCGAGTCGGCGAGCCTCGGCGTCGGTGTCGGCGACCAGGACGTCGAGCGACACCGTCACGGAGGGTTGCGCCGCGAAGGCCGACGGAACGAACTCGCGTCGATACGCCGCCAATGGAGCGAGGTCACCCGTGAGCATCGGACCGCCCACCACGACGGGAAGCCCGCGCTGGGCGGCGATCGCCAGCCCCTGACCCGTGGCGAGAACGTGGATCGGGATCAGTCGCTCGGGCGCGGGCTGCACGGTCACCGGACCGGTTCCGAGCAGGAAGTCCTGCAGATCCGCGAGGTCGTCGGCGAAGCGCTCGGCGTCCTCGGTGTCCGCCCGCAGCACCTTGCGTATCGGCGGAGTGAACCCCAGCGACCGGCCGACACCGAGGTCGACCCGGCCGGGACACAGCGCGTCGAGCATCGCGAACTGCTCGGCGACGACGATGGGCGAGTGGTTCGGCAGCATGACGCCGCCCGACCCCAGCCGAATCCGCGACGTCGCCGCGCCGATCGCGGCGAGCAGCACCGCGGGTGAGCCGCTCGCGATGCCGGGGACGGCGTGATGCTCGGCCACCCAGAACCGCTCGTAACCCGCCGCCTCGGCCCACCGCGCACGCTCGATCGTGTCCGACACCGCGGCGGCGGCAGACCGATCGGTGCGGGTACGGGAGCGATCGAGAAGGGACAGACGCATACTCTGCACAACCCTCGCGGGAGCCGCCCTGTTCCGCCCCGACCCGCCCGAGAAACCAGCACGAAGATTGGTAACAGTCATACAATCCGGTCGAGTGGTTCCATCACATGCACCATTCACGGGAGACTGACCACTCGACTGTTCTCGATCGATGGTGGGTGTGCACGTGAAGCGCAGGCAACTGCTGCAACTGGCCGCAGCAGGAATGGTGGGCCTCGCGGTCCCGCCCGCGATCACCCGGTCGACGGCGTCCGCACTCCCGCTCGGCGTCCCCTCGATCCGGAACCTCCTTCCCGAACTGTTCGCCGACCCTCCGCGTCCACCGGACCACTCACCCGCCCTCGTCGTCGGATCGGGCTTCGGAGCCAGCGCCGCGGCGTTGCGGCTCGCGCAGGCCGGTACGTCGGTCACCGTGCTCGAACGAGGACTCCGCTGGCCGCGCGATCCGTTCCGCGACATCTTCACCGCCGACATGACGGCCGACGGGCGCGGCCTGTGGCATCAGCGCTCGTTCACCAACCTCACCGGCATGCCTGTCGGGCCCGTCGACTGGTTCAACGGCGTCCTCGACACCACGCGATACGAGAACCTGTCGGTGTGGCGTGCAGCCGCGGTGGGCGGCGGCTCCGTCGTCTACACCGGCGTCAGCATCGCCCCGGACAAGCGCTTCTTCGATCTCTCGTTCGGTGGCCGCGTGGACTACGACGAGATGGCGTCGCAGTGGTACCCCAAGGCTCGCTCGGTGCTCCGGCCGTCGACCATGCCCGACGACATCTACGCCTCCCCCGGGTTCGCCCACTCCAGGACGTGGGACGACCACGCCCGCCGCGCCGGTTTCGACCCGCAGCGCGTCGACGGAGGCTGGAACTGGAACGTGCTGCGTGACGAGATGTCGGGTCGGTCCCGGCCGTCCGCCACCGTCGGCTGCAGCACGTTCGGCAACTCCAACGGCGCGAAGCACGACCTGACGCAGAACTACATCCCGCAGGCCGAGGCCACGGGCAACGCCGTGGTGTGTCACAGCCACGAGGTCGTCGCCATCGGTACCGAGAGCGGCGGCCGCTACCGCGTGGAGGTGCGGCGCCTCGATCCCGAGGGCAACGCACTCGAGACGCGCACGCTGACCTGCGACTCGCTGATCCTCGGCGCCGGCTCCATCGGCACCACCGAACTGCTGGTCCGCGCGCAGGCCACCGGCGCGCTTCCCGAGCTCAACGAGTTCGTCGGACGCGGATGGGGCACCAACGGCGACGCCTTCATGACCCGCTCGCTCGGCCCCATCGGCGGCGGACCGCAGGGGGCGCCGTGCGCCTCGCGCATCGTCGACGACACGGGCCTGCCTCTCAGCGTCGAGAACTGGTACGTCCCGGGCGTTCCCACCGAGATGGGGTTCCTCGGATCGCTCGGTATGACCATCGACCCGCTGCGGGCCGATTTCCGCTACGACCGTGCGACGGACGGGATGAGCTTGACCTGGCCCAAGGGCGGCAGCCGCGACACCGTCGAGGCACTGCGCGCGGTGCAGAACCGGATGGCACAGGCCGGCCGCACCGTCGTCTCCGCGGAGCCGTTCACTCGCGACGTCGACGACACGTTCACCGCGCACCCTCTCGGCGGTGCGGTCCTGGGCGACGTCACCGATGCGTACGGACGAGTGAAGGGGCACCCCGGCCTGTACGTCATGGACGGAGCTCTCGTTCCCGGCAGCACAGGTGCGGCCAACCCGTCTCTCACCATCACCGCGCTCGCCGAGCGCAACATCGCAGCCGTCATCGCTGCGGGCGGCTAGGCATACCCGGCCGTCCGCTAGGCCAGGCCGATCTCCGGCCGACCCTCCGGCACCGTCACGGTCGCTGCCGTGCGGACCGGCGCGCCGGGAACCGAGATCGCGTCCAGGACCCGGATCTCGGAGCGCCACTCCGTCGGCGTCAGCGTCGCACGCAGGTAACCGCGTCGGGCATTGCCGAACTTGACGTGCGGTGACGCCGCCGCGATGTCCGCACCGGCCGTGTCGACGTCCGCACCGTCCTTGCCCGACGCGATGGATGTCGACGCGATCTCGACTCCGACCACCGGGGCGGAGTCGTCCTGATAGTCGCGGCGCAGTTCCGACACGATGGTGCGGTGGATGTCGCCCACGATGGACGCGAGGGTGATCCCCCGGTCGCGGGCGCCGTCGAGGATGCGGTGCCGTGACGCCTCGTACCCACTCCACGGGTCCATCCCGACCTTCCGCTCGCCGTCGCTGATGCGGGCCAGGTCGGAGATCACCGTCTGGTGTGCGAGGAACTTCCACGTGGCACCGGACCCGAAACCGTCGAGGATCCACTTCTCCTGTGCCGCTCCGGTGATGGTGCGACTCGGGTCCGCGGTCTCCGCGTTCTGCGCGTGTTCGCCGTCCCCGTTGGCCTGATCGCTGCGGTACTGCCGGGTGTCGAGCACCGAGAAGTCCACCAGGTCACCGAAACTGAAGCGGCGGTACGCCGTCAGATCCGGCCCCGTCGGTCGCTGGGCCATCCGCACGGGAGTGTTCTCCCACCACGCCTTGAACGCATCGGCGCGGCGCAGGAGGAACAACCGCGGATCACCCGCAGGATCGCCGGGAGCGGCGGTGCCGGCATCCTGGCTGATCGCCCCGGCCCAGTTGTTGTCCACCTCGTGATCGTCGAAGGTGGTGATCCACGGCGCCGCTGCGTGCGCCGACGCCAGGTCGGGATCCGACTTGTACAGCGCGTACCGATCGCGATAGTCGTTCAGTGCCAGCGTCTCTCGTCCCGCGGACTCGGGCCGTGGCTGCGACGCGCGGGCGCCTGTACCTTCGATCGCGTACTCGTAGATGTAGTCGCCGAGGAAGAACACGACGTCCGGGTCACTCGCCGCGAGATCGGCATAGGCGCCGTAGAACCCGTCCTCCCACTTCTGGCACGACGCCCACGCGAACGACAGTGACGCAAGGGGTGATCCCGGTGCGGGCGCCGTCCTCGTCCGTCCGACGGTGCTCACGTGCGGACCGACCATGAAGCGGTAGAAGTACTCTCGCGCCGGAGCCAGACCCCGCACGTCCACGTGCACCGACCAGCCGTCCGCATCGGATGCCAGTTCGATGCCCTGGCTCACCGTCCGCCCGAACCGTTCGTCCTCGGCGATCTCCCACCGCACCGGCACCACACCCGGCCGCATACCGCCGACCGGAGCGAGTGGGTCGACCGCGAGACGAGTCCACAGCACCACCGAGTCCGGAAGCGGATCGCCCGACGCGACGCCGAGGCGGAACGGGTAGTCGGCCGGGGTGCCGCGTTGCGGCTGCGCGTGCGCCGTCGCGCTCGACAGTTCCGGTGTCATCGCGAGCGCACCGACCAGTGCGGTCCACGTGAGGAACGAACGACGCGTGGTGCCGGCACGCAGAGAACGATCGGCACCGATGACGAGATCACGACGGCTCATGGACCGAACGGTGCCCCTCGAAAGGAAACTCCGTGTGGATCGGAGACGACGCGCGCGAGGACTCGCGCTGAAGCCACCCGAATCGGGTACGCAGTCGACATGGACGACAAGCGAGAGATGGGCAGACGCGACGTCGAGAAGCGGTGGCGCGATCCGCGCGCGATCCGGCACGCGGCCACGTACGACGGGGCAGTGATCGGCATCGCTGCCGTCGCGGTGGCCGTGTTCCTCGCAGCGGGCGCGTCCAGCGTCGCGATCGCTGCGCTCGTACCCGGTGTCTGTCTGCTCGGCGGGATCGGCGCACTGTGGATCGGCTACCGCTCCTACCGCCACGGCGGGACGTGGCCCGTCTGGCAGGGCGCCGCCTGGCTGCTGTTCGCGCTGATGCTGGTGAGCTTGTCCCTCCCGACCCTCGCTCTGCGCTGAGCCGGGAGGGAACGGATCACGCCTGCACGACGGTGATGACGTTGCCGTCGGGATCCTTCAGCATGAACATCGGCGGCACGTTCGGATCGTCGTCCTCACCGAGCGGTTCCATGTCGACGCCGCCGATGGCACTCAGACGTTCGTGTTCCGCGCGGACGTCCGCGGTCTCCACCCCGATCGCGGAACCTCCCGGCGTGTCGTACATCGGCGGGTTCAGCGCGAGGCGCGCCGTGGACCCCGGCGGCGCCACCTCGAGCCAGCGGTACTCCTCGTTCGGCCCGAAGCGGGTGTCACCGCGCACCTCGAACCCGAGCACGCGGGTGTAGAAGTCGAGGGCCTTGTCCTGATCGGCAACGGTGAACATGGCCACGCCGATGTTCGTGATGGTGCTGGGAGTCTCGGTCATACAGGTGCCGACTCCGCGGTGGCCCGGAACTCATCGCGGTGACCTGGCGGTGCGGTGCGCCAGGCCCGGCGCCGCGCGCAGCGCCCGGTGCTGCGCGCACCCCATAACCTGCGCAGAACCCCGCGCGGTGCGCCCGGCACGACGCGCACCAGAGATCCGGGGCGCCGGACCGTCGGCAACCCGCCGGGCCTTCCGCGCGCAGCGCCCGGTGCTGCGCGCACCCCACAGCCTGCGCAGAACCCCGCGCGGTGCGCCCGGCAGCCCCAACCGGCCGGCACGGTGCGCCCGGCACGATCAGCACCCGGCACCCGGCACCCGGCACCCCCGAACACAGAACAGCCCCGCACCCCACCGAAGTGGAGTGCGGGGCTGGACTTGTCTGTCGCGCTACCGGCTAGCGGTAGTCGCCGGAGAAACCGTAGTCGTCGAGCGGCACTGCAGCACCGGTGTTCTGGCCGAAGCCGTCCGCGCTGTAGTACTGATCGTCGTACGACGGCACCGCGTAGGCCGCGGCACGTGCTTCCTCGGTGGGCTGAACCGTGATGTTCCGGTACCGGTTGATGCCGGTGCCGGCGGGGATCAGCTTTCCGATGATCACGTTCTCCTTGAGACCGATGAGCTTGTCCGAGCGGCAGTTGATCGCCGCGTCGGTCAGCACTCGGGTGGTCTCCTGGAACGACGCCGCGGACAGCCACGAGTCGGTCGCCAGCGATGCCTTGGTGATACCCATCAGCACCGGACGTCCGGCCGCGGGCTCGCCACCCTCGGACACGACGCGACGGTTGCTCGACTCGAACTCACTGCGCTCGGTCAGCGATCCGGGCAGGAACTCCGTGGAGCCCGAATCGATGATGGTCACGCGGCGGAGCATCTGACGAACGATCGTCTCGATGTGCTTGTCGTGGATGGACACACCCTGGCTGCGGTACACCTCCTGGACCTCGTTGACGAGGTGGATCTGCACCTGGCGCGGGCCCATGACTCGCAGGACCTCGTGGGGATCGGCAGCACCTTCCATGAGCTGCTGACCGACCTCGACGTGGTCACCGTCCGACAACAGACGCTCCGTGCCGTCGTCGTGCTTGAAGACACGCAGACGCTGACGCTTGGAGAGCTTGTCGTAGACGACCTCTTCGCCGCCGTCGTCCGGGACGATGGTGATCTTGTAGAAACGGTCACCGTCCTCGAGCTGGATGCGACCCGAGACGTCCGCGATGGGCGCCTTGCCCTTGGGCACACGAGCCTCGAAGAGCTCCTGCACTCGGGGCAGACCACCGGTGATGTCGTCGCCGGCCACACCACCCTGGTGGAAGGTACGCATCGTGAGCTGCGTGCCGGGCTCACCGATCGACTGTGCCGCGACGATACCGACGGCCTCGCCGATGTCGACGAGCTTGCCGGTGGCCATGGAACGGCCGTAGCAGGTGGCGCAGACGCCGGTTCCGGTGGTGCAGGTGAGCACCGAACGGACCTTGACCGACGTGATGCCCGCTGCGAGCAGCGCGTCGATGGCCGGGTCGCCCAGGTCGTGTCCACGCTCGACGATGACGTTGCCGTCGGCGTCGACCGCGTCGGCGGCCAGGGTGCGGGCGTACGTCGAGGTCTCGACGTGCGCGTCGCGGATCATCGAGCCGTCGGCCAGCTTCTCCGCGATCACCGTGGTGATGCCGCGCTCGGTGCCACAGTCGGTCTCCCGAACGATGACGTCCTGCGAGACGTCGACCAGACGACGCGTCAGGTAGCCCGAGTCGGCGGTACGAAGCGCCGTGTCGGCCAGACCCTTACGAGCACCGTGCGTGTTGATGAAGTACTCCAGGACCGTCAGGCCCTCCTTGAAGGAGGACTTGATCGGGCGCGGGATGAACTCACCCTTCGGGTTGGTCACCAGACCCTTCATGCCGGCGAGCGACCGCACCTGCGTCATGTTTCCGGCCGCGCCGGACTTCACGATCATCGGGATCGGGTTCTCGTCGGGGAAGTGGGCCTCCATGGCCTTACCGACCTGCTCGGTGGCTTCCTGCCAGATCTTGACCAGGGCCGAGTTGCGCTCGGTCCGGTCGAGAGCGCCACGCTGGTACTGCTTCTCCAGGCGGTCGGCCTGAGCCTCGAACTCCTCGAGGATCTGCGGCTTCTCCGGCGGCACGAGGACGTCGGAGATGGAGATCGTGACACCCGAACGCGTGGCCCAGTAGAAGCCGGCGTCCTTGAGCTTGTCGACGGTCTGCGCGACCACGATCATCGGGTACCGCTCGGCGAGATCGTTGATGATCGTCGCCTGGCGCTTCTTCGGCATCTGCTCGTTGACGAACGGGTAGTTCGTCGGGAGCAGCTCGTTGAAGAGCACGCGGCCCAGCGTCGTCTCGGCGGTCCAGGCATCGCCCGGGGTCCAGCCGTCGGGGAACAGCTCCGCCTCGATCTCGCGCGACGGACGCTGCTGCGTCAGACGCACCTTGATCTGCGACTGCACGGTCAGGACGCCGCGATCGACGGCCATCTGCGCCTCGGCCGGGCTGGCGTAGATGCCCAGCTCCGCCGAGTCGGACGTCGAGGCCTGGAACTCGCCCAGAGCCTTGTCGTCGAGACGCGTCAGGTGGAACAGACCCGTCACCATGTCCAGACGCGGCATGGCGAGCGGTCGGCCCGATGCCGGCGACAGGATGTTGTTCGACGACAGCATCAGGATGCGTGCCTCGGCCTGCGCCTCGGCGGACAGCGGCAGGTGTACTGCCATCTGGTCACCGTCGAAGTCGGCGTTGAACGCCTCGCACACGAGGGGGTGCAGCTGGATGGCCTTGCCCTCGACCAGCTGCGGCTCGAATGCCTGGATGCCCAGACGGTGCAGCGTCGGTGCGCGGTTCAGCAGCACGGGGTGCTCGGCGATGACCTCTTCGAGGACGTCCCACACCTGTGCGCGCTGACGCTCGACCATGCGCTTGGCCGACTTGATGTTCTGCGCGTGGTTGAGATCCACCAGACGCTTCATCACGAACGGCTTGAACAGCTCGAGTGCCATGAGCTTCGGCAGACCGCACTGGTGCAGCTTGAGCTGCGGTCCGACGACGATGACCGAACGGCCCGAGTAGTCGACGCGCTTGCCGAGCAGGTTCTGACGGAAACGACCCTGCTTGCCCTTGAGCAGATCGGACAGCGACTTGAGCGGGCGGTTGCCCGGTCCGGTGACCGGACGGCCGCGACGACCGTTGTCGAACAGGGCGTCGACCGACTCCTGCAGCATCCGCTTCTCGTTGTTGACGATGATCTCGGGAGCACCGAGGTCGATCAGTCGCTTGAGGCGGTTGTTGCGGTTGATGACGCGGCGGTACAGATCGTTGAGGTCGGACGTCGCGAAACGTCCACCGTCGAGCTGCACCATCGGACGCAGCTCCGGCGGGATCACCGGCACGGCGTCGAGCACCATGCCCATGGGCGAGTTGCCCGTGGACTGGAACGCGGCGACGACCTTGAGACGCTTCAGCGCACGGAGCTTCTTCTGGCCCTTGCCACTGCGGATGGTCTCGCGCAGGCTCTCGGCCTCGGCCTCGATGTCGAAGGTCTCCATGAGCTTCTGGATGGACTCCGCGCCCATCGCACCCGTGAAGTACTCGCCGTAGCGGTCGATCAGCTCGCGGTAGATGAGCTCGTCGACGATGAGCTGCTTCTTGGCCAGCTTGGTGAAGGTGGTCCAGATCTCCTCGAGACGATCCAGCTCACGCTGCGCGCGGTCACGGAGCTGACGCATCTCGCGCTCGCCACCGTCCTTGACCTTGCGACGGACGTCGGACTTGGCGCCCTCCGCCTCGAGCTCGGCGATGTCGGCCTCGAGCTTCTGCGCACGGGCCTCGAGGTCGGCGTCACGCTGATCGGCGACAGCCTTCTTCTCGACCTCCATCTCGGCCTCGAGAGTGGAGAGCTCGTTGTGACGCAGCTCGTCGTCGACCGACGTGATGACGTAGGCGGCGAAGTAGATGATCTTCTCGAGATCCTTCGGCGCCAGGTCCAGCAGGTAGCCGAGGCGCGACGGAACACCCTTGAAGTACCAGATGTGCGTGACCGGTGCGGCCAGCTCGATGTGGCCCATGCGCTCACGACGCACCTTGGCGCGAGTCACCTCGACGCCGCAGCGCTCACAGATGATGCCCTTGAAGCGCACGCGCTTGTACTTGCCGCAGTAGCACTCCCAGTCGCGAGTAGGTCCGAAGATCTTCTCGCAGAACAGGCCGTCCTTCTCGGGCTTGAGCGTGCGGTAGTTGATGGTCTCCGGCTTCTTGACCTCGCCGTAGGACCAATTGCGGATGTCGTCCGCGGTCGCGAGACCGATGCGGAGTTCATCGAAGAAGTTGACGTCCAGCACGTCGTACTTCCTTTCCCCTTCTCAGGGATAGTTTTCTGCTGCTACGAGTGATCGGGGGTGGGCCGACGCGAGTCCCCTCGCGCCGGCCTGTCACCGATTACTGCGCGAGATCGTCGACGGTCGCGGACTCGTTGCGGGAGAGATTGATTCCCAGGTTGGCCGCGGCACGCTCGAGATCCTCGTCGTCGCCGTCCGCCATCGTGATGGCCGCGCCGTCCGAGGACAGCACCTCCACGTTGAGGCACAGCGACTGGAGCTCCTTGAGGAGCACCTTGAAGGACTCGGGGATACCGGGCTCCGGGATGTTCTCGCCCTTGACGATGGCCTCGTAGACCTTCACGCGGCCGACCACGTCGTCGGACTTGATGGTGAGGAGCTCCTGCAGCGTGTACGCAGCGCCGTAGGCCTGCATGGCCCAGCACTCCATCTCGCCGAAGCGCTGTCCACCGAACTGCGCCTTACCACCGAGGGGCTGCTGCGTGATCATCGAGTACGGACCGGTCGAACGAGCGTGGATCTTGTCGTCGACGAGGTGGTGCAGCTTGATGATGTACATGTAGCCCACGGAGACCGGGTACGGGAACGGCTCGCCGGAACGGCCGTC
The DNA here is from genome assembly GCF_001426145.1 of Rhodococcus sp. Leaf225. NCBI lineage: Bacteria > Bacillati > Actinomycetota > Actinomycetes > Mycobacteriales > Nocardiaceae > Rhodococcus > Rhodococcus sp. Leaf225. Next base: position 701,510 of record NZ_LMRN01000009.1, on the reverse strand, counting down.
GAACAGGGTGGCCTTTCCGTCCGCGCCGACCATGCGCTCGCCGTCGCGGTTCGGGATCGTGCTCGCCAGCAGGCCGGTGAGCTCGTCCTCCTTCGCACCGTCGAACACCGGGGTGGCGATGTTGGTGTCCGCCTCGGCGGCCAGCATCTCCTCGGGCAGCGTCGCGGCCCAGTCGGGTCGGACTCCGTCCGCGGCCACCTGAATGTTCCATCCGGTCTTGCCGATCCAGCCGAGGTGGGTCTCGAGGATCTGACCGATGTTCATACGACGTGGGACGCCGTGCGTGTTCAGGATGATGTCGACCGGGGTGCCGTCGGACAGGAACGGCATGTCCTCCTGGGGGAGGATCTTGCCGATGACGCCCTTGTTGCCGTGGCGGCCGGCGAGCTTGTCGCCGTCCTGGATCTTGCGCTTCTGGGCCACGTAGACGCGGACCAGCTCGTTCACGCCGGGAGGCAGATCGTCGTCGTCCTCGCGCGAGAACACGCGAATGCCGATGACCTTTCCGTTCTCGCCGTGCGGAACCTTCAGAGACGTGTCGCGGACCTCGCGGGCCTTCTCGCCGAAGATGGCGCGCAGCAGGCGCTCCTCCGGGGTCAGCTCGGTCTCGCCCTTCGGCGTGACCTTTCCGACCAGGACGTCGCCGTCACGAACCTCGGCACCGATACGGATGATGCCGCGCTCGTCGAGATCGGCGAGGACCTCGTCCGAGACGTTCGGGATGTCACGGGTGATCTCCTCGGCACCGAGCTTGGTGTCGCGGGCATCGATCTCGTGCTCCTCGATGTGGATCGAGGTCAGGACATCCTCTTCCACGAGGCGCTGCGACAGGATGATCGCGTCCTCGTAGTTGTGGCCCTCCCACGGCATGATCGCGACGAGCAGGTTCTTGCCCAGCGCCATCTCACCGTTCTCGGTGCAGGGACCGTCGGCCAGGACCTGGCCGGCCTCGACCCGTGCGCCCTCGTCCACGATCGGACGCTGGTTGGCACAGGTGCCCTGGTTCGAGCGCGCGAACTTGCGCATCCGGTAGGTGTTGCGAGTGCCGTCGTCCGCCATCACGGTGACGTAGTCGGCGGACACCTCCTCGATGACACCGGACTTCTCGTTGACGATGACGTCGCCGGCATCGACAGCGGCACGCAGCTCCATGCCGGTTCCGACGAGCGGAGCCTCGCTACGCACCAGCGGCACGGCCTGACGCTGCATGTTCGCGCCCATCAGTGCGCGGTTGGCGTCGTCGTGCTCGAGGAACGGGATCATCGCCGTGGCGACCGAGACCATCTGCCGAGGCGAGACGTCCATGTAGTCGACGTCCATCGACGAGACGAACTCGACCTCTCCACCCTTACGGCGGACGAGGATCTTCTCGTCGACGAAACGACCCGAGGTGTCGATCGACGAGTTGGCCTGCGCCACGACGTGGCGGTCCTCCTCGTCGGCGGTCAGGTAGTCGACGTCGTCGGTGACCTGTCCCTCGACGACCTTGCGGTACGGCGTCTCGATGAAACCGAACGGGTTCACACGGGCGTACACCGAGAGCGATCCGATCAGGCCGATGTTCGGGCCTTCCGGGGTCTCGATGGGGCACATGCGGCCGTAGTGCGACGGGTGGACGTCGCGGACCTCGAGGCCGGCGCGCTCACGCGACAGACCGCCGGGGCCCAGCGCCGACAGGCGACGCTTGTGCGTCAGACCCGACAGCGGGTTGTTCTGGTCCATGAACTGCGACAGCTGCGAGGTTCCGAAGAACTCCTTGATGGCAGCGACCACGGGACGGATGTTGATCAGGGTCTGCGGCGTGATGGCCTCGACGTCCTGGGTGGTCATCCGCTCGCGGACCACACGCTCCATGCGGGACAGGCCCACGCGGATCTGGTTCTGGATCAGCTCGCCGACCGTGCGGAGACGACGGTTGCCGAAGTGGTCGATGTCGTCGACCTCCACGGGAACCTCGACGCCGTCGGGTGCCGTCATCGACTTCTCGCCCGCGTGCAGACGCACGAGGTACTCGATGGTGGCGACGATGTCCTCTTCGGTCAGCGTCGACGCCTCGATGGGCAGACCCGAGTTCAGGCCCAGCTTCTTGTTGATCTTGTAGCGACCCACGCGTGCGAGGTCGTAGCGCTTCTCCTTGAAGAACAGGTTCTCCAGCAGGGTCTGCGCGCTCTCCTTCGTGGGCGGCTCGCCCGGGCGGAGCTTGCGGTAGATGTCGAGCAGCGCCTCGTCGGTGCCGGCCGTGTTGTCCTTCTCCAGCGTGGCCATGAGGATCTCCGAGAAGCCGAAGCGCTCGGTGATCTGCTCGGTGGTCCAGCCGAGTGCCTTGAGGAGCACGGTGACGGGCTGACGACGCTTGCGGTCGATGCGGACACCGACGGTGTCGCGCTTGTCGACGTCGAACTCGAGCCAGGCGCCGCGGCCGGGGATGACCTTGACGCTGTGCAGATCCTTCTCGGTGGTCTTGTCGACGGCGTGGTCGAAGTAGACACCCGGGGAACGCACGAGCTGCGAGACGACGACGCGCTCGGTGCCGTTGATGATGAACGTGCCCTTGTCGGTCATCATCGGGAAGTCACCCATGAAGACCGTCTGGCTCTTGATCTCACCGGTGTTGTTGTTGATGAACTCCGCGGTGACGAACAACGGCGCCGCGTAGGTCATGTCCTTGTCCTTGCACTCGTCGATCGAGGCCTTGACCTCGTCGAAGCGCGGATCGGAGAAGGAGAGGGACATCGAGCCGGAGAAGTCCTCGATCGGAGAGAGCTCCGTCAGGATGTCCTCGAGACCGCCGCTGCGAGAGCTGTCGCCACGTGCTTCCGCACGTGCGCGCCACTCCGGCGTGCCGACGAGCCACTCGAACGAATCGGTCTGAAGATCGAGCAACCCCGGTACTTCGAGGGGTTCGCGAATCTTCGCGAACGACACCCTCTTCGGGGCTCCGGGAGTTCCGGCGTTTTCCTTGGACTGGGTGGAGACTGCCAAGATGCGTCCTTCCAGCACCTCACGCGGGCCGCTTCGTGCACTGCGCGACCGTCGCTAATCTGCTTCTTTGTGTGGGAACTTCGCTGGTCACTACCCGTACGAAGTCCTCGCTCAGCAGAGATCGACACACGTGTCGATTCAGGCAAAGTCTGGAAGTGGACAGGAGGCACCCAGCGCAACGTCCAAAAGTACCCCAATGCGGCGGATATGGCAACCGCGTCCGCGCGGGGAGCGCGCTCGGCCCGGAGACTGCACGGGCCGTCATCCACGAACTGCCGTACGCCCCTGCCCGTCGATCCCGGCGCCCGGTGCCTCCATTTGCTCCGGCGTCGTTCTCGATCATGGCAGCGGGGTCGCACCCGCGTTCGATGAATCCGGTAATCAGAGTGGACTCCCGAAGCCCTCGCGTCAAGAGCGAGAGCGGCGTTTCGTCCCCCGAATCCGCTCGACGCGGGCGATCAGCGGTTGTCGATGGTCGCGAGCAGCCACTTTCCGTCGACACGTTCCATGGTCACCGAGACCGGCGTCTGCACCGTTCCCTGGTCGACCGTGTCCTGCGTCGCGGCGATGTCCATGCTGGCCAGCAGCTCGGCCCGGTCACCGTCGAGCAGTGACACCCCGATGTCGGTGACCGTGGCGGTCGTGGTGGTCTGCGTCTGGATGACGCCCTGCTTGGTCTGCTCCGCGGTGGAGTCGTACTCCCCGCGGCGCTCGTCGTTCAGCACCGCGCGGGCGGCCGCCTGATCCTGGTCGATCGTGTCGAACTTGTAGCTGAACACCGTCTGCAGGGCGTCGCGCCCGGCCGACGTGACCTCGAGTGTGGCCGGAGTGTCGACCCATGCCTGGTTGCTCACCTCGGACGTACCGGGGCGCACCACGGCGAGGAGCGCGATCACGGCGAACACCACGGCGAGTGCGGCGAGCAGCATCGTGCGGGGAGTCCACCAGGCCGTGCGGCCGGCGGGGGCGCCGTCGTCCGCCTCGGTCGTCTCGGTCGTCTCGGCCACGACCGAGTCCGTGGCAACGCTGTCGACCGCAGCGGTGTCGGCCGACGACTTCGACAGGTCGACGGTCGAGGCCGCGCCGGTGGACGCGCTCGTGGTCTCGTCCTCGATCGCGTCGCCGCCTGCGGGGGGCGCCGTGGAGCGTCCGGCGACCTTGGGTCGACGAACGCTGCCGGCGGGGACACGGGGAGCGCCTGTGGGGGGTCTACGGCGTGCGGGGGGCATAAAGAGAACTCCTGGCTGGTGCGAGGCGAGCGGGACGGACGGCGTCGTGGCAGCGAGGTGTCACTGACCGCCGTCGGTCGGTGCGGGAGCGGGATCGACGGGCGCGGCGGGGTCGACCGGGGCTGCGGGATCGGTGGCGGCGGGATCGGTGGGTGCAGCGGGATCGCCCGTCGCAGCGGGTGCGCCCGGGACCTCGAGGGGGATGCGCTGCCCGATGGGCTGGATACGCGTGGCCTTCCACGTGCCGTCCACGTCCTGCAGTTCGAGACGCAGGGTGCTCTGGTACCGCTCGTTGCCGTCCGGCTTGGTGGTGTCGGTGGTGAGGACCACGAGCGACTGCGCGGTGCCGTCGTCGGAACTGAACCCGACGAGCGACGCGTGCTGCACCGCCGCGGTGGTGACCACACCGGTCTCCGCGAACTGCTGGCGGAACTGATCCTTGGTGTCGTTCAGACCGTTGGTGAGCTCGTCACCGGTGATGGAGGACTCGATGTCGGCGAACGTCTTGTCCAGATCGTTCGAGTCGACGGAGTTCAGATTGATCGCCGCCTGCCGGGCGCCGGCGAGGGCGTCGTCCCGCAGGGAGGCGTCCGAGGACTCCTGGTACGCGAGGAACCAGAAGATGCTCAGCACGACGGCCGCGATCAACGTGATCGCGGCGGCCGCGGCAGTCACCGCCGTGGCGACCGGAGACGTGCGCGGCGCCGGTGCGGGCGTGGACTCGGACGTGCCGTCACCGGTGTCGGTGCCGTCGAGGTCCGGGTCGGAAGGAGAGGTGGTTGGCGTCACAGCAGACACCCTACTTGAGGGTAACTTCTCGCTGCCATCACCGCGCACCTCTCCTCACCCGACTCGACGGTCAGGGGCGGACCGTCACACCGAGCAGTGCGGCCAGCTGCGTCGCGATCGGGTTCAGATCCAGGGGGTCCGGCGCGACCTTGGGCTTGTCGTCCCACGGCTGCACCGTCTGCGGATCGGCGAAGCGCACGCTGTTGGCGCCGCGCACACCCGTCAGGGACCCCTGCGGCACAGTGCAGTTCGCGTCGAGGTTCAACGGGAAGTCCTGCTGCGTCGGATCGAAGTCGGGATTCTTGGCGTACTCCGCGTCGAGGATCGCCTGCGTGCCCTCGTAACCCTGGGTGCACGACGGCGGGTTGTTCACCTCGAGCGCGATGCCGAAGTGAATGGTGCCGTCACCCGGACTCGCCGAGTTCGCTCCCTGAGCCAGGGCCGGGAGGAACTGGAGCAGCGGACGCAGTGCGAACGTGCGCGGGCTCAGTGCACTGGTCACACCCGCGAGGTTCGTCAGGTTGGTCGTCAGACCCGGGCCGGCCTGGTCGACGAGCGCGCCGACCTGGTCGCTGGCGGGAAGCCCGTTGTCGATCAGTCGCCGGATGTCCGGATCGCTCGACCGCAACTGCGCGGTGACCAGATCCAGATCCGAGCTGAACTGCTGAATGGACGACGACTGCTCGGACTGGGTGTCCAGCACGACACGGCTGTCGCGGATCAGCGTGAGGGTCTGCGGCAGGTTGGCGAGACCGTCCTCGGAGAAGCTGTCCAGCGAGGTGACGAGCTGCTGCAGTGAGTCACCCGTGCCGGCGAAGCCGGTACCGAGCTCGGTCACCACGGTGTGCAGATCGTCGACCGGCACGGAGTCCGCGAGCGTCTTGACGTTCTTGAGCAGGCTCTCCACCGGCGTCGGGATGGACGTGTCGTCCTGCAGGATGACGTCGCCGTCCTGCAGGAACGGGCCCTGATCGGTGCGCGGCTGCAGATCGACGTACTGCTCACCGATGGCGGAGCGGTTGGCCACCACGGCGATGGTGTCGGCCGGGACGTCGGGAGCGCTCTTCTCGAGCTTCAGTTCGACGTCGACGCCCTGCTCGGTCAGCTTCAGCTCACCGACGCGCCCTACGGGAATGCCGCGGTACGTCACCTCGGCGTTGCTGAAGATGCCGCCGGAATCGGCGAACTGACCGGTGACCGTGTACTGGCCGAAACCGAACAGCTGGTCGACGCGCACGTACTTGGCACCGACGTACACCAGGCCGAGCACGGCGATGACGACGAAGAGGATCAGCTGTGTGCTGACCAGCTTGGATCTCACTGTCCACCTTCGTTCTGAGGAACGATCCCGAACTGCTGCAGGATGCCGTCCAACGGGTTCGCCGACGGTGCGGCGGCGGGTACACCCGGCGCCGGGGTCGGCGACGGGATGATGGGCGGCAGAGGCAGCAGCGAGATGGTCGGGAAGGAGTTACGCGGGCCGTTGCCGTTGTAGTACGGGTTCGACGGATCGACCCGCGGCTTGGGATCGCCGTTGCGGGGCGCGCTGTAGATCGGGTTGCCCTGGCCGACGCCCAGCGCGGTGAGCTGGTTGCCGATCTGCAGATCCACACTGAGGAACAGATTCACCGCGTTGCCCTGGGTGATCTTCTCGACGCCGTCGGGGAACGGGAACGTGGGCACGAACGCGAGGTCCGTGATCAGCTCGTCGCCGTAGGTCGAGAGCTCCTGCAGGGTCGGGCGCAGTGCGCGCAGGTCGGCGATCAGATCGTCCTTCGACCGCTCGATGACGTCGGTCCCGACCTGCCCGAGACGATCGAGCTGACCGAGAAGCTGTGTCAGCTGCGGACGCTGCTGTTCGAGCACCTCGGTGGCGACCGGCAGATCGACGAGGATCCGGTCGATCTTCTCGGTCTGCTGGTCGAGCGTGCCGGTGAGGACGTCGAGACCGTCGATCGCGCGCGTGATGTCGGCCTTCTGATCCTCGAGGCCGCCGATGAGCGAGTTGGCCTCCTCGAGCAGGTTCCGCACCCGGTCCTCGCGGCCGCCGAGCGCGGTGTTCAGCTCCTTGACGATCGGAGCGAGCTGCGCGACGCCGCCGCCGTTGAGCAACATCGACAGCGCGCCGAGCACCTGCTCGATGTCGGTGGCGTGGCGGGTCCGCTCGACGGGGATGGTGTCGCCCGAGGCGAGGCGCGCGGACGCCGCGTCGTCGGCCGGAACGCTGAGCTGGACGAACTTCTCGCCGAGCAGGTTGGTCTGCTGGACGGACGCCATGGCGTTGGCCGGCAGGTCCACGGACGAGTCGACCTCGACCTCGACGTCGGCGATCCACGAGTCGTTCGGCACGGAGACCGAGGTGACCCGACCGACCTGGACACCGTCGACCTTGACGGTCGACTGCGGAACCAGGTCCAGCACGTCGTCGAACTGCAACGTCAACCGGATCGGATCCGATCCGACGTCGGCACCGCCGGGCAGCGGGATCCCGTAGATACCGCTGGATCCGCAGGCACTGAGCGTCACGGCGACGACGCAGGCACCGGAGGCGACCATCAGGCCACGCGAGCGCACTCTCATCGTCACTCCCCTTCCGCAGGAATGTTCAGGCCCGGAAGCTGCAGGTCGTCGACCCGCGGCGATTCGACACCGGGCACGGTGCCGGGCTCGACGTTGCGCTGGATGTTGTCCGCGCTGAGCAACCCGAACGGCAGGACCAGCGTCGGCGTCTTCACACCGGCGACGGCCTGGTCGATGATTGCCCCGCAGTTGTCGACGATCGGCTGCATCTGACGGCCGAGCGCCTCGAACTGCGGATCGCCGGGGCGCAGCTTCTGCAGATCGATGAGACTGCAGAAGAACGTCTTCGGATCCTGGAACTCCTGGAAGATCAGGCGCGCGTCCAGCGATCCGGACTCGGCGTTGTAGGAGTTCGCGACGTTCGCGACGGCCAGCGGCAGCAGCGTCAACGTGTCCGCCAGGTTCTGGCGGTTGTCGGCGAGCAACTGCGTGGTCGGAGCGAGGTCGTCGAGATCGTTGGACAGCTGGTCCCGGTTGTCCCGCACGAAGGTGGCGACGTCACCGAGCGTGACCGAGAGCTGGTTCAGCGCGAGGCCGAGGTTCTCCCGCTCCCCCGCCAGGAAGCTCGTCAGCGAGGACAACTGATTGTTGAAGGCACGCACCTGCTGGTCGTTCGCCGACAGTGCACTGACGAACGTCTGCAGATTCTGGATCGTGCCGAACAGATCGCCGCGGTACGAGTCGAGCGTCTCGACGGCACCGGAGAGCTGGGTCAGCGAATCGTTCAGCGCCTCACCGTTTCCGGCCAGGTTCTGCGCGCCGGTGGTCACGAGGTCGGAGACGGCGCCGTTCTGGTTGGCGCCGTTCGGTCCGAGCGCGGCCGACAGCTCGTCGATGCTCTTGTACAGCTCGTCGACCTCGACGGGAGTGGCCGTGCGCTCGCGTGGGATCACGGCACCGGACTCCATCTTCTCGCCGCCGGTGTACGCCGGCGCGAGCTGGACGTAGCGGTCGGCGACGACGGACGGCGCGAGCTGGACGGCGCGGGCATCGGCGGGGATGTCGACGCCGCGATCGACGCGCATGTCGACCTGCACCTGATCGCCCAGGCCCTCGACCTTGGTGACGGTGCCGACCTTGACGCCGAGGACGCGAACCTCGGTGCCCTCGTACACGCCGACCGTCTTGTCGAAGTACGACGTGATGGTGGTGGTGCCGAGGCGGGTGAAGGCCCACCACAGCGCGAACACGACCAGCACCACGACAGCGACGACGGCAGCGATGATTCCCAGGTTGCGTTTGCTGAAGAAGCCGCCGTTCGACGGGGCTTCCTGGTCGGTGGATGCGGTCACTGGCCTGCTCCCGGACTACGGACGGGATCCACACCGAGGGTGCGAATCGGCTCACGGTATCCCGGAATGTCCGGGAGACCGGGCGGGAAGGTGTTGACGATGACCTGATCGAACCAGCGGCCGTTACCGACGATGTTGGTGTACAGCCGGACGAACGGCGAGTACAGCTTGATCGCCTCGGCGATGTTCTGGTTGTTGGTCTTCAGGGTGTCGATGACCTGACCCAGCGACTGGAGTGCGGGCCCGATCTGTGCCTCGTTGTCGCGGATCAGACCGGTCAGCTGAGTGGACACCCGCTGCGTGCCGATGAGCAGCTGCGAGATGGACTGCTGCCGATTGTTCAACTCCTGCAACAGGACCGAGGCGTCACCGATCAGCTTGGTGAACTCCTGGTTGCGGTCGGCGAGGACCTGCGTCGTCTTGTCGGTAGCGGCGAAAAGCTTGCTCAGCTCGTCGTCACGGGAGGAGATGGTCTCGGACAACCGCGTGACACCGTCGAGCGACGCGCGGATGTTCTCCGGCGTCTCGGAGAACGCCTGCGACAGCGTCTCCATGCTCGTCGCGAGCTGCGTCGTGTCGATGTCGCCGGTGGTGCGGGCGGCGTCGGAGAACGCGTCGATGACGTCGTAGGGGGCCGTCGTGCGGTCGATCGGGATCGCGTCGCGCGGGTTCAGCCGCTCCTCGCCCTTGGGCTCGAGCGAGAGGAACTTCTGGCCGAGCAGCGTCTTGATCTGGATGGACGCCGACGTCTTGTCGCCGACCCACGCGTCACTGACCGTGAACTCGACCTTCACCTTGTCGCCGTCGAGGGCGACGTCGGTGACCTTGCCGACCTTCACGCCGGCGATCCGCACCTCGTTGCTGGCGCGCAGACCGGCCGCTTCGGAGAAGTTCGCGGTGTACTTCGATCCGGCACCGATGATCGGCAGCGAGTCGAGGAAGAACGCGGACAGCGTCGCCATCAGGATGATGAAGATGCCGAGGGCACCCAGCACCGCGGGCTTGCGTTTCGTCACGAGATACCTCCTGCGGCGCAACGCTTCGCGGAGTTGGTGTACAGCGGCTGATTGATGGTGGGCAGTCCTGTCGGGAGGTTGAGCTGCGGCGCGTAGCCCGGCCCGGCGACGATGTCGATGCCGCACAGATAGAACTGGAACCACGAGCCGTAGCTGGCGACGCGGATCAGCTTCTCGAGCTTGACCGGGAAGTTCGACAGGATGTTGTCGAAGTCCTGCTGCCGGTTGTTGATCTTGGTCGACAGTCCGTCGATCGACGAGATGGCCGACTGGATGGACGGACGGGTCGGCTCGAGCAGATCCGCTGTCGCGTCGGTCAGACCGGCCAGCGAGGTGACCGCCGAGCCGACGGTGTCACGATCCGCCGACAGCCCCGACACCAGCGCCTGGGTGTTCACGATCAACTGGTCGAGTTCCTTGTCGTGCTGGTTCACCGTGTCGAGGACCCCGTTGAGGTTGTCGATGACCGCCCCGATGACCTGATCCTTGTCCGCGACCGTGTTGGTCAGGCTCGCGGTGTCGCGCACCAGATCGCCGATGGTGCCCGACTCACCCTGGAAGACCTGGATGATCTCGTACGACAGCTTGTTCACGTCGTCGGCCGTCAGCGTCTGGAACAGCGGACGGAAGCCGTTGAACAGCGTCGTCAGGTTCACCGCGGGGGACGTCCGATCGAGCGGGATGGTGGCTCCGCTGGTGATCTTCTCGCCCTGGTCGCCCGTGCCCTGCTCGAGCGCGATGTAGCGCTGCCCGATCAGGTTCCGGTAGCGGATGGTCGCGGTGGTGGAGGCCGGCAGCCATTCACGCTCGGTCAGCGCGAAGTCCACCTGAGCCAGGTCACGCTCGTGGATCTCGATCTTCTCCACCTGGCCGACGCGCACACCGGCGATGCGCACCTCGTCGCCCTCGTTGAGCGAGGAGACGTCGGTGAAGATGGCCGAGAACTTGGTCTTGCCGGACCCGGCGCCGTTGGCGATGGTCAACGCCAGGGCTGCCGTCGCCAGAATGGTCACCACCGCGAAGACGATCAGCTTGATCAGCGGTGCCGCTAGGCCTCTCATCGCACACTCACTTCCGTGCCGCGGAGCGCCGGAGCGCCCACCAGGGTGGTCCACGCGGGGACCCTGTCCGGCGAGATGCCGGAGCCTCCGCCGTAGACCACGGCCAGCGTGTCCCGTTCGATGTCCGATCCGGCGTAGGCCGCCGGGACGGGCGACTGCAGCGGGTTGGGCAGCGCGCCGGGGTCGACCGCGGGACCGGGGTTGCGCGACGGCACCTGGTAGGAGCCGTCGTTGACGCCGCTGCCCGGGTACTGCGGGAAGAACTTGCCGGGTGTGGTCACGTTCTCGAAGCACGACGGGCCACGGGTGTCGAACAGTCGCGGCTCGTCCTGGTTGGGGATGTAGCGCCCCTTGGGGTTGACGAAGTTGATCGACGCGCGGACGCCGGGGTACGCGTCGTCGACCGAGAGGATCTTCTTCGCCTCGTCGGCGACACGGACGAACTCGGTGAACGTGCAGCCGAACGACGGGGAGAACTCGGCGAGCAGTTCGAGCGCCTCGCGGGAGTCCGCCGCGATGGACACGATGGACTCGGCGTTGGTCTGCACCAGGTCGGCCAGCGAGCCCGACGACGCGGTGGCGCTCGCCAGGAGCGTGGTGACGTCGTTCTGCTTCTCCACCACCGTGTTCCCGGTGACGCGCAGGTTGTCGAGCGCGTCGATCAGATCCGGAGCCGCGGTCGAGTACGTCTCCGACAGGTCGGCGATGCCGACGAGATCCTGCTGGATGTTCGGCAGCTCGTCGTTCAGACCCGAGAAGATCTCCTCGAGCCGGTCGAGAGTCAGACCGAGCCGCTCGCCGTTGCCCTCGAGAGCCTGCGACAGCGCACCGAGCGTGTTGGCGAGATCCTGCGGCGGGATGGCGTCGAGGAGCGGGAGCAGCGAGTCGAGCAGCTGCCCGACCTCGACCGCGTTGCCGCTGGTGTCCTGACGGATCACCGCGCCCTCGGCGAGAGGGCTGGCGCCGGCGGAGTTCTCGGGGATCTGGAGCGCGACGTAGCGCTCGCCGAAGAGCGTCTTCGGCAGCAACCGGGCGGTGACGTTGGAGGGGATGGTGCCCACGAGACCGGGATCGAGTGCCAGCTCGGAGGTGACCTCACCGTTCTCGGTGGTGGCGGACCGCACCTCGCCGACGATCATGCCGCGCGCCTTCACGTCCGCGTTGGCGGGCAGCGCGTTGCCGACGGTGTCGGTGATCAGGTCGACCATGACGACGTCCTTGAACGTCTTGTTGAAGGTCGTGATGCTCCAGGCGACGAAGAGAACGACGACGAGCAGGAATCCGATTCCGAGGAGGCGACGACGCGTCGCCGACGGAGCGTGGTTCATCCGGCGACCCTCACCGTCGTCGTGGTGCCCCAGATGGCGAGGCTCAGGAAGAAGTTCAGCACCGCGACCGTGACCAGTGCGGCACGCACGGCACGACCGACGGCCACGCCGACGCCGGCGGGTCCGCCCGACGCGGTGTAGCCGTAGTAGCAGTGGATCATGATGAGCACGAAGGCGAAGACCAGCACCTTGGCGAAGGAGTAGAGCACGTCCTCCGGGGGCAGGAAGAGCGTGAAGTAATGGTCGTACGAGCCCGGTGACTGACCGTTGAAGACGGTGCTCACCAAGCGGGACGCGAGATAGGCGGACAGCAGGCCGACGATGTACAGCGGAATGACGGCGATGAATCCGGCGATCATGCGCGTCGACACCAGGAACGGCACGGACGGAACGGCCATGACCTCGAGTGCGTCGATCTCCTCGGAGATGCGCATGGCGCCGAGTTGGGCGGTGAAGCCGCAGCCGACGGTCGCGGACAGCGCGAGGGACGCCACGATGGGCGCGATCTCACGGGTGTTCACGTACGCCGACAGGAAGCCCGTCAGCACCTGGCTGCCGAGCTGTTCGAGCGCCGCGAAGCCCTGCAGACCGACGACGACACCGGTGAACCCGGACATCATCAGGATGACGCCGATGGTGCCGCCGATGACGGCGAGAGCGCCGGAACCGAACGTCACCTCCGCGAGCAGGCGGAGGGTCTCCTTCTTGTAGTGCACGGCCGTCTTCGGGATCCACCCGATCGCGCGTCCGTAGAACGACATCTGTTCACCGGCACGGTCCAGCACACCGAGCGGAGCCGAGGCCGCGCTACGGAGCCGGAGCAGGGTGCGGTCTCCACGACCACGAGCGATGGTCATCGCTCACCCTCCCTTCGCAGGGACGACCTGCAGGTAGACCAACGTCATGATCAGGTTGGCGAAGAACAGGATCAGGAACGTGATGACGACGGTCTGGTTCACCGCTTCACCCACGCCCTTCGGACCGGGATTGGGATGCAGCCCCTTGTAGGACGCGATGACGCCGGCGATGAGACCGAACACGACGGCCTTGAGCTCACCGACCCACAGGTCGGGCAGCTGCGCCAACGTGGAGAACGACGCCAGGTACGCGCCGGGCGTTCCGTCCTGCAGGATCACGTTGAAGAAGTAACCACCGGCGATGCCGATGACCGACACCAGGCCGTTGAGCAGCAGCGCGACGAGAATCATCGCGAGCACGCGGGGAACGACCAGGCGCTGCACCGGATCGATGCCGAGCACCCGCATGGCGTCGATCTCCTCGCGGATGGTGCGTGAACCGAGGTCGGCCGTCACGGCCGATCCCGCCGCACCCGCGATGAGCAACGCCACCACGATGGGACTGCCCTGCTGGACCACCGCCAGCACGCTGGCGGCACCGGTGAAGGACTCGGCGCCGAGCTGCTTGATCAGCGACCCGGTCTGCAGGGAGACCACCGCGCCGAACGGAATGGCGACCAGCGCGGTCGGAAGAATGGTGACACTGGCGATGAACCAGGCCTGTTCGATGAATTCGCGGAATTGGAAGGGGCGCCGGAAGGTATTGCGCGCGACATCGACGAGAAGTTCGACGATGTTTCCTGCCTGGGCCAGCGCTGCAGTGCCCGACTTGAGAATCGGGTTCTTCGTTTTAGCCATTGTTTTCGGTCAGCCCCGCGAGCCACTGGAAGGGAGACCGTCGTTCCGGTCCTGGCCGGGCTCACTCCACCCCTGGTTGCTGTAGCCCTGATTCTGGTCGTACGTCTGACCCTGGTCGTAGCTCTGGACCTGGTCGTAGCTCTGGTTGCCGTAGGCCGGCTGCTGGTCGTGGCCCGACTGCTGACCGTACGACTCCTGGTAGCCCTGCTGAGCACCCGCGTACGCCGGCTCCGCCTGACGGCCGTCCTGGCCGTCCGCCTCGTCGAGGCTCTGCTGGATGGCGTGCTGTGCGTGCTCGGGCAGGGTGTGCATGATGCTGCGCACCCGGTCGCGACGACGATCCACGGCCTGACGACGCGGCATGCCGGGCGTGGGATCCATCTGCGGCATGATGCCCTCCACGTCCTCGACACCGCCGAGGTTGTGGCCGGCATCGGAGAGGGCCTGCTCCTGGCGCATCTGCGCCTCGTCCTTCTCCTCGCTCATGCCGATCGGCCCGATCATCGTGCCGTTCAGGAACTGCTTCACGGCGGGCTCGTCGGAGGTGAGCAGCACCTCGCGCGGACCGAACATGACGAGGTTCTTGCGGAACAGCATGCCGATGTTGTCCGGCACCGTGCGCGCGAGATTGATGTTGTGCGTGACGATCAGCATCGTCGCGTCGATCTGGGCGTTGATGTTGAGCAGCAGCTGGCTGATGTAGGTGGTGCGCACCGGGTCGAGGCCCGAGTCGGGCTCGTCCACCAGGATGATCTCGGGGTCGAGGACGAGCGCACGCGCCAGACCGGCACGCTTGCGCATACCGCCCGAGATCTCGCCGGGGAGCTTGTTCTCGGCACCGGTCAGACCGACCAGCTCGAGCTTCTCCATGACGATGCTGCGGATCTCGTCCTCCTTCTTCTTCGTGTGCTCACGAAGCGGGAAGGCGGTGTTGTCGTACAGGTTCATGGAGCCGAAGAGGGCGCCGTCCTGGAAGAGCACGCCGAACAACTTGCGGATCTCGTAGAGCTCCTTGGACGAGCACTCCATGATGTCCGTGCCGTCGACGACGATCGAACCCTCCTCCGGTCGGAGAAGGCCGATGAGCGACTTGAGGAAGACGGACTTACCGGTACCGGACGGCCCCAGGAGAGCACTGACCTCACCCTTCGGGAGCGTCAACGTGACGTCCTGCCAGATCTTCTGCACACCGAACGACTTGGTCAATCCCTCGACCGAAACCTCGACACCCATGTGGATCCCTCCCACTGCTCGTCGCACACGACGCGAACGCGTCGACACCTGTGTGCGTCGCGTCACTCTAACCCAGCCGAGTGGTCGCAACGACCACGGACCTTACCGCCCAGTAACACGTCCCCCGACCTGGCCGCAGTCTCCGGATAGAAGTGTGACCCATGAACGCCCGATTCACGAGGGAACGGAGCCGACAAGGCCGAAATTGGTGGCGGCGGTGCACGCGCGGGTGGCCCGGGCTCACGCCGCGTGGCGCGGGACGGGCGCTCCCACCTGCAGCGTCGTACGGCGTCACCGGCTCGCTGACGCAACTCTGTGACGTGACACCGACTTCTCCCGCGCTCCCGCCGTTAGCGTCGACAGTGCCGTCGTGACACCTAGCGTTGCGCTCGCGCACGACACTCGCCGCGCTGCATCCGCGGGCGGGGTCCGGGGGGAATACGGGGGATCACGCCATGGGCAGCAGCTCGAGGGACGACACGGGCACGCCCGGGTCGAGGGGGCACTCGACGTTCGGGGTCCGCACCGAGATCGGTCGGCGTCGCCAACTCGCGGCCTTCGGCGTCATCTGCATCGCCGAACTCCTCATCGTCCTCGACATGACCATCATCAACGTGGCGCTGCCGTCCATCGGCATCGAGTTGGCGACGGGCATCTCGGGCCTGCAGTGGGTCGTCGACGCGTACACCCTCACCTTCTCCGGCCTGCTCCTGGCGTTCGGCAACCTCGGTGACCGGTACGGGCGCAAGCTGTTCCTCGTCGTCGGCCTCACGGGCCTGGGCGCCGCGTCGGTGATCGGTGCGCTCGGCGACTCCCTCGCCCACGTCCTGACCTCACGCTCGGTCATGGGCGTCTTCGCCGCGATGGTCCTGCCCGCGACCCTGGCCGTCATCACCAACCTGTTCCCGAAGCCGCAGGAGCGTGCTCTCGCCATCGGCGTGTGGTCGTCCATCGCCGGCGTGGCCGTCGCGATCGGACCGGTGTCGGGCGGCTGGCTGCTCGAACACTTCTCCTGGCACTCGGTGTTCTGGATGAACGTCCCCGTCGCCCTCGTCGCCGTCGTGCTCGTGGTGCTGATCGTCCCCGAGTCGAAGGCCTCGGCGGTGGGCCCGCTCGACGTGCCCGGCGTGATCCTGTCGATCGCCGGCGTCACCCTGCTGGTGTTCGTGGTCATCGAGGCACCGAACTTCGGCTGGACGTCGTGGCGGACGATCGGCGGTCTCGTGCTCGCCGCGGTGTTCCTCGTGCTGTTCGTCCAGCGGGAGCGACGCATCTCGTCCCCCGTGCTCGACGTGTCGCTCTTCCGCATCCGTCCGTTCGCGTGGCCGGCCGTGTCGATCGCGGTGGGATTCTTCAGTCTCTTCGGCTTCCTGTTCCTCATCACCCAGTACTTCCAGGGAGTGCGCGAGTACTCACCTCTCGCATTCGGCATCGCGACACTGCCCTTCGCCGCCGCGCTGGCCGTCAGCTCCCCGGTGTCGACGATCGTCGCGCAGAAGATCGGCACGATGCCGGTTCTCGTGACCGGGCTCGTCCTCATCGGCGCGGGACTGCTCGTCGCGGGCCGCGTCGAGATCGACAGCTCCTACCTGACGCTCGTCCTGCCCGCGATGCTGTTGCTCGCGGTGGGCATCGCGATCATCCAGGGCCCCGCGACGGAATCCATCATGTCCTCGCTCCCCCTCGACGAGGCCGGAGCCGGTGCCGCAGTGAACGACACCACCCGCGAGATCGGCGGCACTCTCGGTGTCGCGGTACTCGGGTCGATCGTCGCCTCCTACTACGTGTCGACGGTGCGGCCGCTCGTCGAACGGATCCCCACCGCCATCATGAGCGAGACCGAGAAGGGCTACGCGCAGTCCAGCGTGCTCAGTGTCATCGAGATCCAGAAGCGAGACCTGCCCGCGATGTTCGAACCGCAACGCGCACAGTTGATCCTGGAGATGAAGGAAGCCGCTCTGCGCGGATCGTCCATCGCCGCGTACGTGGCGGCCGGAGCCGTGTTCGTCTGTGCCGCACTGGTCTTCTTCTTCTTCCCCGCCTCGTACCGCACCACGGGCATGCTGGCACCGCAGACCTCGGACGAGCGCGCGGTGGACCGTCTCGCCGCAACGAAGGACGTCGGCTCCGCACCGGGCGGCGGCCCGGACTCGCCGTCATGACCGGCCGACACGCCGCGCCGCCGCCGCGGTCGTCGTCCCACCTCCTCTCGTCACCGCGGCGGATGATCGCCTTCCTCGTCATCTGTCTCGTCGAGCTGCTGGTCGTGCTCGACAACACCGTCGTCAACGTCGCTCTGCCCGACATCTCCACCGACCTCCGCGCCGGCTTCACGGGGCTGCAGTGGATCGTCGACGCGTACATCCTCACGTTCTGCGGTCTGCTGCTGGCGTTCGGCAACATCACCGACCGCATCGGGCGGCGCCGCATGCTGCTGATCGGCGTCGTGGGTCTCGCCGCGATGTCGGTGGTGGGCGCGGTGGCCGACGACCTGCCGCAACTGATCGCCTCGCGCGCACTGATGGGGGTCTTCGCCGCCGCCGCGCTGCCCGCGACCCTGGCGGTGATCATCGACCTGTTCCGTACTCCCGCGGACCGCGCCGTGGCCATCGGGGTGTGGGCCTCGATCGCCGGTGTCGCTATCGCGATCGGGCCGGTCTCGGGTGGGTGGCTCATCGAACACTTCACCTGGCACTCCGTGTTCTGGCTGAACGTGCCGGTCGCCGTCGTCGCGGTGATCGGCATCGTCGCCGTGGTGCCCGAATCACGTGCTGCGGCCACCGGTCCGCTCGATCTGCCCGGTGTCGCTCTGTCCTTCTCGGGGGTCTCGCTCCTGGTGTACGCACTCATCGAAGCGCCGGGTCACGGTTGGGTGACCGTGCCCACGCTCGGCGGGATCGCGGTGTCCCTGGTTCTGTTGTCCGCCTTCGTCGTACGCCAGTCGCGCGTGTCCAGCCCGATCCTCGACGTGCGCCTGTTCCGGTTGCGACCCTTCGCGATGCCGGCGCTCGCGATCTCGGTCGCCTACTTCTCGCTCTTCGGGTACGTCTTCCTCATCACCCAGTACTTCCAGGGCGTCCGCGGCTACTCGCCGCTCGAGTTCGGTGTCGCCACACTGCCGTTCGCGGTGGCCCTCGCGGTGAGCGCACCGACCGCGACCTCGCTGGCACAGCGGATCGGCACCATGCCGGTGATCGTCGCGGGCCTGCTGTTGGTGGGCATCGGCATGATCATGGCGGGTCAGGTCGGCATCGACAGCTCGTACGTCGGGCTGTTGCTGCCCACGATGATCGTGCTCGCAGTCGGCATCGCCGTGATCCAGGGTCCCGCGACCGAGTCCATCATGTCCTCCGTGCCCATCGACGAGGCCGGCGCCGGCTCGGCCGTGAACGACACGACGCGGGAACTCGGCGGCACTCTCGGTGTCGCGGTGCTCGGATCCGTGACCGCGTCGTACTACAACACCACCGTCGGCCCACTCGTCGCGACCATTCCGTCGGAAATCCTCTCGGACCGCGACCGGGAGTACGTGAACGGCAGCTTCCTCAGCGTGCAGCAGATCCAGCAGTACCCGCTCCCCGAGATGTTCTCCGCGGTGCGCGACAACCTCGTCCTGTCCATGAAGGAAGCCGCGATGGCCGGGTCCGAGGTGGCGTCCTACCTCGCCGCCGCGGCCGTCTTCGCCTGCGCCGTCGTCGTCGCGGTCCTGCTTCCCCGCCACCACCGCACCACAGGAGTCGTCATGACGGACCCACAGGACACCACCCGACAGTTCAGCTCGGACGAACGGTGAGCGGCCTGACCGTCGCCGTCACCGGTGCGACGAGCGATTTCGGTGCTGTCATTCTCCCTGTGCTGCTGGATGATCCGGAGATCGACCGGGTCATCGGGCTGGGTCGCCGGGCACCGCGCGTGCGGCACCCGAAACTCCGCTCGATCGCGATGGACATCCGCTCTCCCGAACTCGAGACTGCCTTCGCAGGCTGTGACGTGGTGATCCACCTGGCTTTCGTCGTGGAGGAGCAGCGCGACAAGGCCGCGATCCACGAGACCAATCTGGAGGGCTCGCGCAACGCCGTCGAGTGCGCGCACCGGGCCGGTGTGCGGTCGATGGTCATCGCCTCGAGTGTCAGCGCGTACGGACGCGAGGACCTTCCGGTGCCCGTCACCGAGGAGGAGTTCCCGACGTCGGATCCGTTGCGCTACTACTTCTTCGACAAGGCAGAGGTGGAACACTTCGTCGAGTGGTGGCTGCGCCGGCACGAGGGCGGCATGACCATCTCGATGCTGCGCCCCACCTACATCGTGGGCACCCACTTCTCGAACGACGGCATCGACACCCTCACGCAGTCCGTGGTGGCCTTCCCCGATCCGGCGCAGTCCCGCTACCAGTTCCTGCACGAGGACGACCTGGCCGACGCCTTCCACCGGGCCGTCCGGACACCCGTGAACGGCCCCTTCAACCTGGGTCCGCGCGACTGGCTCGGGGTGCGCGAACTCGGTGCGATGCAGGGCCAGTTGGTGCTGCCGATCCCGCTTCGAGTCCTGCGCACCGTGGTCGATCTCGCGTACGCGCTCCGCATCCTGCCGTTCTCCAGCCACTGGATCTCCTCGGGCGAGGCGGCCGTCGACTCGACGGCCTTCGAACGCGCCACCGGGTGGACCCCGACGATGTCGTCCGCCGAGGCCGCGGCCGTCATGGTGTTGCTTAACGGGCGCCCCATCCTGTCGACCCGCCACGCGCCGGTCCGTCATCACGTGTGCGAGGCGGCCCTGGACGGCGCCACTCGCCGCGTACGGACGTGGGGCGACGTTGACCCGGACATGAAGCCCTTCAGCGCCGAGCTCGATCGCGCGGTCTCCTCGTGCGAGCACCGCCAGATCCGCACGTCGACGGGCTCGGTGCACGCCGAGATCCACGAGGGGACCGACACCTCGGCCCCGACGGTCGTTCTCGCGCTGCCCCGCGGCTCCCATGCGCGGTACGCCACCGGTCTGGCACGGACACTGGCCGATCACGGCCCGCGGGTGGTGCTGCTCGACGCCCCCGGCCACGGTCTCGGTACCGGCATCCGGGGGCGCGCCGGACGCCGGGCACGAGCCGAGGCGATCGACGCTGCGGCCGGTGAGTTCGCGGGGACCGACGTTCTTCTCGTGCGGGTTCCGCGCACCAGGACCCGACGGACGGCCGCGGCCCTCCGCCGGGGAGACGACACGTTGACGGCGGTGCCGGGCACGGACGGTCTGCTCGCCGCACGGAACGGACCGCGCCTGCCCCGACGTCTGCGAGGAGTCGAACATCAGGCAGCGCAGCCGGTCTCGGGTTCCTACCGGACCGTGTCGGTGCCGCGCGGAACCACCGTCACGTCCGGCCGTGGTCAGCGCCAGGTGCTGGAGGCGATCCTGCGCGCACTCCCGCGCCGCAGATGAGAGGGCTCAGGTCCGGAGGGCGAGCCACGACTGGGTGAACTCGCGCTCGGCAGAGAAACTCTTGTCGATCTCGCCGACCATGATCTTCTCGACCACCGGACCCATCACCGGGATCGACGCGTCGACCGTACCGACGAAGTGGAGCACGCACTGCTGCGCTCCGGTCGCGAGAAGTTCGAGTTCCCCGTCGATCACCACGGGCATCCGGGCGACCCGCAGGGTGTAGTGGCCCTGCGCGGACCCGTCCTCGCGCACCGACTGCCACGACTCGGTGCACCGTGCCGACATCGACGCTCCGGCGAAGCGCTGCAACGCCTTCGGTAGTGCCGCGGCCTCGAGGTCCTGGTCGACCACCGAGGTGGTCAGGCCCTCCTCGACGCGATGCTCCACCACTCGACTGCCGCCACCGATCTCGGCGATCCGGTCCTGCCAGTATCTCTCGTCGGTGAGGGTCGCGTGCAGCACCGCGGCGGCACAGTCGTACGTCGTGCGCTGGTCGACCTGTGTCACCACCGGGTCAGACCGATGCCGGCGCCGGCGCGGCGAGCGCTGCCCCCACCTCGGCCGACGCCGCCTCGGACGTGGACGAGTTCTCGCCGAGGAACAGGCCCATCTGCTCCACCACGTAGTCGAGCTGGGTGGTGGTGTGATCGGGCTGGACGCACAGACGCAGGAGTGCACCGTCGCGGGCCACCGCCGGGAACATGGCGGCGGATGCGAAGATGCCCGCGTCCCACAGCTTCCGCCACGTGTTGACGGTGCGCAGGTCGTCACGGACGTTCACGGGGACGATGGGCGAGACCATGTCCGTACCGTCCGGGAGAGGGCTCGGCGCGTGCACGTCGACACCGGCCGCCACGAGCCCGTCGTGCAGGTAGCGCGCGTTCGCGAGTGTGCGGGTGGCGCGCTCGGCGCCCTCCTCGGTCTGCATGAGCTGCACGGAGGCGAGCGCCGCGCCGAGGGCAGCAGGCACGCCCGCGGTGGTGAACAGGAACGTGCGCGCATGCACGCGCATGGCGTCCACGATGTCCTTCGAGCCGGCCACGAAACCGCCCGAGGACCCGAGTCCCTTGGAGAGGCAGCCCATCCGGGCGTCGATGTCGTCCTCGATACCGAACAGCTCGGCGGCACCGGTGCGCTTCGCGCCCATGACCGCGACGCTGTGCGCCTCGTCGACGAACAGTGCCGCGTCGTACTTCTCGCAGACCGCGGCGATCTCGTCGAGCGGGGCCAGGTCGCCGTGCATCGAGTAGAGGCCGTCCACCACCACCATGACGACGCCGGTGGAGCGGGAGAGCTTCTCCTCCAACAGGTCCACCCGGTTGTGACGGAAGGCGCGGATGGTGGCACGTGAGAGGCGGCAGGCATCGTAGATGGACGCGTGCGCGGCCGAGTCGACGATGATGGTGTCACCGACACCGCACAGCGCGCTGATACCGCCCAGGTTCGCCTGGTAGCCGGTCGTGAAGACCAGCGCCTGCTCGGTCCCGTGCCAGTCGGCGAGTGCTTCCTCGAGTTCCGTGTGCAGCGAGATGGTGCCGTTGAGCAACCGGCTGCCCGTGACCGTTGCGCCGTATTTGTCCAGTGCCGCAGCGGCTCCCGCGCGCACCATCGGGTGGTCGGCGAGGCCGAGGTAATTGTTGGAACCGAGCATGATGACGCTGCGGTCCTCCACGTCGACGACCGGCGCGTTGACCGATTTCATGACGCGGAAGAACGGGTTCTGGTCGTGCTTCGTCAGCACACGATGGGCCCAGATCCTCTTGTCGTGGCGGATTCGGTCGAGCATTCTCTGCGAGCTCATGTTCGCTCCAAGTTTGGGGGATCGGTACGTGACGCGAGTGCGCTCGCCGGTCCGGGAGACCCGTGCGACGGGAGACGTCTGTGATTCGAGCCTACGGTCAGCACAGGCGGCCCGAGGGTGCCGCGACCTGTGAGTAGTTGCCAACGAACACGACTGCACTTGTGTCATGCAACAGCAGTTGAGACGGGCGCCATCGAGGCCGTCGCCGACCCCGAATACTGCGGTATCGAGTGACGTGCTGGCACGTGTCCCACACCCGTCCCAGCCACGGTCACCCTTCTTCGACGAAAGGCCGGTACGTGTCCGTTCTCGCTGACAGAGCAGCTCTCGCGTCCGACGGGACCGCGCAGCCGTCGCGGCTCATGTCCACCGAACGCGCCACGCTCCGTCGCTTGCTGCCCGCCCTCGCCACCTACCTCGAGGCCACGCCGCTGTCCGTGCTCGAGGCGCCCGGCAGCGACGCCATCGCGACGTTCCGCGACGCGGGCGGGTGCGGACTCATCGCACCCACCTCGCTCGGCGGACTCGGCGCGACCGCCGTCGAGGCACTGCGCGTCCACCGGGCCATCGGCGCGGCCTCCCCGTCGCTCGCCGCCGCCGTCACGATGCACCACCTGTCGATCGCCACGATCATCGAGATCGCCATGGCGGGTCCCGAGGAGGAGCTGCCGCTCGTCGCCGGCCTCATCGAACAGAAGTCGATCATCGCGTCCGGCTTCGCGGAGGGCGTGGGCAGCACGCTGGTGCCGTCCGTGGACGCCTACTACGACGACGGCGACTACGTCGTCAACGGCAGCAAGAAGCCGTGCAGTCTGTCGGCCTCGATGGACTTCCTCGCCGCCAGCGTCGCGACACGCGAGAAGAAGGGCGGCAAGACACGCAAGGCGGTCGCCCTCATCCCCGCGTCGATGCCCGGTGTCTCGGTGCGTCCGTTCTGGACGACGCCCGTTCTCGCGGGTGCGGAGAGCGAGGAGGTCGTCCTCGAGGACGTGCGCGTGCCGGTGTCGCTGACCATGGTCGGCGCGCTGGACGATCCGGAGGGCATGCACGAGCTCACCGGGTTCCTGTGGTTCGGCATCCTCGCCTCCGCCGGGTACATCGGCGCGGCCACCGCGCTCGTGGAGCGTCTCGTGGGACACCCGAAGGTCAGCGACAGCGTCTACACCTCGGCGGCCGCCGAACTCGAAGCGGCGATCGCGGGCCTCGAGGCCGTCGCCGCAGCGATGGACTCGGGTGAGCGCGGCGCCGACATCTCGGCTCGACTGTTGTTCTGCCGCATCGCGCTTCGAGGCGCACTGCGGCGCGCGGTCGATGCCGCCGTGACAGCACTGGGCGGAATCGCGTTCATCACCGACCCGGACATCGCGTACCTGCAGTCCGTCGTGTCGGCGTTCGCGTTCCACCCGCCGTCGATCCGCGAGACCGAGTCGTCCCTCGCGGCCTACCACCGCGGCGAGAACTTCTCTCTGGCCTGAGGTGTCGCATCACCCCACGCGGGTACCGAAGACGACGAGGTTGTTCTCGTAGGACCCCGCGTCGTCGTCGAACACTCCGGCACACGTGATCAGTCGGATCTCGTCGCGCGGGACGGCGCCGAACACGCGCGCCGTCGGGAACTCGGATTTCGCGTAGTCGCCGATGTCCGTCACCCGGTACCTGGCCTCGATGCCCTCTGTCGTGGTGACCGTGACGTCGTCTCCCACCACGAGGTCGCGGAGTCGGAAGAACACGGAGGGACCCGTGGTCGAGTCGACGTGACCGGCCAGCACCGTGGGTCCGACCTGATCGGCCGCGCCGGGACGCCCGGGGCGACCGCCGCCGGTGAACCATCCGACGTCGTCGTGGTCCTCGGGAACCGCCATGGTGTTGTCCGGGTTCAGACCCAGCTCGATCAACGGTTCGTCCAGACCCATCGCGGGGGCCGACACCCGCGCCGGGACGAGAGCCCCCGTCTCGGACACGGTCGCGGCAGCAGGAGACGTGACGGACACCGCTGTCTCGGTGGGCGGTACGGCCGGTGGTCGCGCGCAGGCGACCACCAGCCCCACCAGGAGGAACGCACTCGCGCGCGTCGACCATCTCATCCGCGTCGGTCGATCAGGAGCTCCGCCGACGGGCGACGCCCAGCCCGACGAGGGCCGCCACGCCCAGAACGGCGGCACCGGCACCCGCGACGGTCGCGGTCGAACTGTCGGTGACGGATCCACCGGCGCCCGTCTCCACACCGCCGACGGGAATCGGGGTCAGCTGTCCGCGCACCGCGCCGGCGGCGAAGGCGGTGGTGTGACTGTCCGCGGCGAACCCGGCGGCGTTCGCCTCGATGGCCGCGAGGTCGAAGTTCGTTCCGGTGTCGGCACCGTTCGCCATCACGCCGGTCGTGAACGGCCCCTGCAGGCAGCCGCTGCTGGTGCGAGGTCCGTCGCCGACCGGCGACGGGTTCGGGAACGCGATGCGCGGCGGGCCCGCGGCACCCACTGCTGCCTGATGAATGTGCGTCGCCGTCTTCGCCGGCGACATGTAGTCGCCGGTGACGCCCTCGAGGGTGATGTCGTAGCAGATGATGTTCTCGTCCGAGTTGATGCGGAACGTGAACGTTCCGGTCGCGCCGGGCTCACCCGGCGTCGCGACGCCGTCCGCGTTCAGGACCTGGTCCGGAGTCGCCATGGCCGTGAAGGCACTGGTGAACGACGACGGTTCGCCGACCGGCGTCTCTGCTGCCGCGGGAGCAGCGGTGAGCGCGAGGAACGCCGCAGCGCCTCCCGCAACGATGATCGTTCCTCGTGCAGTGCGTGTCGTCATGGTGGTCGTACCTTCCGATCGGGATGCGCGGACGTCCTTCGAGAGGGGATACGTCCGGAATGACCGAAACGTTCACCACGGTCGAACGTCGTCGCACTTCTCGACGTACACCCACCATGGAGGTCGGAGCGGCGTCGACGGTGAGTAGGGTTCGTCCTGCACGGGCACCGGCGGGGTACACCCCTCCCCCGACATCGAGGGGGCAGACGCTGGCGATCTTCCGGTCGCGCGAGAGCGGGACGTTCGATCTCACGGCCGCCTACGACGCCCACGCGTCGTCGCTGCTGGGTTTCGCCGTGAATGTGTTGCACGATCGTGTCGCCGCCGAGGACTGCGTGCAGGAGACCTTCGTACGTGCGTGGCGAGCGCGGGACAGGTTCGACGAGTCCCGGGGTGGAACTCGGACCTGGCTCTTCGCCATCGCACGCAACGTCGTCGCGGATGCTCAGCGGTCGCGAGGCCGTACTCCGCTGGTCGCGTCCTCCCCCGTCGCGGAAGGCGACGCCGTGGAACCCGATCGAAGCGATCACGTCCTGACCCGGATGCGGGTGGTGGAGGGTCTGGCCACCCTGTCCTCCGAACATCGACAGGTGGTGGTGGCCATCCACCTGACCGGCCTGTCCTACGCGGAGCTGTCGGCCGGCACCGGCGTCGCGATCGGCACCCTGCGCACCCGCGCGTACTACGCACTGCGCGCCCTGCGCGTTCACTTCGACGGTCAGGAGACCTGATGACTCCGGGACATCCGCGACGAGAGGAGTTGATCGCGGCTGCGGTGGCCGGCGACCTGACCGACGCCGAGCGGCGCGAGCTTCGCATTCTGGAGGCCGAGGACACCTCGGTCGCCGACGAGATCCGTGAGATGCGCGAGACGGTCGCGTCGCTGGGGTCGGCAGCGGGACTGACCTGGGTCGATGCGCAACCCGGTGACCTGCTCCGACGACGCATCGTCAGACCGTCTGCGCCCGGTCGCCTCGTCCCGGCCGCTGCAGCTGTCGCCGGAATCGCGGTGGGCGTCGCGGCGGTGCTCGGTGTGCAGACGGTCGGCACCGGGGGTGGCGAGACGCCCGCCGACAGCACGATCGCGGCCCCCGAGGTCGAGGGACCACCGGGCGAGCTGGGCGCGTTCGAGGCGATCGACTTCACCGCGTCGAGTCCCGGCGTCACTGTCGACGGCGGCCTGGTTGCTCACACGTGGGGCACCGAGACGGTCCTGGACATGCAGGGTGTCCCGGTCGACGAAGCGTTCGAGGTGGTGTTGGTGGATCGGGCCGGAGCGGAGCGATCGTCGGGCAGCTTCCTCGGCTCCGCCGTGACCATCGACTGCCGCATGAACGCGGCGGTGCTGCGTCCCGACGTCGCGGAGATCGAGATCCGGGCTGCGGGTGGAGACCTTCTCGCCCGCGCCGCACTGCCCACCGTGGGCTGACTCCGCGCACCGTCGCCAGACACGAGAAAAAGCGGCCGTACCCCGAGGGGTACGGCCGCTTCTGCGCTGTGGGGCTAGATCACTTGATGGAGATCTTCGCGCCGGCAGCTTCGAGCTTCTCCTTGGCGGCGTCGGCCGAAGCCTTGTCCACCTTCTCCAGGATGGCCTTCGGAGCGCTCTCGACGAGGTCCTTGGCTTCCTTCAGGCCCAGGCCGGAGACGACCTCACGGACGACCTTGATGACCTGGATCTTCTTGTCGCCGGCGCCCTCGAGGACGACGTCGAACTCGTCCTGCTCCTCAGCGGCCTCGGCGGGAGCAGCTGCTCCGCCTGCGGCAGCAACGGCGACGGGGGCAGCTGCGGTGACCTCGAAGGTCTCCTCGAATGCCTTCACGAACTCGGAGAGCTCGAGGAGGGTGAGCTCCTTGAACTGGTCGAGCAATTCTTCGGTGCTGAGCTTCGCCATGGTGGCGGTCCTCTCTGTAAGTCCTTGTCGCCGATCCGGGGACAGGAGATTGCGTGCAGGCCGGAGGCCGGCCGCACGGGGTGGTGTGCAGTCCTTGCGGATCAGCTAGTCGGCAGCTGCGGCTTCCGGCGCCGAGGCGCCCTCTTCTGCAGCCTTCTTCTCCTGCAGCGCAGCCGCGAGACGCGCGACCTGCGAGGCGGGAGCGTTGAACAGGCCTGCGGCCTTTGCCAGGTT
Source organism: Rhodococcus sp. Leaf225 (assembly GCF_001426145.1). Taxonomy (NCBI): domain Bacteria; kingdom Bacillati; phylum Actinomycetota; class Actinomycetes; order Mycobacteriales; family Nocardiaceae; genus Rhodococcus; species Rhodococcus sp. Leaf225. The sequence goes on along the minus strand of NZ_LMRN01000009.1, from coordinate 674,183 downwards.
GCCCTTCATCGCGCCGGCGAGCTTGGCCAGCAGGACCTCGCGGGATTCGAGATCCGCGATCCTGTTGACCTCGTCCACGGACAGCGCGCGGCCGTCCATGTAGCCGCCCTTGATGACGAGCGCCTTGTTGTCCTTGGCGAACTGCTTGATCGCCTTGGCAGCGTCGACCGGCTCACCATCGATGAATGCGATGGCGGTCGGACCGACGAACAAGTCGTCGAGGCCTTCGATGCCCGCATCAGCTGCGGCACGCTTGACCAGGGTGTTCTTGGCGACGGAGTACGTAGCTCCGGTACCGAGGGCCCGACGGAGCTCCGTCAGACGGGTGACCGACAAGCCACGGTATTCCGTGACGACGGCCGCCGTGGCGCCCTTGAACTGCTCGGAGATCTCCGCGACCGCGGATACCTTCTCAGCCTTTGCCATACTTCGCCTCCTCTCGTTGCGTCGAGTCGGCCCGGCCCGAACAAGCAGAAACGCCCCGGTGCAGGGCACACGGGGCGTCGGAATGCGGGCGGCGCGACTCGGAGAGAGTCAGCAACACGTATCCCTGGTCCTCGTCCTCCTGCGTGGGTCGCCGGCTCGGCCGGACCTTCAATCGCCATCTCCGACGAGGCGAACCTCTTCGGAGACCACGATGACCAACGGTCTTGGGTGGAACAGATCAGGTGAACATCGCACGATCGCAGATCACGACCGCACGGTGTCCGGAGAGAAGAGTACCCCGGGGCCGCCGGAGACACCAAAAGGGCTACGCCCCTGTGCGCCTTGTGCGCATCCCCGGGTACGCAAAGGGCGCACGGGGGCGGAGCCCCCTCGGTTTGAGAGGTGCTCTCCCGAGGGAACACGGTGCTCATGGCCAATTATCGCGTACTCGACCCCACCGGATCCGTCGTCGCCACCAAGGAGATCCCCAACTCCACCGACGCCCACACCTGGTTCAAGGAGAGCAAGTCCGACGACGCCGAGCTCGGCTGGCGTCTCGAAGTGGAGCACGACGGCGAGTGGGCCTTCTTCAGCGACAGCGAGGGAACCCCCGAGGGCGGCAAGTAGCAGCGCACTCACCTGGTGACATCGAACGACGACGTGCCCTCGTCGTTGTCGAAGGGCCGGGAATGGCGTGTTGTGTACCGCGTGTCACAGCAATGAGGTTGACTCGACGTTCATGACGACGACATCGGCCCATGCACTGGTGCAACCCGAGCACGTCGTCTCGCCCTTCCACCGTGATCCCACCGGCGGCGCCGACGGCCGAGCATGGGCAGAACTCGTGGAGTCCGCTCCCGATTTCCCCCGTGTGCACATCGACCGCGGCGCCGCCGTCACGATGACGGACGGAGCCGTTCTCCGCGCCATCGTCGTGTCCCCTGCTGACGCGAGTGGACGATCCGTCTCCTCTCGCTTCCCCGTCGTCCTGAACATCACCCCGTACAACTCGGTCCTGCTCGACTCGATCGACGCACTCCTCGCAGCACCCGTGCTCGGGCCGACGCTGCGTCGCGTGTCCCGCTCCGTCGACCTCTCGGGAACCCCGTTCGACGGCATCTCCGAGATCACCCGCGTCGTCGCGGGCGGTGCGGCGGATCTGCTCACCGTGAACCGCCATCTCGTCCGTAGCGGCTACGTGCAGGTCATCATCGACGCGCGCGGCACCGGTTCCTCGTCCGGCGTGTGGGACACCCTCGGCCCGCGTGAACAACTCGACACCCTGGAGATCCTCGAGTGGATCCGGGCGTCGCCGTGGTGCGACGGGCGCGTCGGCATGGCCGGCATCTCCTACTCCGCCATCAACTCCCTGCAGGCCGCCGCCGCGGGCAGCGCGGGACCGGACGCCGTGTTCGCCGTCGAGGGATCCGAGGACATCGTCCGCGAGATCTTCGCCACCGGCGGCGCACCGTCGCTCTTCATCCCCCTGTGGCTCACCGCCGTGAACACCCTCAAATGGGTTCCGGCAGTACAGATCCTGCGACGCGGCGGAGTCGGCTGGCTCGCGGATCGCGTACGGTCCCCCGCCACGAACATCAGCAATCTGGTGAACGGGTTCCTCACCGGTTCGGACCCGCGCATCTACGACGACCCGTCCTTCGACACCATCGATCCCACCATCGAGGACATCGCGGTCCCCACGTTCCTCTACGGCTGCTGGCACGACATCTTCGGCGGCGCGGCACCCGACATGTACAACCGACTCACCGTCGAACGCGGGCGCAAGCAACTTCTGGTGGGCGACGGGTACCACGGCAACCCCGGGATCGGCTTCGGTGAACCCGGGTTCCCGCCGCGACTCGACGTGCTCGAACGCGCCTGGTTCGACAAGTGGCTGCGCGGCATCGACAACGGTATCGACCGCTACGGACCGGTCACGCTGCGTCAGCAGGGCGGCGGGTGGGAAGCGCACGGCCGATTCCCCGCGCCCGCCGCCGTGGCTCGGCGCCTCTACCTGAGCGCCGACTCGTCCGGTACCGCGTCGCACAGTCGGCACGACGGGTCCCTGCACTTCGAGGCGCCGACCGACACGGCCCGTCTGACGGTGAAGCCCGGGTTCCGCACCGTCGTCTCCCGCGACACCACGCAGGTGCTGGCCGGTGTTCCGGCCGTTCTCGGCGGCGGCTTCACCTACGACAACCGCTTCGCGGAGGGTGACGCGCTCACGTTCACGACGCCTCCCGTCATGACCACCGTCGTCTACTCGGGCCCCGCCAACGTCCACGTCCGCACCGTCGCGCGCGCCCGCGAGTCGATGTGGGCCGTGATGCTGTGCGACGTCGCTCCAGACGGCACTCCCACCGTGCTCACCAACGGTGCGCTGCTGGCGTCGCGCCGCGCGATCGACGACGAGGAGAGCATCCGCACCGAGTCGGGTGACTACCTGGTGGCCCACCACCCGCTCACGCGCGAGTCACTGCTCCCCGTGGTCCCCGGCGAACCGATCGTCCTCGACATCGAACTACTCTCGACCGAGGCGGTCCTGCACCCCGGACACCGCCTGCGACTCGACATCTTCGCGGCCGACGCGCCTCGATTCGTGCCGATCCTGCCCGATCGCCTCCGCACCCGATGGCGAGCGCAGGACGTCGACCTCGACCCGACGGACCCCAGTTTCATCACGTTGCCGCTGCTCGGTGAGCCCGGCTGGTAAGGAGATCCACGTATGACAGGCACACCCGAGACCGGCCGTTCCGAGACCGGCCGTTCCGAGACCGAGGTCGAGGTCCGTACCGGCACCGCGTCGGTCGGCGCGGTCGACATCGCCTACGAGGACATGGGCGACATCGAGAACCCGCCGATCCTGCTCGTCATGGGACTGGGCTGCCAGCTGCTCACGTGGTCGATGCCCTTCTGCCGCAAGCTGATCGACGCCGGCTACCGCGTGATCCGCTTCGACAACCGAGACATCGGACTCTCGGGCAAGCTCGACGGGCAGCGCGTCACGGGGAACATCCTGCTGCGACTGGTCCGCCACGAACTCGGGCAGTCGAGCTCGGTTCCGTACACGGTGGTGGACATGGCCGAGGACACCATCGGCCTGCTCGACCACCTGGGCATCGAGTCGGCCCACATCGTCGGCGCCTCGATGGGCGGCATGATCACGCAGGTGGTCGCGGGGTCGCACCCGGAGCGCATCCGATCGGTCTCCATCCTCTTCTCCAGCACCAACGAGGCGTTCCTGCCGCCGCCGGATGTCCGCGCGCTCGCGCCGCTGCTCAAGCCGCCGCCCAAGAACGCGACGCGCGAGCAGATCATCGAACACCAGGCGACGACGTTCCAGACGATCGGCAGCAAGCAGTTCCCCACCACGCGGGACGAACGTGTCGCCGACGCGACCGAGGCGTACGACCGCGGCTACTACCCGGCCGGCATCGTCCGCCAGCTCGCGGCGATCACCGGAACCGGGAGCCTCGCGAAGTACACGAAGCGGATCACGGCGCCGACGGTCGTCATCCACGGCACGGCGGATCCCCTCGTGCGTCCCGCCGGCGGGAAGGCCATCGCGCGCCACGTGGCCGGATCCGAGCTGGTGCTCGTCGACGGCATGGCGCACGACATCCCGAACGCCCTGGTGAACCGCGTGGTCGACACGATTCTCACGAACGTCGCCAAGGCCTGAGAACGCGACGAAGGCCGGCACCCCCACGGGGTGCCGGCCTTCTTCGGTGCTGCGAGTGACTCAGGCGGTCGCGTCGTCCTCGAGGAGGTTCCGAGTACGGTTCGGGTCCACCGGGATGCCCGGTCCGGTGGTGGTCGAGACCGTGATCTTCTTGACGTAACGGCCCTTGGCCGACGACGGCTTCGCACGCAGGATCTCGTCCAGGGCTGCGCCGTAGTTCTCCACCAGCTTGGCGTCGTCGAACGACGCCTTGCCGATGACGAAGTGCAGGTTGGCCTGCTTGTCGACGCGGAAGTTGATCTTGCCGCCCTTGATGTCGCCGACGGCCTTGGTCACGTCGTTGGTGACCGTGCCCGTCTTCGGGTTCGGCATCAGGCCACGCGGTCCGAGAACGCGGGCGATGCGGCCGACCTTGGCCATCTGGTCAGGGGTGGCGATCGCTGCGTCGAACTCCAGCCATCCGCCCTGGATCCGCTCGATCAGGTCCTCTGCGCCGACCTCGTCCGCACCGGCGGCGACGGCCTCGTCGGCCTTCGCGCCTGCGGCGAAGACGATGACGCGGGCGGTCTTACCGGTGCCGTGGGGCAGGTTGACGGTGCCGCGCACCATCTGGTCCGCCTTGCGGGGATCGACGCCGAGACGCATCGCGACCTCGACGGTCGGATCGAACTTGCTCGACGCGGTGTCCTTGGCCAGCTTCGCCGCCGAGAGCGGCGAGTAGAGCTGGTCCTGATCGATCTTCGCTGCTGCGGCCTCGTAGGCCTTGCTGCGCTTTGCCATGATGATGTCCGTTCGTTGTTCGGAGCGTGGTTGACGAGCCTGGCCGGCTCTCCCACGTGATGCTGTGGAGCTGGTGAGCCGGTGGCTCAGCCTTCGACCGTGATACCCATCGAGCGAGCAGTGCCGGCGATGATCTTCGCGGCCTGGTCGATGTCGTTGGCGTTCAGATCCTCGGCCTTGGTCTTGGCGATCTCGCGCACCTGGTCCATGGTCACCGTGGCGACCTTGGTCTTGTGCGGCTCGCCCGAACCCTTGGCGACGCCGGCTGCCTTGAGCAGCAGCTTGGCGGCAGGCGGGGTCTTCAGCTTGAAGTCGAAGGTCCGGTCCTCGTAGACCGAGATCTCCACCGGCACGACGTTGCCACGCTGCGACTCGGTCGCGGCGTTGTACGCCTTGCAGAACTCCATGATGTTGACGCCGTGCTGACCGAGGGCGGGGCCCACGGGCGGTGCCGGGTTGGCCTGACCGGCCTGGATCTGAAGCTTGATGATCCCGGCTAGCTTCTTCTTCTTGGGGGGCATCTGTGATTCCTAGGTTGTTGCGTGGTTCTCGGATGTCTTGCGGTACTGCCTGCAAGTTGTGGGGGGTTCTGAGCGCCCTAGATCTTCGCGACCTGGGTGAAGCCCAGCTCGACCGGAGTCTCGCGGCCGAAGATGGACACCAGCACCTTGAGCTTCTGCTGCTCGGCGTTGACCTCGCTGATGCTGGCGGGAAGCGTGGCGAAGGGGCCGTCCATGACGGTGACGGACTCGCCGACCTCGAAGTCGACCTCGATGGTCGGCTTCGACGACGTCTCGCCCGCACCCTCGGCACCGGTGGTGGCGCCCGCGGTGGCCTTCTTCTTGTCCTCCTGCGGCATGAGGAACTTGACGACCTCGTTGATGGTCAACGGGGACGGGCGCGACGTGGCGCCGACGAAGCCGGTGACACCGGGAGTGTTGCGGACAGCACCCCAGGACTCGTCGTTCAGTTCCATGCGCACCAGTATGTAGCCCGGCAGCACCTTGCGGTTGACCTGCTTGCGCTGGCCGTTCTTGATCTCGGTGACCTCCTCGGTGGGAACTTCCACCTGGAAGATGTAGTCACCGACGTCGAGGTTCTGGACGCGGGTCTCGAGGTTGGTCTTCACCTTGTTCTCGTATCCGGCGTACGAGTGGATGACGTACCAGTCGCCGGGGGCGCGCCGCAGCGCAGCCTTCATCTCGGCGACGGGGTCGACCGGCTCCGCGTCGATGGGAGCGTCGTCGGCGACGACGGCGTCCGCATCGGCGTCGACGGTCTCCGACTCGTCGGTGTCACCGGTGGCGGCAGCGACGTCGGCCGCGATGGCCTCGTCGGTCTCGCGGTCCTGTGCGGCCTGCTCCGCTTCGAGGCCCTGCTTGGTCGCCTCGACCTGAGCGTCGTAGGCGGCCACTTCGGTGGCGTCGTTATGGGGCGTGCTCACGAAAGGCACTCGCTTCCTGTAATCGTTCCGGTCGTACTCGGGGTGGTCGTGCGGACCTGTGTGTCCGGCGTCAGCCGAACAGCCACTGCACTCCCCTGATGAACGCCAGGTCCAGCCCACTGATGTAGGCCACCATGAACGTCACGAACACCAACACCACAGCGGTGTAGGTGACCATCTGCTTGCGGTTGGGCCAGATGACCTTGCGGAGCTCGGCGACGACCTCGCGCAGAAACTTGCGGAGCCGCTTGAAGATGTTCATCTTCGGCGTCGCTTCGGCGCGGGTGCGGCCCTCGACACGAGAGGCAGTGGCGACGGACTTGCCGGCGGTGGTCTTGGCACCATCCTTGATCAGCGACGGAGCATCGTCCGCGGACCGGGTCCGGCGGGCTGCGCGCTTGCCGGAGGGCCGGCTCGACCCGGCGGCATCGTGGGCGGCAGCAGCATCGTCGGCGACGACAGCATCGTCCGCACCGAGATCCTCGGAACCGTCGGAGCTGCTGTCGCGCGCGCCGCGCTGATCGCTCACGTCGTTCCTCTCGGTCGTCGGCAGGGTGTCTGCACTCGAATGCTCTGCATGACCACTGTCCGAAGCACCGCTTTCGAACGTGGCAGGGGCGACAGGACTTGAACCTGCAACCTACGGTTTTGGAGACCGTTGCTCTACCAATTGAGCTACGCCCCTTCGGCCGGATCGAGATCCGGTCGTACCGGCGACGGACAGCGCACAGCGCTGTACGACCCCGGAGATCTCAGTGTACTGCACTCACGGACGCCCCCGAAATCGCTGACTCGAGTCGGCGATCGGAGAGCCGGATCACGCGAGCTGGACGGTCGCGACGGCGCGACCGAAGATCTTCTTGCCCTCGTATTTCGCGGTGATGGCGACGACGGCCTTGCGGGTGTCCGCGTCGACCGACTTGATGCGACCCGTGAAGTCGACCTTGGCCGGCTCGGTCTCCTTGACCAGCACGGGGCTGGTGAAGCGCACGTTGTACTCGGTGATGGCGCCCGGATCACCCGACCAGTCGGTGACGAAACCGGCGCCGAGTCCCATGGTGAGCATGCCGTGAGCGACGACGTCCGAGAGTCCGGCGAGCGTGCGCGCGACCGGATCACTCCAGTGGATCGGGTTCGGGTCGCCGGAGACGCCCGAGTAGTTCACGAGGTCACCGCGGGTGAGCTCGTAGGTGCGCTCGGGAAGGTCGTCGCCGACGGTGACCTGGTCGAACTGCTTACGAGTCATGTTTCATGACACCTTTCGCCATCTCCAGCGCGTCCTGATCGGAACCGCCGCCGGTCTTCGCCACGAGTGTCGTCCAGGACGTCATGACGTCCTCGCCGGCCTCGTCCGTGACCATGTTCTTCGTGATGATGATGTCGCTTCCACCCATCTGGCGGAAGGACTCCAGGCTCACGTCGACGGTCAGGCGGTCCCCCGCCACGATCGGACGGTGGAACTCGAGACGCTGATCCGCCTGCATGATCTGCGACAGGTCGTACCCGGTGATGACCTCGTCGAACATGGCCTTCTGCGCGATGATGCCGACGACCGAGATGAAGGTGGCCGGTGCGACGAGATGCTCGTACCCGAGCTCGGCCGCGGCGTCCTCCGAGGAGTGCGCGGGATGATCGTTCTGCACGGCCCGTGAGTACTCGCGCACCTTCTCGCGCCCGATCTCGTAGAAGTCGGGCATGCGGTAGTGGTGCCCGACCATGCTGGCGGTGTGCACCGCCGGGTCGACGGCAGGCGTGTCGCCCCGGTCGGTTGCGGTTGCGGTGACTGTCACGTCGTCGACTCCCCCGAGAATGATGTGGAACTCACCACGGGACACCCGAGCGTGGGACGAGAGACAGTCCGGACGGCTCTGTCGGGCGAGTTCGAGACGGACGGCGCCGAGCCGACTGGGTCACCGGCACCTGGACACACGTCAGCGCTGCCACGGCGACTGTGCCGGGGCAGCGCTGCTGTGCGAATGATCAGCGAGATTCGCGGTGCGCGCGATGAGTTCCGCAGTTCGGGCAGAACTTCTTGATCTCGAGGCGATCGGGATCGTTGCGGCGATTCTTCTTGGTGATGTAGTTACGGTGCTTGCACACCTCGCACGCCAAGGTGATCTTGGGCCGAACGTCAGTGGAGGAGGCCACGTCGATGCCTGCTTTCGGGTAGAGCGCGATACGGGTGCTGCGTCGGTCATGAATACCGGACCCCACTGCGCGCAGCAGCGGCGGAGTCCTCTGTCGAGTAGCGATGGCCGGACTTGAACCGGCGACACAACGATTATGAGTCGTTTGCTCTACCGACTGAGCTACACCGCCTCGGTGCCGGACGCCGGCCGGCGCTCGGTCCCGCGAGCCCCCTAACGGAATCGAACCGTTGACCTTTTCCTTACCATGGAAACGCTCTACCGACTGAGCTAAGGGGGCAGGATCGGCGCACACGAGGTGCACGTCGAAGCCTTCGAAGACATTACACAGGGGTCAGACCGCTCGCCAAATTGCCTGGTGAACGAGTTGCACGCGGCGTTTCGCGTGCCGCCTGCCCCCACCCCGACGACGAGACCCCGGCGAGGATTCTCGCCGGGGTCTCGTCGGGTGTGGCAGATGTAGGATTCGAACCTACGTAGGCATAAGCCGACGGATTTACAGTCCGCTCCCATTGGCCGCTCGGGCAATCTGCCGGGATGCTCCATGGCGCCGGACACTTGTCGAGTGACCGCTCCAGGTGCGATACGCAGAATACAACGACCGCACCCCTCGATGGCAAACCGGCTGGACACGCTACCGTCGGCACCGTACCGATCACGCACGAAGGAGTGTTGTCAGTGGCTGATTCGTCGTTCGACGTCGTGAGCAAGGTGGACCGCCAGGAGGTCGACAACGCTCTGAACCAGGCCGGCAAGGAGCTGTCGACCCGCTTCGACTTCCGCGGCACCGGCGCGAGCATCGAGTGGTCCGGAGACGAGGCCATCGTCATCACCGCCGAGGCCGAGGAACGCGCGAAGGCCGCCCTGGACGTCTTCAAGGAGAAGCTCATCCGACGCGACATCTCGCTCAAGGCCTTCGACGCCGGCGATCCCGTGCAGTCGGGCAAGACCTACAAGATCACCGGCACGCTGGTGCAGGGCATCACCACCGAGAACGCCAAGAAGATCTCGAAGAAGATCCGCGACGAGGGCCCCAAGGGCGTCAAGGCGCAGATCCAGGGCGAGGAACTGCGGGTGAGCAGCAAGAAGCGTGACGACCTCCAGGCCGTTCAGCAGCTGCTCAAGGGCGAGGACTTCGGCATCGCCCTGCAGTTCGTCAACTACCGCTGACTCAGCGGTAGGGCCCCGCCATGCGCTCGAGGCGGGCGATGCGCTCCTCCATCGGCGGGTGCGTGGAGAACAGCTTGCTCGCCCGGTCACCCGCCCGGAACGGGTTGGCGATCATCAGGTGCGACTGGGCCGTGAGGCGCGGCTCGGGGGGCAGCGGGGCGGCCTGGGTGCCGCTCTGCAGCTTGCGGAGCGCGGAGGCCAGCGCCAGGGGGTCGCCGGTGAGCTCGGCACCCGACTGGTCCGCCTGGTACTCCCGCGAGCGCGACACGGCCAGCTTCACCAGGGACGCCGCGATCGGTCCGAGCATCGACACCAGCAGCAGGGCCAGCGGGTTGGCGCCCTGCCCGTTCCCGCGCCCGCCGAAGACGTTCGCGAAGAACGCGAAGTTCGCGAGTCCGGACACCACGGCCGCCATGGCGCCCGCCACGGACGAGATGAGGATGTCGCGGTTGTAGACGTGCGAGAGCTCGTGGCCGAGGACCGCGCGCAGCTCACGCTCGTTCAGCAGCGCCAGGATGCCGCTGGTGCAACACACCGCGGCGTTGCGCGGGTTGCGTCCCGTGGCGAACGCGTTGGGGGCGTTGGTGGGGCTGATGTAGAGCCGCGGCATGGGCTGATGCGCCGCGGTGGCCAGCTCGCGGACGATAGCGAAGATGCGCGGGTACTCGACCTCGGTGATCGGCTGGGCGTGCATCGACTTCAGCGCCAGCTTGTCGCTGTTGAAGTAGGCGTACCCGTTCATGCCGACGGCCAGGACGACCGCGACCACCAGGATGGTCGAGTTCTGGAACAGAGCGCCGATGAAGACGATGAGAGCCGACATCCCGACCATCAGGCCGAACGTCTTCATGCCGTTCGCGAACTTCATCGTGTGTCGCCGATCCTCTCGCCGCAGTGCTTCCTGCACGAACAACGACCGAGGTGACGCGGGTAGTTCCCGTCAGCTGATGCGGGCGACCGTGTACTCGACCAGCTTGCGCAGCGCGTCGTTGGCCGGGCCCTGTGGCAGAGCGTCCAGCTCGGTGCGCGCCCGCTGGGCGTAGGTGTCGAGCGTCTCGCGTGCCTTGGCCATGCCCGGCGAACGACCCAGCAGAGTCAACGCCTCGGCCACGTCCGCGTCGTCGGTGATGGGGCCGCGCAGCAGGTGGCGGAGCCGGTCGCCGTCCGCACCCTCGTCGCGCAGCGCGAACAGCACGGGCAGCGTGTGGACGCCCTCGCGCAGGTCGGTACCCGGCGTCTTGCCGGAGTCCGACGCGGCGGACGAGATGTCGATGATGTCGTCGGAGATCTGGAACGCGGTGCCCACCGCGTCGCCGAGACGCTCGAGCCGCTCGATGTGCTCGTCGTCGCCCCCGGAGAACGTGCCGCCGAAGCGACCGCTCGTCGCGATCAGCGAACCCGTCTTCTCCCACACCGTGGTGAGGTAGTGATCGACCGGATCCTGATCGGGCTTGCTGCCGATCGTCTCGCGCATCTGGCCCGTGACCAGCGCGGCGAACGTCTCGGCGATCGTACGCACGGCGGAGGGGCCCAGCGTCGAGACCAGGCGCGACGCGTGTGCGAAGAGGTAGTCGCCCGCGAGGATGGCGACGCTGTTGCCCCAGCGCGCATTGGCGGACTCCACGCCGCGGCGCATGGCGGCCTCGTCCATGACGTCGTCGTGATACAGCGTCGCGAGGTGCACCATCTCGAGCACGGTGGCCGCGGTGACGATGTCCGGACTGGACGCCTTGGGGCCGAGCTGACCGGTGAGAATGGTGAACAGCGGGCGGAACCGCTTGCCGCCGGCCTTGGCGAGGTGCAGCGCCGCCTCGGTGAGGAAGTCCTCACCGTCGGACAGCTCGGTCACGAGCAGGCTCTCGACCTCGGCCATCGCCGCGCGCACGATCTCTGCGAACTCCGCATTCCCGAGATCCACGCCCGCCACCACGGTGGCCCCACTCGCACTCGTCTCGGTCACCGCGCTCGCACCCATTTCTCGTCGTCGAACACCTCGCGCGGCTCCGGGCCTCGGCGCCGCGTCTGCCTCCAACCTATCGTGCCTGCAAGATGGAACGATGACGGATGGACGCGCACAGGGTGTGACACCGGGAACTCGACGCGTGACCGACGTTCTCGTCGTCGGAGCGGGACCCGCGGGCAGCGCCGCCGCGGCCTGGTCCGTACGAGCTGGTCACGACACGATTCTCGCGGACGCCGCCACGTTCCCGCGCGACAAGACCTGCGGTGACGGACTCACGCCGCGTGCCGTGGCCGAGCTCGACGAGCTGGGGCTCGGTGAGTGGGTGCGCTCGCGGGCGATCAATCGTGGCCTACGCCTCACCGGATTCGGTCAGGAACTCACGCTGCCGTGGCCGGGTGGCTCCCTGCCCGACATCGGTTCCGCGGTACCGCGTACCGAGTTGGACGACCGGATCCGCCGGGTGGCCGTCGACGACGGCGCGGTGATGATGGAGAACGCCAAGGCCGTCGATGCGGTGCTGGTGAGCGGGCGGGTCACCGAGGTGATGTTCGACACCGCCGACGGCCCTGTCGCCGTGGCCTGCCGCACGCTGATCGTGGCGGACGGGGTGCGCTCGCCGCTCGGCAAGATCCTCGGCCGTACGTGGCACCGCGACACCGCCTTCGGGGTCGCGGCACGGGCGTACGTCACCAGTGACCGCAGTGAGGACGAGTGGATCACCTCGCACCTCGAGCTCCGCGACGGGGAGGGCACCCTGCAGGCCGGCTACGGGTGGGTGTTCCCGCTGGGCGTGAACGACGAGGGCACCGGCGAGGTGAACGTGGGGGTGGGGACGCTCGCCACCTCGAAGCGCCCGGCTGCCGGCGCGCTGCGACCTCTCCTGAATCTCTATGCGTCACAACGGGAGTCCGAGTGGGGCCTGAGCGGCGGCGTGCGCCGCGTGCAGTCCGCCCTGCTGCCGATGGGCGGCGCGGTGTCGGACGTGGCGGGCCCCAACTGGGCGCTCGTCGGCGATGCGGCGGCCTGCGTGAATCCGCTCAACGGTGAGGGCATCGACTACGGACTCGAGGGTGGTCGACTGATCGCCGAACACCTGGACGGCGCAGACCTGACGCAGGTGTGGCCGGCGGTGCTCCGCGAGCACTACGGGCAGAGCTTCTCGGTCGCTCGTCGCCTCGCGGGACTGCTGACGGTGCCGCGGTTCCTGCCCGCCACGGGGCCGATCGGCATGCGGTCGCGCGCGATCATGACCGTCGCCGTGCGGGTGATGGGCAACCTCATCACCGACGAGGATCGCGACGTCGTCGCGCGCGCCTGGCGGGCCGCGGGATCGACGTCACTGAAGGTGGACGACCGGCCACCGTTCTCCTGAGAGTGCCCGGCTGCCTCAGGAGCCGGGCCCGGTCAGCGCCCCGGTCGGAAGGCGTACACGGTGGTGCCGTCCGGCAGAAGTATCCCGTCGCGATCGCGGAAGCCGCACTCGAGAGACGCCACGACGCGTTGCAGCACGGGGAGCCGTGCCTGCTCGTCGAGTCCGGCGTGGACGGCGAGGGACAGTTCGGCTCCGTACAGCGCCAGGATGGCCTCGACCGCGCCGGCGAGCGCCGGGTCCTTGGCCTGGTAGAACGCGAAACGGTCCGCTTCCATCGTGTAGTCGCGCTCGTTGCCGCCCGCCAGTACCCGCACCCCGAACTCGGCCAGGTACTCCACCATGCGGCGCTCGGTGGCGCCGAAGCCTATCGACCGGCGGTCCGGCGAGAGGGTGTCGACGACGCGCTTGGTGTCCATGATCAACAGGCCAAGGTCGTTGGCGTCGAGCAGACCGAGGTCGGCGCGCATGGCGTCGCGCAGCAGACGCTGGATCTCGATCAGGAACCCGTGCTCACGATTGAGCCGCTCGACGGCCGGACCCGGCATCGCGCCCGTCGTGGAGTAGGGCACCAGCACCCGGAGATCGAGCGACATGAGCATCTCGAGCAGCGGCGCGACGCGCTGGCGGGCCACGACGACGGTGATCGTCGAGACGCGCAGCAGTTCCTGATAGGCGGCGTCGACGTCGGCCTGCAGGTCGTCGGCACCCGGTGGCAGTGCGGTCGCGTCGGGGGCGGTCCGGCGACGTACGGCGTCGATCCAGACCCGCTGGAAGGTGGTCAGCGCGACCGACAACTCCTGGTAGCGCTCGGTGACCTGGTCGCGTACCAGCGACGTCTCGACGGCCTGGCGACCGGAATCGTGGGTCAGCTCGGCGCGGATGGTGCGCAGCTCGCGCGCGCGGCGCGTCTCCCTGGTGAGGTGCATGCGCGTGGTGCTGACGGCCCAACCGGCCCCGCCGGCGGCGACGGCCGAGGCAGCGAGGGTGGCATAGGGCAGCCAATCCGGTACGGGCATGCGCAGATCATGCCGTATCCGGACACGGTACGAACACCGATAGGTGCGTTCTCCGTATCTTTCAGTACACCGGTTTCACGGCGCTGTGCAAGGTGACGATGCCGCCCGTGAGATTGCGCCACTGCACGCGGCCCCATCCCGCGGACTGCATGCGCCGCGCGAGCTCCGCTTGGTCCGGCCAGGCGCGAATGGATTCCGCCAGGTAGACGTAGGCGTCGGGATTGCTGCTGACGGTGCGGGCCACGGCCGGGAGCGCCTTCATCAGGTACTCCATGTAGACGGTGCGGAACGCCGGGAAGACCGGTGTGGAGAACTCGCACACCACCAACCGTCCGCCGGGCCGGACCACCCGCAGGATCTCGGCGAGGCCGGCGTTGTGATCGGCCACATTGCGGAGACCGAACGAGATGGTGGCGGCGTCGAACACGTCGTCGCCGTAGGGCAGGTGCATCGCGTCGCCCGCGATCATCGGGACGCCGCGCGAGAGGCCCGCGCGGAGCATGCCCTTGGAGAAGTCGGTGGCGACGCACCAGGCGCCGGACCGGCCGAGTTCCTCCGTGGACACTCCGGTCCCGGCCGCGAGATCGAGCACCGCTTCCCCGGGCTTCAGCGCGAGCGCGTCGCGCGTCGCGCGCCGCCAGCCGCGGTCCTGCCCGAAGGACAGGACGGTGTTGGTCAGGTCGTACCGCTTCGCGACTCCGTCGAACATGGACGCGACGTCGTGCGGTTGCTTGTCCAGTTGCGCTCTGGAGCCGTGTGCTGCCACACCTGAACAGTACGTGGGCCGCGCACTCACCTAGGCCGCCGTCGTCCGCCGTCCGACGTCCGAGGTGCCGATGACCGCCTCGTAGTGGCCGATCAACTGGCTGCACAGCGCGGGCCAGGTGCGATGCAGGACGGACTTGCGCGCGGACGTGGCGAACCTCGCACGCGTGGTGGGGTCGGCGAGGGCCTGCACGGCGCTCGGCAGCAACTCCTCGTACCGATCCACGGGCAGCAGGTACCCGTTGCGGCAGTGGCTCACCAGATCGCGGGGACCGCCGGCGTCGGGTCCGATCACGGGGACACCGCTCGCGAGCGCCTCCTGGACGGTCTGGCAGAACGTCTCGTGCTCACCGGGGTGCGCGAACACGTCGAAGGACGCGTAGGCCTCCGACAGGGCCTGCCCGCCCAGCTGACCGGTGAACACCGCGGACGGCATGAGCGCCTCGAGCCGTGCGCGCTCCGGACCGTCACCGACGATCACCACGCGCACG
Source organism: Rhodococcus sp. Leaf225 (assembly GCF_001426145.1). NCBI lineage: Bacteria > Bacillati > Actinomycetota > Actinomycetes > Mycobacteriales > Nocardiaceae > Rhodococcus > Rhodococcus sp. Leaf225. The sequence continues at coordinate 658,927 of NZ_LMRN01000009.1, read as the reverse complement.
CCCGGTGTCCGCTCGAGTACCGCGAGGCGTTCCACGTGCTTCTCCGGTGCCAACCGGCCGACGAAGCCCACCACCAGCGCGTCGCCCGCGTCCCACTGCGCACGACGCTCCGCGTTCCGCGACGACGGCGCGAAGCGCACGGTGTCCACTCCCCGACCCCAGCGATGCACGCGGGGGATGCCGTGCGCGGCGAGTGCGTCCATCGCCGACGTCGACGGTGCGAGGGTGCGGGCACTGCCCTTGTGGATCCGGCGGGTCCACGCCCAGCAGGCACGCGAGGTCAACCCGAGACCGTAACTCTCGGCGAACCCGGCGACATCGGTCTGATAGACGGCGACGGCCGGGACGTCCAGCCTCCGCGCGGCCGCGAGGCCACCGGCACCGAGCGAGAACGGCGATGCCAGGTGCACCACGTCGGGCGCGAACGAGCGCAGCGCGGCGGTCATACCGGGGCTCGGCACGCCGACGGGCAGCGAACTCACCTTGGGGACCATCACCGACGGCACTCGCAGAACCGGGAACGAGCCGTGTGAGGTCGGTGCCGCGGGCACCCCGGCCGGCGTGTCCGGCGCGACGATCATGGCGTCGTGACCTGCGGACTCCGCATGCTCGAGCACACGGAGAATCGAGTTGGTGACACCGTTGACGTGAGGCAGGAACGATTCGGCGACCACGGCTATGCGCACACCGTGGACTGTTCCGCGCCGCGACGACCGCGATGCGAGGGCGACGTGACCAGCGGGCGAACCCCGGGCGAACCCTCCGGTACCGGGTCAGACGCGCGCGTCGCGGCGCCGCAGGTAGAGGATCGACGGGCCGGCGATCAGCCACGTGACGACGATGACGGAGAGCGCGGGCACGACGGCCACCGAGGCGTCGCGGCCGGCGACCCGCACCAGGTCGGGATCGCTGCGGGAGTACTCGACGTCGATGCGCTGACCGGCGACGAGGTTGGTCGGGTACAGCACTCCGAGCTTGGGATTGTGCATCTCGCCGTCGGGAGTCACGAAGCTCACCGCCGAGCGCAGACGTCCGGCCGACAGCACCTCGGCCGTGGCGACGCCCTCGTCCGAGGAGATGGTGTGGTCGTTGCGCCACGCCGCGAGGACCAACAGGACCGCGAGCACCGAGACGACGGTGGCGATCACCAGGAGAACGGTGGGAACGCGCGAGCGGCGCCACACGGGGGCCTCGTCCGCCTCGGAGTTCTCGACAGCAGGCATGTCGCCACCGGACATCTCGGCACCGGCCGGACTTGGGACGACGGGGTTCACCAGGACAGGCTAGCGACCGCACCACGCAGGACGTCGGCAGCGGTACGCCGAGTAACGTCTCCCGCCATGGGGCGGAAATTCAGTTACACCGAGGACTTCGACGTGACACCGGCGCAGGCGCACTCCGCCTTGACGGACGAAGCGTTGTGGGACAAGCGAACCAAGGAGGTCTCCGACCGGGCCAGCGTGGAGTACTCGCACCGGCCCGACGGCGGCTTCGACGTGGTGATCTCCGAGGGGGTCGGCGCGTCCGTGCTGCCGGGGTTCGTCCGGAAGGTGATTCGCGGCGACCTGGTGATCACGCGCAAGGACAGCTGGGGACCGCTCGAAGGCGACCGTGCGAACGGCACGCTCGAAGGCGGATCGACGGGCTTGACCTCGAAGGTGCGCGGAACGTTCGAACTGGTGCCTCACGGCACCGGATCGCGCCTGACCCTGAAGGGGACGGCCGAGGTGAAGGTCCCGTTCGTCGGCGGCAAGATCGAGGGCATGGTCACCGAGATGATCGGCAAGATGGTGCACTCCGAGAGCAAGCAGGCACGGGAGTACCTCGCCGACAGGGCCTAGAGGGCAGCGCGGATCGACGCGTGCAGATCGCGTAGACCGGACCGATCGGTGGTCACCTCGAGCACCCGGGTGCCCTCGGCGTGACCCGTGAGCAGCTTCGCGAGCTCGTCGGGATCGACCCGCCGGTGCGGGATCCGGTAGGCGGCACACAGCGCCGCGAGGTCCATGCCGTGCGGAGTGCCGAACACGCGCTCGAAGACGCCCGCGTACTGGGGATCACCTTGCTCGAGCAGTTCGAAGATGCCGCCACCGTCGTCGTTCGCGACGACGATGGTGAGGTCTCGCGGTCGGGGCTCCCCGGTGCCGATGAGCAGTCCGGACGCGTCGTGCAGGAACGTCAGGTCCCCCATCAACGCGATGGTGCGGCCGTCGTGTGCCAGCGCAGCGCCCACCGCGGTGGAGACGGTGCCGTCGATGCCCGCCACACCGCGATTGGACAGCACCCGGACGTCCTCCGCCGGGTAGCCGACCAGCGCCATGTCGCGCACCGGGTTGGAGGCGCCGAGCACGAGCAGATCACCCGGCCGACGTGCCGACGACACGGCGGCGGCGACGTGCAGACCCGTTGGAATCGAGAGCGAGTCGAGCTGCCCGCGGACCGCGGCATCGGCCGACTCCGAGGCGTCGGCACAGCGACGCAGCCACTCGGGTGACGGTGTCCCGGTGACCAGCGCGCGCGTTCCGGTCGCCACGACGTTGCCCGAGACGTCGGGCCAGCGGGGTCCGGTGGTGAGAGCGATGACGGAGACGGCCGGGTCGGCCAGCACCTTCGAGACCTGACGATGCAGCGTGGGACGCCCGGTGATGATGGCCTGGCGCGGCGACAGCGCACCGAGCGCGAGCGGGTTGAGCGGGTGGCCGTGCAGGGGCGCGGTCGGCTCGGCGACCGTCGGCAGCCCGGCGAGTTCCGGCCGATAGGCGGCGCCGTGTCCGGAGATGACGACGGTGTCCACCGAGAGGTCCAGGTCCACCGGAACGTCGAGCGTCGCGTACTGCGTGGTGGTCCACGGGGAGCCGTCGGGACGTCCCTCCGGGGCGGGGCGGGAGTCGGCCGGGTCGGGCGTGAGGGGCTCACGCAGCGGCATGTCGAAGTGGACCGGGCCGGCGTTGCCCGAGCGCGTACCGCGTGCGGCAGCCAGGACGCGGCACACGGCCGACCGCCACTGGCTGTTGACCTGGTCGGACTCCTCGGCGAGACCGAGGCTGATGGTCGCGCGCACCTGACCCGCGAACAGGCCGAGTTGCTCGACCGTCTGGTTGGCGCCGGTGCCGAGCATCTCGTAGGGGCGGTTGGCGCTGAGCACGACCAGCGGAATGCGGGCGTAGTTGGCCTCGAGGACGGCGGGTCCGAGATTGGCGACGGCGGTGCCGGACGTCATCACGACCGGGACGGGTCGGCGGCCGGACACGGCCAGTCCGATGGCGAGGAAGCCGGCGGTGCGTTCGTCGATGCGCATGTGCAGGCGGACGCGACCGGCACGGTCGGCGGCCTCGAGCGCGAACGCGAGCGGCGCGTTGCGCGATCCGGGGCACAGCACGACGTCCTGGACGCCGCCGCGGATCATCTCGTCGACGACGACGGCGGCTTGAGAGGTGGACGGATTCACCATTTCAGAGTGTCACAGATGCCGGACCTGCCTGAATGATCGGCCGGCCTCCAGGGCGCGCGCGGCCCTGGCACGATGAACCGGTGCGCACACACTTCGATCCGCAGACCATGGACGCCGGCGACTATTACAAGCTTCTCACCACGTCAGTGGTGCCCAGACCCATCGCGTGGGTGTCGACGGTCTCCGCGGACGGCGTACCGAACCTGGCGCCGTACAGCTTCTTCTCCGTCTCCTCCAGCGCACCCGCCGTGGTGCAGTTCACGTCGGTCGGCCGTAAGGACAGCCTGCGGAACATCGAGGAGACGGGCGAGTTCGTCGTCAACCTCGCCACCGAGTCGTTGTTCGAGCAGATCAATCAGACGTCCGCGAACTACGACGCCTCGGTGAGCGAGTACACCGCGGTCGACCTCGAGAGCGAGCCCAGTGAGACCGTCCGCCCGCCGCGCGTCGTCGCGTCCCCGCTCTCGATCGAGGCGACGCTCCACCAGGTGGTCGAGGTGGGCAACTCGTTCGTAGTCATGGGCGCGGTCACGATGATCACGGTGCGTCCGGAGTTCCTCGCGGAGGACGGGTTGCCCGACTTCGGCGCCCTCGCACCGCTGAGCCGGCTCGGCCGCGACGAGTGGGGCATGCCCCCGGCCGTGCGACGAATCCAGCGCCCCGACAGGCCTTGAGTCCGGCCGTCGACCGGTCCCGCGCTGCCCGCTGGGTGGCACTGGCGCTGGTCACGGCCGTCGTGGCCGTGCTGGCGGACCGCGTAGGGGTGCCGTCGGCTGCACTGTTCGTCGCGCTCGCCGTCGCGACCGTCTTCGCGTTGTGCAACAGAGGTCCCGGCAAGGTTCCCCGGCCGATGTCGATGGGTGCGCAGGCGATCCTCGGCGTCGAGATCGGCACCCTGCTCGATCGGGACACGATGTCCTCGCTGGGGTCCGACTGGATCTGGGTGGTGGTCGTCTCGCTCGGCACCCTGGTGCTGTCCATCGCGGCCGGCGCTCTCCTCGGACTGCATCGTGACCTCGACGCCACCACCGGCGCCCTCGCACTCGTGGCCGGGGGTGCGTCCGGCATGGTCGCGATCGCCCGTGATCTGGGCGGCGACGAGCGGGTGGTCGCCGTGGTGCAGTACGTCCGGGTGCTGCTGGTCACCGCGTCGCTACCGTTCGTCGCCACGGTGGTCTTCTCGGCGGACACCGGACAGGGCGGATCACTCGACACCGCCTCCGCCCCGCTCTGGACGGACGCGCTCTTCATCGCGGTGTGCCTGCTGGTGGGCATCCCGCTGGGCCGACTGATCCGCCTGCCCGCACCCGCCCTGCTCGGACCGCTGCTGATCTCCGGTGCCGCGGACCTGCTGGGGTGGACGGGCGACACCGGCGTGCCGATCCTGGCGCTCCAGCTCGTCTACATCGTCATCGGGTGGCAGGCAGGCCTGCAGTTCACCCTCGACAGCCTGAAGTCCATCGGCCGCATCATCCCGTGGGCAGTACTGCTGATCATCGCCATCGCGGTGGGCTGCGCGCTGCTCGGCCTGATCCTGGTGGGCACCACCGGTATCACCCCGTACGAGGCCTACCTCGCCACGACGCCGGGCGGTATCTACGCGGTGCTCGCGCTGGCGGCGGCGAGCAGCGTGAACGTGACCTTCGTCGTGGCGGCCCAGGTGCTCCGGGTGTTCATGATGCTGCTGGTGGTCCCGCTGTTCACCCGGGCACGCGGGCGCGGCTAGCCGTTCGCGTCCTGCACGAGCCGCGCGACGACATCGGGTGTCAGGGTTCCGTCGCCGAAGGCCACCATGCGGGCGAGCGGGACGCTCGACAGGAAGACTGCCGTCTCCGGGTTGCCCATCATCGCCTGTGCCACCGACGGTCCGTCGCCGTCGTCGATGGCCGCCCGCAGCAGGTCACCGCCGCGCGGATCGTCCAGCCACTCGGTGACGGTCGACTCGGCCGTCAACGGCAGGCGGACGTCGTCGCCCGTCACGGAGACGATCGCGACGCTCCGGAGATCGCGCGACGACGCCGCCGCGGCCACGACGTACTCGCCCGTCGCCACGACCCAGGACGACACCCGGGTGTCCCAGTACGCCAGGTCGGCACGCCGGACGGTGAGAGTCACGGTCTCGGTCGCACCCGCGGCGATCTCGACCGACTCGAAGGCCGCGAGCTCACGCGGAACACGGTGCGCGTCCTCGTCGGGCGCGGACACGTAGATCTGCACGACCTCCCGGCCGTCCCGGTCCCCGGTGTTGGTCACCGGAACCGTGACGTCGATGCCGTGCTCCACCACCGTCGCGGTCACGTCGCCGTACTCGAACGTCGTGTAGGACAGGCCCCACCCGAAGGGGTACGACACGTCGGTCTCGCGCGCATCGAAGCCGCGGTAGCCCACGTGGATGCCCTCGCCGTAGCGGACGACCCCGTGCTCACCGGGGAAGTCCAGGTAGGACGGATGGTCCTCGAGCCGGAGCGGAACGGTCTCCGCGAGCCGTCCCGACGGGTTCACGACGCCGAACAGCACGTCGGCGATCGCTCCGCCGCCGGCCTGTCCCAGCAGCCACGTCTCGAGGATCGCGGGGACGTCGGTGTCCCACGGCGACGTCAGGACCACGCCGCCGTTCGACAGCACCACCACGGTGTTCTCGTTCACCGCGCGCACTCGCTCGACCAGGGCCAGATGGCCTTCCGGCAGCGCCAGCGTGGTGCGGTCCATGCCCTCGGTCTCGGGATCGTTGCCGACGAAGACGAGGGCGATGTCGTGCGTGCGAGCGAGCTCGACGGCCTCGTTCAGCAGTCCGTCGTCGGCGTCGGTCTCCTCGGTCGACGCGTGGTCGGCGTCGTACCCGGGCGCGAACGCCACCTCGCCCTGCGCGGCAGCGGTGATCGCCGACAGCGCGTCGTCCAACCGGGTCGGGGTGATCTGCGAACTACCGCCGCCCTGGTAGCGCGGGGTGCGGGCGATCTCGCCGAGCACGGCGATCGATCCGGAACCGGGCTCGAGCGGCAGCAGACCGTCGTTCTTCAGCAGGACGATCGCCCGGCTCGCGATCTCTCGGGCCAGCGCATGGTGGGCATCGTGATCGACGTCCACGGAACCGCTCGCGTCCTGCGCGCGCTCGATCAGTGCGCGCACGCGCGCCGCCGCAGTCTCGAGAGTGCCCGGATCGAGCGCACCGGACTCCGCCGCGTCGGCGACCCGCTGGTCACCGGCAGCGTCGGGTCCGGGCATCGTCAGGTCGAGGCCCGCGGCGATCGAGTCGACCCGGTCCACGACGGCGCCCCAGTCGGACACGACGGCGCCCTCGAAACCCCACTCGCCGCGCAGCACGTCCGTCAGGAGCCACCGGTTCCGCGAGGCGTGGACGCCGTTGATGCGGTTGTAGGAGCACATGACGGTCCACGGCTGCGACTGCTCCACCACACGCTGGAACGCCCGGAGGTAGATCTCGCGCAGGGTGCGTTCGTCCACCTCGGCGCTCACGCGCATGCGGTCGGTCTCCTGGCTGTTGACCGCGAAGTGCTTGAGCGAGGTGCCGACGCCCCGGCTCTGCACGCCCTGCACGTAGGCGGCGGCGAGCGTGCCCGTGAGCAACGGGTCCTCCGAGAAGTACTCGAAGTTGCGGCCACCGAGCGGGCTGCGCTTGATGTTGATGCCGGGGCCCAGCAGGACGGACACGTCCATCGACCGGGCCTCGGTGGCCAGCGCCTCTCCCATCCGCCGTAGCAGGTCGGGATCCCAGGTACTCGCGGTGGCGGTGGCCGGCGGGAAGCACGTCGCGGGTCGTCCGGAGAACATGTCGCTGTCGCTCGCCTGCATCCGCACGCCGTGCGGGCCGTCGGTCAGCGTGATCGCCGGGAGCCCGTCCTGCTGCTCGGTGCTCCAGAAGTTGCGTCCACTGGTGAGGGCTGCGAGATCGTTGCGTGGAGTCATGGCTC
>NZ_LMRN01000009.1:560871-651495 GCF_001426145.1 Rhodococcus sp. Leaf225 | reverse complement strand
GTGCGCCTTTCGCGCATCCGGGGATACGCGAAAGGCGCACGGGGGTCAGGCTGCGTACTTCTGCACCAGGGCGCCGACGCGCGGGAGAGCCTCGGTGACGTTCTTCTTCGCCGACGGGCGGAGCGAGGAGTACGCCTTCTTGATGGTCGACTTGCTGGTCTCGTCGATGCGCGCGTCGGTGACGGACAGCAGCGCGTCGGACGCCTCGTCACCGTTCGCGGCGAGGAACTCACCGAACGTGCCGGTCGGCGCGGCCTGGTACCGCTGCCAGAACGGGTCGAGCTTCTCGACGAAGCTCGGCCACAGCTTGGCGACCGCATCGTCGACGACGCTGGGGCTCACCTTCTTCACGGCGCCGTATCCGCCCTTGACCGCCAGGCCGGAGGCGCCCTTCTTGTCGGAGACCTCGGCGTCGATCAGCGCGCGGACGTCCGCGCGCACGGCCGGTGCGGTGTTCTCGTCGAGGAGGGTGGTCTGCAGTGATGCCACGGAAAACAATCCTGTCGTCGGGAGTCAGGCCGGAGGCCGTTCTCTTGGTTGAGAGTCGGGCGCAAACGCCGTTCTCGGAGAAGGTTTCTGGTCGGCGCGACCCTACAACAGAGCGAGGGGATGGCACCGGGCGAGACGCTCCAGCCACCACGTCCGCCGATCGTCCGGGGCGGCGAGCTCGCGGAGTCGATCCGCATCGGGGACGACGGTGTCGACCCGCAGACGACCGTCGACGAGTGCTCGCGGCTCGGCCACGTCGGTGACGAACAGTGCACCGGTGCCCAGGCCGCACGCGGCACTCGACGGCAGGGCCGCCGCCGCAGCGAGTCCCGCGGACATGCCGATCGCCGAGTCGAGGGCGCTCGACACGACCACGGGGACGCCGTACTGCGCCAACTCCTCGGCGAGCCACAGCACCGCCCGCACCCCGCCCAGCGGCGGCACCTTGACGACGGCCACGTCGGCGGCCCCGGCCCGCACCACGCGCAGCGGGTCCTCGGCTCGCCGGATGCTCTCGTCGGCGGCGATCGACACTCCGCGCACGCGTCTGCGCACCTCGGCGAGTTCCTCGACCGTCGCGCAGGGCTGCTCCGCGTACTCGAGGTCACCGTTCTCGGTGAGGGCGCGCAGGGCCGTCTCGGCCTCGTCGACCGTCCAGCCCCCGTTGGCGTCGACACGCACGGTGGGGACGAGCGCCCGGACCGCCTCGACTCGTGCGACGTCGTCGTCGAGGGTCTGGCCCTTCTCGGCGACCTTGACCTTCGCCGTACGCGTGCCGGGATAGCGCGCGAGCACGGCGGGCACCTCGTGGGCGGGCACCGCGGGCACGGTGGCGTTGACCTCGACGTGGTCCCGCACCGGATCGGGCGCGCCCTGCCACGCCATCTCGATGCCGGCACGCAGCCATGCCGACGCCTCGGCGTCGTCGTACTCGGGGAAGGCGCCGAACTCGCCCCATCCGGCGGGTCCGGAGAACACCAGTACCTCCCGCGTCGTGATGCCGCGGAACCGGGTGCGCATGGGCAGCGACAGCACGTGGGCCGACGCGACGATCTCGTCGAGCCCGGGAGCGGGTGACGTCGTCACTGCTGGCCGGGGAGCAACTGCACCATGAGGGCGTTGCTCTCGGCGACGAGCGTGCCGTCCTGCTTGGTCAACCGGGCCTCGATGAACGTCTTGCGGCCCTCGACCTTCGTCACGTGCCCCTCGGCGACGAGCTGCTCGTTCAACGGGGTCACGGCGCGGTAGTCGATGTGCAGGAAGGCGGTGCGGCTGATCGGGCGACCGTATGCGTGCTGGATCAGCCCGAAGAGGTCGTCGAACAGCAACGGCAGCGTGCCGCCGTGGGCTGCGCCGTTGCCGCCGAGATGGAACCGGCGGAACACACCGGTGGACCGCACGCCCTCGGCGCCGTATTTCTCGATGGTCCACGGCAGCATCAGCAGACTGCCGCGGCCCGGGAGCTCCAGCGCGCGGCCCGCCGGTGACAGACCCTCCGGCACCACGTACGGCGCCATGGTCGCAGCGAGTTTCTCCGCCTGGTCGGCGGCCAGGGCGAGCTGGTCGTCCGGCAGGTCCGTGGACACCGCGAGGTCCTGGACGGTGCGCAACGCCTCGATCAACCGGCCGTAGTCCGGCGGCGGCGTGGCCCTGGTGAACTTCGGGAATCCGCCGTGGGGGGAATCGTCGGTCATCGGACGACGGTAACGCGGAGTCCGATTCGGTCCGTCGTTAGGCTGTCGAGGGTGACCGATCAGACCTCGCCGTTCCAGCCCGAGCAGTGGACCGCGGTCCCCGGCTTCGAGGACCTGGTGGACATCACCTACCACCGCCACGTCACCGACGGCACCGTGCGCATCGCGTTCGATCGCCCCGAGGTACGCAACGCCTTCCGCCCCGGCACCGTCGACGAGCTGTACCGCACGCTCGACCACGCCCGGATGACCTCCGACGTCGGCGCCGTCCTCCTCACGGGCAACGGGCCCAGCGAGAAGGACGGCGGGTGGGCCTTCTGTTCCGGCGGCGACCAGCGCATCCGGGGGCGGTCCGGCTACCAGTACGCCAGCGGCGACACGGCCGAGACCGTGGACCGGGCGCGCGCGGGACGGCTCCACATCCTCGAGGTGCAGCGCCTGATCCGCACAATGCCCAAGGTCGTGATCTGCCTCGTCAACGGGTGGGCCGCGGGCGGCGGACACAGCCTGCACGTGGTCTGCGACCTGACTCTGGCGAGCCGGGAACACGCCCGCTTCAAGCAGACCGACGCCGACGTGGGCAGCTTCGACGGCGGATACGGCAGCGCGTACCTGGCGAAGATGGTGGGGCAGAAGTTCGCTCGCGAGATCTTCTTCCTCGGTGACACCTACACCGCCGAGGAGATGCACCGGATGGGTGCTGTGAACAAGGTGGTCGATCACGCCGACCTCGAGACCGTCGCCATCGAGTGGGGGCGCACGATCAACGGCAAGTCCCCGCAGGCGCAGCGAATGCTCAAGTACGCGTTCAATCTTCAGGACGACGGGCTGGTGGGGCAGCAGCTGTTCGCGGGCGAGGCGACGCGGTTGGCCTACATGACCGACGAGGCCGTGGAGGGTCGCGACTCGTTCCTCGAGAAGCGTGAGCCGGACTGGTCTCCCTACCCCTGGTACTTCTGAGAGGCGACCGACGATGGAGGTGCTGGCGAGCCGGATCATTCTGCGGCCGAAAAACGTCGACGAGACACTGAGCTTCTATCGGGACCGGTTGCGGCTCGGCATCTTCCGCGAGTATCCCGGTGGCGTGGTGTTCTTCGCGGGGCAGTCGCTGATCGAGGTGGCGGGACACGGGCAGGCCGGAGGCCGGTCGACAGCTGACGGCGAGCCGACGGCGGGTGCGATGGCGACGATCCTGCTGCAGGTGCGTGACGTCGAGGCGGCACGCGCCGAGCTCGAGGCGGCGGGCGTCGAAGTCGTGCGGCCTCCGCAGACCGAGCCCTGGGGACTGACGGAGATGTGGATCGCCGACCCCGACGGCACACGCATCGTCGTGGTCGAGGTTCCGCCTGACCACCCGCAACGCCGTGGCTGATCTGACCGTCCTCCCGGTGCCCAGCGGAGACGCGGTGCTGGGTCTGCTGCCGCGACTGCGCGCCGTGCTCGACGGTACCGCCGAGCCGGTCCTGCCGGTCCCCGCCGACGACGATCGTGAGCGTCGACGCCTCGCCGACGCGCTGTCACCGGGCACTCCCGCGGAGCCGGGTACCGCGATGGTGCTCGCGACGTCCGGGTCGACGGGAACCCCGAAGGGGGCCCTGCTCGGGGCGGCCGCACTCCGGGCCAGCGCCGCCGCCACCCATGCCCGGCTGGGTGGGCCGGGACAGTGGTTGCTCGCGCTGCCGGCCCATCACATCGCCGGGATGCAGGTGGTGCTGCGCTCCCTCGCCGCCGGCCACGAACCCGCGGTGGTGGACGTGTCGACGGGATTCGACCCCGCGCACCTCGTCCGCGCGGTCGCGTCGATGAGCGGGCCCCGGCGCTACACCTCCCTCGTCCCCACCCAGATGGTGAAGGCGCTCGATCGTCCGGACGCCGTCGCGGCGCTCGCGTCCCTCGACGCCGTTCTGCTCGGCGGGGCCGCGACCCCGGCTCCCGTGCTCGACCGCGCACTCGCTGCGGGGATCACCGTGGTCCGCACCTACGGGATGAGCGAGACCTGCGGCGGGTGCGTCTACGACGGCGTTCCCTTGGACGGCGTGACCGTCGGCCTCGAGGCGGACGGCCGGGTGCGCCTCGGCGGACCCACACTGGCGAACGGTTACCGCGGAATGCCTGATCACCCGGCGTTCGCCGAGGCGGGGTGGTTCCGCACCGATGATCTCGGACGCCTGCAGGGCGACCGTCTGCAGATTCTCGGGAGGGCCGACGACGCCATCACCACGGGTGGACTCACCGTCGTACCGCGAGTGGTGGAAGACGCCGTCGCGGGGATCGACGGGGTCGCCGAGTGCGTCGTGGTCGGTGTTCCCGATCCGCGCCTGGGCGAACGGGTGGGCGCACTGGTGGTGCTGCGGCCCGGTGTCGAGCTGTCGCCGGAGTCTCTCCGGGCGGCCGTCGCCGACGCGCTCGGCCCTGCCGCGGCACCCCGGCAGGTGCTGTTCGTGGACGCGCTCCCGGCCCGCGGCCCGGGCAAGGTGGACCGCGCGGCGGCGCGAACGACGCTGGTCGCGTGTGGTCCGACCGAATGACATCTCCCCAGCACGCCGAGGGGCGAGCCGCCCGAGACCGTGACGGTGAGTAAGGTCCTCCCGGTACATCCGGGTCGGGGGCTTGGTTGTTCGTGGGTTCGGAGGACAGTGACGATGGCGAGGCAGGCGACGGGAGCAGCTCCCGACGCGCACGACGGCTGGATCGTCGTGGAGACACTCGCCGAACCGCCCGACGGCGATGCCGGTCCCGTGGGGACCGTCGTCGCCAAGGACGGTCGGGCGAAGGACTGGACGGCGCTCTCCCGCGCCGTCGGCAGCAAGCGCATCGCGGACGCGGCGCGGGCGATGACCGCGTTCGTCGCGGCGAGCGGCGAGGACGCGGCCGAGACCGTGCCGGGACTGAACAGTCCGCTGCGGGCCGTCGCGGTACCGGGTCCCCGGAAGGCCGTCCACGGCGTGATGCTGTACGCCGGTGACGATTCCGACGCACCGCCACCCCTCGTCGTCGGCTACGACTGGTCCTCGTCACGTCGACAGTTCGCGTTCACGCCCGGCATCGCCGGCGTCACGGGCCGGGAGCCGGCATCGAAGCTCGCCGCACCGGCATTCGAGCTGTTCGACCACGCGGACGACGCCGACAGCGCGATGTATCTCCTCGTCGCTCTGCTCGACGCGGAACCCGGAACCCGCTGGGACGGCACCGTGGCGCTGCGTACCCCGCGCGGTGCCCGGCCCCTGCGCAATGCGGTGCGGACGGTGCTCGACACCTCGTCCGCCGACGACGCCAGCCGGTACGTCGACACCGTGTCGCACGCGTTGGCGATCTCGCTCCGCGCGGACGAACTCGTGGTGGCCGGACCGTCGGTCGAGGCGTTCGCGCTGCGGTCGCTGACGCGCAACTCCCCCACCGCGATCGCACTCATCGACACCGAGCGCGTGCGCGTCGTCCGGTGGCTGACGGATCCGGTGGAGAACATCCTGTGGAAGGGGCAGGTCGATCAGCGCGACACCCCGCACCCCTCGGACATCGCCCGCATCGTGTCGGCCTATCGGCAGATGCACGAGTGGGCGGACCATCGCACCGAGATCCCCGGCGTGCGACTGCGCCGTGTCGACGGCGGGTGGACCGTCGTCGACCTGCGGGCGACACGTGTTCCGGGACAACGCTTCCTGATGGTGGAATTCCAACCGGTCGGATTCTCCGACGAGGACGATCCCGTCCCGCCCACCGACACCGGATACCCGGGTCGTGGGCCGCGCAGGCGGTCCAGCTGAGCCTCTTCTGGGGCTCGAGCGTGTCAGGTTCGCGGCATACCGCACCGGGCGGCGAGGCAGCGCTCGAGATCCTCGGTGACCGCCCAGGCCGTGTCGAGGTCACCGCCGAGCAGCAGTGACCGCTGGCGCAGTGTGAGCGCGCGGATGGCGCGGTCGAGTTCGACGTCCGTCATGGCCGCGACGGCGTCGTCGATCGTGGAACTGGTGATGTCGTCCATCGTTCATCCCCGGGGTGCGACAGGTGAACCGATCGAAGAACCGGTTCCGCATTCGTGTGCCACGTTCACGGCCGACGGCGACAAGCCTGTGAGAAACCCCCGAGGTCGAGGGCGCATCCGGAGTGTACGCCGGGAGCGGTGGGCCTCACAACACGACCGCGCGGGGCCGCATCGGCATGCGTAGGCAATGATCCACACATGGCGACAGCATCCCAGTGGCTCGAAGGCGCACGGCCGCGCACACTTCCGAACGCGATCGCACCGGTCGTGGCCGCGGCGGGTGCGGCAGCGGCGGCCGGCGACGTGACGTGGTGGAAGGCCCCGGTGGCACTGCTCGTGTCGGTCGCCCTCATCGTCGGCGTGAACTTCTCCAACGACTACTCCGACGGCATCCGCGGAACCGACGACGACCGCGTCGGACCGATCCGCCTCGTCGGCTCCCGGCTGGCGACGCCGTCGGCCGTCCGCGGCGCGGCCGTGGCGTGCTTCGCACTCGCTGCCGTCGCGGGGCTCGTCCTCGCCCTGACGACGGCCTGGTGGCTGGTTCTCGTCGGTGTCGTGTGCATCGCGGGAGCCTGGTACTACACGGGCGGATCGAAGCCCTACGGCTACAGCGGCCTCGGAGAGATAGCCGTCTTCGTCTTCTTCGGCCTCGTCGCCGTGCTCGGCACCCAGTTCGTGCTCACCGATCGCGTCGACCTCGTGGGACTCGCGTGCGCCGTCGCGATGGGCTGCTTCTCGAGCGCCGTCCTGGTGGCCAACAACATCCGCGACATTCCCACCGACACCGAGGCGGGCAAGCTCACCCTCGCGGTCCGGCTGGGCGACGCCCGGAGCCGCGGTCTGCACGCCGCGCTGCTCGGCGTGCCGTTCCTCGTCAGCCTGCTGCTGCTCCTGCACTCGCCGTGGGCCGTGCTGGGCGTCGTCGCCTTCCCGTTGGCCTGGCGTGCCAACGCCCCCGTCCGCACCCGGCAGCAGGGCCTCGCGCTCATTCCGGCGCTGCGCGACTCGGGTCTCGCGATGCTCGTCTGGGCGGTGGCGACCACCGTCGGCCTGCTGCTCGGATAGTCGCGGCGCGACGGGTAATTCCGTTGCCGACGGTCATGATCTCCCTCTACGGTCGTCCCATGGACCCCGTGACCGAACCCGAGATCCGGGCATCGTTCGTCAACTGCTCGAAGGGCGAGGCGAAGCGCATCCCCGTCCCCACCGATCTGGACCGTCGCCCGTGGGACGACCTGGACTTCCTCGGCTGGAGCGACCCCGCGTATCCGGGCCGCAGCTTCCTCGTCGTGCCGACCGCGGATCGGCTCGTCGGAGTCGCCCTGCGTTCGGAGAGCAGTTCGCGCCGGTCTCAGATGTGCAGCATCTGCACCACCGGGCATCAGAACGGCGGTGTCACGCTGATGGTGGCCCGCAAGACCGGTGAGTCCGGCCGCCGCGGCAACACCGTCGGCACCTACCTGTGCTCGGATCTGGCCTGCTCCCTGTACGCGCGGCGGATCAAGACCCCGACGCTGGGACGGCAGTACCGCGACGACACCCCGGTCGAGGAGCGCGTCGGCAAGCTTCGCGAGACCATCACGGCATTCGTGGCGCGGCTGGACTGACCGCGGTCGGCGGCAGCCTCAGCGGCGCGCCGATCGCCGGTCCGGCACCAGTCCACCGAGAACCCAGTTGACGATGGACACGATCACCGCGCCCCAGAAGGCGGACCCGAAACCGTCGACGGTGAGCCCGTACCCGGTGCTCTCGGTGACGGCGGCGGTGAGCAGCAGCATCAACGCGTTGATCACCAACAGGAACAGCCCGAGAGTCAGCACGATGAGGGGCAGCGACAACAACTGCACGATCGGCTTGACCAAGGCGTTGATCACGGTGAACACGGCGGCGATCCCGATCAGCACCACCAGGTCCCAGCCCTGCCCGCGCCCCGAACTCGCGATCGAGATGCCGTCCACCCAGGACGCCGCCAGCCAGATCGCGAACGCCGTGACGATCAATCTGAGCACCAGAATCATGCGCCCCATGATGGCACGGGTCGCCGCGACGGTGGTGTGTCGCGAGCCGCGCCTCCGGTGGTGTTGCATGAAGGTGTGAGTACCGCGAACCTGACCCGCGCCGAGACCGCCGACCGCGCCCGGGTGGTGTCCGACGTGCGATACGACGTGGCGCTGGACCTGACCGAGGCACGGACCCGAGCCGAGTTCGGCACCGTCACCACCGTGAGCTTCGCGGCCACCGCGTCGTCGACGTGGATGGACTTCCTCGGTGCCGGCGTGGACCGCGTGATCGTCAACGACCACGAACAGGAGGTGCAGTACGACGGTGCGCGGGTGCTGCTGCGTGATCTCGGGAGCCGCAACACCGTGCGCATCCACGCCCGCGGCTCGTACAGCCGCACCGGTGAGGGCCTGCACCGATTCGTCGATCCGGCGGACGGCGAGACCTACCTCTACACGCAGTACGAGCCCGCCGACGCGCGGCGCGTCTTCGTGAACTTCGAGCAGCCGGACCTCAAGGGACCGTTCGTCTTGCGGGTGAGCGCACCGGACGAGTGGACGGTGCTGTCGAACGAGCGGGTGGAGAAGACCACCACCGACGGCGCAGGGTCGTCCACCCGTGTCTTCGCCGCCACGCAGCCGATCTCCACGTACATCACGGCCGTCGTCGCGGGCCCGTACCACCGTGCCACGTCGGAGTACCGCCGCGGCGACCTCACCATCGAACTCGGCGCGTGGTGCCGTGCGTCGCTCGGCGAGTACCTCGACCACGACGACATCTTCGACGTCACGCGCGCCGGGCTCGACTTCTTCCACGACGCGTTCGAGTTCCCCTACCCCTTCGGGAAGTACGACCAGGTGTTCGTGCCCGAGTACAACCTCGGCGCCATGGAGAACCCCGGCTGCGTCACGTTCACGGAGTCGTACGTCTTCCGCAGCGCGGCCACCCGAGCGCAGTACGCACGGCGCGCGAACACGATCCTGCACGAGATGGCGCACATGTGGTTCGGCGATCTGGTGACCATGCAGTGGTGGGACGACCTGTGGCTCAAGGAGTCCCTCGCCGACTACCTGGGCGCGTACGCCTCGGTCGCGGCCACCCGGTTCACCGACGCGTGGGTGTCGTTCGCCCTGCGCCGCAAGGCCTGGGCCTATTCGCAGGACCAGCTCCCGACCACCCACCCCGTCGTCGCCGACATCGTCGACCTCGAGGCGGCCAAGCTCAACTTCGACGGCATCACCTACGCCAAGGGCGCCAGCGTGATCAAACAACTCGGGGCCTTCGTCGGTGACGAGGCCTTCTTCGAGGGCGCCCGCGCGTACTTCCGGGCTCGGGCCTTCGGGACGGCCACCCTGCGCGACCTGCTCGACGCCCTGGCCGCACCGGCCGGCCGGTCGCTCGACGACTGGTCGGCCGCCTGGCTCGAGACCACCGGCGTGTCGACCGTGCTGTACGACCGCACCAGAGGTGTTCTCACGCAGACGGATCCGCGTCCTCAGCGGTTGGACATCGCGTGCCTGTCGCCGGACGAGAACGGCCACCTCGTCGATGCGGAACCGATCTCGGTGCACACCACCGACGCGGAGACCCCGCTCGCACTGCCCGACGCCGCGGTGATCCTGCCGAACGACGGCGATCTCACGTACGCGAAGGTGCGCCTGGACGCGCGGTCGATGGAGGCGACGATGCAGTCGCTGGACCGCATCCCCGACGACCTGCGCCGCGCGCTGGTGTGGTCCTCCTGGTGGAACGCGACGCGTGATGCCGAACTGCCTGCGCAGACGTACGTCGATCTCGCCGTCCGCTTCGCACCCACCGAGTCGCATCCGGCCGTGCTCGGATCGATTCTCGCGGACACCGCGGTCGCGGTGGAGCACTACGCCGCGGACCGGGACGGTGTCCGGCAGCGGTGGACCGCGACGGCGGCCGAGCAGCTCGCCGGGGCGCCGGCCGGGTCGGACGCGCAGCTCGAGTGGTTCCGGGCGTTCTCCGCCGCGGCGTCACACGACCCGTCGCACGCCGGAAGGGTGCGCGCGTTGCTCTCCGGCGAGGACTCCGTCGACGGTCTCGACCTGGACGCCGAGCAGCGCTGGGGCCTGTGGTTCGCCCTGTCGGCGACCGGTCACACCGACGAGGCCGAGCTGGCGACGGTGCTCGAGTCCGACCGCACGGGGGCCGGTGAGGTGCAGTACGCCGCCGCGGTGGCGGCGCAGCCCGTCGCGTCGGTGAAGGAGGCGACCTGGGCCGCCCTGACCGGTTCGGACGCCCTGAGCAACGAGCGGGTGGGGGCGCTGATCCGCGGCCTCACCGCCGGACCGTCACGCACGCTGATCGAGCGCTTCGACGAGCAGTACTACGCCCTGCTGGAGACCTTCTGGCGGGAGCGGAGCATCGAGATCGCTCGACGACTCGTCATCGGGCTCTTCCCGTCGGCCGCCCACAGCGAGGACGCCGATCGCTGGCTCTCGGGTCACCCGGACGTACCCGCGGCTCTGCGACGGTGCGTGATAGAGCAGCGCGACCACCTGGCCCGCGCACTCGCCGCACGGTCACTCTCCGCGCAGGCGTGAGTGCAGATCCTCGCGGTCGCGGCGACGCTTCTCGTCGACGGCGGCGATGTCCTCGTTGACGCGTCGGCGCAGTCCCTTGAAGAGCACGAGCGACAGGGGGAACGCGACGACCAGGGCGAACACCATGGCGATCAGCAGCGGCACGGTCACCCCGACCAGCGCGGCACCGAAGTAGATGACGGCCGCGACCACAGCGATGAGACCGAGCCGGGCGGCGGTGTAGAGGCCGAGATCGCGGACCAGTCGGCCCTTCGCCGACCCGCTCGGGGTGCTGCCGGTGGGGATGGGATCGGTCATGGACACAGATTACCGGAGCCGTTCGACGTATCCGATTTGTCCATTACCTCCCCTTTACCAACATTAGAAGAGTCGAGTACCCGGGGGTCTCGGTGCCACCATGGGCAACGGATGCGGACATACAGCCGCATTCGACCGAGATGAAGACTGTGTCCCTGGAGGATCGCGATGAGTGCACCGGCTTACACCCCCACGCAGGAGAACCTGCTCACCCCCGGCCAGGTGGCCGCACTCTTCCATGTCGATCCGAAGACCGTCACGCGCTGGGCCCACGCCGGCCGGCTCGGATCGCTCCGCACTCCCGGCGGCCACCGTCGCTTCCGCGAGTCCGAGGTCATGCAGCTCCTGACCTCGCTCACCACCGAGGCGCACCGCTGATCACACGTCACCCCTAGAGCGCCACCCACTCGTCACCGAGTCGACCATCGGTCGCCACTCGCGGTGTTCGTGCCGGACACCAGTGCGTGCGAGCAGATTCTCAGGATCTTGCGAGCTCGACTCGAGTGCCCCGGCGCTCCGCCACGACTACGCTCGGTAGTGGAGGTGCGTGATGATCTATGTTCTGGCTCTGATCGGGCTCGTGGTCGTGATCGTGCTCCTCTGGAAGTCTTTCGGCCCCGAGACCGGGGCACCCAGAGGACGCGTCACCGGACCGGACGACGACCCGGAGTTCCTGTGGAAGATCAGGAACAACCCTGCACGTGATCGTGGCAACGGTCCCGAGCGTCCCGATGCGGGAACGCCCGGTTCCGTCGACTGAGTCGCGTCACGCGGTGCGGTGCGGTGCGGCGGACGACCGTCACCGCGTGACGTGGGGCGGGAACTCGGCGGTCATCGCTGCTGCCGTCTCGAGAAGCGCCGTGCGCGTCGCCGGCGCGAGAGCGTCGAGGTCGACCTCCGCCCCCTGAGCGAGATGGTCGTCGTACGGGATCACCCGCACGGCGCGGCATCGCTGACCGAAGTGGTCGACGATCTTCGAGACGTCGATGACCTTCGACCCGGGCCGCACCATGTTGACCACTGTCAACGACTGCTCCACCAGATGCCGGTAGCCGTGCGCGTCGAGCCAGTCCATCGTCGCCGATGCACTCCGCGCACCGTCCACCGATCCGCTGCTCACGATCACCAGCCCGTCGGCGCTGCGCAGGATCGCCCGCATCGCCGAGTGCAGAAGTCCCGTTCCGCAGTCGGTCAGCACGATGTTGTAGAACCGCTCCAGCACGGCCACCGTGGTCTCGTAGTCGTACGCGTCGAACGCCTCCGACATGGCCGGATCGGACTCCGACGCCAGCACTTCGAGCCGGTGGTGATTCTGGGACGTGAAGTCGCGGACCGCGCTGTACTTGTCGATGTCGCGGGCATCCTTCAGCAGGTCGCGCACCGTCTTCTCGGTCTCCAGCGGAACCCGGGAGCTCAGCGTTCCGCGGTCGGGGTTCGCGTCCACGGCGATCACACGGTCGCCCCGGACCGACGAGAACGTCGATCCCAGCGCCGCCGCCACCGTGGTCTTCCCGACGCCTCCCTTGAGGCTCAGGATCGCGATGCGATGACACCCGTGCAACGGGTTGCCGACCTGACGGATCAACGCGAGCCGCCGCTGCTCCTTGGCGCTGTTGCCCACGTTCACCCGGCCACCGGTGACGTCGAAGAGCGTGCGGCGCCAGCCGCCCGTCGGTGGGGGCGGCGAGGTCCGCAGCAGCCGTGACGTCGAGAGGTCGTGCGCCGTGGGCGGTTGCATCGGCGAGGCAGGCACCTGCTGGATCGCCGGATCCGTCGGCGTCGACGCGGACGGGATCCGCCCGTCGTCCTGCGGGCCGGGCGACCACCCGTCCCAACGATCGTCCGTCACCGATTCCCCCCGGCGGTCATGTCGAGCCGACGGTCAGTTCAGACCCGCGTACGAGTGCAGACCGGAGACGACCATGTTGATGATGAAGAGATTGAACAGCATGGCGACGAAGCCCGCGACGTTGATCCACGCCGCGCGGGTGTTCCGCCAGCCCGACGTCGCCCGTGCGTGCAGGTACGCCGCGTAGACGACCCAGGCGATGAAGGACACCGTCTCCTTGGGATCCCAGCCCCAGAAGCGTCCCCACGCGGCCTCGGCCCAGATCGCACCGAGGATGACGCCGGCGCCGAACAGCGGGAAGCCGATGATCGTGGTCTTGTAGGCCAGGCGGTCGAGCGTGCGGGCGTCCGGAAGACGCTGGGCGAACCGGGCGAGTGCACCCGTGTTCGCGCCGTCCTCCGTGGCGGGGAAGCGCATCCGCAGCAGGAACAGCAGCGACGCGACGCCGGCCACCAGGAAGATTCCGCTGCCGATGCTGACGATGGTCACGTGGATCGGCAACCAGTACGAGCGCAGGGCCGGGACCACGGGGGCCGCGTCGGCGTAGAGGACCGTCGCCGCGAGGAACATCAGGATCATGACCGGGACGACCACGAAGATCAGCGTCGGGCGCATCTTCCGCAGCGCGATGATCGAGGTCGCCGTCGCGGCGGCCGTGGCCATCGTCACGAACTCGTACATGTTGCCGAGCGGGAACCGGTCGGTGGCGAATCCGCGCAGCACGATCGACGTGACCGTGAGCAGCAGACCGAGCACCACCAGCGCGTAGCCCATGCCGCCGTAGCGCTCGGACGCGGGACGCCGGGGCGCCTCCTCGATCCGACCGGGACCGGTGGGCCGCACGGGCGCCTTGCCCGCCGCGACGAGCTGCCGCTCGGACTTCTGCTCCGCAGCCGTGACGGTCTGCGTGGCGTACTGGGCGATGAGGAACACCGCCGCGAGCAGGTAGACACCGAACGCCGACCGGAAGGACCAGTCGCTGAACTGCGCGAGTGTGGCGTCGATCGGCATGGTCACTCCCTGTTGTTCGAGGTCGGTACGTCATCGGCGTCGGGTCGGTCGAGCACCCGCGCGGTGAGGCGGTCGAACTCGTCACCCCAGCCGGCCTGATCGGTCCGGGCGAGTCCGCCCACTTCTACTACGGTACGTCGTCGGTCGTCGTCCGTGCTCACGCGGACCCAGATGCGACGGCGCTTGATCACCAGGGACACCAGCAGACCGGCCATCATCGACAGCGCGAACACCAGCACCCACGTCTGCGCGGGGTCGTGCGAGACCTGCAGGTTGACGAATTCCTCGGCACCGTCGAATCGCACCTGCGTGCCGTCGGACAGCGTCGTCGACTCCCCCGGTGTCAGGTTGACGCGATCCTGCTTCACCAGCCGGCCCTGCTCCACCAGCACCTGGCTCAGCGAGAACAGCGACTGTGGATTACCGGTGTCGAGGCCGGTGTCGCCCTTGTAGATGTCGACGGCCACCGCCGGATCGTTCGGGGCGGGGAAGCTCGACGACAACAGCGAGCCGTGGAAGAACGCGGTGGGCGCGAACAGCCCCTCGATGGCGATCTGGTTCTGGCGGCGGACATCGGGTTCCGGGTACAGACCGCCGGGCGGATCGAAGCGGTGCACTCCGCTGGAGAGGAACGTGGTGCCGTCCGTGGGCTCCCACTGGACCGTCTCGGTACGGGTCTCTCCGTTGGGGAACGTCACCGTGAACGTCGGCGCGTATCCGTGTCCCTGCAGGTAGACGCGGTCACCGGCGACCCGCAGCGGATGGTTGACCTGCAGGGTGTCCGGGCGCCAGGTGTTCGTGACCAGGTCGTCGCCGGCCTGGTACTCGATGTCGGACGTGAACTGCTCGGCCTGCCCGTTCTCGAGGTAGTCGGCCGTGAAGTTCTTCACCCGCACGCAGAGCGGGGTCATGCCCGTGCCGTCCTCGCTGTTGCCGGCCCGGAACGAGTCGAACTGGGCGGGCGAGGTGGTGCAGATGCCCGGGCCGTCGTTGGCGATGACGACGACGTTGCCCTCGTAGCTGAAGAGCTTCCCGACGGCGATGGCCACGAGCAGACCGACGAGCGACAGGTGGAACACCAGGTTGCCCGCCTCGCGCAGGTACCCCTTCTCCGCGGACAGCGTCAGGGCGCCGCTCTCCTCGGTGCGCCGCATCTTCCGCCAGCCGCGCATCCGGCCGTCGATCTCGTCGAGGAGAACGTCGGGTGCCGTGTCGACCTCGGTGCGCAGGTGGTGGGGCAGCCGCCCCAGGTTGCGCGGGGTGGCGACCGGCGGGGTGCGCAACGCGCGGGCGTGGTCGACGCACCGCGGCAGGATGCAGCCGACCAGCGAGACGAACAGCAGGACGTAGATCGCCGTGAACCAGAAGCTGCCGAAGACGTCGAACAACTCCAGCCGGTCCATGACGGGCCCCAGGGACGGGCGGTCCGCGATGTACTGGTCCACCTTCCCCGAGTTGAGGCTGCGCTGCGGCAGCAGCGCGCCCGGTATCGCGGCCAGGGCGAGGAGGAACAGGAGCACGAGTGCCGTGCGCATCGAGGTCAGGCCGCGCCAGGTGTTCCGGACTGCGGCGACGACGCGCCCCGCCGGAGACTGCCGCGGCGGGCGCGCCTCGGCGTCCGGGCGGGCCGACAGGTCAGTGCTCATATCTCTTTCTCGTCCACTAGATCGGCAGGGTCACGCTGGTCACCGCTCCGTCGCGGATCCAGCTGACGAACAGGTCCCAGGCGCCGGTCACCAGTGCGATGCCGACAGCCACCAGCATCAGACCGCCGAACACCTGGATGGCACGGGCGTTGCGGCGCAGCCATCCGACGCCGCGCAACGCGCTCACGGAGCCGAACGCCAGAACGACGAAGGGCAGTCCCAGTCCCAGGCAGTAGGCGACGATCAGCACCACACCGCGCGCCGCGGTGGTGCCCTCGGTGCCGGCCGTCAGCGAGATGACGCCCGCCAGCGTGGGTCCGAGACACGGGGTCCATCCGAGCGCGAACACGCCACCGAGCAGCGGTGCCCCGAGGATGCTGCCGACGCGGCGCGGTTCGAAGCGCGTGTCGCGCTGCAGGGCGGGGATCAGACCGAGGAAGACGAGACCCATCGCGATGGTGACGACGCCGCCCACACGCTGCAGGATCTCGCGGTTCACCGACAGCACCGAGATGGCGCCGAAGACCGAGGCCGTGGCCAGGACGAACACCACGGTGAATCCGAGAACGAAGAGGGCCGCGGCACCGGCGACGCGGCTGCGACCCCGCACCAGAGTCTTGGTGGCCGCCTCGTCGGCGGTGACGGACGGGGAGTCCGCTCCGACGACTCCGGCCAGGTAGGACAGGTAACCCGGAACCAGGGGGACGACGCAGGGCGACGCGAAGGACACCAGACCGGCGAGCAGGCAGGCACCGAGAGCCAGGAACAGCGGCCCCGACGCGGCAGCCGACTGGAACGCCTCACCCATCGGACACGTCGGGTGGCTCGGCTGCGATGCGCTCGACCACGGGCTGCAGGTCGCTCGCGAGAAGCTCCGTCAGGAACACCGCGGCGACGCGGTGCTCACGGTCGAGCACGATCGTGGTCGGGATGACGGTGGTCGGGTAGTTCGATCCGAGAGCGAGGAGGGTGCGCAGCGGCGGGTCGTAGATGGACGGGTACGTCACGTTGTTGTCGATGACGAAGTCCTGCGCCTTGTCCTGCTGGTTGTCGCGCACGTTGATGCCCAGGAACTGCACACCCTGGTCCTTCGTCGCCTCGAAGACCTGCTCGAGATCGTCGGCCTCACCGCGGCAGGGGCCACACCACTGACCCCAGATGTTGAGGACGACGACCTGGCCCTCGTAGTCGGACAGCGACGTCGTCGTGCCCTCGGTCATGAGGTCGGGTCCGGAGAGGTTCCCCACGGTGCCGCGGTCGGCGGGCGGGTCGTAGAAGATCGACGTCTTGCCGCCGGGTGAGACGAACTCGAAGGTCCCACCCTGTGCCACGGCGTCGGTACCCGTGGCGCACCCGGTGAGAACGGTGGCGGCCACGAGCAGCGGCGCGAGCAGGCGGGCGGGTCTCATGCGCCGGTCTGGAGGGGGTCCGACGCCCCTGCGGGCTCGGAGTAGACGATGTCGACGAGGGTGTCGCCCTCGTAGATCAGCGAGGTGAGCGACGCGAGGCCGCACTGGCGGTTGCGGGGGTCGTGCCACAACCGGTCGCCCTGCAGGAAGCGGCGCAGGGTCCACACGGGCAGCTGATGACTCACGCACACGGCCTCGTGGCCCACGGCCGCGACGCGAGCCGCGTTGACGGCGGCCAACATCCGGTGGGCGATCTGCAGGTAGGGCTCGCCCCACGAGGGGGTGAACGGGTCACGCAGCTTGAGCCAGTGGCGGGGCCGGCGCAGCGCACCGTCTCCGACGGCGACCTTCAGACCCTCGAAGTCGTTCCCGGCCTCGATGAGGTTCTCGTCCGTCTCGATGGTGAGCCCGAACGCCGACGCGATGGGCGCCGCCGTCTCCTGGGCGCGCTGCAACGGGGAGGCGACGACGTGCGTGACGTCGTGCCCGGCGAGCACGTTCGCCACCGTGCGCGCCTGGGCCTGACCGTTCACCGACAACCGGAAGTTCGGGAGGCGCCCGTAGAGGATTCCCTTGGGGTTGTGCACCTCGCCGTGCCGCATCACGTGCACGATCGTGCGGGTGTCGGCGTGCGGGTGCCCGGAAGTGTCGATACCGGACGCGTCGCTGTTTGTCGGGTCGGTCGGGGACGACTCGGTCATGACGGTGCTTTCTGCTCGGCAGCGGCTGCTGCGGCGGCGGCGTGGGGAGCGGCCGCCTCGATGATCTCGAACGCGCGGTCGTCGAGCGCCGCGGAGACGAACCAGGCCTCGAACGCGCTCGGCGGCGGGTACACGCCGCGGCTCAGGAGCGCGTGGAAGAAGGCGGGGAAACGCCAGGTGGCGGCCGCCTTGGCGCCCGCGTAGTCGATCACCGGTTCCTCGGAGAAGAAGACGCTGACCATGTTGGCGGCGTACTGCACGCGGTGCGGGACGCCCGCCGCGGTGAGCGCGTCACCGAGGATGCCGCCCAGACGGGTGGAGTTCGCGTCGAGTGCCGCGTAGACGTCGGCGTCCGCCGCGCGCAGCGTCGCCAGACCGGCGGCGACCGCGACGGGGTTACCCGACAGGGTGCCGGCCTGGTAGACGGGGCCCGCGGGGGCGAGGTAGCTCATGATGTCGGACCGGCCACCGAACGCGGCCGCGGGCAGGCCGCCGCTCATGACCTTGCCGAAGGTGTAGAGGTCTCCGGCGATGCCGTCGACGCCGTACCACCCCGACGCGCTGACGCGGAAGCCTGTCATGACCTCGTCCATGATCAGCAGTGCGTCGTGCGCACGGGTCAGACGCTGCAGACCCTCGTTGAAGCCGGGCTGCGGCGCCACCGCACCCATGTTGCCCGCCGCGGCCTCGGTGATGACGCACGCGATCTGACCCGGATGGTCGGCGAACGCCTTCGCGACCGCATCGAGGTCGTTGTAGGGAACGACGATGGTGTCGGCCGCCTGCGCACCCGTCACGCCGGGCGACGTCGGCAGCCCGAGGGTGGCGACGCCCGAGCCGGCGTCGGCGAGCAGGGCGTCGACATGGCCGTGGTAGCAGCCGGAGAACTTGACGATCTTGCTGCGACCGGTGAACCCGCGGGCCAGACGCACCGCACTCATGGTCGCCTCTGTGCCCGAATTCACCAGGCGCACCTCGTCGACGGGATCGACGCGGCGCACGATCTCCTCCGCCAACTCGATCTCGCCGAGCGTGGGAGCGCCGAAGGACAGTCCCGTGGAGGCCGCCTTCTGCACCGCCTCGACCACGGCCGGGTGGGCATGACCGAGAATCATCGGTCCCCACGAGGAGATGAGGTCGACGTAGTTGTTGCCGTCGGCGTCGCGCAGGGTGTATCCGCTGGCCTCGGCCATGAACCGCGGGGTTCCGCCCACGGAGTGGAAGGCCCGCACGGGCGAGTTCACGCCACCGGGGATGACGGCGGACGCGCGTGCGAAGAGTTCTGCGGATCGGGCGGTGGGGACGCCGGTGTCGGTTCCGCTCGAAGGAGTCACGCCCTCCAGTGTTTCACAGGACGCGGAGTGCTCTTTCTGATAAGGAGCAGTCTCACACCGGCTGTCTCACGCCTCGATCAGGAGCTGCATCCAGGTCAGGTCGAGCCACCGCCCGAACTTGACGCCGACCTGCGGCATGACACCCACCACCGTGAAGCCGAACTTCGCGTGCAGGGCGATCGAGGTGGTGTTCGAGGACTCGATTCCCGCGACGATCGCGTGGACGTCCCCACGGCGGGCGCGCTCGATCAGTTCCGCCATCAACGCGGTCGCGACGCCGCGCCGATGGAAGCCGTCGGCGACGTACACGGAGTTCTCGACGGTGTGCCGGTAGCCGGACTTCGGACGGAACGGCCCGTAGGACGCGTAGCCCGCGACCCGCCCGTCGATCTCGGCGGTGAGGATCGGCAGGCCGGCGCCGGTGCGCTGGTCGAACCAGGCCTGCCGGTCCGCGAGTCCCACCTGCTCCTCGTCCCAGATCGCGGTCGTGTCCGCGATGGCGGCGTTGTGCACGGTGAGGATCTCGGGCAGGTCGGCGGGCACGGCGTCGCGAATCAGCACAGCGACACGGTAGTCGGCTGCAGGCAGGCACGATCGACGAGAATCGACTTGGTCGAAAGTGTTAAATCTGTGTTACACC
Source organism: Rhodococcus sp. Leaf225 (assembly GCF_001426145.1). NCBI lineage: Bacteria > Bacillati > Actinomycetota > Actinomycetes > Mycobacteriales > Nocardiaceae > Rhodococcus > Rhodococcus sp. Leaf225. Next base: position 631,869 of record NZ_LMRN01000009.1, on the reverse strand, counting down.
GGGCATATCCTTCTGCCATGACGGCACCACACGAGCCCGACCGGCACCCGGGATCCCGACTGGCCTGGCCGGAGGGGTTCCGCGAGCACCTCGTCGAGCAGTGCGACGGCTTCAGCTCGATCATGTCGCGCGCCATCGCGGACAACGGCGCCTCGCTCTTCCGCGACGGCCCCTACGCCCCGTCGACCCCGCAGGCTGCGTCGATGGACGCCACGAGTGTGATGTTTCGCAAGATTCGCGCGGTGTGGCGTGAATTTCTGTGGCCGCGCTGACAAGTCCCTCCCGGGCACCTCGAGTTTTGGTTACCGTCGAGTATGACCACTACCGAGACCGGCACCACTGACACCGGCACGTCCTCCGACAACGCTGCTCAGCTGGCGAATCACCTGCGCAGGACTCTCGACGGACGGTGGCGCGACGTACGGAACCAGACGCGCGAGCAGCTCGCGCGTCACGAGTTCGCACCGCACTACACACCCAACACCGCCATCGCGCGGACCAAGGCTTTCGAGCAGCTGCGTGTGCTCGCCGCGGCCGGCGCGGCAGAGTCCGGTTTCGCCAAAGAGGTCGGCGGCACGGGCGACATCGGCGCCGCCGTCACGATGATCGAGATGCTCGCCATGTCGGATCTGTCACTCATGGTGAAAGCCGGCGTGCAGTGGGGCCTCTTCGGTGGCGCGATCGAGAACCTCGGCACCGAAAAGCATCACAAGGAGTTCATCAAGCCCCTGATCGATCTCGAGACGCTCGGCTGTTTCGCGATGTCGGAGACCGGCCACGGCAGCGACGTGCAGTCCATCGGCACCACCGCGACGTACGACCGCGAGACGCAGGAATTCGTGATCCACACGCCGGACAAGTCCTCGCGCAAGGACTACATCGGCGGCGCCGCCGAGTCGGCGAAGTACGCCGCCGTGTTCGCGCAGCTGATCACCGCCGGACCGGGTGAGGAGCCCGAGAGCAAGGGCGTGCACTGCTTCGTCGTCCAGATCCGCGACGAGAACTTCGGCAGCGACCTCCCCGGCGTCACCACGTTCGACATCGGCTACAAGGGCGGCCTGCCCGGCGTGGACAACGGCCGCATCATGTTCGACCACGTTCGCATCCCGCGCGAGAACATGCTCAACAAGATCGCGGACGTCGCGGCCGACGGCAGCTACTCCTCGGACATCGACAACCCGAACCGGCGCTTCTTCACCATGCTGGGCACCCTCATCCGCGGCCGCATCACCGTGGGCGGTTCGGCGGGCGCCGCGGCGCGCGTCGCGCTGACCATCGCGACGAAGTACGCGCTGCAGCGCAAGCAGTTCAGCGCGCCCGGGACCGACGACGAGGTCACGATCATGGACTACCTCGTCCACCAGCGTCGGCTGTTCCCGCTCATCGCCAAGTCGTACGCGCTGCAGTTCGCGCAGAACGAGCTCGTCTCGAAGATGCACGACATCCAGAGCGCCGAGGACCCCGACGCCACCGAGCAGCGGGAACTCGAGTCGCGCGCGGCCGGCCTGAAGGCAGCGAACACCTGGCACGCGACGAAGGCGATCCAGGAGTCCCGCGAGGCCTGCGGCGGCGCGGGCTACCTCGCGGAGAACCGACTCATCGCGCTCAAGGCGGACTCGGACGTCTTCACCACCTTCGAGGGCGACAACGTGGTGCTCACGCAGCTCGTCGCGAAGGAGCTGCTCACCGCGTATGCCCACGAGGTCCGCTCGTTCGGCGCGGCCGACTGGGTGAAGTTCGCCGCCGGCACGGTCGGCGACGTGGTGAAGAAGCGCACGGCGGCGGCGCCCATCATCCAGACCCTCGTGGACTCGCGTCAGGACAACGAGGAGGAGGGCAGCCTCTTCAACCGCGGCACCCAGATCTCGATGTTCGAGGAGCGCGAGGAGTACCTCATCTCCACGGCCGCGAAGCGTCTGAACGGGTTGTCCAAGAAGATGAGCCAGTTCGACGCGTTCAACGCGGTGCAGGACCACATCCTGCACGCGGCCACGGCGCACGTCGATCGCGTGGTGCTCGAGGCGTTCGTCGCCGGCATCGACAACTGCGAGGACGACGACGCCAAGGAACTGCTCGGCGAGGTGTGCGACCTCTACGCGCTCACCACGATCGACGCCGACAAGGCCTGGTTCATCGAGCACCGCTACATCTCCACTGAGCGGTCGAAGGCCGTCACGCGCGGGATCAACGAGCGCTGCCGCACGCTGCGCCCGCACGCCCACACGCTGATCGACGCGTTCGGCGTTCCCGAGGCGCTGCTGGGTGCGGCGATGCTCGCCGACGACGAGCCGGGTGAAGTGAAGGAATCCGTCACCGCCGACTAGGCCGGCACCCCTTCGGCCCCCTCGCGAGTACGCCCATTCTGTCGTGATTCAGTGCTCCACAACGACAGTGTGGACGTACTCGCCGGGGGCGGGGGACGTACTCGCCGGGGGCGCGGCTCAGGAACGGACGAGGCGAGCGATCGCCTCGGACGCCTCCCTGACCTTCGCGTCCGCTTCGGGTCCGCCCTCGCGGGCCGCGTCCACGACGCAGCCCGCGAGGTGAGCGTCCAGCAACTTCAGCGACACGGACTGCAGCGCCTTGGTGACGGCCGAGACCTGCGTCAACACGTCGATGCAGTACCGGTCGTCGGCCACCATGCGAGAGATGCCGGCCACCTGTCCCTCGATGCGGCGCAGGCGCTTGAGGAGGTCGTCCTGATCGAAACTGCTCATGCGTCCAGAGTACCCCCAGGGGGTAACGGGTAGAGGTCAGCGCCGCCGTACGACGCGCATCACCAGGTACACCGCGACGGCCGCCGCGACCACGGAGAGAGCCGCCCACGGCCCCGCGACACGGGTCGAGTCGTACGTGACCGAGAACCCCTCGAACGACGACGTGGTGGGGAACTGCTCGGTCACGGTGGTCGTGGTCCTCGACTGCACCCACAGAACCACGGCCACGACGGCGAGGACGACCGCGACCACCACCGGAGCGAACCGGCGCATCACGCGTCGGGCTCCGCGTCGGTGGCGGGCGCCACGAGTGCGAGCAGTTCCTCGCGGAGCGTCTCGTCGTCCTTCGCCCACGCCTGGACCAGGCCGTTGCCCCGCAGCTTCAGGCCGACGCCGGTCCGCTTGCGCGGCACCCCGGACAGCTCCCCCAGCACTCGCGCGGCCTGCCACTTCTCCAGGGTGTTCCCGTTGGCGTCGTAGTCGGCCTCCGGGTACACCTCGAGGATGTCCGCGATGGCGACGTTCTCCGTGCCCTGGCTCAGCGTCGTCGGCGTCAGGATCACCGTGGCGTGCCGACGGGCGGCCACGATCTGCACGTAGGTGAAGGCCATGAGAACCAGCGCGATCACGACGAGCGCCACGTAGTGCACGACGGGTCCCGTGTAGATCTCGACGCCGAGAGCGATGAGACAGAAGATCGGCCCCCAGGCCAGGGCGCGCCACTTCGCGCCGTACTCGGCGAAGATCACCGGTTCCGTCTCGTCGCTCACGGGGCCTCCGGTGCCGCGAACCACGGCGCCGCGGACGGTCGGTACACGAGCACGCAGGCCACGAAGAAGAGGATCGCCCCGAGCGTCGCCAGCAGGGGCACGATGGCGAAGCCGACGGTCACCGAGCCCAGAAGCACCAGCCCGAAGACGATCGACAGGACCGTCAGTGCCCGGCGGAACCGCGGATCGCCGCGTCGACACGCGGGCCCCGCGAGGAATCCGATGGCCAGTCCGACGATGATCTCGAGGACACCGACCGTGCGCAGCACCGTGATGACGCTCTCCACAGCATCCGGCTCGCCCCCGGTCTCGGTCAGCTGGGTCCGCAGCGAGTCGGCCGGGAACGTCAGCGAGATGAGGCCGAGCAGCACGACGAGGACGGCCCCGAGAACCCACACGGCGAACGCGACGGTGACGATCCGGGGACGGCTGGGCGACGCGGGCTCGGGCTTCTCGACGTTCACTCGACCATCCTGCCAAGACGCCTCCACACGGTGGAGTCCAGGCGTCTCTCGATCAGGTGAGGACGGCCGGCAGAAGCACTGCGGCAGCCATGAGGATGCCCGTGATCAGCACGATGGCGAGCAACCACAACTCACGTCGGCCACTGCTGCACTCGACGGTCTGCATACGAGTGCGAGGCGCCGTGGAACCGGCGGAGGTGGAGGAGAAATCGGCGGGCAACACTGTCTCCGTACTGATCAGAATGCTTGTGACAGTGGTCACGATACACCGATCGATGTTTGACGCAAAAAGACAGCCTGACCAGGCAGGACGGGCGTCTCAGGCGCCCGAGAAGCCGCTGGCGACGACGAGGACGACCACCACCACGGCAGACGTCAGGAGCAGCAGGGCGAACACCTCGGCGAGAGGGTTGCGGCGGTCGTTGGCGTCGTGCCCGACCGTCTGTCGTGGGGTCATGAAGATCCTCCGATCAGGGTGTGTCCGATCGTCAGAACCATAACGCCACTTCTGTAACTCAGGTCACATCTGTCACGGCGTGTCGCAGGTCAGCGCGGTGATCTCCGGGAGAGGAAGTACTCCGACGACTCGCGTCGATGCATCAGATACACCGCACCCGCGGCCGCGACGGCCTGCAGGATCCCGAGCACCGCGGTGACCAGGGCGATCGCGCCTCCGGAACCGAGGCCGAACAGCGTGGGAATCGTGGTGACGACGATGACCACGCCGGTCGCCGTGAGAACCGCGCGCGCCCAGAGCTTCCCGGCCCGCATCTTCCGCACCACCAGGAGGACGAGCCCAGCGATCAGCACCCCGACGATCAACGACAACACCATGGCCACGACGAGCACGGTGTCCGCGGTCTCGGGCGGCAGTGCCAACGACGGGTCCTGCGCCTCGAGGTCCGTCAGGAACGCGTCGAGAAAGGCGTCACGATCGGTGAACAGGGAGTAGAGCCCGATGAGCATCGAGAGCAGACCGATGCCGATCACGCCGAACCACAGGTGGCGCGCCGTCTCGATGTCGACCGGCGCCTCGCTGTTCTCCGGTGACCGCATCGGCTGCATCGCGCTCGGGGGCAGACCCTCGGGGTGCCAGTTGCCCTGCGGCTGCTGACCCCACTGCGGCTGCTGACCCCACTGCGGCTGACCCTGCGGATCGTGGGGGTCGTGGCGAGGGTCCTCCGGGTTGCCGCCCGGGCGCTGGTCGTTCACAGCCGCGTCGCGATCTCGGTGGCCCAGTAGGTGAGGACGATGTCGGCGCCGGCTCGGCGAATACTGGTGACGGACTCCATGATCGCCGCGTCGCGGTCGATCCACCCGTTCTGCGCGGCGGCGGTGATCATCGCGTACTCCCCCGAGATCTGATAGGCGGCGACGGGCACGGGCGACGCGTCGGCCACGTCGCGCAGGATGTCGAGGTAGCTCATCGCGGGCTTCACCATCACCATGTCGGCACCCTCGGCGATGTCGAGGTCGAGTTCGCGCATCGACTCGCGCCGATTGGCCGAATCCTGCTGATAGGTCCGGCGATCGCCGCGCAACGTCGACCCGACGGCCTCGCGGAACGGGCCGTAGAACGCGGAAGCGTACTTCGCCGTGTAGGCCAGCTGGCCCACGTCGGCGAATCCGGCGGTGTCGAGGCCCTCGCGGATCGCGCCGATCTGCCCGTCCATCATGCCGCTCGGGCCGAGCAGGTGAGCGCCCGATTCCGCCTGCGCCACAGCCATGTCCACGTAGCGCACCAGCGTCGCGTCGTTGTCGACGCTGCCGTCCGCGGCGAGGACGCCGCAGTGACCGTGGTCGGTGAACTCGTCGAGGCACGTGTCCGCCATCAGGACGGTGCTGTCGCCGAGGTCGTCTCGGAGCCGACGCAGACCTGTGTTCAGGATGCCGTCGGGATCCGAGGCCATCGATCCCTGTCCGTCCTTGTCCTCCGGACGCGGAACCCCGAAGAGCATCAGACCGCCGACTCCGGCCCGCACGGCCTCGTCGGCAGCGGCGGACAGCGAGTCCAGGGTGTGCTGGACGACGCCCGGCATGGAGCTGATCTCGCGCGGGGCATCGAGGCCGTCGGCCACGAACATCGGCAGCACCAGGTGCCGCGGTTCGAGCGACGTCTCCGCCACCAACCGGCGGATGGCTGGGGTACGACGCAGTCGCCGGGGGCGGTCTACGGGGAACACGGAACCCTCACTTCGTTCGGCCGTGCGCCCTTTGCGTATCCCTGGATGCGCAAAGGGCGCACGGGCGGGTCAGCGCCTACGAGACTTCTTGCGCGGAGGCGGCAGTGCACCCTCGGCGCGCAGTCGTGCAGCGTGCTCGGCCAGTGCCTCGACCAGCGGTCCGACCTGAGCCGTCTCGGGCTGCACGTCGACACGCAGGCCGAACTCGACGGCCGTCTCGGCGGTCTTCGGTCCGATGCACGCCACGAGGGTGCGCGCGTGCGGCTTGCCGGCGATGCCGACGAGGTTGCGCACGGTGGAGCTCGACGTGAAGCACACGGCGTCGAAGCCGCCGGTCTTGATCATCTCGCGGGTCTCGGCGGCCGGCGGCGCAGCGCGCACCGTGCGGTACGCGGTGACGTCGTCGATCTCCCAGCCGCGCTCGCGGAGGCCCTCGGCGAGAGTCTCGGTCGCGATGTCGGCGCGCGGCAGCAGGACCCGGTTGACGGGGTCGAAGACCTCGTCGTACGGCGGGAAGTCCTCGAGCAGCCCGGTGGAACTCTGCTCGCCGGACGGGACGAGCTCGGGGTTGATGCCGAACGAGCGGACCTTCTCGGCCGTTGCTTCGCCGACGCAGGCGATCTTGACGCCGGAGAACGCGCGAGCGTCGAGTCCGAACTCCTCGAACTTCTCCCACACCGCGCGCACCGCGTTGGTGGAGGTGAAGACGACCCACTGGTAGCGGCCGTCCACGAGGCCCTTGACCGAGCGCTCCATCTGCGCGGGGCTGCGCGGCGGCTCGACGGCGATGGTCGGCACCTCGATGGGGATGGCGCCGTGCGTCACCAGACGCTCGCTCATCTCGCCGGCCTGGTCCTTGGTGCGCGGCACGAGGACGGTCCAGCCGTACAGCGCGCGGCTCTCCCACCAGGACATCCGGCTGCGCTGCGAGACGACCTTGCCGACCGTGACGATGAGTGATCCCACGAGCTCGGATCCCGCGTCGTTCAGCGTCGCGAGGGTCGCCTCGACGGTGCGCTGCTGACGCGTCGTACCGCGGACGGTGATGGCGACAGGCGTCTGCGGGGCCAGGCCGTGCTCGACGAGCGCACTGGCGGTCTCGGCGAGGTGGCCGGACGTCGCGTGCAGGACGAGCGGTCCGGGTGCCGCGGCGAGCGACGCCCAGTCGACGTCGCCCCGGACGTCCGCCTCGGTGTGCTCGGAGCCCAGTGCCATGCCGGCGTAGCTCGGCACCGCAGACCCCGCGGGAAGGCCGGGAACGACCTCGAACTGCACCTGGGTCCGCGCCACGGCGGTGACCTCGGCGATGACGGAGTCGGTGGTCAGCGGATCACCCGAGACGAGCCGCACCACGTCGTGGCCGTTCTTCGCCTCGGCGACCAGCGTCTTGGCCACCTCGGCGGGCTCGCCGAGCGCCGGACGCACGTCCACGCCGTTCTCGCCCGTCTCGGCGTCGGCCGGGACTGCGGTGCCCACCAGGGCGATGACACCCTTGTCGACGTCGGGATCGGTGAAGGCCATCTCGGCGATCGCCAGCGCGTCCCTCGCCCGGACGGTGAGCAGGGCCGGGTCGCCCGGTCCGGAGCCCACGAACAGGATCCGTCCCGGGGTGTTCTTGCGGACTCGGCTCATGATTCGTTCTCCAGTGCAGTCTGTTCCGCGTACTTGTCGCGGAAGCGGATCTCGATCTCGGTGGCGGGACCCCGCTTGGGGATCAACCGCGATGTGGCGATGCGCTCGTACCGTCCCGGACGGGGTGTCACGCGTCGCCCGGGCAGGCCGCCACGTCTGTGTCGGCTCGCGGTCCCGACGACGCTCAGCGCCCTCTGCTCACGCATCGATCGACTCGCCTTTCTCGGTACCGCCCGGTCTCTGGGTCGAGGCGGCGGTGGACGAACTGGAGGGCTCGGTGACGGCGACCAGGTCTCGGGCGCCGAGATCGAGAAGTTCACGGGCGACGCGGCGGCCGATGCCGTCGGCGTCGTCGACGGGCCCCACTGCGGAGGCTCGGATCACGTCGGAGCCGTCCACCGCGGCGGCGCAGCCGCGCAAGGACAGTTCCTCGAAGACTCGGCCGTCCTCGTCGATGGACTCGACGACCTCGGCGATGGCCCCGACCGGAGCGGTGCAGCCGGCCTCGAGCTCGGCGAGCAGGGCCCGCTCCGCCGTCACCGAGGCGCGGGCCGCGGGATCGTCGAGGGTCGCGAGCACGGAGGCCAGATCGTGGTCGTCGGAGCGGCACTCCACTGCGAGTGCCCCCTGAGCGGGAGCCGGCAGGAACTGCACCGGCTCGAGAGCCTCGGTGACGACGTCCAGACGGTCGATCCGCGCCAGTCCGGCACGGGCCACGACGACGGCGTCGAGCTCACCGTTGGTGACCTTGCCGATGCGGGTGTCGAGGTTGCCACGCAGGGGCTGCACGTCCAGGCCGAGGCCGAGTGCGCGCAGCTGGGCGATACGCCGCGGTGCGGACGTGCCGACGGTGGAACCGGCGGGCAGTTCGCCGAGCACCAGTCCGTCGCGCGCCACCAGGGCGTCACGCGCGTCCTCGCGCTGCGGGATCGCGCCGATGGTGAAACGCTCGTCCTCCGCCGTCGGAAGATCCTTGTAGGAGTGCACGGCGACGTCGATGGTCTTGTCCGCCAATGCTTCCCGGAGGGCGGCGGTGAAGACGCCCACGCCGATCTCCTGCACCGGTGCGGCCGACTTGTCGCCCGCGGTGGTCACGACGACCAGCTCGGTGCGGACACCGGCGGCCGTGATGGCAGCGCGGACGGTCTCGGCCTGCGTCGTGGCGAGCAAGCTGCCGCGGGTACCGATACGCACCACGCGATCACCCAGCGCAGCGGCGTTCGCGATCATTCCGTACCCCGCTCGTGGGAGAGGGTGAAGTCGTCCGCGAGGGCGGCGGTGGGATTGTCCGTGTCTACGGCGGTGGCGACCTCCATCGGCGACGCGACGGCCTGCACCGTGCTCGGCGAGAGCTCGAAGAGCTCCCGGAGCGCCTCGGCGTAGGAGTCACCGCCCGGCGTGGTGGCCAACTGCTTCACGCGCACGGTGGGCGCGTGCAGCAGCTTGTCGACGACGCGGCGCACGGTGCGGGCAACCTCGTCGCGCTGCGGGTCGGCCAGATCGGGCAGTCGCGAGTCGAGCCGCATGAGCTCCGACTCGACGACCTCGGCGGCCCGCTGACGCAGCGCCGTGACGGTCGGGGTGACCTCGGCGAGGCGCTGTCCGGACAGGTAGGAGGCGAGCTCGGCGGCCACGATGTCGCGGGCCGCACGCTCGTCGGACGCCGCGGCGCCGGCCGCGGGATCGTGCTGCAGCGACTCCATGTCCAGGACGGTCACGCCGGGCAGGCCGGCGACGGCGTGCTCGACGTCGCGGGGCAGGCCCAGGTCGCAGATCACCAGCGGGCGAGCCTGCGTGTCGCGCTGCGCGAGCGCACGATGGGCGTCGGCGATGGTCACGACGGCACCCACCGCACCGGTACAGGTGACGAGGATGTCGGCGTCCGCCACCGTCGCGGAGAGCTGGTCGAGTGTGATCGCGAACGACGTCACGCCGCCCGCGGCCGCGGTCTCGGACAGGTGCTGCGCGCGGCTCTGGGTGCGGTTGGCGACCGCGATGCTGCCGATGCCGGTTCGCGTCAGATGAGCGACGGAGAGACCGCCCATCGCGCCGGCGCCGAGCACGACGGCCTTCTTGCCCGCGAGACCACCGAGCACGTCGGAGGCGCGATCGAGCGCGACGGAGACCACGGAGGCTCCCGCCTTGTCGATGCCCGTCTCGGAGTGGACCTTCTTGCCCACGCGCAGCGCCTGCTGCGCCAGCTCGTGGAGCGCGCGGCCCGATGCCTGCTGAGCGTCCGACGCCGCGTAGGCGGCACGGATCTGCCCGAGGATCTGCTGCTCACCGATCACCATCGAGTCGAGTCCGCCGGCGACGGCGAACAGGTGCTCGGCCGCGGCCTCGCTGTAACGCACGTAGGCGTACTTCGTGAGCTCGGCGAGCTCGAGACCCGAGTGCTCGGACAACAGTGCACCGAGATCGGTCAGGGCGCCGTGGAAGGCGTCGACCACCGCGTACACCTCGACGCGGTTGCACGTCGAGACGATCATGACCTCGGAGACATGCGGCGACATCATGATCTCGTCGGTCAGTTTCGGGCGTTCCGTGTCGCTGACGGCGATACGTTCGAGCACCGAGACGGGAGCGCTTCGATGCGAAATCCCGAGGAGAAGGACACTCACGGTGCTATCACCGATCCGTTTCTACTAGCGGGGGTGACCGTCCGGGGATCACGACAGACCGGGCGGGCGGGACGGATGCGCGGTGCCTTGTGGGCGTTCGCGAACGAGAGGACCTGCAGCTCCACGGCGAGATCGACGCGGCGGAGATCGACGTGCGGGGGCGTCACCGGATCGGTGGACGCGAAACTGAGGATGCAGTCGATGTCGGCCTCGACGAGGGCGTCGACGGCGGACTGGGCGGCAGCGTCCGGCGTGGCGACGACGCCGACGGTGGCGCCGAGCTCGGCGGCGACCTCGACCAGCCGATCGACGTGCAGAACGGTGAGCTGCGAGTAGCCGTCGTCGGCGTTGCCGACGGTGATCTCACGGCCCACGACGGCCGGATCGCTGTCGAACAGGGCGACCATCGTGAAACCGCGACGACTGAACCCGTCGTACCCGACCAGTGCGGTGCCGAGGTTGCCGGTGCCCACCAGCACGACGCGGTGACCGCGATCCAGACCGAGCGCCAGCTCGATGCGCGCCCGCAGGCGAGCGACGTCGTAGCCCACTCCGCGCACACCCATCGGGCCGAGGAACGAGAGGTCCTTGCGTAGCGTGGCCGAACCGACCCCGGCGGCCGTCGCGAGGTCCTCGCTCGAGACGATCATCACTCGGGTGTCGGTCAGCGAACTCAGTACCCGGAGATACCCCGCGAATCGGGTGACCGTAGCCTGGGGCACAGCGCGAGAGACCGCACCACCGTCACGAGACACAGCACCACCGTCGCGGCCGGAGTCGGACACGGCGCCGGAGCGCGCGATACCGACGCCGGGCAGGCGGCGTTGTGAGGTCACGTCGAAGGCTCCTCGTCCGACGGCACGCCTGATGACAGGCATGCGGTCTCCACGGTCATCCGAGGATCGGCGGGCCACGCACAGGACCGTGGTACCTGTGACGCAGGGTTCGTCGCCGACCCCTTTCTTCTCTCCACGGTAGCCTCTCGTGGAGGGATGAACAAAGTCGCCGACCCGTGTAGTACGATCCCGCGCCCGGTGATCCGACGGCCGCGCGCACCGACGGTGACGAGCGGCCCGGGTCAGTTCTCCAGATCGCGCCGCAGCCGGGGCACGTCGACGTCCCAGTAGCTGTGTTCGCGGCCGTCCAGCAGCACCACCGGCAGCCGGTCCCCGTACTCCGCCCGCAGGTCAGGGTCCTGCGCGGCCACCGCGTCGACGTCGACCGACTCGCAGGCCACGCCGTACTCCGCACACAGGGGAACGAGCACGCGCAGGGCGGCGTCGCACGCCCCGCATCCGGCGCGTGTCAGCAACGTCACGGTGCGTACCGGGCTGGTCATGAGTCGAGTGTCTCACCGCCTCGCGCACGCGGTTAGGGTGGATCGGCAGGACCGGGACGGCCCGCGCCCGTGGGACGACCGGTCGAGGTGGGGAGGTGCACCGTGCCCGATCAGCATGATCCGGACGACGCACATGCTGCTGTCACGCCCGATTCGGAACTCACCGAGTCGCCCGAGGTGATGGACGAGTCGCGGGAACGTCGACTCGTCGACCCGGAGGCGGCCGAGAAGCAGGTCCGTCGACGGATCCGCAATCCCCTCGGCCCCACCGCCGCCCAGATCCGCGCCAAGCTCGCCGGCGAGGCGAGCGCCGATGCCGCCATCGCGCTGCAGGCCGAGAGCGCCGAGGCCGCCGACGACCACGTCAGCACGGTTCCGCGTGATCTCACTGCCGCTGCGTTCTTCGACGTCGACAACACGATGGTGCAGGGCGCGTCGATCATCCACTTCGCCCGCGGGCTCGCGGCCCGCAAGTACTTCACGTCCAAGGACGTCTCCGAGTTCGCCTGGCAGCAGATCAAGTTCCGCGTGAGCGGCAAGGAGAACCTGGGCGACGTCAGCACCGGCCGCGAGAAGGCACTGTCCTTCGTCGAGGGCCGCTCGACCGCGGAGATCGTGCGGCTCGGCGAGGAGATCTTCGACGAGATCATCGCCGACCGCATCTGGGCCGGCACCCGTGCTCTCGCGCAGATGCACCTCGACGCCGGCCAGCAGGTGTGGCTGGTGACGGCGACGCCGGTGGAACTCGCGTCGATCATCGCCAAGCGGCTCGGTCTGACCGGAGCCCTCGGCACTGTCGCGGAGAGCAAGGACGGTGTCTTCACCGGACGGCTCGTCGGCGACATCCTGCACGGTCGCGGCAAAGCGCACGCCGTCCGCACGTTGGCCGTCCGCGAAGGCCTCGACCTGCGCAGATGCACCGCGTACTCGGACAGCCACAACGACGTGCCGATGCTGTCCCTCGTAGGCACCGCCGTCGCGGTCAATCCCGACGCCGATCTCCGCGAGCTGGCCAAGAACCGCGGGTGGGAGATCCGCGACTTCCGCACCGGCCGCAAGGCCGCCAAGATCGGCGTCCCCACCGCTCTCGCACTCGGTGCCGTCGGCGGCGGCGTCGCCGCCGTGCTGGGCCGCCGCAACCCGTGAGCGCACCCTCCGGGAACAGAGCGGCCGGGACGCGAGTGGTCGTCGTCGGCGCCGGGATCGGCGGTCTGGCCACGGCTGCACGCCTGAGTTACCGAGGCTTCGACGTCACCGTCCTCGAGCAGTCGGACGTGCTGGGCGGCAAACTCGGCCTGGAGGAGCACGACGGCTTCCGTTTCGACACCGGTCCGTCGCTGGTCACGATGCCGTACGTCTTCGACGACCTCTTCGAGCAGACCGGCGGACCCGGCGACCTGACGTTCGAGCGACTCCCTGTCGCGTGCCGTTACCGCTTTCCCGACGGCACGGTGCTGGACATGCCGGGACGTGCGGAGGAGATCCCTGCCGCCCTCGACGCAGCGCTCGGTGATGATGCCGGTGCGCAGTGGTCGCGGTTCTCCGCGCGTGCCGAGCAGATCTGGGACGCGACCCACGAGGCCTTCCTGGAGTCACCGATCGGGCCGCGAGAGCTCGCGACCCTGTCGCGCCGCGTCGGTGACCTCCGAACTATCGCACCGTGGTCGAGCCTGCGAAGCCTCGGTCGGCAGTATCTGACCGACCCCCGTCTGCGGATGATGCTGGACCGCTACGCGACGTACACGGGATCCGATCCTCGCCGCGCGCCCGCTGCCCTGGCGACCGTCCCCCACGTCGAACAGCGGTGGGGATCGTGGCACGTGCCCGGCGGTCTGCACCGCATCGCGGACGCCGTCGCCGGGAGGGCGTCGTCCCTCGGCGCCGACATCCGCACCGGCATCACGGTCACCTCCGTCGTCGTGGAGGGCGGCCGGGTCCGCGGTGTCGAGACCACCGACGGTCGGGTAGCTGCGGATATCGTGGTCGCGAATGCCGACGCGGAGCAGGTGTACAGCTCGTTGGTGCCGCGGGCACCGCGCACCGCCGTGGCCCGGCGACGCCTCGCGGCGACCACCCCCAGCCTGTCGGGCTTCGTCGTGTTGCTGGCACTGCGCGGACGCGACGCGGACACTCCGCACCACCGCGTGCTGTTCCCCGACGACTACGACGCCGAGTTCGACGCGGTGTTCGGGACCCGGGCCCGCCCGGCGCATCCGGCGCAGTCGCCGACCGTGTACGTCAGCGCGCCGGACGATGCCGCGCTGCGGCCGAACGACGACTCCGAAGCGTGGTTCGTGCTGGTCAACGCGGCTCGACACGGCACCGGTTCGCGGTCGTTGGTCGACTGGGACGAACCCGGGCTCCGCGAGAGATACGCCTCCCGCATCCTCGACGTCATGGCGGAACGCGGAGTCGACGTCCGCGATCGAGTGTTGCGGCAGACCGTCATCTCGCCCGCGGATCTGATGCGCCGCACCATGACTCCGGGCGGGTCCATCTACGGAACGTCGTCCAACGGGGCGACGGCCGCGTTCCTGCGCCCCGCCAATCGCTCGCCGATCCCCGGCCTGTTCCTGGTCGGTGGATCGTCGCACCCCGGCGGTGGACTCCCGCTGGTGACGCTCTCGGCACAGATCGTCGACGAGCTGATCGCCGACGTCACCGGGCTCTAGTCTGCGACAACGCGCGCAGAGCACTCAATTCTCCCCGAGAGTCGCACACGTATGATTCGTCACGGGTGGTGGTGACGCACACGTGCGGCAGAGGACTTCCGATCGTGAACACACACGAGGAATTCCGGGCGGCCACCCGGCACGACGAGAGGCGTCGAGTGATGTCGAGAACGGCGCACCACAGTTCCACGGACACCGAGCCCACACCGGACAGCCGTACGACCGAGTCCGGACACCCGCTCCGAGGAGACCTCACAGCTCTTCTCCTTACCGCACGCGGCCGCCTGCCGACGACAGATTACGGAATCGTCCTCCAGGATCCGTCGGGCGCAATCGTGGCGTGGACACCACCGGCCGAGGAGATCCTGAACATGACCGGGGACCAGATGCTCGGTCGTACCTCTGTCGATCCCCTCTGGTCGACCATCTCCGGAGATGGTGAACCCTTGCTCGGCGAGAATCACCCCGCGATGACCGTTCTGCGTACTCGCACACCCGTCACGGGGACCTTGATGGGAGTCCGCCGGGGCCGCAGTGCACATCTGGACTACGTGTGGATGATCATCGACAGCTACCCGGTGGACGTGCCCGGTCTGCCTCCGAGTGCGATCACGTGTTTCCACGTGGTGGAGGACGAGCAGACCGACCGCCTCCGTCTCCAGCATTCCGAGCGCATGTTCCGGCTCATCACGGAGCGTCTGCACGAGGTCGTCGGACTCCACGGCCTCGACTCCACCTGGCTGTGGGCGTCGCCGTCCACGGTCGAGGTCTTCGGCTACACCCCAGATGAGCTGATGGGCCTCAGCACCTTCGATCTCATTCTGCCGAGTCATCTGGGCGCCGCGCGATCAGCGCTCGCCTCGATCCTGGACCGCCTGGGACCGGTGACCATCACGTTGCCCGTCCGACATCGGTCAGGATCGACGCGGTGGGTCGAGGTGATCGGGCAGCTCATCTGCGATCCTGCTGGGCGCCCCTATCAGGTGCAGTCGTCGTTCCGCGACGTCACCGACCGCGTCACTGCGCAGACCGAGCGGGATGCCGCGGTCGAGGTGTTCACGTCCATCCTTCGAACATCCCCGACAGGGATGATGCTCGTGGACGCCACCGGACGCATCACCCTGGCGAACGATGCCCTCCGCCGTCTGCTGGGAGCGCCGGAGGATTCCCGGATGACCGACATGGACATACTCGAGCTGGTTCACCCCGACTCGCGCGATCACGTCCTCTCCGAGCGCGCGGCCATCGCTGCAGACGGACATCAATCGATGAGGTATCAGGCGATGTGGAGCCTCCGGGCACAGACTGCCACCATCTGGATCGAATCGGTGACAGTTCCGATTCGTGACGGCGACGGCACCCTGAGCGCTGTACTCGAGCAGATCACCGACATCACAGCGGAGAAGTCCGCGGTGGCCGAACTTCGACGACGTGCGACTCGGGACGCCGTGACGGGACTACTGAATCGGGACACCTTCCTGGTATCGGTGGACGATGCCATCCACGCGAGTGTGGATGACGACTCACACGTGGCCATGATCTTCGTCGATGTCGACCACTTCAAGGCCATCAACGACACGTGGGGACACCACATCGGTGACGCAGCACTGCGCTCCATTGCCGACCGTCTCTCCGAGGCGGTGGGGGAACGTGGATGGATCGCGCGATACGGCGGTGACGAGTTCGCGGTAGCTCACCCTGCTGCACACGACGAGGTCGGTGCTGTGGTCGACACGGTGTCGGCGGTGTTCGACACACCGTTCACCCTGAGCTGCGACCTGACTCTCGAGATCTCGGCCAGCATCGGTCTCGCGCACGAGCGGACGGACGACGCCACCGAACTCGTGCGCGAAGCGGACAGGGCGATGTACCTGGTCAAACAACGCCGGCATGACAGCACGCGAACGCAAGACGACCTCGGACGCTGACGGAGCGGTCAGCCGAGGAAGACGTTCCGGCGACGGGTCAGCAGCCGGTAGAGCGTCTGCTGGATCGTCTCGCGCACGCGGTCGGTGACCTCGAACAGTTCCATCGGGTCGTCGGCGGCGGACGGCGCGTAGGACGTGGTCTCGATGGGCTCGCCGAACTCGATGTACCACTTCGACGGCAGCGGGACGAGACCCAGCGGACCGAAGTGCGGGAACAGCGGCGTGACCGGGAAGTACGGCATGCCGAGGACGCGTGCGAGCGTCGTCAGGTCACCGATCTTCGGGTAGATCTCCTCGGACCCGACGATCGAGCACGGGATGATGGGCGTCTGGGTGCGCAGCGCGGCGGAGACGAAGCCACCGCGGCCGAAGCGCTGCAGCTTGTAGCGCTCACTGAACGGCTTGCCGATGCCCTTGAACCCTTCCGGGAACACCGCCACGACCTCGCCGCCACGCAGTAGTCGCTCGGCGTCGGGTTGGCAGGCCAGGGTGTGGCCGGCGCGGCGCGCGATGCTGCCGACCAGCGGGGTCTCGAACGCGAGGTCCGCGGCGAGCATGCGCAGCGCGCGGTGCTGCGGGTGGTGATCCCGCATGGCGACCGAGGCCATGAGTCCGTCGATCGGGATGACACCCGCGTGGTTCGAGACCACCAGGGCGCCGCCCTCGGCGGGCACGTTCTCGATCCCGCGCACCTCTACGCGGAACCACTTCTCGAACAGCGGTCGCAACGCCGGAAGCCAGACGGAATCGGCGAAGTGGGGATCGTAACCGAACTCGTCGACCTCGTAGTCGCCCGACAGGCGCGTCCGCAGGAAGTCCGCTCCCCCGGCGACACGGTCGACGAGCGCACGCCGTACCGACTCGACGGCCGACGGGAACTCGCCGACGTCCGGCGTCGCATGCGGTGCTGCCGTCTCGGGCACGACCAGAGGCGTCGGCGCCTCGACACTCGGCACCATCGAGGGCGAGGGCGACGGGGACGCGTAGGACGAGGGGTGCCGACCGCGGACGTCCGCCGGGTCGCTGCCGGCGCGTGGCCCACCGTCGGGCGTGGACTGCCGGAGGCGATCGAACGACTTACCGTGCAGCGGAATCACTTTGGCCACGTCGTTCACCTTCCCGCTCCGGCCGGCAACGACACGGGCGACGGGTGCGCCCCGGAGGTTGCACCGCCCAACAGTCCGATGACGCGATTCTCGATCGCGTCGACCCATTCACGCCGGATCACCGGCGTCAGCGCGACTCCGCGCACGAAGTCGTCGAACGCCTGCACGGTGGTCCACCGTGGGGTGAATCCGAGGACGTTCTTCATCCGGGTGGTGTCCACCCCGCATCCGAAGTTGAAGTAGTCGAGCTGCTCCGCCGAGAAGTCGCGCATCAGCGATCCCATCACCGCCTTGCCGGTGGTGCGGAACAGGGCCATGGGCACCGGCAGCTCCACGCGGCCGGCTCGGCGGATGGCCTGCGACAGCATGATGATGCCGTCGGCCGCGATGTTGAAGGTGCCCGCGGGGCCGGCCAACGTGGCGCGTTCGAGTGCGGAGAGCGCGTCCTCCTCGTGCAGCAACTGCATGCGCGCATCGCGACCGAGGATCGACGGTGTGACCGGCGAGGTGAGGTAGCGCGAGACGGATCCGTTCAACCGGGGTCCGATCATGGGGGCGTTGCGCAGGATGCTGACGTCGATGTCCGGACGACGACGGCCCAGCCCACGGGCGTAGCCCTCGGTCTCGATGGCGTCGCGGGCGAAGCCGCCCTGCGGACGTGACCGCGCGCCCATCTCCTCGGTGAACTGCGCCGGATCCTTCGCACTGCAGCCGTACACCGCCGTCGACGAGCGCAGCACCACGTGCCGCACCGTCGGCGACTTCTGGCAGACGGCGAACAGCTGCATCGCCCCGAGCACGTTGAGGTCCTTCATCACCGTGCGGCCACCGCCGCTGGGCGGCCGGGACAGCAGCGACGCGTGCACGACGGTGTCGACGCCCGCGCTGCGGATGACCTTGCCGATCAACGGGTTACGGATGTCCGCCCGCACGAATTCGGCGCGACCCATCCGCCGGATCATGTCCTTGGTGGGTGCCACGGCATCGACGGCGACGACCCGCTCGATCGACGGGTTCTGCGCCAGTCGCATGGTGAGGTATCCACCCAGGAATCGGCTCGCTCCCGTGACGAGCACGACGCGTGGAGCGTCGCGCCCGGTGTCGTCAGAGCTCACCAGACCCCCTAGGTTTCTCCCGTGGCCACCGCTCGCGCGGCGCCGCACACGCCATGGTGTCACGAACCCCGCGTGCGCGCTCCGGCACGAGAAGAACCGGCACGCGACACCCGCGGGACCGGATACGACAACGCCCGCGAGGACGGTCGAAACTCGATCCTCACGGGCGGAAGTCGTCGCGATCCCTACCGGATCACTTACCCAATTTCCTGCGCTGAACGCGGGTGCGGCGAAGCAGCTTGCGGTGCTTCTTCTTCGACATGCGCTTGCGACGCTTCTTGATCACTGAACCCATGCGGGTGTCCTCGCGTTCTTTCGTCTCTGTACAGCTGCACTGCTGATACCGCTGCTGGTGCTGTTCGGTCGTCGGCGGACACGGCAGTGACGGGACTGCGCGCTCACGCGACTCAGCCCCATCATACCCAGCTCACACGACCACCCTCGACCGGCCTCCGCAGCAGCGGCGCACACCCGAACCGTCCGATTCCGGTGAACCGTGCCGATGCCCTTCCCCGGGCATGCACCGTTCCACGTGGAACAGACGGGACGAGGCGTGCGTCAGCCTGCGTCGAAGTAGGACGTCTCCAGGTAGTCGTGCACCGCCTTCGCATGCACTCGGAACGAACGGCCCACACGAACGGCGGGCAGTTCGCCACCGTGCACCAGGCGGTACACGGTCATCTTGGACACCCTCATCAGTGAGGCAACTTCTGCCACCGTGAGGAACTGGGTTCCGGCCACAGCCGGTTGGCCGTCGTGGGACGAGCTCTTGCTCGACCCGGACGGCTTGTTGACGGATTCCATAAATCCACATACCTCCGGCACGCCCGCGCTGCCGGCTTCCCCTCCGGCAGAACAGACACGCACGTGCTGCAGCGAGCTTAGCGGGACTCGAGTGACAAAAGCGACGGGTGGGGGGACCAATATTTATTCGACCGGTGAACCGAGAGCCGTTCCCCGCGCCTTGGCGGCGTCGATCGCGTCGAGAAGCGCAGCTCGGAAGCCCTTTCGCTCCAACTGGGCGATGGCCGCGGCCGTGGTGCCGCCGGGAGACGTCACACCGGCGCGGAGCTCCTGCGGTGACTCGTCCGAGCGATCGAGCATCGCCGCGGAGCCCACCATCGTCTGGACGACCAGTGTCGTGGCGGTGTCGCGAGGCAGTCCGAGACCCACGGCGGCGTCGATCATGGCCTCGGCCATGAGGAAGAAGTAGGCGGGTCCGGATCCGGAGACGGCGGTGACCGCGTCGATCTTGTCCTCGGACACGACGGCCGTCTTCCCGACGGTGCCGAGCAGCTTGCGCACCGTCTCGATGTGCTCCGAGCGGGCATGGCGGCCGGGGGCCAGCACGCTCATCGCCTCGCCCACCAACATCGGGGTGTTGGGCATGACACGGACGATCGGGATGCCCGCGGGCAGCTTCGGCTCATAGCGCGACGCGGTGACGCCGGCGGCCATCGTCACGATGATCTGCTCGCGCTCCCCGTTGAGCTCGGCCTTGGACATCTGGGTGATCACCGAGTCGACGTCGTCGGGCTTCACCGCGACGACGATGACGTCGGCGCCCTCGATCGCGTCGATCACGCTGGTGGTCCGAATGCCGAACTGGGTGGCCACCGCGTCCGCGCGGGCCGGGTACTTCTCCGCCAGCACCACGTTGCCGGTGGGCAACCCGCCCTCGATCAGTCCTGCGATCAACGCCTCACCGATCCGGCCGCCGCCGATCACCGCAATTCTCGTCATGCGCTCAGCGTGCCATGCCGCGGGTGGCGATCGGCAGGGTGTCGCGGTCCCTCGGTCGGGCTCAGGTCGCGAGCGGCACCATGGCCAGCTGTCGGCTCTGCACCACCACGGCACCGGTGGAGTCGACGATGGTGTGGTCCTCCTCGAACCAGGAACCGCCGAGCACGGTGCTCGACGACTTCACGCGCAGCCAGCCGGGTGCCGGGGTGTGGCGCAGGTACGTCGTGAGCTGGACCGTCGGAGCCCAGCCGAAGAGGCCGCGATTCATCGTCACGGGCGGGCAGATGTCGCCGGCCATGATGGCGAACAGCGCCGCGGTGACGGGATCGTTCTCGTCGTCGGGCCGCGGCCGGACCCACATGCGGATCTCCGCCGACCCCTGCGCGCCGGTCAGGAAGTGCGCGGCGGTGGGATCGAGACGCATGTCGCAGCCCGTGGCGACGTGGACGACGTCCGCCATCGGGTGACCGGGCGCCACTCGAGCGGCCGAGTCCGGCGGCTCGACGGCCATGTCGAGGACCGACGCCAGCGACGACTCGTGCTCCTGGTGCACGGGCGCTCCGCTGTCCGGCGTGCCGAGCGTGACCACGCTCCGCACCGCGGGACGACCGTTCTGCAGCAACACCGCGTCGACGTGCACCACGCGCCGACCACGCTTGAGCACCGTCGTCTCGACCGTCACCGGGCCGGGATCGGGCGCCGCGAGGTAGCTGGCGCTGACTGCGAGCGGAGTGAGCTCGATCGGGTCGTCGTCCAGCGCGAGACGCTGAGTGGCGGCCGCGGCACAGACACTCATCATGGCGCCGCCGTGCACCTTGGGGCCGATGGTCCACGTCGGGTCGATGCTGCCCTCGAACAGATCCGTGTCGGTGCGATCGAGTGTGGTGAGGGTGCGGAACGGGGCGTCGGTCACTGGTCGCTCGAATCTGTCGTCGGGTGGGGCCGGTCGGGAAGGCCGGAGGCCGGCCGGGTGAGTTGGTCGGGAAGGCCGGTCGGGGCGAAGTGCTGCTGGGCGAGATCGTGGTGCGCGAGGCGGCGCAGGGCGGTGACCACCGGTTCGTAGAGCACCGTCCCGAGGACGGCGAAGCGCACGGCGTCGCGTGGCTCGGTGTGGTCGAGCACCCGCGCCCACTCCCCCTCCGCGATCACGCGCACGGCACGGGCGTACGCGACGACGTCGTCGTCGGATAGCGGGACGCCCGCAGCGTCGGCGGCGGCGAGGGAGTGGTCGAGCTGACGAGCTGCCGAACTGTCGGTCGGGAGATCGGCGGCGGCGTGGCCGAGCCGTTCCAGGATCCGCGAGGTACGCGGCGCCGGACCCGGGTCGACTCCGTCCTGCCCCGCGTCGTCGAGGTAGGGCGGGAGCGCACCGAGTGCCCGGCTCATCGCGGGATGGACGTCGCCGGTCGCCTCGTCGAGGGCCGCGAGCACCGTCCTGATCCGTCCGAGAGGAAGGGAGGCGCCGGTCAGGGCCTTGATCAACCGGAGGCGGTCGAGGTGTTCGTCGGTGTACTCGGACACCGTCGTCGCGCCGACCCCGGGCATGAGGAGCCCTTCGCGGAGGTAGAACTTGATCGTGGGTCGCGGGACCCCGGATCGTTCGACCAGCTCGGACATGCGCACCGGTCGAACTCTAGACCACAGTGGATAGTGGGACTATCCGGGTGCGAACTTCCGAGGGTGCGAACTTCGGAGGTGAGGGACGTCAGAGGTGCTGCCGGGCGAACGCCAACGATCGTTCGAGTGCGGCCGACCGCTCGGTGGCGGTCCGCGCGTTCTGGGTGTTGATCTCGAGCACGGCCTGACCGTCGAAGCCTCGCGCGACCAGCGCCTGGCAGACCTCCGCGACCGGCTGCGTGCCGTCGCCGGGCACGAGGTGCTCGTCGACGGAGGCGCCGCGGCCGTCCGCGAGATGCAGATGCTTGAGCCCGGCGCCCATGCGCTCGGACAGCGCCACGGCATCGAGCCCGGACGTCGCGGTGTGCGAGAAGTCCAGCGTGTAGTGCTGGTGGCCCACGTCGGTCGGGTCGTAGGACGGCGCGAACGCGGTGAACCCGATGCCCGGCTTCCCGCCGCGCTTCTCGAGCCGCTTCACCGAGCCGGTGCCCGCACCGAAGAGCCGGTCCGCACGCATCGGGAACATGTTCTCGACGGCGACGACCATGCCCTCGTTGTCGGACTCGAGCTCGGCGACCTGGTCGGGAAAACCGTCGGCGTAGATGCGTTGCCAGCGAAACGGCGGGTGCACCACCACGGTGGACGCGCCGAGCGCCTCGGCAGCGTGGACCGAGCGCACCAGCTTCGAGACCGGATCCGAACCCCACACCCGCTGGGTGATCAGCAGGCACGGTGCGTGCAGCGCCAGAACCGGAACGCCGTACGCGCGGCTGAGCTGCTTGATCGCACCGACGTCCTGGCTGATCGGCTCGGCCCACACCATGAGCTCGATCCCGTCGAAGCCGAGTTCCGCGGCGAAGCGGAATGCGGACTCGGTGTTCTGCGGATAGACCGAGGCCGTGGACAACCCCACCGGAACGGGCCGGCGACCGGGCGTCGTCACGTGGTGCTGAGCATGAAGGCCAGCGGGCCCAGAGTGACGAATCCGCCCACGACCACCGCCAGCAGGATCGACACGATGTCGTCGGTGCGGCGCAGCACACGCACCACGGCCACGAGTCCGACGATGACGAAGAACGCGAGGACCAGGGCGACCCAGGGCAGCATCTCCCACAGTCGCTCGAACCCCTTGAACAGGAGCGCGCCGAGCACGATCGCCACGATGCCCTGGCCGATCAGCGACAACCACTGCTTGACCGGGCTGCGGGACTTCGACGGCGCCACCGGTGCGTCCTCGACGGGTTCCGCATCGGTGGGGGTCGCGAGATCGGCCTCGTCGGCCGTGTCGGTGGCGATCGTGTCCGGGGTCTCGGAATCCTCGGTCACTGCCGGGACGATCGTGGTCACCGCGTCGTTCTCGGCCGTGACCTCGTCGGCGTCGACCTCCGGCTCGGCCGGCGTCGACCGCTGCTGCTCAGGAGCGCCGGGTCGATCGGAAGCGGGACGCTCCTGCGCCGGCCGCTCGGGTGCGAGCGCACGCTCCTCGGTGGAGGCGCGCAGGCGGTCGACCGCCACGGACGGAGCGCCGGAGAACAGCGCGGGTTCGGGCCGAGCGGAACGGGCGGCGCCGAACGCAGGGGTCGGGCGGGCCTGCTGCTCACGGCGGCGGTCGTCGATCCGGGGCGTGGACCGTGTGGGCTCGGGTGCCGGGGCGGGCCGCTCGGGCTCGGCGTCGCGGGTCGACTCGTCGGCCTCGGCCTGCCGCGGCTGGTCCTGCGGCGACTCGGTCTCGGGCGACACGTCGGACTCGTCGTCGGGCGCCTCGGCCGGGGTCTCGTCGCGGACGATCGGGATCTCGCCGGTCAGCTCGGCGACGGAGATACCGCCGGCCATGCCGCGTCGACGTCGACCGCCACCGGACTGCGTGTCCACCTTGGCGCCGTTGCGCGCGAGCAGTTCCGCCACCGATACCTGTCCTGTGTCGGCCGCGCCACTTCCGTTGTTGTCGTCACTCATGTCTCTCGAGTCTCCACCACATCGCCGAACGTCTCCGTGTCCAGCTTGCGCAGGATCAATCCCTCACGCAGCGCCCACGGACAGATCTCCAACGAATCGATCGACAGCGCGCGCATGCTCGCCTCGGCGACCAGTGCTCCGGCCACCATCTGTCGTGATCGATCCGCGCTCACGCCTTCCAATTCTGCACGGTCCGCCGAGGTCATCCTCGAGATGAACGAGATGACCTGACGCAGACCGTCGGCCGTCAGGGTCCTGACGACACGGGGGCCGGCAGCCGACGGAGCGGCGCCGGTCAATCGAGCCAACGAGCGGAACGTCTTCGACGTTCCCACCGCCCGGTCGGGCAGCCCCGGCTCGAGCAGCTTCTTCGCCGGTTCGACGAGTTCCGCGTCGAGCCAGTCACGCAGCACGGCGACCCGCCGCTTGCCGGGAGGATCCTCGGCCAGCCAGTCGCGCGTCAGTCGGCCGGCCCCGAGGGGAAGCGACATCGCCACGTCCGGGTTCTCGTCGATCCCGGTGCTGAGCTCGAGGGATCCGCCGCCGATGTCGAGGTCGAGGATGCGCCCGGCACTCCAGCCGTACCACCGACGCACGGCCAGGAACGTCAGTCGCGACTCGTCCTCGCCGGAGAGAACCTGCAGGCTCACGCCGGTCTCGTCACGCACTCGGTTCAGCACGGCGGTCGAGTTGCGTGCGTCGCGGACGGCCGACGTGGCGAAGGCCATGAGCTCGCCGCAGCCCGACGATGTGGCGATCGACGAGAAGTCGGCGACCGTCCGCACCAGTCGATCGGAGCCGGACTGGGTGATGTCACCGGCGTCGTCGGTGTTCTCCGCCAGGCGCAGGGCAGCCTTGGTAGAGCTCATCGGTGTCGGGTGACCGCCGCGGTGAGCGTCGACCACGAGCAGATGAACCGTGTTGCTTCCGACGTCGAGCACCCCTAACCGCACAGGGAACACCGTACTGGGTCTAGCGTCGTGGCTTGTGACACGTGCTGAGAAGGCGGGTAGGCCGGAGGCCGGCCGGGCCGCAAAGCAGACGACGAGCGTGGGCGACGAGGCCGGACGGCGGTCGGGCGAGGCCACCGGACGGCCCGCGGACGTGCTGGAACCCGCGGCGACCCACAAACTCGATCCCGCACCCGAGGTGGCGCCGGACTTCCCGCGCGAGTGGGTCGAGTTCGTCGATCCGACCAACCCCGAGCACGTCGTCCGCGCAGATCTGACGTGGTTGCTGTCGAGTTGGACGTGCGTCTTCGGAACTCCCGCGTGCCAGGGCACGGTGCCGGATCGGCCCGACGACGGGTGCTGCTCGCACGGAGCGTTCCTGTCGGACGACGACGACCACGCCAAGCTCGTCGCCTCCGTCGAGATGCTCACGCCGGACGACTGGCAGTTCTTCGACAAGGGACACGGCAAGAAGGGGTTCGTCGAGGTCGACGATCTCGAAGGCGAGCAGGCGCTGCGCACCCGCAAGTACAAGGGTGCGTGCATCTTCCTCAACCGACCGGGCTTCGAGGGCGGCATCGGGTGCGCACTGCACCGGATGGCGCTGCGCACCGGCGTCGAACCCCTCGAGGTGAAGCCCGACGTCTGCTGGCAGCTGCCCATCCGCCGCACCCAGGACTGGGTGACGCGCCCCGACGGTGTCGAGATCCTGCAGACCGTCGTCGGCGAGTACGACCGACGCGGCTGGGGTGAGGGCGGCGCCGACCTCAGTTGGTACTGCACCGCCTCCCCCGACGCACACGTCGGCTCGAAGGCGGTCTGGCAGTCGTACGCGCCAGAGCTGACGGAGCTGCTCGGCAAGGACGTCTACACCGAACTCGCCGCGCTGTGTCGGCGTCGGCAGGGCTTGGGGTTGATCGCCGTGCACCCCGCGACCCGCGAGGCTCAGCGCACGTAGTCCCGTCAATGCCCTGCGAGTACGTCGAAAGTGCCGTGATCTCGGCGCTCGCCGCAGCACTTTCGACGTACTCGCCGGGGCTTGGTCAAGCTTCATCCACAGGCACCCCGTCATCCCCACGGCACTGGCGAGTTGCTCGATCGACGCGGCGCCTGTCGGTGCAGCTCGTGACGGTCTGCGCCATGGACCCCACACTCGTCGACGCAATGAGAGCCAACGGCGGCTTCCTGCACACGACCGATCTCCTCCGACGCATGTCCCCGAGCCGCGTGCGGTGGCTGGTGCACACTCGTCAGCTGACTCGCGTACGGCACGGGCTGTACGCGGTCGGAACGCTCCCTGTCTCGGCGCGACTCGACGCTCTGAGCATCGAGCTCGGAACGCGGGTTGCCGCATCCATGGACACGGCGGCGGCGATGCACGGTTTCGACGTCGACCAGACGCAGCAATTACATGTGGTGGAGCCCGACGATCGGCGCATCGAGAGCAGACCAGGGGTAGTGGTGCACCAGCGACGGGGTGCACCATTGGTGGAGGTCGGCACCCGATTGGTCGTGGAGCCGGCCTGGACTGCTGTCGAGGTCGCACGGCAACGTGCCCCTGGTCGCGCGCTCGCCGTTCTCGACGCCGCGGCCCGGGTGGGCTGCGAACCCGGATCGCTGGAACGAGCAGTCGATGCGCAACGGGGGCGGCGGGGCATCGTCGAGGTCCGCCGTCTGGCACCGCTCGTCGACCGAAGATCCGGCTCACCGATGGAGTCGGAGACCCGCCTGGTGCTGCACGACGGCCACCTTCCGGCACCCGAGTTGCAGTGGCCCGTGATGCACGGACTCGGCATCTTCTATCTCGACCTCGCTTGGCCAGCACGACGATTCGCGATGGAATACGACGGCGACGAATTCCACGGAACGCCCGATAGCGTCCGACGCGACAAGGCCCGTCTTGCGCTGCTCGCTGATGAAGGCTGGCGCGTTCTGCAGATCACGTCGGACGATGTGCGGCGCGAACCTGATGTCCTGGTCGGTCGTGTCCGCCGGCTACTTGCCGCCTGATGTCCGCGAATACGCCGAAAGTGTCGTGATCAACGGATCCGCAGCGACACTTTCGACGTACTCGCCGAAACCGAACGGCCTCACTCCTCGAGCTTGTACCCCAGCCCGCGCACGGTCACGAGGTGCACCGGCTTGGCCGGGTCGGCCTCGATCTTCGAGCGCAGACGCTTGACGTGCACGTCCAGCGTCTTCGTGTCGCCCACGTAGTCGGCGCCCCACACACGGTCGATCAACTGTCCGCGGGTGAGCACTCGACCGGAGTTGCGGAGCAGGTACTCCAGCAGGTCGAACTCCTTGAGCGGCAACGTGATCTGCTGCCCGCCGACCATGACGACGTGGCGCTCCACGTCCATGCGTACCGGTCCGGCCTCGAGGATGCTGTTGTCGTCGATCTCCTCGGTGTCGGATCCACGGCGCAGGACCGCACGGATGCGCGCGATGAGTTCACGGGACGAGTACGGCTTGGTGACGTAGTCGTCGGCACCGAGCTCGAGGCCGACGACCTTGTCGATCTCGCTGTCGCGCGCGGTGACCATGATGACCGGCACACCGGAGCGGCTGCGCAGGTGCTTGCACACGTCGGTGCCGCTCATGCCCGGCAGCATGAGGTCGAGCAGGACGATGTCCGCTCCCACGCGATCGAACTCGGCGAGGGCGGAGGGGCCGTCGCCGACGACGGTCGCGTCGAACCCTTCCTTGCGGAGCAGGAACGCCAGCGGGTCGGCCAACGATTCTTCGTCTTCGACGATGAGCACGCTCGTCATGGGGTGTCCTTCTCGGTCATGACGGCTCGCCGTCGTCTTCGATGTGAGCAGGAATGAGGAGCGTGAAGGTCGAGCCCGTCCCGGGCTTGCTCCACAGCTCGATGCGGCCGTTGTGGTTGGCGGCGACGTGCTTGGCGATGGCCAGTCCCAGACCGGTGCCGCCGGTGGCCCGCGACCGCGCCTTGTCGACGCGGAAGAAGCGCTCGAACACGCGCTCCTGGTCCTCCTTGGCGATGCCGATGCCGCGGTCGGTGACCGAGAAGGCCACCATGCTCTGTGGGCCCGTCGCATCGTCGTCACGCAGGGACCGCGTCACCGACACGGGAGACCCCTTCGGGGAGTATGCGATGGCGTTCTCGACTAGGTTGGACAGTGCGGTGACCAGCAGGGTCTGATCGCCGAGCACCTCGAGTCCGCTCGGTCGGTCCGTCGTGACGACGATGCCCGTGGCCTCGGCCTTGAGAGCCGAACGCGAGAGCGCGCTCTTGACCACGGTGTCGACGTCGACGACGTCGAGATCGGGGAGCTTCTCGGCACCCTGCAGACGGGACAGCGAGATGAGTTCGCTGACCATGTTGCCCAGGCGCGTGGACTCGTCGAGCATCCGCTCACCGAAGCGCTGGACCGACTCGGGATCGTCGCGCGACTGCAGCAGCGCCTCGGCCAGCAGGCTGATGGCGCCGACGGGGGTCTTGAGTTCGTGGCTGACGTTCGCGACGAAGTCCCGCCGCGTGGCCTCCATGCGGACCTGCTCGGAGTCGTCGTCGGCGAACAGGACGACGAACCGGCGATCCTCCTGGGAGAGCAGCTGCGCGTGCCCCTTCACGGCGATGCCGGCGCGCCCGCGGGCGTCGAGAACCGTGAGGTCGACCTCGACGTGGTCACCGGTCTCGAGGACCCTGGTGGCGGCCTTCCATGCCCGATCGTCGAGCGACCGACCGCGGACGAGACCGAGCTCCTCGGCGCGCGGATTGAACAGCACGACGTCGTGGAACTGGTCGACGACGGCGATACCGCTGTGCGCGGCCAGCACGATGAGGTCGAGGACCTGGGACATCGTCAGCCCGTTGTCGCGGGTCTGACGCAGGACGTGGCGGGAGTTCAGATACGGGATCAGCACTCCACCGACGAGGTACCCACCGAACGCCGCGACGGCGGCGATCAGTACGACGGTCGGAGTGGTCACGGGCCGATCGTACGGTCACACGACCGTGCACCGACGCACGGTGGGCCGGGTTTTCCGGCCGTCACCGCACGTCCGGCGCACGTTCGCACCGCGTTCATCGAGTCGTTACTTCTTGCCCTGGTTCGCCACTGCCGCGGCTCCGGCCGCAGCGGCCTCCGGGTCGAGGTAGGTGCCGCCCGGCACGGTGGGAACGAGCTTGTCGCCCGACTCCGTGAGGTCGTACTGCAGCGGGATGCCGGTGGGGATGTTGAGCCCCGCGATGTCCGCGTCGGAGATGCCGTCGAGGTACTTGACGAGGGCGCGCAGCGAGTTGCCGTGGGCGGCGACCATAACCGTCTTCCCGGCCCGCAGCTCGGGGACGATCACGCTCTCGTAGTACGGAACGAACCGCTCGACGACGTCCTTCAGGCACTCGGTCAGCGGCACGCTGTCGAGATCGGCGTAGCGCGGATCGGCGTCCTGGCTGTACTCGGAGCCGACCTCGATGGGGGGCGGCGGGGTGTCGTAGCTACGACGCCACAGCATGAACTGCTCGTCGCCGTACTTCTCCTTGGTCGCCGCCTTGTCGAGACCCTGCAGTGCGCCGTAGTGCCGCTCGTTCAGACGCCAGTCGCGGACGACCGGGATCCAGTGCCGATCGGCCGCGTCGAGCGCGAGGTTCGCAGTGCTGATGGCGCGACGCAGAAGCGATGTGTACAGCACGTCGGGAAGCACACCGGCCTCCTTGATCAGCTCGCCGGCACGCTTCCCCTCCGCCTCACCCTTGGCGGTCAGGCGCACGTCCTGCCATCCGGTGAACTGATTGGACGCGTTCCACTCGCTCTCGCCGTGGCGGAGAAGGATCAGGGTTCCGATGCTCATGCCGCCCAGTTTCTCACGATGCCGTCGGCGGGACGACCGGTCGGGCGCGCCGCAGGTCGCGCGGGGTGCGCAGCGGGAACTGCGCTTCCGCCGGGCCGAGCTGGCGTGACCGCTAGCCTCTGCAGATGAGAACCCGCTGGACAGTGGCGCTCGCGGCGTGCGCGTGGCTCGCGTGCGCCCCGACCGCAACGGCCGATCCCCTCCCCGTCGACTACAACTTCTTCAGTGGCTTCCCGGCGGAGATCGCGAACCCGGGCGGATCGCTGCCCGGAACCAACGACTTCTCGTGCGTGCCGACGGCGGAGCACCCGAATCCGGTGATCCTGGTGCACGGGACGGGGACCGGGCAGCAGACCGGGTGGGGCGTGTACGCGCCGCTGCTGAAGAACGAGGGGTACTGCGTCTTCGCTCCGACGTACGGTGCGCTGCCGGGTGCGTGGCCGATCAGCGCGATCGGTGGCCTCGGGCCGGTTCCCGAGAAGGGAGCACAGTTCGCGGCGTTCGTCGACGAGGTGCTGTCCGCGACGGGCGCCGAGAAGGTCGACATCGTCGGACACTCGCAGGGCACGGTGCTGCCCAACTACTACGCGCAGGTGCTCGGCGGAGCGGACGACATCGACAGGTACGTCTCGCTGGCCCCGCTGTGGAAGGGGTCGGGCCCGTCGCAGCTCGCGTGGCCCGACGCGTCGTACCGCTACGCGCCGGGCATCACGTACACGAACATCATGACCCGGTACGACGAGGTGGTGGTCCCGTACACGGACGGCTACGTCGAGGCTCCGAACGCGACCAACATCGTCGTACAGGACACGTGCGACGTCGACTTCTCCGAGCATGCCGGCATCGTCGGGTCGCCGAGGGCCGCGGCGTTCGTGCTGAACGCTCTCGACCCCGCGCACCCGCGACCCGTGCCCTGCGAGTTCGTCCCGCCCTTCACCGGCTAGCGCGTACCGTCCCACACCGTGCGGGTGTCGGGCCGCGGGTCGTTCACCACGGCCGACTCCGTCCCGAACATCTTCACCGTGCGCTCGGACCCGTACTGCGCCCAGCCGGGATCGCCGTCGCGCACGAAGTCGACCCAGGCACGGTGCATCTCGTCGGCGACCGCCTGCGGCGGGTTCGGCCCCGTGATGCGAGCGGTCTCGGGCTTGCCCAGCACGTCGAAGACGAACGGGATCTCGAGCGCATGGCACGCGCCGAGGTTCCCGTCGAACAGCGGCGAGCGCCAGGTGAACTCGTAGACGTGGGCCGGGTGCGCCTCGGCGACGCGCACGGCGGGGATGCGGAAGAACCAGTCGGTCATGACCGCGATCATGAGTTCACCGGGCGAGGCGTCCGGATACCGATCGCGGTACGTGTCGAGCACCGACGGGTCCAGTCGATACCCGGCGAGCACCGTCCGCAGGTAGTCCTCGGTGATGTGCGGAACGATGCCGGCGGGCACGAGGAAGAACGCGTGCTCCTCACTGGTGGTGCCGAGCAGGA
This sequence comes from Rhodococcus sp. Leaf225, assembly GCF_001426145.1. NCBI lineage: Bacteria > Bacillati > Actinomycetota > Actinomycetes > Mycobacteriales > Nocardiaceae > Rhodococcus > Rhodococcus sp. Leaf225. The sequence goes on along the minus strand of NZ_LMRN01000009.1, from coordinate 600,750 downwards.
GTTCGACGTCGGCGCCCGCACCGTCGGCGATGCGCGAATACGGCAGCGCAGGAACGACATCACCGTCGATGCACGGCTCGAACGCCATCATGTTCAGTGCCACCTCACCCCACGCGCCGCTCGACGCCTCCGTGGCGATGCGATCGGACAGGGTGCGCTGGGCGTCGACGAGGGCGTCGACGGGTACCGAGCCGAGCCCCTCCACCGTCGCCGGAACGCCGAGGGCCGACGCCAGCGCGGCCGAGACGGTGCCCGCGGTCTCCGCCGAGATGACGTGATGGCCGGCGCCGCTCTGCAGGACCGCGCGGTGGAACAGCCCCTCGGCGCGGGGCATCGACAGCAGCGTGCCGACGCTCATGGCACCCGCGGACTCTCCCGCGACGGTCACCCGCGCCGGGTCGCCGCCGTACGACGCGATGTGGTCCCGGACCCATTCGAGCGCCGCGACCTGGTCCAGCAGACCACGATTGGCGGGAGCGCCCTCGATCTGCGCGAAGCCGTCCACGCCGAGCCGGTAGTTGATCACCACGGCGACGACGCCGTCCCGCGCGAAGGCGGTGCCGTCGTAGGCGGGTACTGCGTTGCTGCCGTTCACGAAGGCGCCGCCGTGGATCCACACGAACACGGGCGCGGAGCCGGCGACGTCCGGCGAGTACACGGCGACGTTCAGGCACTCCTCGCCGGGCACCACGGGCTCGCTGAGGATCTCGCTGGTGGGCGGCCGGTACCCGACCTTCGGGACGGTGGCGCCGTGCTCGAGGGCGTCGCGCGTGCCGGACCACCGCGGCGGCGCGGTCGGCGCCTGGAATCGGTGCGGTCCGAACGGCGCCTCGGCATAGGGAACGCCGAGGAACGAGGCGATGCCGTTGTCGGTGCGACCGCGCACCTGGCCCTGGGCTGTGTCGACGGTGATCGTGTCCATGGCTCATGAGTACCACCCCGAGTGCCCCCACACCCCTCACATGACGCGAACACCCTCTCCAGCACGCTGGAGAGGGTGTTCGGGTGGTACAGGGAGTGTCAGCCGGCGGCAGGCTCGGCCGCGCGCAGATCCTTGCGCAGGATCTTGCCGGACGCCGACTTCGGCACCGTGTCGATGAACTGCACGCGGCGAACCTTCTTGTGCGGCGACACCTTCTCGGACACGAACGTCATGACGTCGTCCTCGGTGAGCTCGGCGCCCTGCTGCAGCACGACGAACGCCTTCGGTACCTCTTCGCCCTCGTCGTCGAGCACGCCGATGACGGCCGCGTCGGCGATCTGCGGGTGCGTGAGCAGCAGCGACTCGAGCTCGGCGGGCGGCACCTGGTAGCCCTTGTACTTGATCAGCTCCTTGAGCCGGTCCACGATGCTGACGCACCCACGACCGTCGACGACGGCGATGTCGCCGGTGTGCAGATACCCGTCCGCGTCGAGCGTCTCGGCCGTCGCAGCGTCGTTGTTCAGGTATCCGGCCATGACGTTCGGGCCCTTGATCCACAGCTCACCGGGCTCGCTGACCTTGTCCGAGCCGGGCTCCGGGTAGGCCACCTCCTCGCCGGTGGCCGGATCGACGAGCTTGTTCTCCGAGTTGGCGACGGCGGTGCCGCAGCTGCTCAGCGGCATGTCGTCACCGTCGAACGGGATGGCGTGCGAGACGGGGCTCAGCTCGCTCATGCCGTAACCCTGACGCACCTTGGTCTTCAGTCGCTTCGCGACGGCGTTGCCCAGGTTCTCGTCGAGGGCGGCAGCACCGGAGAACACCATCCGCACGCTGGAGATGTCGTACTGGTCCACCATCGGGTGCTTGGCCAGTGCGACGGCGACGGGCGGCGCGATGAAGAGGTAGGTGATCTTCTTCTCGGTGGTGAGGCTCAGGAACTGTTCGAGATCGAAGCGCGGCATCGTGACCAGCGACGCGCGCACCTTGAGGCCGAGGTTGAGCAGCACGGTCATGCCGTAGATGTGGAAGAACGGCAGCACGGCGAGCAGGACGTCGTCCCGGTTCGCGCCCATGCGCGGCTCGATCTGCGACACGTTGGCCACCAGGTTGCGGTGCGTGAGCATGACGCCCTTCGGCCGTCCCGTGGTGCCCGAGGAGTAGGGCAGCACCGCGAGGTGGGTCGACGGGTCGAAGTTGACGTCGGGCGCCTGTGCACCCTCGGTGAGGAGGTCACGCAGCGACTCGTGGCCCTCCGCGCCGTCGAGCACGACGATGCGATCGGCCGACAGACCGACCTGCTCCGCAGCGGCCTTCGCCTGCGGGAGCAGCGGCGAGACCGTGAAGATCATGGTCGCGGACGAGTCCGTGAGCTGCTTCGCGATGTCCTCGGCGTTGTACAGAGCATTGATCGTCGTGGCGATCGCACCGGCGCGCAGGATGCCGTGGAACACCGACGCGAACGCCGGCACGTTGGGCGAGTGCACCGCGACCACGTCGCCGACCTTCACTCCGCGCGAGGCGAGTGCGCCTGCGACACCGTTGATCTGACCGACGAGAGTGCGGTAGTCGGTGACGGCGCCGCTGGGGCCGTCGATCAGGGCGGGGCGCGCGAGGTCGTCCTCGGTGAGGTCACCGAAGAGGAACTCGTAGACGCTCTGCTCGGGAATCTCGACGTCGGGGTACGGGCTGCGGAAACTCATGGAACTCCTCATCGGCACAGCAGGGACGACAGAAAGGCAACCTTAATGTGTCGGGCGGTCACATAAACATCCTTCGGACATTCCGGGTGACAGCCATCACACGAAGGAGCCTACCTGCACGGTGTCCGAATCAGCCCCGGTCGTCGTCGTCCGCTCGGTCCGCCGGCTGCACCCAGGACGTGGGCCCGTCGTCCGGCCTGCCGTTCACCAGATGCTCGAACGCCTTCAGGTTGTTCAGCGACTCGCCGCGCGAGACGCGCCACGCCCACTCGCGGCGGATGGACTCGGCGAAGCCCAGTTCGAGCAGCACGTTGAAATCGCCGTCGGCCGCCTCGAGCACCTGCCCGAGGATGCGGTCGATCTCGTCTCCCGTGACCGCGTGCGTCGACATCTTGCCGACGAGGTAGATGTCGCCGATCTTGTCGATCGTGTAGTGCACTCCGTACAGACGGCGGTTGCGCCGCAACAGGTATCGGTACACACCCTCGAAGTTCTCGTCGGGCTTGCGGCACACGAAGGCCTCGATGCGCACGCCGTGGTTGCCGACCGTCAGCATCGTCGAGGTCTTGAGCTTCTTCTCACCGGGAAGGTCCACGACGAACTGCGTGTCGGTGGCCCGGGAGTAGTCCAACTCCCGGTCGGCCAACACCGAGTCGATCAGTTCCGTCACCTGGTCGGTCGTCGTCACAGCGCTCTCACCGGTCCTGTCCGTCGTAGTCGCCACAAACCACGGGGTCTGCGAGGCGAGAACTCACCCGTCGGTCTCTCGACACCCGCGGTACTGCCGAATCTCCACGCCGCGCGGGCGTAGGTGTCCAGCAACGCGTCCGAGGTGTGTTCCCACGAGAAGTTCTCCGCATGTCGTGAGGCATTCGACGCCATCACGGTGCGCAGACGGTCGTCGGCGAGCAACGACTGCACCGCGGTGGCCCAGTCGGCCGGATCGTGGCCCTGCACCAGCACGCCGGTCTCCCCGTCCCGCACCGCCACACCGAGGCCCCCGACGTCCGCGGCGACCACCGGGACACCGCACGCCTGGGCTTCGATGGCCACGAGACCGAAGGACTCCGAATAACTGGGCACCGCAACGAGATCCGACGCGCGGTAGACGTCCGCAAGCCTGTCCGGGGGTTGCGGCGGGAGGAACGTCACCCGATCCTCGATGCCCAGCCGGCGACTCAGCTCGATGAGGGAGTCGGGCCGTTCCAGACCGGTGCCCGACGGGCCACCGACCACCAGCACGCGCACGCGCGACGACGGGTCCCGCCGGTGGATCTCGGCGACGGCCGCGACGAGGACGTCCGGCGCCTTGAGAGGTTGGATCCGTCCCACGAACGTCACGAGAGGGTCGTCGGCGTCCAGCCCCAGGGAGCGTCGAGCGGCGGCGCGATCGCCCGGCCGGAACATGCTCAGGTCCGCTCCCGGCGCGACGACGTCGATCTTGTCCTCGGCCGCGTCGTACAGATCGACGAGAGCCCGGGCCTCGTCGAGAGTGTTGGCCGTGAGCCGATCGGCTTCCTCGACGACCTGCTTCTCACCGATGCGGCGGGCCGCCGGTTCCGGCTTGTCCCCCGCCGCCACCGACAGATTCTTCACCGCGGCGAGCGTGTGAGCGGTGTGCACCAAGGGGACCTTCCACCGGTCGCGGGCGAGCCAGCCGACCTGCCCCGACAACCAGTAGTGCGAGTGGATCATGTCGTAGTGGCCCGGCTCGTGCCGTGCCTCCTCGCGCAGGACGCCCGCGGCGAAGGCGCAGAGCTGGGTGGGCAGGTCGTGCTTGTCGAGACCCTCGAACGGGCCGGCCGCGATGCTGCGCACCAGTACGCCGGGCGCGGCCTCGACCACGGGTTCGTCACGGGAAGACGTGGCCCGGGTGAAGATCTCCACCTCGACTCCGCGCGCCGCCATCTGCACGGCGGTCTGCAGGACGTACACGTTCATGCCGCCCGCGTCCCCCGTGCCGGGCTGCGCCAGCGGAGACGTGTGCAGCGACAACACGGCTACCCGATGCGGGCTGTGACGGCGGACCACCGTTCCAGTGTGCCCTGTCCGATTGCGTCGCAGGTGCGCGCCCACCCGGTCAGGTCCGGCGGCCCAGCGCGTCGACGAAGTCCGTGACCTCCCCCAGGAACCGCGGCGGATCGGCGACGAACGGGCCGTGATCGACGCCCTCCCACCACGAGGTCGACGCACCGGGCACGACGGAGGCGGTGTGCCGACCCGCGCCGACGTCCACCACCGTGTCCGCCGTGCCGTGCATCACCAGGGTGGGGACGTCCAGCGCCGCCAGCGTCTCGTCGTGTCCCACGTCGCGCCGGAACACCGCGGACCGCACGCGTGGACGCGTCGCCAGGCTGGCGCCGAACAGTGCCTGAGCTGCGGCGCCGTGTCCTTCGCCGGGTCCGGTGAGGGCGTTGCCGAAACTCGCGAGCGCCCTGATGGCCACGCGCGAGTCCTCGCTCATCGCGCCGGGGATCGCCGCACGCATCGCCGTGCCGACGGCGCCGCCGGGTCGGTCCGGACCGATCGCGGTGATCGCCGCGACGAAGACGACACCCGCCACCGCACCGGTGCCGTACACCGACAGGTAGTCGCACAGCACCAGACCGCCGTAGGACCAGCCCAGCAGGACCGCACCCGAGCGGATGCCCTCCTGCTCGAGAACGGCGTGCACGTCCCCGGCCCACAGCGCGGACCGGTCGTAACCGACGTCGGGGGCACCGGACATGCCGTGCCCGCGCAGGTCCACCGCGATGACGCGGTACCGCTCGGACAGGTCGGCGAGGAGGTCGTCGCCCCAGCAGGCTCCGGTCTGGGCCCAGCCGTGCAGCAGCACCAACGGTCGAGCCGAGACGTCTCCCGTGACGCGGTAGACCAGGGATGTTCCGTCGCGCCCGAGCGCCTCTCGTATTGCCATGCCACCAACATATTGGGCGCACGTTGTGGGATGTCAGAAGGGCTCGTGCAGCGGCCTGAGCAGCGTCGACTCGTCGGTAAAGTTCCGTCGTGACCGAAACACACCAGCGCTCCATCTCGCCGAAGACGGGCGAATGGCGTGACCTCAACCGGTACTACTGGCCGTGGGCTCTCATCGCTCCGATGCTTCCGCTCATCTCCGTGGGCATCGTCTTCGGACTGCAGTGGTGGGCACCGGGAGTGTCACAGGTCGCGTGGTGGTCGGGTCCCCTGTTCCTCTACGTCGTGGTCCCCATCGCGGATCGCATCGTCGTCCCGTTCGACGAGAATCCGCCCGAGGATCTGGTCGAATCTCTCGAGGCCGACTTCTGGTATCGCGGCTGCGTCTACGCCTACATCCCCATGCAGTTCTTCGGCATCGGGCTGTCGTCCCATCTACTGACGGCCGACGACCTCTCGTGGCTCGGGCTCGAGAACGGCCTGTCACTCGCCTCGAAGATCGGCGTGGCGCTGACCATCGGACTCGTCGGCGGCATCGGCATCAACACGGCGCACGAGCTCGGTCACAAGAAGGTCGAGTACGAACAGTGGCTCTCGCGCATCGTGCTCGCGCAGAGCTTCTACGGGCACTTCTACGTCGAACACAATCGCGGGCATCACGTCCGGGTCGCCACTCCGGAGGATCCGGCGAGCTCGCGTCTCGGTGAGACCCTGTGGCAGTTCTACCCCCGCAGCGTTCTCGGCGGATTCCGTTCCGGGTGGGCACTCGAGCGAGATCGTCTGCACCGCACCGGGAAGCGCACCTTCTCCTTCTCGAACGCGAATCTCACCGCCTGGCTCATGAGCCTCACCCTGTGGGGTGCGCTGGTCGGCGTGTTCGGTGTCGAACTGCTGCCGTTCCTGGTTCTGCAGGCGGTGTACGGGATCTCGCTGCTCGAGGCCGTCAACTACCTCGAGCACTACGGGCTGCTGCGGCGCACCAAGGAGAACGGACGCTACGAGCGCTGCACTCCGGAACACAGCTGGAACAGCGACTACGCCGTCTCCGACATCTTCCTCTACCACCTGCAACGACACAGCGACCATCACGCCAACCCCACGCGCCGGTACCAGGTGCTGCGGAGCATGCCCGAATCTCCGCAGCTCCCAGCGGGTTACGCGCCCCTGATCCTTGTGTCGTACTTCCCGTTCCTGTGGCGGGCGCTGATGGACAAGCGCGTGGTCGCGCACTACGACGGCGACCTCCGGCGCTCCAACATCCAGCCCGCGAAGCGGGAGAAGTACCTCGCGAAGTACCCCGCGCCGACGCGGTAGCTACTTCTTCCGGCGCCGACTACCGCCGTGCCAGTCCTGCTGCACGCCCGCCTCGTCCTCGCTCACACCGAGAGCCCGCAGCTGGGGTAGCTCCCGCAGACTGCGCTTCAGTTCCGCGAATCCCGGGAACCGTGCCAGTCCCACGACGTGGTCCCACAACTCGACCGCGTCGTCGTCCGACGGGAGCCGGCTGATGACCGGGCCGAAGAATGCAACGCCCTCGGGCGGCTCGACGTGGATGATCGGTGTTCCGACGTCCTTGCCCGTGAGCGACAGCGCCTCGTCGGTCGACGCCTGGATCTCCTCGTCGAACGACGTGTCGTCCAGTGCCCGGACGTGATGCTCGGGCAGCCCGAGGCCGGCGAGGATCGGTGCGAGGAACTCGGCCGTTCCGCGGTGCGCGTGAGCACCGGCCTCGTCGGGCACCGGTTCCGCATCGAAGATCCGCGCGCCGAGCGCGGCGTACAGCGGGCCCATCGCCTCCCGGCCGTGCTCGGCCCGCACGCTCGCGGCAGCCCGGAGCAGCCGGAGTCCCGCAGTGTGTCCCGCCTCGTACTCCGGCGGGAAGTGCGTCGCGTAGTCGATGTGCGCGTTGAGTTGTCGCAGGGAGATGAAACTCCAGTCGACGGTGTAGTCCCGTTGCGCCTGGACGAGGCGGACCCACCTGCTGGTCATCCAGGCGAACGGGCACACCGGGTCGAAGTAGAACCGGAGATCGGGTGCTGTCATGTCCGCAGTATTCCCCGTGCGATCAGCGCTGAGCGTCGATCTTCCGCATCGTCACCACGGGATCGGCGTAGAGCGAGCCGAGGGACACCGCCGCCGCAGCGTGGTCCTGCACGCGCTTGCCGAAGCTGGTGACCCGCACTCGCCGCGACGTCGCGACCGAACTGGAGGACTCGAACGCGGCCTCGACGCGCTCCATCGCCGCCGGATACGCGGTGAACGCCTGACCGCCCACCTGCACGCTGTCGGGGTTGACGACATCGTGCACCAACGCCAGTGCGCGACCCAGCGCATCGGCGCGGTCGTTCAGAAGTCCCTGTGCCACAGTGGAACCCGTGCGCGCCGCCAGGTACACCGCAGCGATGGAACGCTCCGACTCCTCCAGCAGTCCGGCGCGCTGCGCCGCGGCCACGACGGCCCGATCGCTCACGGTCGCCTCGAGGCATCCCGTACGCCCGCAGTCGCACACGGCGTCCGAGCCGGTCGGTAGATGAGCGATCGACCCCGGGCCGCCCGCGGGGGTGTGCACCCGACCGTCGATGGTCAGCGCCAACCCCGTCATCTCCCGCGCATAGAAGTACAGCGACGTACCCGGCCGGCCGCCGACAGAACCACCGGCCTCCGGCCTTCCCGCATCCTCCGGGGCCGACTCCGTCGCGAGCAGCAACTCCGACGCCGCCATCGCCTCGACGTGGGGGGCCACGGCCACCACGGCACCGAGCCGCTCGCCCAGGACCGCGCCCACCGGGGCGTCGGACCAGGCGAGGCGAGGGTGATCGACGGTGCCCTTCTGCACGTTCACGCGGCCACCGATGGCGACACCCACGAACAGGATGCGGCGCCGGTGCCACCGTGCGGCGAAGGACGCGGCACTCTCCGCGATGGAGCGCAGTGCGCCGGCGTGCGGGCCGGAGGGTGTGGCGATCTCGACGCCGCCGAGCACGGTGCCGCGCAGGTCGACGGCGACGATGCGCGTGGTGGTCGCGCCGATGTGCACCCCGAGGGTGCACTGCCCCTCGTGGTCCACCTCCACCGGAACGCGGGGACGCCCGACGGCGCCGGACGTGGACAGATCGGCACGCTCACGCAGCAGCCCTGCGGCGATGAGCGCACTGACGTGGCGGTTGACGGTGGCGGTGCTGATGCCGGTGGCCGAGACGATGACGTCGCGCGACACGGGGCCGCGCTGCACCACGGCGCGCAGGACGACGGCGGCCGGAGTGTCGCTGACGCGCAGTTCGGGCGCGACGACGCGCGCCGGCCTCGGCCGGTGGGGACGTCCGTACGGGGACCGCGTGGCGGAACCCGGCGTACGAGGAGCAGAATTCTGGGCGAGAACGGTGGGGGCAGACATGGGAATCCCTCGAAAGCGAGACGGATGGGCCGGGAGCCTGGGAACGAGGCCGGTCACACCCGATCGTCGGACCTCACATGGAGGTCGTCCGTCGACGCGCGATCAGACTCGTGAGAGACCGCGTCGACAACAGAGTTCGCGAGCGAGAGGCAGACGGGAACCGAGCGCGGCGGTCACATACGTGACCCGCGGTGCGGACTTCCTCGCTGGTGCCATGACCGAAAAGTAGCACCGATGTCGCCGCGCTGCAGAATCGCCTGTTTCGCTCGAGGTGATTCGAAGGGTGGACAACCTGCGACTTCGGCATCACAGTGAGCCCATGAAGACCGTGAAACTGGGCGCGAACATCGGCGCACGCATCGACGACGTGCAGATCGGCGGCGATCTCCCGGACGAGATCGTGCACGAGATCAACGAGGCGCTGCTCGAGCACGAGGTCGTGTTCTTCCGCGGCCAGCATCACGTGGACGAGAAGGTGCAGTACGCGTTCGCCGAGCGGCTCGGGATCCCCACCACCCCGCACCCCACGGTCCGGTCGCGCGGAACCCGCACTCTCGCCATCGATTCCACGTACGACAAGGCGGACAGCTGGCACACGGACGTGACGTTCGTCGACCGCGTGCCGAAGGCGTCGATCCTGCGGGCCGTGCACCTGCCCCCGTACGGCGGCACCACCACGTGGGCGTCGGCGACCGCCGGCTACGAGCAGCTGCCGCCCGCGATGAAGGCCCTCGCGGAGTCGCTGTGGGCCGTGCACACCAACATCTACGACTACGCGGCGACCGCTGCCGAGAAGTCCGTCACGTCGACGGCCGAGCGCTACCGCGCGGAGTTCCGCAGCGAGTACTTCGAGGTCGAGCATCCCGTGGTGCGCGTGCATCCCGAGACGGGGAAGCGCGCGATCCTGCTGGGCCACTTCGCCAAGTCGTTCCCGGGCCTCTCCTCCAAGGAGTTCCGCGCACTCTTCGAGCTGCTGCAGGACCGGGTGACCCGCCTGGAGAACACCATCCGGTGGTCGTGGGAGCTCGGCGACATCGCCATCTGGGACAACCGGTCGACCCAGCACTACGCCGTCTCCGACTACGACGACCAGTACCGCCGCCTCGAGCGCATCACCCTCGCGGGCGACGTTCCCGTCAGCGTGCAGGGCGAGTACTCGCGCGTCGTCGCCGGCGACGCGTCGGGCTACAGCGCGATCGCGAGCTGACGCGATCTAGCCTGGTTCCCATGACCAGCGTTCCGACGACACCGTCGACCCAGACCGACCGCCCCACCGCCGTCGTCACCGGAGCCAGCTCCGGGATCGGCGCCGCCACCGCGCGGACACTCGCCGCCGGCGGCTATCACGTGGTCGTGGGCGCCCGCCGCGTCGACCGCCTCGAGGCACTGGCCGAGGAGATCGACGGCACCGCCCTCGCCCTCGACGTGACCGACGAGGACTCCGTCGCGGCCTTCACCTCGGTGCTGCCGCGTGTGGACGTCCTGGTGAACAACGCGGGCGGCGCGAAGGGCCTCGCCCCGATCCTCGAGGCGGACCTCGACGACTGGCAGTGGATGTGGGAGACCAACGTCGTCGGCACGCTGCGCATGACCAAGGCGCTGCTGCCCAAGCTGATCGAGTCCGGTAACGGTCTCGTCGTGACCATCACGTCCATCGCCGCGTTCGAGACGTACGACAACGGCGCCGGGTACACCACGGCCAAGCACGCACAGGGCGTGCTGCACCGGACGCTCCGCGGCGAATTGCTGGGCACGCCCGTGCGTCTGACCGAGATCGCTCCGGGCGCGGTGGAGACGGAGTTCTCCCTCGTCCGCTTCGACGGTGACGAGGAGAAGGCCGCGAAGGTCTACGAGGGCATCGACCCGTTGGTGGCCGCCGACATCGCCGAGGTCATCGGCTTCGTGGCGTCCCGCCCCTCGCACGTGAACCTCGACACCATCGTCGTGCGCCCGCGCGATCAGGCCCCGAACGGCCGTTTCAGCCGCCGGACCTGATTCTCACGCGGCAGTCCGACTCTCACGCGGCAGTCAGGGCGCTCATGCTCTGCCATGTGGGCCAGTCGATCGCCCAGTCGTAGATGTCGCCGTCCGCCGCCGAGAGATCGATGCGCGTGCCGGTGACCTCGACGGGGTCACCGTAGACGGCCATCTGGAAGTACGTCTGCGCATCCTCGGTGGAGAGGTTGATGCAGCCGTTGGTCACGTTGGACGAGCCCTGTACTCCCGTGGTCAGCGGATTGGCGTGGATGAACTCGCCGTTGTTCGAGATGCGGGTGGCCCACCGTTCCCGCACGTTCTCGTAGTACGGCGGGTTGGACATCAGGAAGTCCTCGTACTTCTCGGTGACGACGTGGATGCCGCTGCGCGTGACGTTGCGATCCTCGTTGCCCTCGCCGTAACTCACCGGGATGTCCATGACGGTCTGGCCGTCGCGCACCACCTGCATGCGGTGGCTGGTCGCATCGGCGACGACGACCTGGCTCCGACCGATGGTGAAGTTCACCGTGACGTCCGAGTCGCCGTAGGCGCCGCCGCCGTAGTTCACGCCGTAGAGCTTCGCCGACACGTCGACGGTGGTGCCGGGGGCCCAGTAGTTCTGCGGACGCCAGTGCACGCGGGACCCGCCGTCGTCGGGTAGCCAGGCCCACGAGCCGGCCGTCGGCGGATTCGTGGTCACCGTCAGCGCCTTCTCGACCGCTTTCTTGTCGACGATCGCGTCGTCGAACTTCAGGATGATCGGCGCCGCGACACCGACCTCCTGGCCGTCACCGATGTTGGTGGAGACCGACGTGATCGACTGCGGCGCCACCGTGCCGAGAGTGCCCTCGACCGGCACCGGCTTGCCGTCGCTGCCGACTGCCGTCCCTGCCCACGTGTAGACCGCGTCGTACCCGAGGGGCTCGGTGACGGTGAACGTCGTCTTCGCCGGGTCCAGCGTTCCCGCGACGGCGCGGCCGTCGGCGGTGGTGAGCGACACGGCCTCGAAGGTGCCGTTCGCGACCGAGACGGAGATCGGAGCGGTGGGTGAGACGTCGGTCGCACCGGCCGCCGGTGCGTAGGTCACCGCCGCCACGGGCGCGGCCTCGGTGGTCGGCGCGGCGCTCTCCGAGGACCCGGGTGTGCCGGAGCACCCCGCGACCAGCGCGATCACGAGTGCCAGCACGGCCAGGACGGCTGCGTACGGTGTTCTCCCCTGCATCTTCACGGGGACGACGTTACCTGTGGCAACAGACCGATCAGTCGAGCGTGCAGTTCACCAGGCGACACTCGGGGGTCAGCGTGATGCCGTACTTCTCCTGCACACCCGCGCGCACGTGTGACGCGAGGGCGGTGACGTCCGCTGCACTCGCGCCGCCCCGGTTGGTGACGGCCAGGACGTGGCGGGTGGAGAGGGTGGCCCGTCCGGTGCCGACGCGCTCGCCGTACCCGCGGGAGAACCCGGCGTGCTCGATGAGCCAGGCAGCACTGAGCTTGATGCCCTTCGGGTCCGTGAACTGCGGCGATCCGAGCGCCTCGGGCGGTACGGACGACACGATCGGGTTCAGGAAGAAGGACCCGACACTCCACGAGTCGTGCTCCGCCTCGTCCCACACCATGCCGCGATCGGTCCGCAGAGCGATCACGGCATCGCGCACCTCGCGCGCCGAGACGCTCTCTCCGATGCGCACGCCGAGCCGCTCGGCGAGCGCCGCGTACCGCACCGGCGCCGACTCGGCGCTGCGTCGGAGCGCGAACGTGACATCCACCACGACGTAGCGATCGGTGTACTTGAACGCCGACGACCGGTGCGAGCCGAAGCCGCAGCGTGCGTTGTCCCACACCTCGACCTCCCCGCTCTCCCGGTCGAGCACCGTCACCGACTCGAGCCAGTCCGAGGTGGAGGCGCCGTACGCGCCGACGTTCTGCACGGGCGTTCCGCCGGTGCTGCCCGGGATGCCGGAGAGTGCCTCGATGCCGGCGAGCCCGTGATCGAGCGCGGTGCGGACGACCAGATCCCACTCGACTCCGGCGTCCACGTGCATCCTGGTGCCCTCGACCCGGAGCCCGGACGTCGCGACGCGGACGACGGTGCCGTCGAAACCGTCGTCTCCGACCAGCAGGTTCGAGCCGCCGCCGATGACGAGCACCGGAGTTCCGGCCGCGTCGGCGCTGCGTACGGCGTCGACGAGCTCCTGCGAGGTGGTCGCCTCGACGAGACGTCCGACGGGGCCACCGACGTGGATCGTGGTGAGGTCGGCGAAGGACACGGGGCGGTGCGCGGCCGTCGCGGAGCCGGGATCGCCGGTCTCCGGGGCCGTCGCGGACTGGAGGGGACTGCTCGTCACGGGGGTGAACGCTACCCGGCGCTGCCCCCGCCTCGTCGTGAGCACCGGGTGTGCACGCCTACCATGGTCACCGAACCAGGTTCCATATTTCGGGAGGATTCACGTGCAGGTCACCAGTGTCGGACACGCGGGATTTCACATCCAGACGTCTGCGGGGTCCATCCTGTGCGATCCGTGGGTCAACCCCGCGTACTTCGCGTCGTGGTTCCCGTTCCCCGACAACTCCCAGCTCGACTGGGACGAGCTCGGCAACTGCGACTACCTGTACGTCTCGCATCTGCACAAGGACCACTTCGATCCGAAGCACCTGGCGAAGCACGTCAGCAAGGACGCGGTCGTGCTGCTCCCCGACTACCCGGTGCCGGACCTGCGCACGGAGCTGGAGAAGCTCGGTTTCACCAGGTTCTTCGAGACGACCGACTCGGTCAAGCACACGGTGTCCGGCCCCAAGGGCGACCTCGACGTGATGATCGTGGCGCTGCGCGCTCCTGCCGACGGACCCATCGGCGACTCGGGTCTGGTGGTGAGCGACGGTGAGACCACCGCGTTCAACATGAACGACGCCCGGCCGGTCGACCTGGACATGATGACCGAGGCCTTCGGACACATCGACGTCCACATGCTGCAGTACTCCGGCGCCATCTGGTACCCGATGGTCTACGACATGCCGCAGCGCGCCAAGGACGCGTTCGGGACGCAGAAGCGGCAGCGTCAGATGGACCGGTGTCGGCAGTACATCGAGCAGGTCGGCGCCACGTGGGTCATTCCGTCCGCAGGTCCCCCGTGCTTCCTCGACGAGGAGTTGCGCTCGCTCAACGACGTCTACGGCGATCCGGCGAACATCTTCCCCGACCAGATGGTGTTCCTCGACCAGATGCGCCGCCACGGCCACGACAAGGGCCTGCTGATGATGCCCGGAACCACGGCGGACTTCGCGGGTTCCGACCTGAACGAGCTGGCGCACCCGCTGCCCACCGACGAGGTGGAGGCCATCTTCACCACCGGCAAGGCCGACTACATCGAGGCGTACGCGCAGCGTCAGGCCGACGTCATCGCGGCCGAGAAGGCGTCGTGGGCGACCGCAGCCGGCGAGCCGCTGCTGGGACCGCTGCGCGCACTGTTCGAGCCGATCATGGCGCAGACCGACCAGATCTCCGACGGCATCGGATACCCGGTGGAGCTGAATCTGACGGGCAGGCCGGAGGCCGGTCGACCTCCGGTGGCTGCCGACAGAGTGGTGCTCGATTTTCCGAAGCGGATCGTCCGCGAACCGATCCAGGACGAGAAGTTCCGCTACACGTTCGAGATTCCGGCCGAGCTGGTCCGCACGGTGCTGCGGGACGGGGAGTCCGACTGGGTCAACTCGATCTTCCTGTCGACGCGGTTCCGGGCGAAGCGGGTCGGTGGCTACAACGAGTTCCTGTACACGTTCTTCAAGTGCCTCACCGACGAGCGCATCGCCTACGCGGACGGCTGGTTCGCCGAGGCACACGACGACACGGCCACCATCGTCAAGGACGGCTGGGAGATCCAGCGGCGCTGCCCGCATCTCAAGGCGGATCTGTCGAAGTTCGGTGTCATCGAGGGCACCACGCTCACGTGCAATCTGCACGGCTGGGACTGGAACCTCGAGACGGGCAAGTGCCTCACGTCGAAGGGCCACCCGCTGCGGTCCGAGCGCGCCGCACAGAGTTAATCTCAGCTCATGCCACGCAGGTTCGATCACACGGTCCCGTCCACGCTCGCCGCGTCCGACGTCCACGCCGCCCTCACCACCGAGCAGTACTGGACCGATCGGCTCGAGGCCGTCGGCGGCCCCAAGGCACAGCTGAACGACGTGACCGTCGCAGGCGACGACGCGGACAGCCGCACGGTGTCGGTGTCGATGACCCAGGCCATCGCGGAGGAGTTCCTGCCCGGCGCCATCACCAGCATCCGCCCGGGCGATCTGATCATCCACCGGACCGAGTCGTGGGGTTCCCTCGACGCGCAGGGCGCCTCGGGCACCTTCGAGGCCAAGGTCGAGGGCGCCCCGGCGTCCATCACGGGCACCCTGGCACTGCGCTCGAAGGGCTCCGCATCGAGCCTGACGGCGACGGGTCAGGCCGAGGTCAAGGTGCCGATCTTCGGCGGCAAGATCGAGCAGGCGGTCATCGAGCAGGTTCTCGCGCTGATCGACGCCGAGCAGGAGTTCACCGACACCTGGGCGCCGGAGCACCTCTGACTCACCGGTAACCTCATCGACCATGGCACGTCGCATGAACTACTCGGCTCGTCTCCCGTTCACCACAGAGCAGGTGTACGGGGCGCTGACGACGCGTGACTACTGGGACGCGGTGATCGAGGAGCTGCGCAAGTACTCGGAGAACGAGCTCACGCGCTTCGAGGTCACGGCGGACGGTGTCGACGTGGTCATGCGGCACATCATTCCGCGCGACACGCTGCCCGACGTCGCGCAGGCGGTGATGAAGAAGGACATGGTCATCACCCGCAACATCCATCACGACGCGTACTCGGAGACCACCGCCGGGAAGTACGACGCGTCGATTCCCGCCGGCCCGGGCAGCCTCACCGGCACGACGTCCCTCTTCGCCACCGAGGCCGGCTCCACGTTGCGCACCACGTCCGAGGCCAAGGTGTACATCCCCTTCATCGGCGGAAAGCTCGAACAGTTGATGCTCGTCAACCTCGTCGATCTGTGGCGGGGCGAGGGCGAGGTCACGCACGACTGGCTCACGAAGAACGCCTGACCGGCGGGTAGGCCGGAGGCCGGTCGGGATGAGCGGAACGAACTGCTGGGCACTGTGATCTCCCGGATCGGTCCGGAGGGTGTGGTCACTCGCGGGACGACCAACATCAACCGGCTGCGGCGCAGTGATCGCCGACTGGTGCACGATCCCGACGTCCGAGCGTTGCTCCGCGGCGCGGCGCGTCCCCTGGTCGTCGACCTGGGCTACGGCGCCAGTCCGGTCACCACTCTGGAGTTGGCCGCGCGACTGCGCACCGTCCGTGCGGACGTCGCCGTCGTCGGGCTGGAGATCGAGCCGTCCCGCGTCGTCCCCGATCGGGACGGTGTCTCCTTCCGCCGCGGCGGCTTCGAACTCGCGGGACTGCGGCCACACCTGGTGCGCGCGTTCAACGTGCTGCGTCAGTATCCCGAGGACGCGGTACCGGGTGCGTGGGCACGCATCACCTCCGCTCTCGCGGACGGCGGCCTCCTCGTCGACGGCACGTGCGACGAACTGGGGCGTCGGGCCACGTGGGTCACCGTGGACGCGTCGGGACCGCGCAGTCTGACCATCGCCTGGGATCCGTTCACGGTGGAGCGGCCGTCGGACATCGCGGAGCGGCTGCCGAAGGTCCTGATCCACCGCAATGTCGCGGGCGAGCGCGTGCACGAGGTGCTGCGGGCGGCCGATCGGGCGTGGGACGTGGCGGCGCCGCTGGCACCGTTCGGACCCCGCGTGCGGTGGCGTGCGGCGCTGACAGCCCTGGCGGCGCAGGGACTTCCGGTCACCGTGCCGCGCCGACGACTGCGGGACAACGTGCTCGCGTTACCGTGGTCGGCCGTCGCTCCCGCCGAGGACACGCAGTAGCGCGTCGGCCTTGAGGTGCATCTCGTCCACCTCGTCCTGCGGGTCGGACAGCGAGACGACGGCGCCGCCCGTTCCCACCGACGCCCGGCCGTCCGCGAGCACCACGGTCCGGATGACGATGGACAGGTCCGCCGCGCCGGTGAGCGAGAACCAGCCCAGCGCACCGGAGTACACGCCGCGCGGCCCGCCCTCGAGGCGGTCGATGATCTCCATCGTGCGGCGCTTCGGGGCGCCGGTCATCGATCCGCCCGGGAACGCCGCGCGCACACAGTCGACGGCCGAGAGCCCCGGGCGCACCCGCCCCTCGACCGTCGAGACCAGTTGGTGCACATGGGTGTGGCTCTCCACGTCGAAGAGCACCGGCACGTGCACCGACCCGGGCACGCACACCTGATTCAGGTCGTTGCGGACCAGATCGACGATCATGATGTTCTCGGCGCGGTCCTTCTCGCTCGTCGCCAGGTCGAGGCGCGCGGCCGCGTCCTCCGCCGGCGTGCGCCCGCGAGCCCGAGTTCCCTTGATGGGCTTGGAGTCCACGACGCCCGACGCCGTGATCCGCAGGAAGCGCTCCGGTGACGCGCTGAGTATCGCCAGCCCGGGGAATCGCAGGAACGCCGCGTACGGGGCGGGACTGGCGCGCCGCACCGCGAGGTAGAGGTCGGCGGCGTCGCCGTCGAACGGCACGCTCATCTCGTTGGTAAGACAGATCTCGTAGCTCTCCCCCATCGTGATCTGCTCCAGGCAGTCCGCGATCGCCGCGCGATACGCGCCGTCGTCGTGCCGGGTGTCGATCACCGACGGCAGCGCGCCGAGGGGGGTGTCGGACACGGCCGGGCGACCGCGCTCCGAACGGGGCAGCGCGGTCACGGCCGCGGCGGTCTCGTCCAACCATCCGAGCGCCGCGGTGTCGTCGCCACCGACGAGTGTGAGGGTGAGCAGATAGGTGCACCGATCGCGGTGGTCGAGCGTGATGAGCCTGTCCGCGAACATCATTCGCGCATCGGCCGTCGGCGAGGCATGCGCCGCCGCTCCGCCCGTCTCGGCCTTGAGCTCGTAGCCGAGGTGACCGACGTACCCGAGGGCGAAGTCGAACGGCACCGCGGGCACCCGGTCGACGGCCCGCGCCGCGATCTGTTCCCCGAGGTGGTCGAGGAACGACGTGACCGTCTCCTCGGTCGTGCCGTCGGCGGTCGTCGTCGTCACGCACGAGGTGGCGACGTCGTACGACACGTCCTCCGCCAGTGGGCCGTCACCGGGTCCGAGGTAGGAGAACCGGGCACTGCCGTCGAGCTCGGCGCTCGAGTCGAGCCAGAACGTGGACCGTCCGCGGAGTGGGCGCGCCACCTCCTCGGGGTCCGGTAGAACGTCGAGACGGCGCACGAGCACCCGGTAGCGGGGGTCGCGCACGACCGGGTCACGCGGCGCCACGGTCGGCGCGGAGGTGTGGGTGCTCGGGCGGGCGTCCCGCGCGAGGTCGAGAAAGTTGGCGATCACCTGCAGTCCACGTTCCGTGCCGATCGACTCGGGATGGAACTGCACTCCCCACAGCGGCCGTGACCGATGACGCAGCGCCATCATCACCCCGTCGTCGGTCCACGCCGTCGCCTCGAGCTCGTCGGGCAGGGCCGTGACGGTGAGGGAGTGGTACCGCACCACGCGCAGGGGCGACGGCAGGCCGGCGAAGAGATCGGTGCCGTCGTGCCGCACGTCGGACATCCGGCCGTGCATGGGCTCGGGTGCCAGATCGACGACGCCACCACAGCTGTCCGCGATGCCCTGATGCCCCAGACACACCCCGAGAAGCGGCAGACCACCGTCCCGGATCACCCTGCTGCTGACGCCCATGTCGGCCGGGCGACTCGGGCGGCCCGGGCCTGGCGAGACGACGACGGCGTCCACCCGGTCCAGCGGGAGGGAGGACCACGGGACGTCGTTGTGCACGACGATGGGGGCGGTGCCGGACACCTGCTCCAGGTACTGGGCCAGGTTGTGGGTGAACGAGTCGCAGTTGTCGATCAGCAGCGTGCGCATGAGAGGAACATCCTCTCAGCGCAGCGCCGTCTCCACCCGCTCGGCCACCCGGTCACCGCACTCCACAGCCTGCTCGAAGAGGTCGTCGACGACCAGTCGTCCGAGCACCAGACCGTCGGCGACCACTTCGTCGAGGGTGAACTGCGAGATGCCGCCCGCCGCGAGATCCAGCACGGTGCGCACCGGCGTCGTCATGCGGAAGGCACCGGAGAGCTCGATGTCCGCGCCCGTCAGGCGTCCCCGATGGATCGCGAGGCGCTGGTCGTGCGCTCGCGCCGTCCCGCTGACCCGGACGTGGACGAACTGCGGGTGCAGGCTGCCCATGCCGTGCAACTCGGCCGCACTCTGGTGGGAGATCACCGCGGTGGCGCCCAGCCACACGCACCACTTCGAGTACTCCTCGAGATCGTGGTTCGGCCAGTCCGACAACCGGAGCAGATCGGTCTCGACCCGCGTCCAGGATCCGTCGGCGACGTGCGCCTCGATCTCGGACGGCAGATACCCGGCATCGAGCGCGTGAGCTGCGGTGAAGTACCCGTCCTGTTCGGCGACCACGCCGTCCAGACGTTCCGCCACATCGTCGCCCGCCATGCTCGAAGAGCCTACGTGGTTGTGTCACGCGTCACAGAGAAATGGCGCTGTCGCCGTGCACCCGATCGGCCGGTCCACAGAGGAACCTCAGAGATGTCGTCCACACTGTCTCTCATGACTCACGACACCGCACCCAGACGACGCTCCCGGGTGCCTCTCATCGCCGGAGTGCTGGTCATCGTCGTCATCGCGGCACTCGTCGGCGGCGAGTTCTATGCCCGCAACCGCGTCGAGAACTGCCTCACGACCCAGTTCGAGAGCGAACTCGGCTCACAGATCGACGTCGGCCTCGGCCTGCAGCCCGTCCTGTTCTCCCTCGCGACCGAGAAGTTCTCGTCCGTCGACATCTCGAGCGACGACACGAAGTTCGGGCCCGCACAGGACATGCAGGTCCAGGCGACCGTGAACGACGTCGACCTCACCTCCACGGACACCATGTCCGGTCAGATCGGCAGCAGTTCGGCCGACGTCACGTGGTCGACCGGCGGCATCCTCGCGACCCTGCAGGAGCAGGGCGTCGGCAGCGTCGTGTCCGGTGTGACCAGCGATCCCGCCGCCGGAACGCTGAAGTTCGCCATCGTCGGTGGACTCGCGGAACTCACCGTGAAGCCCGTGGTGCAGGGCGACACGATCGAGGTCCAGACCACGGACGCGTCGATCCTCGGCATCGGCATTCCCACCGACCTCGCGGACAGCGTCGTCTCGGTGCTCACGGACAGCCTGCAGGCGTACCCGCTCGGCATGACGCCGGACGCCCTCGAGGTGACCGACACCGGGATCCACATGACCCTCAGCGGCGGCCAGTACACGATCCCCGCCGCGCAGGGCGGTCAGCAGCAGGTCACCTGCTAGTCGGCGAAGCCGTCCAACACGCTGCGGGTCCCGGACAGGCCCAGTCGGGTGGCGCCGGCCTCGATCATCGCTCGGGCGGTGTCCGCATCGCGGATCCCGCCCGACGCCTTGACACCCAGGCGGCCACCGACGGTGCGGGCCATCAGACTCACGGCCTCCGTCGACGCTCCACCCGCGGGATGGAACCCCGTGGACGTCTTGACGAAGTTCGCGCCGGCCCGCTCCGCCGCCCGGCAGCACTCGATCACCGCGCGCTCCCCGTCCGCCGACGCGAGCAGCGCCGCCGACTCGATGATCACCTTCAGGACGGCGTTCTCGCCCATCGCCTCCCGGACGGTGATGATGTCCGCCAGGACGGCGTTGAAGTCACCCTCCACCGCGGCGCCGACGTCGATCACCATGTCGACCTCGCGCGCCCCGTGCTGCACCGCCAGACGCGCCTCCGAACCCTTGATCAACGAGTGGTGCTTTCCGGACGGGAACCCCGCCACCGCGGCGACCACCAGGTCACCCGTGTCACGAACCGGGAGCATCGACGGCGACACGCAGACCGCGAGGACGCCCAGATCCTTCGCCTCCGCGACGAGCGCCCGGACGTCGGCGACCGTCGCCTCGGGCTTGAGCAGAGTGTGATCGACCATGCGGGCGACGTCGGTGCGCGTGAGGGTTGTCATGCGCTCCACCTTTCCAGACGGAGGCCGGTCGGGATCGGTCAGGAAGGGACGGGTGTCAGTGAGACAATGGCGCCCATGCCGCCCGAATCTCCACGCTCCGACTCTCGCCGCTACGTCCTCACCCTGGGCTGCCCCGACCGCACGGGCATCGTCGCGCGCATCGCGACCTTCCTGGCCGATCTCGGGGGCTCGATCGTCGAGGCCGCCTATCACGCCGACGCGGACAGTGGCTGGTTCTTCACCCGTCAGGCCGTCGCGGCCTCGTCGATCGACATCGGAGTCGACGAGCTGCGCGCACGGTTCGCGGCGGTCGCCGCGGAGATCGGCCCGGAATCCGAGTGGTCGCTGCACGATTCCGGAGAGCGCAAGAAGGTCGTGCTCCTGGTGAGCAAGGAGGGACACTGCCTCCACGATCTGCTCGGGCGCGCCGCCGGCGGAGAACTGCCGGCGACCATCGAAGCGGTCATCGGAAACCACCCCGATCTCGAATCCGTCACGCGCGCACACGGTGTGCAGTTCCACCATGTTCCGTTCCCCAAGCACCCCAGCGAGCGCGGGACCTCCTTCGACGCGCTCCGCGACCTCGTCGACGGCTACTCCCCCGACGCGGTGGTGCTGGCGCGCTTCATGCAGGTGCTGCCGGAGTCGTTGTGCGAGCACTGGTCCGGGCGCGCGATCAACATCCACCACAGCTTCCTGCCGTCGTTCGTCGGCGCCCGGCCGTATCACCAGGCGTTCGCACGAGGGGTCAAGCTCATCGGCGCGACGTGCCACTTCGTCACCGCCGAGCTCGATGCCGGACCCATCATCGAGCAGGACGTCATCCGCATCGACCATGCGGACGCGGTCGCCGACATGGTCCGTCAGGGCCGCGACATCGAGAAGATGGTGCTCGCGCGCGGACTGCGCTGGCACCTCGAGGACCGTGTGCTGGTGCACGGCCGCAAGACCGTGGTGTTCGACTAGACAGCTGGTCGTATCAGGCAGCTGGGGTTCGACCTACCACGACGGTCTCGTTGTAGACGAACAGCTTTCCCACCGGACGCAGGAACGGGAACGAGGCGGACGTCGTGCGCTCGATGCCGGCGGCAGCGCAGAGGGCGAGCAGGTCGGCGGCGTCCAACCAGCTCGTGTGCGTCGGGTCGCTGGCGAACCCGACTTCCTGTGGGCACACGATCATGACGACGGAGTCCGGCTGCAGACACGGCAGGTACTCCGTCAGCACCTCACCCTCCGCGCCCGGCGGCAGGTGCTCGAGCAGGTGGGCCATGAGCATGCCGTCGAAGCCCGTGTCGCCGAGGGCGTGGAACTCCTCGGGTGTGTACGCGGTCATGCCCTGCGAGCGGCAGAACTCGACGGACGCGACGTTGTGATCGACACCGACGCTGCCCGCGGGAAGGTTGCGCAGATTCCGGCCGATCCCGCAGCCGACGTCGAGAACGCGCCGCCCAGCGAGATGGCGTCGGATGTTCCACTGGTATGGAGCCTGCACGCGCAGAACGCGTTTCCACCGCGCACCCTGCAGCTCGCGCAGCCGCTCGGTGTAGGCGTCCCCCCTGGTGTCGTCGCTCATGCCGGCAGCTCCGCCAGCCGGACCAGCTCGGCGTCGAACTCCGCGATCGATTCCACCGAGCTCATGTGTCCGACACCGTCGAGTTCGAGGAACCGGCCCAGCACTCCGGCGCGGGAGAGTCGATCGGCGAGCTTGCGGGCGTGCACCGGCGGCGTCAGGCGGTCGCGAGTACCGACGATCACCGACGTCGGGACGTCGATGTTCTCCAGCGCGTCGTGAATGTCCAACGCGGACAGCGCCGATCCCCACATGCCCCGCGTTCGAGGGGAGCACTCGCGCACGATGCGTTCGCAGAACGCCACCTGCGCCGGAGTGGACTCGGCGCCCATCGTCACGTACTTCAGAGCACGAGCGGAGAACGGACTCGACGGGATGGGCAGTGCCGATCCGAGCACGCTCGACGCCACCCGCGCCGGCACCTGAGCGACACCGGGTGGCAACGGGATGACAGTGGTCTCGCGGACCAGACTGTCGGTGGCCGTGTTGGCCAGCAATATCGCCTTCACGTAGTGGCGCACCTGCGCGGGATACTGTGCCGCCCAACTCATCACGGACATGCCGCCCATGCTGTGTCCGGCGACGACGGCCTTGGTGTCCGAGTCGACCGTCGCGTCGAGCACCGCGGCGAGGTCGTCCCCCAGGACGTCGGCACCGAGCGGCCGGGTCCCCACCTCACTGGCTCCGTGCCCGCGCTGGTCGTACACGACGACGCGGTACCGTCCGGCGAGGTCGTTGATCTGCGGCGCCCAGAAGTCGGCGGAGCAGGTCCATCCGTGACTGAGGACGATCGGGGCGGCGTCCGGGTCGCCGTACTCGCGCACGTGCAGCGCGGCACCGTCCTCGGCGACGACCGTGCGCACCCGTGGGGTGAGCTCCGGACGCGCCAGCAGTACATCGGTGTCCGCCATCCGCGCCGAGGGCGGTGACGCCCGTCGAGTCGCCCGGATCGAGGCTGCACCGGCCACCGCGACCGCGGCCACGGCAGCGGTCACCACTGCACCACGAGTGTTCATCGGTCTCCTGTCCTGCTGCTCGAGCTGGTGCTCGCGCCGTTGCCGTCACTGTCGTCGGTGTCCGCCGTGGCGGCGTCGCCGCTGTCCTCCGTGGCGGCGTCGCCGCTGAGCGCCTTCTCCATCGCGTGCACGATCTCGGCGTCCATGGTCTCGGAGAAGAGCGCCTGCACGGCACGGCTGGCCAGCGGACGCAGGGTGGTGATGAGGTCCGCCATGGCCGAGAGCTCGCTGGGGTCGAGCGTGAACGGATCGGCGCCGCCCGGAACGAACCTGTCGACGACCAGACGCACGAACTGCTGGGACACGCTCGTCAGGTCCTGGTGGACGCGCTCGGTGCGGGACAGGATGTCCGGCAGCGCGAGACCCGCGTCGAACAGCACCTTGGCCGCGCGGACCAGGGCGGGGTTCTCGATGCGGTAGCCGTCCCCGTCGCGGGAGAAGACGTCGAGCGCTTCCGCACGCGTCAGATCGTCGTCGCTGATCCGTCCGTCGAACATGGTGTCGATCTCGTCGCGGGTCAGCCGCGCCGGGTGGTCGACGTTGGCGGCGCCGTCGGGATCCTCGGTGCCCAGGACGTCCTCGACGCGGAGTCCGTACTGCGCCGCGGTGAGGAGTTCGCTGATGGTGACGAAGGTGTAGCCACGGTCGAGCATGCGCGAGATCATCTGCAGCCGAGCGAGGTGCGACTCGTCGTACCAGCCCGTCCGACCCACCTTGCGCGGGGGCGGCAGCAGACCGCGGTCCTGATAGACGCGCACGTTGCGGACGCTCACGCCGGCTTCCCTGGCGAGGTCGTCGATCCGGTACTCGGTCAGGCCGACTCGGCGGAGATCCCGGGGATCACGCGAGCGAGCATCGTCGAGTGGGGAGTCCGGCACCCTCAGACCTTAACCCTGCCGCCCTCCCGCACCAGTACCTATTGATTTTCGATAGATCCTGACCGATACTCGATGCATGATCACGGAAAGACGCGTCCTCGCGACACTCAGGATGTTCCTCGCCGGCCTGTTCGCCCTGCTCGTCCTGTTCCAGGTCATGTCGCTGCCGGGACAGTTCGCGCACATGGCCCGCGAGAACCCGGAATCCGCGTACCTCCGATGGCCCCTCACCGCGCTCACCATCTTCTGGGTGGTGTGCGTGCAGATCGTCGTCATCGCCACCTGGAAGCTGCTCACTCTCGTCCGCCGGGATCGCATCTTCTCCGGTGCCGCGTTCGTGTGGGTCGACGCGATCGTCCGCGCGATCGTGGCCGCCGGGGTGTCGCTCGGTGTCGTGTTCCTCGTCGTCGGGTTCCGCGCGGACGATCCGGGGCCCGTGCTCCTGCTGTTCCTGCTCTGCATGATCGTCGGCGTCGCCGCACTGCTGATGATGGTCATGCGTGCCCTGCTGCGGAAGGCGACCGACCTGCGCGCCGACCTCGAGGGCGTCATCTGATGCCCATCGTCGTCCGCATCGACGTGGAGCTGGCCAAGCGCAAGATGAGCGTCGGCGAGTTCGCCGAGCGCGTCGGACTGACCCCCGCCAACGTCGCCGTACTCAAGAACGGGCGGGCCCGCGCGGTGCGGTTCAGCACCCTGGAGACCATGTGCCGGGTGCTGGAGTGCCAGCCGGGTGACCTGCTCGAATGGGTGGACGACGAGACATGATGCGGGTGCCCTAACTTATCGGTACGGCCCGGCGAACACGATCGCGCCGGGTGCCCTACACTTCCGTCATGGTCGACCGCATCGGAACTCGTCCACCCACATCCGGCGGCATCACTCCCGTCCGGCTGTTCACGCTGCTCGGCCCCGCGTTCGTCGCCGCCATCGCCTACGTCGACCCGGGCAACGTCGCCGCGAATCTCACCGCGGGCGCGCGCTACGGCTACCTCCTCGTGTGGGTACTCGTGGCCGCCAATGCGATGGCGGTACTGATCCAGTACCTCTCGGCCAAGCTGGGCCTGGTCTCCGGACGATCACTGCCGGAGATGCTCGGCGACCGCATGCGTCCCTGGCCCCGCCGGGCGTTCTGGGTGCAGGCCGAGGCCGTGGCGATCGCGACGGACCTCGCCGAGGTGATCGGCGGCGCCATCGCGCTCAACCTCCTGTTCGGCGTTCCGCTCTTCGTCGGCGGTCTCATCACCGGCGTCGTGTCGATGGTGATCCTGGCCGTCCAGTCACGGCGGGGTCAGCGCACCTTCGAGTTCGTCGTCATCGGCATGCTCGCCATCATCACGATCGGCTTCCTCACCGGCCTGCTGTTCACCGACATCGACGCGGGCGGTGTCGCCGGCGGTCTCGTACCGGGGTTCGACGGCTCCGGATCGGTCCTGCTCGCGGCCAGCATGCTGGGCGCGACGGTCATGCCGCACGCCATCTACCTGCACTCCGCGCTCGCCCGCGACCGTCACGGCGTCGAGAAGGACTCCGGCAAGCTCGACCGCCTGCTGCGCGCGACCAAGTGGGACGTCACGTTCGCGCTCATCATCGCCGGCAGCGTCAACATCGGCATGCTGCTGCTCGCCGCATCGGCGTTCCGCGGCGAGGAGGGCACCGACACCATCGACGGCGCGCACGCGGCCATCGAGAACAATCTCGGGCCCGCGGTCGCCGCGATCTTCGCCGTCGGCCTGCTCGCCTCGGGTCTCGCGTCGACCTCGGTGGGCTGCGCCGCCGGTGCCGAGATCATGAAGGGACTGCTGCAGAAGCGGATCCCGATCCAGGTGCGCCGCGTCGTCACGTTGATTCCCGCGCTGGTGGTCCTGGGTATCGGCGTCGATCCGACGCTGGCGCTGGTGCTGAGTCAGGTGGTGCTGAGCCTGTGCATTCCGTTCGCGCTGATCCCGCTGGTGCGCATGACCTCCAGCAGCGCGGTGATGGGCGCCCGCATCAACTCACGGACCACCGTGGTCCTCGCCGTCGTCACCACCGGCCTGATCGTGGCGCTCAACGCGGCACTGCTCTGGCTCACGGTCACCGGCCAGGGTTAGCTACCAGCGCGGTCCGCGCTGGATGTCGTCGACCTTGGGCCGCACGTCCACGAGGTACACACCGATGGCGACGACGGCGATGATGCCGACGAAGCCCACCACCGGGAAGACGAGCAGGATCAGCAGCGCGACCGCGAGAATGGCCACCCACCCCGGCTTGTTCAGCTTGTCCGCGGCGGTGAAGGCGTCGGGGCGCTGGCGGATGGCGTGGAAGAGCGCGAACGCCACACCCACCAGAGCGATGAGTTGCAGGATGTTCATGATCGCGCTGGTCGCGCTGTACGCCATGGGCATGCGGTCATCCTAAACGACACCGACCCCCGCGCTTCGTCAGCGCGGGGGTCGGAATTGTCGCGATCGACTAGCTGGTCGACTTCTTGGCCGGAGCCTTCTTGGCCGGGGTGGCCTTCTTGGCGGGGGCGGGAGTCGAGGCCTTGGCCGGGGTGGCCTTGGCGGGAGCCGACTTCGTGGCCGGGGTCTTCTTGATGGGCGAGCCCGCGTTGTTGCGCGTCTTGCCCTCGACCGTGCCGGCTGCACCCGAGGCGCGATCCGACGCCTTCTGGCCTGCGGTCTTCGCCTTCTGGCCGAGCTCGTCGATCTTCTCGCTCAGCTCGTCGGCAGCCTCGTCGACATTGTCGACGGCGTCCTCGGCGCCTTCCTTGATCGCGTCGGTGGCCTCGTCGGCACCTTCCTGCACACGATCGGACGCGCGGCCCGCGAGGGCTGCGGCGCGCTCACCGACGGCGCGGGTCTGCGAGGCGACGGTGCCGAGGGTCTGCTCGGTGAGGTCGACAGCGTCGTTGGCGACGGCGTTGGCGCGCTCGAGACCGTCCTCGACCGCCGGGTTCTTGCGGATGCGCTCGACCGTCTCCTCGCCGCGCTCGGCGAGTGCGGTGTAGAGGTCCGACGCCACCTTGAGGTAGGCCTCGGCGACCTTGCGGAGCTCCTCGGGGGTGAAACGCTCGCGGAGATCGGCGATCTCGTCCGGCAGCTCCTGCGGCAGCGCGTTCAGGCGTCCGCGGAGCGTCTCGACGCTCTCGGTGACGTCTTCCTGCAGGTCGGCGAGGCGGGCGCGGGCGGTGTCGACGCGGTCGTTGACGTCGGCCTGCGTGCTCTCGGCGCGGTGGCGGACCTGGGCGACGACGTCGGCCACGGCCTGGACCACGGCGTCACCGGCGCCGACGGCGGCGAACAGCGGGGTCTTGACGGTGTCGAACTTCGGGTCGGTCATGTGTGATCTCCTGATGTCGTTTCGTGGTTGATCTCTGATCGCAGCGTGGGGGTGCCGGTCTCGTTCTCGCGGCGGAACGAGTAGTAGATCTCGAGGAGCACCTGCTTCTGACGCTCCGTGATGGAGTCGTCACCGTGCACCGCGTCGATGATGGGACTGTGCGGCCGTTCCTCGAGCAGACCGGCTTGCACGTACAGGACCTCCGAGGACACACGAAGACCCTTGGCGATCTGACTCAGAACCTCTGCCGACGGCTTGCGCAGGCCCCGCTCGATCTGGCTGAGGTAGGGATTGCTGACGCCGGCGGAGAGTGCGAGTTGCCGCAGGGACACCTGGGCCGACTCTCGCTGTGCCCGAATGAAACTCCCGATGTCCTGTGTCGCCGTGCTGACGACGCGGGCGGCGAGATCTCCGGCTGCCGACACCACTGTGGTGTCGTCGCCTTCCTTCTCCTCGGATGCCATCTCGAACACTCCTGACTCATGTCGAATGCGCCTCGCCAACGACGATAACCAAGGGTGCTAGCAATTGCAAGCACTGTGCTAGCACCCACACCCGAGGGCACGCGGTGGTGGTGTCGACCAGCCACACACCCTGCTCGGCGCTGCGCACCCCGACCAGTCGGCGGAAAGGGGTGGGCACCTCACGCACCCCGTGCACGGCCGCGGCGGCTACCCGAACAACAGGTGCGAGATCGAGTAGATCGCCAGACCCGCGAGCGAGCCGACCACCGTGCCGTTGATGCGGATGAACTGCAGGTCCCGTCCCACCTGCAGCTCGATCTTGCGGCTGGCCTCGTCGGCGTCCCATCGGGCGACGGTGTCGGTGATGACGGTGGTGATCTCGTCGGTGTAGTTCTCGACGATGTAGCGCACGCCGGCCATCAGCCAGCCGTCCGCCTTGCCGCGCATCGCGTCGTCGTCGCGCAGGCGGAGCCCGAACTTCTGCACGTTCTCGCTGATCTTGGCGCGCAGGGTGCTCTTCGGGTCGTCCACCGAGTCGACGATGAGCCGCTTGGCCACCTTCCACGATGCCGCCGCGAGGCCGGTGACCTCGTCGCGGCCCATGATCTCCGACTTGATCGACTCGGCCTTGGCGATGGTGTCGGGGTCGTTCTGCAGGTCGTCGGCGAAGTCGGTGAGGAACTTGTCGGCCGCGAGCCGCAACTCGTGCTGCGGGTTCGACCGGACCTTCCACGTGAACTCCACGAGTTCGCGGTGGATGCGTTCTCCGAGAAGCACATCGACAAACTTCGGCGACCAGGACGGAGAGTCCCTCGACACGATCCGGTCGATGGTCGGCAGGCTGTTCTGGGCCCATTCGTGTGCGCGCTCGGCGAGCAGGTCGATCAGTGGTTTCTGCCGGTTGTCCTCGAGCAGCGAGCCCAGGACGCGTCCGATCGGCGGCCCCCACTGCGGATCACCGAGGCGCTTGACGATGGTGTTGTCGATGACCTGCTGGATGTCCTCGTCGTCGAGCACGTCGAGGAAGCCGCGCAGCACGGTCGCCGTCTCCTCCGCGACACGGTCGGCGTGGGCCGGGTCGGCGAGCCAGGTGCCGAGGCGCAGCGGGATGCGCGCGGACTCGACCTTCTGCGACACGACGTCGACGGCGAGGAAGTTCTGCCCGACGAACGATCCGAGGCTGGTGCCGAGCTGGTCCTTCTTCCGCTTGATGATCGCGGTGTGCGGGATCTTCAGACCCATGGGGTGCTTGAAGAGAGCGGTGACGGCGAACCAGTCGGCGAGCGCGCCGACCATGCCCGCCTCCGACGCCGCCCGGACGAAACCGACCCAGCCGCCGGCGCCGCGGGACTCCTGCCACCGGCAGAAGAGATAGACGATGGAGGCGAACACCAGGAAGCCGGTGGCGACGATCTTCATCTTGCGGAGGTCGCGTCGTTTGACGTCCTCGTCGAATGTCATGAGCTGCACCGACTCCATTGTGCAGGGTCGGCGCGCGACTCGTGCCCCGACCGGCGACGACGTCTCGCCCGGACGCGGGTCCGACGGCGCCGGGCACTACTGTTGGAGTGGGCGACGTGACATACGCCGCCGCACACGAGTGCGCCAGAAGCGCAGTCGGACATCGGGACGGAGTACACGCGCGTGGCGAGCAGATCGGCAGCGAGGAAGAGCGACGGGGACACCGCCGACCAGGACGCCGACGAGACCGGGGCCCGGAAGACCGGGCGAACCCGTTCCGCCAGGGCCGAGACGGTGAAGCCGGATTCCGACGACACCGCGACCGACGCCCGCACGGACAAGCCGGACGGCCGCAAGCGACGCTGGCGCGAGCACAAGATCGCCCGTCGCGAGGAACTGGTGGACGGCACTCTCGCCGCTATCCGGCTGCGAGGCCGCAACATCGGCATGGACGAGATCGCCACCGAGATCGGTATCTCGAAGACCGTCCTGTACCGCTACTTCCACGACAAGAACGATCTGACCAACGCGACGCTCGAGCGGTATGTGGAGACGACTCTCGCACCGCGGATCTACGACGCGATCAGCGTCGAGCTCGACGAGTACAACCTCACCCGCCAGGTGGTCGCCGCGTACGTGGAGACCGTCGCGGACGACCCCGAGGTCTACCTGTACGCGATGTCGAACAGCTCGGGGCCGAACCGCGACGTGGTCGCCGAGTCGGAGCGCATGATCGCCGAACTGCTGGCGACGGTGCTCGGTGAGCGCCTGCGCCGGATGGAGATGGACTCGGGCGGCTCGCTGCCCTGGTCGTACGGGATCGTGGGCGGCGTCCAGTTGGCCACGCACTGGTGGATCTCGAACCGGTCGATGTCGGCAGCGGACCTCATCGACTACCTCACCATGATGGTGTGGGGCGGCATCCACGGTGTCGCGGAAGCGGGCGGTTCGCCCTCACGCTTCAACGCGGTCGACCACCCACTCGTCGACGAATAGAGGCGCCTAGCGGTCGTGCTCGTCGTCGAGCGGGACGTCGCGACTCTGCTCGAGCAGGTCCGCGTCGGAGGCGTCGTACGTCACGGCGACCGTGGGCGTGACCGCGTCGGTGTCGTCGTCCTGCACCGTGTCCTGCTCCTGCTCGAGAGCGTCCTCGACGGGAAGTTCCGGGCTCGTGAAATCGGGCATCTGTCGTTCCCTCCCTCGGTGAGTCTGCGTGGGCCGTTCCGAGGTTACCGGCGCTCGACCGGAACCAACACCACGGCCATACCGGCCATCCCGATCATGAGGACACCGACCAGAGCTCCCAGGGCGAAGGAGTTCACCGCGGCCGCCACGAAGGCCGCCATCCCGGCGCACAGGGCGACCATCAGGACGATTCCCGCCGTGGTGTGCTCGAAGAGGCAGGTCATCACGGGTGCCTCGGCGGCATCGCCGGCGGTGTCGGGCACGACCGCTCCGGCCGCGTCCACTGTCGGTGTGCTCACTGGTGTTCCCCTCTCCCGCGTCACCTCTCGGTGAACGCAGCGGCGCCTCGATCGGACGTGCTCACCATCCGGTCGAAGGGCAGATACCCGCGCCCGGGCCGATCCAACCCGCCGAGGGTGTGCCGTTTCCCACCACCGGGTGCCGGGTAGATCGGGACAGCCGCATCGCGTCCCGCGACACGGCGAGAACGAGAGAGGTTCACGATGACTGACACCCCGAACACCGACTCCGGGTCGGCCCGCCGCACCGTGGCGTTCCTCGCGACGGACGGTGTAGAGCAGATCGAGCTCACCGCTCCCCGCGAGGCACTCGATCAGGCCGGAGCGACCACGGTGCTGCTCTCGCTGACCCACGGTGAGATCCAGGCCTTCGAGAACGACACCGAACCTGCCGACACCTTCGCCGTCGACCAGTTGGTCGCCGAGGCCTCTGTCGACGACTTCGACGCGCTGGTCCTGCCGGGTGGAACGACCAACCCCGACACGCTGCGCCTCGACACCGACGCGGTGTCGTTCGTCCGCGACTTCATGAACTCCGGCAAGCCGGTGGGGGTGATCTGCCACGGCCCGTGGACGCTCGTCGAGGCGGACGTCGTACGCGGTCGCACGCTGACCTCGTACCCGAGCGTGCGTACCGACATCAGGAACGCCGGCGGCACGGTGGTGGACGAGGAGGTCGTCGTGGACGGCAACCTGATCTCCAGCCGCAACCCGGACGACATCCCCGCGTTCTGCGAGGCCGTGGTCCAGGCCGTCACCGCTCTCGACGCGGCCGAGTGAGCCGGGGTCAGCCGTTCGACTCGTCGGCCGGCTGATCCTGCGCGGGCGGCGGGAATCCGCCGGTCGCGATCGGTCCCCACGTGTCGATGGCGATCCGGATGATCGACTTGCCCTGCGTCACCATCGCCTGCCGGTACTCGTCCCAGTCGGGGTGCTCGCCCGCGATCGCCCGGTAGTAGTCCACGAGCGGCTCGACGGAGTCGGGCAGGTCGATGACCTCCGCGGTGCCGTCGATCTGCACGTAGGGGCCGTTCCAGTCGTCGGAGTGGATGCAGAGCGTGACGGCCGAGGACCGACGGATGTTCACGGTCTTCGCGCGCTGCGGGTACGTCGAGACGACGATGCGCCCCTGCGCGTCGAGCCCGCAGGTCACGGGTGAGATCTGCAGTCCACCGGACTGCTTCGTGGTGACCAGGGTGGCGTGATGCCGCTCGGCGACGAAGCGATGCAGGGCATCGAGATCGACTCGGTCGGCTGTTGCGTACGTCGGTGCCATGATTCGAGGGTAGGTGCTCGCCCGCCGGGGGCTAGAATCGGTGCCGACAGACGACACTCGGTCCGGACTCACCGGCCACGCGGTTCCGGGGGTGCCGCGGTCGACCTTCCGCCCTCAGGACAGACCGTGACCGTTCCACCTCGTCCCCCCTCGATCGCACCGCCGCCCTCCGCGCTCTCCACCTTCGACGCCGCGGGCGCGGCCGTCGTCGCGTATCTCGACAGCATCCTTCCCGCGACGGCCTGGGCCGTCTCGCGCGTCGTCGACGACAAGCAGATCTTCCTGCGCACCAACACCAACGGCCTGGGGATCGACACCGGCCTCGTCGTGGGGTGGAACGAGTCGCTGTGCCATTCGATGACCGAGGGCGAGATCCCGTCCGTCGTGGAGGACCTCGACGACGCGGGCATCCCGCGCATCGGCGTACCCGGGCACGACCCGGTCCGGTCGTACATCGGTGTGCCCATCCGGCGGGCGGACGGCTCGCTGTTCGGCACGATGTGCGGTTTCGGCTCGCGGCCGATCAGCGGGCCGCTGCCCGCCGGCATGACCGCGCTGCTCGATCTCCTGTCCGGGCTGCTCACCACGGTGTTCGAGACCGACCACGCCCGCGCGGTCGCGGAGCGGTCCGCCGAACTGGCTCGGCGCGAGGCGGAGACCGACCCCCTCACCGGACTCTTCAACAGGCGGGGATGGAACCGGGTGCTCGAGCCCGAGGACGCGCGCTGGACTCGCTTCGCCGACCCCGGCGCCGTGGTGGTCGTCGACCTCGACGGGATGAAGCAGGTGAACGACCGGCACGGCCATGCCGCGGGAGACCGGGTGATCCGACGCGCCGCCGAACTGCTGCGGGCGTGGGCTCACGAGTCGGACGTCGTGGCCCGTCTCGGCGGCGACGAGTTCGGAGTCCTGGTGTTCGACCGCGACGCCACCGACGTCGACGGCATGCTCACGGCCCTGGAGTCCTCCGCCCACGCGGCGGATGTGCCGATGTCGGTCGGCTGGAGCACGGTCACCGAGGCCGGCAGCATCACCGCGTCGTGGTCGCTCGCGGACGAGAACATGTACGTGTCGAAGCGTCGGTCACCGAGCAGGTCCGGCATCGACATTCATCCGACCCCCGGACGCCACCAGGGCGGTCACGTCGCCCGGCGGTAGTGGTCGCGCCATCAGGTAGCCCTGGGCGTACCCGCATCCGCACCGGACGAGGCTGTCGAGTTGGGCCGTGGTCTCCACGCCCTCGCCCACCACGTCGAGACCGAACGCGTCGGCCACCGACACGACGGCGCGGATGACCGCCTCCGACTGCTCGGTCGGCAGGTCGGCGACGAACGACCGATCGATCTTGATGGCGTCGAGGATCGGGAAGCGCGTCAGGTAGTCCAGCGAGCTGTGGCCGACACCGAAGTCGTCCAGCAGGATCTTGATGCCCATCCGGTGCAGCTCGTCGAGGTTGTTCTTCACGGCGGACGTGTCCTCGAGCCACAGGGTCTCGGTGATCTCGATGCCCAGCAGATCCGGGGCGAGACCGGTGCGCTCGAGCGTGTCGGCGAGGGACGACGCGAACGTGCGCTGACGAAGCTGCAGCGGACTGACGTTGACGCGAAGTTCCACCGGATCACCGGTCTGCCAGCGCGCGGCCTCGGTGCACGCCCGGCGCAGCACCCAGCTGCCGAGCGGCCCGATCAGGCCCGCGCGTTCGGCGGCGGGAACGAACTCGTCGGGCCCGACGACGCCGAGACTCGACGTGGTCCACCGCGCGAGCGCCTCGACCCCGGTCATGCGTCCGGATCGGATGTCGAACACGGGTTGGTACGCCACGTCGAGGTCGTCGTTCTCGATCGCAGACCGGACCTCCGAGGCGATGGTCAAGCGCCGCAACGCTTCTCCGCCCTGCACCTTGTCGTACAGCTCGTAGCTCCCCGGCCCCTCCTTCTTCGCGCCGCCCATGGCGACGTCCGCCTGGCGGACCATCTCCGCGGCGGTGTGCTCGCCGTACCCGACCGAGATGCCCATGCAGGCGGTGACGGTCGTCGTCCGGTTCCCGATGGTGAGCGGACGGCGGAACATGGCCAGCACACCCTGGGCGACGCCGATGGCGTCGAAGGTGCTGCGCAGGCCCGGGCACACGAGCAGGAACTCGTCGCCGCCGAAGCGGGCGACGGTGTCGGAGGGCCTGACGGTGCGCGTGAGCATCGGCGCCACCGCCGCGAGCACCGCGTCCCCCGCGCCGTGGCCGAAGCTGTCGTTGATGGTGCGGAAGTCGTGGAGGTCCACCAGGATCACCGCGGTGAGCGTGCCGTCCTCGCGCGAGACTCCGAGCGCGGAATCGATGCGTTGGTACGCGAGCGTGCGATTCGCCAACTGCGTCAGCGGGTCGTGCAGGCTGCGGTATCGCAGCTCGCGTTCGAGGTCGGACCGGCGCACGGCGGACGCCAGCACCGCGGTTACCGTGACGACGAAGGACAGCGTGTCGGCCGACGGCGTGTGCGGCTCGGTGCGATAGACGACGAGGACACCCCACGTGCCGTCGCCCCCGCGGACGGGAGCCGCGATACCGCTGCGGAGGTCGTGGTCCTCGAGCAGGGTGACGTCGAAGCGGGTCTCGTCGCGGGTGTCCGCGCACACGATCACCTCCTCGCGCTCGAGCGCGTAGCCGGCCAGCGTCGCGGTGCCCGAGGGCAGGGTCTCCTCGTCCGGCGGCTCGAAGGTGGCCGCGTGGACGGCCAGGCGGTCCGCACCGCGTCGGCGGAACACCACGGCGTGCGTGGCACCGACGAGGTCCACGATGGACTGCAGAGCGGTGGCCACGAGGTCGTCGAAGGATCCGGTGAGCGCCGCACGGTTGAGCCCGGCGACGATGCGCTGCTCGCGCGCTCGGCGGCGGACGGCGGTGAGGGCGTCGACGAGCTCCTCCTCGCGCTCCTGCCGCTCGGAGCCGTCCACGAGTGTCGCGACCACGACCTCGTGGCCGTCGGTGGGCCCGAGTACCCAGGCGGACACCAGGATCGGTCGGGCCGGAGTTCCCACCGCGATCCGACCGGTCCAGGCTCCCGTGGCGTTCAGCTCGGCGAGAATGAGGTCGAGTGTCGAGGCGGCCGTGTCCGCGACGAGGTCTCGCGCGGACGGGTTCTCGTGGGCCGGGAACTCGAGGATGGTGCGGGCGGCGGCATTGGCGTACCGCACGGAGGTGTTGCGATCGAAGACCACGACACCGTCCTGGGACGACTCGGAGATCGCCGTCAGCGCTGCCAGAACGGTGCGCCTGTCGCCGGCGTCGCCCGAGTCCGAACCACCAGAGTTCAGGCCACCCGAGTTCAGGCTTCCCGTCACCACGTCTCCGCCCCCAGACCCGTTTCCGCCCCCAGCAACACCTCGCGATTGTTCCACCTTCGACGCACTCTGCCCGTTCTTTGCCCGCTTTTCCTCTCGGGGACCGGTACCTGCCCGCGTCACGCTCCGTCCGACGACGCCCAGTCCAGCAACCGGTCGACCGGCCAGGTGGTGACGATACGGTCCGGCGGAACGCCCACCGCGGTGGCACGTGCACAACCGTGGCCGAGCCAGTCCAGTTGGCCGGGGGCGTGCGCGTCGGTGTCGATGCTGAACAGGCAGCCGATCTCCAGAGCGAGCTCCATCAACCGCTCCGGCGGGTCCTGGCGCTCGGGACGCGCGTTGATCTCCACCGCGGTCCCGTGGTCACGGCACGCCTCGAACACGGCACGGGCGTCGAACGTCGACTCGGGGCGGGTGCCGCGTCCGCCCTCGACGAGACGGCCGGTGCAGTGGCCGAGAACGTCGACCTGCGGGTTCGTCACCGCGGCGATCATGCGCGCCGTCATCGTGGCGCTGTCCGCGCGCAGGTGGGAGTGGACGCTCGCGACGACGATGTCGAGGTCGTCGAGCAGCTCCGGCTCCTGGTCCAGCGACCCGTCGTCGAGGATGTCGACCTCGATGCCGGTCAGCACCCGCATCGGCCGCCCGCCGTCGGTCTCGAACCGTCGCTGCACCTCGTCCATGACCTCGAGCTGGGCGCGCAGTCGGTCGGCGGAGAGCCCGTGGGCGACGGTAAGACGCGGTGAATGGTCGGTGAGCACCCAGTACTCGTGCCCGATCCTGCGCGCGGTCTCCGCCATCTCCTCGATCGGACTTCCCCCGTCCGACCAGTCGGAGTGCGTGTGCAGATCCCCGCGCAGAGCTGTTCGCAGTTCCTCGCCGCCGACACCGATGGGCTGTGCCTCGGCGCGCAGTTGCAGGAGGTACTCGGGAACCTCGCCGGCCGCGGCCGCCGCGGCGACCGCGGAGGTCTTCGGACCGATGCCGCGCAGGGTGGTCCAGCCGTCGGTGCGAGCGAGCTCGGCCACCCTGTCTGCGTCCAGTGCGGCCAGGACGTCGGCGGCGATGCGGTAGGCCTTGACCCGGCGCGTCTCGGCCCGCGACCGCTCGAGCCAGAACGCCACCTCTCGCAGTGCGGCAACAGGTTCCATGCCGTCAGAGCCTACGGCCCCGGACATGACACTGCCCCTGCCACCGGGAACCGGCGACAGGGGCAGGGGGGAGCGACGACCCGGACGAACCGGATCACGCCGAGTTTCGGTGCAGCGTGGTCAGCGGACCACGCGTGCGGTGGGCTCCCACCGAGCGGCACCCATGACGCGGGTGACCGCGTCGCCGACCACGAGGGTCAGGTGGGAACCGTTCGCCGCGCTGCGGTCGTCGAGACCCGCCACGACGGAAAGTGCTGCGGTGCCGAAGAAGTCGACTCCGGACAAATCGAGCACGATGCTTCGTCCCGCCTCGACGTCGTTGCTCACGACGTCCGAGAAGGTGGACGAGTTGGACAGGTCCACACTGCCGGTGACGCGGTACGTGGTCTCCGAGTCGGTACGCACGACGGAGATGAGTCCGCCGAGCATGACGACGTCGTCGCCGAGAGTGGTGGTGGTGGATGCGTGTGAAGTCGAAACAGTCATGATTCTCCAAATGCCGATCTAGCTGGAGAAGCAGAGCAATGGTGCTGCAGGTGAA
This sequence comes from Rhodococcus sp. Leaf225, assembly GCF_001426145.1. Taxonomy (NCBI): domain Bacteria; kingdom Bacillati; phylum Actinomycetota; class Actinomycetes; order Mycobacteriales; family Nocardiaceae; genus Rhodococcus; species Rhodococcus sp. Leaf225. The sequence continues at coordinate 563,248 of NZ_LMRN01000009.1, read as the reverse complement.
AGAACCCGTCCGCGACTGCAGAATGAGTGGCGGTTGGTGGAAAGGAGTCCGAGCGACCATCGACGGTGCTTCGTACGTCGGCTGCTGACTCAACCTGTCTCTGAACCTACGCTACCCGGAGCGGTCTGCCAACCACTTCGGTGAGGATCCTGGTGAACATCGAGCGACACCGCGGGAGACGCCGCCGGTACGGTGCACGTTTTGCGACGACGGCCCCCGGGTAATCTCGACCGGTCGAACACGTACGAGGTTCGTCTGAACCGACACGCGACACGAAGAAGTGGGAGACCTCATGACACGGGCCATCACGACGGAGCCGAACACGGAGGGGGCCGACGCCACCATCGAGCTCGGTGTCCACGCCGACGCGAGCCAGCTGTCGGTCACTCGCGCCGTGGCCGCGACACTCGCCGCCCAGGACGACTTCGATCTGGACAGCATCGCCGACATCCGGCTCGCCATCGACGAGTCCTGCAGCCGCCTCATCGTGCGTGCCACCCCGGGTGCCCGCATGGTGTGCCGTTTCCTCACCGCGGACGACGCCCTCCACGTGTCGGTGACGACGACGACCGAGGCCGGCGCCGATCTGGACGCCAGCGGTTTCGGCTGGCACGTTCTCAACGCCCTGACCGACTCCGTGTCGACGTCGCAGTCCGAGGACGAGCACGGTGTCGTCTCGACCACCATCGAGTTCACCAAGAGCAAGCACGGCTGGGACGAGTGACGACAAGCGAACGCAAGCCGAAGTCACGGCGCTCGGCGGACGAGTACGCCGACGTCGCCGAGCGCTTCACCCGCATCCGCACGCTGCCCGAGGGCGATCCCCTGCGAGGCAAGCTGCGCGACGAGCTGGTGACGCGGTGCCTGCCACTCGCCGAACACATCGCCCGCCGATTCGACGGCCGCGGTGAGGCGCACGACGATCTGGTGCAGGTCGCCCGCGTCGGGCTGGTCAACGCGGTCGATCGCTTCGACGTCGAACGCGGATCCGATTTCGTGTCCTTCGCGGTACCCACGATCATGGGCGAGGTACGCCGGCACTTCCGTGACGCGGGATGGGCCGTCCGCGTCCCTCGGCGCATGAAGGAACTGCACCTGCAGCTCTCCCGTGCCATCGCGGATCTGTCGCAGACGCAGGGGCGGTCACCGACCGTCTCCGAGTTGGCCGAGTATCTCGACCTGGATCGCGACGAGGTCGCGATGGGGCTCACCGCCGGCAACGCCTACCAGACACTCTCGGTCGACAGTGCTTCCAGCGGAAGCGATTCCGAGGGCCTGTCGTTGGCGGACACCCTCGGCGACTACGACAAGGAGATGGAGAACGTCGAGAACCACGAGGCTCTCCGTCCCCTGCTCGAGAAGCTCCCCGAGCGTGAGCGCAACGTGCTGCTGCTGCGCTTCTTCGGAAACATGACGCAGACGCAGATCGCCGAGAAGATGGGGATCTCGCAGATGCACGTCTCGCGTCTCCTCGCCCGGACACTCGCCCAACTCCGCGAGGAACTGCACTAGAGAAGCGGGGCGTACGCCTACGCTCGCGGGATGAGCAGCTCACCGTCGCCCGGCTTCACCACGAATCTGCCCGCGGCCCTGGCCGCGTCGGGCACGTCGTGGTCGACGGTGGACGCCGCGTCGACGCCCGGTTTCGATCGCGACAAGGACGCCGGCAAGGAGTTGATGTCGGCGCGCGGCAAGATCCTGTCGGAACTTCAGGAGCGTCTGTACGCCTGCGGCAAGAGCGGCGACCACCGGTCGGTCCTGCTCGTGCTGCAGGGGATGGACACCTCGGGCAAGGGCGGCATGGTCCGGCACGTGCTCGGCATGGTCGAGCCCCAGGGTGTCGATCACGCGACCTTCGGCACCCCGACGGAGGAGGAGCGGGCGCACCCGTTCCTGTGGCGCGTGGAGAAGAAGCTGCCGCGACCGGGCCAGATCGGGGTCTTCGATCGATCCCACTACGAGGACGTCCTCATCGTCCGTGTGAACGAACTCGCTCCTCCCAGCGTGTGGCGCACGCGCTACGACGAGATCAACGACTTCGAGCGCCGCGTGGTCGAGAGCGGCACCACCATCGTCAAGGTGGCCATGGCGCTGTCGTGGGAGCAGCAGGGCAAGCGTCTCGCTCGTCGACTGCGCCGGCCGGACAAGTACTGGAAGTACGACCCGAGCGACATCGAGGCGCGCGAGAAGTGGGTCGCCTACCAGGAGGCGTACCAGGCGGTCCTGGATCGCACCGACACGCAGTGGGCGCCCTGGTACGTGGTGCCGTCCGATCACAAGTGGTACAGCCGGCTCGCCGTCACGGAGCTGCTGACGGGAGCACTGACGTCGTTGGACCTGCAGTGGCCGCCCGCGGACTTCGACGTGGAGCACGAGA
>NZ_LMRN01000009.1:217868-560803 GCF_001426145.1 Rhodococcus sp. Leaf225 | reverse complement strand
GGGCGCCGACCGCGAGGTCGGCGCCCGAAGGTGGTGTTCGCAGCTGTGGCGCTGCGCCTGTGGATCAGAGGGTGGCGGTGTCGATCACGAAGCGGTAGCGCACGTCCGACTTGACGACGCGGTCGTACGCCTCGTTGATCTGGTCGCCGGAGATGACCTCGATCTCGGCGCCGATGTGGTGCTCGGCGCAGAAGTCCAGCATCTCCTGGGTCTCGGCGATGCCGCCGACCATGGAGCCCGCGAACGAACGACGGTTCGCCAGCAGGTTGAAGGCCGGGACCTCGAGGGGCTTCTCGGGAACGCCCAACTCGACGAGCGTGCCGTTGCGGGCGAGCAGGCCGAGGTAGTCGCCCATCGGCAGGTTCGCGGAGACGGTGTTGAGGATGAGGTCGAACTTGCCGCGCAGGTCCTTCAGCGCGGTGGTGTCCTTCGTGGCGTAGTACTCGTCGGCTCCGAGTCGCTTGCCGTCCTCCTCCTTGCTCAGCGTCTGGCTGAGCACGGTGACGTGAGCGCCGAGCGCGTGGGCGATCTTGACGCCGACGTGGCCCAGTCCGCCCATGCCGATGATGGCGACCTTCTTGTCGGGGCCCGCGCCCCAGTGCTTCAGCGGCGAGTAGAGGGTGATGCCGGCGCACAGCAGCGGCGCGGCGACGTCGAGCTCGACGCCCTCGGGGATGCCCAGCACGAACTTCTCGGTGACGACGATCTGCGTCGAGTAGCCACCGTGGGTGAACTCACCCTCGTAGGTATTCGAGTTGTACGTCTGGACGACGCCCTTGGTGCAGTACTGCTCGTCGCCGTCCTTGCAGGCCTCACAGGTGCCGCAGGAGTCGACGAAGCAGCCGACGCCGACGCGATCGCCGACCTTGCGGCTGGTGACGTCGGAACCGACCTCGGCGACGATGCCGGCGATCTCGTGGCCGGGGACGACGGGGTACGTGGTGCCGCCCCACTCGTTGCGGGCGGTGTGGATGTCCGAGTGGCAGATACCGGCGAACTTGACGTCGATCAGGATGTCGTTCGGACCGAGCTCTCGTCGCTCGATGGTGGTCTTCTCGAGCGGTGCGTCGGGTGCGGTGGCGGCGTATGCGGTTGCTGTGGACATGTACACATGTCTACCCGTGCATCGTTGACTCGTAAACCATGTCCGGTTCGTCCCCGGCGACGGATCAGCGAGCGGTGGCCATCCGGTACCCGAGGAAGCCGAGGTACCCCGCGAGCGCGACGAGACCGACCTTGCGCGTGGCCGGGACGGCGATGGCGGTGCCGATCACGAGCTCCGACGCACCGTTGCGGTAGGTCCACGTACGAGTGTCCTTCGGGAACGCCGGCTCGGTGATCGAGCGGAAGGCGTCGGGCGCCACGAAGTGCGCGGCACCTGTTGCAGCGAGACCGATTCCAGCGATGGTGGGCACCGTGATCGAAGCCATGACGTGACGTCCTCCCCTGTACGCGAACGGGTCCGACCGGACCCCGTCGGTCACAGTAGCAACGTCCGCACCGCCGTGGGCGTGGTCGCGCTAGCGTGGTCGGTATGGCCGAGACACCCGCGGTACGGCGGACCCGAGAACTGCTCCGAACGGGTGTCGACGCGTCGTCGCCGATGCGCGGAGTGCTCGACGTCCGGGTGACGGACTCCACAGCGCGAGAGGCGTCCCCCGCCTCCGCATCGTCCGTCGCCGGGCGCCTGATGACCTTCTCCCCCCTCGCGGCCGTCTACGAACGCGCGTGGCGGCCTCTGTTCCGCCTGTGGATGGGCGCCGGCGGGCCCTCCGTGGAGGAACAGCGGGCCTACGCGGTGCGTGACCTCGGTCTCGTGTTCCCCGACGTGTCGGTCGTCCTGGACGTCGCGTGCGGACCCGGCAACTTCTCGCGATCGCTGGCCGAGGCCATGCTCACCGGAGCGCACGGTCGGCCTCTCGTGACCGGGCTCGACGTGTCGGAGCCTCTCGTGATCGGCCTGGACGCGTCGGAGCCGATGATCGCCCGCGCGTCGGCGGACACCGACGACGACGAGCACGTCGCCTACCTGCTCGGGGACGCGCGAGAGATCCCGTTCGAGGACGACGCCGTGGACGCGGTGTGCTGCTACGCCGCGCTGTACCTGGTGCCGGAGCCGTACCGGGTCCTCGACGAGATGATCCGGGTGCTGCGACCGGGCGGCCGCATCGCGCTCATGACGACGGTGCGGCGCGGCCCACAGCCGGTCGGGGCGGTCACCGCCGCGGCAGCGAGCACCGTGGGACTGGAGATGTTCCGACGCGACGACATCACCGACGTCCTGCGGGAACGCGGGGTCGAGCATGTGGAGCAGCGCATCCACGGCGCAGCCCAGTTCGTCACCGGGCGGCTGAGCCGCAGCGATCAGGACGTGCCGGTGTCGGCTCCGTAGTCCGAGACCAACCACTCGTCGCCGGTGTGCTCGACGGTCACCGTCAGAAGCGTCGGCACGGCACCGGGTTCGGGCTGCTGCAGGTTCTGCGTGGTCTGGGTCGCGAAGACCGACACCGTGTAGGTGTCGCCCTCCTTCGCCGTGACCGTCGCTGCGTTCACCCGACCCGACGCCACCACCTGCGAGTCGGTCATGATCTGCGTGAGCACCTCGCGCACACCGTCGAAGCGCTCACGCAGAGCATCGGTGGTGCCCTCCTCGACGCCCCCGAAGAAGCCGTCGATGTCCGTGTGGTCGTAGGTCAACGACCGCTCCGTGTACGCCCGCGCCGTGTTCTCGGCGGTGGCGCGGTCGGCATCGGCTCCGCGTTCCGCGGCCAGGGCGGAGTGGGCGGACTGCCACTGCACCCCTGCCACCACGGCAGCGACGGTCGCGAGCACGGCGACCGCGGTGGCGACGATCGCCACGAGGCGCGTCCGGGACGACACCGCGGGCACCGCCGTGTCCGGCGCCGCGTCGTCCTCGGCCGAGGTGGTGTCGAGTTCTGTTGTCATGATGGCCTTCTCGTCGTCCGTCTGATGCAGGAGGGGTACGTCAGTTGCCGGGCAGGGTCACGGCCACCCGAGCCGGTCCGCCGCGCGGGAAGACCTGCTCGAGCATCGTCACCAGGGCGCCGGCATCGACCCGGAGCGGGCGGATCGGCTGTGTGACCGGGCGCAGCACGGTGGCGATGAAGCCGAGGTCCGGCGACAACTGACTCAGGTACTCGTCGATCTTGGGCACCAACCGGGCCAGTTCGCCGTCCCACACGGTCTCGCCGACGTACGAGTAGTCCTGGTACGAACCGATCAGGTGGTCGAGACCTGCTCCGGAGGCGTTCAGTTCGGGAACCGCGTCCGCGAGCCGCGGGCCCAGCGCATCGGCGTACGCGTTCTCGCCGAGCACCTGCAGGTTGCGATACAGCCGCCGGATCTCGTCCTTCTTGTCGGCCAACGTGAGGGACAGCAGCCGCAGCACCTCGACGACGTTGTCGATGTCCGACTCCCGGCCCCGCGTGGCGGTGTCGACCGTGTCGACGATGCCGCCCAGCGCATCGGTGTCGATCTCGCGCGTGAGTGCCTCGGCGACCGCGAGGGTGTCGCTGACGCTGGGAGCGGCCGAGACGTCCGCCGCGTCCACCACGTCCCCGTCCGCCAGGTACGGCCCGGAGTCCGAGTGCGGACGGAAGTCGAGGAACTGTTCGCCCGCCGCGGAGAGATTCGAGACCCGCACCTCGGTGTCGACCGGAATCTTCTGCGCGGCATCCACTCTGACGACGGCACGGAGTCCACCGCCCTCGACGTCGATCCGCTCGACCCTGCCGATGGCGAATCCTCGCAACGTCACCTGAGAGGTGTCGATCAGGCCGCCGGACGTCGTGAGCGGCACGGTGATCTCGGCGTGGTCGCGTCGCGGATCGATGTCCAGGACGTTCAACGACAGGTATCCGACACCCAGCACGGCGACCGCCGCGAGCGCCGTCGCGGACAGGATCGAACCCCTCATCGCACGAATCCGATCGATCGCAGAACCTGAATCATCTCGTCGGCCCGATCGAGGCCGTCGGGCGCTTCTCCCGGCGTGTCGCCCGAGACGGAGGCGATGCGGACGTTCGGCGACGACGTGAAGAACGGCACCAGCTTCTCGCGCAGCAGGGCGTCCATGCGGGACGCCAGCATCGGCGCCGTCAGGTCGGCCGTGGCGAGAGTGCGGATCATGGGCTGCAGAGTGGCGATCACGTCGTGCAGATCTCCCGCCACCGGGTTGATCACGGCACCGATGTTGCGCGACATGTACCCCAGATCGATCAGCGCGTCTACCACGACCAGCAGGGCGTCCGCGAGTCCCGCGACACGTTCCGGACCACTCGTCAGGATGGTGTCGAGCGTGTCCGTCTTCTCGGCGAACGACCGGGTCACCGCCTCGGCGCCGCCCAGGATGCGGTCGAGCTCCGTCGTGTTGGTCGCCAGGTCCCGCAACGCCTCTCGGGCCTTGTCGTTGATCAGGTCGACCGTCGCCGGATCCGGCGGGATCGCCCGGTTGAACCGATCGATGGACCGTTGGAAGTCGACGATGTGCCCGCCGGCCACCACCTCGGAGAGCCCGCGCAGCACGTCTTCGACGTTGTCCGCCGGCGTCGTCCGCTCGAGCGGGATGACGTCGCCGTCCTGCAGGGTGGCACCCGAGGTGTCGGATCCGTCCTCCGGACGCTGCAACGCGACGTAGATCTCGCCCAGGATCGTGCCCTGGCGCAGTTCCGCTCGCGTGAGCGCCGGCAGTGCGACGGTGCGATCGACGTTCACGGCGGCGACGGCGGTCGAGCCGGTGAGGGTGACCGACTCCAGGAGCCCGACGTCCACACCGTCGAGGACCACCTTGGCCCGCGCCGGCAGATTCAGCACACTCGAGAACTCGATGTCGACCCGGTAGGTCGGGCCCGGAACGTAACTGCCCGGCACGGGCAGGTCGGCGATCGAGGCACCGCAGCCCGACGCCGTCACTGCCGCGGCCGCCACGGTCAGCGCCGCCAGGAGCCGCTTCACCGGGACCCTGCCGATCCGAGCACGAGCGGGACCAGATCGACGTTCACGGTGGACCCACCCGCGACGGGCACCGCGAACTGCGGAGGTGCGAACGTCAGCCGGGCGGCCTGCGTGTCGGGATCCTGGAGGGAGGCGAGCTGTTCCGTCTGCTTCGGCACCCGCGACAGGATGCTCGCGATGTCGCCGACTCTGCTGACGATGATCGCCACGATCGGGACGACGACGTCGAGCACGCGGTAGAGCGTGGGTGCGAACTTCGGCAGCGTCTTCTCGAGGACGGGGAGAAACTCGACCGTCAGGTCGATCGCCTGGGCGAACCGCTCCGAGAAGTCGCCCGCGGCCCCGAGCCCCTGCTTCAGGTTCTCGATCAGCAGGGTGATGTCCGGCCACCGGTCCACCAGGGTCGCCGTCAGCGTGTCGACGTTGTCGACCATGCGGCGCACCTGGGTGTCCTTGTTCGCCGGATTGCCGACCAGATCGGAGACCTGGGACAGCGCGGTCCCGAGTTGCTCCCCGCTGCCGTCGAGTGCGGTGTCGAGCGAGCGCAGGGTGTCGCCGAGAATCTCCTCGTCCGGCGGCCGCGGGTTGTCCGGATCGGTCGTCGACGTCGTTCCGAGAAGCTCCGCGCCGAGCTTGTTCACCGCCTCGAGGGTGTCGCTGATCCCGATGGGGGTGCGGGTGCGCTCGAGCGGGATGCACTCGTCGCGATCGAGGGGCACGCCGTCGCGATACGGCGTGGTCAGTTCGAGCCGGCGATCGGTGACGATGGAGTCCGACATCGTCACCGCACCCACGTCGGCCGGCAACGTGAGCGAGTCCTCGACGGACATCGTGACCCGGACGTGGTCGCCGCGAGGCTCGATGCCGGTCACCTCGCCCACGGGGATGCCGAGGAGCGTGACGTCGTTCCCCTCGTAGAGACCGACCGAATCGGTCATCTCGGCGCACAGATCCGAGCGCGGGGTCCCGACGAGCTGGGCTGCGGACGACGCCGCGGTCCCGGCGCCGACCAGGACGACGGCGGCGACGGCCACTGCCACCACCTTGCTGCGAGCGGCCACGTCAGCACACCTTTCCGGGAACCGGGACACACAGCGTCGATCCGGTGACGACGGCGGCACTGCGGTCGATGACGGGCCCGGCGCCGGTGTCGAGAAGGCCGGCCATGGACTCGGAGAACTCGCGGCCCGCGGAGATCGCGTCGTCGATGGACCCCGTGCGCTCCTTCAGCGACGCCACGAGATTCTCGACCTCGTCGATCGTGGGGCCGAGCCCCTCGTCGAGCGCCATGATCGGTCGGTGCAGGAGCGAGAACAGCCGGTAGAGCTTGTCGGCGGCCGCGGCGACGTCGGCGCGCTTCGCGCCCAGCTTGGAGGTGATGATGCCGATCTGCTTCAGCAGCCCCAGCAGGATCTCGCGATCGGTCGCCAGTTCGCCGATGTACTCGTCGGCCACGTCGAGGCTCCGGTCGAGATCGTCCTGGCGATCGGCGATCGCACCGGTCATGGACGTCAGGGTCGTGGTGATGTCACGGATCGACTCCGGCTGAGCCTGCACGGCCCGATCGATCTCGGCGATGTTCTGCCGCAACGACGTTCCGTCCAGATCGCGGAGGATCGGTGTCGCCGCCTCGACCGTGTCGGACAGCGAGAACGGCACGCGGGTGTGCTCGAGCGGGATCTCCCCGTCCTGCAGCTCTCCGGTACCGCCGGGAGTCAGCGAGAAGTAGTGGCCCCCCACCGGCGTCAGCAGGCGCACCCCGAGCGACGTCGCGTCGCCCAGTTCGACGTTCTCGTCCACCTCGAAGGCCACCTGGACGTGGTCGCCGTCCAGCTTCATCGACGTCACCGATCCCACCGAGATACCGGCGATGCGGACGTCGTCCCCGGCGTGCGCTCCGCCGGTCGTCTCGAATGCCGCTGTGTACGTGCGATGCCCGATGGGAAGCGAGTACACGACGACGGCGGCCACCACGGCGACGACGAGCGCGAGCACGCCCACGATTCCCCAGACGGTCTGGCTTCCCTGACGCACGGAGCTCATCGGCACACCACCAGGCGCTGGGTTCCGAGCACGACCGAGCCGATGCCGGGAATCTCGGTGTCGCCGGCCGAGCACGCGGAGACCTGCCCCTCGGGGGCGTTGCGCACCGTCTGGCCGACACCGCGCAGCAGACTGGGCACCATCGCGAGCAGGTCCACCAGTTGCTGAGCTCCCGGTACGAGCCGCCTGAACGCCGAATCCACCGGGCCATACTCGGAGTCGTAGGTGTCGCGCAACTGCTCTCCGATCGAGATGAACGGTCCCTGACCGGAATTGATGTCGTCGACGGACGAGAGCAGGGTGTCGGCCCTGTCGGCGAACGTCGACACCACGCGGTCGAGTTCGGCGAACAGTCGACCCAGTTGCTCCGAGCGCTCGGCCACCACACCGGAGATGGCGCCCAGGTTGCGGATGAGGAGCACGATGAGGTCCTCGCGCTGCGAGGCATAGGTGGTCAGCCCGTCCAGGTCGCGCAGGACCGGCCCGAGGCCCGACCCGTCGCCCTGCACGAGATCGAGTACGTTCTGCGCGAACCGGTTCACCTGGTCGGTGTCGATGGTCTCGAAGATGGGCTGGAACCCGTCGAAGAGCGTCGTGATGTCGAACGACGGCACGGTCATGTCGTCCGCCAGCGAGGACCCCGGTGCCAACTCGGATCCCGAGTCGTCGGTGCTGATGAGCTCGAGATACCGCTGACCCAGCAGGTTCTGGTAGCGCACAGCAGCTTTCGTGGTCGTGAGCACCGGCCGGTCGGAGTCGACCTCGAAGGACACCCTGGCCCGGTTCCCGTCGAGTTCGATGTCGTTCACCGACCCCACGAGCACGCCCGAGAGGCGGACGTCGTCACCGGCGTAGAGACCGGAGACGTCGTCGAAACGCGCGTCGAACGTCGACCGGTCGTCGCCGCCGCCGTTGTTCAGCGCGCCGCCCACGAGGACGAGACACAACACGGCCACGAGCGCGAACGCACCGAGCTTCACCAGGGTCGCCACCGGCGTCCCCACCACCGACGAGCGCGTCACAGCACACCGCCCAGTCGCGCCGCGAAGGCTTCCGCCGGACCGGCCATGGCGGGCATGTTCTTCACGATCACCTGAAGTTGCAGCTGGGTCCGGCCGTCGACGTTCGGGAAAGCGTCCTCGACGCCGGAGATCACGTCGGGCACACGCTGGTATGCCGGCGCGAGCGTTCCCGCCGAGAGCGCCACCGGCAGCAACACGTCCAGCAGGGTGTCGAGCAGCGGGCGGAGGTACGGACCGTTGTCGCGCAACAGATCTCCCAGTGGGATCGAGAGGCCGGATCCGAGTCCGGACATGGCCTTGATCGCCCGCGCACTGTTCTCCGGATTCTCGAAGTACTCACTGCTGGTGACGACCTGGTCGATCACGTCGGTGACCGGTCCGATGGAGGCGCCCAGCCCGTCCGCCAACTCACCACCGCGGTGCAGCTTCCAGGCGAGCGGCGCACGCTGGGTCTCGGCCATCATCTGCGCGGTGTCGAAGAAGGGCTTCAGGCTGTCGCCGAACTCCGACGACACGCGCGACGCCAGGTCGAGCACCCGCTCGGTGTTGTCCGCGTCCAGCACGTCGGTCAGATCGGCGAGTCGGCGGAAGACGCCGGTGACCGTCGCCGTCTCGGTGTCGTCGCCCAGCGCCAGGACGGTGTCCTCGCGCAGCGGGGATCCCTCTCCCTCCGAGTACAATTCGATGACCGTCGCTCCGAAGACCGTCGCGGAGGAGAACCGCGCGGTGACGTCGTCGGTCAGGACCGAGGCGACGGCCGGCTCGATGTGGGCGTGCACTCGCTGCGATCCGAACCCGAGCGGCTCGATCTCGTCGACACGGCCTATGGGGAGTCCGCGGTACTTGATGTCCGACCCGACCGCGAGGCCGTCACCGACGGCGGTGCTGTCGATCGTGAGATCGAAACGGGACTCGAAGTCACCGGTGGCGTACTTGCCGAGCACCACGCCGAGGACCACGAGCACGACGGCCACCACGAGGCCACGTACCCGGAGCGAGCGAGGGCCCGCGGATCTGCGGGACAGATCGTCGAAGACTGCCATGATCCCCTACCCCGAGATCCTGATGCCGACGTCGACTCCCCAGATGACCACGGTGAGGATCATGTCGAGGACGACGATGACGATGAGCGACGCGCGGATCGCGCGGCCAGACGCACGGCCGACACCCTCGGGTCCGCCCGTCGCGTAGTAGCCCTGGTAGCCGTGGATCATGATGACGGCGCCGACGAAGATGGTGGCCTTGAGCAGCGAGTACAGCAAATCCGACGGCTGCAGGAACGCCGAGAAGTAGTGGTCGTACGTCCCCGACGACTGATCGCCGAACGCGGCGACGATGAACGCACACGAGACGTAGCTCAGGATCAGCGTGAGCAGGTACAGCGGGATGATCGTGACCACGCCGGCGATGACGCGCGTGGTGACGACGAACGGGATCGAGCGGATCCCCACCACCTCGAGCGCGTCGATCTCCTCGGAGATGCGCATCGCACCGATCTCCGCCGTCATGCGGCATCCCGCCTGGGAGGCGAACCCGATCGCGGCGATCATCGGGGCGAGTTCCCGCGTGCTGGCGTAGGCCGAGATGAAGCCCGTGAGAGGACCCATGCCGACGAGATTCAGGGCGTTGTAACCCTCGATCCCGATGGACGACCCCACGGCCACGCCGAGGATGACCAGCACCGAGACGGTACCGCCGCCGACCACGAGATTACCGCTGCCCCAGGTGATGTCGGTGAGCACGATCATGGTCTGGCGCCGGTAGGCACGCAGGGTGTGCGGGATCGCGACGAGCACCTGCCACACGAAGGTGAGCTGATGCCCGAGGTGCTCGACCAGCCCGAGCGGTACGCGAGCGATGCGCTTGCCGCCGCGGACGAGCGGCGCGGTGCCGGGCGGGGTGTAGCGGGCGACGGTCATGGCGTCACCCGAGCCGCTGCGGAAGGAACATCGACACCAACTGGGTGGCGAGGACGTTGACGATGAAGGCCGACAGCACACCGACGACGACCGAGGCGTTCACCGCGTTCGCGACACCGCGAGGGCCCGACGTGGCCTCGAATCCGCGCTGGCACGCGACGAGAACCACGATGATGCCGAAGATCTCGGCCTTCACCATCGCGACGACCAGATCGGTGGTCGAGGCGAAGGACGCGAAGGAGGACAGGTAGCTGCCCGGCGTACCGCCCTGGAACCCGACGTTGACGACGTACCCGGACACCAGACCCATGAAGATGACCAGCGAGCACAGCAGCGGTGCGACGACGAGCATGGCGGCGAGCCGGGGAGTCGCGAGCCGACGCACCGGGTCGATGCCCATGACGCGCATCGCGTCGATCTCCTCGCGCACCGTGCGGGCACCGAGATCGGCCGCGATCGCGGATCCTGCTGCGCCGCCCAGCAACAGCGCGGTCACGATGGGCGCTCCCTGGCGGATGACTCCGAGGCCGCCCGCGGCGCCCGCGATGGACGTGGCACCGATCTGATTGGTCAGGCTGCCCACCTGGACCGAGACGATGACGCCGAACGGCACCGAGACGAGAACGGCGGGAAGCACGGTGACCGTGACCATGAACCACGCCTGGTCGAGGAACTCGCGCCAGGCGAAGCGCAGGCCCACCAGGTCCCGCACCAGGTGGCCGAACGCAGCGACCACGAGGTCGGCGAAACGACCCAGCGTGCGGGTGCCGGTGGTGACGCGGGAGACGAGCGGCATGCTGCGCGCCATGTCGATCCCCCCGTACGTCTCGAGTCAGTCGGACGCAGGTGGTGCGCCGCGCTGAAAACTAGCGCGGCAGAACGGGGATCGAGTCGGTTTCTCGGGAGTTCAGTGACGCCTGACAAACATCGGGCCCCGGACTAGGTCGCGATGCGACCGTTGACGTACTCGTAGAACCCGGCACTGGTCTTCTTGCCCAGCAGGCCGGCCTCGACCATGCGGAGCAGGAGAGGCGGCGGCGCGTACAGCGGTTCCTTGTACTCGGCGTACATCGAGTCGGCGATCGACTTCACGGTGTCGAGCCCGATGAGGTCCGACAGTGCGAGCGGGCCCATGGGATGCGCGAGGCCCAGCACCGTGGCCTTGTCGATGTCGTCGCGCGTGGCGAAGCCCGACTCGACCATGCGGATCGCCGAGAGGAGGTACGGCACCAGCAGAGCGTTGACGACGAAGCCGGACCTGTCCGCCGCGCGGACGACCTGCTTGCCGAGGACGTCCGCCGCGAAACGTTCCGCGCGTGCCAGGACGGCATCGGACGTCTTCAGCGACGAGATGAGTTCCACGAGAGGCAGAACCGGCACCGGGTTGAAGAAGTGCATGCCGATGACCCGCTCGGGGCGGGTCGTGGCCACGCCGAGCTTCATGATCGGGATCGACGAGGTGTTGGAGGCGAGCACCGCGTCGGGATCCGTGACCACCCTGTCGAGCTCGACGAAGAGGGCCGTCTTGATCCCCTCGTCCTCGAGCACGGCCTCGACGACGATCTCGCGATCGGCGAAGTCGGACAGCTGGGACGTGAAGGTCAACCGTGCGGCGGCCTGCTCACGTTCGCGCTCGGTGATCTTGCCGCTGCTGACGCCGCGGTCGAGCGACTTCAGGATGCGCGCCTTGCCCGCGGCAGCCAGTTCCCGTGTCTGCTCGAACACGATCACGTCGACGTGGGCGCGTGCGCACACCTCGGCGATTCCGGCCCCCATCTGTCCGGCGCCGACGATCCCGACACGTTCGATCTTGTCCACGGCCACGAAAACTCCTTCGAAATGGGACTCCCTGCGCGACAACGCGAGAGGGTGAGACGGGGGTAACTCTGCTCAGGCACGGGCGAAGCCCGCAGATACGAGACAGGCGGCCCGCAACGAAAGCTGCGAGCCGCCTGACTAGTGCGCAGAAAGCGCCGAGTGGGGGTTAATGAAACTGGCCCTCTTCGGTGGAGCCCTTCAGGGCTGCGGTCGACGTGTTGGGGTCGACGGTGGTGGCGATACGGTCGAAGTAGCCGGCGCCGACCTCACGCTGGTGCTTGATGGCGGTGAAGCCCCGCTCCTCGGCTGCCTTGAACTCGCGCTCCTGCAGGTCGACGAACGCCGTCATGCCCTCGCGGGCGTAGCCGTGCGCCAGATCGAACATGCCGTAGTTGAGCGAGTGGAAGCCGGCGAGGGTGATGAACTGGAACTTGAAGCCCATCGCGCCGAGCTCCTTCTGGAACTTCGCGATGGTCGCGTCGTCCAGGTGCGCCTTCCAGTTGAAGGAGGGCGAGCAGTTGTAGGCGAGCAGCTGGTCGGGGAACTCGCTGCGGACCGACTCGGAGAACTTCTTGGCGACCTCGAGATCCGGCACGCCGGTCTCCATCCAGATGAGGTCGGCGTACGGGGCGTAGGCCTTCGCACGGGCGATGCAGGGCTCGATGCCGTTCTTCACGCCGAAGAAGCCCTCGGCGGTGCGGGTTCCGTCCAGGAACTCCTGGTCGCGCTCGTCGACGTCCGAGGTGATCAGCGTGGCTGCCTCGGCGTCGGTGCGGGCGATGATGACGGACGGCACGTCGGCCACGTCCGACGCGAGACGCGCGGAGGTCAGGGTGCGGATGTGCTGCTGGGTGGGGATGAGCACCTTGCCACCGAGGTGGCCGCACTTCTTCTCCGAGGCGAGCTGGTCCTCCCAGTGCACGCCTGCGGCGCCGGCCGCGATCATGGCCTTCTGCAGCTCGTAGGCGTTGAGCGCGCCACCGAAGCCGGCCTCGGCGTCCGCGACGACGGGCGCGAGCCAGTTCTTCACGGACGAGTCACCCTCGACCTTGGCGATCTCGTCGGCGCGCAGAAGAGCGTTGTTGATGCGGCGCACGACGCTCGGAACCGAGTTGGCCGGGTAGAGGCTCTGGTCCGGGTAGGTGTGGCCGGAGAGGTTGGCATCACCGGCGACCTGCCAGCCGGAGAGGTAGATGGCCTGGAGGCCGGCGCGCACCTGCTGCACGGCCTGGTTGCCGGTGAGGGCGCCCAGCGAGTTGATGTAGTCCTCGTTGTTCACGAGATCCCAGAGGATCTCCGAGCCGCGACGCGCGAGCGTGGCTTCCTCCACGACGCTGCCCTGCAGGTCGGACACCTGCTGTGCGGTGAAGTTGCGGGTGACGCCCTTCCAGCGGGGATTGGTGTCCCAGTCCTTCTGGATCTCTTCCGTGGTCTTCGGTGTGCCGGTGGTCGACATCGAAAAGCTCCGTCTCTGTTGCGTCTGCGTCGGCAGCGTGCTCGTGCTTCGCAGGCTTGCCAGGCATATCGGATGTACGACCCCACGATGGCACAGAGAAAAAGTGGTGTCTACCTGCTGAGACTGTAAATCTACGCTAAGCAGTACGCGCGTTCTGCGAATATTGCGAAGAACATCGCGAGTGTCGTGGCGGCTCCGTACCCGTCAGTAACCTGATAACCGCAGTTCGGGAACGAAATGCACGCAATGCCGAACACCGACGAGATCGCCGTGCGACACGCTCACTCCCGGCGTCGCCCGCGGCCGGCTGTGACCACCGTCACCGTACGTTCGTACTGTTTTCTGGTGCGTCAGGCTGTCGCGGCGACCCGACGACGCTCGGTCAGCACTCCCAGGACACCCATCGCCGCGATCACGACGCCGCCGACGAGCGCGTAGTAGTCCGCCGTGCTCGCACCGGCGGGGAATGCGAGGACGACGGGTGACGTCGCCAGCACGACACCGAGTACGACGTGGGCCCAATGGCTCGAGCGCGATGCACTGCCCATGGCCCACAGCGCCGAGAATGCCGCCAGCAGACCCAGCACGAGGATGGCGCCGGCCACCTCGCTGCGGTGGGGCACCGGGAGCCAGAGCGTCGACAACACCAGAACGGTGCCTGCCACCAGCACCACCGCGTCGCGGGCGATTTCCTGTCGTACCGAGTGGGCCATCTCGCTTCTCCTCACAGTCGTCTCTCACGTGCACTGCACATCTGCCCCCTGCAACGCCCAGTGTGCGCCCGTCTTCCCCGGCGCGCCCGTGTGTGACAGACCAGACCTGAAACCCGTCTCACCTGCAAGGACCTGGCAAAGACGGGGTAATGCCGGGGGCGTCCTAGACTGTCCGCATGGCACGGACCTACGTCGGCGGCCGGCTTCGCCAACTGAGGGTCGAGCGAGGGTTGAGCCAAGCGGCGCTCGCCAAGCAGCTCGCGATCTCGGCCAGCTACCTCAACCAGATCGAGCACGACGTCCGACCGCTGTCGTCAGCGGTGTTGACGCGCATCACCGCAGTGTTCGGAGTCGACACCACGTTCTTCTCCACCCAGGACGACACGAGGCTCGTCGCCGAACTCCGCGAGGTGACCCTGGACCAGGACGTCGGAGTCGACGCGGACATCGACGAGCTGGCCGAACTCGTGGCCGACCACCCGGCGATGGCGCGAGCGATGGTCACCATGCATCGCCGGTACCGCAACACCACCGCCCAACTCGCGGCGGCGACCGAGGACCGCTTCGCCGACGGCAGCGGCAGCGGATCCATCTCGAAACCGCACGAGGAGGTCCGCGACTACTTCTACCAACGCCAGAACTACCTCGACGCACTCGATCGTGCGGCCGAGGACCTGGCGAACCGATTGCGTTTCCACCGGGCGGACGTCGCGGCCGAGATAGCCAAACGGCTCCGCAATCTGTACGACGTCCAGGTCATCGAGCGCATCGACCTGGGCGAGAACGTCCTGCACCGCTTCGACGCGCGGACCCGTGTTCTCGAGATCTCCCCGCGACTGTCGGCCGGCCAGAAGGTGTTCCGCTTCGCGGCCGAACTCGCGTACCTGGAGAACGGCGACCTGATCCGCAGCATGGTCGAGGACGGGGGCTTCACCGGCGCGGAGTCGCGGGCACTCGCACGACTCGGCTTCGCCAACTACTTCGCCGCGGCGACCGTGCTTCCGTACGCGCGCTTCCACGAGGTGGCGGAGGATTTCCGGTACGACATCGAACGACTCTCCGCCTACTACGCGGTGAGTTACGAGACCATCTGTCACCGGCTCTCGACGCTGCAGCGGCCGTCGCTCCGCGGGGTCCCGTTCTCGTTCGTCCGGGTCGACCGTGCCGGCAACATGTCCAAACGCCAGTCGGCCACCGGGTTCCACTTCTCGTCGAGCGGCGGCACGTGCCCGCTGTGGAACGTGTACGAGACGTTCGCCTACCCGGGCAAGATCATGACCCAGATCGCCGAGATGCCCGACGGTCGGCGCTACCTGTGGATCGCGCGCACGGTGGAGCGGCGAGCGGCGCGCTACGGCGAACCCGGCAAGACCTTCGCCATCGGTCTGGGATGCGAAGTGCGTCACGGAAATCGGTTGGTCTACGCCGACGGCCTGGAGTTGGACGGATCCTCCGTGGCGACGCCGATCGGCGCCGGATGCCGCGTGTGCGAGCGTGCCCACTGCCCGCAGCGTGCGTTCCCGCCGCTGGGCAAGGAACTCGACATCGACGAACATCGAAGCTCGGTGTCGCCGTACACCATTCGCTGACTCAGTCCTCTTCGGTCTCGAACTGCTGCTTGCGACGGCGGCTGCGCCGGATCATCAGCGCCACCGCTCCGCCGCCGACGATCCCCCCGACCACCAGGCCCGCCCACGTGTCGGCTCCCGCGCGGCTCGGCAGGTACTTGTCGGGAGCGAGCGTCACGCCGATGCCGACGAATGCGACGAGCATCAACGCGGCAGTCACGTTGGCACGCGCCGTGAACCACCGCGACTCTGCGAACAGGTCGACGTTCTTGGACTTGGCGTACCCGATGGTCGCGTAGTTCACGACCGCACCGAAGACGATGATGCCCAACGCGATCCACGCACCTGTCGGACCGGCAACCCATGGGAGGACGGCGGCGGCGATCAGCCCGCCGAAGATGTGCAATTGCAGACCCACGGCGGCTGCCTCGTTCCACACGTCTCTCTGACGCTCGTCGTCATAGAACTCGCTGTCCAGATCGCCGACCATTCGCATTGACGAGGTGAAGATGCTCATGTCGATTCCTCCTCAGGTTCGAGCCGATCATCGGGGGTGAGCGGGAAGAGATCCTCGACCGTCGAGTCGAGCGCTCCCGCCAGCTTCAGGGCCAGGTACACGCTGGGCGAATAGTCGCCACCCTCGACCGAGACGATCGACTGCCGGCTCACTCCGCACGCCCGCCCCAGTTCCGCCTGGGTCAGGCGCGACGACTTACGGAACTCCCGCACCCGGTTCGTCACGACCATGATCCGAGTCAACTCCACTTGTCATTAGGTGTCAAGACTTCTTGACATCAGATCACCGAGAGGCGGACGACTCGGGTGTTAGCCTCAGCGACGTGACAGGACACCGCACCCCTCCGGCCACCCTCCGCTCGCTGCGTCCCGTCAACTGGGGCATCGCCCGACTGGCCGGCGCGGTCACCCGCACCGGCGACATGCACCTGTTCTCCACTCTGGGACAGACGGGCGGCCTGTTCCGCGCCTGGCTGTTCTACAGCGGCCGCCTGATGCCGTTCGGTGGGTTGCCCCGCAAGGACACCGAGACGGTGATCCTGCGGGTCGCCGCACTCCGCGACTGCCGGTACGAACAGGACCATCACCTCCGTCTGGGCGCGCGCGCCGGCATCGACGACGCCCTCGCCGACGCCATCGCCGCCGGTCCCGACGCTCCGGGTCTCGACAGTCGGACCGCCCTGATCCTGCGGGCGGTGGACGAGCTGGTGTCGACGCGCGATCTGTCCGACGCCACGTGGACCGAGCTGACGACCGTCTGGTCGTCCCGATCGCTCATCGAGTTCGTGCTGCTGGTGACCCAGTACGACGGACTCGCCACCACGATCACGACACTGCGCATCCCCCGCGACTACCAGTAGCTGCACAGACGAGAACACCCCGGTCGCTCGTGAGCGGCCGGGGTGTTCTCGTCGGAAGATCAGAAGTTGATCATGTGCCCTGCGAGGCCGTGGATGGCCTCCTGCAGTGCCTCGGACAGCGTCGGGTGCGTGTGCACGTTGCGCGCGAGTTCGGTGGCCGTCAGATCCCACTTCTGCGCGAGCGTCAGCTCCGGGAGGAGCTCCGAGACGTCGGGTCCGATGAGGTGCCCGCCGAGCAGCTCGCCGTGCTTCGTGTCGGCGATGAGCTTGACGAAGCCGGTGGGATCGCCGAGTCCGTGTGCCTTGCCGTTCGCCGTCATGGGGAACGTCGCGACCTTGATGTCGTGGCCGGCGTCCTTGGCCTGCTGCTCGGTGAGACCGAAGCTGGCCACCTGGGGCTGGCAGAAGGTCGCGCGCGGCATGAAGCGGTAATCGTCGATGGGAAGCGTCTCGGCGCCGCCGATGGTCTCGGCCGCCACGACACCCTGTGCCTCGGCGACGTGGGCGAGCTGCAGCTTCGCCGTCACGTCACCGATCGCGTAGATGTGCGGCACGTTGGTGCGCATGACCGAGTCGATGGCGATGGCCCCGCGATCGGTGACCTCGACGCCCGTCTTGTCGAGCCCGAATCCCTCGACACGAGGAGCGAATCCGACGGACTGCATGACCTTGTCGACGGTGACCGTCTCGGTCTCGCCGCTCTTGTTGTTCTTGATCGCGACGGTGACCTTGCTGCCGTCGTCGTCGATGCTCTGCACCGCGGCGCCGGTCATGATCTTCACGCCGAGCTTCTTGTACTGCTTGGCGATCTCCTTGGAGACGTCCTCGTCCTCGTTCGGGAGCGCGCGATCGAGGAACTCGACGATGGTGACGTCGACGCCGTAATTCTTCAGGACGTACCCGAACTCCATGCCGATGGCGCCCGCGCCGACGATGAGGATGGAGCCCGGGAGCTCCTTCGTCATGATCTGCTCCTCGTACGTCACGACGTTCTCGCTCAGCGACGTTCCGGGCAGCAGCTTCGTGGTGCTGCCGGTGGAGATGATCGCGTTGTCGAAGGTGACGGTCTCACTGCCACCCTTCGTCAACTCCACCTCGATGGTGTTGGCGTCGGTGAACGACCCCTTGCCGTCGAGCTGGTCGATCTTGTTCTTCTTCATCAGGAAGTGGATGCCCTTGACGCGACCGTCCGCGACCTTGCGGCTGCGATCGTAGGCAGCGCCGAAGTCGAACGACACGTCACCGGAGATGCCGAACTGCTTGGCTTCCTTGGTGAACAGGTGCGCCAGTTCGGCGTTGCGCAGCAGAGCCTTGGACGGGATGCAGCCCACGTTGAGGCAGACACCGCCCCAGTACTTCTGCTCGATGATGGCGGTTTTCAGGCCCAGCTGCGCCGCGCGGATGGCTGCGACGTACCCACCGGGTCCGGCTCCGAGAACGACGACGTCATAGTGTGAGGTCACGGTTGTCCACCTTAGTCCCGTCGATCCGGACACACATCGAAAGGTCCGGCTACTGGCTGGTAACCGGACCTTTCGTGTCTTTATTTCAGCGGCTCTACTCAGTCGGGGATCATGTCGAACGTGTCGGGGTTCGGGCCGGTGCGGCCGTCCTCACCCTTGTCCAGCGCCGAGATGTCGGCGATCTGACGGTCGTCGAGTTCGAAGTCGAAGATGTCGAAGTTCGCCTCGACGCGCTCGCGCGTGACCGACTTCGGGAAGATGATGTCGCCGCGCTGGATGTGCCAGCGGAGGGTGACCTGCGCGGTGGTCTTGCCGACGTCCTTCGCGATGCGCTCGAGCTCGGGGTCACCGAGAACCTTGCCCTGCGCGATGGGTGACCACGCCTCGGTGGCGATGCCGTGCTCCGCGCCGTACGCGCGCACCTGGTAGTTCGAGAAGTACGGGTGGACCTCGATCTGGTTGACCGACGGGACGGTCTCGGTCTCCTGCGCCAACTTCTCGAGGTGCGGCACCTGGAAGTTCGAGACACCGATGCTGCGCGCCCGTCCGTCCTTCGTGAACTCCTCGAGCACCTTCCAGGTGGAGACGTAGTCACCGTCGTACTGCGTCGGCAGCGGCCAGTGGATGAGGAACAGGTCGATGTAGTCGGTGCCCAACTTCTCGAGTGTCTCGTCGAACGAGCGACGGGCGTCGTCGGGGCGGTGGAAGCCGTTGTTCAGCTTGCTGGTGATCCAGACGTCGTCACGGGAGACGCCCGAGTCCTTCACTCCCTGGCCGGTCTCCTTCTCGTTGCCGTACATCTGCGCGGTGTCCAGGTGGCGGTAGCCCACCTCGATCGCGGTGCGGACGGCATCGGCGGTCTTCTTCGGCTCGATCTGAAAGACGCCGAAACCCAGCTGGGGGATGGACCGGCCGTCGTTGAGGGAGAGGGAAGGAACGTGGCTCATGTGCGTGAACTCCTGTTCGTTGTTCGTGATCCGAGTTCGTGCTCGTGTGCGCGGAGTACCCCAGGACGGGGTGGGTGAAGCCACCCGCGGGCGCCCCGCTCCTCTGGTGCAACGGGTGTGTCGAATCGTTATTCCGGATCGATGGTCGTCGCGACGACGAGGACACCAGAATGACCACCATGAGCGACTTCAACTCGATGGTCATCGCGGAGTTCCGCGACAACGGTGGACACGTGGCGACAGCCGGGTTCGGCGACAACCTCGTGGTGCTGCACTCGATCGGTGCACGCAGCGGCGAGGTGCGGCTCAACCCGCTCTTCGCGATCTCCGAGAACGGCACCTGGTTGGTGGTGGGCTCCGCGGCGGGGGCGGTGAAGGATCCCGCATGGGTGCACAACCTCCGGGCTCACCCACGCATCGACATGGAGGTCCCCGGCGACGACGCGACCGTACGCACCATCGCCGTCGACGTCACCGAGGTGCCCGACGACGAATGGGAGACTCACTGGGCGAAGTTCACCTCGGCGTCCCCCGGCTTCCTCGAGTACACGACGACGGCGGAGGGGCGACAGTTTCCGATCTTCCGCCTGACGCCCGCCTGACAGGGTCGGGTCCAGCCGGCGTCAGGTCCACACGGCGTCGGCCACGCGGCGGAAGTTGCCGCCGAACACAGCTGCCACCGCACTCTCGTCCCAGCCGCGCTCGGCGAGCACGGCCGGGAGCGTGTGGGTGTCCTCGGGCGGAACCCATTGTAGTGCCCCGTATCTCGTGTACTCCTCGGAGAACGCCTCGGGGTGGAGTGCCAACTCGGTGTTGAAGTCCTCGTGGTCGAAGGAGTAGTCGCTGCCGACACCGATGTGATCGATCCCGACAAGGTCGACTCCGTACTCGACGTGGTCGGCCATGGCGCGCACCCGATCCGCGCGACGTTCGGGTTCGTTGACGCCGAGGAAGATGCCCACCCCGTTGATGCCGACCACGCCGCCGGTGTCGGCGCACGCACGCGCCTGCTCGTCGGTGATGTTCCGCGGATGTTCCCACAGCGCAGCGAAATTGGAGTGACTGTAGATCATCGGCCGGGACGTCGTCGCGGCGATGTCGAGCCCCGTCCGCCGGGAACAGTGCGACCCGTCCGCTGCCATGCCCGCCTCGTTCATCGCCCGGATCAGGTCGCGTCCGTGGGCGGTGAGACCCGTGTCGACGGCGTCGAGGCATCCGCATCCCGCGGCGTTCGCATGGTTGTAGGTGGGCAGCATCGAGCGCACGCCCAGTTCGACGAAGTAGCGCACGTTGTCGAGGTCGCCGTCCAGAGGAGCGGAGTCCTCGAGGTCGAAGGCGAGGGCACGCAGTCCCCGTCGTCGGGCCTCGTCGATGTCGGCCACGCTCCGGGCCGGAAGGAAGCGACCGTCCGCGAGTGCCCGCGCACTCCACGTCGTGGCCAACTCCGTCGCCGACGCCTTCGTGTGGGGCGAGTAGCCGACGTTGACGGAGAGGTAACTCCCCGCCTCGTACCGCGCCAGTTCGGTGATGTCGGTGTCCGCGTACAGCGGCAGGCAGGTGTGCTGCTCCCACAGCGCTGTCACCGCGCACCCCCGGCCAGCGCGCGAGAGAGCAACGGGGCGAACAGCATCGCGAGCAGTGCGTAGAGGCCCACCGACGGGACGAGCAGCGCCACCGCGGAGACCACCAGGAACAGAACGACCGGAACCCAGGGCACCGCCGCGCCGCGCGCGCCGGGACGCAGATCTCCACGCAGGAAGCCCGCAGCGCGCACGCGTGCTGCGAGGAGACGGGACACGATCATGGTCACGGCGATGACCCCGAGGTACAGCCCCACCGACAACGGGTCCCCGTGGGGAGCCGCGACCTCCAGCACGGTCGCCACGGGCATAAGTACGATGCCGGCGAGCCACAGGAGGTTGAGCCGCACGACGACATCGTCGTACCCCGTGACACGAGTGAAGAGCGCGTGATGATCGCGCCAGAACCCCGCGATGACCGCGAAACTGATGCCCGCGGCCACGAGTGCGTAGCCGTTCTCCCGCAGGAACGCTCCCGCACCCTCCGGGGTGTCCCGGGCACTGTCCACGAGGGGGAGCACGACGAGCGTGATGGCGATCGCCACCACCGCGTCGGAGAAGAACACGATGCGGTCCAGCCCCTGCTGAGAGCGCACCTCGGTGTCGGGTTCGGTCACCCGGACGACTCTAGGCCCGGCGGCGCCTCGCGAGAACGACGACCGTGCGCAGGAGTGATCCGACGTTCGGTCGCGCAGTGCCCGACAGCGGCCGCGTGCTCACCGGCACCTCGGCAATGATCCAGCGCTGATGGTGCACGGCGTGGGCGGAGGTGACGAGGGACGGGAGGAGACCTCCGCGAAGCGCCGCGGCGCCGTCGATAGATCGCCAGGCGTCGCCCGTGTACACGCGGAAGCTGGAGGTGACATCGCGCAGCGGCAGGTCTGCGGTGTGCCGGATCAGCGCGTTCGCCACTCTCGTGCCCACGCGACGCAGCGCGGACGATCCGTCTCGACCACCCGTCGTGCTGCGCGATCCCACCACCATGCCGACACTGCGGCGCGCCGCGGCCTCGAGGAGAGCGGGGACGTCGGCCGGGTCGTGCGACCCGTCCATCAGGACGATCGCCTCACCGTCGACGGACAGCTCGTGCAGACGATCCGCCTCGACGAAGGTCACCTCGGCGCCGGGCAGGAT
This sequence comes from Rhodococcus sp. Leaf225, assembly GCF_001426145.1. Lineage (NCBI taxonomy): Bacteria > Bacillati > Actinomycetota > Actinomycetes > Mycobacteriales > Nocardiaceae > Rhodococcus > Rhodococcus sp. Leaf225. The sequence goes on along the minus strand of NZ_LMRN01000009.1, from coordinate 538,790 downwards.
CAGGCGCATCGCTGCCGTGACCACCGCCGATCGGTGACCGAGGTACACGACGTGCACGCCGGCGTAGTCGGTTCCCCGAGCCGAGGTGCCGTGGACACGGCTCCTGGAACCCGTCACACCGTGGCCCGCCACATCGTGGTTCGTCACGGCTCCGACGCCGTCGCTCTGGATCGACACGGTCATCATCCACTCCCTGTGATGGTCTCCCCGACCGAATACGGACTCTTTCCGTCCTTTGTGGCATGATACTACCCTATAAACATACCGTGATCTTGTTTTGATGCCACTACGATTCCTCCACGCGCTGTTTCCGCACGCGGCGGCGGTGTCGCCCCACGGGCAGAATGGTGCGTGTGACCGACAAGTACGAGTGGCTCGAAGACGTGACCGGCGACGCCGCCCTCGAGTGGGTGCGTGCCCGTAACGAGCGCACGGTCGACGAGTTCACCGCGAACGACGAGTTCCGGACGCTCGAGACCGACATCCGGAGCATTCTCGACACCGACGCGCGCATCCCGTACGCGCGCAAGCGCGGCGACCACCTCTACAACTTCTGGAAGGACGCGTCGCACCCCCGCGGGCTGTGGCGGCGCACCACCATGAAGGAGTACCGGAAGGACAGTCCCGCCTGGGACGTCATCATCGATCTCGATGCTCTCGCCGAGGCCGAGGGCGAGAACTGGGTGTGGAAGAGCGCGCAGGTGCTCCGTCCGTCGTTCGACCGCGCGCTGATCTCCCTGTCGCGCGGCGGCGCGGACGCATCGGTGATCCGCGAGTACTCGCTCACGTCCCGCTCCTTCGTCGCACCCGACGAGGGTGGCTTCGTCGTCCCCGAGGCCAAGACGGACATCGACTGGATCGACGCGGACACGGTCTTCGTCGGCACGGATCTCGGACCCGGGTCGCTCACCGATTCCGGGTACCCCCGGCGCGCACACCGGTGGCTCCGTGGAACTCCTCTCGCAGAGGCTCCCGTCGTGTACGAGGGTGAGCAGACCGACGTCGCGGTGTCCGCCTCGCACGATGCGACGCCCGGCTTCGAGCGCAGCCTGGTCCAGCGCGCCACCGACTTCTTCAATGCCGTCACCTCCATTCTTCACGACGACGGATCGACCACGGTCCTCGACGTGCCCACCGATGCCTCGGTGTCCCTGCACGAGAACTGGTTGACCGTTCGCCTGACGACCGCATGGACCGTCGACGGCACCGAGTACGCCGCAGGGTCGCTGGTGGCCGCGAAGATCGACGAGTTCCTCTCCGGTGCAAGGGATCTGGTCGTCGTCTTCGCTCCCGACGCCCGCACGTCGCTGCACCAGTACGCGTGGACCGAGAACCATCTGCTGATGGTGCTGCTCGAGGACGTCCGCTCCAGCGTGCACGTGGTGACGCTGGGCGACACGGTCACCTCCGAACGCCTGCAGGGGCTCCCGGACGCCGTCGACGTCACCGTCATCGGCACCGACCCCGAGTTCGGCGGTGACGAATACTTCCTCGACGCGAGCGGCCACCTCACTCCGTCCACTCTTCTGGTGGGCACCGTCGGGACCGAACCCGAGGCCCTGAAGTCCGCTCCCGCGTTCTTCGACACCACGGGCCTCGCGGTCGAGCAGTACTTCGCCACCTCACTCGACGGCACACGCGTGCCCTACTTCGTCGTACGGAACCCCGGAACGCAGGACCGTCCGACGGCCGCAGGCCCCACCCTCCTCTACGGATACGGCGGTTTCGAGGTCTCACTCACCCCCTCCTACAGCGGCGTGGTCGGCGCGGCCTGGCTGGCTCGGGGCGGTACCTACGTGGTGGCGAACATCCGCGGCGGCGGCGAGTACGGGCCGTCGTGGCACACCGAGGTGCTGAAGTCCGGTCGACACAAGGTGCACGAGGACTTCGCGGCGGTCGCGAGCGATCTGGTGGAGCGCGGCATCACCACCCCGGACCAGTTGGGCGCGCAGGGCGGCAGCAACGGCGGCCTGCTCATGGGCATCATGCTCACCAAGTACCCGGAGTCGTTCGGCGCCATCGTGTGTCAGGTGCCGCTCCTGGACATGAAGCGGTATCACCGCCTGCTGGCCGGGGCGTCGTGGATGGCCGAGTACGGAGATCCCGACGATCCCGACGAGTGGGCCTTCATCTCCGAGTACAGCCCGTACCAGAACGTCTCACCGCCGGGGAACTCGATCGGTGTGTATCCGCCGATCCTCATCACGACGTCGACGAGGGACGACCGTGTGCACCCCGGGCACGCGCGCAAGATGGACGCCCTCCTCGAGGAGTACGGGTACGACGTCTCCTACTACGAGAACATCGAGGGCGGCCACGGCGGTGCGGCCGACAACGCGCAGGCCGCATTCAAGTCCGCGCTGGCGTACACGTTCCTGTGGCGGACGCTCGGGGGCGGTACCCGCTAGGTCAGTCGGTGTCCGGTTCCGCAAGTCCGACGATGGACGGATCCGGGCGCCCCACCACCTCGTGGTCCTTGTTCGAGTAGTCGAAGCTGTTCAGCACGAAGCGCATCGCCTCGAGGCGGGCGCGTTTCTTGTCGTTGCTCTTCACCGTCGTCCAGGGGGCGTGATCGGTGTGGGTGAACCGGATCATGTCCTCCTTGGCCCTCGTGTACGCGTCCCACTTGTCCAGGGAGGCGAGGTCCATGGGCGAGAGCTTCCACTGCCGTACCGGATCGACCTGGCGGATGGCGAAGCGCGTCCGCTGTTCGAGCTGGGACACCGAGAACCAGAACTTGGTCAGCTGCACTCCGTCGTCGACGAGCATCTGCTCGAACAACGGTGCCTGGTGCAGGAATCGGTGATACTGCTCGTCGCTGCAGAATCCCATCACACGTTCCACGCCGGCCCGGTTGTACCAGGAGCGGTCGAACAGGACCAGCTCTCCGGCAGCCGGTAGGTGGGTGACGTACCTCTGGAAGTACCACTCCGTCGACTCGCGTGGCGACGGCTTCTCGAGTGCCACCACCCGCGCACCGCGAGGGTTGAGATGCTCCATGAAGCGCTTGATCGTGCCGCCCTTGCCGGCGGCGTCGCGACCTTCGAAGACGATGACGTGGCGGCCACCGGTCTCCTTGATCCACATCTGCAGCTTCAGCAACTCGATCTGCAGAAGACGTTTCGTACCTTCGTATTCCGCGCGCGGCATCCGTTCGTCGTACGGGTACGCCTGGCGCCAGGTGTCCACCGGGACTCCGTCACCGGTCAGCAACACGGGGTCGTCGTCGTCGTCGTCCCGCACGCTGAACGACGAGGTGTCCGAGAGGTCCACGATCCGGGACAGGGCGAAGTCATCGAGAGCGGTCACGCCAGGAACCTACGAGCCGCCGGAGACGGGACGGTGATCACGGGGTGAACAGCAGATGCCGTGACAGGCGGAGTTTCAGGGTACGTCTCGGGGTGGTCACCGATGGTGCAGCGCCCGGGCGGAACTCAGGATGGAGACATGACATTCCACGAGAGCAACTCCACCGTCCACCCGAACCCGAACCACACCACGCAGCTGACGCGAAGCCGAGACGACGCCTGGATCGCCGGGGTCTGCGGCGGTGTCGCCGCGTACACCGGATGGGATCCCAGCCTGGTGCGCGCCCTCACCGTGGTCGGCGCCCTCGTCTCGTTCGGCACCGTCGCCCTGCTCTACCTCGCGATGGTCATGCTCGTTCCCCGAGCATGACCATCGCGAGTTCGGTCACTTGCCTCCGGTCACCAACCAACCACAGGGAGAGGCCAAGTCGTTCGCTGCCTCGGGTCCCATCGAGCCGGGCTCGTACGGGAGCACGGCCGGCGGAGAGGTCAACAACGGTGCGGCGACCTCCCACACGTGAGCCAGTCCGTCGGGACGGGTGAACAACGACCGGTCACCGTCGAGTACGTCGAGAATGAGTCGTGAATAGGGCGACAGCGGCTCGGCGTCCGACACCGTCGACAGGTCGAGCGACATCCGACCGATCCCGAGGTCCTCGCCGGGGCCGGGCTCCTTGACCGTCATGGCGATGTCCACTCGGCCGTCGCCCGACAGGTCGAACGTCAGCACGGCGCCGTCGGCCGGCAGGTGCTTCACCGGTCCCTCGGGGCGACGGAACACCAGCGACACCCGCTGCGTGCTGGTTCCCAGCATCTTGCCGGTGCGCAGGACGAAGGGAACGTCGCGCCACCGGTCGGTGTCGACCCACATGCGTGCGGCGACGAACGTGTCGGTCGACGAATCGTCCGCGATCCCCTCGACGTCCTGGTAGCCGCGGTACTGACCGAGGACCACCTCGGACGTGTCGAGCGGGCGGAACGCCGCGATGACCGACTCGCGGGCAGTCTGCAGGTCGTCCGCACCGAGGCTGAGTGGGGGCTCCATGGCCACCTCCGCCGCGACCTGGAACAGGTGCGTCACCAACATGTCGAGCACGGCACCCGTGGCGTCGTAGAACTCGGCACGGTCGTCGATGTCCAGCGTCTCCGGCACGTCGATCTGCACCTGCTCCACGTGTTCCCGGTTCCAGATCCCCTCGATCATCCCGTTCGCGAAGCGCAGGATGTGCAGGTTCTGGGTGTTCTCCTTGCCGAGGAAGTGGTCGATCCGATAGACCTGCTTCTCGTCGACGATGGCATGGACCGCCTCGTCGAGCTTCTCGAAGTTCTCCTGCGACGTGCCGAACGGCTTCTCGTAGACCACCCGCGCGCCCTCGGCGAGATCGTGTGCGCCGAGCGCCTCGGTGTAGTCGATGAAGGTCGAGGGCGGCAGCGCGATGTAGTGCACGAGCTGCACGTCGCCGCCCAGCTCGTCCTTCACGTCTCCGATGACCGACGGCAGGTCACCCGGATCGTCGGCGGTGAATCCGTTGCCCGCGAAGCGAACACGGTCCGCGAACGACGACCACACCTTCTCGTCGATGCTGTCGACACCCTCCCCGGGACCGAACTCCTCGAGCGCCGCGCGGATGTGCTCGCGGAACTCGTCGTCGGTCTTCTCACCTCGACCGTTGCCCACCAACGCCCACTGCTCGGGCAGCAGTCCTTCCTGCGCAAGTTCGTAGAACGCCGGCAGCACCATGCGCTTGGCAAGGTCTCCCGTCGCCCCGAAGAGCACGAAGATGGTCGGAGCCCCGCCGGATTCGGATGTCGCAGTGTCAGCCATGCCTCCATGATGCCCAGTCGGGGGCTCCCCCGAACCTCGATCGCCTCACAGTGCCGCGTCGACGCTACTGTCGAGCCGGTGACACGATCGATCTTCGACGGCGACATCGCCGGTCTCGGGACCTCCAGCGGAACCAGGATCGTCGTCGGCCACTGGACGTCGTCGCCGCTGGGCGACTTCACCGATGTCATGGTCGAGTTCGCGGACGGCGAGCGCCTTCTGCTGGCACCGTCCGACGCGGTCCGCGAGTTCGTCACCGCGACCTACCACTTCGACACGACGACCATCACCGACGTCTCGTATCACCGCCGAGGTGACCGAGTCGGCGTCTCCGCGGGTGATCTCGAGGTGTCGTTCCAGATCGGCGGCCCGACCCTGCTGGGTCGACTGCTCACCCTCGCACCGACGTCGGTGGTCACCGCACCCTGGTTCTGTACGGTGAGCGACCCGATCGCGCGGGTCGTGATGCGCGGCGTGCGGACCAGGGGCACCGCCGGCGGTGGGCGGCGCGAATACTACGGAGCGCGAGGGCAGCGCAGCATCGTCGGCGCGACGGCATCGTGGAAGGGCGACGATTTGGGACACCTGTCGCCGGTGGAGCCGCCGGTGCGGTTCGGATTCGGGTCCACACCCGCGGCCCCGTCGACGACGCGGATACGCACGACGATCGACCACCGCTGACCGAGGTCACCGCAGGGTGGTGTTCTCGTCACGGGAGAGGAAGAACGCGTTCGAGCCGACGCGGGCGCACGCGACTCCGTCCTCCCGAGAGACGCAGAAGCTCTGCCCCGTGTTGATCACCTCGCCGTACTGCAGTGTGCGGATGTTCTCCGAGCCGGTGAAATAGCCCTGATTCGTGCAGTAGTGGATCGGCCCGGTGCTCTCCACGCGGACGGCGTACCTGCTGGTGGCACCGTTCGAGCAGACCTCGCCCTCGTCGGGAGCGACACTGGACACGGCCTGGCATCCCAGGAATCCGACCGAGGTTCCGTTCGGGAAGAGCCCGCACGACACGTTCCCCGACGGTGTCCGGAAGTAGTACCCCTCACCCGCCCCGCCACTGTCGCGGAAGAGCTCGGGATCCACCGACACCTCCTGCGACCCCGGACGCGGGAGTGCGTCCGCCGACCCTGCCGACTCTCCTGATCGCACGGTGGACTGCGGCTGCTCGGCCGACGGTTCCTCGGCGTCGGGCTGATCCGACGCGGCACCGGTGGGCGGCTCGATCGGGGCCGTGACCGGTGTTCCCGTCGGCGCAACGACCGATGTCCCCGTCGGCGTCACGATTGAGGTGTCAGCGGGCGCCGGAACCGCCGTCGCCGACGTCACCTGGTCCGGAGCCGAACATGCCCCCAGCACCGCGGCGCCGGCGACCAGGGCGGCCGCGACGGCGGCCCGTGTGCTCATCGAGAACGACATGTCGACTCCTGTCCGGAGCCGGCCGGTCGCCGCCCCCTCTGACATACCCATCGGTCTCTTTCGTGGCGTCGTTACCTGTACTCACGTCACGATCAGGACACGAGCCGGCTAACTGCCGTCGAGGGGTGCGATGCCGGCGATGAGTTGGTACGGAGTCAGCGAGAAACCACGCTGAGGTCCGAACCAGCGAATGCAGTCGACCAGGATCGTGGTGCCCTTGGCGCGCTCCGCAGCAGCGACGTCCGGACACGTGGGGAAGATCCCCGGCACCACCTCGTAGTACAGCGGCCCGACGTAGGTCGGCTCCGCGGAGGCGGTTCCCGCCCCTGCCAGCACCGATCCCGCCGTGACGGCTCCGGCGGCGAGCACTCCACCGACCACTCGCCGTAGTCCGATTCGCACCATGACACACACCTTCCGATGGGAGAGCCCCGGCCTTCGAAAACCGTACCGTGCGGACTGTTACGGGGGAAGAGGCATGCGGGAACGCAGGCACGGTTGCCGTAAAATACGAGGGTCCACCAGGCACTTGTTTCGATCAGGGGAGTCACGTGACCGCGCACGTCGAAGAAATGCAGTTCCAGGCCGAGACCCGGCAGCTGTTGGATCTGATGATCCACTCGGTCTACTCCAACAAGGACTCGTTCCTCCGCGAGTTGGTGTCCAACTCGTCGGACGCGCTGGACAAGCTGCGACTCGAGTCGTTCCAGAACAAGGATCTCGGCGCCGACACCTCCGATCTTCACATCGACCTGGAGATCGACAAGGAAACCCGCACCCTCACCGTGCGGGACAACGGCATCGGCATGTCGCGCGACGAGGTCGTCGATCTCATCGGCACGCTCGCGAAGTCGGGCACCGCCGAGGTCCGCGCGAAGCTGAAGGAAGCGAAGGACGCGGCCGCGTCCGAGGAGCTCATCGGCCAGTTCGGCATCGGCTTCTACTCCACGTTCATGGTGGCCGACAAGGTCACCCTCGTGACCCGGCGCGCGGGTGAGGACACCGCGACGCGCTGGGAGTCCAGCGGTGAGGGCACGTACACCATCGAGGAGGTGTCCGACGCGCCTCAGGGCAGCGCCGTGACCCTGCACCTGAAGCCGGCCGACGACGAGGATCACCTCTACGACTACACGTCCGAGCACAAGATCCGCGAGCTGGTCAAGCGCTACTCCGACTTCATCGCATGGCCCATCCGTATGCAGGTCGAGAAGACCACCGGCGAGGGCGACGACGCCACGACGGTGCTCGAGGACGAGACCGTCAACTCGATGAAGGCGCTCTGGACGCGGTCGAAGGACGACGTCTCAGAGGACGAGTACACCGAGTTCTACCGCCACGTCAGCCATGCATGGGACGAGCCGCTCGAGGTCATTCCCATGAAGGCCGAGGGCACCTTCGAATACCAAGCGCTGCTGTTCATTCCGTCGCGTGCGCCGTTCGACCTGTTCATGCGCGAATCGAAGATCGGTATCCAGCTGTACGTCAAGCGCGTCTTCATCATGGACGACTGCGAGGAACTCGTGCCCGAGTACCTGCGCTTCGTCAAGGGTGTCGTCGACGCAGCCGATCTGTCGCTGAACGTCTCTCGCGAGATCCTGCAGCAGGACCGCCAGATCCGCGCCATCCGTCGCCGCCTGACCAAGAAGGTGCTGAGCACAGTCAAGGATCTCCAGGCGAACGAGCCGGAGAAGTACAGCACGTTCTGGACCGAGTTCGGCCGTGCCCTCAAAGAAGGGCTGCTGTCCGACCACGACAACCAGGAGACCATCCTCGGGCTGTCGTCCTTCGCAACGACGCAGAGCGACGAGAAGCCGACCACGTTGGCGGAGTATGTCTCTCGCATGAAGGACGGCCAGGACGCGATCTACTACATGACCGGTGAGTCGCGTCAGCAGGTGGAGAACTCTCCGCACATGGAGGCGTTCACCGCCAAGGGGCTCGAGGTGCTGATCCTCACCGACGCCGTCGACGAGATGTGGACCGGGTCCGTCCCCGAGTTCGACGGGAAGCCGTTCCGCTCCATCGCGAAGGGTGCCGTGGACCTGGGTGACGACGAGGCGGAGACCGAGGAGAAGGACGCACGAAAGGCGCAGTTCGCCGACCTCACCTCGTGGATGGCCGAGACGCTGTCCGACGACGTGAAGGAGGTCCGCCTGTCCTCACGCCTGACCACCTCACCCGCGTGCATCGTGGGCGACGACTTCTCCCTGAGCCCGCAGCTCGAGAAGATGTACCGCGCCTCCGGCCAGCCGGTCCCCAAGACCAAGCGCATCCTCGAGCTCAACCCGGACCACGCGCTGGTCACCGCGCTGGAGAAGGCCCATGCGGAGAAGAAGGACGAGATGGCGCTGGCCGAGACCGCCAAGCTGCTCTACGGCACAGCCCTGCTCGCCGAGGGTGGCGAGCTGGACGACCCGGCGTCGTTCGCGAAGTTGTTGGCGGAGAGGCTGACACGCACGATGTGACCTGAGGACATATGCCCACCCGTAGGGTGGGCATATGTCGGGGGACGTGGTCGTGATCGGGGCGGGGCTCAGCGGGTTGGTGGCAGCACTCGACCTGACCAGGGCGGGGCGCTCGGTCATCGTCCTCGAGGCCGCCGACCGGATCGGCGGCAAGGTTCTCACCGTCGACACCGAAGGTCACCACGTCGATCACGGCGCCCACTGGATCGGTGGAGACCAGACCGCGGTGCGCGCACTCGCCGCCGAGTTCGGTGTCGACACGGCTCCCGAACCGCGACGGCGACGCGGTGCGGACGAAGTGTTCGCTGCCGCCGGCCGCGTCCACCGATATCACGGGCAGGTGCCGCGCATCCCCGTTCGCGAGTGGCTCCCCGTCGGTTCGGGTATCGCGCGACTCGACCTGGCGGTCCGCGCCGTCGACCGCACGGTGCCGCTGCTGTCGACCTGGCGGCCCGGAGATCACGAGATGTCCGACGTTCTCGCGCGTCGGATGTTTCCCTCCGCCTACGGCCGCGACATCCTCACGTGCTTCTTCCGGTTGATCTTCGGCGCCGACCCGGACGAGGTCCCCGCCCGAGCCGCACTCGAGTACCTGCGCGCGGCCGGCAGCCTGCGGGCGATCGCCGAGGTGCGTGACGGAGCGCAGGAACGCTACTTCGTGGGCGGCACCGCATCGCTGATATCAGCAGTGGCACAGCACCTCTCCGCCCCGCCGGAGACGTCTCGACCCGTCATCGCGATCCGGCCGGACACCTCCGGAGTCGACGTGGTCACCGCGGACGGCACAGTCCGCGCATCCTCGGTGGTTCTCGCGGTTCCCCTCCCCCGCGCCGCCGACATCGACGGCGCGCTCCCCGCCGGACTCGGGGACCGGATGCGCACCTCCCGCATGGGCGAGTACGCGAAGACCATCGTCGTGTACGACAGTCCGTGGTGGCGCGAGAACGGACTCACCGGAACGGCACTCGACGTCGACGGCCCGGTCCAGATGATCGTCGACGGCAACGCCGGAGGGGACTCGCCCGGCATCCTGGTCGCCTTCAGTGGCGGTCGAGCCGCCGCAGACCTGTTCTCCCGCACCGATCGCCGTGACATCGTCGTCGCCGAGCTGGTGCGGCTGTTCGGCCCTCGGGCGCGGTCACCTCGTCGTGTCGACGACATCACCTGGTCGGCGCAACCCTGGCTGGGTGGGGCGCCCACCGCGATCCCGCCGTACGGAGGCGTCTTCCACCATCAGGACCTGACCGCGGACCGCGTGCACTGGGCAGGAACGGATCTCGCCGATCGCTGGCCCGGCTACCTCGACGGGGCCGTGCGCTCTGGCCGGCGAGCGGCGCGTGAGATCCTGACTACGTCTCGAGGTGGGACCGTCTGAGATCGGGCAGCCTCCGTGGTGCCGCGAGCCGACGCAGAGCCGGTGCCACCGGTCGGCCTCGGAGAAGCCCCTCGGTGGTGCCCGCCTCGAGGGCCTTCCGGTAGACGAGGACCGCCTCCCGCACAGCATCGACCGTGTGGTCGATGTCCGAGTCCGTGTGCGCCGCGGACACGACGAACGACTGACCGAGGACACCGCGGGACAGCATCTCCTGCAGGAAGAGAGTCCGGTAGGACTGCGAGGGAACCCCGTCGGCATCCGCGGTGGCGAACACCAGGCAGCTGGGGCGTCCGAGGACCCGAAGGTGTTCCCCGACACCGGCATCGAATGCCACCTCGGTCACGGCGTCACGCAACCGGGCGCCGGCGCGCTCCATGGCGCCCACGGGGTCCTCCGTCTCGTACGCCCGGACGACGGCACGAAACGCGGCGAGCCCCGTCGTCTCCGGTCCGTGCGTCGTCGACAGCAGGAAGACTCGGTCGGAGTCCGTGCGCAGACCGCCGAGTTCCATCAGATCGCGGCGGCCGGCGAGCGCGGACAGCGGGAGTCCGTTGCCCATGGCCTTGCCCCAACACGACAGATCGGGAGTCACGCCGTACACACCCTGCGCACCCGCGGACGACCATCGGAACCCGGTGATCATCTCGTCGAACACGAGAACGGTCCCGTGTCGATCACAGGCTGCGCGGACGGCCTCGAGATACCCCGGTGACGGTTCGGCCAGCGCACCGGCTGCCTCCATGACGACGCACGCGATGTCGTGATCGGCCAGGATCCGTTCCAGCGCAGGGGTGTCGTCGAACGGGAACCGATGCACCGCGCCGTGCGGGATTCCCGCGTTCATCTCCGTCGTCCCGATGAACCAGTCGTCGACCGAGAAGAAGGGCTGCGCACAGACCGCGATCTCGGTACGGCCGGTGACCGCGCGCGACAGGCGGACGGCCGCGGTGGTCGCATCGGAGCCGTTCTTCGCGAACTTCACCATCTCCGCGGTGGGAACGGTCCTCAGGAAGTCCTCCGCCGCGAGCACTTCGAGCTCGGTCGGCCTCGAGAAGTTGGTTCCCCTGGCGACCGCGTCCGCCACGGCGTCGACCACGGGACGGTACCCGTGTCCCAGTGTGACCGAGCGCAGACCACTCCCGTACTCGACGTACTCGTTGTCGTCGACGTCCCACACACGGGCGCCGACGCCGTGCGTGAGGATCGGGGTGAGGTGCTCCGGGTACTGATCCGAACCCCGTGCGTACGTGTGGCTTCCACCGGGGACGAGGCGGTGCAGACGTTCCTGGAGTTCCGAGGATCTCTCGTGTGTCATCGCGTGGCCTCTCGGCGGTCGTCGTGGGAGGGACGGGTGACGTCAGGGTGGTCCGCCTCGCGCCGCAGGACGGTCCGCGCGGTCGTGGCGACGAACCACAGCGCCACCGCCCACTCGGAGACGAGCACCCCGACGACCATGGTCACGACCGATCCGGTGACCGAGGTGATCAGCAGAGCCGACGCCGCGAGGATGACGCCGAGGACGGCGCCGCCGAGGACCGTGGACGTCCGACCCTGCGCCGGCAGCACGGCGGTGGTGACGTAGGACGTGAGCGTGGTGGCTGGGAGGATCCAGGCGAGGATGCGCAACAGGTCGGTCGCCTCGGCGAACTCGGTGCCGTAGACGATGCGGATCACCAGGGGGGCCACGAGCGTCAGCCCTGCCGCGGCGACGACCGCGAGTGCGAGACACCCCGCCGCACCCTGCATCGTCCGCGCCCGGAAGGCCTGGCCGTCCCGAATTCGGGTCATCCGCGGGAGCAGCGCGAACCCGATCGGATCGAGAACCGACTGTCCCGCTCGGACCAGCCGGTCCGCGGCCGAGAACAGGCCCAGGGAGACCGCGTCGAGCACCGTGGAGTACGCCGCCGCGCCGCCCTGTCCGTAGCCGGTCAGCAGGAGCCGCGACGCGAGCACCGGTGCCGCCGTTCTCAGAGTGTCACCGACTCGCCACGAGGGAACGAGGCGTCCGAAGTGCCGGTCGGCGTCCACGCCGGTGGCGATCACGGTCACGATGGACGAACCGCCCAGACAGGCCAGCGCGACCTCGGGCGACGGGAACTGCGGCAGCAGAACGACCAGCGCCACCAGGTATGCCACACGTCCGGCGGCCTGGTACGCGGTGGAGGCACCGAAGCGGCCACGACCGATCAGCAGCCAGTCCTCCGACAGTGACCAGACACCCCCGGCGACCGCCCCGAGCAGGATCATCCGGGCGGCCCCGTCCACACCGGCGGCCCACCCGACCAGCGCCGCGACGGCGAGCACGGCGAAGAGGCCGCACCGCACCACCGCATACGCGCCACGCACCTGCGTGATGTCGGGGTCGTCGACGCGCGCAGCGAAGTACTGCGTGGCACCGAGATCGACGAGAACCGAGCCGAGGAAGTACGCCGACATCCCCACCGCGACGAGCCCGACTCCTTCGGTTCCGAGCAGCCGGGCTGTCAGCGGCAGGGTGACGAGCGTGACGAGGAACTGACCGTAGGTGCCGAAGCCCACGAGCAGGACGTCTCGGGCGAGCCGCAGCATCAGCGCCGCAGGAGGCGGTCGGCCACGTCGCCGGCTCGCGCACGTAACCGGGTGAGCACGGCGCCGAGAATGCGTCCGTCTCCGGCGAGGACGTCGCCGGTGGAGACCAGAGCCGGGAGTTCGCGTGCGAGACGGTGATGCAGCCGGACCGACTCGCTGAGCTTGCTGTAGCTCGACGTCCGGCTGCACAGGTTGAAGGTCGAGTCGCGCCACGCTGCGTCGATGGTGGAGACGCCGTGGAAGTCCCCGTGAGCGCCCATGCGAGCGAATAGATCGACGTCCATCGGGAACACCAGGTCGCCGCGGAAACCGCCGACCCGGTCGAACAGATCCCTGCGGAAGGTGGTGGCCGCGGTCGGCCCGAACTCGGCGGGACCGCGGCGCACGATGATGCCCGCGAGGTCCTTGCCCGGGCGTCGACCGAGCAGGCCGGGGAGGCCGAGCCCGGTCTCCTTCACCGACCCCTGCTCGTCGATCACCTCGAACTTGGACGAGACCACCGCGATCCCGGGATCGTCCAGTACGGCCTGCTGTCCCGCCAGCGCACCGGGACGGAGCACGTCGTCGGCGCACACCACCTTGACGAGCCGGCCCGTCGAGGCCCGCACGGCCGCGTTCCAGTTGTCCCCGATGGCGAGCACCCGGTCGTTCCGCACGATCCGGACGCGCTCGTCGCGGAAGGAGCGGGCGATGTCGCCGGTCGCGTCGGTGCTCGCGTTGTCGAGCACCAGGACCTCCATGTCCTCGTCCTGGTCCAGGACGGAGGCCAGTGTGGTCTCCAGGGTGCGCGCGGCCTCGTAGGCCGGGATGCACACCGAGAGCGGAGCGGTCATGAGCGGAGTCCTTCCGTGGCCGAGTCGAGATCGACGAACGACATCTCCGGATGTGCCGCAGCGACTTCCGGGAGGAGATCCGGGACGGTCACCACCACACGGTCGGGACGATGGGTGTACAGCCATTCCGGGCCGACGATGGGAACGTCCGTACCCGGCATGCGGCGGCCCCATTTCGCCGGGGACGCATCGACGACCGCGCCGACCGTCTCCGTGGTCACCCCCGCCATCGCGAACAGAGCGACCGCGCGCGACGCCGCTCCGTACGCGGCGAGCGTCACACCCGCGCGAGACGACGCGCCGAGTCTCGCCCGCACCGCCTCGACCTCGGCGACGGCGGCTGCTCCGAGGGACGACACGACGGTGGGATCGGTGACGGCGGCGGCAGCCTCGGCTTCCCGCACGCGCCGTGCCGTCACGAGGTCGTCCTCCCACACCGGGAGGCGCACCGAGTCGTCGCGCATCGCCGAGACCAGGAGAGTCCCGCCGTAGAGGTCCGACTCCCAACACCCGGTGGGCATCAGACCCGCTGCCCACAGAGCGGTCTCGAGCGCGGTCGACGACCAGTAGGCGAAGTGTCCGTGGCGGAGCGCCGTCCACTGGCGATCCCGCACGATGGTCATGAAGGAGTGGACCTGCAGCACCAGTACGCCGCCGTCGCCGAGCAGCGCCCGACGTTCACGCAGAGCGGCCGCCTGGTCCGGCTCGTGCATCAGCCCGAAACCGTCGACGACGAGGTCGGCGGAGCGCGAACCCGCCACGGCCGGAACGGCATCCGCGACGCCACGGGATCTCACGTCGGGGATCCAGGACCCACCGTGGGGGCTTCCGTACTCGCGGACCACGGCGCCGTCGGGGAGCCACCCGCGTCGCACGATCTCGTCCATCGCCCGAGAAGCGGCTCGCGTCAACGCCTCCGGCTCCACTCCACGCGGCTCATTCGCGCGGGTGTCGTCGTCCAGGAGCTGTGCCAGGCCGCACGTCGTGCACAGGCCCATCGCGAGAGCATGCATCTCGTCGCCCTCGGGAGAGGACTCGGCCGTCGGGAAACTGTCCGCGGCCGGCACGAGACCGAGATCGAGCACCGTGGACACCGTCGCCGAGGCGCAGGCTCTGCACGAACTCATGAGATTCTCCGGCTCGTCGTACGCGGGGAGCACCCGTCGGCGACACTGGACTCATGCGCGTCGAGACCACACCTCTGCGAGACGTCCTGCTCTTCCTGCCCACCCCGCATCGCGACGATCGGGGTTTCTTCACGAGGACCTTCGACACCGAGATCTTCGACGCGGCGATCGCCGAGCACACGACCCTGTCCACGAGAGCCGCTGATTTCCGTCAGGACTCCCAGTCCCGTTCCGCCGGCGGCGTTCTGCGTGGCCTGCACGGGCGAGGAGGCCGAGGCGAGGCCAAGTTGGTGCGGTGCGCCCGCGGCGCCGTCCAGGACGTCCTGGTGGACACCAGAACGGAGTCGCCCACCTTCGGTCAGTGGTTCGACGTCGTGCTCGACGACGTGGAGTGCGCGCACCTGTTCGTGCCCCCCGGCTTCCTGCACGGCTTCCTCACCCTGGGCGAGACCGCAGACGTGTGCTACCGGATCGACCGTCCGCACGAACCCTCCGAGGACGTGGGCGTCCGCTGGGACGACGCGGATCTGGCGATCCGCTGGCGCGGGACGCCGAGCATCGTGAGCGACCGGGACGCGGCAGCGCGGTCCTGGCGCGACCTCGTCGCCGGCGGGTGATCTCTCACGCACTGCCGACACCCACCCGCGTCCTGCGGAGGTTCTCGTCGATCGCGCCGGTCCGCTGGAGCTCGGTGACGCGGGCCAGACGCGTGAAGCGCTGCGCCAGTGCGTCCGCGGTGAGACCGTGGCGGGCGTATGCGGCGACCAGCTCTTCAGCGCCGGCTCGGACACTCCACTCGGGGACGAAGGCGGGCAACACCTCTCGCGCCGCGGAGAAGTCGACGCGGTAAGACCGCGGGTCGGCGCCGTATTCTCCGGTGACCACCACCTCGGCACCCGTCACGTCGGCGACCGTCTCGGCGATGTCGCGCACCGTCACGTTGTTCGCCTCGGTGCCGATGTTCAACGCCCGGTTCCGAATTCGGTCGACCGGCGCCTCGAGCGCGGCCGCGAAGGCGTACGCGATGTCTCGCGCGTGCACGAGGGGTCGCCACGGCGTGCCGTCGGACTTGACGACGATGCGTCCGGTGAGGAACGCCGACGCCGTGAGATCGTTGACCACGATGTCCGCCCGCAGCCGCGGTGAGTAGCCGAAGGCCGTCGCGTTGCGGAGGAACACCGGCGCGAAGCTGTCGTCCGCCATGGCCGCGACGTCGTCCTCGACGCGCACCTTGCTCAAGGCGTAGGGGGTGAGGGGCCTCAGCACCGCGTCCTCCGTGACCGCGTCCTGACCGGCGGCGCCGTAGACCGAACAGGTGGACGCGTACAGGAACCGGCCCACCCCCGCATCCTTCGCGGCACGTGCGAGACGCACGGAGGCATGGTGATTGATGTCGTGCGTGATCTCCGGCGCCAGCGTGCCGAGCGGATCGTTCGACAGTGCGGCGAGGTGCACCACCGCGTCGACACCCGTGAGATCGGCGGCTACGACGTCGCGCAGATCCGTGGCCAGGGTGACCGGATCCGCGGGTGCGTCACCGAGAACGCAGTCCGCGAACAGGCCGCTGTCGAGCCCCACCACGGTGTGACCACGCTCCTGCAGGAGCGGAACCATGACGGTACCGAGGTATCCCTGGTGTCCGGTGACGAGTACACGCATGCTGTTCACGACCCTTTCGTCTGCGGTGCCGGACGGTCCGACCGCAGGTTCTCCGTGTGCAGGAGTATCTTCTCCACGACGAACGCCTCGGCATATCTGCTGCGGCACTGCACCCCTCGCACGCGCGCCAGCCCGAGAAAGGTCTCGGAGTCGTACCAGTCGTGGTGATGCTGCGAGGGGTAGTGCCGCGACAGCAGCTCCGCCTTGTGCACCGCCACGTCGTCGGCGAGCGGATAATAGAGACCGGGTGTCGGAAGATCGGACTCCCACTTGACGATCTCGTAGCCCAGCACCAGATGGTCGCGAAAGACGGTGGGAACCAGCTCCGCCAGCAGGCGGTGATCCTGGTGCGCGTCGCGCCGCTGCGGTGCGAGTACGACGTCGGGCTCGCACGTACGCCGGAACTGTTCGAGTCCGTTCTTCACCGCGCTCCAGTGATCAGGGGAGCGGCCGTCCGGCACGTCGAGCACGGTGAGCGACACCGGTCCGTCCGAACAGAAGTCCGACAGTGCCTTTCGCTCCTCGGCTTCCCGCTCGGTGCCGCCGCCCGACAACACCAGAGCGTGCACCTCGACATCTCCCCCACGGGTGAGGTCGAGGAGCGTTCCTCCGGCGCCGATGGCGATGTCGTCCGGATGCGCCCCGAGCACCGCCACCGAGCGGATACGGCTGGGGGACAGGCCAATCACGCGACGACGCTCGACAGTGGCGGTCGATTCCGATCGCCCTCCCACACCGCCCACGGGCGAATGCCGCGCCCGTAGTCGTTGTCGAGTTCCGCACGCTCCTTGAAGGTGTCGGCCGGCTTCCAGAATCCCTCGTGCCGGTATCCGAACAGTTCCCCGCGGCCCGCCAGTGTCATACACGCATCGCCGACCAGATCGCCCCCCTCCGGAATGTGGTCGAAGACCTCCTGACTGAGCACGAAGTACCCGCCGTTCTCCCAGATGGGAAAGCGGCTCACCGGAACGATGTCCTTGATCTCGCCGGCCTCCGACACGTCCACGCAGTGGAAGCTCGACTGCGGCGGCACCACCAGCATGGACGCCACGGCGCCCGACTCGTGATAACGCTCGATCATCGTGTCCAGCGGGGCGTCGGTCAACACGTCCGAGTAGTTGGCGAGGAAGTACGGATCGCCGTCAAGGTGGTCACGGACGCGCCGCAACCTCTCGCCGATGGGCGACTCGACGCCGGTGTCCACGAACGTGATCGACCAGTCGCTCATGTCCGTGCTCAGCAACTCGACCTTGCCGTCGCGCATGACGAAGTCGTTGGACTGCTCCTCGTGATAGTCCAGGAAGAACTGCTTGATCGCTGCCGCGCCGTAGCCGAGGCACAGCACGAAGTCCTTGTGGCCGTAGTGTGCGTAGTACTTCATGATGTGCCAGAGGAGCGGACGGGGCCCGACCATCTGCAAGGGCTTCGGGATGTCGTCGTTGCGGTCGTTGCGCATGCGCATTCCGTAACCGCCACAGAACAGTACGACCTTCATGCCAGAGCCTCCGATGTGTCGAGCCGCCCGATGTCGGCGGTGTGGAGAACGGGGAGTGGGAACACAACGCGCCCACCCCACTCGGCGACGTAGCTCAGCTGCTCGGTGAGCTCGCTCTCGAGATTCCACGGCAGGACCAGGACCACGTCCGGACGATCCGCCGCGATGCGATCGGGATGGTGCACCGGGATTCGCGTCCCCGGTGTGAACCGACCGTGCTTGTAGGGATTGCGATCGACGGTGTACTCCACCAGGTCCGTTCGGATGCCGCAGTAGTTGAGCAGGGTGTTGCCCTTGCCCGGCGCGCCGTATCCGACCACGCGTTCACCCCGCCGGCGACAGTCGAGGAGGAACTCGAGCAACGTCGCTCGGACCCCGCGCGCCGCCTTCTCGAGCCCGCGATAGCCGACCACGTGATGCAGCCCCGCGCGCTGCTCGGCCGCGAGCAGGTCGAGGGTGCGCTCGCTGGGCGGGCCGGCGTTCGCGGACGGTGTCGCCCAGATCCGGATGGAACCACCGTGGGTGGACAGTTCCTCGACGTCCACGACGGTCAGGTCGCCTCGGGCGAGCGCCCTCGTCGCCGTCAGGACCGTCCAGTACTGGAAGTGCTCGTGGTAGACCGTGTCGAACTGTGCGTCGGCCACCAGGTGGAGGGCGTGGTGCACCTCGATGCTGACCATGCCGTGGTCCGACACCAGCGTGCGCAGCCCCTCGGTGAATCCCGCGACGTCCGGGATGTGGGCGTACACGTTGTTCGCGACGACGAGGTCCGCCGGCCCGTGCGCGGCACGCACCTGCGCCGCGGTCGTCGGATCGAGGAACGCTGTCTCCGTCGGAACACCGGACTCACGCGCTGCCGCACCGACGTTCACGCTCGGCTCGATACCGAGGCAGCGGATTCCGGCGTCCACGACGTGCTGCAGGAGATAGCCGTCGTTGCTCGCCACCTCGACCACGAACGACTCGTCGGACAGATCCAGGCGGCGCACGGACTCCTGCACGAACGTCCGGGCATGGTCGACCCAGCTGCTCGAGAACGACGAGAAGTACGCGTACTCGGTGAACGTCTCGGCCGGCGACACGAGAGCCGGAATCTGCAACAGCAGGCACTCTCGGCAGAGACGCAGGTGCAGGGGGAAGGTGGGCTCCGGATCGTCGAGCTGCGCTGCGGTGAGGAACGATTCGCACGGCGGTGTCGCGCCCAGGTCGAGGACACTCTCGAGGTCGGCGGATCCGCAGAGACGGCAGTGCATGAGCATTCCTCACTGGCAGGCCGCGCGTCCGTGTCGGGCCCCGCCGACGGGGTGGACCGAACGCGCTGCTTTGTACGATTTGCACGTATTCTGCCACAGAAAAAGACCCTGTGCCGGTTTCCGGCTCCAAATCATTCGCTCGAACTACATCTCACCTCCGCTGCGTGTTGTGAGAACACACGGGCCACAGGGAACGATCCGGTCACTCCTCCGGTTCGGTGAGCCCCGCCCGCTCGTCGCGCTCGGCCCACTCGATCAGCGGGGCGATCGAGTACACGGCATCGTCGATTCCTGCGTGCAGATCACCGAGATCCGCGAATCGGGACGGCACGGTGTACATGGTGAGGTCTCGCGGCTCCACGTCGACGATCTCGTCCCACGTGATCGGCGTCGACACCGTCGCGTCCTGATTGCCGCGCACGGAGTACGCGCTCGCGATGGTGTGGTCGCGGGCGTTCTGGTTGTAGTCGACGAACAACTTCGTCGGGTCGCGGTCCTTGCGCCACCACGTCGTGGTCACGTCGTCCGGCGCGCGCCGCTCCACTTCCCGAGCGAACGCCAGTGCGGCCCTGCGGACATCGGCGAAGCCCTGCTCCGGCGCGATACGCACGTACACGTGCAACCCGTTGCCGCCCGACGTCTTCGGCCACCCGACGGCACCGAGTTCGTCGAGCACCTCGCGCGTCACCGCCGCCACCCGGCGCACCCGGTCGAAGGAGCAGTCCGGCATCGGATCCAGATCGATGCGCCACTCGTCCGGACTCTCCACGTCGGCGCGCCGGCTGTTCCACGGATGGAACTCCACCGTCGACATCTGCACGGCCCAGATCACGTGCGCCAGCTCGGTGACGCAGAGTTCGTCCGCGGTGCGGTTGTAGCGCGGGAAGGTGACCCGCACCGTCTCCATCCAGTCCGGAGCGCCTTTCGGCAACCGCTTCTGGTGCACCTTCTCCCCGGCGAGACCGTCGGGGAACCGGTGCATCATGCAGGGCCGCTCCCGCAGCGCGCGCACGATGCCGTCGCCGACAGACAGGTAGTACTCGACGAGATCACGCTTGGTGGCTCCGCTCGCCGGGAAGTACACGCGGTCGGGGTTGGACACCCGCACCGTGCGTCCGCTGACCTCGAGTTCGATCGCCGGTGACGTGGCTGCCATGACGCGATACTAGTGCGGCCCGAGGGGGTACACAGGAACACGTCGGAGTTCGTACGAGCGAAGGAGCACCCCTTGATCTTCATCACCGCCAAGTTCCGAGTGAAGGCAGAGCACGCGGACGACTGGCCCGAGATCTCGCGAGCCTTCACCGAGGCCTGCCAGGCGGAGGAGGGATGCCTCTGGTACTTCTGGTCGCGCACACTCGACGATCCCACCGAGTACGTCCTCGTCGAGGCCTTCCGCGACCCGGATGCCGGTGCGACACACGTGCAGTCGGACCACTTCAAGCAGGCGCAGAAGGATCTCCCGCCGTACCTGCAGGAGACTCCGAAGATCGTCAGCACCGAGGTGGAGGGCACCGACTGGTCGGAGCTCGGCGAACTCGCGGTCTAGTTCCGCGCGTCCACGATCTCGGCGAGCGTGCGGACGGCGTCGGCGAACACCCCCGGCAGTTCCTGCGGCGGGTTGTGGCCGGCGTCGACCGCACGCACGTCGACGAGATCCGTGAAGTGCGCGCCGTGGTCGGGCGATCCGTACAGGGCGGCGACCGTGTCCTCCGTCGGATCGAGGACGACGGTCGGCACCGTGATCGACGGCTGCCCGGCGAGCGCGTCCTGCGTGGCCGCGTACCGCGGGTCCCCCGCCGCGAGTCCGTACCGGTGTCGATACGAGTGCACCGCGACGTCGACGAAGTCCGGGTTGTCGAACGATGCTGCGGTGGCGGCGAATTCGGAGTCTCCGAACCGCCACGTCGGCGACCAGTCGGTCCACAACGTCTGCGCGATCTCGGCGCGGTAGGCAGCGAGGCCGGCGCGGCCGCGCTCCGAGTGCAGGTAGTACTGGTACCAGTACCGCTTCTCGAGGTGCGGCGGTGCCGGCGTCGTCACGGCAGCCTCGATGTCCTGCACCAGGTAGCCGGACACGCTGACCAGACCCGACACCGACTCGGGCCACAGCGCCGCCACCGCGCACGCCGCGCGGCCACCCCAGTCGTAGCCGGCGACGATCGGACGGTCGAGTGCCATCGCCCCGATGAGGTCGTGCAGATCGTGCGCCAACGCGGCCTGCTCTCCCGACCGCATCGTGGAGTCCTCGACGAACCGCGTGGGCCCGAAGCCGCGCAGGTACGGCACCACCACGTCGGCACCCGTGTCGGCCAGCAGTCGGGCGACGTCGTCGTAGGACCGGGTGTCGTACGGGAACCCGTGCAGCAACACGACCGACGGGCCGCTCGGGTCTCCGTACCGCTCGACGCCCACGTCGAGCACTCCTGCGCGCACCAGCTCCATGCCCGCCATCATGCCGTGCGTCGGTTGCTCGCAGACAGCACCACGGCCGTGCAGTGGTCGACGAAGTGCTGCCGTTCCACCTCGATCTCGCCGTCGAGGTACGCCGTGAACAGGGCGGTCAGCGACCCGACGACACCGGTCGCAGTCAGCAGGCGGTCGACGTCGTTCGACTCGGCGGGCAGGTTGTCGCCGATGAGCGCGACGAAGATCGGCATGGTGCGCCGCCCCCAGGTACTCAGCGCCGGATCGGCGAACGGCGCCGACAACAGCACTCGGCCGTGTTCGGGACGGTCGATCATGAGCTCGACGAACGCGGTGACGGCGCGGCGTGCGCGCTCCTCCGGGCGGCGGGCCTGACCCACCGCGCGGACCAGTGCATCGCGCCCCTCCTCGGCCACCGCGGTGTACACCGTGCGGACGAACGAGTCACGGTCGCCGAAGTTCTCGTAGAAGTAGCGCTCGGTCAACGACGCCCGCGAGCACACCGCCCGCACACTCACAGCGGGACCACCGACCGCTCCCAGCAGATCGATCCCGGCCGTGAGCAGTGCCGCGCGCCGCTGCTCGCGTCGCGCCTCGAGCGTGGTCACGTCGATGACACCTCACTGTTGACTGCCGTGCTCGCTCGACTCTACGGTGACAACATGCGTAGTCAAACGCTCGGCCCCGACTCCCTCACCTGGCGATGGTTCGGGGACTGGCGCGGGATCCTGCAGGGACCGTGGGCCGGCTCGATGCAGAACATGCACCCGGGTCTCGGCGCGGCCGTCAGCGAGCACTCGACGTTCGAGGTCGAGCGCTGGGAGCGCGTCATGCGCTCGCTCTATCCCATCGGCGGCGTCGTGTTCGACGGTGACCGCGCACCCGAGACCGCGGAACGAATCAGGCGCTACCACAACGACATCAGCGGTCTCGATGCTCACGGGCGGCCCTACCACGCCCTCGATCCCGACATCTTCTACTGGGCGCACGCCACGTTCTTCGTGGGCACCATGCGCACCGCCGAGTACTTCATGGGCGGCATCACCGAGGCCGAGCGAGAGCAACTGTTCGACGAGCACCGACGGTGGTACGGCCTGTACGGCATGAGCATGCGCCCCGTGCCCGAGACGTGGTCCGACTTCCAGGCGTACTGGGACCGGATGTGCCGCACCGTTCTGGAGGACACCCCGGCCGCGCGCCTGGTCCTCGACATGTCGTCCGTGCCGGTGCCACCGTTCCTGCCACTACCCGAGTGGCTGTGGGCCCGGATGCGCCCGGTCGTCGACCGCACCTTCCGGCGCATCACCGTCGGGCTCTACGACCCGGCGGTCCGAGACCTGCTGGGCTACACCTGGACCGATCGGGACGAGCGCTGGCTGCGGCGGCTGGGTTTCCTGGTGAACGTGGCGTTCCGGGCCGTGCCGGCGCGGCGGCGCAAGCATCCGCGTGCGCGCGCCGGACTGGACCGCGCCGCCGGCCGGATCCCCCCTACCGCCCCGCTGGTCGAGACCCCGGACCGCAACCTCCCGCCCGCGGGTCGTCGGCAGAACCCGCGGCACTACGTTCCCGGGCGCTGAGGCTGAGTCGTCGGAATCGCCCTCGATTGTGCAGAACCGCGACATCGATCATCATCGTGTGGCTCCACACGCAAGGTGGTGGATCTCGTTGTGCACGAACGAGCGCTTCGTCAACAGGCGCGGACCACCGCCAGACCTCGACAGCACGCGAGCAACTCACACTCGGCCGATGGGAGTCCACACCAGACGACAGCTGATCGCCGGGGGCATCAGCGGCGCGACCGTCGATCGCAGAGCAGCGCGCGGCGAACTGCACCGACTGCTGCCCGGCGTGTACTCCACCGAACCACCCACGTACGAGGACAGGTGTGCGGCGGTCCGACTGTGGAAACCGCACGCCGTCGCAAGTCACGACACCGCAGCCTGGATCTGGGGGCTGCTGCCCGCGGAACCCTCCATGGTCCACGTGACGGTGCCGCCGACGGGGTACGCGGGTGGCCCGAACTGGGTGCGTGTTCATCGCCGGGCTCTGACGAACGTCAGATGGTTGGGGGACATACCTGTCGTGTCCCTCGAACACGCGATCCTCGACGTCGCCGGCACGTTGACCCGGCCGCAGTTCGAAGAGGTGATCGACAGTGCGCTCTCACGAGCGGTGAGCTGGCGTTCCCTGGCTCAGCTGTGCGACAAGGCGAAGGGGATGACCGGCATGCGGATGCTGCGTGACCAGTTGCGTCGAGCCTGCCCGCACACACTGTCCGAACCCGAGCGCATGGTGGCGCGAGCTCTCACCGCCCGCAACATGCACCTGGAGATCAATGGCAAGGTCGGCCCGTACTACGGAGATCTGGTGGATCGGCGAGCTCGCGTGGTGGTGGAGATCGATGGGCGTGAGTTCCACACGGCTGCAGACGTCTTCACCAGCGATCGTCGCCGACAGAACGCACTGGTGTTGGACGACTGGCTGGTTCTGCGGTACTCCGCTGCCACGGTGAAGGCGAGCGTGGCTGCAGTCGCGGACGAGATCGTTCAGACGGTACGCCGACGACGATCGCTCGCGCGAGGGTGAGCACACACGATCACCGGTGATTCTGCGGATGCGCGGAATCGTCGACGATCGTGTGGCTACAGCCGCATCGACGCCACCACCTCCCCGACGGCACCCTCGAACTGGTGCCCACCCCGCTGGTGCTCGACCACCCGAGCGCCCGGGAGCCGCGCGGAGGCCAGTGCCAGGTGCGAGAAGGGGACCACGTCGTCGTCGCGGCAGTGGTGCAGCGTCAGGGAGACCTCCGGCGGGACGGTCGGCCACTCGTACTGGTGGACGTCCCAGCCCGCGGCACTCCAGTCGGGCATCGCGAGCAACGTGGCGGCGGGAACCGGGACCGAAGCGAGCACGTGCAGCAGGACGGTGGCGCCGAAGGAGTGGGCGATCACGACGTCGGGACTCGCCTCGAGGCCGCGGCGTATCGGTCTCGCCCACGCCTCGACGCTCATGTCGTCGCTCGGGATGCGGGGCATGTCGACCGTCGCGCCGAGCAGCGCGCCGAACTCCTCCGCCAGTGGCTCGTCGTCGTCCTCGCCGCCGGCGCCGTGGACGAACAGCAGTCTCGTCATACCGATACCGACTCGACGGGGCGCCGGAACTCACCGCGGAACGCCGAGAGCCGGCCACCCGTGAGGGTGACCGGCTCTCGTGCGATCAGGGAGCGGGACTCAGAAGTCCATGCCGCCCATGCCGCCGGTCGGATCGCCCGCGGGCGCTCCGGCCTTCTCCGGCTTGTCGGCGACGACGGCCTCGGTGGTGAGGAACAGAGCCGCGATCGACGCTGCGTTCTGCAGTGCCGAGCGGGTGACCTTGACCGGGTCGTTGATGCCGGCGGCGAGCAGGTCCTCGTACTCGTTGGTCGCGGCGTTGAGGCCGTGGCCGAGGGGGAGGTTGCGCACCTTCTCCGCGACGACGCCGGGCTCGAGGCCGGCGTTGAACGCGATCTGCTTCAGCGGTGCCTCGAGGGCGACGCGAACGATGTTCGCGCCGGTGGCCTCGTCGCCCGTGAGGTTGAGGTTCTCGAGTGCGGGAGCCGACTGCAGCAGCGCGACGCCACCGCCGGCGACGATGCCCTCCTCGACAGCTGCCTTGGCGTTGCGCACGGCATCTTCGATGCGGTGCTTGCGCTCCTTGAGCTCGACCTCGGTGGCGGCACCGGCCTTGATGACTGCAACGCCACCGGCCAGCTTGGCCAGGCGCTCCTGCAGCTTCTCACGGTCGTAGTCCGAGTCGGAGTTCTCGATCTCGGAACGGATCTGCGAGACACGACCCGCGATGGCGTCGGCGTCGCCGGAGCCCTCGATGATGGTGGTCTCGTCCTTGGTCACGACGACCTTGCGAGCCTGGCCGAGCAGCTCGAGTCCGGCACCCTCGAGGGAGAGGCCGACCTCTTCGCTGATGACCTCGCCACCGGTGAGGATGGCGATGTCGGCGAGCTGCGCCTTGCGACGGTCACCGAAGCCCGGTGCCTTGACGGCGACGGACTTGAAGGTGCCACGGATCTTGTTCACGACGAGGGTGGAGAGCGCTTCGCCCTCGACGTCCTCGGCGATGATCAGGAGCGGCTTGCCGGACTGGATGACCTTCTCCAGCAGGGGCAGCAGGTCCTTGACGGTGGAGACCTTCGAGCTGACGAGCAGGATGTACGCGTCTTCGAGGACGGCTTCCTGACGCTCGGCGTCGGTGACGAAGTATCCCGAGATGTAGCCCTTGTCGAAGCGCATGCCCTCGGTGAGCTCGAGCTGCAGGCCGAAGGTGTTGGACTCCTCGACCGTGATGACGCCTTCCTTGCCGACCTTGTCCATGGCCTCGGCGATGAGCTCGCCGATGGACGCGTCGCCTGCGGAGATACCAGCGGTCGCAGCGATCTGCTCCTTGGTGTCGATCTCCTTGGCGGACTTCAGCAGGGACTCGGTGACAGCGGCGACGGCTGCCTCGATGCCGCGCTTGAGGCCGAGCGGGTTCGCGCCGGCTGCGACGTTGCGCAGGCCTTCGCGGACGAGTGCCTGAGCGAGAACGGTCGCGGTGGTGGTGCCGTCACCTGCGACGTCGTCGGTCTTCTTGGCGACCTCTTTGACCAGCTCTGCGCCGATCTTCTCGTACGGGTCCTCCAGCTCGATCTCCTTGGCGATGGACACACCATCGTTGGTGATCGTGGGGGCGCCCCACTTCTTCTCGAGTACGACGTTGCGACCCTTGGGGCCCAACGTCACCTTGACTGCGTCGGCGAGGCTGTTCAAGCCCCGTTCGAGGCCACGGCGTGCCTCTTCGTCGAACGCGATGATCTTGGCCATTGCGAAGTGATCCTCCGGATTGGGGGTGACACACGAAGCGACCGCGGGTGGGTCGCTCCCTTTCCACATCCGGCCGAGTCGGTGCCCGCGACGGACGACCAGGGGTGTCGATGATTCCCGATCTCACCTCTTCGACCTGGCACTCACAGTACGCGAGTGCCAACCAGATTTCTAGCAGTCGAGGTGGTCGAGTGCAAGGTCGTCGTCGAGCGGTCGCGATTCACACGGTGTTCACGTGCCGGAACGACGACCGACTCACGCGTGAGAAGAATGTGTGACGCGACCAGTTGTCGCGCGCCACAACAGAATCCACGCGAATCGGACATATACACCCGCCCACCCCTGCGGACGAAAGGACCACATCGTGTCCGATGCAGTCGACACCGGTTACGACAACTCGGCGATGGCACACGAGGAGGAGGGCTACGACAAGGGCCTGAAGCCTCGGCAACTGCAGATGATCGCCATCGGCGGCGCGATCGGCACCGGCCTGTTCCTCGGCGCGGGCGGCCGCCTCGAGTCCGCGGGCCCGGGCCTGTTCATCATCTACGCCGTCTGCGGCGTCTTCGTCTTCTTCATCCTCCGAGCGCTCGGCGAGCTGGTGCTCCACCGCCCGTCCTCCGGATCGTTCGTCTCCTACGCCCGCGAGTTCTACGGCGAGAAGGCCGCCTACGCGGCCGGGTGGATGTACTTCCTCAACTGGGCGATGACGGCGATCGTCGACGTCACGGCCGTCGCGACGTACATGCACTACTGGGGCGCCTTCAAGGGCATCCCGCAATGGACCATCGCCCTGATCGCACTGGCCATCGTGCTCGCCGTGAACCTGGTGTCGGTGAAGTGGTTCGGCGAGATGGAGTTCTGGGCGGCCATGATCAAGGTCGCGGCGCTGGTGACCTTCCTGGTCGTCGGCACCGTCTTCCTCGCCGGTCGTTTCGACGTCGACGGCCAGTCGACCGGCTTCGGCGTCATCTCGGGCAACGGCGGCCTCTTCCCCACCGGGGCGTGGCCGCTGGTCATCGTCACGTCGGGTGTCGTCTTCGCCTACGCGGCCGTCGAGCTGGTCGGGACCGCGGCCGGAGAGACCGAGAACCCGGCGAAGGTCATGCCGCGGGCCATCAACTCCGTCATCTTCCGCATCGCGGTGTTCTACGTGGGATCGCTGATCCTGCTGGCGCTGCTGTTGCCGTACACGACCTACCGGGCCGGGGAGAGCCCCTTCGTCACGTTCTTCTCCCGCATCGGCGTCGACGGCGCCGGGACGATCATGAACATCGTCGTGGTCACCGCGGCGCTGTCCAGCCTCAACGCCGGGCTGTACTCGACGGGCCGCATCCTGCGGTCGATGGCGATGAACGGCAGCGCGCCGTCGTTCACGGCGCGGATGAGCCGGAACGGTGTCCCCTACGGCGGCATCCTGCTCACCGGCGCCCTGACACTGCTCGGCGTGGCGCTCAACGCGTTCAAGCCCGGCGAGGCGTTCGAGATCGTGCTCAACATGTCGGCCCTCGGCATCATCGCCTCGTGGGCGACCATTGTGCTCTGCCAGCTGCAGCTCTACCGGTGGAGCCGCAAGGGCATCCTCGAACGGCCGTCGTTCCGGCTCTTCGGGGCGCCGTACACGAGCTACGCGACGCTCGCGTTCCTCGCTGCGGTGCTGGTGCTCATGGCGCTCGACGCGCCGATCGGGACGTGGACCGTCGCCACACTCGTCGTCATCGTGCCGATGCTCATCGGCGGCTGGTTCCTCGTCCGGGCCCGCGTCCTCAGCGTCGCCGAGGAGCGGATGGGCTACACGGGCAAGTACCCCGTCGTCGCGAACCGGCCGACGGATCCCGAGACGCCGAGCGACTAGCGACGTCGGTACCAGGGCCGGCCGGGCTCAGGTGGCGGGGAGGCCGGAGGCCGGCCGGGCTCAGGTGGCGTGTGGTCCCTCAGGGCCCGCGCCACCGCCACGCTCAGGTCGTGGCACGACGCGAACCGGTCCGGCGGCTCCTTGGCCAGCGCGCGCTGCACGACGGCGTCGAGGCGGGTCGGCAGGTCGGCCCGACGCGAGCTGACGGACGGCGGGGTCCGCCTCAGCTGGGCGTCCATGACGGCGAACGGAGTGGCCAGCGGGAACGGCGGCCGTCCCGTGAGCAGTTCGACGAGGGTGGCACCGAGCGCGTAGATGTCGGTGCGGGCGGTGAGCGTGCCGCCCCGCAGCAGTTCGGGTGCCGCGTAGCCGATCGATGTCAGCACCATCCCGTCGTCCGACACCAGCGGTGTCGGCGAGGTCGTCAGCCGCGCGATTCCCCAGTCGGACAGCAGAACCTGCTCCCGGGTGTCCGCATCGGCGACACTCGCGAGCAGGACGTTGGCCGGCTTGACGTCCCGGTGGACGATCCCGAGCCCGTGCGCGTGATCGAGGGCTCTCGCCACGCCGTCGACGATGCGGGCGGCTCGGTGGACGTCCAGTGGGATCTGTCCGCGCGCGACGAGGCGGGCGGCGCTGTACCCGTCGACGTGGGGCATCGACATCCACGGCCGCCCGCGGAACTCGCCGTGATCGTGCGCCGCGACGATGTTCGGGTGCTGCAGCAGGGCCCCGATCCGCACCTCGGCCGCGAACGCGTCCCGCGGGGCGTCCGCACGCAGGATCTTCAGGGTCTCCGGCGGTGCCGATCCACGTCGGGCGAGATACACCTCGGCGGTGCCGCCGTGACCGAGCAGTCTCTCGACGCGGAACCCCGCGAACTCGGATCCCGGCCGCAGGACCACTACCGACCGATCTCCAGCACCGCCGGCAGGTCCGCGACGGAGTCGACGACGAACGCCGGTTGCATCGCGTACTGGTCGCGTGCGTGCCGGTCGAGGCGTTCCTGACGGAACTTGCCCGTGCGGACCAACATGCCGCGCATGCCGACGACCTGGGCGGCGAGCACGTCGTTGTCGAGATCGTCCCCGACCATCACCACCAGGTCCGGATCGACGCCCATGCGTTCCGCCGACGTCTGGAAACCGAGCGGCGCCGGCTTGCCGACGGCCGTCGCCGTGCGGCCGGACGCCGATTCCATGCCCGTCAGATACATGCCCGTGTCGATGCGCAGCCCCTCGGCCGTGGTCCACATGAGGCTGCGGTGCATCGCGACGACGGGCACGCCCTGACACATCCAGTCGTAGACCCGGCTGAGCGCCTCGTGGGTGAACTGCTCGCCGGCGCCGCCGAGCACCACCACGTCCGGATCGCTGTCGACCCACTCCACGCCGGGCAGATCGTCGGCGATCCGGCCGCTGTTGAGGAGGACGCACCGTGCACCGGGGTACCGCGTCCGCAGGTGGTCGGCGGTGAGAGTGGCCGCGGTGACGATCTCGTCGGCGTGCACCTCGATGCCCGCATCGGTGAGCGCGTCGGAGATCTGCTCCCGCGTCTTCGACGTGGTGTTGGTCAGGAACGCGCACGCCACGTCGTTGCTGCGCAGCGTGCTCACCGTCTCCGCGGCCCCGGGCACGGGACGCCAACTGGTCATGAGCACACCGTCGATGTCGAACAGCACCCCACCGATCGGACTCATGCGACGAGCCTAGTGCCGCTACGGGTTCGGGGCAGGATGGGCGGGTTCGACGTTCTCGGCCGCGCCCGCGGACCGGGCCAGGGCCACCGCCGAGACCACCACGAGAATCAGGGCGGCGACCAGCACCACCGTGACCTCACGATCGGCGTCGAGGTACTCGCCCAGCACGACGAATCCCAGCAGCGACGCGACCATCGGTTCCATCACGGTCGTCGCGGGCAGAGAGGCCTGCAACGCACCCACCTGGAAGGCCGACTGCTGCAGCGAGATCGCGACCACGGCCACGGCCACGAGCGCGTACGGCTCGAACGAGGTCAGCAGCGGCTGCGGTCCGCGTCCGGCGAGGTGGACGACACTCTTCGTCAGCACGGCCGCGACGCCGAACAGCGCACCGCCGGCCAGTCCCAGCAGCAGGGCGCGCCGGGACCGGGAGCCGCTGCGCGCGCCGAGAACACAGGCGAGAACGAACGGGATTCCGACGCAGAGAACGACGACCCAGTGCCGCGTCTCGGCGCGTTCCACGCCGGGCCGCGGATCGCCCACGACGACGAGGACCGCGATGGCCGCCGTCAGCGCGGCAGCCCACAGCCAGTCCTTCGCCGACACGGTGCGGCCGGAGAACCGAGCACCCAGCGGCAGCGCGAACAGCAGGGACAACACGAGGAGCGGCTGCACCAGGAGAAGGGATCCGAGCCCCAACGCCGCCGCCTGCAGGCCGTAGCCGCCGATGCCGACGACCGTGCCGATCCACCACAGCGGCTCGCGGATCAGCGTGGTGATGGGTCCCAGCCGACCGACGGACTCGTCGGGAATCGACGCCGCCGACCGCTGGCGGACGACGGTACCGACAGCGATGCACACCGCCGCCCCGACGGCGCAGAGCACCGCCAGGACGGTGGCGTTCACGACGGTTACAGACCGGCGATGCAGGACCGCCCGGTGGAGAGGTCGAGAGCGAAGGAGTTGAGACCGGCGCAGTTCACGCCCGTGACCGTGCTGGCCGTCGCGCCGCCGCCGTACCCGGCGATGGCGACGGAGGTGGCTCCGTTCGTGGCGAAGGACTGCGAGATGCCGCCACCGAGGGAGTACGAGTACGAGGTACCAGCTCCCAGAACGGCACTCAGCGCGGTGCCGAAGCCGGTGGCGTTCGACGTCGAGCGCCCGCCGTCGGCGACGCTGACCGCGGTACCGCTCTCGGACGCCGACGACGTGGCGACGCCGGCGCCGGTGGCCTTGGCTCCGCAGCTGGCCGTGTCGCTCACCTGGATGTCGTTGGCCGCGGGCGGGGACACGCAGGTGACCGGAGCCGCGGACGCCACCCCGGTACCGAGGATCGCCCCTGCGGCGATGGTGGCGCCGACCGCGACGGCTGCGCCGAATCGCGTTGCACGAGAGGAACTTCGATCCGAGCGCGTGGCGTTGGAGAAGAAGGACGAGGTGGGGATGAACGACACGGACGGCTCCTGAGGCTGTGCGAGAGAATGCATCGTGCAATGCACCGCAGACCTTACCGCCCGCTCGTCCCTACCGGCGGGTAACTCCATAACGATTCGATGTTGGGTTCAGCGGACGTGGCGCTGCCAGTCCCAGGGGACCCGAGACGACGGTCCGGGCACCGTCTGGTCCATCGGATGATGCTGCGGCGCAGCAAGTTCGGGACCGTCGAAGCCCTCCTCGGTGACGTAGTTCCAGAACCACGTCTCCCCGGGTTCGAACGACTGCACGACGGGATGACCGCTGGTCGCGGCATGGGCACTCGCGTGCTGCGACGGTGAGGAGTCACAGCATCCGACGTGGCCGCACTGAGCGCACCGACGCAGGTGCACCCACCACCCGTCGGTGGCGTCGCACTCCACGCAGCCCGTGCCGCTGGGCGGTACCGCGGTGTCGATTCCGTTCGTGCTCATCCGACTTCCTCCTCTGCGATCGGCATGGGCGCCCCGGCCGGGCCGTCGATCGGTATCCGTACCTGGAACCGGGTGTCTCCCGGCTCCGACAGCAACCGTAGGTCGCCGCCGTGCTTCTTCACCACGATCCGCCACGAGATGTCGAGGCCCAGACCGGTGCCCTCGCCCACGGGCTTGGTGGTGAAGAACGGTTCGAAGATGCGGGACCGGATCGCCTCGGGAACGCCCGGGCCGGTGTCCCCGATCTCGATGAGGGCCGTGTCGTTCTCCCGCGCGGTGCGCAGAGTGAGCGTTCCTCGGCCGTCCATGGCCTGTACGGCGTTGTCGATGAGGTTGGTCCACACCTGGTTGAGCTCCGCGGCGTACGCCGCGACGGGAGGCAGCGCCGGGTCGAAGTCCTTGACCACCGTGATGTCGTCGCCGATCTTGCGGCCGAGCATCACCAGGGTGCTCTTGAGGAGGACTCGCAGATCCACCTTCTGGAACGGCGCACGGTCCATCTGCGAGTACTGCTTCGCGGCGTTGACCAGCGTCGACACCCGTGTGGTGGAGTCGGAGATCTCGTTCATGAGCAGTTCGGTCTCGATGGTGTAGTTCAGCCAGCGGATCGTGCTCTCGAGAAGCTCCGCCCCCGTGTCCGCGGCGACGCGCTCGAGCCAGTCGGCCTCGATGCCGGCCTGCACGAAGGTCGGGGCGAGGTCCCACCCGTCGGAGATGCCGTGGTCCTCGAACCACTCCCCCAGCGCGTCCTCCCGGTCGGAGGCCTCCATGGGAGTGAGCTCCGGCGCCTTGCCCACCAGTTCGGCAGCCTCGTCCTGCAGGCGGATCAGACCCGTCAGGGAGTCGGTGTCGTAGACGCCCGACGCGATGACGCCGAGTTTGCGGCGCATGTGCGACACCCGGTCCCGCAGCGCCGCCGTCGCACGGACCGCCGCGGCGGCCGGGTTGTTCAGCTCATGTGTCAGACCGGCCGACAGCGACCCCAGCGCCAGCAACCGCTCCCGCTGGTCGATGACCTGCTTGCTGCTCTGCTGACCGAAGAACAGTCCCTCGAGCATGTGGACCGCCATGGGGAACCACTCTCGAACCAGGTCTCCGAACCGCTCGGCGTCGAGCACGAAGAACCGGGACGGACGCGTCACGTCCATGCCCGACATGTACTTCTGCGGGGCGCGGTCCCCGAGGTACGCCTGCCACGCACCCGCGTAGACGCCCCGCGACGACGTGCGGTTCACCTCGATCTTCTCGCCGCCGGACATCTTGGTCAGCACCAGTTCCCCGTCGAGGAGCACGTAGAAGCACGTGGCGTCGTCGCCCTCCGCGAACACGGGACCGGCCTCGATCATCTCCACGTGCCCGTTGGCACACAGTTGCTCGAGCTGCTCGTCGTCGAGCGACTCGAAGAGGAACAGCGTCTTCAGTTCCTCGGTGCTGCAGTCGAGTTCGGTCATGATGATCCAGCTTCCGGGACGCGTGCGGTGGTCAGGGTTGGGCGAGATAGCGGTGGACGAGCATGACGGCCATCGCACCCTCACCGACGGCCGACGCGACGCGCTTGGCGGAGTCCGCGCGCACGTCGCCCGCCGCGAAGATGCCGGGCACGCTGGTCTCGAGATGGTGCGGTGCGCGGTCGACCGACCAGCCCGGCGGGCGGGCCCCGTCGACCGTGAGGTCCTGACCCGAGACGACGAAGCCGTGGCGGTCGCGCACCACCACGCCGTCCAGCCACTCGGTCCGCGGCGCCGCCCCGATGAAGAGGAACAGGTAGCCCGTGTCGACGGTCTCCTCGTCGCCGGAGACCTTGTCGCGCAGGGTGATCTGTTCGAGGTGGCCGTCGCCGTGCGCGGCGGTCACCTCGGTGCAGGGGCGGACGGAGATGACGGGATTCTTCTCGATCTGCTGCACGAGGTAGTACGACATGGAGGCCTCCAGCGACTCGGCGCGCACCACGATGGTCACCGACCGCGCCCACTTGGACAGGTACATCGCTGCCTGACCGGCGGAGTTCGCGCCGCCCACGATGTACACGTCCTGATCGGTACAGCCGACCGCCTCGGTGACCGCGGAGCCGTAGAAGACGCCGCGACCGGCGAACTCGTCGACCCCCGGCGCCGGATGCCGTCGATAGGAGACACCCGTGGCGAGGATGATCGAGTGCGCGGCGATCGCACTGCCGTCGGTCAGACGCACCACGCGCGCCGGCCCGTCGACCTCGACACCCGCGACCTCGCGGGTGGTGACGAGTTCGGCGCCGAACTTCTCGGCCTGCCGACGTGCACGCTCGGCCAGCTGTGCGCCGGACACCCCGTCCGGGAAACCGAGGTAGTTCTCGATGCGCGAGCTCTGGCCCGCCTGCCCACCCGTCGCGGTGCGCTCGACGAGGACCGTCCGGAGACCCTCGGACGCGCCGTAGACGGCCGCGCCCAGGCCGGCGGGCCCGCCGCCCACGACGACGAGGTCGTAGAAGTCCTCCGTCGGCGTGGTGCCCAGACCGAAGTACTCGGCCAACTCGGTGTCGGTGGGGTCGAGCAGACACGACCCGTCCGCGCACACCACCACCGGCAGCGTGCGATCGTCGTGACCCGCCGCCGCCAACAGACGCGCTCCCTCGGGCTCGTCCGCGAGGAACCACCGGTACGGCAGCCGGTTGCGGGCGAGGAACTCGCGCATCTCCGACGATCGAGACGCCCACCGACCCGCGATGATCTTGGTCTCCAGGATGGGCCGGATGTCGGCGGCGTGCCACGCGTCGAGCAGCGTGTCCACCACCGGGTACAGCTTCTCCTCCGGCGGATCCCACGGCTTGAGCAGGTAGTAGTCGAGGTCGACTACATTGATCGCCTCGATGGCGGCGTCGGTGTCCGCGTACGCCGTGAGGAGCACGCGGCGCGCGAACGGGAAGATGTCCATGGCGTGCTCGAGGAACTCGAGACCGCTCATCGACGGCATGCGGTAGTCCGCGAGCAATACCGCGACCTGGTCACCGCGCAACGCGATCTCTCGCAACGCCTCCAGGGCGGACTCGCCGGACTCCGCCCGGATGATGCGGTACTTCTCGCCGTACTTGCGCCGCAGATCGCGGGCGACGGCGCGGGACACCCCGGGATCGTCGTCCACGGTGAGGATGGCCGGCTTGCTCGCGCCGGCCGAACTTCGGGGAGCTGGGTCGCTCACGAACCCGCCTTTCCACTCGTCACGACGGCGACAGTATGTCAGCGTCGTCGGCGGGGCACCTGACTTCGCTTGGCGGCCGGCCCCGGAGCAGCTGCCTTCTTCTTCTTCCTCGGCGGTGTCCCGCGTTCGGACTCGGTACGCGAGCTGTGCGCGGCCCGTCCGCGCACCACCCCCAGGAACTCCTGCGGCAGGTCGAGTGTTCCCTCCTCGGGTGCGGCGACCGATGTGGGCCAGGCCAGGAAGATCCGGGTGGGGTCCGCGTCGGTGACGGGCCGGTAGAGCAGGTCCTTGCGACTGTGCAGTCGGGCCAACGAGTGCGGCACGAGCACCGGGCCGACACCTGCGGCCACCATCTCGAGCGTCGTCGGCAGCGTCGCCTCGGATCGGTCGGAGCCGTCCTGCAGCGACTCGCCCTCGAGATCACCGAGCGTGACGGCGTCGTAGGCCGCGGCCGGATGGTCCTTGGGCACCACCACGACGGCGACCTCGGAGTACAGCGGGACGCAGTGCAGCCCCTCCCGCTCGGCGGGCTCCCGCACGAAGCACATGTCGACCACACCCGTCCGCAGCGCGTGGAGCTGGTCCGACTCCTCGACGACGACCGTCTGCAGGTCGGTGCCGGGGTGGCGATCCGCCCAGATCCGGGTCCATTTCGTGACTGTCACTCCCGGAACGAAACCGACCCGCAGCGTCGGCCGCGCCGGCGCTGCCGCAGCCTCCTCGGCGCGGCGGCGATCGTCCTCCGCCACGATGTCGCGGGCCCGGTCGAGCAGAGCCCGTCCGGCCTCGGTGAGTTCGGTGGGCCCGTCGCCCGGAACGAACAGGGGTTCGCCGACCTCGTCCTGGAGTTCCTTGACCGCGGCACTCAGTCGGAGCCGGGAGATGTTCAGCGCCTTCGCCGCGCGCCCGAACGCGAGCGTCTCGGCGACCTCGATGTACCAGCGCAGGACGGTCACATCGTTCACCGGGCCAGCGTAGTCCCCGCTGCGCTCGGCCGACTTCCCGCTGCGCTCGGCAGACTTCCCGCTGCGCTCGGCCGTGGTCGGCCGTGGTCGGCCGTGCGGGCGCTACGCTGGCGCGGTGAGCCAGGACCTGAACGCCCAGACGATGAAGCCTCTGACGGCTGCTGCCAAGCTCGGGATCTTCCTGCCGGCGGCGCCGGAGGAGTTCCGCTCCCAGCCCATCACGCGAGGCGACCTCGAGGCTCTGCGCCAGAATCCGCCGCAGTGGTTGAGCGATCTGTGGACGGCGGGGCCGTTCCCCCGCGACGTCGTGGCGCGCAAACTCGGCGTCACCAACACCGCACTGGCGCGCAACGACGTGTCCGACTCGATGACGCAGGCCGAGATCGACGCGCTGTCCGCCGAGGAACCGGACTGGCTGAAGGCCGAACGCGAGAACTACGCGGAGGTGCAGCGCGAGGCCGTCCGCGTGAAGGAGAAGGAAGAGGCGCGCCGGGCGCAGACCAACAGGCCCCCGAAGAACCGCTGACGGACGCGCGGCCCGGCGAGCCGGGTCAGCCGACGAAGCGCTGGGCGACCACGTCGACCTGCGGAGCCTGATGCGCCGAGCGGCGCCGCCCGACCTCGTCGATGCCGCCCATGAGCGCGGCGACCAGACCTGCGGGGTCGGTGTTCCACTGGCGCTCGATGGCCTCGATCTCACCCGGCAGGAACAGGCCGGTGAACCGCAGATCGGACACCCACTGCCCGATGTCGCCGCACGAGATGGTGGTCAGGACGTCCTGGTCCACGCCGATCTCGAACTCGTCGCAGAAGACCGCGCGGATCATCTCGGTGTGGCCGGTGTTGACCGCGTGTGAGCGGTGCGCCAGAAGGTCGTGCATGTGGTTCTCCCCGACACGAGGGGCGTCGACACGACGCCGAATCTGTGTGTAACGAAGCGGGATCGTGGAGCGATACACCATCTCGTCCGTGGGCCGAAGCGTACGCGCCGGACGAGGGTCCCGGGGCTCCTGTGACAACTTCGTGAGAAAACACAACTGGTGCTGGCCCCGTGCCGTGTGGCAGGTGCGGCGCATACTGACCGGCATGACCGCCGTCGCTGCTGTTCTGGCCGCTCTCGCCGCCGCGCTCCACGTGTACATCTTCGTTCTGGAGTCCTTGGTCTTCCGCACCAAGGGCCGTCACGTCTTCGGCGTGCGGGAGGACTCCCACGTCGACGTCGTCGAGCGGTGGGCCTTCAACCAGGGCTTCTACAACCTGTTCCTCGCGGTGGGTGCCGCGGTCGGCGCGGTGAACCTGGCGGCGGGGAATCACACCGTCGGCGCCGTCCTGGTCTTCGTGTCCGCGGGATCGATGGTCGGCGCCGGCAGTGTTCTGCTCGGCACCGACCGTCGGATGATGAAGGGCGCGCTCGTGCAGATCGTCCCGGCAGGACTGGCCGTCGTGGCCACCGCACTCGCGCTCTGAGCCGCGAGGGTCAGGCCGAGAGCAGTACCCGAACGCCGACGGCACCGTCGCCGACGACCGACGCGACCGCGCTGCGCACGTCCGTCAACTTCTCCGCCACGGTGCGCAGCGATGCGGACTCCTCGGCCCGCACCACCACGGTGATCACCGGGACACGGCGACCGTCGGACCGCTCGTGACGCAGACGCGCACGCGCGGACTTCACCCCGTCGACCTCGCGGGCGGTGTCGGCCGCCCTGTGAGCGACCGATCGCAGATCGACGGTCACGCGGCCGTCGGGATCGCCGGTGACCGGCAGCGACAGGGTGCGCCCCGCTGAGGACGGCAGCCTTCGTACCAGTGAGAACACCACGAGCAGCGCGATCAGCACTCCGGCGCCGAGGAGAGCCCACGGCCACCACTGCTGGTCCTGCGCGTCGGTCACCACCGACGCGTCGACCTCGGTGAGTTCGAACGGGAGTCGATCGCGCTGCCACAGTGCGGCGCCACCGCCGACGGCCACGAGCGCGAGTCCGATGATCAGGACACCGAGGCGGTCGAAGAACACCGTGGTCCGCTTCATTTCTCGCCTCCTGCGACAGTCGGGGTGGCCGTGGTCTCGGGTGCGGCCGCCACCGTGGGTTCCGGCTCGGTCACCTTCGCCAGGTCGGCCTTGTGCACCCACACGTCGTCCGCGATCCCGCTGGACCGGTACCGACGGGCGCGCCACTTGAGCGAGGCCAGGACGACCAGAACTCCGACGACCGCCACGGCGATGCCCGCGGGGAACATCCAGGACAGGGGTGTGAGTCCGTCGATCCAGTCGAGTGCGCTCGCCGTCCACTCTCGACCGCTGATGACGGAGAATCCGACCAGCGCGTCGCGGATCAGCACACCCGCCCCGGCGAGGAGCAGCAGCGACACCACGATCGCGATCGGGGTCGCGGCCGGAGCCGCGAGCGGCCGGGTGGTCGGCGCCGGAGTCGCGCCCGACGCCGGCGCGGCGGACGAGGACACGGAACCGAAGTCGCCGACGTGTACGTCGACGGAATCCGTGCGCAGGCCCGAGTCGGTCATGCCGCGCGCGATGTCGCGGCGGAGATCGTCGGCGACGGACGCCGCCGAGCGCGGCCACGCCACGGTCACGTCGACGGCGGCGCGTACGCGGTCGTCCTGCTTCGTCACCTTCACACGGGACGGTTTGCGGCCGAAGCTCCCGCCGGAGGTGACGACACCGTCGGTGCGACCGAGGGAGGCGTCGGCGATCGACTCGACCGCGCGATCGAGGACTGTCAGCGACCCACGCTGCGCGGGGTCGATCGTCCGGGGGTCGGGCCTGTCGGACAGGTCTTCCGAGACGGTGTCCGCTGCGTCCGCCGTGTCGCTCGGGGCGGTGTCAGCCACGGCCGCGACCTCGCAGGAGTGCCTCGGGGTCGAAGTTTCCGTCGCGGTACGCGCCGACGGCGAACCCGATCGCACCCAGGACGAGAGCGACGAGGAATCCGGTGAATCCGCCGGCTGCGGCAGCGACTGCCAGAAGGAGGCCGGCGAGAAGGCCGATGGTCGAGGAAGTCATGGTGCTCCGATCGTGGAGAGCGGTCAGTTCTCCCGGGAGGGAGAACGTGGGTCCGTGGGTCTGGGTGGCCGGTCGGCCGAGCTCGTGGGCAGGTCGACGTAGGTGCGCCGCGTGGGCAGCAGTCGACGGACCCGGGACAGGCGGCGAACGGCTAGCCGTCGTCGGGAGACGCCGACGACCACCTGCGTCGCGACGGTCCCGCGGGAGAACTTCGCGTCGATGTCGCGCAACGCACGGATGAGCGACTCGGCGTCGCCCCCGGCGTCGGGATGGTGCGCTCTCGCCGCCGCACGCCGAGCCTCGCGATAAGCGGGGTCGGCGTGCGGCGGACGAGGCTGGGTCACGGGCGGAGAGTACCCCCGGGAGCCGAGATCGACCCCGGCTCGGAGGACTCGGTCGGTTCCGGTCCGGAGGACCCCGTCTCGGCGCCGCCGTCCGACGGCGACGCCACGTCCTCGACCACGACGTGCACCGGGGCATCGACCACCGCACGGACGGCGCGGCGAACCGCGTCGGCTGTCTCGCGTACGACGGCGTCCGGGGTCACGGCGATGTGGATCTCGGTCCCGTCGTCCCGGATCGCGACCCCGGCGACGCGCCTACCGGGAAGGTAGGTGCCGATCTCGCCGAACATCCCGCCGTGCAACGAGGCGACTCCGTCCACCGCGACGACCGCGTCCGCGACGAGATCGGCGCGATCGCTGCCCGACGGTGCCGCGGGGCTCATCGAACG
Organism: Rhodococcus sp. Leaf225; assembly: GCF_001426145.1. Classification (NCBI taxonomy): domain Bacteria; kingdom Bacillati; phylum Actinomycetota; class Actinomycetes; order Mycobacteriales; family Nocardiaceae; genus Rhodococcus; species Rhodococcus sp. Leaf225. The sequence goes on along the minus strand of NZ_LMRN01000009.1, from coordinate 498,822 downwards.
CGTGCGGGTGCTGCGTCGTCGCGCTCGTCTTCTTCCTCGAACAGGAAGACGTCGTGCACGGTGATGTTGACCTCGGTGACCTGCAGGCCGGTCATCCGCTCGACCGCGTCGATCACGTTGCGACGGATGCCCGCCGCGAGATCCGCGATGGACACGCCGTAGTCGGCCACGATGTCGATGTCGACGGCTGCCTGGCTCTCGCCGACCTCCACGGACACGCCCTGCGAGTGGTTGACCCGGGCGCCGGGGATGCGCTCGCGCAGTGCACCGATGGCGCGGGTCGCGCCGCCGCCCACGTCGTGCACGCCCTGGACCTCACGGGTGGCGATGCCGGCGATCTTGGACACGACGACGTCCGCGATGGTGGTGCGGCCGTCGGACGCGACCAGTGCACCGGTGGAGTCGGTCTTCTTGTCCAGCGCACCGTTCGAGCCGGTGGCGGTGGTGGACGTGGTGGATCCCTGTGCTGTCGTCATCTACGTCATCCTTTCGGGTTCGTTGTGTCGGGAGTAGGTCGAGGCGGACCGAGGAAAACGTATGCGGATGTGATGTATGCCACACCACTGTCGTTTCACACCCGCTGGTTCGAATCTGCTCCGTGCACAGCGATGCGGCTCTCGTCGACGCTGCGGTCATCGGTGACCGCGGCGCGTTCGAGGAGATCGTCCGCACGCACGGTCCCGCGATGTTCCGGTACGCCCGCAACATGTTGCGTGACGACGGCGTCGCGGAGGAGGTGGTCCAGGACGCGTTCGTCGCGGCCTGGAAGAGCCTCGGCAACTACCGGTCCGACTCGGCGCTGCGCACATGGCTGTTCGGTATCACCGCACACAAGGCCATCGACGCCACGCGGCGCCGCATCCCCCGTCCGCACGAGGAGTGGCTGTTCGACGACGCCGTGAGCGACGTGTCGGACGATCCGGAGGTGCGGGCGACGGAATCGGGGTTCCTCGCCGAGCTGCGCGTGGCCCTCGGGGCACTGCCACAGATGCAGCGCTCGTGCTGGTTGCTCCGCGAGGTCGAGGGAATGACTCATGTCGAGATCGGGGAGATCCTGTCCATGTCGCCGTCCGCGGTGCGCGGTCAGGTCACCCGCGCACGAACCACTCTGAGCGAGAGGATGGCGTCATGGCGTTAGACACGGCGGACGAGCCGGACGATCCCGTGCTCAGCCGCGCCGCACAGGAACTGCGCGACGAGGAGGTGCCGTCCTGGGTCGAGGCCAGCACGGCGATCCTCGCCGCACTCCGCGCGACGGCTCGGCGGACACGCGCGCTGGACGCCTCGCACCCGGGCTTCGTCGACGGCGACTCGCTCCGGGTGGGCGACCACCTGGTGTTCCTGTCCATCGCCCGCGCCCTGTCGGAACTGCCCTGCGGGGTCAAGGGCATCGATCTCGACGTCGACGGACGCCGGTGTACCGGGGTGTCCCTGGACATCGCCGTGACGTACGGCCAGGACATGGCCGCGCTGGCGGTGACACTGACCGGGAGGACGGCCGACGCGGTGAACACCACGCTCGGCACCGCTCTCACGGCGGAGGACGTCGCGGTGCACGTCGTGGACGTCCTACTACCCTGACGGCGTCACCACCCAGCCTGCCTGAACACACCGGGAGAACTCCATGGCCACACCCCTGTCCGTCAGCGTCGACATCGATGCACCGCCGAGCGCGGTCTGGTCCGTGGTGTCCGACCTGAAGCGCATGGGTGAGTGGAGCCCCCAGTGCGCGGTGATGAAGGTGTTCGGCCCACTGCGCGTGGGCACCCGCACGCTCAACGTCAATCGGCGCGGACCCCTCGTGTGGCCCACGACGTCGCGGGTCGTGCGCCTCGAGCCCGAGCGACTGCTCGCGTTCCGCATCACCGAGAACCACACGGTGTGGTCCTACTTCCTGGAACCGACCGAGACGGGCACACGCGTGACCGAGCGTCGCGAGGCACCCGGCGGCACCACCAAGGTCTCCGACACCGCGGTGCGACTGGTGCTGGGCGGCACACGCAACTTCGAGGCCGAACTCGAGCGGGGCATGGCGTCCACCCTGGCGAAGATCAAGGACGCGGCCGAGAGTTCTGCTCGTACCGTGAAGTGATGACCCCTCGCGCCCGCACGACCCGCGCCCTCGCCGGCCTCGCCCTGTCCGCTGCTCTGGCGACGACGGCGTGCTCGACCACGACCGAGTCCGACGCCTCCCCCGCGGCCGGCACCCCCGAATCGCCGACATCGCAGGCAACGACGCCGGGACCGATGTCCGCGGACGCCGCGAGCGCCGTCCCGAACGTCGTCGTCTCCTCACTGGCCACCGGGCTCGATCACCCGTGGGACGTGGTCCGGGCGCCGGACGGCACCGTGATCTTCGACGAGCGCCCCGGCCGCTTCACCGCGATCCGGCCCGGTGGTGAGCCGACACCGATCAGCGCCGATCTCGGCGATCTGTTCGTCGGATCGGAGACCGGTCTGATGGGCCTCGCACTGTCACCGACCTTCGAGACCGATCGGACCCTGTACTCCTGCCAGGGCATTCGAGGCGACGACCCCACCATCGGCGTGGTCGCATGGACCGTGGCCGACGACTACGCGAGCCTCACGCGTGAGCGCACCGTCGTCTCCGGGTTCCCGGTCACCTCCGGTCGCCACGGCGGATGCCGGGTGCTGGCGAACGCCGACGGCACCCTGTTCATCGGCACCGGCGACTCGGCTCAGGGCACCGTTCCGCAGGACCCGACGTCGCTCGGCGGCAAGGTCCTCCGGGTCGACGCCGCCACGGGCGCACCGGCCGCAGGCAATCCCGACCCCGCGAGCCCGGTCTTCACACTCGGCCACCGCAACGTCCAGGGACTGGCCGCCCGGCCCGGCACCGATCAGATCTTCTCCGTCGAACAGGGCACGTCGCGGGACGACGAGGTGAACCTCCTCGCGGCGGGCGGCAACTACGGGTACCGCCCGGACCGCGGCGGCGGCTACGACGAGTCCGTCGCGATGACCGATCCGGAGCGTGTACCCGGCGCCCGGAACGCGGTGTGGAGCTCGGGCCCGAGCACCATCGCCACCGCGTCGGCCACGTTCCTCGACGGTGACGCCTGGGGCGCGTGGAACGGCATGCTCGCCGTCGGCGTGCAGAAGGGCCAGGAGGTCCTGCTCCTCGATCTCTCCGACGACGGCACCACGGTGGACGCGCAGTCGACGATTCCCGCTCTCAGCGAGTACGGCCGCATCCGCACGGTGTCGGCACAACCGGACGGGACGCTGCTCGTGACGACCGACAACGGCGACACCGACCAGATCCTGCTGGTCACGCCGCAGTAGGCCCGCCGTCACGCAGTCGAGGCCGGATCGTGATGTGCCGTCGTCCGACTTAACGTTTGCTGAGTATCGGGGCCGGGTACAGAAGGTCAGTAGTCATGCCCGGTCCACGGGCAGCAAAGCTGATCTGAAAGAGGTTCCATCATGTTGGGTCTGGGCATCATCGGTTGGATCATCATCGGCGGACTCGCCGGATGGATCGGCAGCAAGATCATGAAGACGGATGCGCAGCAGGGCATCATCCTCAACATCGTCGTCGGCATCATCGGCGGCCTGCTGGGTGGATTCCTGCTCCGCGCGTTCGGTGTCGACGTCCAGGGCGGCGGCATCATCTTCAGCTTCGTCACGTGCCTCGTCGGCGCGATCATCCTGCTGTTCATCGTCAAGGCAGTCACGGGACGCGGTTCGCGCGTCTGACGCAGACCCCACCTCTCGGGGCCCCTCACGTAATCTGTGAGGGGCCCCGAGTCGTGTCCGCACATCCCTCGGGCCGTGAGAGTGTGCCCGAATCGACGTTAGAGGAGCCCGTGGCCCGCAGACCTGTCCCCCCTGGTACGCCTGAACCGACCGGAGCAGGACACATCGTGGACCTGGTGCGGCGCAGCATTCCGCCGCTGCATCCCGCCGGTGCCCCGTTCGTCGCGGTGCCGTTGGCGCTCGCCGGACTCGGCCGCCGCCACCGGGTCGTCCGCACCGCCTCGCTGCTCACCGCCGGAGCCATGGCGGGCTTCTTCCGCCACCCTCCGCGCGTCCCGCCGAATCGGGCCGGGGTTGTCGTGGCCCCCGCCGACGGTGAGGTCGCACTCGTCGACCACGCGGTGCCGCCCGCCGAGTTGAACCTCGGCACCGCTCCGCTGCCGCGGGTCAGCATCTTCCTTTCCGTGCTCGACGTCCACGTCCAGCGCGTCCCGGTGTCCGGCACGGTCGAGGCCGTGGTGCACAAGGCCGGACAGTTCCTGTCGGCCGACCTCGCCGACGCCAGCGAGGTCAACGAACGCACCAGCATGCATCTGCGCACACCATCGGGTCACGACCTGGCGGTCGTACAGATCGCCGGACTGCTCGCGCGACGCATCGTCAACACCACGTCCGTGGGCGATTCGCTCACCATCGGCGACACCTACGGACTGATCCGCTTCGGTTCGCGCGTCGACACCTACTTCCCGGAGGGGTCGCGGACGGCGGTGATCGTCGGGCAGCGCGCCATCGGAGCCGAGACGGTTCTGGCCGAGCTTCCGTGAGCGCGGCACGCGAGCAGGCCGACGAGTCCACCGGCCGCCAGGGCGCGGTCCGCCTGTTGCCCAGCGCCGTCACGGTGCTGGCGATGTGCGCAGGACTGTCCGCCGTGAAGTTCGCGCTCGACGGTCGACTCGGGTTGTCGCTGGCCATGATCGGCGCAGCCGCCGTCTTCGACGCCCTCGACGGTCGCATCGCACGCATGCTCGACGCGACCAGCCGGATGGGAGCCGAGCTCGACTCGCTCGCCGACGCCATCTCCTTCGGCGTCGCGCCGGCCCTGGTGCTGTACGTGACGCTCCTCGAGGGCAGCAGCGGCGGGTGGGTCATCGCCCTCATCTACGCGGTGAGCATCGTGCTGCGCCTCGCCCGGTTCAACACACTTCTCGACGACGACTCCCGGCCCGCGTTCGCCGGCGAGTACTTCGTGGGTGTCCCCGCTCCGGCGGGGGCCCTGGTCACACTCCTCCCGCTCGCTGCGGAGGAGCAGTGGGGCAACGGCTGGTGGTCCTCGTACTACGTCGTCGCCACCTGGGTGGTGCTGTCGGCCCTACTCATCGTCAGCCGTATCCCGACGATGGCGTTCAAGACCGTCTCGGTTCCGCCGAGAATGGCGACGTTGCTGCTGATCCTCGTCGGCCTGGCGGGCGCGGCACTGATCACGTTCCCGTTCGTGCTGCTCATGGTCCTGATCGTGTTGTATCTGCTCCACATCCCGTTCGCGGTGCGGTCGCAGCGATGGGTGGCCGCGCGGCCCGAGACGTGGGAGGCCAAGCCCGCCGAGCGACGGGCCGTACGACGAGCGATGCGCAAGGACCGCCCGGCACGCACCGGTATCGCCCGGCGGCGGCGTCCCGCCCGCGCCACGGCGAGTTCGGCTCGGCTCCGACTTCGGTCACCGAGCGCCCGAGCAGCCGACGTCCCGCCCCGCGACGAGATCTAGCTGGACACTCCCGCACGAGCGAGGACCGCGTCGATCAACCGGGAGCAGGCCTCGATGGAGGCCTGCTCCCGGCGCGCGACCTCCGCGCGGATCGCGGGGACGTCCACACTCGCCCCCACCTCCGCCCGCACTCCCCGTGCGTCCCACCCCTCGATCCACGACTCGAACACGTCGACCGTGATCTCCGGGTGGAACTGCAGACCGATATGCGGTCCCGAGACGAAGGCCTGCAGTGCGGCCGCCGTGGTCGCGAGCGGCTCGGCGCCCGGCGGGAGCGTGAACGTGTCGTCGTGGAACTGCATCCAGGGACCCTGCGGGATCAGCTCGTCGGACTCCGTCCGTACGGTCACGAATCCGTGCTCCGACTCGGCCGCACGTGTGACGGTCCCGCCGAGCACCCGCGCGAGCAGCTGACCACCGAAGCACACACCGAGAACCGGAACGCGCTGCGCGACAGCATCACCGAGCCAGGTGATCTCCTCCGCCAGCCACGGGAGCGCATCGTCGTAGGCGGCGTCGGGTGAGCCCATCAGCACGATCAGGTCGAACGACGAGGCCGTGGGCCGGTCCGCGTCGCGGCTGTCACCCTCGAACGAGAAGGTCGTCGTCTCGAATCCGCGATCGCGGAGAGCCGGGCCGATCGAGCCGACGTTCCGGACGCCGAGGGCGTGGTCACGTTCGTGGAAGACGAGGGCGGCACGGGTCATGCGCGCAGCATAAACGGGCCAGGCTGCACACGCTGGAGCGAGAGCCCGGGCCGGTCGGCTCGATAGGCTCGGGGAGTGAGCACCCCCGATCTCGCCCTGACCGTTCGCCTCACCACCTCCGCCGCCGATGCCCGCCGCGGGGTGGTCCGTGTGCACGCGGAGGTGCTCACCGCGCTCGGACTGCGCGAGTGGGACGCCGTCGAGTTGATCGGCGCGAGGCGTACCGCCACCGTGGTGGCACAGGCACCAGCCGGAACGCCCACGGGGACCGTGCTGCTCGACGACGTGACGATGTCGAACGCGGGACTGACGGAGAACGCGTCGGTCGTCGTCGCTCCCGTCTCGGTGCAGGCGGCACGCACCGTCCTGGTGCACGGATCCGCGACTACCACCGCGCTCGACGACGCGACGCTGCGCCGAGCACTGCTGGGAAAGGTGGTCGTCGCGGGCGACGCCGTGTCGCTCCTGCCCCGCGACCTGGGGCCGGGAACCTCCACCGCGTCGGTCTCGCAGACGCTCTCGCGCACGGTCGGTGTCGCGTGGACCACCGAACTGCTCACCGTCACGTCGACCGACCCGGCCGGCATCGTCAGCATCCAGCCCACGACGGCCGTGACGCGCGGCGCCGCTGCCCGCGGACAGTCGCACGACCGCGCGACACCCCAACCTGTCGAGGCTCCGCCCCAGCCCGTGATTCCGGTGGACGACCTGGTCGGTGTGCGCGACCAGGCGGCGAAACTGACGGAGTGGCTCGAACTCTCGCTCGATCGCCCCGAGCTGCTCCGCACTCTCGGCGCGTCGGCCCAGCTCGGCGTCCTGGTCACCGGGCCGGGCGGCGTGGGCAAGTCCACCTTCGTCCGCGCCGTCGCCGCCGGTCGCAGGCTGGTGGAGATCGACGGTCCGTCGGTCGGGTCGCTCGCCCCCGAGGACCGGTTGGCCGCAGTGGTCGCCGCAGCCGATCGACTGACCGACAGTCCCACCGGTGCAGTGCTTCTCGTCGGTAACGTGGATGCGCTGCTCCCCCTGTCCGCCGACGGACGGGGCTCTGCGGCGGATCCGGTGTCGACTCTCGTCCTCGATCGCCTGCGACAGGTGGTGCAGACACCGGGAACCGTCCTGATCTGCACGACGTCACGGCCGGACGCCGCTGATCCGCGTCTGCGCGGACCTGATCTGTGCGATCGCGAGCTCGCACTCCCGCTTCCGGGGTCGGTCGAGCGCGCCGCGTTGCTCGAAGCGCTGCTACGTGATGTTCCGACCCGGAAGATCACCCCTGCCGAGATCGCCCTGCGCACACCCGGATTCGTCGTCGCGGATCTCGCAGCCCTGTGCCGGGAGGCAGCCGTCCGGGCCGCGGTGCGTGCCCACCGGGACTCGGCCGAGCCCGTTCTCACACAGGACGATCTGGTCGGGGCCTTGTCGGTCATCCGGCCACTCTCCCGGTCGGGCACCGAGGAACTCGCGGTCGGCAGCCTGACCCTCGACGACGTCGGCGACATGGTGGAGACGAAGCGGGCGCTGACCGAAGCGGTGTTGTGGCCGCTACGCCATCCCGACTCCTTCGCGCGGCTCGGTGTCGAGCCGCCGCGGGGCGTGTTGCTCTACGGCCCGCCGGGGTGCGGCAAGACGTTCGTCGTCCGGGCACTCGCCAGCTCGGGGCAACTCAGCGTGCACGCCGTCAAAGGCGCAGAGTTGATGGACAAGTGGGTCGGCTCGTCGGAGAAGGCCGTCCGCGAACTGTTCCGGCGAGCACGAGACTCGGCACCGTCGCTCATCTTTCTCGACGAGGTCGACGCCCTGGCACCGCGCCGCGGGCAGAGCAGCGATTCCGGCGTCGGCGATCGCGTGGTGGCCGCGTTGCTCACGGAGATGGACGGTGTCGAGCCGCTGCAGGACGTCGTGATCCTCGGCGCGACCAACAGGCCCGAGCTCATCGACCCGGCACTTCTGAGGCCCGGACGACTGGAGAAGTTGGTGTTCGTACCGCCGCCCGACGCCGAGGCGCGTCGCGCGATCCTCGCGACGGCCGGAGCCTCGGTGCCGCTGGCGGACGACGTCGATCTCGACTCTCTGGCCGAGAATCTCGACGGGTACTCCGCCGCGGACTGTGCGGCACTGCTGCGCGAGGCGGCTCTCGCCGCGATGCGCCGCGACGTCGACACCGCCGTCGTGACAGCGGACGACGTCGCGACCGCGCGCGACGCCGTCCGGCCGTCACTCGATCCGGTGCAGGTGGCCGCTCTCGAGGCCTACAGCACGAGGGACTAGGTCACGCCCAGTCGGCGAGCACCTCGTTCGCGCGCTCGGCGAGCACCATCTGGAAGATGGGGCCGAAGCTGACACGGCCGACACCCAGCTGCGCGAGGGCGGACTTCGAGTTCTTCACCGGGTGGCCGATGGCGTTGACCGGCAACGGGAGCTCCGCGGTGAGTCGCTTCTGATCGTCGTCGCTGTGGAAGCCGACCGGGTAGAGCACGTCGGCACCGGCAGCGGCCGCCAGCTTCAGGCGGGCGATGGCGCGATCCACGCGATCGTTCTCGTCACCGATCTGCTTGACGAAGAGGTCGGTACGGGCATTGATCACCACGTGGACGTCGGTGGCATCCGAGGCTGCGCGCAGTGCACCAACGAAGTCGGCGTGCTCCTGCGCCTCACGCAGACGGCCGCCCTCGCTGTGCACGGTGTCCTCGATGTTCAGGCCCACCGCACCCGCGTCGATCAGCCCCTCGATGAGACGCTTCGGGTCCTCGCCGTAGCCCGACTCGATGTCGACGGAGATCGGCACGTCGACGGCGGCAGTGATCTGGCGGATGCGAGTGAGCAACTCGTCGAAGGTGATGCCCTCGTTGTCCGGCTTGCCGATCGAGTCGGACACCGGGTGCGAGCCGACGGTCAGGGCAGTGAAACCCGCGCTCACCGCGAGGTTCGCCGACCAGGCGTCCCAGACGGTCGGAAGGATCACCGGGTTTCCGGGGACGTGCAGTTCGAGGAGGGTCGTGGCCTTCGTTGCGAGAGTCATGCTCGGGGCAACCGAGGGGGGCCGCTGTCGATTCCCGAAACCGGATGAAGACCGATAGGTTCGCCGCGTGAGCGCATCCGGTGGACGTCTCGACGCCGTGTCGACGCCGATCGCCCTCGTCGTCGGTGCGGGCACCGCCGTGCATGCCGTGACGTCGCCCGATCTCGTCGCCGACACCGGCAACGGCCCCGCAGCGGTGGTGGCAGCCGTGGCCGTGGCCGCGCTGCTCACGGGGCGATCGAGCAGAGCCGCACCCGCGGTCCTCGCTGCCGTCGGCGGCGCAGCGCTGGTTCTGGGCACTCTCGGATCCTCGGCCGCCCTGTCCCTGCTGGGGGCGCTCGGCAGTGGCGTCGTCCTCGGCGTGCTCGCGGTCCTCGCCTCGGTCCGACGCCTGTGGGTCGCCGCGTTCGGAGTCGCGTCGACCGTCTCTCTGGTCCTGAGCATCACCGTCGTCGCGATACCGCGGCGCTACGCCTCCTACGTCGACACCGACACGACGACGTCCCGCACCATCGCACTCGTCGCCGCGATGGTGGTGACAGTGCTCGCGATCGGTCTGCAGTCGAGGACGCAGCGCTCGTCCCGGAGTTCCTCGACTCGCACCGCCCTGACGGCAGTGATCGTCGCCCTCGTCGGACTCGTCCCGGTGCTGGTCACGAACCTGACGGCCGCCGCCGGAGCAGCCGGGCTGGGCGCGGTGACCACGACGGCCGCGTGGTCGGTGTCGACGATCGTCGTCACGCTGGTGCTCGTCGGTGTCGCTCTGGCACTGCCGAGCGGCGGCGTCCTCGTCGTCGCGGGCACCGTGCTGTGGTTGTCGACGCGGCCGGCCTCCGTCGTCGTCCTCACGACGGCGGGCACCACGGCCCTCCCCCTTCTCCTCGTCGTCGGGGTCGCACTCGCCTGCGCCGTGGGCGCCGCGGCAGGCGCCCGTGCACGACCCGCGGTGGGCACACCGCTGGCCATCCTGTGCTGCGCGGCCGTGGTGGCGGCGATCCACCTCGGGACGTCCTTCACCGGAGTGGCCGTCATCGCGGCGGCGCTCGCGACCGGCGCCGTCGTCGGGGCCGGCGCCGCGTCCGTCGACGTGCCGTCACCCGCCGCCGTCGTCGGCGCCGGCCTGCTCGTCCCCCTCGCTCTGACGACCATGCCCTCGTCCCCGATCTCGGCGGACTTCGGCTGGACGGCGTACACGCCCCTCACCCTGCAGTCGGGGTCCGTCACCCTCACCGAGCCCACGGCAGGGACACTGGTGACGGTGACCTGCCTCGCTCTGTGCGCCGTCGGCGCCGAACTGATCCGACGGCGCCGCGGGTGAGACACCACATCGCCCTCGCCGCCTCCCTCCTCGCAGCCGCGCTCGTCGGAGCTCTCGGCGCTCTCGCGTGGTCCGGCCCCCGCAGCGACACGTGGCCGTTCGCGGCCACCGTCGACGATCTGATCGGGTGGTCGTCCACCCAGTCCACCGCCACCGTGGTCGGGCAGGTGCTGGTGGTGGTCACCGTCGCGCTGGCCGTCGGACTGCGGATGCCGACACGCATCGCCCCCTGGGTGTGTGCGGCCCTGCTGGTCGTGGTGCTCGCCTTCACCAAGGTGGCGATTCCCGAAGCGGCGAGCCTGGCCGTCTTCACCGCACTGCACATTCTCAAGTCGTGCGTGGCCGGCGTCCTGGTCGGCCTCGTCCTGCACGCCACCCGGCGATCCGCCGCCGGATGGGTGGCCCTCGCGACCGGCGTGCTCGGCGGAACGCTGCTCGCCTCCGTCGGAACGACTGCCGCGTCCGCCGCCTTCGTGGCGACGCGTCTCGACAGCACCAGTGTGTTCGGCGAACCGGCCTGGTGGTTGATCGGCTCCGCGTTCACGGCGTGCATCGTCGCCGCCGTTCTGCATCGACCGGCCGCTGATCCCGACGAGGACCCGACCGCCCGCGAACTGGTGCGGCTCACCGTCTACGCGGTGATCGTCGCCGTCGTCTGCCGCGTGGGTGTCGAGATCGTCGGCACCGGCGAGTACGCACTGTGGAAGGCGATCGTCGTGCTGATCGTGGCACTCGTCGTCGTGGACCGCGTCGCCGCACGGTGGGAGTCGGCCGATGCACGAACGGTGCTGGTCGCGATCCTCGTCACCGCCGCTGCCGTCGCGATGTGGAACGTGGGCGCCCGCACCCTGCTCGACTCCCGGCTGCTCACCGTGGTGGGCGTGGGCGGACTGGTCCTCGGCGCCGTCCTGGCCTGGCGGCTCCCGGTCGGACGCATCACGTCGTGGCTCACCGCCCTGGCACTCACCGCGCTGCCGATGGGCGCTGCCCTCGTGAGAGTCGACGAGGTGTCGGCGGCAGCACTCGGGGTGGTGGCCGCGCTCGTTCCGATCGCCCTGACCGCCGTCACCGCGGATCCGCACGCGACGGTGCGGCCATTGGCGGCGGCGCTGCCCGGGCTCGCGATCCTCTTCAGTGCGGCGGCGCCGGTACCGGCGCAGACACTCGACCCCGAGTGGCTGAATCAGCTGTCGATCGGGTCCGACCAGTCCACCGGGACCACCGGCAGCGTGTCCGTGCTCGGTTACGACAACCTCGACAGACTGCTGTCGGAGAACACGTCCACGGACCTCGTCTCCGCCTACCTCCTGCTCGGGGTCGCCGCGCTCTGCACGCTGCGCATCGTGTGGCTGTCCCGGCGCACAGATGCCCCCGAGCAGGACGCCGAACTCCATGCGTGAGCACGGGTTCCTCAGATCACCAGGCCCTGCGCCTGGAGGTGCCGGAAGACACGCATCGATCCCGGCGCGACGTCCGGCATGGCGGCGTACTCGGCGACGGTGAACCACCGCAGATCAGCGATCTCGCTGGTGGCCCGAGGTTCGCCGGTGAGGTCGGCGGAGAAGCACGTCATGTGCAGATCGCGGCCGAGGGGGTCGCCGAACGCCGGGCACTCGACGACACACAGCAGGTGTACCGACGACTCGACGACGTCGACGCCCAGTTCCTCCCGCACCTCGCGGTGCAGCGCCTGGAGTGGTGTCTCACCGGGATCGATCTTGCCGCCGACCATGTAGAACGCACGCTTGCCGACCGACCGGGCCTGCAGCATCCGGCCGTCACGGACGAGGGCGAGGGCGGCGGTGCGCAGTGGTTCGTTCATCGCCCGGAGACCATACCCGTACCGGGGGTGGGTATCGCTGACCGAGAGGGCGTGGACCCGCACCGGTAGTATGGAGTGGACGACGTCTCGTGCGTCCGACACCCCGCCGCCCCGACGTCCACGACGGAGTGCCTCTTGCTTTCCATTCTCGTTGCCCACACGGTGGCCGCGCTGATCGCGCCGCTTCTCGTGCGTCTGTGGGGACGACAGGCTTTTCTTCCGCTCGCCGCGGTGCCGGCCGCCTCGCTCGTCTGGGTGGCCGCGAACTGGAACACCGAGCAGCGACTGTCCATCGAGTGGGTCCCCGGACTCTCCATGAACATCGATCTGCGCTTCGATTCCCTGGCCGCGGTCATGTCCACGCTGGTGCTCGGCATCGGCGCACTGATCCTGCTCTACTGCGCTCGCTACTTCGAGGACGACGAGCCCCGTCTGGGCATCTTCGCCGCGGAGCTCGTCGCATTCGCCGGTGTCATGTTCGCGCTGGTCACCAGCGACAACATGCTGATGCTCTACATCTTCTGGGAACTGACGACGGTGCTGTCGTTCCTGTTGGTCGGGCACTACGCCGAGCGCGCCTCGAGTCGACGCGCCGCGACGCAGGCTCTGCTGGTCACCACGGCCGGCGGTCTCGCCATGCTGGTCGGCATCATCGTGCTGGGCCAGACGGTGGGCAGTTACAACCTCTCCGACGTCATCGAGGCGGCGCCCCGCGGCTGGTTGGCGGGCACCGCCCTGGTCCTGGTCCTGGTCGGCGCGCTGAGCAAGTCGGCCATCGTTCCTCTGCACTTCTGGTTGCCCGGCGCCATGGCCGCGCCGACACCCGTCAGCGGGTACCTGCACGCCGCGGCGATGGTCAAGGCCGGCATCTACCTGGTGGCGCGTCTCGCACCGGGCTTCGCCGACGCCGGGCCCTGGCGCTTCACCATCCTCACGCTCGGTCTGGCGTCGATGCTCGTCGGCGGCTACCGCGCACTGCGTGCGTACGACCTCAAGCTCGTGCTCGCATTCGGCACGGTGAGCCAGCTCGGCTTCCTCGTCGCCATCGTCGGCATCGGTTCGCGGACGGCGATGCTCGCGGGCCTCGCGATGGTCCTCGCCCACGGCTTCTTCAAGGCCGCGCTGTTCATGGTGGTGGGCATCATCGACCACTCGACCGGCACCCGAGACGTGCGCAAGCTCGCGCATCTCGGGGACCGGTCGCCCGTTCTCGCCGCGACGGCCGTGATCGCAGCGGCGAGCATGGCGGGCCTTCCGCCGTTCCTCGGTTTCATCGGCAAGGAGACCGCGTTCGAGTCGACGCTCGACTCGGACGCGATGGGTCCGCTCTCGTCTGCGCTGGTGCTGGCCGCGATGGTCGTCGGCTCGATCCTGACCGTCGCCTACAGCCTGCGCTTCGTGTGGGGCGCCTTCGGTCGCAAGAAGCTGCGGCAGCCCAGCGCCGCCGTCGCCTCGATGCACGCACCGGGATGGTTCTTCCTCTTCCCGCCCGTGCTGCTCGCCGTCCTCGGACTGGTGGCCGGCCTCGCCGCGCCGGTCGTCGACACCCTGATCGCGCCGTACAGCAAGACCCTGCCTTCCTACGGCGCGAAGGACTACCACCTCGCGCTGTGGCACGGCGTCAACCTCCCGCTGGGTCTGACCGTCGTCGTCATCCTCGTCGGCGTCCTGCTCTACCGAGTGCACAAGGCGATCGCGCGAACGGTCCCGGCCGTGCCGCTGAACGCCGACCGGGTGTACGACCGCGTCCTCTACCTGATGGACCTGCTGTCGCTGCGCCTCACCGGAACCACCCAGCGCGGTTCGCTTCCCGGCACGCAGGCGACCATCCTTGCCACCCTCGCTCTGTTCCCGCTCGTGTCGCTGATCGTCTACACCCGCACCGGCGTCGAGAGTCGTCTCGCCGACTCCCCGATCCAGCTCATCGTGGGCGCCATCATGGTCGCGGCCGCGATCGGCGCCGTGGTGATGAGGAACCGTCTGGCAGCGGTGCTGCTCGTCGGTGTGACCGGCTACGGCTGCGGTGTGCTGTTCGCGGTGCACGGTGCGCCGGACCTCGCGCTGACCCAGTTCCTCGTCGAGACGCTCACGTTGGTCGTGTTCGTTCTCGTGCTGCGCAAGCTGCCGGCGGAGATCGACGAGGGGCGCGCGTTCGGCCGCAAGCCGGCACGCGCTGCCCTGGCCGTGCTCGTCGGCATCACGGTCACGCTGGTGGGAGCGTTCGCGATGAACGCACGCAGCACCCGCCCCATCGCGGAGTTGCTCCCGGACGCCGCGTACAACTTCGGTGACGGCAGCAACGTGGTCAACGTGATCCTGGTCGACATCCGCGCCTGGGACACCCTCGGCGAGATCTCGGTGCTGCTCGTCGCGGCCACCGGCGTCGCCAGCCTGGTGTTCCGCAATCGTCGCTTCGGCAGTGCGCCGCGCGTGTCCGACGCCCCGTCGGCGATGGACGGCCAGCAGGTCGCGTCCGAGATCACGTGGCTCAGCGGCAGCGATCTCATCGACCCCAAGCACCGCGTCCTGGTCCTCGAGATCACCACTCGCCTGGTGTTCCCGACGGTCATGATGCTGTCCATCTACTTCTTCTTCGCCGGCCACAACGCGCCCGGCGGCGGCTTCGCGGGTGGACTCACCGCCGGCCTCGCCCTCGTGCTGCGCTACCTCGCCGGTGGCCGCTACGAGCTCGGCGAGACGGTGCCGTTCGACGCCGGGAAGATTCTCGGCATCGGCCTCCTGTTCGCCGGCGGTACGGCCCTCGCCTCGTTGTTCCTCGGAGCACCGGTGCTGTCGTCCGCCACCTTCGAGGTGACGCTCCCGATCCTCGGCGACATCAAGATGGTGACCGCCCTGTTCTTCGACCTGGGTGTCTATCTCATCGTCGTCGGACTGGTTCTCGACGTCCTTCGAAGCCTCGGAGCGCGCCTCGACGCGCAGATCGAAATGAGCCGCCAGTGACCGCGAACATCGGAATGCTCGTGGTCGTCGCCGCGCTGATCGCGGCCGGGGTCTACCTGCTGATCGAACGCAGCATCATCCGGATGCTGCTCGGCGTGCTGCTCATGGGCAACGGGCTGAACCTGCTGATCCTCACCTCCGGCGGTGGGTCGGGCAATCCACCCGTGGTCGGACGCGTGTCCGAGGTCGCCGACGGTGACGCGGATCCGTTGGCGCAGGCCCTGATCCTCACGGCCATCGTCATCACGATGGGCATCGCGGCCTTCGTGCTGGCCCTGGCGTACCGGTCGTACACGATCAACATCGCGGACGTCGTCGAGAACGACCCCGAGGACACCAAGGTGCTCACGCGTCGCAGCCTCGCGGACGCTCCGGACCGCGACAAGTCCGACGATCCGATCACCGGCGAGCCCGGCGAGGCCGGAGACGCCTTCGACAAGGACGGAAACCCGATTCCTCTCGACCAGATCGCCAACCGCGAGGACCTCGAGTGCTACGAGGATCTCCACGAGGGCAAGTTCCGTGACCGGGACGACGTCTCCACGCCGGCGGGTGACTCCCGATGACGCTGTCGCCGACCATCATCGGAACCCTCACCCCCCTCCCGGTCCTCATCCCGCTGCTCGCGGCCGCCCTGTGCCTCGTGCTCGGTCGGAAGCCACGCGCGCAGCGGGCGGTCACCATCGTCGCGCTCGTCGCCGTGACCGCCGTCTCGTGCGTCCTGCTCTACCTGGCGGACCGGGACGGCACCACCGCGCTGCAGGTCGGCGGGTGGGAGGCGCCGATGGGCATCACCCTGGTGGTCGACCGCCTGTCCGCTCTGATGCTGGTGGTCTCGTCGATCGTGCTGCTGGCCGTCATCGTCTACGCCGTCGGGCAGGGCATCCGCGACGGTGACGCCAATCAGCCGGTGTCGATCTTTCTACCGACGTACCTGGCGCTCACGGCGGGTGTGTGCAACGCGTTCCTCGCCGGTGACCTGTTCAACCTGTACGTGGGGTTCGAGGTCCTGCTCGTCGCGTCGTTCGTGTTGCTGACGCTCGGTGCCAGCGCCGAACGGGTGCGTGCCGGCGTCTCGTACGTCATGGTCTCCGTCGTCTCGTCGATGATCTTCCTGGCGGGCATCGCCGCCACGTACGCGGCCACGGGCACTCTGAACTTCGCCCAGCTCGCGCTGCGTTTCGACGACATCCCGCAGGGCACGCGGCTCGCGATCTTCTCGATCCTGCTCGTCGCGTTCGGCATCAAGGCCGCGGTCTTCCCGCTGTCGGCCTGGCTCCCCGACTCCTACCCGACGGCGCCCGCGCCGGTCACCGCCGTGTTCGCGGGCCTGCTCACCAAAGTGGGTGTGTACGCGATCATCCGGACCCACACGCTGCTCTTCCCGGACGGCGCCATGGACAACGTGCTGCTGGTCGCCGGTCTGCTCACGATGGTCATCGGCATCTTCGGTGCCATCGCCCAGAGCGAGATCAAGCGTCTGCTCTCGTTCACGCTGGTCTCGCACATCGGCTACATGATCTTCGGTGTCGCGCTGTCGACGAAGGCCGGTCTCTCCGGGTCCGTGTACTACGTGGCCCACCACATCCTGGTGCAGACCACGCTGTTCCTCGTGGTCGGTCTCATCGAGCGCCAGGCCGGGTCGTCGTCGCTGCGCCGGCTCGGTGGTCTCGCCGCGGCCAGCCCGCTCCTGGCCATCCTGTTCCTCGTTCCCGCGCTCAACCTCGGCGGCATCCCCCCGTTCTCCGGCTTCATCGGCAAGGTGGCGCTGCTGCAGGCCGGTGCGGACAAGGCGAGCGTGCTGGCCTGGGTCCTCGTCGCGGGCGGCACGATCACCAGCCTGCTCACGCTCTACGTCGTCGCACGTGTGTGGACGAAGGCGTTCTGGCGCGCCCGCGCCGACGCCCCGGACGGCGAGATGTCGGACGACTCCCCCACCGCGCTGCTCGACAACGCCAACGACGTCGACTTCGACAGCCGCGTCGATCCGGGCCGGATGCCGGTCGGGATGCTCGTCCCCACGGTGGGACTGGTGCTCGTCGGACTGTCGCTCACCGTGTTCGCCGGACCGTTCATCGGGATCAGCGACCGCGCCGCCGACGACCTGCGTGACCGCAACGTCTACATCTCGGCCGTGCTGGGCACCGTCGACGATCCCGTCACCTACGCGGACGGACGCGACGCACCGGCGGAGGGAGGACGATGACCCTCATGAGTCGCGACGTCGCCCTCAAGGCCGCGTTGCTCGCATGGCTCACCGGCGTGTGGGTGCTGTTGTGGGGCAACGTCTCCGCGGCCAACATCCTGGGCGGTCTCGCGGTCGGCACGTTCGTGATGACCGTGCTCGCGCTCCCGCGCGTTCCGGTCGAGGGCCGGGTGCACCCCCTGTCGGTGGTGCGACTGATCGGCGTGCTCGTCTGGTACGCGGCGGTGTCCAGCGTCCAGGTCGCCTGGGCCGCGATCCGTCCCGGACCGTCACCCGTCAACGCGGTGCTGCGCTACCCGGTGCAGATCAAGTCCGACCTGGTGCTGACGTTCATGGTGGACGCGCTGAACATGGTGCCCGGCACCATGGTGCTCGACATCGACCGCGAGGATCGGGTGCTGTACATCCACGTCCTGGACGTCGCGAAACCCGATGCGGTGGACCAGTTCCGCACCATCGTGCGTGCCTACGAGACGGCCTTCATCTCCGCGTTCGAGCGCGACCCGGAATGGCACCCGGCCACCGAGATCGAATCGATGGCGGACACCGACGTGGACAGCGTGGCCGACACCGTCGACGACATCAGCACCGACTACTCCGACAAGTCCGGCGACGAGAGTTCGTCCGCCCGCAGGTCGGACCGGAAGGAGGACCGGTCGTGACCGTCGTCCTGATCGTCTCCGGCGTGATGCTGCTGTCCGCCGCCGTCATCACCGCGTATCGCCTTCTCGCCGGCCCCAACTCGCTCGACCGCCTCGTCGCCGTCGACACGCTCATCGCGCTCACGGTCTGCGGGGTGATGGTGTGGGCGGTGTACTCCCGCGACACCACGCTGGTGCCGTCCATCGTCGCGCTGTCGGTGGTGGGCTTCGTCGGGTCGGTGAGCGTGGCGCGGTTCCGCGTCGCCGACACACCCGAGACCCGGCGCGCCGCGGCCGCCGCCACGGCGCGGACCCCGCACCCACCCCGCGGAGACGAGTCCGGCGACCGACGGCAGGGGAAGTCATGACACTCGTCCTCGACATCATCAGCGGCACGATGATCATCCTGGGATCGATCCTCGCGCTCACGGCGGCCATCGGAGTCGTCCGCTTCCCGGACACGTTGTCCCGCATGCACGCCGCCACCAAGCCTCAGGTGGTGGGGTTGATCCTGATTCTCATCGGCGCGTTCATCAGCCTGCGCGGCAACGTCGACATCTGGATGATCTTCCTCGTCGGCGTCTTCACGGTGCTCACGGCGCCGATCATCGCGCACACCGTGGGCCAGGTCGCCTATCGCGAGCAGAGCAGCCGTGACGACCTCTTCATGGTCGACGAGCTGCGCGCGGACGAGCGCAACGACCGAGCCTGATCAGCGACGTTCTGGTCAGCGAAGTTCGGAGATGAGCGAGTCGACGACGGCGATGAGGTCGCCCCCCGACCTCTCCGCCACGGCACGCTGACGCTGATACGACGCACCCTGGCGCGGGATGTCCGCGACGCGGCCCAGCTCGTCCGCGCACCCCAGCCGTACGGCGATCGGGGTGAGCTTCTCCAGCAGGTCGAACAGGTCGTCGGTCATGAGCCGCTCGTTGCTGTCGGCGTCGAGCACGATCTCGGCGTCCAGCCCGTACCGCGCGGCGCGCCACTTGTTCTCCTGCACGTGCCACGGCGGGATCGTGAGCAACGGCTCGCCGGCATCGAGCCGTTCGTCGAGATACACCACGAGACAGTGGATCAGGGCGACCAGGGCACCGAGCTCACGCTTGGTGGACACCCCGTCGCACACCCTGATCTCGATGGTGCCGAGCCGCGGCACGGGACGGATGTCCCAGTGCATGCCGCCGAGCTGCGAGATGACGCCGGTCTTCATCTGGTCGTGCACGAAACCCTCGAACTGCGACCAGGTCTCGAACTGGAACGGCAGTCCCGCGGTGGGGAGCTGCTGGAACATGAGCGCGCGGTTGCTGGCGTAGCCGGTGTCCGACCCGGCCCACATCGGGGACGACGCGGACAGCGCGAGCAGGTGCGGGTACTGCAGCAGGATCGAGTTGAGAATCGGGAAGACCCGGTCGGCGGAGCGGAGTCCGACGTGGACGTGGACGCCCCAGATCAGCATCTGCCGACCCCACCACTGTGTGCGCTCGATCAGCTCGTCGTAGTGCGGGGCCGCGGTGAGCTGTTGCGACGACCACTCGGCGAACGGGTGTGTCCCGGCGCAGAACAGGTCGACTCCCAACGGATCCGCGGCGCGGCGCACCAGATCCAGCGACTCGCTCAGATCGTCGATCGCTTCACCGACGGTGTCGCAGATGTCGGTCACCAACTCGACCGTGTTGCGCAGGAGTTCCTTCGTCACGCGCGGCGTGTGCGCTCCCGCGAGTTCCACGACGCCGTCCATCACCTCGGACGCGGTGTTCGACAGGTCCCGCGACATGCGGTCGACCAGCGCGATCTCCCACTCGACGCCGATGGTCGGACGCTCCGACCCGGCGAACGGCACCGTGGTCGATCTCGACTCGTTCTTCAGGGGGACGTGCCCGTCTACTCGGACTCGACGACCGCGCAGGCGACGCGGCTGCCGGCGTCGCCCGTGCTGAGGGTCGTCGCGTCGGGAACGGGCTGGCCGTCGGGCAGCGTGTAGCGCGTCGGGATGTTAGCGAAGTTGTCGGCGCCCGAGTGGACGATGACGGCCACGCCGCCGCGCAGGTCGTCGAGCGTGACCGAGTCGGTCGTCGTCGTGAGGTCGGCGGTGCCGTCCTCACGCACCTGCAGCGAGGTCAGGTCGCCGCTGGCCGGGTGGCCGGTGTTGCCGTTCACCTGCAGGTGACCGCCGGCGGACAGGAATGCGCCGGGCTCGCCGCCGGTGGGAGCGACCGAATCGGGCTCGCACACGGGGTTCTGATGCATGTGCAGGCCGTGGAAGCCGGGGGTCAGACCCTCAGCCTCGACAGTGACCTCGAGGTGTCCGTCGACCTCGGCGAAGGAGACCGTGCCCATGGTCTCGCCCTCGGGGCTGCGCAGGTCGCCGGTCATCGCGGCCTCGGTCGCCGAGCCCCCGCCCTCGGAACCCTCGCCGCCCGCGCTGTGGGACTCCTCGCCGTGCTCGGAACCCGCGGGCGCGGCGGAGCTGGTGAAGACGGGCGGGGTCGTGCCGGCGACGTCGCTGGCTTCCTCGCCGTTGCTGCAGGCCACCATGCCGAACAGGGCTACTGCGGCGAGAGGCGCCACGACGAGGGTGCGAGGTGCGACTCGGCTGCGCTTCCAGCTGGCCATGGTGAAGGTCTCCTAGATGTGTGGGGACGTGCTGACCTGAACTCTAGTCACCCGGTGACGATGACGATGATGCCGGGCGTGGAGGACTCGATGCCCTCGAAACGTGGTTCGACACCGAAGCCCAGTGTGGTCGCGATGCGTTCGGCCTCGGCCTGCTGACCGGACACCGACGGGTCGTAGTAGACCGTGGAGGCCGCGATGGTGCCGCTGCTGTAGTTGCCGGTCTCGCCGACCGTGAAACCGGCCGACTCGAGCGTCTGCGCCACCTCGGCGGCCAGTCCGCTGACATTGCTGTTGTTGAGCACGCGCAACGACTGTGCCGCGGCCGTGGTGGAGGACGGCGCACTGGTCGTCGTCGTGGCGGCCGACCCGGCGCTCGCGTCGGACTGCGGCACGGCGGGTGCTGCCGCAGCGGCGGTGGTGGTCACGGCCGCTGCGGTGGAGGTGGGCGTGTCCTCGTCCGAGCCCGTGAGGGAGAAGAACCCGAGACCTGCGAAGACGACGGCCAGCGACAGCAGAACCATGGCCAGTGCTCGCAACGGTGGGCCGGACGAGTCCGGGGTCGGAGTGCTCGCGGGGGTCTGATCAGTCACGCTGCGAGCCTAGCGACTCGGCCGAACCGGGTGACCGGGGCGGCGCGGGACGACACCCGTCAGATCTCGAAGCCGAGTCGACGCGCAGCGCGTGCCTTCTGCCGGCTCGCGCGCAGACGACGCAGGCGCTTCACGAGCATCGGGTCCGCGGCCAGCGCCTCCGGCTTGTCCACCAGTGCGTTGAGCACCTGGTAGTAGCGGGTCGCCGACATGTCGAACAGTTCCTTGATCGCTTCTTCCTTCGCGCCGGCGTACTTCCACCATT
This sequence comes from Rhodococcus sp. Leaf225, assembly GCF_001426145.1. Lineage (NCBI taxonomy): Bacteria > Bacillati > Actinomycetota > Actinomycetes > Mycobacteriales > Nocardiaceae > Rhodococcus > Rhodococcus sp. Leaf225. Next base: position 477,192 of record NZ_LMRN01000009.1, on the reverse strand, counting down.
GGCGCTCGAACGAGAGAATGTCGTGTTCCCGGCGGGAGAGTCCGTCACTCGGCTCGTCGGCCCCGTCGGCTCGCCCGTGACTTCGCGCTGCAGCGCTGTCCATCTCACTCCTGTCGTCTGTGCCGCCCTCGGCATCGCGTCTCGCGAGCTCTGCCGTCGACCTCGGGCTGTGCCGTGTGAACCCGGCCGTGACCGTGTTCTCGCGCGTCCCCCGGACCCGAAGAGGTCCGCGCACGGCGGTGAATCACATCCGTGTCGTTCGCCGCCAATCTAACCACGGACCGGGCTCCGGGATGCGGCGACACCGCGGCGCGTCTCGGCCCGGCCGACCGGACCAGAAATCGTCCACCGGGCGGGCAGTATCCTTCTGGACCATGGCAATTCTCCCCATCCGTATCGTCGGTGACCCGGTGCTGCACACCCCCACCCAGCAGGTCACGGCGTCGCCCGCGGAACTCGAGACGTTGATCGCGGACATGTACGACACGCTCGAGGCCGCCAAGGGTGTCGGACTGGCCGCCAACCAGGTGGGTGAACCGCTCCGACTGTTCATCTACGACTGCCCCGACCACAACGAGGACGGCACGGTGACGCGCCGCCGCGGCGAGGTGATCAACCCGGTTCTCGAGACGTCGGAGATTCCCGAGACGATGCCCGATCCGGACGACGACGACGAGGGGTGCCTCTCGGTTCCCGGCGAGCAGCACCCGACGGGTCGGGCCGAGTGGGCGCGTGTCACCGGAACCGATGCGAAGGGTGAGCCCGTCGACATCGAGGGGCACGGTTTCTTCGCGCGCATGCTGCAGCACGAGGTGGGCCACCTCGACGGTTTCCTCTACGTCGACGTGCTGGTCGGACGCAACGCGCGGGCGGCGAAGAAGGCCATCAAGAAGAACGGGTGGGGCGTACCCGGGCTGAGCTGGATCCCCGGCACCGTCGCGGATCCGTTCGGCCACGACGACGACGAGTGACTCGGGACGCCCCGGTTCCGGGCTCGCGGGTGGTGCTGCGGTACCGCCTGCCGGACGGGTCGACCCCGCCGTTCACCGACGTGATCGGCATCCTCGCGGCGTCCGGCACCGCGGTGACCGTGCAGCCGGAGTCCGGTGACCCGGTGACCGTGCCGGCCGAGCGCATCGTCGCACTCAAGGCGTTGGCACCTCGGCCCGTCCGCAATTCGGAGATCCGCGGTCTCGAGAGTGCGGCGGCCTATGCGTGGCCGGGCCTCGAGCAGGAGTGGATCGGTGGATGGCTGCTCCGCGCCGGCGCCGGCGTGACCCGACGCGGCAATTCGGCAAGCCCCCTGCGTCCCGACGCGTCCGCCGTCGACCTGCCGGCCGTCGCCGCCTGGTACCGCGACCGGGACCTGCAACCCTCGCTGTCGTTGCCGGACCGACTTCTCCGGGCGCCGGCGGGATGGAGCCTGTCGGCCGAGGCACTGGTGCTGACGCTGCCGATCCCGTCGTCGACCGGGCCGGACACGGACACGGACACGGACACGGACACCGAGCGCATCGCCGCGCCCGACGACCGATGGCTGGCGCACCATCCCCGCTACCGGCATCGTCCGGACCTCCTCACCGCGGTCCACGACGGTGTCGTGACCTTTCTCCGACGAGGCGACACCGCGGTCGCCCGCGCTGCCGTCACCGCATCGCCGACCGGACGACGCTGGGTCGGCATCACCGCGGTGGCCACTCGACCCGACGAGCGTCGGCGCGGTCACGGGTCCGCGGTGTGTGCCGAAGCGATGCGGTGGGGTGCCGACCACGGCGCGACACACGCCTACGTCCAGGTCGAGGTGGACAACGACGAGGCGCGATCGCTGTACGAGCGCCTCGGCTTCACCGAGCATCATCGCTACCGCTACGCGAGCCCGGAGGGTGTCACCGCCCCGGGCTAGGGTCGCTCACCGTGCGCCTGGCTACCTGGAACGTGAACTCCGTCCGCTCGCGAGTCGACCGCATCGTCGACTGGCTCGAGCGCTCCGATGTCGACGTTCTCGCGATTCAAGAGACGAAGTGCAAGGACGAGCAGTTCCCGTACCAGCGTTTCACCGACATCGGGTACCAGGTCGCGCACGTGGGCACGAGTCAGTGGAACGGTGTCGCCATCGCGTCACGCGTCGGGCTCGACGACGTGCAGATCGGGTTCGAGAACCAGCCGGGGTTCAGCAAGGACCCGGAGGTCCCGCCCGCCGACGAGGCCCGGGCCATCGGCGCGACCTGCGGGGGCGTGCGCGTCTGGAGCCTGTACGTCCCCAACGGACGGTCCCTCGAGGACCCGCACTACCGCTACAAGCTGGACTGGCTCGCGACCCTGCGCGACGACGCCCGGTCGTGGCTCGCCGCCGATCCGCAGGCACGCATCGCGTTGGTCGGTGACTGGAACGTGGCCCCCACCGACGACGACGTCTGGGACCCGGCGCTGTTCGAGGGCCGCACGCACACCTCGGGACCGGAGCGCGACGCGTTCCGAGCCATCGTCGACGAAGGATTCGCGGACGTGGTGCGACCGTTCACCCCCGGCCCCGGTGTCTACACCTACTGGGACTACACGCAGCTGCGTTTCCCGCGCCGCGAAGGGCTCCGCATCGACTTCGTGCTGGCCTCACCCGCACTCGCGGCGCAGGTCACCGACGCCTCGATCGATCGTCAGGAGCGCAAGGGGAAGGGCGCCAGCGACCACGCGCCGGTCGTCGTCGAGCTGGGCGGGGACGCCGCGGTGACCGAGCCGGCCGGGGCCTGATCGGCCACCATGTCGAGGTACTCGATGTTCGCGCCGATGAATCGCCGCACGTAGGAACACCGGGGCCAGATCGACAGGTCACCGATACGCAGGATGTCGAGGGCGCCGCGCACGAGGACCGCTGCCCACCCGTGGTCGCCGAACTCCTCCTTGACGACGGTGTGCTGGAGCACGACCGTGTCGCTGTCGGGGGCGACCTCGTACGCGAGGATGCCGACGAGCGCATCGCCGACGGTCAGGACGAAGCGCGAGTTGCTCGAATCGTCCGACACGAGACTGGTGTCCATGACAACAGTTCATCACCGATGTTGTGACGGATGGTGTTCCTGTGACTGTTGATGCGCAATCGCGACGAAGTCGTCACGGTGTCGAGATCAGTCGGCGGTCACCATGTCGCGGTACTCGGGGTTCTCGGCGACGAAGCGCTGCACGTAGGTGCAGACCGGCTTCACCTTCCAGCCGTAACCGCGAGCAGCGTCGAGGGAGTTGCGGACCATGATGGCGGCGAGGCCGCGATGCCCGAAGTCCTCGGTGATGACGGCGTGCATGAAGCTGACGACGGGCTGACGACGCGCACCGCGTCCGACGGAGTCGACGGGGAAGTACCCGACGATCCCGACGAGGTCACCGTTGAGCCGGAGCTCGAACCGGTTCTGGTGCGGGTTGTCTGTCACATCGGTGACGGGCGCATCCGACAGCATCATTCTTCTCCTGGCGGCCGTGGGGCTCACCCGGTTCCTGTGCGAACCCGGGCGCGGGGCGGGACACGAGCAGCCTCGTCGCCGCGGTCGTGTGCATCACATGGGTGCATGTGACGTAGACCACTATTGCACAGGATTCGCGTCTTCGCCGGGGGAGCGGGTGAATATGTGGCGAACTCACGGGAAAAGCGCTCGAGTACAGTTCGGCGTGTGACAACGCTGCCTCTGGCACCTTCCGGGACGACGCCACTGCGCGTCCTCACCATCGCCGGCACCGACTCCGGCGGCGGCGCCGGAATCCAGGCCGACTCGCGCACCATCGCTCTGTGCGGACTGCATGCCTGCGTCGCGGTCGCCGCCGTGACGGTGCAGAACACGGTGGGAGTCAGCGGTTTTCACGAGATCCCACCCGCCGTGGTGGCCGACCAGGTGCGAACGGTGGTGTCGGACATCGGCATCGGCGCAGCCAAGACCGGCATGCTGGCGTCCACCGCCATCATCGAGGCCGTCACCGACGTGTGCACCGAGGTCGGGATCGGCCGCGGTGGCTCGGTACCGCTCGTCGTGGACCCGGTCTCGGCGTCGATGCACGGCGATTCCCTCCTGCACGCCGATGCTCTGGATGCGCTGCGCACCAGACTCATTCCCCTCGCCACGATCGTCACGCCCAACCTCGACGAGGTCCGACTGCTCACCGGCATCGACGTCGAGGACGAGGTGACGGCGCGACGGGCCGCCGAGGCACTGCACGGTCTCGGCGCCCAGTGGGCCGTCGTCAAGGGTGGGCACCTGCGGACCTCGTCGTCGAGCACCGATCTGCTCTTCGACGGTGAGCGGATGCTCGAGTTCACGAACCCTCGTATCGACACGGGCAACGATCACGGCGGCGGCGACACCCTCGCCGCAGCGCTGGCGTGCGCCCTCGCCCACGGCTACGCGGTGCCGGACGCGTTCGAGTTCGCGAAGGAGTGGGTCACGAAGTCGCTCGAGGCCGCGTACGACCTCGGCCACGGGCACGGCCCGGTCTCACCGCTCTGGCGACTGCACCAGTCGACTGATGCGTAGATCCTCCGGAACACCGGTCAGCTTCGGCGAGAACAACCCGCGCCGGTAGGGCTTGGTGGCCAGCCCGACGGTGTCCAGCACCTCGGGTGACACCAGATCCAGCGCGGCGTTCGAGATCATGACGTTGCCGTCGGCACCGGTCTGCATGACGCGCGCGGCCACGGTGACGTCGACGCCGAGCCAGTCCGATCCGACGGCGCGCGGACAGCCGGTGTGGATGCCGACGCGCATCCGCGGGGTGTAGCCGTTCACGTCGACACGCGCCAGAGCAGTCTGCGCCTCGAAGACGGCCCGCACCGCGTTGTCCGCGCTGGGGAAGACGGCCATCAGCCCGTCCCCCAGGCGTTTCACGATGTGACCGCCGCGATCGAGCATTGGCCGCTCGACCGCACGGGCGACCTGCTTGAGCAGCACCAGCGTGGTGGCGTCACCGGCGGACAGCGACCACGTGGAGAAGCCGACCAGATCGGTGAAGACGATGGTGACCTCGCGTTCGCCCCGCCCGCGGCCCGCGCGTTCGAGCACCGCCTGCCACACCTGCAGCGCACCCAGCGAGAGTTCCTTCGAGGCGCCGGGAGCGTCGCCCTGCAGCCGGTCGGTGACCCGCGCGACCATGCGCGCGGCTCCGGGTCCGGCCGTCGAGAGCGGATCGCCGAACGACGGATCACCGGGCAGCACTCCGCGTACGCGGCGGACCAGTTCGACGACCCGCGGCGTCCGGTTGACGGTGCGGGCAGCGTCGGCGGCCCGACGGGCGGCGTCACCTGCGCTGATCTTCACCGCTCGACCTTATCTTGTCGTTACTCCGAGTGACAGTAAACGTCACTCGGCCTGACGGGCAGCGTCTCGATCGGCACCCACGGGGACGCCGTTCGGGCCCGTCACCGACTCGGCGTACGTGCCGATGCCGTAGGCGACGGCCTTCGAGTTGATGCCGAGAGCCTCCCGGTCGACGTTCTCGAGCGTGTCCTCGGCGGTGTGGTAGTTCGGGTCGAAGGGCTCGTTCGCCGTCCCGCCCCAGCGCGCGGCCTGCTCCTCGGTCTTCACGTCGTCGGCGCCGCTGAAGACACCGCCCGAGGGGATGCCGACCTCGATGAAGGGGCCGTAGTCCGAGCGCCCGTCGAAGTCGGTGCCGTCGGCGTCCTGCGTCGTGAGCTGCTCCTCGAAGACTCGCTCGATCGCGTCCGAGCCGGTGGGGCCGGCGGGCTCGCCGACCTGATCCGAGTCGTCTCCGTCGTAGACGAGGTAGCCGGCGTTGTTCGACCCGACCATGTCGAAGTTCAGGTAGAGCGCGATCGCGGCCTTGTCCTCGTCGGACAGTCCCTCGACGTACTTCGTGGATCCGACCAGACCGAGTTCCTCCGCGCCCCAGAACCCGAACCGCACGGCGTTGGTCACGTCCGGCGAGCCACCCATCTGCAGAGCGGACTCGAGCACGGCGGCGGTACCGGTGCCGTTGTCGTTGATGCCCGGGCCCTCGGGGACCGAGTCGAGATGCGCTCCTGCCATGACGACGTTCTCGGTGGATCCCGTCGTGGTCTGCGCGAGAATGTTGCGGCTGGTCGTGGTCTCGGTCTCCGCGGCGAGCGTGATCTGCGCGGTGGTCGGGGCCGCGGCCAGAGCGGCACCGTCCTCACGGCTGACACCCACCGACGGGATGCGGGCATCCTCCTTCGCGCCGAGCGTGCCGGCGTCGAGCGGACCGTCCTCGTTGTTGGACACGATGATCGCGGCGGCGCCGCGATCGGCGGCGATCTGCCCCTTCTGCGCGAAAGAGCACACCCCGCGCGGGACCAGAGCGACCGCGCCGGTCAGCGTGAGGCCGTCGTAGTCGGTGGCCTCGCAGCCGGGTGAGTCGTCGGCAGGTGCTGCCACGATCGGACCGGAGACCCCACCGGCGGGCGTGGCCGGTGAGTACGTGAACGCGCTCACCGGCACGTCGCGGTCGGCAGCGCGCAGCGCCACCGAGTCGAGGGTGTAGCTGTCGAACGAGAACTCGGGCGTCTCGACGTCGAAGCCCGCGTCCCGCAGTGTGCCGGCAACGTAGTCGACGCTGGCGTCGTATCCGGCGGTGCCGGCGGCGCGATTACCGTCGTGCGCGTCGGCGATGTCGGAGAGCTCCTGCAGGTGGCTCACCACCGCGTCGAGGGTGACGGCCTCGGACAGCGAGGAACCCGTGACCGGTGCGGCCACGGGTTCCTCGGACGGGGCGGCTCCCTCACCGGACGAGCCGGAGGAGCAGGACGACAGCGCGAGCACTCCCGCCGCACAGATCGCGATGGACAGGGTCGATCGTGTCGTCCGCATGAACGTCACCCTAACGAAAGAGCGGTCACGCGTCTCGCTTGTTCACCACCACCACTGCGGCGCCGAAGACGACGGCGACGAAGGCCGCGAAGTAGGCCAGGCTGCCCCACGGTCCCCAGTGGTACTCCACTCCGCCGGGCGAACCGAGGAAGTTGTTCGCGTTCATGAACGGGAGGAAGGGCATGATGTCGCGCCCGATGCTGCCGAACAGGTTGAACAGCGACTCGATCAACAGCGGCCACAGGAGCAGCAGTGCGATCGCGGCGGCCGACTGTCGCAGCAGCGCACCGACTCCCACGGCGAGGACGACGCACAGGAAGGCGTAGATCGGGACACCGTAGATGGCACGCCACGCGTCCGAACCCTCGAGCACGAGTGCGGCGCCCGCATCGGGACCGGCCGTGGCCTTCGCGATGTAGAACGCGCCCAGCGTGAGCACCAGGGACAACACCGCACCGAAGACGCCGATGAGCAGCGCCTTCACGCCGAGTACCGAGGCACGGCTGGGGATGGCCTGGAACGTGGTCCGGATGATGCCGAAGCGATACTCGCTGGTGATCGACAGCGCCGCGAGAATCATGAGCACGAGAACGCCGAACCCGCTGACGCCGGCGACGGCGTCCGCGAGGGTCGGCAGGTACGGCTCGAAGCCGGGGTCGTTTCCGGCGGCGATGTCGTTCTGCACGGTGGTGACCGTCGACTTGGCCGTGATGCCGATGACGGCACCGATGCCCAGCCCGAGCGCCACGATGATGACGGTGCACCACCACGGCGACTTCGTCGAGGTGAGTTTGATTCGTTCCGCTGCAAGCACACTCATCGCAGTGCCCCTCCCATCACGTCAGTATCGGTACCGGTACCGGCGCCGTGGTACTGCACGTCGTCACCGGTGAGTTTCATGAACGCGTCCTCGAGCGAACCGTGCTGGGACGCCAGCTCGTGCAGGACGATGTTGTGGCGCGCGGCGATCTCGCCGATCGCCTCCGTGGTGGACTCGGCCACCACGAGAGTCGGATGCACCTGATCGAGGCTGCTGGGCTCCTTGACCGTCAGACCTGCCGACGTGAGCGCGCTGCGCAGGGCGTCGAGCTGGGGGCTGCGGACGCGGACCGACGCCTCCGAGGCGCGGTCGACGAACTCCTGCACGGACGAGTCCGAGATGAGCCGGCCGCGGCCGATGACGATCAGTTGTTCTGCGGTGAGCGCCATCTCGGAGAGCAGGTGCGAGGACACCAGCACAGTCCGCCCCTCGGCGGCAAGTCGCTGCATGAACTTGCGGATCCAGACGATGCCCTCGGGATCGAGTCCGTTGACCGGCTCGTCGAACATCAGGACCTTCGGGTCACCGAGCAACGCACCGGCCAGACCGAGTCGCTGCGACATGCCGAGGGAGAACCCGCCGGCCTTCTGCTTGGCCACCTCGGACAGACCGACGAGGCGGAGCACCTCGTCGACGCGGGACGAGGCGATGCCGTTGGAGGCCGCCATCCACTGCAGGTGAGCGCGCGCGGATCTGTTGGGGTGCACCCACTTCGCGTCGAGCAGAGCGCCGACGGTACGAATGGGATTCTTCAGCTCACGGTAGGGCCGACCCTCGATGAGTGCCGTTCCGGACGTGGGCTGATCGAGCCCGAGGATCATCCGCATCGTGGTGGACTTGCCGGCACCGTTGGGGCCGAGGAAGCCCGTCACGATACCCGGGCGCACCGTGAAGGAGAGATCGTCCACGGCTTTCTTCGCGCCGAACTGTTTGGTCAAACCTGTCACTTCGATCATGTGAATCAGGATGCCCGAGCAGGACCACCGACCACATCGCTCCCGGGTCTCGACCCGGGTCATCCGAAGGGATGACGTGACCCTGAGCCGCCCCCGGGGTGGTCAGTCGACGTCGGGCGAGGACGCCTGCGCCCAGAACCGTTTCGGGATCCGGCCCGCCAGCGCCGCCGATCGTCCGCCGCGCACCGCATCGGCCATGGCGGAGGCCATCATTCGCGGATCACGAGCGCGTGTCACCGCGGTGGCGAGCAGCACCGCCGAGCACCCCAGCTCCATGGCGAGTGCCGCGTCGCTCGCCGTGCCGATGCCTGCGTCGAGCACCACGGGAACCCCTGCGGCCGAGGTGATCATCTCGATGTTGTGCGGATTCGCGATGCCCAGCCCCGTCCCGATGGGCGATCCGAGCGGCATGACCGCGGCGCACCCCACGTCCTCGAGGCGACGCGCGAGCACCGGATCGTCGGTGGTGTAGGGCAACACGACGAAATCGTCGTCGACGAGTTGCTCCGCGGCGCGCACCAGCTCGATGGCGTCGGGCAGGAGGGTCCGCTCGTCCGCGATCACCTCGAGCTTGATCCAGTCGGTCTCCAGCGCCTCTCGTGCCAACTGCGCGGTGAGCACGGCCTCGGCGGCGCCGCGACATCCCGCCGTGTTGGGCAGCAGGGCGATGCCGAGGCGCGTGAGGAGATCGAGCACCCCGGTGCCGCCCGAGGCGTCGACGCGGCGCAGGGCGACGGTGGTGAGTTCCGTCCCCGATGCGACGAGGGCCTCCTCCAGCACCGCGAGGTTGGCCGCGCCCCCGGTCCCCATGATCAGGCGAGACGTGAAGGTACGGTCGGCGATGGTCAGCTGATCAGCCACCCTGCACCGCCGTCAGCACCTCGATGGTCCAGCCGCGGCCCACGTCCTCGCCCCACCGCGAGCGCGGCAGCACGATTCCGTCCACCGCCACGGCGATGCCCTTCTCGGGAAGACCCAGCTGGGTCAGCATGTCCTGCACCGTCGTGCCGGGCTCGAGGTCGTGATCCGCACCGTTGACGGTGACGCCCACTGCGGTCATGTTCGTCTCCTACCGTGCCCGAGTCCGCGTGAGACTCGAAAACCGTTCGGGGAGAGCGCATGCCGCTTCCGTCAACGGCTCGCCCTCCAGTTCTGCCACCACGGCGTCCGCCGTGACGGGCGCGAGCAGCACCCCGTTGCGACCGTGACCGGCGGCGACGATCACGCGGTCGTCCCACCGCCCGACCACGGGGATGTTGTCGGGGCTCCCCGGCCGCAGGCCCGCCGCCGTCTCCGCCAACTCGTAGTCACCGACGGCCGGGAACACGGCCTCGGCGTCCGCCAGGAGGTCGCGGACGCCGGCGACGGTCACGGCGGTGTCGTCACCGTGCTCGTACTGCGTCGCACCGACCACCAGACCGTCGCCACGGGGGACCAGGTACACCGCGCGACCGTTGACGCTCGCGCGGACGGTACGCGTCGGCGCACTCGCCGAGCCGGGGCGCGCACGCAGGCGCAGGATCTCGCCCTTCACCGGCCGCACCGGGACGTCCGGCAGCAGACGGGACGTCGACCACCCCGCAGCGACCACCACACGATCGGTGGTGAGCGCGTCGAGGTCGGTGACGGGAGCACGCTCGATCCGCACTCCCCGGTCGCGGACCGCGGACTCCAACGCGAGGACCAACGCCCGGTTGTCCACCGACAACTCCCCCGGCGCCGACAGGCCCAGGCGAACGCGCGGCGAGAGTGACGGCTCCAGAGTGCGCACCTCGCTGCGCGAGAGGATCTCGAGATCGTGGCCCTGCGCACCCACCCAGTCGGCGACAGTGCGCAGGTCCGCCGCGTCGGCCGAGTCGAACGCGACGGTCAACGACCCACTCGACACGACGACGCCCCGACCCTCCAGGTCCGCGCGCAGCACCGGATCGTGCCATCGTCGCAGCGACGCGGAACCGAGTGCCAGGAGTGCGTGTTCGCCGGGCCAGCCCTCGGACAGCGGCGCGAGCATGCCGCCCGCCACCCAGCTGGCGGCGCCGTCGCCGACAGCGCGTGCACCGAACGTCGGGTCGTGCAGGGTGACGGACCATCCCGCCGCCGCGGCGGCGCGGGCGCAGAAGAGGCCGATCACCCCGCCGCCCACGACGGAGACGGATCGCTGCATGAAACTCACTTCCTCCGCCGGCATGACCCGGGTCAGGTGGTTACGGTCTGGGCGGCCTCGCCCACTCTCAGCCCCGTCCGGGACTCCCGTGTTCGTTCCCCTTCACCCTAACCGGCTGATGACCCGACCGGCCTCCGGCCTTCCCGCCATCACCCGACCGGCCTCCGGCCTTCCCGCAGTACTGGGTGGTACTACATTCACACTCGTGACGACTTCGAGGACCACCGCCCGCGAGCGGCTCGCCACCGCCCGTCTGTACCTCTGCACCGACGCCCGCCGCGACACCGGCGACCTGGCCAAGTTCGTGGACGCGGCGCTGTCCGGGGGCGTCGACATCGTGCAGCTCCGCGACAAGGGGTCGGCGGGCGAGAAGAAGTACGGCGCCATCGAGGCGAAGGACGAGCTCGCCGCTCTCGCGGTCATCTCCGCCGCGTGCCGCCGTCACGGCGCGCTGATGGCCGTCAACGATCGTGCCGATCTGGCGCTCGCCTCGGGCGCCGACGTGCTGCACCTCGGCCAGAACGATCTGCCGGTGCACTACGCGCGCCGCATCGTGGGCCCGGACGTCGTCATCGGGCGCTCCACGCAGAACCGGGCACAGGCCACGCTCGCCGACATCGAGGACGGCGTCGACTACTTCGCCACGGGACCGGTGTGGGCGACTCCCACCAAGCCGAACCGTTCGGCCGCGGGCCTGGACGTCGTGCGTGAGGTCGCCGAATCGCATCCCACCCGGCCGTGGTTCGTCATCGGCGGGGTCGAGGAGAACAACGTCGCGCAGGCGCTCGAGGCGGGTGCGTCCCGCATCGCGGTGGTGCGGGCGATCACGCAGGCTCGCGACCCCGAGGCGGCGGCCCGTCGACTGCTCGATCTGCTGCCGTCGGTCTGACCGTCAGAGTCCGTCCGGCGACAGGACGGTGACGTCGGCGGGAACCGCCGAGCGCACCGCGTCGTCGGCCGTCACGACGACGACGCGCAGGTCGGTGTCGTTCCGGACGGCGGCGAGCGCCGCGTCCACGTTCTCGGCCCGCACGGTGTCGACGATCCACCCGAAGCTGCCGACGGCCAGTCGTACGGTGCGCGCCGGGAGGTCGTCGGGGGCGTCGGCGGCCAGGACGGCGCGGACGGGCACGGTGCGCAGCGACGGCCAACTCTCGGCGAAGGCGGGGTGCAGCGGCAGCGAGTCCACCTCGTGCTCGGCGACCCAGCGCAGTTCGGTGCTCTCACCGTTGGGAACCGTGTCGAGTTCGCGCTCCGCGTCGGCGATCACAGTGGTGTAGGACCACCCCGAGTCCTCGACCTTGGTGACGTGCTCGTCCCGCACGGTCAGCAGGTCGTCGGTGATGCCCGCCTCCTCGCCGGCCTCGCGCACGGCCGCGTGGACGGCGCTCTCGTGACTGTCCCTGGCACCACCGGGCAGCGCCCACGTCCCGCCCTGATGACTCCAGGCCGCACGGTGCTGCAGCAACACCACGGAGCCCGCCGACCCGGTCGGAGCCCGCAACAGCAGACCGGCCGCGCCGTGTCGTCCCCAGTGCCGGCTCCCGTCGCTGCTGAAGACCCAGCCGTCCCCGTCACCGCGCATGGTTCACCGTCCGCATTCCCCCACCTTATTGCTCCTCGCGTTGCCTGTGCTCGGACCACGGTGGGCCTATGCTCGAATCCGGACATGAGGGCGACCGATCGCGCGGGAAGGGGTCGAGGTGTCACAGCAGACGAGTGCGCTGACTCTGCGCGCGCCCGTCGACACCCGCTCCGAACGATCGGAGTTCCTTCGTTCCACTCCCGTCCGCCTGTTGGCGGTGGGTCTGCTGGTGGTCGCGACGCTCGTGACCACCGCTCTCGTGACGACGCTGTCGGTGTCGGACCGCCAGCGCACCCTCGAACTTCTGCTCGCGCGCACCGAGCCGCTGTCCGATGCGGCGCAGAACCTGTACGTGCAGCTGTCGGTCGCGGACGCGACGGCGGCGACGGCCTTCCTCTCGGGCGGTCTGGAACCCGGTGACGTCCGTGGTCGGTACACGGACTCGCTCGGAGCGGCGGCGGGCGAGGTGGTCCGCGCGTCCACCGGACTCGCGAGCGACGACGCGACGTCGCGGCAACTGCTGGCGACGATCTCCACGAACCTGCCGCTGTACGCCGGCATCATCGAGACCGCGCGGACGAACAACCGCGTCGGCAATCCGGTGGGTTCCGCGTATCTGGCCGAGGCGTCGACCCTCATGCAGAACACGATCCTGCCGTGGGCCGAGGAACTGCACGCGGAGAAGTCCGGTGACGTGTCGGATGCGCAGCGCCAGTTCGCGACACCACCCTGGTCGGCGTTCGTCGTGCTGGGCATCACCGTGCTCGTGCTCGTCGGCGCGCAGATGTTCCTGAGCCGGAAGACCAAGCGCACCGTCAACGTCGGTTTCGCGGGTGCCACGGTGGGCGTCGTACTGCTGCTCGGCTGGATGCTCGTCGCCGGGCTCATCTCCTCGACCGCCACCGACCGCGCTCTGGTGCGCGGCGCGGAGCCCCTGGACCTGCTCACCACCAGCCGGATCCTCGCCCAGCAGGCACGCGCCGACGAGACCATCGGCATGACGCGGCGCGGCGGCTTCGCCGACTACGAGAAGTCGTACTCCGACGCGGTGTCCGGCCTCGCCGACACCCTCGGCACACTCGCGCACGACGACGACACGCACAGTCCCCGGATGGACGACGCCCGTGCGCTGGTGTCGCTCTGGACCAGCTCGCACGACCGGATGAACGCGTCGCTGGACATCGGCGACTTCGACACTGCCGTCACCATCGCCACCGGAACGGCTGCCGGCGACTCCAGCGACGTGTTCGGTCGGCTCGACTCGGCTCTCGTCGAGGAGATCGAGGCGTCCCGCGCGTCCCTGCGAGACGACGTCCAGCGTGCGTCGGGCGTGCTGGCCGGCCTCACCGTGGGCACCGGCATCGTGTGCGGCCTGGCCGTGCTCGCCGTCGTGGGCGGTATGTGGTCGCGTATCCGGGAGTACCTGTGATGCGCCGCGCGGCCGTGATCGCCGCCGCGCTCATCCTCGTCCTGACCGGCTGCGCGGACACCACGCCGGTGCCGGAGGCGCCGGACCGCGCCACTGTCGCCGAACCGCTGCCCGACGGGGCCACCGGCGTCACCCCGGGCGCACCGATGCCACCGGCGGAGGACTGCGGCGACCCCCGTGCGAGCCTGCGGCCCAACTACGCCGCGCCCGACGGCGCACCCGTACCCGCTCCGAACGTCGACGCGATCCGCGCCCGCGGGCGCCTCGTCGTCGGGCTGGACACCGGCAGCAACCTGTTCAGCTTCCGCGATCCCGTGAGCGGTGAGATCGTCGGCTTCGACGTCGACATCGCCCGCGAGGTCGCCCGCGATCTGTTCGGGGACCCGGACCGGCTGGAGTACCGCATCCTCGCGTCCGCCGAGCGGATCGACGCCCTGGCCGAGGGCGAGGTCGACATCGTCGTCAAGACCATGACCATCACGTGTGCCCGGCGCGAACGGGTGACCTTCTCCACCGTGTACTACCAGGCGGATCAACGGGTTCTGGCCGTCAAGGGCTCGGGCATCACGGGTGTCGGTGACCTCGGCGGTCGGCGCGTGTGCGCCGCGGCGGGCACCACGTCGTTGCTGCGCATCCAGCGTCTGCAGCCCAGTGCCCAGATCGTCAGCGTGCCCAGCTGGGCGGACTGTCTCGTGGTGCTGCAGCAGGGCGGTGTCGACGCCGTCAGCACCGACGACGCGATCCTCGCCGGACTCGCCGCCCAGGATCCGTACCTGGAGATCGTCGGGTTCTCCATCGCCGCGGAGCCGTACGGGATCGGCGTGACGCTGGGTCACGACGACCTCGTGCGCGTCGTCAACAGGACGCTCGAACGCATTCGCGGCGACGGCACCTGGAACCGCATCTACACCCAGTGGTTGTCCGTCCTCGGCCCGTCTCCCGGCGCGCCCTTTCCCGTCTACAACGGCTGATCATGAGTACCGAACCCGATCTCGAGGCGACCCGGGCCTCGTTGCGCGACGAGGATCCCGACGCCACCCGCGCCGCCCTGCGCGAGCAGGACTCCGACGCGACGAGGGCCTCGGTGCGCCCCGAGGAGGACGATGCGACGCGGGCCGCGCTGCGCGAGGACACCACGGGGCGCACCTCCCGGCCGAGCCGCCGCGTACGAACCGGAAAGCGTCGTCGCCTCGGTGGTGGGCTGGTGGAACTGCCGCGCATTCCCGAGGTCGATCCCGCGACCGCTGTCATGTCGGACCCCCGCGTCCCGGAGAGCAAGCGGTTCTGCTGGAAGTGCAACGCCCCCGTCGGGCGGAGCGTCGACGGCCGGCCCGCCCATCCGTCGGGTGACTGCGACAGGTGCGGAACGCATTTCGACTTCTCCCCGCTGCTCGAACCCGGTGAGATGGTGGCCGGGCAGTACGAGGTGCAGGGGTGTATCGCGCACGGCGGACTCGGGTGGATCTACCTCGCCATCGATCGCAACGTCAGCGATCGCTGGGTCGTGCTCAAGGGCCTGCTGCACTTCGGCAACGCCGAGGCACACGCGGTGGCGATGGCGGAACGCCAGTTCCTCGCCGAGGTGACCCACCCCGGCATCGTCAAGATCTACAACTTCGTGGAGCACCCCCGCCCCCTCGCGCCCGGCTCGCAGGAGGCGCCGTCGTCGACGGGGTACATCGTCATGGAGTACGTCGGCGGTCGCACGCTGCGCCAGATCATGACGGACAACCCGACGCGCACGAAACTGCCTGTGCAGGAAGCCATCGCCTACCTCCTCGAGGTGATGCCCGCGCTGGCCTACCTGCACTCCATCGGTCTGGCGTACAACGATCTGAAACCCGAGAACGTCATGGTGACGCAGGACCAGATCAAGCTGATCGACCTGGGCGCGGTGAGCCAGCTCGAGGACTACGGGTACCTCTACGGCACGGCCGGATACCAGGCACCGGAGATCGTGCGGACCGGACCCACGGTGGCGTCCGACATCTTCACCGTGGGGCGCACTCTCGCGGTCCTGACGCTCGAGATCGCCTCGGAGCACGGGCGGTACGTGGACGGCATCCCGGAGGACGCGCCCGTCCTGCAGGAGTACCAGTTCTTTGCCCGGCTTCTCCGACGCGCGACGGCCGCCGACCCGCTCACCCGGTTCCGCAGCGCCGACGAGGCGGCGAGTCAGCTCAGTGGTGTTCTGCGCGAGATCCTCTCGCAGCAGACGGGTGACAGCCACCCGTCGCTCTCGTCGGTGTTCAGCCCGCAGCGCACCACCTTCGGCACCGACGAGCAGGTCGCCGTCACCGACGTGTACATCGACGGACGGCACCGCGTGGCCAGGCTGGATCCGCGCGACGTGGTGGCCGCGCTTCCGGTCCCCCTGATCGACACGTCGGACCCGAGCGCGCAGCTCATCGCCGCGGCCGTGCACAGCGAACCGCACCAGACGCTCGACTCGCTGCGCCTTGCCCGCGAGAACGGCCTCGATCGCACCGTGGGCGACGACTCCGTCGGGTCCGTGGAAGCGGTGCTGACCGAGGCCCGCGCGTATCTCGATCTGGGCGAGGGAGATTCGGCCGCGGAGGTGATGCGCAGGCTGGACGACGTGACGGGCAACTGGCGTGTCGACTGGCACCGCGGCACCATCGCGCTGCTGTGCCGTAACTTCGTCGACGCCGCCGACAAGTTCGACTCGGTGCTCTCCGCGATGCCCGGCGAGGTCGCACCCAAGCTCGCGCTCGCGGCGACGGCGGAACTGTTGGCGCAGCAGACCTCCGACGACGGCCACGACACGTGGTGCGCCCTGGCCGAGACGATGTACACCACGGTGTGGCGGACCGATCGCACCATCGTCAGCGCCGCGTTCGGTCTCGCCCGCAGGCTCGCGGAACGGGGTGCGCTGCTCGACGCCATCATGACTCTCGATCTGGTGCCCGCCACGTCACGGCACTACTCGATGGCACGGATGACCGGCGTACTCACACTGCTCTCCGGCTCCGCGGCCGACATGGACGAGGGTGCGCTCTACGAGGCGGCGCGGCGCGTCGAGGCGCTGCCGGCGCGCGAACCCCGTGCGCTGCAACTGCGGACGGTCGTCCTGGGCACCGCGCTTGAATGGATGGAATCCGGGCACACGCCCGAGTCCACGGTGCCGCTGCTCGGCGTGCCCTTCACGCGGGACGGCCTCCGTACGGGCGCCGAGACCGCCCTGCGATCCCTCGCCCGGACCGCGCGCACCCGGTCGCACCGCTTCGCCCTGGTGGACCTGGCCAACGCGGTGCGGCCCAAGTCCCTTTTCTGATCAGCCGATCAGGGCCACCGCGGCGCGGGCGATGGCCAACTCTTCGTTGGTGGGTACCACGAGGACCGTCACCGGGGAATCGTCCGTCGAGATGACACGGATTCCGTTGCCGCGCTCGGCATTACGCTCCTCGTCCAGCTCGATCCCGTACATCTCGAGGTCCGCCAGGGCCGCTGCGCGCACCTCGGCCGAATTCTCGCCCACGCCGGCGGTGAACGTGACGACGTCCACGTGGCCCAGCTCGATCATGTACGCGCCGAGATAGCGCCGCAGGCGATGGACGTACACGTCGAAGGCCAGGGCCGCGGCCTCGTCACCGTCGTCGATGAGGCGCCGGAGCTCACGGAAGTCGGTGACACCACTCAGTCCCTTGATACCGGAGCGGCGGTTGAGCAGTTCGTCGATGGCATCGACGTCCATGTCGGCACTGCGCCGCAGGTGCATCACGATGCCGGGATCGATGTCGCCGCTGCGGGTTCCCATCACGAGCCCCTCGAGCGGGGTGAGGCCCATGGACGTGTCCACCGCGACGCCGCCGCGCACGGCCGATGCCGAGGCGCCGTTGCCGAGGTGCAGCACGATCTGGTTCACGTCCGACGGCGACCGTCCCAGATGCTCTGCCACGCGGCCACTCACGTACTCGTGGGACGTGCCGTGCATCCCGTACCGCTTGATGTCGTGTTCGGCGGCGGTGGCCGCATCGATGGCGTACGTCGAGGCGGCGGCGGGGAGGGTGTGGAAGAACGCCGTGTCGAACACGGCGACCTGCGGCACGTCGGGCAGCTCCCGGCGCGCCACCTCGATCCCGCGCAGGTTGGCCGGATTGTGCAGGGGCGCCAGCGCACTGAGCTCGTCGATGGTGGCCACGACCGAGTCGTCGATGAGGGTGGGCTCGCTGAAGACGGTGCCGCCGTGCACCACTCGATGTCCCACTGCCGTGATGCCCGCCTCCGCCAGGGGCAGTCCCGCGTCGGCCATCATCTCGAACGCCAGCCGGAGGCCCGTGACGTGATCGGGGATGTCGGTCGTCTTCTCCGTCGTGTCGTCGCCGCGGGTGACGGCCACGCGCCCGTCGGCGTCCCCGATGCGCTCGACGATGCCCTGCAGGACGCTGTGTCCCGAGTCGGGGTCCACCACCTGGAACTTCACCGACGACGATCCCGAGTTGACGACCAGCACCGTGCTCACTTCGCGACCTCCAGACCGTCGGTACCGGACTGGGCCTGGATGGCGGTGATCGCCACCGTGTTCACGATGTCCTGCACCAGGGCTCCTCGACTGAGATCGTTGACGGGCTTGCGCAGTCCCTGCAGGACCGGTCCCACGGCCACGGCGTTGGCGCTGCGCTGCACCGCCTTGTACGTGTTGTTGCCGGTGTTGAGGTCGGGGAAGACGAACACGGTCGCCCGGCCCGCCACCTCGGAGTCGGGCAGTTTGGATTTCGCCACCGACGGGTCGATGGCCGCGTCGTACTGGATCGGCCCCTCCACCAGCAGATCCGGCGCCCTGTCGCGGACGAGGTCGGTCGCCGTCCGGACCTTGTCCACGTCGGCACCCGATCCGGAATCGCCGGTGGAGTAGCTCAGCATCGCCACCCGCGGCTCGATGCCGAACATCGACGCGGTGGCCGCGGACGAGACGGCGATGTCGGCGAGCTGTTCCGACGTGGGGTCGGGAACCACGGCGCAGTCGCCGTAGGCGAGCACCTTGTCCGCGAGACACATCAGGAAGATGCTCGAGACCGTCGAGACCCCGTCCATGGTCTTGATGATCTCGAAGGACGGCTTGATGGTGTGCGCCGTGGTGTGCGCGGCGCCCGAGACCATGCCGTCGGCAATGCCCTTGTGCACCATCATGGTTCCGAAGTACGAGATGTCGGACATGATGTCGCGGGCCTTGTCCTCGGTCATGCCCTTGTGCTTGCGCAGCTGGACGTACTCCGCGACGAAGTCGTCCGTGTACTCCGAGTTCGTCGGATCCAGCACGGTGGCCTCGGACAGGTCCACCCCCAGTTCCCCGGCCCTGCGCGTGATCGCCGCCTCGTCACCGAGGATGGTCAGGTCCGCGACCTGCCGTTGCAGCAGTCGTCCGGCCGCGCGCAGGATCCGGTCGTCCGACCCCTCGGGCAACACGATGTGCTTGCGGTCGGCGCGGGCCCGGTCGATGAGCTGGTACTCGAACATCTGCGGCGTCACCACCGACGGCATCGCGACGTCGAGGCGGCCCAGGATCTCGGCGGCGTCGACGTGGCGCTCCATGAGCGCCAGCGCCGTGTCGACCTTGCGTTGCGATCCGACGGCCACCCGCCCGCGAGTGGACGCGGCCACACTCGCGGTGTCGAAGGTTCCGAGTTCGGTGGTGAGGATCGGTAGTCGGGGCTGCAGACCCTCGATGAGCTTGGCGATCATGGGATGCGGTGTCAGTCCGCCGTTCATGACGATGCCGGCGAGCGACGGAAACCCCTCGGCCTCGTGGGCGTTGACGAGCGCGAGCACGACGTCGGAGCGGTCGGCCGGAGCGATGACGACGACTCCCTCGGTGAGTCGCTCGAGAATGTGCTCGGCCGTCATGCCGCCGACCATCACGCGCAGGGCCTCCCGTTGCAGCAGTTCGGCATCGCCGCTATAGAGTTCGCCCTTCATCGCGTGCAGCAGTTCGTCCATGGTCGGTGCGACCAGCAGCGGTACCTCGGGCAGAGCCCACGCCGGCACGTCCTCGGTCGAGAGCTGCGCGATGACGTCGTCCAACGCGTCGGGATCGCACCGGTTGGCGACGATGCCGGCCAGATGGGCGCGGTGCGTCGACAGTTCCGATCGACACACGTCGGCGAGGTGGGCGATCTCCTCGGGCGTGCGTTCGGAGCCACGCAGCGCGAGGAGCACCGGGGCGCCCAGGTTCACGGCGACGCGCGCGTTGAACCCCAGCTCGCTGGGACTGGCGATGTCGGTGTAGTCGCTGCCCACGATCACCACGGCATCGCACTGGGACGCGACGTCGTGATAGCGGCGCACGATCTCGGCGAGCGCGGCGTCGGGATCCGCGTGCACCTCGTCGTAGGTGACGCCGAGCGACTGCTCGTACGTGGTGTCCGCGGTGGTGTGGTCGATCATGAGCTCGAGGATGTAGTCGGTCTCGGACGACGACCGAGCGATCGGCCGGAACACACCGACCCGAGCCGTCGAGGCACCGAGCATGCGCAGCAGCCCCAACGCGATGGTCGACTTGCCGGTGTCCCCCTCGGGCGACGCGATGTAGATGCTGGAGACGGGCGAACTGGGCGTGTCTGCGGGCGCGGCGACCATGGTCTCAGCCTAATGGGCGCGCCGCCGCGGTCGTCCGAGACGATGTCCCGCGGTCGGGCTGTGATCCCGGGAACAACTCCGCACTTTCTTAGCCTACGCAAGCATAATACTTGTGTGCCCACAACTGTCACGTCAGACGGTCTCGACCAGCGTCACAAGATGATCGTGCTGGCCACGTGCTGCCTCAGCCTGCTCATCGTCTCGATGGATGCCACCATCGTGAACGTCGCGCTGCCCGCCATCCGCACCGAACTCGGCGCATCCGTGTCCCAGCTCCAGTGGACCATCGACGTCTACACACTGGTGCTCGCCAGTCTGCTGCTGCTGTCCGGCACCACCGCGGACCGTGTGGGGCGGCGCCGTGTCTTCCAGATCGGACTCGTCAGCTTCGCCGTCGGCTCGCTGCTCTGCAGCCTCGCCCCCACCGCCCCGGTCCTCATCCTCGCGCGCATGATCCAGGCGATCGGTGGGTCGATGCTCAACCCCGTCGCCATGTCGATCATCACGCAGGTCTTCACCGGGAAGGCCGAGCGTGCCCGGGCGATCGGTATGTGGGGCGCCGTGGTCGGCATCTCCATGGCCCTCGGTCCCATGCTCGGCGGACTGTTGATCGAGATCTCCGGGTGGCGGTCCGTCTTCTGGATCAACATCCCGGTCTGTCTCGCAGCGTTCGTTCTGGCCGCCGTGTTCGTCCCCGAGTCGCGGTCGCCCGTCGTGCGCGCGTTCGATCCGGTCGGTCAGCTGCTCGGTGTCGTCATGCTGGCCTCCCTGGTGTTCGGCCTCATCGAGGGTCCCTCGCTCGGATGGTCGTCGCCCATCACCCTCGCGGTGTTCGCCCTGTCCGTGGCCTCGTTCGTCGCGTTCGTCCGCTACGAGAACAGGCGCGTCGATCCGTTCATCGATCTGCGCTTCTTCCGCAGCATCCCGTTCTCGTCGGCGACGATCGTGGCCGTGTGCGCCTTCGGCGGATACGGAGCGTTCCTGTTCCTCATGTCGCTGTACCTGCAGGAGGTGCGCGGCTTCAGCGCGATCGGCACGGGAGCGTCCTTCCTTCCGCTCGCACTCGCCACGCTGATCTGCTCGCCGCTGTCCGGGCGGATGGTGGCGCGGTGGGGTGCCCGCCCCTCGATGACCATCGCCGGTGTGGTCATCGCCGTCGCCGGCCTGACCCTCACCCGCCTCTCCGCCACCACCCCCGTCAGCGCACTGCTGGTCATGTTCGCGATCTTCGGGGTCGGCTTCGGGCTGGTCAACGCCCCCATCACCAACGCGGCCGTCGGCGGGATGCCCCGCGATCGCGCGGGTGCGGCGTCGGCGGTCGCATCGACCAGCCGCCAGATCGGTGTCAGCATCGGCGTCGCGCTGTGCGGGAGCCTCACCACCGCGGGCGCCGCGGCCGGCATCGACGCGGGGTTCGCCGCCTCCACACACACGGTCTGGTGGGCTCTGGCCGCCATCGGTGTGATCGTCGCGGGCCTCGGGCTGGTCAGCGCCAGCAGACGGGCCACGCGGACCGCGGACGACGTGGCCGCACTGTTCCGCACACCGGAGCCCGCCCGTGCCTGACCGCCGGAGCCGACCGATAGACGAGGCCTGGGCCGCGATGACCTCGCTGGTCTTCGAGAACCGCGACACCTGGCGCCGACGGGTGGCGGCCGAGGTCGACATGCCGTTCAGCCGGGTGCGGGTGCTTCGGCGCCTGGTCGACGGACCGCTGACGATGAGCGCGGTGGCCACCGCGGCGGCGATGGACGCACCGGCGACCACGGTGTGCGTCAACGAACTCGAGTCTCGCGGCTACGTCCGCCGCACCGTCGACGACAGCGATCGTCGCAGCAAGCGCGTCACGATCACCGACGACGGCCGCGCCCTGATGGACCGCGTGCACACGATCACCGACCCGGTACCCGACTCGCTCGCCGACCTCGGCGACGAGGACGCCGCGGTGCTGCACCGGATCCTGTCGGGCGCGGTGTCCTCCGGCGTCGTCAGCCCAGACGGCGCAGACGGGGCTCCAGATCGGTCTTGAACAGCTCCAGGAACCGACGCTGATCGTGACCCGGCGCGTGGAAGACAAGGTGGTTCAGGCCTGCATCGACGTACGGCTTGACCTTCTCCACCGCCTCGTCCGGATCGGAGGCGACGATCCACCGCTTCGCCACCTGCTCGATCGGCAGCTCGTCCGCGGCCTTCTCCATCTCGATCGGATCGTCGATGGAGTGCTTCTGCTCCGGCGTCAGTGACAGCGGCGCCCAGAAGCGCGTGTTCTCCAGCGCCGCATCGGCATCGGTGTCGTACGAGATCTTGATCTCGATCATGTGATCGATGTCCTCGACGGGTCGCTCCATCTTCGCCGCACCCTCGGCGACGGCCGGAATGAGCTTGTCGGTGTAGAGCTCCATGCCCTTGCCCGAGGTGCAGATGAAGCCGTCACCGCTGCGTCCTGCGTAGCGGGCGACCACCGGGCCGCCGGCGGCGATGTAGACGGGGACGCCGCCCTCGGGCACGTCGTAGATCGATGCGCCCTTGGTCTTGTAGTACTCACCCTCGAAGTCGACGCGGTCGCCGAGCCACAGCTCGCGCATCAGCGACACCGCCTCGCGCAGGCGCGCGAACCGCTCCTTGAACTCGGGCCACTCGCCGTCGAATCCGGTGGCGATCTCGTTGAGGGCCTCACCGGTGCCTACACCGAGCATGATCCGGTTCGGGTACAGGCACGCCATCGTCGCGAACGCCTGGGCGATCACGGCCGGGTTGTAGCGGAACGTCGGGGTCATCACCGACGTGCCCAGCTGCAGGGTCTTCGTGCGCTCACCGACGGCCGTCATCCACGCGAGCGAGAACGGTGCGTGGCCGCCCTCGTGGCGCCAGGGCTGGAAGTGGTCGCTCACGGTCGCCGAATCCATGCCCGACGACTCCGCGAGAACGGCGATCTCCACGAGCTCGCGGGGGCCGAACTGCTCGGCCGACGCCTTGTATCCCAACTTCAGTTCCTGTGCCACGCCGAACTCCCTCATCTACCGCCGAACCCCGGTCACCGTCATGTCTATCAGTCGAGGCCTCCGATCCGCCCGAGGCCTTCGAATCGCAGTGCGCGCAACCCTGTCACCGAGGTGGGCAGCCCGGCACCGTGGGAGGTTGCACGAGCGCGAGGAGGCTGTGGTGCGCTTTCAGGTCCTGGACATCGTCTTCAATCCGCCCCACCCCGTCACCGGGGAGGTGGTACCCGCTGCCGAGCGGCTCGACCGAGTGGTCGACCTCGCCGTGCTCGCGGACCAGCTGGGAATCGACTCCTTCGCGGTCGGCGAGCGTCACGCCGGGGACGTCCTGTCGTCGAGCCCCACGGTGATCCTCGGAGCGCTGGCACAGGCCACGAACCGGATTCTGCTGTCGACCGGCGTCACGGTGCTCTCGGTACTCGACCCCGTGCGTCTCGCGGAGGACCTCGCGACCGTCGACCAGCTGAGCCACGGGCGGCTCGAGATCGTCGTCGGCAAGGGCAACGAGGCGTGGCAGTACCCATTGTTCGGGAAGGACATCGCGCGCCAGTACGAGTACCTGACCGAGAACTACGAGTTGTTCCGTCGACTGATCCGCGAGGAGAACGTCACGTGGTCCGGGCAGCACCGGACTCCGCTCGAGAACGCCACCACTCTGCCGCGGCCGTTCGCCGGTCCCTTCCGCGTCTGGCACGGGTCGGCGACGTCGACACACGCCGTCGACCTCGCGGCCCGGTGGGGTGACCCCCTCGTCACGGCCAACGCATTCCAGCCGCGGGAGAACTACGCCGTCCTCGTCGACCGCTACCGGGAGAAGTACGCCGAGGCCGGGCACGATCCCCGGTTCGCCTTCGTCGGGTCCGGCTCGGGAGGGCTGTTCCTCGCGGAGACGACCGATCAGGCCGTCGAGCAGTACCGCCCGCTCTACGAGGGTGCGGTGGCACAGGCCGACCAGCGTCGGCACGATCCCGGGGCGGTGGGCAAGGTGACGAGCTTCCGCTCGATCGAGGAGGCCGTGGATCGCGGTCCCGCGCTCGTCGGGTCGTCGGAGCGCGTCGCCGAGAAGATCGTGGACTACCACCACGCATACGGGCATGTCCTGCAGTCGGTGTCGATCAACCACCTGCTCGAACCGGAGCACCAGAAGGACATCCTCCGCCAGTTCGCCGAGGAGGTGGTGCCGCGAGTGCGCAAGGAACTTCCCGAACCACTGCTGTGGGGCGAGGACGATTCCCGGCGCGCTGCGGGCTTCACGGCGGGACCGTACTCGTGAGCATCGCGTTCGTGGGCGGAGGACCCCGCGCGACCGGCATCCTCGAGCGGATCGTCGGCCGGGCCGACGAGCTGACCGAACCGATCGACGTCCATGTCGTCGACCCCCACCCGCCGGGTGCAGGGCGGATCTGGCGACGGAACCAGGACCCCCTGCTGTGGATGAACTCCGTCGCGGCGGACGTGGCCATGCTGCCCGACGGGTCGGGCGGTCCCACCCTCGCGGAGTGGGTGACGGCGAACCGGGACACCCTCGTCACGGATCCGGCTCTGCGGGAGGAGGTTCTCCGTTTCACCCCGTCGTCGTTCGCGTCCCGGTCGCTGCAGTCCCACTATCTCGCTCACGTCTTCGAGAGCGCGGTGAAGGCGCGGCCGGATCGTGTTCGAGTGCACGTGCACCGGGCCTGCGTCGTCGACATCGAGGATCGGGGTGTCCACCAGCGTCTGATCCTCGACGACGGCACCGTGCTCGAGGTGACCGATGTCGTTCTGGCGCAGGGCCAACCCGACACTCTGCCGCCGGCAGACGTCCAGGCATTCGCCGCCCATGCCGAGACCCACGGTCTCCGGTACATCGGGCCGGGATACACAGCCGACCTCGACCCGGCGCTGGTTCCCGAGGCCGAACCCGTCCTGATCTCGGGCCTCGGTCTCGCCTTCGTGGACTGGATGGTGCTGCTCGCGGAGTCACGCGGCGGCACCTTCTCGCGCTCCGGTGACGGCACCCTGGTGTACACGGCCTCCGGCCGGGAACCCCTGGTGTACGCCGGATCTCGACGCGGGGTTCCGTACCACGCCAAGATCTCGTACTCCATCGCCGATGCGGCACCGCCTCTCCCGAGGTTCTTCGTACCCGAGGCTTTTCCCGGGACGGAGACGCTCGACTTCCGTACGGCGGTCTGGCCTCTCGCGGTCGCGGAACTTGCGTGGGCGCACTATCACGAGCTGTTCCGCTCCCACCCCGACCGTGTCCGCGGGCCGTTCATCGAACTCGAGGCCGCCCTGGGCCGTGACGGCGCCCGTGCAGTCGGTGAACTGGTCGAACGAATGGTCCCCGATCCCGAGGACCACTTCGACATCGACACGCTCGACCGACCGCTGCGGCACGCCCGATTCGACTCAGCGGCCGATGCCGCAGAGCAGGTGCACCGCTACATCGAGGCAGACCTGGCACGACGGCGCGACCCCCGCTTCAGCGCGGACGCCGCCGTGTTCTCGGCCCTGCTGTCGGTGTATCGGACTGTGGGAGAGCTCGTTCGGACAGAGAGACTGCGCCCGGACGACGTCGCGTCGCAGGTGGAGGGACAGCTGCATTCCTTCTTCAGCTTCCTCGCGAGCGGTCCCCCGCCCGAGCGCCTGGAGCAGCTGCTCGCACTCGGCCGCGCCGGAGTCATTCGCTACCTCGGCCCCGAGGTGCGGTTCGAGGCGGACGGTGACGGCTTCCGGGCGACCTCGCACGTGCACCACGACGTGGTGCGAGCGCGGACGCTCATCGAAGCCCGACTGCCCAGCGCGTCCATCTCGCGCAGCGCCGACGCCCTGCTGCGATCGCTGCACGAGCGCGGTGAGGTCCGCGAGGTGAGTGCGTCTCCGACGAGTCCGGCCAAACTGGCCGTCGACGGCTCGTCCCGCGTGATCGACGCATCGGGCACGGCGCACCCCCATCGGTACGCGGTGGGAATGTGGGTGGCGGGCCACGCCTGGTCCGGCGCCTTCGCCCGGCCCGGCATCGACGCCGGCTTCTTCCGGCACAACGACGCGATCGCCGCGGATCTCGTGGCCGGCCACCATGCTGTGTCTCACCCGGCTCGACGCTGAACGAGCAGCTCGTACAGCTGCGTCTCCACCATCGTGGTGGGAAGCGGCAACGGTACTGCCGGCGGAGCCGAGTCGTAGGTGTGGCCCGTCGGCGTCCGGAATCTGACGATGTGGCCGCCGTCGACGTGCTCGACGACCCGCTGGGCCTCCCACCCCTCCGCGTCCTTCGCGTAATTGCAGGCGGCGCACAGTCCCGTGCCGTTCTCCGCCGTCGTCGGGCCACCGAACCTGAAGGGGCGTATGTGGTCGTGGTGTCGGATCGGCGCATCGCACCACGGTGTGCGGCACGTCCGGTCGCGGACGTCGATGTAGTGACCGAGTCCCGCCGGGAACACACGCGCCGTCGAGTCCATCGCCGTGAGCTGTCCCGTCGACGGGACGGCGTAGAGCCGCCGCAGGGTCGCACCGACACTCCCGCCGTCGATGCGGTCGGCCACCGCACGGCGGGCCACTTCGGCGGGAACCATGCCGTAGCCGGGAACGTGCGCGGCCTCGTCACCGCCGGCGAGCAACGACTCGTCGGAGATGACCAGCTGCACCGCCACCGGGGGACCCGCCGCTGCATCTCCCCCGGTCACGCGCTCGAACAACAGGTCCGCCATCACCTGATCACGCGTTCGACCCTCGGCACGGCCGGCTGCGACGAGCGCGTCCGCGTCTCGGCGCAACGTGGCGTACACGCACACCGCCTTGTCCATCGGCAGCAGCGCCGTCGCGTATCCCATGAAATCCGGAGCCGGACGCACGCTCACGCGGCGCTGCGCAGCCGCACGCGCGTTCCTCCGCACCACGGCCGCGGCATCGAGCTCGACCGCCGCGGCCACCGCGAGCGCGACCACCTGCTTGTCGCCCTTCCCTTCCAACGTCGAGGCGTCGGCGCACAACCGGCGATCGACCTCCCGCCGGTCCGCCACGGTGAGGTGCGCAGTCTCCCGCACCAGCAGCATCGCGCGGTACTCGCTCAGGCGGCCTTCGCGCATCGACTGCAGGGTGTACGGCATCTCGTGCACCAGTGCCCGTGCGAGTCCGAGGTATGTGCCACCACGCCGGTGTGACTCGCGACGTGCCAGACCCACCTGTGACGCGATCCCGAGATCCCACTGCTTCCTCGGCAGCCCGCGATCACGCCGATCGGCTCGAACGCTCGCCGCCACCCCGGCGGTCACTACCGCCTGCGTCGCCGCGCCCACGCACTTCAGGGCTTCGATGGCCGTCACGGCATCGATTCCTTCTCGCGCCGACCCGTCGTCCTCCACCAGCCCCAAACGCGCTGTGAACAGCCGTATCTCGTCCACCGATGGTGGGTGCAGCTCTACCGTGTCGTTCATCGATCTCCCCCCGGATCCTCGATTCCCGCAGAAGGTAACTCGAGGGTCCGACACCCTCCGCGCGCCGTAGAGTCGAGCCCATGAGCCCGCTCCGCGCCTGGTCCGACCCGCTCGCCGAGCACATCGTCGGCACGTATTTCGCGTTGCGCGCGGCGATGGCGATCATGGCCGTCGGGTTGCCTCTCCTGCTCGTCGCCTGGTCGCTGCTCGATCCCGACCTTCCCGTCCTCGGATCGATGAGCGAGTACTACTACAGCCCGGCCCGTGACGTGTTCGTCGGAGTGCTCTCCGGGACCGGTATCGCGTTGATCTGCTACCGCGGTCACGGGCCGCTCGAGAACAGACTGTTGAACGCGGCCGGCGCCTTCCTCGTCGTCGTCGCGCTCGTGCCCACGGATCCACCGGGGCAGAGCGACTTCGGCCTGCGTATGACAGTCCACGCCGTCTCCGCCGTCGCCTTCTTCGTCAGCTTCGCGGTGTCGGTCTGGCGGTGCGCGGACGACACCCTGGATCCGTCCCGGGACTCCGAACGGCGAATCCGCCGCTACCGCAGAGCCTATCGAGTCGTGGCGGTCGTGGTCGTCGTCGCTCCGGCGTCGGCGCTCGCCCTGGTGCTCGTCCTCCGCCAGGGCGCACTCGCGGTGCTGGTGGTGGAAGCGGTCGCAGTCATGACCTTCGGCGCGTACTGGGCACTGAAGTCCTACGAGCTGCGGGGCACCGAGCTGGCCGAGCAGCCGTGAACCCCGAGCACTGTCAGCGGCGACATCGCACCCGGGTGGACTGGGGCCTGCGCGGAGCCGAGGCGATCGCGTCGGACGCCGACATCGCCGTGATCGTGGACGTCCTGTCGTTCACCACCACGGTGAGTGTCGCTCTCGACCGAGGGATCGGCGTCGTCCCGCACGCGGGCGCCGACACCGAGGAGGTCGCCCGACGTCACGACGCGTCCGTGGCGTTCCGCCGCTCGCAATCGGCTCCGGGCCGCATCACATTGTCCCCCGGATCGATCCGGTCCGCGCGCGACGTGCCCGCCCGGCTCGTTCTTCCGTCACCCAATGGATCGACCATCGCCGAGGCGCTGGCGACGACACCCGTCCTGGCAGCGGCGTCCCTACGCACGGCGACGGCGATCGCGTACTGGATCGCGCGCACCGCGGGACCGGACGACTCCGTGGCGATCATCGCTGCGGGCGAGAGATGGCCGGACGGATCGCTGCGCCCCGCGATCGAGGACTTCTGGGGAGCGGGTGCAGTCGTCGCGGCACTCGCCGCCGTCGGGCGTCTTCTCGACCCGTCTCCCGAGGCCGACGCGGCGCAGGCAGCCTGGACGGCGGTGGCCGATGATCCGTCGACGGCACTACGTGACTGCAGTTCCGGTCGCGAGCTGATCGCCCTGGGATTCGACGACGATGTCGCGGTGGCAGCGGAGGTCGGGGAGAGCGTCGGCGTTCCGATTCTCCGTCAGGGGATCTTCGTCGATGCTGCGAGCGGCGGCCTCAGCGCCTGATCCCGTGGTGCTTCTCGGCCACGTCCGGGTGTGCACGGGTACGCGATTTCCACGCGTTCTCGCCGTAGGTCCGGAAGAGGGGGTTGTCCGGATCAGTGTCGACGCCCCGGGACCGCGCCGCCAACTCGGGTGGAAGGTCGATGATCGGCACGCGCGCATCCAGTGCGGGGCTGAGGAAGTAGGGAACGGACACCCGGTCCGTGCCAGGCGTCGGCGCGAGGACTCGATGCCGAGTGGCACGCAGGTACCCACCCGTCGCGACCTCGAGCAGTTCCCCGACGTTGACGATGAACGCGCCGGCCACGGGGGGTACGTCGATCCACTCGCCGCCGCGCAGCTCCACCTGCAGGCCGGTCGACTCCGGCTCCACGAGAAGCAACGTCAGCACCCCCGAGTCCTTGTGCGCGCCCACCCCCTGCGGGTTCTCGGTGCTGCCGGGATACCGCACCACCTTGATCAACGTCGCGGGGAGCTCGGCGAAGGCGGCATCGAATGTGTCCTCGGCCGCGCCGAGGGAGACTGCCCAGTGTCGGAGCAGCCGCAGCCCGACGTCCGACAGGGCGGCGTCCCAGGCCTCGAACGCGGGACGCAGTTCGGGTAGCGCGGACGGCCACTGGTTGGGGCCCTGCAGGTTCCAGTATCCCTGCGCCGCGGGAATCACCTCGCGCTCCGGACCGATGTCGATCTGCTCTCGCCAATCGACGGCGCCGTTGGTCAGCTCGCCGCCGAGCCGACTGTAGCCGCGGAACTGGGGCGAGTTCAGTTGACTGATCTCGTCCTTGGCGTCCGCCGGCAGCGCGAAGAAAGTGCGCGCCAGCGACAGGACCGTCGACACGAGCTCGGGGTCGACACCATGACCGGTCAGGTGGAAGAAGCCGTGGTCGTGGGTGGCCTCGCGCAATGCCGAACGAAACCCGTCGACATCCGCGGTCGACATGTCGAGAACGGGCAGCGCTGTCACCTGATCGGAAGCTTCTCGCCGGCCTCCACCGCGACGGTCAGCCGGTTCTCGGGAGGCGCCACCGGGCACGTCGCGTAGTCGGTGAGGGCGCACGGCAGGTTGGACGCGCGGTTGAAGTCCAGTGTCACCAGGCCGTCGGCGTCCGCATCGCCGACCGCGAGGGACCGGCACGCGGGGTAGGTGTTCACGCCGCTGGTCTCGTCGGTGAAGAGGATGTGGAAGCCGCCCGCCTTCCCTCGGAATGCGACGAACTGTTGCGGTGCGTTCCCGAGCGTGAAGTCGATGACGCCCAGCCCGGCGTGGTGGTGCTCCAGACCCTCGACGACGGCCGCGGTGGTGACAGTGCGCTCGGAGTCGTACGGCGTGAACGTGCCACTCACGCGCCACTTCTCGTCGGGCGCGAAGGTGGGGATCCCGCCGAACGACGCCAAGGTGGGGGCCGCGGGGTCGTGCACGCGCAGGGCGACCGAGCCGGTGCGGCGAATCACCTCGACGCGCCGCTCACCGGCGGCCACGAGGAGGCCGGGAGCCCCCTCGACGGGGTGCAGAGCGACAGTCCCGTCCACGACCACCCCGTCGACCGACAACCCGTCGCCCGTGCTCGCGGTGACGTGCAGAGTGTCGTCGTCGGCGCGCCACACACCGGGCAGATCTCCCACGACCGCGTCGGTCTCGGTCAACCAGTACAGACCTGTGAGCGCGACCCATCCCAACGGATCGCGGAAGTACTCCTCGCGATCGGAATGCCATGCAGCCCAGTCCTGCTCGAACGTGGTGACGGATGTTGTCATGATGCGTACTCCTTCTCGGACGGTGACGATGCGATTCTGCCGAGGACACCGTCGCCGACGTGACGTGCCTCCTCGAGATGGGGGTACCCCGACAGGATGATCTCGTCGACACCTGCCTCGCGATACTCCTCGATGCGGGCCACCACCTCGTCGTGGCTGCCGACCAGCGCGGTGCCGGCGCCGCCGCGGACGAGACCGATGCCCGCCCACAGGTTGGGGCCCACCACCAGGTTCCGACGATCACCGCCGTGCAACGCCAGCATGCGTCGCTGGCCTTCCGATCCCACGGCGCCCAGTTGCGCCTGTCGGGTCCGGACGGTCGCGTCGTCGACATCGGCGATCAGGTTCTCGGCTCGAGCCCACGCATCTTTCGCGCGCTCGCGGGTGATCACGTGCATCCGCAGTCCGGCACGCAGGGTGCGGCCGCGGGCAGCCGCCCGCTCCCGCACGTGGGAGATTTTCTCGGCCACCGCCTCGGGAGACTCGCCCCACGTGAGAAAGACGTCGGCATGCTCGGCGGCGACATCCAGTGCGGCGTCCGATGATCCGCCGAGATAGACGTCGGGAAGCGGCACCGGAGGATGCCCGCCGAAACCGCCGCCGTTCGGTCGGTCCACAGCGTAGTGGTCGCCGGACGGCCGCACCGGCCGGCCGTCGGAGACGGCGCGCGCGATGCCGAGGAACTCACCCGCCCGCGCGTAGCGGCCCTCCTTCGCCAGACGGTCGCCGTAGGACCGCTGCTCGACGTCGTCGCCCCCGACCACCACGTTGAGAAGCACTCGGCCACCGGACAGTCGATGGAATGTACTGACCATCTGCGCCGACGTCACGGGCGAGACCTGGCCCGGCCGGAAAGCCACCAGGAACTTCAGACGAGTGGTCGCCGGGATCAGCGCCGCGGTGACCAACCACGCGTCCTCGCAGTGTCCGCCCGTCGGAGTGAGCACTGCCTCGAAACCGAGTTCCTCGACGGTCACGGCCAATTCGGTCAGGTAATCGAGTGTCGCGTCCCGATGTCCCGCACCCGCTGCCGAGGCGCCCCCACCGCCGATGGCGACTCCGTGCGAGTGCGCACCGAGCCTCTCGTCGTCACCCCCGGTGGGGAGGAACCAGTGGACTCTCACTCGCCGATACGGGGTCGACGTAGTCCGAGGTGCTCCCGCAAGGTCGACCCCTCGTAGGCGGCCGGGTACGAACCACGTTCCTGCAGTTCGGGAACCAGCTTGTCGACGATGTCGTCGAGCCCGCTCGGCACGAGGTACGGCGTGATGTTGAAGCCGTCGCTCGCCCCTCCGCGGACCCACCGGGTGAGCTCGTCCGCGACCTGGCTCGGCGTACCCGCGAATCCGGTACGCGCCGACGTCTCGATGACGACCTGCCGCAGCGACAGGTTCTTCGCCTCGGCGAGCGACCGCCATTCCCGCACTCGTGCATCCACATCGATGCCGTTGAACG
Organism: Rhodococcus sp. Leaf225; assembly: GCF_001426145.1. Taxonomy (NCBI): domain Bacteria; kingdom Bacillati; phylum Actinomycetota; class Actinomycetes; order Mycobacteriales; family Nocardiaceae; genus Rhodococcus; species Rhodococcus sp. Leaf225. Next base: position 444,689 of record NZ_LMRN01000009.1, on the reverse strand, counting down.
CCGACCCACGAGCACCGACGACGCCACTGACGATCGGGTCCTCGGTGGGGAGCGGTCCGTCGGGATCGCGATCGGACAGATCGCGCCCCCACATCTGGCCGGCGATCGACAGCGTCGTCGGGCCGGTGAACTGACCCTCCTTGACCCAGCGCACCTTCTCGTCCACGTCCCGCTCGTGGTCCGCGAGGACAATCTGGGTGCCGGGCAGGATCTTGATGTCGTCGTCCGGTCGTCCACGGGCCACCAGTCGCGCGCGGATGTCGTTCGCGAAGTCGAGCGCGTCGTCGAAGTGGGTGCCGTGCGCGGAGAAGATCACGTCGGCGTGCTGGGCGGCGAAGTCGCGACCGGTGCTGGAATCTCCCGCCTGGAAGATCACCGGGTGGTCCTGAGGACTGCGGGGAATCGGTGCAGCAGTGACGATGTCGAACTGCGAGGACTGGATGCGCACGGAGTCGGGCGTGCCTCCTGCGTTCCACAGCGCCCTGGCGACGTCCAGGAACTCTCCGGCGCGCACGTAGCGGTCCGCGTGGTCGAGGTAGCCACCGCGTCGGAAATTCTCGCCCGTCCACGCGTTGTCCGTCGTCACGACGTTCCAGCCGGCGCGACCACCGGACAGCACGTCCAGTCCCGACAGCCGACGCGCGAGGTCGACCGGTTCGTTGTAGGTGGTGTTCTGGGTGGCCACCAGTCCGATGTTCGTGGTGATGCCGGCGAGCGCCGCCAACTGCGTGATGGCGTCGGGACGACCGGCGATGTCCAGGTCGAGGATCTTGCCGCCCTGCTCGCGCAGTCGCAGTCCTTCGCCGAGGAAGAAGGCGTCGAACAGTCCGCGCTCGGCGGTCGTGATCAGACGACGGAACGTCTCGAAGTCGATCTGCGAGCCACTGGCCGGGTCCGACCAGATCGTCGTGTGGTTGACGCCCTGGAAGAAGACACCCAGGTGGACGGTGGCGTCGGGACGGAAGAGAGCGGTCATCGCGCAGCCTCGAATCGGTTGACCGGGCGGGCCAGGCCCAGAGTGGAACGCAGCGTCGTGGCCGGGACCGGCCGATGGGCCAGGTCCCGCTCGAACAGTTGAGGAAGGACGTAGCGTGCGGCGACGCGGAGATCGTCGTCGATCAGGTCAGGACGCAACCTGATCCCGCCGATCGCGTCGTCGAGGGCAGCAATGCGCTCGACGAGAGCCGCTGCGGCCGTCGGGCTTCCGGGGGCCTCGACGTCGAGAACGACGTGCGCCCCGGTCACCGCGCGCGCGTCCGCTTCGTTCTCCACGAGGACGACGTCGAGCAGATCGGCGTCGATCTCGCCGAATCGGCCGAACACCACCACCTGACCCTGCGGCGGCCGAGGCACGATCGCGGGGCCCTTCACCGAGTACTCCTCCCCGACGAAGTCGACGTAGTGCAGCTTCTGCTGGTTCAGGAACCGGCCCGTCGGGAAGTCGCGGATCACCGCGTCGTCCTCCCACGAGTCCCACAGTCCACGCGCCACGGTCACCGAATCACGCTGTTCACGAACCAGATCGGTATCGGCCGAGACGACTTCGCGACCCCATGCTGCCGCGACGTCGGGTGCCAGCGACCGGGATGCCACCCAACCCGCCCGGCCGCGGGACGCGTAGTCCAACGACGCGAGCTGTGACGACAGATGGAACGGTTCCGCGTAGGTGGTGCTGGCGGTGGCGACGAGGCCCACCGTGCTGGTGGTCGCGGCGACGAAGGCCGCGCGCGTGACGGCGTCGACGCCACCCGTCGCCAGATCGCCGTCGTCGAACGTGACGTAGCCGAATCCTGCGTTCTCGGCCGCGGTCACCGTGGCGGCCACGGCTCGTCCGTCGGCCGAACCGACTCCGACGTCGAAGCCGAGTGTCACCGTCCTGGTCATCGTGCGCTCCCTCGTATCGCCCCCGGACACCCGAGGTTAGGAGGAATCCGCACCCGGCACACGGGTTGGAATCGCAGAGATCGGAGGGGAATGTGCGTCAGAAACCGACGCCGGCGAAGGGCGCCGACGCGGTCCGGAACAGAGCATCGGCCGCCGCGGGGTCGCCCTGCGCCAGGCCCGCGGTCACCAGAGCGGACCACGACGTCCCGCCGAGCAGCACCGACGCCAGATCTCGGACGTGCACCGTCAGATCCGGCGCCGCGTCGACCACCCGCACGCCGTCCGGTGCGACGGCGTAGGTCCCGGCGTTCTCCGGCAGGTCCGGGTCCTGCACGGCGATGGTCACAGCGTCCCCGGGCCCGTACGTGCGCGCGGACAGTGCCGCGGACACGTCGAGGATGCACAGCCAGGTCTCGTCCTCGGTGCGATCGAGTCGTACGGATCGGCGATCGTGCATCAGCAGTGGCAGCACGGTGTCGACGGGCAGTGCGGGAAACGTGATGCGGTCGACGAGGTCGAGTCGCAGGAGGAAGCGGACCAGGTCGGCGAACACCGCGTCGTCGGGCGCATGGAGGTCCTCGACGACCACCCGACGGTCGTTCCCTGACCACCACGTCCGCGGGTCGCGCGGGCGGTACCGGACGTATCCGTCGTCGACCCCGCCGGTGGAGTGCACCGCGTTCCACACCGGACCGGTGTCGGTCCGCCCACGCAGCCTCGACGCGTTCCACCAGACGGGCAGTCGGGTGATGGTGCCCGGTCGACTCGACGGGTGCGACGCGACGATGCCGGCCTGCACGTCGAACACGTCCCCGTCGTCGACGAGGCGGACGGTGCCGCTGGACACGGCCTCCTCCCGCACCGACGCACGGGCGGAGACGACCTCCGCGGACACGGACGAGGTGGCGACGCCGTAGCCGTAGCGGCCGTAGATGACAGCTTCCGACGCACGGAGCGTGGCGACGACGTCCCCGGCATCGCGCGCGTCCCGCAGCTGGCGCCGCAGCAGAGCGGACACGACACCGCGGCGGGTGTGGGTCGGCAACACCCCGACATGGGTGACGGCCAGGTGGGGAACCCGAGCGCCGCCCGGCAGCGTCAGGGTTCCGCGGGCCGAATCGGTGGTCCCGACGAGGCGATCGCCGTCGAAGGCGCCGTAGGTCCGACCGGGCTCGCGCAGACTCGCGATCTCGTCCTCGGTGACCTGCAGCGTGGGCAGTCCCACCATCGCGGCACGGAAGACGCGCTGCGATTCCAGCAGGTCGGACCGCGACTCGAGAATGCGGATGTCGACCATCAGGCGACCTCGGCGATCGTCAGGGTGGTCTGTCGACGGAGCACGAATCCGAGGGTGTCGTAGAGCGCGACGGCGCGGGTGTTGGTCACACTCGTGTGCAGGAACGGCACCTCGCCCCGCTCCCGGATGCCGTACCCGACAGCGCGGATGAGGCGGGTGGCCAGGCCCTGCCCTCGGTACTCGGGGTCGGTGCACACGGCGCTGATCTCGGTCCAGCCGTCGGGATGCATGCGCTCCCCGGCCATGGCGACGAGCCGCGACCCGTCCCGGACGCCCAGGTACGTGCCCATCTCGACGGTCCGCGAGCGGAACGGTCCCGGCCGGGTGCGGTGCACGAGATCGAGCATCTCCGGCACGTCGTCGGCGGTGAGCACCTGCGCGGCCGGTTCCGGCTCGACCACCAGCGCGGATCCGTCGAACTGCAGCAGCCCGATGCGGTCGAGAACACGCCACCCGGCGGGCGGGGTGATGCCGTCGCCCCGCAGTGCAGCCTGCTCACCCACCGGGAGCAGGGCGCCGAGATCCGCCCAGTCCTCCGCCGTCATGTCCTCGGGGTGACCGAAGAACCCGGCCACCTCGGGGTGGTAACGCGCGATCCGGCCCCGCCATTCAGCGAACCGGGAGTGGGCGCCGACGAGGGACGATCGGATGGGATCGTCCAGCGGATGCGCGTCGGGGAGGGTCGGGATCACCGGAACTCGGTCGTCGCACTGCACCAGGCCACTGTAAGGGTCGGCTCCGACGCCGCGGCGCGTTGTACTCGCGACGATTCCGGAGGGGCAGAATGGTGTCGTGAGCCCCGACAGAGTGAGTCCTGACGACGCCGTGCGACCTGACGATGCTCCGTCCACGACGGGGACACCCCCGTGGACGTACCTGATGGACATGGACGGTGTCCTGGTGCACGAGGAGCACCTCGTCCCCGGAGCGGACCGCTTCCTGAAGGAACTCCAGGACACGAACACCCCGTTCATCGTCCTGACGAACAACTCGATCCGCACCCGTCGCGACCTGCAGGCACGCCTGCGACGGACCGGCCTCGAGATCCCCGAGGAGTCGATCTGGACGTCGGCACTCGCCACCGCCACCTTCCTGGGGAACCAGCGGCCGAACGGTACCGCCTACGTGGTCGGAGAGTCCGGCCTGACGACGGCCCTGCACGACATCGGCTACATCATCACGGACATCGATCCCGACTACGTGGTGCTCGGCGAGACCCGCACGTACTCCTTCGAGGCCATCACCACCGCCATTCGGCTGGTCGAACGCGGAGCCCGTTTCATCGCCACCAATCCCGACGCCACCGGCCCGTCACGCGAGGGATCGCTGCCCGCCACCGGATCCGTCGCCGCGCTCATCACGCGCGCGACCGGACGTGAGCCGTACTACGTGGGCAAGCCGAACGCGCTGATGATGCGGTCCGCTCTGCGGGCCATCGGCGCGCACTCGGAGAACACGCTGATGATCGGTGACCGCATGGACACCGACATCGTGTCCGGGCTCGAAGCCGGTCTCCAGACCATCCTCGTGCTCACCGGTATCTCGACCCCCGCCAGCGTCGAGATGTTCCCGTTCCGCCCCACCCGTGTCATCGAGTCGGTCGCCGACCTCATCGGGCACACCGCGAACCCGTTCGGATGAGATTCGTCTACTCCCGGCCCGACCGCAGCGTCGAGGCGACGGGCACCCGGCAGGCGTTCGATCACATCGACGACGCGCGCGAGGCTCTCGAGGACGGGTCGGCGCGTGTTCTCGTGGGGGCCGTCGGGTTCGATGCGTCCACGCGGTGTGCACTCGTCGAACCGTCGACGTTCGACCGGCGCGACGAGCCGCGGACACCCGAGCAGAGCACCCTGCCCGGAGCCGTGATCGCCTCCCAGAACCCGCCACCCGACAAGCACGTCGCGCGGGTGCAGCGTGCCCTGACGGTGCTGAACCATCCCGGATCCGCACTACGCAAAGTGGTTCTCGCGCGGTCGATCACGCTGGTGTTCGATGCCCCGCTGTCCCCGACGGCGTTCGCGGACACGCTCATCGAGGCGAATCCGATGCACAACGGTTTCGCCGTCGATCTCACCGCGGCGGGTGGTCCGTACTTCGGCCGCCACCTGGTGGGATCGTCGCCGGAGTTGCTGGTGCGGCGCACCGGAACCCAGGTGATCTGCCGACCGTTCGCCGGAACTGCTGCACGACAACAGGATCCGGTGGCGGACGAGCAGGCGGGCGCCGACCTGCTCGCCAGCGCCAAGAACCTGGCCGAGCACCGCTTCGTCGTCGACGCCATCGCCGAGGCCCTGGCGCCACTGTGCTCGGAGGTGTCCGTCCCCGACGGGCCGACGCTGACCAGCACGCCGGCCGTGTGGCATCTGGCGACCCCGATCACCGCGACACTGGCCGACCCCGCCACCACGGCACTGGATCTCGCGCTCGCACTGCACCCGACACCCGCGGTCGCGGGCAGCCCCACCGACCTGGCGCTCCAGACCATCGATCTGCTGGAGTCCGGACGCAACCGCGACTTCTACGCCGGCATGGTGGGGTGGTGCGACGCGTCGGGCGACGGTGAGTGGATGGTGGCCATCCGCTGCCTGGACATCGCCGCCGACGGCCTCAGCGGGGTCGCGACCGCGGGTGGCGGCATCGTCGCCGCCTCGGACGCGAGCGCCGAGCTGGAGGAGACGACAGCGAAGTTCGCGACGGTGCTCAGGCCCTTCGGCCTCTGACGTCGATCCGGTGCGCCGAGCAGCGGATACCGCGGCTCAGCGCACCGAAGCCGGCCGTTGATGCACTCGGCTCTACCGGGCGAGCGCTCCCGCCAGATCGCCGAGCAGGTCCTCGAGGTCCTCCAGGCCCACGGAGATGCGCACGACTCCGTCCGTGATGCCCACGGCTGCACGGCCTTCCGGACCCATGGCCCGGTGGGTGGTGGTGGCGGGGTGCGTCGTCATCGACTTCGCGTCGCCGAGGTTGTTGGAGATGTCGATGATGCGCAGCTTGTTCAGGAACTCGAAGGCGCGCGCCTTGCCGCCCTCGAGCTCGAACGTGACGACGGTACCGCCGCCGCTCATCTGCGAGACCGCGAGATCGTGCTGGGGGTGCGACGGCAGGTACGGGTACTTCACCCATCCGATACCCGGCTGCGCCTCGAGGAACTCCGCGACGGCCAGCGCCGAGGCGTTCATGTGCCGCACGCGGAGCGGCATCGTCTCGAGACCCTTCAGCAGAGTCCAGGCGTTGAACGGGCTCAGCGCGGGACCGGTGTGGCGCATGAGCGTCTGCACAGGACCGTCGATGTACTCCTTCGATCCTAGGATGGCGCCCCCGAGCACGCGCCCCTGTCCGTCGATGTGCTTGGTCCCCGAGTACACCACCACGTCGGCACCGAGGTCGAAGCTGCGCTGCAGCACGGGCGTCGCGAAGACGTTGTCCAGCACCACCTTCGCACCGGCCGCATGCGCCATCTCGGTCACGCGCCGGACGTCGACGAGCGACTGCATAGGGTTGGACGGCGTCTCGAAGAACACCGCGGTGGTGGGCACGGCGAGCGCCTGTTCCCACTGGTCCAGGTCGTCGCCGTCGACGAAGACGGTCTCGACTCCCCAACGCGGCAGGATCTCGTTGCACACGACGAAGCACGAGCCGAACAGGCTCCGCGCCGCGACGAGTCGGTCGCCGGCCTTCAGCAGCGCTCCGAGCCCGGTGAAGACCGCGGACATCCCGCTCGAGGTGCCGAAGGCCGCCTCGGCGCCGTCGAGCAACCGCAGCCGCTCCTCGAACATGGTGACGGTCGGGTTGCCGTAGCGCGAGTAGACGAAGTGGTCGATGTCGCCGGTGAACGCCTGCTCGGCGGCCTCGGCACTCTCGTACACGAAACCCGAACTGAGATAGAGGGCCTCGGCGTTCTCCTCGAACCCCGAGCGGTTCAGACCGCCGCGGACACCGAGAGTTCCCTGCCCGACCCCGTCGGGCAGGGGCTTGGAGAACCCGCCGCCGGTGGGGATCACTTCTGCCGCCAGGGCAGTCCGACGGCGCGCCACCCGGCACTGCCGCGGTGTCCCTCGGCGTCGGTCGCGCCCTCGAAGCCGTCGAGCACGTTGTAGGCGGGTCCGAGCCCCGCAGCGGTCGCGGCCTCGGCGGCACCGATGGACCGCTGACCGGAGCGACACAGGAAGACCACAGGGCCCTTGTCGACCCCGGCGGCACGGACCTCGTCGACGAAGTTCTCGTTCTTCGCGCCGTCCGGGTAGCCGACCCACTCGACGAAGGCCGTCGGCTTGTCCAGCGACGAGATGTCCGGGACACCCACGTAGCTCCACTCGGCGTGGGTGCGGACGTCGACGAGCGAGGCCTCCGGATCGGTGCTGAGAAGTTCCCAGGCCTGCTCGGGCGTGATGTCTCCTGCGTAGCTCACGACGCCAGTTTCTCACATGGTCGGCTCGGCCCGATATGTCCGATAGTCGCAGCGTACGGCCTCGAGGGGGCAAGATGAGCCGATGACGGACGACACACTGCGCCCTGCGACGGGCGTCGGCTCACCACAGCCGGACACGAGCAGCGACACGGGGCAGTTCACCCATCGCCAGATCATGACGATCATCTCCGGTCTGATGCTCGGCATGTTCCTGGCCGCGCTCGACCAGACGATCGTCTCGACGTCCATCCGCACCATCGCGGACGACCTGCAGGGCTTCTCCGTTCAGGCGTGGGTCACCACGGCGTACCTGATCACGGCCACCATCTCCACGCCGCTGTACGGGAAGCTCTCGGACATCTACGGGCGCAAACAGTTCTTCCTGACCGCGATCACGATCTTCGTCATCGGATCGGCGCTGTGCGGCTTCGCCACGTCGATGTACCAACTCGCGGCCTTCCGCGCGTTCCAGGGCCTCGGTGCCGGCGGCCTGTTCTCGCTCGCACTGACCATCGTCGGCGACATCGTCCCGCCGCGGGAGCGGGCCAAGTACCAGGGCTACTTCCTCGCCGTGTTCGGCACGTCCAGCGTGCTCGGTCCGGTCATCGGCGGCGTGTTGTCGGGCCAGTCCGAGATCCTGAACATCACCGGCTGGCGCTGGGTGTTCTTCGTCAACGTGCCCATCGGCATCGTCGCTCTGTTCGTCGTCGCCAAGGTGCTGAATCTGCCGCGTCGACACGGCAGCGCGGTCGTCGACTGGGGCGGCGCCGCGGCGCTGGCCGTCGGACTGGTGCCGCTGCTGATCATCGCCGAGCAGGGACGCACGTGGGGATGGGGCTCCGGGCGGGCCATGATCTGCTACACCATCGGCGTCCTCGGCATCGCGGCCTTCATCGCCATCGAGATCAGGATGAAGACAAACGCACTCATCCCGATGCGCTTCTTCCGCAACTCGACGTTCAGCGTCGGACTCGTGCTCTCGGTCATCACCGGTGCGGCGATGTTCGGCGGCATCACGCTGCTCCCCCAGTACCTGCAGGTGGTCAAGGGCTCGTCGCCGACGCTCGCCGGGTTCCAGATGCTCCCGCTGGTGCTGGGCATCATGGTCGCGTCGATCTTCTCCGGCCAGATGATCTCCCGCACGGGCCACTACCGTCCGTATCCCATCATCGGCACGACTCTCATGACGGTCTGCATGTTCGCGTTCTCGTTCATCGAGTACGACACACCGCTGTGGATGATCATGATCGCGATGTTCGGTTTCGGGTTCGGCCTGGGCAATCTGATGCAGCCTCTGACCCTCGCGATCCAGAACGCACTGCCGCCGCAGGACATGGGCGTCTCCACCTCGTCGGCCACGTTCTTCCGGCAGATCGGCGGCACCATCGGCGTCGCGGTGTTCCTGTCCCTGCTCTTCTCGCGCGTGACCGACGCCATCGCGTCGGCTCTGCGTTCCGCCGCGGAGACTCCCGAGTTCCGCGAGGCGGTGGGTCAGGCCGCGTCCAGCACCGATCCCGCGGTGTCCGGCCTCGCGCAGGGGCTCGTGCAGGGCAACGGGTCGGCCGCCGGGGGCATCCTGGACGACACCTCCTTCATCCAGAAGCTGCCCGACGCGGTGGCGGCGCCGTTCCAGATCGGATTCTCCGACGCGATGGACTCGGTCTTCGTCGTGGCCGGGTTCGTGCTGGCGCTGGCCTTCGTGATCAACCTGTTCTACAAGGAGGTCCCGTTGCGCACCCAGGGCGGCCTCGCAGCTCAGGCGTCGGAACGCACGGCGAGCAAGGACGCAGCCGAGTAGGACACGTCAGGGACTGCAGAGCAGCCAGTCGTCACCGGCCCGCACCGCGTTCCAGGTGAGGCTCTGCTCGCTGCCGTCGAGGCTGACGCGCACGTCGGCCTCGGCGGCGTCACCCTTGACCCGCACCTCCTCGATGTTCTCGAGATCCACCTCGGTGCCCGCGTCCGCCAACGGTGCGTCGGTGATGCCGGGGCACTGCAGTGCGGTGACAGCGGCGGTGTCGCCGGACTTCACAGCCTCGACGTAGGCGGCGACGGCGGTCCCGACACGCTGGTTGTCGCTGACGTTCTCGTCGGGCGACCCGGTCAGCGACAGGATCGCGATGATCACCGCCACGACGACCACCACCGCAGCGGCCGCGATGAAGGGCGCTGCGGTGGTGGGTCTCGGATCCTCTTCGGAGCTCATGCTCCGATCATGTCAGCTCGGTGCAGCTCAGCCCTCGAGCGACGGGTAATCGGTGTAGCCCTCGGCGCCGCCGCCGTAGAAGGTGCTCTCGTCGGGGGTGTTGAGCTCGGTGTCGTGGGTCCACCGGGTCACCAGGTCGGGGTTGGCGATGAACGGCCGACCCACCGTGACGGCGTCGGCGATCTCGTCGGACACCAGCTTCTCGGCCTCGTCGCGAGTGGTCATCGCGGCGAAGCCGGTGTTGAGCACGAACGGGCCGCTCCAGGCCGAACGCAGCTTGCCCAGGAACGGATCCTCGGCGTCGACGAGCACGTGCAGGTACGCCAGGCCGAGGCCGTCGATCTGCGACAGCAGCGCCTCGTAGGCACCCGTCGTGTCGTCCTCGGTGATGCCACTCGCGGTGCCTCCGGGCGAGATGCGGATGCCGACCCGGCCCGCGCCGATGGCGGCGGAGACGGCGCGCACGACCTCCACGACGAGGCGCGCACGGTTCTCGGGGCTGCCGCCGTAGGAGTCGGTGCGGTGGTTCGCGCCGTCCGCCAGGAACTGGTGGAGCAGGTAGCCGTTGGCGGCGTGCAGCTCGACACCGTCGAGACCGGCCTCGATCGCACGGGTCGAGGCGTCGACGAACACGTCGACCACGCGAGCGATCTCGTCCGCGGCGATCTCGCGCGGCGCAGGGATCTCCTTCGACCCACCCTTGGTGAACATCTCGATACCGGGCGCGATGGCGGACGGTGCGATGGCCTCGAGGCCCGAGTTGTCGGGGTGGGACACCCGACCCGCGTGCATCAGCTGGACGACGATCTTGCCGCCCTCACCGTGCACCGCGTCCGCGATCTTCGCCCAGCCGGCCTGCTGCTCGTCGGTGTGCAGGCCCGGGGTGTTGGTGTAGCCCTTGCCGACGGCGGAGGGCTGCGTTCCCTCGGACACGATGAGGCCGGCACCCGCACGTTGGCGGTAGTACTCGACGACGAGGTCACCGGGCACACCGTCGTCACCACTGCGGCTGCGCGTGAGCGGCGCCATGAAGACACGGTTGCGGGCGTGGATGTCGCCGAGTTCGAGCGGCTGGAGCAAGGGTGATTCGGGGCTGAGTTCGGTCACGTCGATCGGCCTTTCGAGGATGCTGACTGTCGAGCTGTCCTCTGACACAAGCCCGAGGGGTCCGCGATCCATGCCCGACTGTGGGCCGCATCACTCGGTGGAATCCCGATGTTCACCCGGTTCTCTGTGCACACGTCACGGCCACCTGGCGCACCGGAGGCGCCGCCTCGTCACTTATGCTGGGGTGTCCGCCTCCCTGCGGCCACGACGCCCGCTCCGAGCTCGATGGGCGGCCGGCCGACGACGATGTTAGGTAGATCCACGCTGATGACTGACCAGACCCGCCCGCTCCGAGTGGCCATCGTGGGTGCAGGCCCGGCCGGCATCTACGCCGCCGACGCGTTGATGAAGTCGGACCACAACGTCTCCGGCCCCGGCGTGAGCATCGACCTCTTCGAGCGCATGCCCGCTCCATTCGGTCTGATCCGCTACGGCGTCGCACCGGATCACCCGCGCATCAAGGGCATCATCACCGCGCTGCACAAGGTGCTCGACAAGCCGCAGGTCCGCCTGCTCGGCAACATCGACTACGGCACCGACATCGACCTCGAGACGATGCGCCGCTTCTACGACGCCGTCATCTTCTCCACCGGCGCCAACGCGGACCGCGCGCTGAACATCCCCGGCATCGACCTCGACGGCAGCTACGGCGCCGCCGACTTCGTCTCCTGGTACGACGGTCACCCCGATGTGCCGCGCACCTGGCCCCTCGACGCCGAGAAGGTCGCCGTCCTCGGCGTCGGCAACGTCGCGCTCGACGTGGCCCGCGTACTGGCCAAGACGGGTGACGAGCTGCTGCCCACCGAGATCCCCGCGAACGTCTACGAGGGCCTGAAGGCCAACAAGGCCGTCGAGGTGCACGTGTTCGGCCGCCGCGGCCCCGCCCAGGCCAAGTTCACGCCGCTCGAGCTCCGCGAGCTGGACCACTCTCCCAACATCGAGGTCATCGTCGCTCCCGAGGACATCGACTACGACGAGGGCTCGGAGAAGGCCCGCCGCGAGTCCAAGCAGGTCGACATGGTCGCGAACACGCTGCAGGACTGGGCGATCCGCGATGCCGGCGACCGCCCGCACAAGCTGTTCCTGCACTTCTTCGAGTCGCCGCACGAGGTGCTCGGCCAGGACGGCAAGGTCGTCGGACTGCGCACCGAGCGCACCGAACTCGACGGCACCGGCAATGTCAAGGGCACCGGCAACTACACCGACTGGGACGTCCAGGCCGTCTACCGCGCGGTGGGCTACCTGTCGCAGAACATCGCCGACCTCCCCTTCGACGACCTCGCGGGCACCATCCCCAACGAGGCCGGCCGCGTGAAGAACAACGACGGCACCCCCGTCGACGCCACGTACGTCACCGGCTGGATCAAGCGCGGACCCGTCGGCCTCATCGGCCACACCAAGGGTGACGCCAACGAGACCGTCGCGAACCTCCTCGCCGACGCCCCGTCGTTCGCGGGTGCCACCGACCCGTCCGAGGACGCCGTCGTCGCGTTCCTCGAGGACAAGAAGGTCCCGTTCACCACGTGGGACGGCTGGTACCGCCTCGACGCGCACGAGCGCAGCCTCGGCGAGCCGCAGGGCCGCGAGCGCGTCAAGGTCGTCGAGCGCGAGGACATGCTGCGCGCCAGCGAGCCCGACAAGGCCTGACCCCAGCACCTGACGCACCGAAGCCCCGAGGATGTCCTCGGGGCTTCGTGCGTGTCAGATCCGGACGGACAGCAGCCGTCCCTCGCGCTCGTCCTTGCGGGCGTGCTCGTTGAAATCGGGTGCGGCGCAGACGAACAGGGTGCGGCCGTCGTCGCCGCCGAACCCGCACGCGAACACCCCGGTGTCGAAGGTCAACTCGTCGACCACTCCCTCGCCCTCGCGAATCTGCACGATGCGCTGCCCCAGTGCGTCGGCCGCCCACAGCGTGCCGTCCTGCGCGAGAGCGCAACCGTCGGGCGCCACCACCACCTGGCCGATGCCCTCGGCCATGTCCGTCGACTCGGGCATCGGACCGAGCACGGCCCAGTCGCGGCGCGGTCCGAGGACACCGTCGTCGCCGATCGCGAAGGCGCTGATCCGGTTGCCGAGCGTCTCGTCGACGAGGAGATCGCCGCCTGCGGTGACGGCCATGCCGTTCGGGAAGTGCAGATCGGTGGCGTCCTCGTGCACACTGCCGTCCGGCTCGACACGCAGCAGGGAGGCCGTCTCGATGGGCGCCATGTTCATGAGATCGAATCCGAAGTTGCCGACGTAGGCGCGCCCGTCCGCATCCACGTGCATGTCGTTGGCGTTGCCGGTCGCGTGCGCGGACAGGTCCGCGTGCACCACGAGGTCGCCGTTCTCCTCGCGCCGCAGAACGGTTTGATCTCGCATCGAGACGACCAGGAGCCGACCGTCGGGAAGCCACCCGAGCCCGGACGGCTGGTGCGGCACCTCGGCCTCCACCCGGACGTCGCTGCCGTCCTCGTTCGCCGACAGCACCTGGTGGGTGTAGAAGTCGGAGACCCAGACACGACCCTCCCGCCACCGTGGGCACTCGAAGTAGGTGTAGCCCTCCAGGACCACGGTCGGCTCTGCCTTCATGTGTAGCTCCTCGCACGACGAGACGGATGATCGAATGTGACGTACGCCTCATCACATCATGAGGCATCCTGGCAGACGTGTTCGACAGCCACGTCCACATCATCGATCCGCGGTTCCCTCTCGTGTCGAACGGCGGATACGAACCCCCCGTGTTCACTGCCGACGACTATCGCGAGGAGACCGACGGACTGGGGGTCGTGGGCGGCGCCGTCATCGCCGGGTCGTTCCAGGGCAGCGACCAGAGCTTTCTGCTCGCGGCGCTGACCGAACTCGGTGACGGATGGGTGGGCGTGACACACCTGCCGTGGGACGCCGAGGACGAGGACATCATCGCGCTCGACGACGCGGGCGTCCGAGCGCTCAGATTCAATCTGCGGCGCGGCGACACCGACGTGTCGACCCTCACCGAGCAGGCCGTCCGCGCGCACGAGATCGCCGGATGGCACGCCGAGTTCTACGCGGACGCCGGATTGTTGCTGTCCCTGGAGCCGGTCCTGTCCAAACTGCCGGCCATCAGCGTCGACTACCTCGGCATGGCCGAGGACGCCATGCCGTACCTCCTCGATCTCGTCGACAGGGGAGCACGGGTCAAGGCGGCGGGCTTCGGCCGCATCGGCCACGACCCGGTGGAGGCGATGAGCAGGATCCATGCCGTCAACCCCGAGGCACTGATGTTCGGGACCGACCTGCCCGGCACGCGCTCCCCGCGACGCTTCGTCCCCTCCGACATCGACCTGGTGACCGAGGCAGTGGGCGGCGATCTCCAGAAGGTGCTGTTCAGGAACGCGAGGGCCTGGTACCGGGAGCGTTAGAGCACGATGACGGCAACGACCCACACGCCGGCCGCGAGCAGACCACCGAACAGCTCGACGAGGATCGACAGGCCCACCGCCTTGGTGGCGTGGACCGTCGACTGCCAGGCGGATCCCGACGTGCGGGCACGAGGAAGTTCCGCCAGGTACACACCGAGGGGGAACCCGAGGAAGAGTCCGACGACCGGGACGACGAAGAATCCGACGATGCCGACGACGCCGCCCGCGACTATGGAACGGGTGGGCACTCCGGCCGTCTTCAGTCGTCTGCCCGGCCACAGGTACTTGACGACGCCCGATGCCACCAGCAGCGCCGTCGCGATGCCGAACACCGTCCACGCCGATGCGGTGCCGACGACGAAGGCCCAGACGCCGATCGCGGCGAAGATCAGGACGACACCGGGGAGCACCGGGACGACGATCCCGATCAGGCCGATCAGGACGACCAGTCCGACGAGGACCTCGGCACCGGCGGTCACCGTGCCGAGACCGGACGCACGCGGCTCGCGGCGTCGCGTGCACGCTCCCGCGCGGTCTCGACGTCCGGACCGGTCGACACGGCGACGCCCATCCGGCGCTTCGCGAAGCTCTCCGGCTTGCCGAACAGGCGGATGTCGGTCTCCGGGACGCGGAGCGCCTGCTCGACGCCCTCGAAGGCGATGCCCACCTCGTCGAGACCGCCGTAGATCACCGCGGACGCGCCGGGTGTCAGCAGCGTGGTGTCCACCGGAAGCCCGAGGATGGCGCGCGCGTGCAGCTCGAACTCCGACAGCCGCTGGGTGCCGAGCGTGACCAGGCCCGTGTCGTGCGGTCGTGGGCTGACCTCGGAGAAGTACACGTCGTCGCCCTTGACGAAGAGCTCGACGCCGAAGATGCCGCGGCCGCCGAGTGCCGCGGTGACCGTGCGGGCGACCTCGCGTGCGGCGTGCAGAGCGGCCGCCGACATGGGCTGGGGCTGCCACGACTCGATGTAGTCGCCGGACTTCTGGAGGTGGCCGATGGGCTCGCAGAAGGAGGTCTCGTCGGCGCCGTTCTCGTCGACCGCGCGGACGGTGAGCTGGGTGATCTCGTAGTCGAAGTCGACGAAGCCCTCGACGATGACCCGGCCCAGCGCGACTCGTCCCCCGGCCTGAGCGTGGTCCCAGGCCCGCTGGACGTCGTCGTCGCTCGTCACGACCGACTGCCCCTTGCCCGACGACGACATCACCGGCTTGATCACTGCCGGGAAGCCCGTGTGCTCGAGCGCCGCGCGAACCTCGTCCACACTGTCGGCGAACGCGTACGGCGACGTGGGCAACCCCAGCTCCTCGGCCGCGAGCCTGCGGATGCCCTCGCGGTTCATCGTCAGCTGCGTCGCGCGCGCCGTCGGCACGACGGTGGTGACCCCGCGGTCCTCGACCACGGAGAGCGCCTCGGTGGCGATGGCCTCGATCTCCGGCACGACGAAGTGCGGCGTCTCGGACTCGATGACGGCGAGCAGGGCGTCCGGATCGCTCATGTCCACCGTGTGGGCGCGGTGCGCGACCTGATGGCCGGGGGCGTCCGCGTACCGGTCGACGGCGATCACCTCGACGCCCAGGCGCTGGAACGCGATGATCACTTCCTTGCCGAGCTCACCGGAGCCCAGCAGCATCACCTTGGTGGCCGACGGAGAAAGCGGAGTACCGATGCGGGAGGACGTCACTCTTGGAATGCTATCGGGCATGGCGGAGACCGAGGACCTGCTCACCTACCTCCAGCGAGGACGGGACGCGGTGGTGTGGAAACTCGACGGCGCGTCGGAGTACGACATCCGTCGGCCCCTCACGTCGACCGGTACCAACCTGCTGGGAATCGTGAAACACCTGGCCATGACCGAGGCGGGGTACCTCGGGTCCACGTTCGGGCGACCGTTCCCCGAACCGATCCCGTGGTCCGACCCGACACTCGAACTCAATGCCGACATGTGGGCCACACCCGACCAGTCCCGCGATTCTCTCGTCGACCTCTACCGCCGGGTGAACGCCCACGCCGACGAGACGGTGCGCACCCTCGGACCGAGAGCGGAGGGGACGGTGCCGTGGTGGACGGCGAAGAACCCCGTGACCGTCGAGTACATCCTGGTGCACCTGATCGCGGAGACACACCGCCATGCCGGCCACGCCGACATCGTGCGCGAACTCGCCGACGGCAGCGCCGGACTGGCTCCCGGCAACTCCAACCTGGCGGACGGTGACGCCGACTGGTGGGGTGACTACCGGTCGCGGGTGGACGACGCCGCGTCGGAGTTCCTCTGAGTCTCCCGACCCGCACAGTCCGGTCCTGTCGTCGGGCAGGTTCCGGTGGATAGGGTCGCGCCATGACTACTGCAGGTGGACCTCTCGCCGGAATCAAGGTCGTGGAACTCGCGGGCATCGGCCCCGGACCGCACACCGCGACGCTGCTGGCCGACCTCGGCGCCGACGTCGTGCGCGTCCAGCGTGCGGGCGCGTTGCCGGCCGAGGGATCACCGGGCGACCCCCTGCTCCGCAACCGCCGCATCGTCGAGGCGAACCTGAAGGATCCGGCCGAGCTGGAACGGGTGCTCGACCTGATCTCCCGCGCCGACGTCCTCATCGAGGGCTTCCGTCCGGGGGTCACCGAGCGCATGGGTCTGGGACCCGACGTCGTCGCCGAGCGCAACCCCGGTCTGGTCTACGGACGCATGACGGGGTGGGGCCAGGAGGGTCCGTGGTCGCAGGTCGCGGGACACGACATCAACTACATCTCGGTCACCGGAGTGCTGCACGCGATCGGACGCGAGGGTGAGCGCCCGGTACCCCCGATGAACATGGTCGGCGACTTCGGCGGTGGATCGATGTTCCTCGTCATGGGCATTCTCGCAGCGCTGGTCGAGCGCGGTCGGTCCGGGAAGGGCCAGGTGATCGACGCGGCCATGGTCGACGGCACCGTCGCGTTGTCGCACATGATCTGGGGGTGGCGCGGGATCGGCGTGTGGTCCGACGAGCGCGGCACGAACCTGCTGGACACCGGTGCCCCGTTCTACGACACGTACGAGACGTCCGACGGCAAGCACGTCGCCGTCGGCGCGCTGGAACCCCAGTTCTACGCCGCGATGCTGAAGGGACTCGGACTCGATCCGTCGGCCTTGCCGCACCAGCTCGACCGTGAGCAGTGGCCGACGCTGCGGTCGACCTTCACGGCGGTGTTCGCCTCCCGCACGCGCGACGAGTGGGCCGCCGTCTTCGACGGCACGGACGCCTGCGTCACCCCCGTGCTGACCTTCGACGAGGCCACGCGCCACCGCCACATGGCCGAACGCGGCAGCCTCATCGACATCGACGCGGTCACCCAGCACGCCCCGGCGCCGCGTTTCGGGCGTACCGCCACGTCCACGCCGGCGGGTCCGGCCCGCTCGTCCGTCGACCCCGACTCGGTCTGGACCTGAGTGGACGCCGCGGCCTGGGACGCCAAGTACGAACGCGCCGAACTCATCTGGGGCGCACCGCCGAACGACATGGTCGTCGAGTTCTGCACCTCCCTGCCGCGCGGCCGGGCGCTCGATCTCGCGTGCGGCGAGGGGCGCAACGCCCTCTGGCTCGCCACGCGCGGATGGAGTGTCGACGCCGTCGACTTCAGCAGCGTGGCGCTGACCAAGGCGGTCCGCATCGCCGCCACGGCCACCGCGTCGATCCGCGAGCGTGTGCGGTGGGTCCACGCGGACGTGACCACACTCACACCGGAGCGGAATTATGATCTCGTTGTCATCGCCTACCTGCATTTATCGCGGACCGAGCGTGAAAACGTCCTCGCGACTGCCGTCCAGGCGTTGAAACATGAGGGAATCCTCGTGATCGTGGGTCACCATTCTGCCAATCTGAAGAATGGCGTCGGCGGTCCTCAGGATCCCGAGATCCTGTACAGCCCAGACGATCTGGTCGCGGACATCGGCGACAGGATGCGCATTCTCGTCGCCGAGGACAGGGTGCGGCACGTAGGTAATTCCGCAGCGATCGACGCCCTTGTGGTGGGGCGAGTTACCGACGAGTAGACCCCTATTGGCAGTGTTCCCGATCCGGCGTAACATAGCCGTATGTTACTGGCGAGTAGGTAGCGCCGGGCCACACAGGCGGTACCGAGGCCGGACCGCACCACTGAGACGGAGAACGCATCACCATGGGTCATTACAAGAGCAATCTTCGCGATCTCGAGTTCAACCTGTTCGAGCTGTTCGCCCTGGACAAGACGCTCGAGTCCGGACAGTTCGGCGATCTCGACGTCGACACCGTGCGTGACATGCTCTCCGAGGTCCGCCGCCTCGCCGAGGGCCCGCTCGCGGAGTCCTTCGCCGACGCCGACCGCAACCCGCCGACCTTCGACCCCGAGACGCACACCGTCACCCTCCCGGAGTCGTTCAAGAAGTCGTACCGCGCGCTGCAGGAAGCCGGCTGGGACCACCTGGGCCTCGACGAGGAACTCGGCGGCATGCCGGTACCGCGCCAGGTGTTCTGGGCCGTCGCCGAGATGATCCTCGGATCGAACCCCGCCGCCTTCATGTACTCCGCCGGCCCGGGCTTCGCGCAAATCCTCTCCGACAACGGCAACGAGCAGCAGAAGAAATGGGCCGTACTCGCCTCCGAGCGCAACTGGGGCGCCACCATGGTCCTCACCGAGCCCGACGCGGGTTCGGACGTGGGCGCCGGCCGCACCAAGGCCGTCGAGCAGGCCGACGGCAGCTGGCACATCGAGGGCGTCAAGCGCTTCATCACCTCGGCCGACTCGGACGATCTCTTCGAGAACATCTTCCACCTCGTGCTCGCTCGCCCCGAGGGCGCCAAGCCGGGCACCAAGGGACTGTCGCTGTTCTTCGTCCCGAAGTTCCACTTCGACAGCGAGACCGGCGAACTCGGCGAGCGCAACGGCGTGTTCGTCACCAACGTCGAGCACAAGATGGGCCTCAAGGTCTCGGCCACCTGTGAGCTGACCCTCGGCGGACACGGCGTCCCGGCCAAGGGCTGGCTCGTCGGCGACGTCCACAACGGCATCGCGCAGATGTTCGACGTCATCGAGCACGCTCGAATGATGGTGGGCACCAAGGCCATCTCGACGCTGTCCACCGGGTACCTCACCGCGCTCGACTACGCCAAGCAGCGCATTCAGGGTGCTGACCTGACGCAGATGACCGACAAGGCCGCGCCCCGCGTCTCCATCACGCATCACCCCGACGTCCGTCGCTCGCTGATGACGCAGAAGGCGTACGCGGAGGGCCTGCGCGCGGTGTTCCTCTACACAGCCGCTCACCAGGACGAGGTTGCCGCACTGCACGTCTCGGGCGCCGACAAGGACACCGCGTTCCGCGTCAACGACCTGCTGCTCCCCATCGTCAAGGGTGTGGGTTCCGAGGTCGCGTACGAGCAGCTGGCGCAGAGCCTCCAGACGCTCGGTGGCTCCGGCTTCCTGCAGGACTACCCCATCGAGCAGTACATCCGCGATGCCAAGATCGACTCGCTGTACGAGGGCACCACGGCCATCCAGGCGCAGGACTTCTTCTTCCGCAAGATCGCCCGGGACCGCGGCGTCGCACTGGCCCACGTCGCCGGCCAGATCAAGACGTGGATCGACAGCGAGGCGGGCAACGGTCGCCTCAAGAGCGAGCGTGCCTTGCTCAACACCGCCCTCGAGGACGTGCAGGGCATGGTCGCCACACTCACGCAGCACCTCATGGGTGCCCAGGAGCAGCCGACCGAGCTGTACAAGGTCGGCCTCGGATCCGTCCGCCTGCTCATGAGCGTCGGCGACCTGATGATCGGCTGGCTGCTGCTGCGTCAGTCCGAGATCGCCATCGCCGCACTCGACAACGGCGCCGGCGAGAAGGACAAGGCGTTCTACGAGGGCAAGATCGGCGCAGCGTCGTTCTTCGCCAAGAACATCCTGCCCCGCCTGACCTCCACCCGTCAGATCCTGTCCGACCTGGACAACGACGTCATGGAGCTCGACGAAGCGGCGTTCTGATCCGCTGAATCCCCACTGCGGCCCGGCTGGTACTCCAGCCGGGCCGCAGTGCTGTTCCTGCCTGTTCCCGCACCCATGCTCGTACGCCGCACGCGTGTTGCTCGGCGAGGTCCCGTGCGGGCCACGAGCAAGGGTGCGGGAACTCAGAGGAGCGCGCGCAACCGGGCGATGAGCGCCTCGGGCCGTGCGAGATCCGCCCACGTCCAGCGCACGACGCGGAAGCCGAGCGCGCGCAATGCATCCTCGCGCCGCTTCTCCTCGAACACGGCGTCCCCGGCGTCCTGCCCGGGTCGGAGAAAGCGACCGTACTTCACGCGACCGTCGAACTCGCCGATCACATCGCCCCACAGGAAATCGACGCGCCACACCCCGATTCCCGCCTGAAGCACTGGTGGCGGGAGACCGACGCGATGGAACAGCACGCGGCTGCGCGACTCACCGACACTCCCCGAGAGCGGGTCGAGGAATGCGGCGACCCGCCTCGCGCCCGCGATGCCGTGCCGACGACTGGCCACAGCGAGTTCCTCCACCAGGGAGTCGCCCTCGATCCCCGCCGCGTCGCCCATGACCACGGCCTGCTCGAAGGGGACGGTCCGCGCCACGTCCACCAGGGTCCGAGCCGGCGACGTCACCGTGAACCCGTTCACCACGTGCACGGCGGAGCCCGGCAGCGGCGCGCAGTGCACCATCGTGTCGGCGCGCCGCCGTCCGCCGTTCCGCCGATCGCGCGTCACGTGCACCCTGGTCAGATCGACCGCCCACAGCGGCCACCCGTGCATCAGCGCTGCCGTCTGGTGGCTCATGACCGCGCCACTCGACAGCGCGGGCATCACCGCCTCGAGCAGGACGCGGTGCTTCTCGACGCGGTTCAACCCGTCGAGACGAGTCGCGTCCAGATACGCCCCGTGACCCAGTCGGGTGATGTCGCCCCTCGTGTAGAGCCGTCGCAGCTCGTTGTCGGTGTACCCGTCCTGGAGAGCGTTCTGCCGCAGCACCAGCCGTGATGCATCGAGATCCATCGGTCGAGCATGAGCGGGTCCCCGCCCCGGCGATACCCGCTCGGCCGGCATCCTGTGGACAGCGCGCGGTCCGTCCACAGGCCAGTTCACCCGTTCCCGCACCGATGCTTGCGCGACGCACGCGTGTTGCTCGGCGAGGTCGGGTGCGGGACGGGACGGGAGGAAGGGTGCGGGAACGCCGGATCCAGCCCCTTCGTACCACCGCGACACCGACTCGCTAGCCGAGTCCCCGCAGGATGCGGTCGGCGTGCCGGATCACCGGCGCGTCGACCATCCTGCCGTCGACGGTGAACACTCCGCGCTCGGTGGCGGCGGCAGCCACGACCCGACGGGCCCAGTCCACCTGATCGGCTGTGGGGGTGTAACACTCGCGGATCACGGCGGCCTGCGTCGGGTGCAGCGCCACCTTGGCGTCGAACCCCACCGCGACGGCGTCCTCCGACTCGGCGCGCAGTCCGTCGAGATCGGCGATGTCCAGATACACCGAGTCCAGAGCCTGGCGCCCGAAGGCCTTGGCCGCCAGCAGAGCGGTCGAGCGTGCGTGCACGGCCACGTCGCGATACGACCCGTCGCCGCGACGCGAGGACGCTCCGCCGAGCGCGGCCACCAGGTCCTCGGCGCCCCACATCATGCCCTCGCACCCGTCGGCTGCGCAGATCTCCGCAGCGTGCAGGATCCCGAGTGGGGTCTCGACGAGGGCGACCACCGATCGTGGAGCCAGTGCCGAGACGTCCTGCGCCGATTCACACTTGGGCACCATCACGCGGTGGTAGACCGTCTCGGACAGGGCTGCCAGATCAGCCTCGAAGTACGGCGTCGATCGCGCGTTGACGCGGATCACGGTGCGGTCCGGATCGAGTGGGGTGTCGACGACGGCCTGCCGCGCCGCTTCCTTGTCACCGGGGGCCACCGCGTCCTCGAGGTCCAGGATCACCACGTCTGCTGCCGCGGCGGCCTTCCGGTAGCGCTCGGGCCTGTCGGCCGGGCAGAACATCCAGACCGGACCGAGCCCCGTCACGACGCGGGAGC
This sequence comes from Rhodococcus sp. Leaf225, assembly GCF_001426145.1. Classification (NCBI taxonomy): domain Bacteria; kingdom Bacillati; phylum Actinomycetota; class Actinomycetes; order Mycobacteriales; family Nocardiaceae; genus Rhodococcus; species Rhodococcus sp. Leaf225. The sequence continues at coordinate 422,362 of NZ_LMRN01000009.1, read as the reverse complement.
CATCCGGACGAGGGTCTTCCGCACGGCGCGCGCGACGACGTCGCCGTGCTGATTGCGGCCCGTGTGCTCGAACGTCACGACACCTTCTCCGGGTCTCGACGCCGACTCTCGCTTGTCCGCGATCACCGTCTCGCCGTAGAGGGTGTCACCGTGCAGCATCGGCTTCGGGAAGCTGATCTCCGAGAACCCGAGGTTCGCGACGATGGTGCCCTGCGTCAGCTGGGCGACGGAGAGCCCGACCAGCGTGGAGAGCGTCCACATCGAGTTCACGAGCCGCTCCCCGAACGCGGTGTCCACGCTGTACGCGGCGTCGAGATGCAGCGCCTGCGTGTTCATCGTGAGGGTGGTGAACAGGACGTTGTCCGCCTCGGTGACGGTGCGCCCGGGCCGGTGCTCGTAGACGGTGCCCACCGTCATCTCGTCGAACCACAGGCCGCGCTGGACGATGCGCTCCGGTTCGGTCACAGCCCCACCTGGCGCGCGATCAGCATCAGCTGCACCTCCGTGGTGCCCTCGCCGATCTCGAGGATCTTGCTGTCGCGGTAGTGCCGCGCGACCGTGTACTCGTTCATGAACCCGTAGCCGCCGTGCACCTGCGTGGCGTCGCGCGCGTTGTCCATCGCGGCCTCCGACGAGATCAGCTTGGCGATGGCCGCTTCCTTCTTGAAGGGCTTGCCCGCCGACATGAGCGCTGCAGCGTCGTAGTAGGCGGTCCGGGCGGCGTAGGCGCGCGCCTCCATGCGGGCGATCTTGAATGCGATGGCCTGGTTCCGGCCGATGGCGGTACCGAACGCCTCGCGCTCCTTCGCGTACTTCACACTCTCGTCGACGCACCCCTGCGCCACACCGACGGCGAGCGCAGCGATGGCGATACGGCCCTCGTCGAGGATCTGCAGGAACCCGGCGTAACCACGGCCCTCGTCGCCGAGCAGATTCTCCAGCGGCACACGAACATCGGTGAACGACAGGGGGTGAGTGTCCGAGGCGTTCCACCCGACCTTGTCGTACGCGGGACCGGCCTCGAAGCCGGGGGTGTCCGTCGGCACGATGATCGAGGAGATCTGCTTGCGCCCGGAGGCATCGGTTCCGGTCACGGCGGTCACCGTCACCAGCTCGGTGATGTCGGTGCCGGAGTTCGTGATGAACTGCTTCGACCCGTTGATCACCCAGTGATCACCGTCGCGCACCGCGGTGGTGCGCGTACCGCCGGCGTCGCTGCCGGCACCGGGCTCGGTGAGGCCGAACGCGCCGAGCGCCCGGCCCGACGTCAGCTTGGGGAGCCACTCCTTCTTCTGCGCGTCCGTACCGAAGCGGTACACGGGCATCGCGCCCAGGGAGACACCGGCTTCGAGCGTGATCGCGACGCTCTGATCCACCTTGCCCAGCTCCTCGAGGGCGAGGCACAGCGCGAAGTAGTCGCCGCCCATGCCGCCGTACTCCTCGGGGAACGGCAGTCCGAACAGTCCCATGTCCGCCATGCCGCGGACCACCTCGTAGGGAAACGTGTGGTCGCGATCGTGCTGCGCGGCGACGGGCGCCACCACGGTGCGAGCGAAGTCGCGCACCGAGGCGATCAGCTGCTGGTGCTCGTCGGACAACAGGCTGTGTCCCGCGACGGTCGATGTGCTCATGCTGCATCCTCTTTCGGGTCCGTGGTCATGCGTGCGAGTACCTGGTTCACGGCGACCTGGTCGCCTGTCGCCACCGTCACCTCGACGATGCCGTCCGCGGGAGCAGTGAGGGCGTGCTCCATCTTCATGGCCTCCACGACCACGAGAACGGTTCCGGCCGTGACGGTGTCACCGTTCGCCACCTCGACGGCGATCACGGTGCCCGGCATGGGGCTGCGCACCGTGTCCTCGAGCTCCGCCTCGCCCCCGCCGGCGAGGTCGATCTCCGCGGCGGGGCGCAGATGCCACACACCACCGGAAGCCGCGAGCCAGAGCCCGTCCGCGTCCCGCGCAGCCCTGTACGTCGTCCGGCGACCGTCGATCGCGACCACGAGAGTCGCACCGTCGAGAGTCACCATCAGCGACCGAGCATCTCCGCCGTCGACGTTCACCGCCGCGTCGCCCGGCGACCCGGTCACCGCGACGGTGCGCCGCCGCCCGGCGTCCTCGACGAGGACTGTCGTCGGTACGCTCCGACCACCGAGACGCCACCCGTTCGGAACAGTCCACGCGCCGGCGTCCTGCGCGGGCCAGGCTGCGCACCAATCGAACACGGCTGCGGCGGCGATGACCTCGTCCGTCGCGACGGGCGCCGCGTAGTCGGGTGCGACCCGGTCCAGCAGGCCCGTGTCCAGACGGCCGGCGGCGACGTCGGGATCGGCCAGCAGGTACGAGAGAAAGTCGATGTTGGTGCCCACGCCGAGCACCGCCGTCTCGCCGAGCGCCCGCCGCAGGATGCGCAGTGCCTCGGCGCGGTCCCGACCGTGCGCGATGACCTTGGCCAGCATCGGGTCGTAGTCGCTGCCCACCACCGTGTCCGGTGCGAGCGACGAGTCCACGCGGACACCGGTGCCCGCCGGTTCGTGCAGTCCGATCACGCGGCCGCCGGTGGGCAGGAAGCCATGGCCCGGATCCTCCGCGTAGACACGCGCCTCGATCGCGTGACCGGTCAACGTCACATCCTCCTGCTGCAGCGGCAGCGTGTCGCCCGCTGCCATCCGTATCTGCAGCTCCACGAGATCGATGCCGGTGACCTCCTCGGTCACCGGATGCTCCACCTGCAGACGGGTGTTCATCTCCATGAAGAAGAAGTCGTCGGGCGCGTCGGCGGAGACGATGAACTCGACGGTGCCGGCGCCGACGTAGTCGACACTGCGCGCGGTCGCACACGCGGCCTCGCCGATCCGCGCGCGCGTCACCTCGTCGAGCAACGGCGACGGCGCCTCCTCGATCACCTTCTGGTGACGGCGCTGCAGCGAGCACTCGCGCTCACCGAGATGGATCACGTGGCCGTGGGCGTCCGCCATCACCTGCACCTCGATGTGCCGGGGACGCAACACGAATCGTTCGAGGAAGAGGGTGTCGTCGCCGAACGATGACGCCGCCTCTCGCCTGGCCCGCACCAGTGCCGCCGCCAGGTCCTCGGCTCGTTCGACCAGATGCATGCCCTTGCCGCCACCACCGGCCGACGGCTTGATCAGCACGGGGTAGCCGATGTCGCCCGCGGCCGCGATCAGTTCGTCGTCCGTGAGTCCGGGTTCCGCGATACCGGGCACCACCGGCACGTCGAACGCGGAGACCGCCTTCTTCGCCGTGATCTTGTCGCCCATGGTCTCGATCGCACGTGTCGGCGGGCCGATGAACGTGATGCCGTTCTTCTCGCACGCCGCCGCGAATGCCGCATTCTCCGAGAGGAACCCGTATCCGGGGTGGATCGCGTCGGCGCCGCTGGCGAGAGCCGCGTCGATCACCTTGTCGATGTTCAGATAGCTCTCGCGTGCGGGCGCCGGACCCAGTCGTACCGCGGTGTCCGCGGAGCGCACGTGCAGCGCGTCGGCGTCCGCGTCGCTGTACACCGCGACGGAGCGAATTCCCATGGTGCGCAGTGTCCGGAACACCCGGACGGCGATCTCACCGCGATTCGCGACGAGCACCGTGTCGATCGTGGTCATCACACTCACATCCTGAAGACGCCGTAGGACACCGGCTCGAGCGGCGCGTTGGCGCACACCGACAGAGCAAGTGAGAGAACAGTTCTGGTGTCGGCCGGATCGATGATGCCGTCGTCCCACAGCCGCGCCGTCGAGTGGTACGGGTTGCCCTGCTCCTCGTACTGACGGCGGATGGGTTCCTTGAACCGCTCCTGCTCGTCCTCGGTCCACGGCTCGCCGGACGCCGACCGCTGATCGCTGCGCACGGTCGCGAGCACCGACGCCGCCTGCTCCCCGCCCATGACGGAGATGCGCGCGTTCGGCCACATCCACAGGAAGCGGGGCGAGTACGCGCGTCCGCACATCGAGTAGTTGCCCGCGCCGTAGGACCCGCCGATGACGACCGTCAGCTTCGGCACCCGGGCACAGGCCACCGCGGTGACCATCTTCGCGCCGTGCTTGGCGATGCCCCCGGCCTCGTACTCGCGGCCGACCATGAACCCGGTGATGTTCTGCAGGAACAGCAACGGCACCGACCGCTTGTCGCACAGCTCGATGAAATGTGCTCCCTTGACGGCGGATTCACCGAACAGGACACCGTTGTTGGCGACGATGCCGACCGGGTGTCCGTTGATGTGGGCGAAACCGGTGACCAGCGTGGTGCCGTACTCGGCCTTGAACTCCTGGAACTGCCCACCGTCCACCAGGCGGGTGATCACCTCGTGCACGTCGTACGGGGTGCGCGGATCTGTCGGCACCACGTCGTACAGCTCCGACTGGTCGCTCGCAGGCAACGGTGTGCGTACCTCCCACGGCGACGGCGTGCGGGGGCCGAGGGTGGCCACGATCGCGCGGACCCGGCGGAGCGCGTCACGATCGTCGGTCGCGAGGTGATCCGTCACGCCCGAGATCTTGGAGTGGACGTCGCCGCCACCGAGGTCCTCGGCCGTGACCACCTCGCCGGTGGCCGCCTTCACCAGCGGCGGTCCACCCAGGAAGATGGTGCCCTGGTTGCGGACGATGATCGCCTCGTCGCTCATCGCGGGCACGTACGCGCCACCGGCGGTGCAGGACCCCATCACCGCCGCGATCTGGGCGATGCCCTTCGCACTCATCGTCGCCTGGTTGAAGAAGATCCGGCCGAAGTGTTCCCGGTCGGGGAACACGTCGTCCTGCATCGGCAGGAACGCGCCACCCGAGTCGACGAGGTACACGCAGGGCAGCCGGTTCTGCAGGGCGATCTCCTGCGCGCGCAGATGCTTCTTGACGGTCATCGGGTAGTACGTGCCGCCCTTGACCGTGGCGTCGTTGGCCACGACCATCACCTCGCGGCCCGACACCCGGCCGATTCCGGCGATCACACCAGCGCCCGGGCACGCATCGTCGTACATGCCGTTCGCGGCCAGCGGGGCGATCTCGAGGAACGGGCTGCCGTCGTCGAGCAGCGTGTCGACACGGTCGCGCGGAAGCAGCTTGCCGCGGGAGACATGGCGCTCTCGGGAGGCGTCACTGCCGCCGCGGGCAGCGGCCGCCATGGCTCGGTGCAGCTCGTCGACCAGCGCGAGGTGGTCGTCCCGCCTGCTCGTGCGCTCGGTTCGAGCACCGTCCAGCATCGTCATCGCTCAGCCCGTCCGTCAGTTAACACTCACTAACCAGGACAGTAAACGATGATTAACTGAAAGTCCACGGCGGATGCGTGGATCGCCAGGCGCGCGTGCGGAGCCACCCGATCGCTCGGGAATCTGCGGATCCGCGGATTCTCGCTCGACATCGGAGGACGAGACTCAGCGCTGCTCGACGACCAGCTTTCGGAAGCGGCTGCCCTGGAACACGATGGGCGCGACGTCGGAGTGCACCTCGAGACCGTGCACGCGCAGCAGGACGATGGCGTGATCACCCGCCGGCAGCTCCTGCTCGATCGTGGTGTCGAGCCACGAGGACGCGCCGTCGATGAAGATGGCCCCGTCGGGCGTCGTCTCCAGCGTCAGACCAGCGAACCGGTCACCCGTCTTCGCCGCGAGGCTGCGCGCGGCCACGTCGTGGGCCTCGCCGAGAACGCTGATGCCGATGTGCGTCGCGTCGCGGAACTTGGGCCACGTGGTCGACGTGTTCTGGATGCACACCGCGACCAGCGGCGGGTCGAGGGAGACCGACACGAAACTGCTCGCGGCCAGACCGACCGGCACGTCGCCGATGCGAGCCGCGATGGCGACGACCCCACTCGGGAAGGTGCCGTACGCCTGACGGAGGGTCGCCTGGTCGAGCTCGGAGGATGCGGTCTGACTCATGGAACCCCACGGTAGGGCCGCGCGCCATCCGCCGCCACCATCGCGGGCCCGGCACTGGGCAAGGTCACAGCCCCTGGATTCGGATCACGCCGAGCCCAACGGCGGGCCTCACTCGCAGCGGACGATCGGCACCGGGTCGTAGCGCACCGTGCGCGTGTTCCGCGAGATCTCCGCACCCGTCGCCGCGTCGCGGACGATCCGGGTGTCGCTGGTGGTGAAGCCGGGCGCTCCGCTCGACGCGACACATTGCTCTCCGCGCGGCAGCCGGACTGTGTCCGGCGTGGTCGGTCGGCTGCGGGAGCCGGTGATCGACTCCACCTCGACGGTCTTGGTGCCCCACAACCGCACGGTGACGGAGGATCCGTCGGCGAACGACTCGACGACCACACCCGTCGACGCCGGGTTCCGGAACTGCAGATCGATCGCGCCCTCGAAGACCGTCGCCTCGCGGGCCTCGGGGTAGCGGCTGATGTAGTAGCTGTGTTCGGTGTGATCGACGTCGTCCATGCCGCCGAAGTAGCTGGCGTTGTACAGGGTGGTGGCGAACTGGCTGATGCCTCCGCCGACGGCGCGATCGGGTCGGCCGTTGTCGATGATGCCCGACTCGACGAACCCCTGCGCCGTCCCGCGGGGACCGGTGTAGCCATTGAGTGAGAACGTCTCGCCCGGCTTCACCACGGCGCCGTTCACGATGTCCGCCGTGAGACCGATGTTGACACCCGACGCGTACTCGAACCCGCCGGTCGTGTACTCGCTGATCACTTCCCGGATTCCGAGAGCGTTCGCCGCGTCCGTGGTCAGTGCCGCCGGACGCGGTCCGTACTGCGCGACGGTGGTGCGCGCGTCACCGGACGCCGCCAGCAGGTCCGGCAGGGTGGCCAGTGTCTCCGGCCAGCGCACCTCGGCGCCGTCGACGGACGGAACCACCACGGATCGACCCCCGGAGAAGTCGAAGCGCGCGTCGACGGGCCGGGTCTCGGTGGCCGCCAGCCCGGGCGCGAGGATGCCGATCGCGGCATTCGTGTCGTACACCGGCCGCAGACCGCCGTCGTCGTCCGGTTCGAAGCTCAGGACCTCGCCGACGCGATCGGGTGCGAGCGTCGTCGTCGCACCGTCCTCGCCGTTCACGACCACCGGCGCCGACACCGCGGGCGTCGCCACGTCCTGGATCGCCGCGTCGATCGCGGCAGCGTCGACCTCGACGTCCTCGACGACGACGGGGAGCTCCACCGGACCGCCCTCGGCCCAGTCGGTGCGGAACGCGGAGGCCGCACCCGGTACGTCGAGCGTGCGTCCGGGAACGGGTCCGACGGCGCGGGGCACGCCGGCCTCGATGACCACGTCGCCCTCCACCGCGGGGCGGTCGACCTGCGGGGACAACGATCCGACGGCGGCGGTGAGTGCCGCGTCGTCGACAGTGGACACGACACCGATCTCGCGGGTGCCGAAGAACGACGCGAGCCTGGTGAACGGGGAGAGAGGCTGGTCGCCGGCACGATCGAGGGTTGCTGCCCAGTCGATTCCGAGACCGGCCGCGGCCGGGGTGAGGGTGGCGGCGACATCGTCCGCGCGCACGTCCACCGGGGCGTCGGTGCGCGGACCCAGGGCGTCACGGAGCCGGTTGTCCGCCTCCGCCACACTGCGGCCGCCGACCTCGACGCCCGCGACGGTCACGCCGCGGGGGATGTCACCGGTGGAGGTGAACCAGTCGGCGGCGTACAGGAGCGCGGCCACGGCGACGACGCCGCCGGCCGCGGACAGCGCGATCGTGCGCCGGCGGGTGGAGCGCGTGCCCTCGGGGGCGGTCCGGTGCTCGTGCTGCGCCGGTACGTCCTCGGTCACCCGGCTCCCTTCCGTCGTGCTGAACAGGCGCGTTCGCCCTCTGCTCGAGCCTACCCACTGGGGTCGGAGCCCGACTCCTCACGAAGACGGCTCCGCACCGCTGCCGGGTCGGGGGTCAGGCAGCGATGCGGAGCCATGAGGAGTATCGCCGGACGACCGCACTCGTTACAACTCGAATCAGACCGAACGTCCCGGATCTGTCAGGAGTCCCAATCGACTCGCTCCGCCATGGCCAGAAGTCGTGACCGCCGCGAAGGACTGCTTTCGCCGATCCAGGCGATCTGCCCGTACACCGAGGCACGGAAGTCCGGTACACCTGCACGATTCTGGGCAGCGGCACCGGTACGAACACTGTTGTGGAGCAGCGCGCGGAGTGCGTCGTAGCGGTCGCGGGGCGCCGCGGCACTCTCGTTCACCACCAGCCCGGCCAGCGTCTGCCGACGGTGCGCACGCGCCACGTGAGTCTTGTCACCGTTCACCACGAAGCCCTCGTCGCGCACGATGCGGTCGAGCGCCCAGAGGATCGTGCCCACATCGGTGTCCGACGGGCCCGACAGCGCCAGGTCGTCGGCGTAGCGGGTGTAGACGAGCCCACGGGCGCGGGCGAGACCCGCGACGCGACGGTCGAGTCCGCGGGCCACCAGATTGGCGAGCGCAGGCGAGGTCGGTGCCCCCTGCGGGAGGTGCGGGACGCGCAGCAGTGCCGCCTGAGTCCGGGGCAGACCGGCGACCTCGTCGACCGGCATCGCGGTGGTGCAGACGCCGGCGAGGACCGACGCCACCCGGTACGGGTACCCGCAGGCCTCGAACACGGCGCGCACGCGCGGCCTCGTCACCGTCGGGAAGAAGTCCGCGAGATCGACCCGGACGACGACGTCCCGGCCCTCGTGCGGGCGCGCGAAGGTCACGGCACTCCGACCGGCCCGGAAACCGTGAGCGGCAGGATGCGGCACCACGTGATCGAGGACGCGGTGGAGCACGCGCCGCTGCATCTCGCGCAGTCTCGGCTTGGGAATCTCCAGGATGCGCGTCCCGCCGCGACTCTTGGCCACCTCACGAGCCCGGTAGTGGCGCAGCGGCGGAGCCGCCCGACGCAACCAGCCGCCGACGTCGGCGAACCAGTCGAGTTCGGAGACGGTGACGTCCAGTGACGCGGCGAGCTCGGCGGTCGTCGCGAACGCGGGAACCCCGAAGCGCACCGCCGGAGTGGGACGGACGGGCGGCGCGGGGAGGACGAACGGATCACCGGGATACCCGATGACCTCGAGGAGTTCGGCGGCGACTTCCGTCGAATCGGGCGCATGGTTACGCCGCTCGAGGAGCCTGGTGATGAGGGTCTCGACGTCCGCGACGTGTTCGAACCGGGCCAGCACCTCACCGAGCTCGGTGCTGTTCCACGCGATGTCGACCAGGCGCGGTGCGATCATCCGCGCCGTGCGGTGATGCCAGAACGACTCGGACATCAGCGAGCAGTGGACCGAGGACGTGCGGCGGGGCGAGGCGACCTGAGACTCTCGTCGTCGTCGCAGGCCAGCACGCGAAGCGTGCATCGCTGCGTCGGACGCAGTGCCCGATTCCGTGAATGTTCCCGAGGGTTGCCCTCGAGGAGGGTCGCGCAGGACCCACTCTCGCCTCGCCACCGCTGCACCCCGCCACTGTGCCAGACGCAGACCGCTCGGTCCGTGAAACGGCAGAGGACCCGGCCACCCCTCGCAGCCGGGTCCTCGTGTTCGGTACGGGAGGCTCAGGCCTCCACGATCGCCGTGATGCCCTGGCCACCGGCGGCACAGATGGAGATGAGTCCGCGGCCGGAACCCTTCTGCGCCAACATCTTCGCGAGCGTGGCCACGACGCGTCCGCCGGTCGCCGCGAACGGGTGACCCGCGGCCAGCGAGGAGCCGTTCACGTTCAGCTTGCTGCGATCGATCGATCCCAGCGCACCGTCGAGACCCAGACGCTCCTTGCAGTACTCGTCGCTCTCGAAGGCCTGCAGCGTCGCGAGCACCACGGAGGCGAAGGCCTCGTGGATCTCGTAGTAGTCGAAGTCCTGCAGTGTCAGACCGTTGCGCTCGAGCAGACGCGGGATGGCGTACGTCGGCGCCATGAGCAGGCCGTCCTTGTACGAGCCGTTGCCGTGGATGTAGTCCACGGCCGCGAACTCCGAGTCGACGAGGTGCGCGAGCACCGGCAGGTTGTGCTGCGCGGCCCACTCGTCGGTGGACAGCAGCACGGAGGACGCGCCGTCGGTGAGCGGCGTCGAGTTGCCGGCCGTCATCGTGGCGTCGCCCAGCGAGGTGCCGAACACGGGCTTCAGCTTGGCCAGCTTCTCGGCCGTGGAGTCCGGACGCAGGTTGTCGTCGCGGGTCAGACCGAGGTACGGGGTGACCAGGTCGTCGAAGAAGCCACTGTCGTAGGCCTTCGCCATGTTCTGGTGGCTGGCCGCGGCGAGGGCGTCCTGGTCCTCGCGGCGCACGCCGAACTCCTTGGCCGTGACGGCGGCGTGCTCGCCCATCGACATGCCGGTGCGGGGCTCGCCGTTCTTCGGGATCTCGATCCCCAGCATCGACGGGCGGACGCCCGCGAGCAGCTTGAGGCGGTCGGCGGTGCTCTTCGCCCGGTTGAGCGTGAGCAGGAACTCGCGCAGCTCGTTGTTGACGCTGATGGGCGCGTCGGACGTGGTGTCGACACCGCTGCCAATTCCCACGTCGATCCGGCCCGACGCGATGGCATCGCCGACGGCGATGACCGTCTGCATGCTCGTGCCGCAGGCCTGCTGAAGGTCGAACGCCGGGGTGTACGGGCTCAGCGCGCTGCCCAGGACGACCTCGCGGGTGAGGTTGAAGTCGCGGCTGTGCTTGAGCACCGCACCACCGGCCACGAGGCCGAGCCGCTCACCCTGCAGGTTGAAGCGGGAGACGAGACCGTCGACGGCCGCCGTCAACATGTCCTGGTTCGAGGCGTTGGCGTACACCTTGTTCGAGCGCGCGAACGGTATTCTGTTTCCACCGAGGATCGCGACGGGGCGCTTCTCTTTGCTGGTCATCGAACGATTCTCCCTGTGCGCAGATGGCGCGGCCACAGTCGGGGCCGCTTCGTCGTGGACTCTATTCTTACTCACGAGTAAGTTACTTGTCGATACCGTTCGACATACCCGACACGAAGGTAGGAACATGGCAGCCACCAAGGGAGCCCCTGACCTCTACTCGCAGTTCCTCTCCTCTGCTCCCGGCGCGTTTCTCGCCAAGCAGGCGGGACTGCCGAAGCCGGAGACTCTGCGTCGCTACCAGCCGGGTGAGCCTCCGCTCGCCGGCCCGGTCCTGATCGGCGGCAGCGGTCGCCTCGTCGAGCCGCTGCGCGTGCTGCTCTCGGACTACCCCGCCGCGAGCCCGCACGACGACAAGCTGGGCGGCCTCGTGTTCGACGCCACCGGCATCGAGAACATCGAGCAGCTCGAGCAGCTGTACCAGTTCTTCCAGCCCGCGGTCCGAAACCTCGGACCGTCGAGCCGCGTCGTCGTCCTCGGCACCACGCCCGAGGAGACCGGCGACATCGAGGAGCACATCGCTCAGCGCGCGCTCGAGGGCTTCACCCGCAGCGTCGGCAAGGAACTGCGCCGCGGCGGCACCGCGCAGCTGGTCTACGTCTCCCCCGACGCCGCGCCGGACCTGTCCGGTGTCGAGTCCACCCTGCGCTTCCTGCTCTCGGCCAAGTCCGCGTTCGTGTCCGGCCAGGTCATCGCCGTCGGCAAGGACGGGTCCACGGCCCCCGCCTCGTGGGACCGGCCGCTCGAAGGCAAGGTCGCTCTGGTCACCGGCGCCGCCCGTGGCATCGGCGCCACCATCGCCGAGGTTCTCTCACGCGACGGCGCGCACGTCATCTGCGCCGACATCCCCGCGGCCGGCGAGGCCCTCTCGCAGACCGCCAACAAGGTCGGCGGCACGTCGCTGGCACTCGACGTCACGGCTCCCGACGCTGCCGAGGTGCTCGAGAAGCACGTGAAGGAGCGCCACAGCGGCGGCCTCGACATCGTCGTCCACAACGCCGGCATCACGCGCGACAAGCTCCTCGCCAACATGGACGACGGCCGGTGGAACTCCGTCATCGGCGTCAACCTCGCAGCGCCGCACCGCCTCACCACCGCTCTGGTGAAGTCCGGCACGCTGAACGACGGCGGCCGCGTGATCGACGTGTCCTCCATCGCGGGCATCGCCGGCAACCGCGGCCAGACCAACTACGGCACGTCCAAGGCCGGCGTCATCGGCCTGGTGCACGCCGAGGCACCCGAACTGGCGAAGAAGGACATCACCATCAACGCGGTGGCGCCCGGCTTCATCGAGACGGCCATGACCGCGGCCATTCCGTTCGCCACTCGCGAGGCCGGCCGCCGGATGAGCTCGCTGCTGCAGGGCGGCCAGACCGTCGACGTCGCGGAGACCATCGCGTACTTCGCGAGCCCGGCCTCCAACGCCGTCACCGGTCAGGTCGTCCGCGTGTGCGGCCAGTCCCTGATCGGAGCGTGAGCGACGTGGCCACGGTGATCCCGCTCGACGGCCCGCCGAGGATCCGCGACATCTACACCCGCGCGGCTCTCGACTCGCTGCCGATCATCGGCGGCGGCAAGCGCACGCCGACGGCACCGGACGCGACGTACACCCTCGGCGGAATCCGGATCGATCGGGACAACCTCGCGACGTACGCCAAGGTGACCGGCCTCCGTCTCAGCGACACCCTGCCGCTGACGTACCCCTTCACCCTGGTGTTCCCCACCGTGATGTCCCTCATGGTGTCCAAGGACTTCCCGTTCGCGGCCATGGGATCAGTGCACGCGGAGAACGTGATCGAGAGCTTCCGCCCCGTCGGGACCTCGGAGCCGCTCGACATCGCGGTGCACGCGGAGAACGTCCGCGAGCACCGGAAGGGACTGCTCGTCGACGTCGTCAGCGACGTGTCGGTGGGCCGAGAGCTGGTGTGGCGTCAGACGTCCACCTTCCTCAGCCTCCAGAAGACGTCGCTGTCCGGTGGACCTCGCGAGGCACCGCCGGCCGACGAGGTCCCGCCGCCGCCCACCTCGACTCTGCGGGTGGACCAGAAGACCATCTCGCGCTACGCGGCGGTGAGTGGTGACCGCAACCCGATCCACGTCTCGTCGCTGGGCGCCAAGGCCTTCGGCTTCCCGCGCACCATTGCTCACGGGATGTGGAGTGCGGCGGCCGTACTCAGCGCCGTCGACGGCAAGATCCAGGACCGTGTCACGTACTCGGTGCGCTTCGGCAAGCCGATCGTGTTGCCCGCCAAGATCAACGTGTACGCCGAGCGGGTGGGCACGGGCGTCGGGCCGGGGCAGTGGGACGTGGCGCTGAAGCACCCGAAGAAGGGCTACCCGTTCCTGACGGGCACCCTGCGCTGACTCCTCGTCGTAACTCCTCCTCCGCACCCCTCCTCGACTCGCCGGTTCCGCGGGTTCGGGGAGGGGTGCGGTCGTCGGTCGGGCACATCTGAGTCGGTCAGTCGTATGAACGACTGGTCAGACCGACTCGGCCACTCTAGATTCGAACTCATCACCCGCGACACGCCGTTCCAGCAGGATCGAGGTCGGTTTCGGGGAGGACGTGAGCGGTCAGGGGAGACATGGGCATCGCCACGGGGGCCCGGCGTGAGCACGCCGACAGTGAGACCGGACCGTACGTTCATCCTGCCGCGCTGTGCGAGAGCACGCACGTCGGTCCCGGCACCCGGGTCTGGGCCTTCGCGCACATCCTCTCGGGCGCGGTCGTGGGCTCGGACTGCAACATCTGCGACCACGTCTTCGTCGAGGGCGGTGTACGGATCGGCGACGGTGTCACCGTGAAGAACCGCGTCCTGCTGTTCGACGGCGTGACGGTCGAGGACGAGGTCTTCCTGGGTCCCGGCGTCACCTTCACGAACGATCTGCGCCCGCGCGCTCACATCAGCCGATCAGGGGAATCGTTGTCGTCCACTCTGATCCGGCGTGGTGCGACGCTGGGTGCCGGTGTCGTCGTCGTGTGCGGGGTGACGGTCGGGGAATCGTCCTTCGTCGGAGCCGGAGCAGTGGTGAACCGCGACGTGCCGCGCCACGCTTTCGTCGTCGGCAACCCGGCCCGGCAGATCGGATGGGTGTGCCGATGCGGTGCCCGTCTCGCGGAGGACCTCACGTGTGAGTGCGGGGTCGCACACGAACTGCGCGATGACGGCGTGTACCCCTCGGCCACCCCACTCCGACCGTGATCGCCCCTCCTGCACGGCCGGACTCCCTCGTTCGACAGGATCGCTTCACCACGGACGAGTCGACGGCCGATGTCGCCGTCGTGATCGTGACATACCGCAATGCGGACTCGATCAGCACGCTCGTCGACAGTCTGCGGTCGGAGGCCGCGGTGTCGTCGATACGAGTGGTGGTGGTCGACAACAACTCCGGAGACGGCACGGCGTCGACTCTGGCCGCCCACGATGACGTCATCGTGGTCGCCGGAGAGGTGAATCTGGGGTACGCGGGCGCGATCAACGTCGCGCGGTCACGCATCGGGGCCACTCGCGCCGTGCTGATCCTCAATCCAGACTGCGTCGTGCAGCCGGGCTGCGTCACCGCACTGCGTGCCGCCCTGCGTGAACCGGGCGTGGTCGCCGCTGTCCCGCGTCTGCACGACGTCGACGGCCGACTGTCGTTCTCTCTCCGACGTGAGCCTCGCCTGCCCGCCACCCTCGTCGACGCGATGCTGGGCGCCCGCCTGCCTCGCAGGCCTGTGTGGGCGAGCGAGACGATCCGCGACGTCGCGGTCTACGACCGCGCCCATTCCATCGAGTGGGCCACCGGGGCGGCGATGATGATGTCGGCGGGAGCGCTCGACGCGGTAGGCCCGTGGGACGAACGCTTCTTCCTCTACTCGGAGGAGACCGACTACTTCCGCAGGCTTCGTTCCCACGGACTCGTCCTGTACGTTCCCGAGGCCCGGGTGGAGCACACCGGCGGCGGGTCCGGGAGCTCACAGGCGCTGGCAGATCTACTGACCGTCAACAAGATTCGCTACGTCCAGAAGTATCACGCACGGCCGTTCGTCGTCGCGTTCCACGCGGTGACCCTGCTCGGTGAGGCCTTGCGCTGCTGGTCATCGGGGCACAGGGCAACCTACCGGGCTGTTGCCAGGCGCCACGAGTGGTCGAACCTCCTCCGAGCCGAGACCCCCGGTCCGACAGAGTGTCGGGACATGGGCTCGGTCGTCATCCCGGCGCACAACGAGTCCCGCGTCATCGCCCGGACGCTCGACGCACTCGCCGACCTGGCCGCCCGAGGTGTCGTGGAGGTGATCGTCGCGTGCAACGGCTGCACCGACGACACCGCTCGCATCGCAGCAGGTCGCCCGGGTGTCCGTGTTCTCGACCTGGGCGTCGCGTCGAAGACAGCGGCGATGAACAGCGCGGACGAGGTGGCCGAGCTGTGGCCACGCGTGTATCTAGATGCCGACGTCGTCATCACACCTGCGGCCGTCGTCGATCTGGTGACCGCCCTGGCCGACGGCACGCTGCTCGCTGCCCGACCCGCGTCGCGGTACGACGCGACGGGGGCGGGCCACCTGGTCCGGCGTTACTACCGCGCGCGGTCCTCGCTCCCCCTCGTCCGATCCCACCTCTGGGGCGCGGGCTGCTATGCCCTGTCCGAGGAGGGTCACGCGAGGGTGGGCCGGTTCCCCGACGTGGTCGCCGACGACGTCGTGGTGGACGCGGCGTTCGCGACCGACGAGAAGACCGTCGTGGACACCGATCCCGTCGTCGTGCTCGTTCCCCGCACTCCTGCAGCCTTGATCGCCGTACTGTCGCGCAACTACTCGGGCAACCGCGACGCCCCTGCCACCACCAGCTCGACCGGGACGCTCCGGCACGTCGCCGGTACCGTCCACGGTCCCGGAACACTGCTGGACGCGGCGGTGTACTGCCTCTTCGCCGCCCTGGGCCGACGCGCGTCTCGGCGCACGTCCGCCCGATGGGCCCGCGACGACACGAGCAGGTCGTGAACGATCCGTACTCTTCGTCGACGCCCGCGATCTCACCCTCTCCGAGACTCGGTAGAGACGATGCCATCGACGTCGTCCGCGGCCTCTGCGTTCTCAGCATGGTTCTGACGCACCTCTCGTCGGGGTCGACGGTGTGGAGAATCGTGCATTTCCAACCCTGGGTGGACGGTGCCTCGGGTTTCGTCCTCATGTCCGGTCTCGTCCTGGGCATGGTGCACGGGAGGACCGCGCGCGCGCACGGTGTCGCGGCGCTCCGCACCCGACGGCTGAAGCGCACCGCCCTCCTCTACGTCGCCCACATCGCCATCGTGGGTCTCGCGATCGTCGACGGATTCCTCGCCCATCTCGACGGACTCCCGGATCGAGGACCCGAGTCGTTGTCCCGCTTGATCTTCTGGACGCTCACACTGCAGGTGAATCCCGGCAACGTCGACATGCTGTCCATGTACGTCGTGCTGCTTCTCTCCACAGCCGTCAGTGCGCCGTTACTGGCTGCCAGACGAGGTGTGCTCGTCCTCGTGCTGAGCGCTCTGGTGTACACGGCGGGGTCGGTGTCGACGCACGGCGCTCTTCCCAATCGCCCGTACGGTGACGCGTTCTTCGATGTCGCCTGCTGGCAATTCCTGTTCACGGGCGCCTACCTGCTCGGGTGGCGATGGCCGACCGTCGTCGCAGTCCTCCGTGGCCCTCGCGCCCTGTCTGCTGCGATCGTGACAGGAACGGTGGTGGCTGCGATCGCTGTCCTCCTGCCTAACGACGGCGTGCAGGAGGTGGTGTTCGGGAAGGCCGAGTGCGGTCCCGGTCGCATCGTTCTCGCGTGGTGCGCCTTCGTCGTGCTATACCAGTGCGCCAGAACGGCCGTGTCCCGTGCCCCTGCAGCGGTGCGGGCCGTACGGATCATCGGGTCGCGGAGCCTCGCGTGCTTCATCGCACTGTGTCTGGTCAATCTGGTTCTCCCTCTGGCCATCGGCGAGGACCCGACCACTGTTGCCGCTCAGATCGCCGGCATCGGCGTCGCGCTGGCCATGTATCCGGTCGCGCTGGCCCGAGGACTGGTGGGACGAAGTCTGTCCGCTCTGCGCGACGATCTCACCTCACGACGGCAGACACTGCCGGACCAGCCTGTGCCGCCGGCGGGAGTCACCGAGCCAGACGGGCGATCACGGACTCGGTGAGATACCGCCGCGTCTCCGGCGTCGTGCACGAGGTGGACTGGATCTGGACGGCGATGTCGGACGGGCGTGCCGCCGACGCGAACGCGAGCCCGTCGCTTTCCATCAGGGTGTCGGTGCTCCAGTGGCTGAGGCACCGCGGATCATCGGACAGGAACGATCGGTCACGTGTATCGGCGAGTTCGGCGACGTACGTGCCGTACAGGATGAACTCGGACACATGACGTTCCGCGGTGACACAGCGGATCCAGTGACGACCGCCCACGGCGGCGATGTGGTCCACCATCGAGCGCACGAGGCGTGGGTCCCACGCGACGAGGCCACAGATGTGATCCGGCAACGGAGGGGTCACAGTCTCGTCCAGGCCGAGCAACCGGCGAGCCGACCGATGCCAATCCAGATGATCCGCCATTCCGGCATGTACCCCTGTTGCTCTCGAGTACAGGCGGACGACACCGTCACGCAGAAAGTCGTCCGCCGCCACTGTGGACACGAACGTCAGGTCCGAATCCGCCAGCAGGACCACGGATGCCGTGGACTCCGCCGCGATGGCGATCTTCACGACCTGTTGCACGATCCATCCCCGTACCGGGAGCCACGGGCGCGTCAGATCCAGTTGTTGGATCTTTCCTATCGCCGACACCCGGCTGAGCCGCCGGACCATGTCGGTCACGGCGGCGACCGACACGAATGACGCCGGCAGGACATCGTCGACGGTCGAGACCACCAGACGAGCGGACCCGATCGCCGTGAACAGCGCCTCGTCCCGGCGCGGCACGATCACCCTGTGCCGAACCTCGCCGGCAGTGAATCGCACCACCGAACTGTGCAGGTCCTCGAAGAGCGCCAGATCGGGTGCATAGGACGGTGTCACGATCTCGATCGTCCGCGTCAGGTCAGACATGCTGCGCCGCCCGGCAACTGGTAGACGTGGACGGCGTTGCCGTCCTCGAACGTGTCCGAGATGCGGCCGTCGGTGATCGGGACGTCGCGACCCTCGCCGACCACCGACGCCGTCGACACCGCGCAGTCGACGGTGATCTCCGCGTCGACCGGACCCGGCTCGGTGGATCCGGCGAGAATGTAGAGCGCATCACCGTGGATGCGGGTCGACGTCGCGATCCGGGAGTCGTGATGCACCAGTCCGTCCACCGAGGGGGAGTTCAGGACCGGGGCGAGTTCCGCGACCTCCCGACCGGTTCTCGCGATTCCCTCCCTCAATTCGCTGCCGCAGTCACGAATCGCGTGCTGGGTGGGACAGGGCCCCCCGAAGTTGTGAACGAAGTAGGTGATTCCGCGGGCTCCGGCGATGAGACTGCTCCACACGGCGGCTCGGATCTCCGGCACCGTGATGGTGGGGGCCCACTCCTCACGGAACGGATGTCCCACCTCGACGAATCCCCACACCGGTCGGCTTCCCGGCGGATCGACGAGCGACCGAACGCGCTCCACCGTCCGCCCGTAGTTGGCGGCGAGACGGCACCTGTCGTCCGGAACGGTCTCGCCGTCGTTGACCAGCCCGCCGCCCTCGGTCCCGGCGCACACCGAGGGGTCGGTGAACCAGTACACGTCCGCGGACACCACGTCCTGGTACTCGTTCACGAAGCGGCCGGCCTGCTCGTCCGACTCCCAGTACGCGACTCCCTTGCCGTAGTTGGTGAAACGCAGAGCCCCGTCCGGCGCGCCCTCGGCGGCCTTCGCCATCACCGAGTACCCGCACGGCTCGTCGGACGGTTCGCAGACATCCCCTTCGCCCGGCCTGAGTCCGGTAGCCGCAGCACTTCCGGGTCCCGCCCACATGTCCGCCTCGTCGGCGGTGAAGTAGCCGGCCACCGGGCCCTCCGGTGTGCTCGAGCTCGTGATCGCGTACATACCGTTGTCGGCGATGCGTTGCAGGTCCGTGTCCGCCGTCGGCTCGAGATACACGTTGATGCCGGCGGCCTTCTCCACGGGCCACCCCGTGTCGTCGACCACCGACTCGGACCACACCGCCATGGGGAAGAAGTCGGGGTCGTCGGGCAGAGAGTCGGTGAAGCGCGAGTAGAAGTCGGGACCACCGTCGACCTGACGCACGACCACGGACGAGGACGAGACGGGCGTGGGAGACGCGGTCGACGTCCCCGGCGGTTCGATCGCGGTGCACCCGCTGATCGCGAGGACCAGGACCGCGAGAACCGTGCCGACTCGTGTGCGTCTCATGACGGAGAACCTCTCGGAAGTCGAGCACCGGAATACACACCCGACGAGCGGCGGTGTCTCGTTGTGGGGCCCACTGTTCCATCTCTCGAACCCGGAAACCATACCGATGGGCAAGGTGTCATTCGATCGATCGATCCTTCTCCTCGGAACCGACCCGAAGAGCAGTCGTGCGGTATGTTATCGACGACGGTTGGTTCATCGGGGGGTGCACGACCGACCTCACCGCTCTGCGCGGCCGATCGCGAGGAACCACCACATGGTAAGCAGCACAGCGCCTCCGGGACGTCGCGCCGGCCCGGAGTCGTCAGTCGGTGCGATCCCGCTGTTGCTTCGGATCATCGTCGTGGCGGCTCTGGTGCTTCCCGCCAACATGGTGTTCGCACCCATCGGGGCCGTGGGATACGCCGCGATGCTGGTTGCCATCGCGATGTTCGTCGTGTGGGCCGCTGCCGTGGTGTGGCGCGCACACGACCCCATTCCTCATCGCCACCCCGCACGGATCGGACTCGCAGCACTGTGGCTGTCGTCCGTCCTGTCCTACATCCGCATGTCCGACGTCGACGAGGTGCAGCGAGCGTCCGCGGATCGGTGGATCCTGACGATGTTCGCGATCACGGCCCTCATCGCCGTCACCGCGGAGACCGTCCGCACCCTGGACCACGCGATGACACTGTCGCGTACCTTCGTTCGCGCGGCGACGGTGTGTGCGGCCGTCGCGCTGTACCAGTTCGTCATGAAGACGGACCCGCTCGACCACGTCCGCACTCTGATGGTCGGGATGACGGACAACGGTGGAGCGACGACCTTCCAGGCGCGCGGTCTGCTGACTCGGGTCGCCGGCAACACCTTCACTCCGATCGAACTGGGACTCGTCCTCGCGATGGTCCTTCCGCTCGCGGTGTGGCGGGCGCTCCACGACCCGTCCGGACGGGCCTGGGTGCACTGGACCCAATGTGGTGCAATTGCATTCGCTTCCGTCATCACGGTGTCGCGGTCAGCCATTCTCGGTCTGGTCGTCGGGGCGATCGTCACGGTGCCGTTCCTCCCCCGTTTCGCGCGTCGCTGGTCGGCGATCGCCATCCCCTTCGTCGTGGTGGTTCTCTTCGTGTCCGTACCCGGTCTGATCGCCACGCTTCGGGCCACGCTGTTCGCGGACGCCGAGTCGGATCCGTCGCTGCTCACGCGCGTGAACAACTACCCGAGAATTCAGGCGATGATCGAACGTCACCCGTTCTTCGGTAGCGGACCGGCAACCTACATGCCGACCAATGCCCTGCAGATCCTGGACAACGAATACCTCAACAGTGCCATCGAACTCGGGCTCATCGGCGTGGTCGCACTGATGCTCTTCATGCTCACGCCCGTCGTAGCGGCTGTGGGAGTGGCGTTCTGGTCGAGTGAGCCGTCGCTTCGGTTGCTGGCGGCAAGCGTCGGGGCCGCGTGCGCCGTCGCCGCCGTCGGTTCGGCAGTGTTCGACTCGCTGTCGTTCCCGGTCTTCACCATCGTCTTCCCGATCTTCGTCGGGTTGTCCGGAGCGGTCTGGATGATCGCTCGGAACACGGCACCTCGCGGATCGGCCGCACCCTCATGATCACCGAAAGGCTCTCGCTATGGATCCGATGACAGTCGTGCGCATCGTGTGGCGTCACAAGTACATCGCCCTACCGTTCGCCGTGCTCGCCGGTGCACTGGTCGTGGGAGCGCTCTTCTTCGGTCCGCGCGCGTACCAGGCATCGTCGTCCTACGCGATGATCACCCCGTCGCTGCCCAGCGATCTCGCGATCGACGCGGACCCGGAACTCGGTGCCAGAGCTGACAATCCGTATCTCCGATCCACCGATCCCACACTCGTACTCGAGGTCGGTCGCACTCGTCTGTCGTCGGAGGACGTCGGTTCGATCCTCGAGAACGAGGGGCTGTCGACCGAGTTCACTGTCGGCCAGGGCCTCGCCACCACCGCTCAGATCCTGACCATCACCGCGTCGGCACCCGACCCTGCCGTGGCCGTCGCGACCGCTGCACGACTGGGCGAACTGCTGAGTGTCCAGGTACGGGACGCTCAGTCGGTGAACGGCGCGTCCCCGGAGTTCATGATCACGATCCAGCCGATCAACATCCCCACCGGAGCCGTGGAGCGAGTGTCGAGCCGTCTTCGCAATGCTGCGGTGGCCGGAATCGGCGGCATCGTGCTGCTGGTCGGCGCCATCTCCGTGGCCCGTGCGCTGGACGACCGTCGACGGACCCCGTCGAAGCCCCCGGTGGAGCCGTCGACTCGGACCCGGCCGGACGACGGGACGACGAGCACGCTCGACCTCCGTCGCGCGACACCCGTGTCGGACGATCAGGAGGTCACGCGTCCGGTACCCGTGGTGTCGGCTCTGCCGGCTCCCGAACCGTCCCTGCCGTCCCCACGGCCGCAGACTCCGGCGGCCACGCCCGCGCCCACCAGAATCCCGGCGCGGCCGCACGGTCGGCCCACCACGACGCCGACCGGCACGCCGATCGACCGGGTCGACGGCACCGGACCGAATCCCGTACCGGCACGGGAATCCGCCACCACACGCTCCGCGACCACCGTGGAGCCGAAGACCTCGACGAGACAACGCCCACCGAGCATGCCGTCGGTCATCCCCGCGCGTCGGCCGACACCGGCCACCACACCGGCTCTGACCGTGCAACATCGGACACCGGACGAGACGACCACGACGACCGTCACCAGGTCACGGACCGGCAGCTCCGTACGACCCACACCGCGCATCGGGCGACCGAACGGAGACACGGCCGATCGCTCGGCTCGGACGCGAGACGAAGCCGATCGTCAGTAGACGCCGTCGCGGTGCCACCGCCGCCATGCGGCCTGTGACCGCAGTCGGCGGGCGACCCTGTCGGCGACGTAGGACGGGCGGACAGCCGATCCCGCTCCGCGGCGCACTCTCGCGTCGACGGTGGCCCACGCCGTCGTGCCGATGATGCCCGGGTCGACGTCGGCCGCGAACCTTCGACAGCGGTCCACGAGGTCGAGATCGACCGCGCGCCAGTCGAAAGCCCCGCGGGCACGCTGCAGGGCGTCGCGAGCGAGAGCGTTCCGAGCGGCGGCGTACATCTCCGCGGCGCCGTCCACCTCACCTGCTGGACCGGAGAACAGGGTGTCGAAGGCCGCGCGCCGCTCCGACAGGTCGCGCATCGGATCCACCTCGCGGGCGGACAGACTGGCGGGGTGGTCGCGATGCCAGGCCTGATCCACACCGCGGATGTAGGCGACGTCCGCGAACGCTGCCAGTCTGAACCACATCTCCATGTCGTGGGTGTGGGCGAGCGGCATCTGACCTCCGACCTCGTTCACCAGCGACATTCGCATCATGACTTCCGGCGAGGTCACCACGTTGAGTGCATCGACGCACCGGTCGCGCAGCCATTCCCCGTCGGACCAGATGGTCACGTCCCTGATCCGGGTGGACGGCGCCGGACACACGTCCCCGGACATGTGCAGGGGGTGGCCGTACACCATTCCCACACCGGGCCGGTCCCGCAGCACTCGTGCGGACCGCTCGAGCGAGCCGGGTGTCAGCATGTCGTCGGCGTCCAGGCGTACCAGGAACTCCCCGCGTGCGCGGGCCAGACCATCGTTGAAGGTCTCGACCGGGCCGCGGTTGGTGGTGTGTGCCAGGACGGAGACCATCGAGAAGCGTTCCGCCAGAGCGGTGGCCACGGCGAGGCTGTCGTCCGTCGACGCATCGTCGACGATCACGACCTCCACGTCGACCTCCGTCTGGTCGAGGACGGACATCACCGCCGACGGCAGGAAGTGCGCGTAGTCGAAGCAGGGGACGACGACCGACACGGTCGCTCGTCGACCGTCAGCGGTACTCGCGAGCGGGAACGGGACCCGACGCACGGTGTCAGGCGGTCCGGCCGTCGGCGGACGACGCGACCGGTGACGGATGTACGACCCTGTACGCGAGGAACTTCGCAACCTCGCGAGCCGATCGCGCGAGCGCGCGTGGTTCACGCCCCGGCGCACTCGACAGGACGTCCTCGTACATCGACTCGAGTGCCGACGCCAGGACCGTCAACGAGTACCGTCGCCGAGCCAGTTCGAGGCCGTACGCACCCAGTTCGGTGCGCAGGGCCCGGTCATCGAGCACGCGCACGATCTCCGGTTCGAAGTCGGCGGCACCGCGCCCTCCCCGGCCGAACCATCCCGCGTAGAGGAACTCGTCGACGGTGTCGGGAGTCAGCAGCTTCCAGTAACCGCCCTCACCCTGCACCACCAGAGGCTTCCCGAACGCGAGACCCTTCAGGGCCGAGCTGCCCATCCCGATCATGACGTCGGCGGCGTCGTACGCCGGCCGCGGATCGAGCAGCTGTCCCGTCACGTGGATCACGGTGCGGCCGTGATCGGCATTGACGATGTCCGCTCGTCGCCTGACCTCGTCGAGACCGGTACCGTCTCCCACGATCACCATCGTCACGCGTCGATCGTGCGCGAGTCGGCCGAGAACGTCGAGGGCGACGAGTGTGCCCTCGAGCTTCTCGAGGTCGGAGGTCAGTCGGCAGACCGTGGTCACCACCATCTCGTCGTCCTCGAATCCGAAGACGGCGCGGGCCGCCGCACGATCACCGGCAGTGTTGAGATCGGTGTCGATGGGCGGCTCGGTGAGTAGCACTCTCTCGTGCACCGCGCGCCTCTGGTCCACCATCTCGCGGGTACTGAGAGTCATGGGCAGATGCCGGGGCAGGAAATCGTCGACGACCATCGACAGCACCGTCATGAGTACGGGCACCCCGAACCTCAGGTGCGGCCCGAACGTCGCCTCCAGGCTCGGACCCCACTCGTACGCATGGATCAGATCGATACGTTCACGTCGGACGATGTCGACGAGCCTCCGGACGGACCCTGGTGACAGGTCCGCGTCGGTTCGTTTGACGATGCGGGGCACCCCGACCTCGTCGACGAGCGGATCGAGGACGCCGTGCGGTGCGTACAGCACCACGTGGTGTCCCATGTCGCGCACCTTGGCGGCCAGCTCTATCGCATTGATCTGGCTGCCTCCCATGGACATCTGGTGCGGTATGACGAGAATTCTCACGGCGTCATCACTCTCTCGACCTCGTTCCGAACTGCGAGCGTCAGTGCTGTGACCAGCGACCGACCGGATCGGTCCCAGGACCCCGGACGGCGCGCGCGCCCCATGGCGCTCGCTCTTCCCGTCACGTCGTGGTGGTCGACGACGTCGCAGAGCGCCGTGGCGAGCGCACCGGGTGTGGGTTGCGCCCACACCACACCGGGATGCACCACATCAGCGCGTGCTCGCGGCGACTCGTTGACGACGGGAACGGCGCCGCACATCGCCATCTCCTCCACCACCAGCGAGATGTTCGTGAACGAGAGCCCTATTCCTCCGACACACGAGTTGTACAGAGCCGCCAGCTCTTCCGGGGTGAGCACACCGTGCTCGACGGCGGGAGCGGACATGGTCAACGGACGCGGGCCGATCAGGTGAATGGTCTGATCGGGTCGTCGGGCGTGGAACTCGTCCAGCGCCACGCCGGCCAGAATCGACCCTCGTCGCGCCGTGTCCGGCCTCGAGTAGAAGGCGATCCCGTGACGGGGAGTCGCTCCGCGCAACCGATACGTGTCCGTGTCGCAACCGAACTCGATCACCGAACTGTCGACTCCCACGTTCGTGCGGATCTCGTCGTGCACCATGTGACCCAGTGCCAGAAGGTGGAAGCCGAAGCGGTAGGTGTCCTCCGCCAGTGCGTACTCACTGCCCGGCGGGTAGAAGTACGGTTCGTAGTCCTGCACGAAGTAGAGTCTCGTTCCGGGGATGTCACTCCGGCCGGCGAGGACGTGAGCCGACTGCCAGGACGTGGCGACGTACGCGTCCGCGACACCGAGGCCGGCGTCGATGTCCTCCACCGCGGCCCGGACATGTGGCCACCTGGCCCTGATCGTCTCTCGATACCGCGCCAGATCGACCCCGTGCGGGTCGTACAGGAGAATTCGGCACTCGTGTCCGGCGTCCTCCAGCGCCGCCACCATCCGGAACATCGTCGCGTGTCCCCCGGATGCTGCTCCCGGCGGAGAACACACCCATCCGACCACCAGCGCGTCGGACATCTGCCTCGTGGACGGCGGTGGCAGACGCACCGACGACGAGTCGACGATGTCGCCGACGCGGATCGGGAACTCCAGTCTGTGAGCGCCGGTCCGGTCGTAGAGACGGCGTACCACTCGCTGCGTCAACTCGTGAACCGAGCCCGAGGACACGAGCCTGCCGACGCGGGACGACCTCGTCACGACGACCCCCGGATCGCACTCACCAGTGCGGCGACCACCGTCTGTTGCTGCTGTTCGGTGATGTGCGGGTGCAGCGGCAACGACAGGATCTCACCGGCAGCCGCCTCCGCCACCGGGTGCGCCCCGACCCCACGCCCACGGTGCGCGAGGGCGGGTGTGAGGTGCAGTGGGACGGGATAATGCACTCCCGCACCGATACCCAGTTCGCCGAGACGCGTGACGACACGATCCCGATCCTGGACGCGGACCACGTAGAGGTGCCACACGTCGTCGTTCCCCGACGCCGACTGCGGCGTCACCACCTCGGGCACGTCGGCCAACATCTGCTCGTACCGCGCGGCCGCGGACCTGCGGCGGGTGTTCCAGTCGTCGAGCCGAGACAGCTTGAGCGACAACACGACCGCCTGCACCGCGTCGAGGCGGGAATTGAAACCGAGAATCTCGTGGTGATACTTCGCCACGCTGCCGTGCGCGCCGAGCATGCGCGCAGTCCGAGCGACCTCGTCGTTCGACGTCACCACTGCACCCGCGTCACCCACGGCACCCAGGTTCTTACCAGGATAGAAACTGGTGGCGGACACGTCGCCCAGCGTTCCGGCCGTCCGTCCACCCCGCCGTGCGCCCTGTGCCTGGGCGCAGTCCTCGACGATCGAGATTCCCGCGCGCGCGCACGACGACACCAGATCCTCCACCGGGGCCACCTGACCGAACAGGTGCACGGGAACGATCGCACGCGTGCGGGGTGTCAGGACCTCCGCACAGGATGCCGGATCGAGAAGCAGATGGTCCGGATCGACGTCCGCGAACACCGTCACGGCACCGATTCGCTCGACCGCTTCGGCGGACGCGACGAAGCTGTTCGCGGGAACCACCACCTCGTCGCCCGGGCCGACCCCCACACTGCGGAGGGCGATCTCGAGCGCGTCGGTCCCGTTCGCCACTCCGATGCAGTGCGTGGAGCCGAGATAGTCGGCGTACGCACTCTCGAACTCCCGGACCGGAGACCCACCGATGAACGCCGTGTCGTCCACGACCCGGCGGAGCGCCGGCCACAACTCGTCGCGGATCTCGCTGATCTGGGCGCCGAGATCCACCAGCGGGATCGGGCCTCCTGCAGGGCGAACTGCGGCGATCGACTGATCGACAGTCGTCATCGAACTACTCCTCGTCTCGGTGCTGCGGTGGTGTTCTCGTCGTTCATCAGGGCGACGACCCATCCGTGCAGGGCTGCGGCGTAGACGCACGCCGCCGCGCCGCCTCCGGTGACCACGGCGAGCCAGGGGTTCGAGATGAGGGACACTGCGGCGAACGCCGCGGCCGCTGCGGGCACGAAGGCCATCAGGGGACGAATCGCCGCACGACCCAGCGCGCCGATGTCCGCCCCTACTCGGTGCACTGCGATCAGATACAGGGGCAGGACGACGACGAGGCCCACCGCGGTGTGCGACCACCCGACACCCTCGATGCCCCCCACACGGGCACCGACGATGCTCGCCGGCACCAGGATTCCGATCCACAGCACCTGGATCGTCAGCACCACGCGCGATGCACCGTGTGCGAGCAGGTAGGTCGCGAAGAGATCGAACATGACTCGCAGTGTCGCGAACACTCCGAGGGCCACCAGGGCTCCTGATGCGTCGGTCCAGCGGTCGCCGTAGAGCACCGAGATGACGGGTGCGGCCATCACGGCGAGCAGCACCCCGGTCGGAAGAGCGCCTGCCCAGGTGAGCGCACCGGCCCGCGCGAGTGCGCCCCGCCGTCCGCCCACCCCCCCGGCCTGTTCGGACTCCCGTGCGAACCACGGTAGAGCCACCGCGCGCACGATGGTGCCCATCGCATTGGTCGGCCAGGTGGAGATGTTGAAGGCGAGTGCGTAGAAGCCGAGTGCGACGTCCCCCACGACTCTCGCCACCACGAGGTTGTCGATGCTCACAACCGACCAGGACAGCACGTTCGCTGCCGCGATCGGAGCTCCGAACGCCAGGGCCGGCCGCAGTCTCGACCGGTCGAACCCGAAGTGCGGCAGCATGTCCGCACGAAAGAACTGCACGCCCGTCGCACACAGCTGACCCGCGATCCGGGCGATGGCCAGCGACATCGGTCCCACATCGGCCAGTACCAGGACGACGGTCACCGCCGCACTGACGACGAAGTCGGCGGACGCGGCGGCCAGAAGGGACTTCTGATCGAACCGCCGCAACAGGAACGCGTACGGGACGACGCCCGCCGATGCCAGCGGGATCGACAGCCCGAGCACGGCCACGACCGCCGCCGAGCCCTCGACGGCGAACGTGCGCTCGATCAGCGGTGCGGCGGCGAGAAGCACCAGGGCGAAGACGCACCCGACGACGAGGCTGATGGTCGCCGTCGTCGGTGCGTCGCCGTGCGGGTCCTTCGACCGAACGAGGCCCGAGGACAGGCCCAGGTCGGCGATCGAGGTGAGAACCGTCGACACCGTCAAGGCGACCGCGAACACGGCGAAGTCCTCGGGCACGAACATGCGTGCCAGGAAGATGCCCACCCCGAGGCTGCCGAGACGAAGCCCGATCGATCCCACACTGCCCCAGGCGATGGCACCCTTCACCGAATGGTCGTCGGTGATCGTCACGGAACACTCACGGGCGCTGCGCCATCACCGTGACCACACGACGGTGCTCGTCGTCCGTCATCGCGTGGAAGAGCGGCAGAATCAGCGTCGACGCGGTCAGTTGCTCCGTCACGCTCAGATCACCGACGACCGCGTCGCTGCCCTGATATGCGGGCTGCACGTGGGAGGCCATGATGCCCCTGCGCGCCGAGATGTCGTCGGCCGCCAGATCACGGAGATAGTCGTCGCGGCTGCGCGCGGCATCCGGTCCGATCTCGACCCAGAACGACTGGAAGTTCGCCTCCCCGTTCTCGGGATCGGCCACGCATCGCAGACCGCGCACACCGGCGAACGCGTCCCGATACCGCTGCGCGAGTGCGCGACGCCGCTCGATGACGGCGTCCAGCCTGCTCAACTGGACCAGGCCTACCGCGGCCTGCAGGTCGGTCATGCGGTAGTTGTAGGCCACCTCGGTGTAGGTCTCGGCCGCGGGCAGAGTGTCCTCGTGCCGTGACGCCGCGGATCTGCTGGTGGCGTGCTCACGCAGTGACCGCGCACGGTGGGCCCAGTCCGCACGATCTGTCGTCACCATCCCGCCCTCCCCGGTGGTGAGGATCTTGCGGGGGTGGAACGACCAGGCCGCGATGTCCGCACCGACACCCACGGGGCGACCCCGGTAGGTCGCGCCGGCGCCGCACGCGGCGTCCTCGACGACCACGATGCCCAGCGGGTCGGTGACCTGCCGGATGTGGTCGATCGCCACCGGCACACCGCCCTGATCGACGGCGACGACCGCGCGCGTCCGAGGTGTCAGAACGGCCGCGAGCGTGGTCGCGTCCATGTTGCCCGTCGTCCGGTCGACGTCGGCGAAGACCGGTCGAGCCCCGACGTACCGCACCGCGTTCGCCGTCGCGACGAAGGAGAACGACGGCACGACGACGTCGTCTCCCGGTTCGATCCCCGCCACTACGAGAGCGAGGTGCAGGCCGGTCGTGCAACTGCTCACCGCGACTGCGTGGTGCACGCCCATGCGGCGCGCGAACGCGGCCTCGAACTCCGCCACACGCGGACCCTGTGCGATCCAGCCGGACTCGAGCGCCGCCGTCACTGCGGCGATCTCCTCGGCTCCCAGCCAGGGGCGCATGACGTCGAGCCGAGTCACGTCGTGGACGCCGTCAGACCGGAACCGGACGCCGTCAGGCCCGACACCGCGTGTCGACGCGGTCGCCACCAGTCAACGAGTGCTCGCAGACCGTCCTCCAGTTCGACCGATGCCGAGTACCCGAGATCCACTGTTGCGGAGGATGTGTCGGCCAATCGTCGGGTCACGGCGTTGACCGTCCGGGCCGGCCCGAACTCGATCGGAAGATCCGAGCCCATGACGCGCAGCAACGCCTCCGCCAGCTCCCGCAGGCTCGTCTCACGACCACTGCCGATGTTGTAGACGCCGTCCACGATCGAGGACGATGCGGCAGCAATGTTGGCGCGTGCGATGTCCTCGGTGTACGCGAAGTCCATCGTCTGAGTGCCGTCTCCGAAGATCAGGGGTGAGCGCCCGTCGCTGATCCGCTCCATCCACCGAACGAGCACCTCGGTGTACAGACCGTGAACGTCCATTCTCGGTCCGTAGACGTTGAAGTACCGCAGGGACACGTGATCGGTGCCGTACATGGCGCGGAAACTCCGGAGCATGCCCTCGCCGAAAGACTTCGCCGCGCCGTAGAAGGTGTCGTTGTTGTGGTGATGATGACGCTCCCCGGTCGGGAACGTCTCCGCGAGGCCGTACACCGATGCGGAGGAGGCGGACACGATCTTGTCGACGCCGTTCGCAGCGGCGGCCTCGATCACGGTGAAGGTCCCGTCGACCAATACCTCGAGTGCGAGCCGAGGCTCCTCGGCACACTGTGTGATTCGGATTGCCGCCTGGTGGAACACCACATCTGCGCCCGACACCACGTCGTTCACGAGATCGCGATCGCGGATGTCGCCTTCGACGAGTTCGACGCGCGGATTCTCGAGCGATTTCTCCAGGTTCTCACGGCGCCCCCGAGTGAGGTTGTCGAGCGCGATGATTCGAGAGCACCCGGCATCGACGAGCTGATCGACGATGGTCGATCCGATCGTGCCGGCACCGCCCGTGACGACAGCCGTGGCACCGTTCAGTTCGGTCATTCCATGTCCCCGGTCTCGGAGTCGACGTGGCGGGGCCGGACGGCCTCACCGTGGTGAGCGGCGCTGTGCGACGCGGCCTCGAGCACCGAGAGCACGCGGAGCCCGGCGGCACCGTCGGTGCGAGCGGGCCGATCCTCCCGGATCGCGGCCGCGAACTCGCCGACCATGAGCCGCAAGGCTTCCGTCTCCGCCAGGGCCGGAACGGTGATGTCGCCCAGCCGGTACGAGACGGCGGCGCGTCGACGGTCGTCCTGGCTGGGCTGTCCCATCGTCACCCCACGGTCGTGGAGCGACACTCGCCGGATCGGGTCGAGGTCGTCCCAGACCAGGGTGCGGTGGCTTCCACCGATCACCATCTGACGAATCTTTGTCGGTGACAACCAGTTCACGGAGATGTGCGCGGACGCACCGTCGCCGATCTCGACGGTGAGGTGCGAGACGCACGACTTCCCGGACCCCAGCGGGTCGGACTCCGTGGCCGACACCCGAGTCGGGGCCAGCCCACCCGGAAGGATGTAGTCGAGCACCGAAAGATCATGCGGTGCCAGGTCCCACAACACGTCGACGTCGGGCTGAATCAGTCCGAGATTGATCCTGGTGGACTCGATGTAGAGGATGCGGCCGAGCATCCCCTTCGCGATCACGTCGTGGATGTACTGCACGGCCGGTGTGTAGCAGTAGGTGTGGTCGATCATCAGGGTCAGGCCGGCGTCGCTCGCCGTCCGCACCATCTTGGACGCGTCCGCCGAGCCAGGGGCCAGCGGCTTCTCCACCAGCACATGCTTTCCCGCGTCCAGAGCCGCCAGGGCGATACTGGCGTGCGTCGCCGCCGGTGTGGCGATGGCCACCGCGTCGACATCGGCGCGCGCCAGGACGGCCTCGACACTGGTTTCCACGTCCACCGTCGACCGCTCGCCGACCACGGCGAGCGCTCGGGACTCGTCACGATCGCACACGGCGACCAGATCCCAGGCCGGGTGTGCCCGAAAGTTCCTGGCCAGGTTCGGTCCCCAGTAGCCGGCGCCGATCACAGCTACTCCGTAACGTCTCGTCATCGTGCCGTGGTGCCCTTCTTCTCGGTCGACGGATCCGAGTCCGCCACCAGGTAGGCGCCGCGAAGACGGAACCATGCTTCCGGACCCTGGACGACGTAGCGACGCGCGAGCCGCCGCGGCTCCATGGCCAGGCGGAACAACCATTCGAGCCCGTGTTCGCTGAAGAAGTGCGGCGCTCGTGAGACCTCACCGGCCATGAAGTCCGCGGCGGCACCGAAGGCGAGCAGCAACCGCGCACCGGTCACGTCACCGAACTCCTCGATCCAGAGTTCCTGGGTCGGCTTACCCAGACTGACGACCACGATGTCGGCGCCGGCCGTCCGGACCTGCTCTGCCATCTCCCGTGCGAGAGTGGGACTTTCGACGGTCGTCCGGTCCGGTTCCCAGTACCCGACCACATCGAGTGCCGGGTAGTCACGACGGAGCCGCTTGCCGAGCAACTCGTGCACCCGAGGAGTTCCCCCGACGAATCCGACGGAATTGCCCATGGTCTCCGCGACACGCAGGATGTCCGGGAGCAGATCCGATCCCGTCAACCTCGGCCACTTGGTCCCGGTCAGGTCGTTCGCCCTGTCGACGATCGGCTGGCCGTCGGCCAGAAGTAACCACTCGTGGGTCGGGCGCTCGTCCGGCAGGTTGAGGCGTGACCGCTCGATACCGCCGAAGTGGTGGATGTGGTCCAGGTTCACCGACCCGATCGCGAGCGGTTTACCGCCTGCCAGCCGCTCACGAACCATGTCGAGCACGTGCGGCGAACCGCACAGATCGACGCGAGTACCTGCGACGATCATGCGTGCCGTCCGTTGCGGATACGAGTTCACCCGGCCGGGAGGACCGGGCCGGACGAGACGCTGCCCCTGATGGAGTGGGGCGGGTGCGGGGGTGAGCCGCAGTTCTGTCGGGAGGGACGCATCGTCCGGCGCCCCGAGCGCCGTGGAACCGTTCATGAACTTCCTCGAATGATCAGCCTCGAACTGGACTTGCGGCAGAGCAGCAGGAGCGCGGGGACGAACTGCGTCCGACAGGACTGCAGCGATTCCCTCAGCCGCGAGCAGCACGACAGTTCTCGCGGCGAACTGTGCGGTTCGAACTGTAGGCCGAAACAGTCCACGAGTCGCTTTTTGCTCGCTAAATCATTCGTTCGAATGAGAAATACGCCGTATCGCGGTACGTATGAATGTATTTCACAGAGACACCACGCACGTGATTGCGCCCGCGCGTCCGCGAACTCGCGTCAGGCCCGAAGCCCCCGCCACGCGAGGCTCTCGAGAAGGTCGACCGCCTGGTGCACGTCGATCTCGCCGCCGGCGACCCTGTCGGCCACGGCCTCGCCGGCACCGACCAGGGCGACGGCCATCAGTCCGAAGTTGTGTTCCGGCCGCGGGTCCTTGGTGCTCATCTCGAGCAGCGACGCGGTGAGGCTGATCAACCGATCGCGGCTGCTCTGCACCTGACCGGCGAAGGCCTGCTGGCCGATCGCCTGCCGGTAGAGCACCATCCACGACGAGCGGTGCTCGTCCACGAACGTGAGGAACCCGAGCAATGCCTTGCGCAACTGCTCGCGGGGAGTGAGCGTCGGGTCCGCCGCGGGAGTCATCGCGGCGACGAACTCGAGGCCCTCCCGATGGATGCACGCGGCGAAGAGTTCGTCCTTGCTGCCGTAGTACAGATACAGCATGGGTTTCGAGATCTCGGCCCGTGCGGCGATGGAGTCCATCGACGTGCTGTGAAAGCCGTTCTCGGAGAACACCTCGATGGCGGCGTCGAGCATCTGCTGCTCACGGACGGCGCGCGGCAACCGCTTGGTTCCGCCTGCCATGCGTCCTCCCCGGAGCTGTCCGCCGTACGACCTCCCGACTCTACGTCACCGTCCGCGGGACGAGTCAGGCGCAGCCGAGGGCTCCCTTGGCCGTGAGGACGGTCCGGGCCGCGTCGTCCACGCGCGCATCGCTCAACTCCCCGGACGCCACGGCCGCCTCGAGACGGTCGAGGACGCTCGGCACCGCGTCGGTGGTGATCCAGAGGGCGACGTCGGCCCCGGCGACGAGGGCGGCCAGCGCCGCGTCCTCGATGCCCAGTCGCGACGTGATCGCCGCCATGCCGGACAGGTCGTCGGTGAAGATCGGGCCGGTGAACGGCGCCGCCCCGTAGCCGGTGCCGTCACGCAGCAGTGCCATCGCGGCGGGACTGATGCTGGCGGGCACGCCCTCCGTCGTCAGGCCCGGAACGTCGAGGTGTCCGACCATGGCACCCACTCCGGTGGACACGAGATCGCGGAACGGAACCAGGTCGCGGGCCTGCAGTTCGGAGAGCGGCGGTGTCGTGACGGCGCCGGTGTGCGAGTCGCCCGATCCGGAGCCGTGCCCCGGGAAGTGCTTGATCACGGGCATCACCCCGGCGTCGCGGAGACCGCGCGCAGCAGCTCCGGCGTACGCGACGACGGTGGCGGGATCGTCCGAGTACGACCGGTCACCGATCACCGAGTCGTCGGGCTGGCTGCTGACGTCCACGTCGGGAGCGAAGTCGACGGTGATGCCGAGATCCTTCAGTCCACGTCCGCGCTCGAGCCACATCTCGTACGTCTGCTCGGGGGTCATCGTGGCGGCGGTCTCGCGTGCCGAGGGCACCGAACCGAGCAGGTCGGCTGCCCGCGACACCCGGCCGCCCTCCTCGTCGATCGTCACCATGACGGGCACGGTGGCGGCCGACTGCATGCGATCGACACCGCCGCCGGTGAGCATCGTCTTGTCGGTCCAGCTACCCACGAACACACCACCCACCTGCTCGGCGCCCACCACCGCCACGGCGTCGTCGGTCCCGGTGACCCCGACCGTCAACAGCTGGGCGAGCCGCTGCCGCAGCGTCATGGCGTCGATGGCGGTGGCGCACGCATCGGGTGTGGCCGCAGGCATCTCGGACGTCGACACGACCGCCGAGGGAGCCGAGGGCGATGCCGTGGCCGCGCCGGTGGTCGTGGGTGCGGGAGCCGCCGCGTCCCCCGTCCCGCACGCCGTCGTGGCGATCGCGCACGTCGCGACCAGGGTCAGAACTCGGCGCAGGTACATACCCGAAACGTTATCGCGTGAGCCTCCCCGCAACCCGACCGCGACGGTAAGATCGTCAGCCACCGCCACAAGCCTGGAGGCTCTCATGTCGTGTGACGTCATGTTGATCGCGTACGACGGTTCGGACAATGCGCGCAGGGCGGTGGACTACGCCGGCAGATTCCTCCAGGCGAAACGCGCCATCGTGCTCACCGCGTGGGAACCGATGGTGCGACAGGCGGCCCGCATGTCCGGCCTGTCCGGAGTGATGGCGCCGGAGTGGCTGCCGGACGAGCAGACCGAGGACATCGCACTCGCCGACGCGAAGGTCACCAACAGCGAGGGCCTCGAGCTGGCCGTCCGCGCCGGCATCAACGCCGACGGGCGCTGCGAGGAGTCGCACTCCGCCATCTGGACCACCATCGTCGAGACGGCGGACGAGGTGAACGCCGACATCATCGTCACCGGGACACGCGGCCGGACCGGTCTGCGGTCGCTGCTGCAGTCGTCCTGTGCCGATCTCGTGCTCAAGCACAGCCATCGCCCTGTACTGATCGTGCCGCCCGGCAGATGAGTGACGGGCAGGCCGGAGGCCGGTCGAGGTGAACGGGCAGGCCGGAGGCCGGTCGAAGTGATAGGTTCTGCTCGTGAAATCCGCAGCGATCAGTGCCGTCATCGGCGTCGTGCTGGGAGTGGCCGTGGTGTTCGGCGCCACTGCCGCCGCCTCGTCCGACACCCGCCCCGAGGTCGATCGTTCCGGTAACGCCGAGTCCTCCCTCCTCAACCAGGTCGAGTACGGCAGCCGCTGACGTCCGATGCTCCCGTCACCGCGCCCGTAGGGGCCCGGTGGCGTTTCTTCTCCGCGGTCGGTGCGCTGATCCTGGCGTTCC
The DNA here is from genome assembly GCF_001426145.1 of Rhodococcus sp. Leaf225. Classification (NCBI taxonomy): domain Bacteria; kingdom Bacillati; phylum Actinomycetota; class Actinomycetes; order Mycobacteriales; family Nocardiaceae; genus Rhodococcus; species Rhodococcus sp. Leaf225. The sequence continues at coordinate 387,181 of NZ_LMRN01000009.1, read as the reverse complement.
TGCAGGCTCCCGGCCTGACCGTCGCCGACACCAAGTACGACCTGACGCAGAACCCGCTGGGGTTCCTCTCGCGTGCGTCCCACCTGTGGACGTCCGACGCCACCTTCGGCCAGGTACAGAACCAGGCGTACGGCTACTTCTTCCCGCACGGGTCGTTCTTCGCCCTCGGTGACGTGCTGGGGCTGCCCGGGTGGGTGACGCAGCGCCTGTGGTGGGCGGTGTTGATCTTTCTCGGGTTCTGGGGTGTCCTGCGGTTGTGCGAGGCCCTCGGGGTCGGGAGCCGCGGGTCGCGGGTGGTGGGTGCGCTCGCGTTCGTCCTCGCTCCGCGGGTGATCACCACCCTGGGGTCGATCAGTTCCGAGTCACTGCCGATGATGCTGGCGCCATGGGTACTGATCCCCCTGGTCCGCGTCTTCTCCGGCCGCTCCGTGAGCATTCCGCGCGCCGCCGCGTGTTCGGCGCTGGCCGTCGCGGCGATGGGTGCCGTGAACGCTGTGGCGACGGCGGCAGCCACCCTCGTGGCGGTCGTGTGGTGGCTCGCGCACAGGCCGGACGCCCGGTGGCGCCGGTTCTCGCTGTGGTGGATCGGGTGTCTCGTCGCCGCGACGACGTGGTGGCTGGTTCCCCTCTTCATCCTGCGCGGCGTCAGTCCACCGTTCCTCGACTACATCGAGTCGGCCGGCACGACGACGCAGTGGGCCTCGCTGGTGGAGGTCCTGCGCGGCACGAGCAGCTGGACACCGTTCGTCTCGCCGGAACGCATCGCCGGCGCTGTGGTGGTGACACAACCCGCCGCGGTGATCGCCTCTGCCGTCGTGGCCGCGGCGGGCATGGCCGGGCTCTGCATGCGGTCGATGCCGGCACGCGGTCGGCTGACCCTGGTGCTGCTGATCGGGCTCGTGGGCATGACCGCCGGGTACGTCGGCGGACTGGCCTCCCCCGTCTCCGAGCAGGTGCGACTGTTCCTCGACACCTCCGGTGCGCCGCTGCGCAACATCCACAAGCTGGAACCGGTGATCCGACTGCCGTTGGCGCTGGGCCTCGCACAGTTGCTGGCGCAGGTGCCGCTGCCGGGTTCGGTGCCGTCGCCTCGCTGGCGTCGCGCGGCGTCGCACCCGGAACGGGAGCCCCTCGTCGCTTTCGCCGCACTCGTCCTGGTGGCACTCACCGTCTCGACCTCGCTGGCCTGGACCGGGCGGCTCGCGCCGCGGGGCGCGTACGAGGCCGTTCCGGCCGAATGGTCCGACGCGGCGGGCTGGTTGGCCGACCGCGCGGGCACCGGAGCCGAGGAGTCCCGCGCGCTCGTCGTTCCCGGTGCGCCCCTGGCCGCTCAGCTGTGGGGGCTGACGCGGGACGAACCGTTGCAGGCGTTGGCGGCCTCGCCGTGGGCCGTCCGTGACGCGGTCCCGTTGGTGCCGCCCGGCGCGATCCGCGCCCTCGACTCGGTGCAGCGGCTTCTCGCGGACGGCAGACCGTCCGACGGGCTCGCCGACACGCTGGCATCGATGAACGTCCGCTACCTAGTGATGCGCAACGATCTCGACCCCGAGACGTCGCGTTCGACCCGGACCTCGCTGGCGCATCAGAGCATCGAGAACTCGCTCGGGCTCGAGCGGGTCGCGACCTTCGGCGACGACATCGGGCCCGGACGGGTGGACGGCATCGTCGCCGACTCCGACCTGAGGCCCACCTACCCCGCGATCGAGATCTTCGAGGCGACACCCGGCACCCCCGCCGTCGCCGGCCCGTACACGGTGGTGGCCGACGACGTGCCCCGAGTGCAGGGCGGGCCAGAGGTCCTCGCTCGCCTGAACGAGCACCGCGAGCGCGGCGGCCTGGACCCGACTCCGGCGGGACCGGTACTTCTCGACGGCGACGCCCGGGCCGCCGGGCTCACGGTCGACGACGTCCTGGTGACGGACACCCCGATGAACCGCGAGGTGGACTTCGGCTCGGTCGACGATCACAGCAGCGCCCTGCGCACACCCGACGATCCCCGCCGCACACTCAATCTCGTGCCCGACTATCCGGTCGACGGTGCGCCGCTGGTCGAGGGCGCGTGGTCCGGTGCCCGGGTGTCCGTCTCCTCCTCGGCATCGGACGCCACCCAGTTCGGCGGCGCCTCGCCCGGCAACGGTCCGGCGGCGGCCGTCGACGGCGACGCCGCGACGAGTTGGGTGAGCAACGGCCTCGAGAGCTCGGTCGGTCAGTGGATCCAGCTCGACCTCGATCGCCCGGTGCAGTCCGGCCTGCTCGACTTCCGCACCAGCCCCGGCGCTCTGGGGTCACCGGTGAAATGGGTCGAGATCGAGACGGACAACGGGACCGCAGCCGCACGCATCACCGAACCGGGCGATCCGGTGACCGTCTCACTGCCCGCCGGCACGACGACGCGGATCCGGGTGACAGCCACCGAGACCGAGAACGGTTCGGTCGGAGCACAGTTCGGCGTCAGCGACCTTCGCCTCACCGATTACACGGATCCCGATGCACCGACCCCGGTGGTCGTCCGGCACCTCACGGAGATGCCGGCTCCGGCCGACGGCGTCACGGTGACGGGATGGAGTCTGGCACAGGAGCTTCCGGGCCGGACAGGATGCGTCGACACACCCGATCGAGTGCGCTGCGCGGGTGGCGTAGCCGTCGAACCCGAGGAACTCGACAGTTTCCAGCGCACGCTCTCGGTTCCCAGTGGCACGGCGGTGACCCCCGAACTCTGGCTGCGCTCGCGTCAGTCGTCCGCGCTGGAGGATCTCCTGCAGGACGCCACACGTCCGCGGGCTCGGGGTGCGGCCGAGGTCACCGACGTCCGGGGGTCGACCTTCGCCCTCACGGACGGCGACGACCGCACGTCCTGGACCGCGAGCCAGGACTCGATCGAGGGCCGGGCCGGAACGTATCCCACCGTCACTCTCGAACTGCCGCAACCCGTTTCGGTCGACGGTCTCGACATCGCTCAGAGCCTCGGCGCACTGCCGTCTCATCCGACCAGGATCGCCGTGAACCTCGGGACCGGCCCCCAGGTCCGCGACGTCGACGCGGACGCGGACGGCGACACCAGAGTGTCCCTCGAACCGGCGGTGACCGACCGGATCACCGTCTCGCTGCTCGAATGGGACGACGTACTCGACCGCACGGCACTGGGATTCGACCAGGTACGGCCTCCCGGTCTGGCCGAGATCACGGTGCTCTCCGGATCCGGATCCGGATCCGGATCCGGATCCGGATCCGAATCCGAATCCGGTACCGCGTCCGCGGGGGCGGCGTTCGATCCCGACCGCCCGATCGTGACGTCGTGCGCGACCGGCCCCACCCTGACCATCGCGGATCAGCTCGTCCGCACCGCCGTCTCGACGACGGCCGGGGCGTTGGCCACCGGCGCACCGATACGTGCGTCTCTCTGCGAGGGCGATGTCCCCGTCGCGGCGAATGTCTCCAATCCTGTTCCGCTGCCCTCGGGTTCGCAGTCCGTGTCGGTGGACCCGGGCGACGCCTTCGTCGTCGACAGCGTCGTGCTGCGCACGGCACCACTCGCTGCGTTCCCGGGCGCCGGCCCCACGCCCGTGGCGGTCACCGCGGACGAGTGGACCGCCGACTCCCGCCGCGTCGTCGTGACCGGGTCCTCGACTCAGCGCATTCTCGTGGTGCCCGAGAGCACCAACCCGGGATGGGTGGCCACGCGCCCGGACGGAGAGGTGCTCGCCCCGGTGATCGTGAACGGGTGGCAGCAGGGGTGGATTCTCCCCGCCGGCCTCTCGGGCGAGGTGACCCTGACGTTCCCCGCCGACACCTGGTACCGCACGGCGATCGTCGCGGGCCTGGCGCTTCTCGCGGCTCTGGCCGTGATGACGATGCGGCGCCGCCCGTCGGACCCCGCGACGGCACCGACACCCACCTGGCGACCCGCCCTCGTCGGCCACGCGGGACTGTTCGCCGCCGTGTGGGTCATCGGTGGGCTCGCCGCACTCGGCTGGCTGGCGGTTCTCACCGTCGCGGTCGCCGCCGTCGACCATCGCTGGGGAGCCCGTGTCCGCGGTCGTGTGCTCGTCGCGATCGCGGGGCTCGGACTCAGTGTCGCCGGGGCGATGCTGTCGACCGGCCCCTGGCGTGATCCCGACGGGTACGTCGGCCACTCGGCCGTCATTCAGCTCGCAGCGCTGGCATCCGTCGGCGCCGTGGCGCTCGCGGCGCTTCCCTCGTTCGCCCGGATCCGGTCGGCCCTGCGCGCCTCCCGCCGACGCAGTGCGACACGGACCGGCTCCTCCACCAGCGCGTAGCTCGCCGCGGCGACCGGCAGCGTCAACACGACCGTCGCACCGGCGACGAGGAGGAACTGCCCGCCGAACGGGGACACCCCCAGCACGGGGAACACCACGGCCAGCACCGCGAGGTGCCAGATGAAGATGCCGTAGGACCACCGGCCGATCATCAGCGCGAACGGACCCGACAGCCACCGGGTACGGACACCCGTTCCGACGGCCAGGGGCGCGATGAGACAGAACGCGACGACGGCGCCCAAGGCCACCTTGACCGCGAACTGCCATGCCGCCGGCGTCGTGAGGTCCTGTGCGCCCGCGATCGGTGTCGACGACGCCGCGAAGGCCGCCGCCGCGATGCCGGTGAGCAACCATCGTCGGCTCGCGATCCGGACGACCAGCGGGACAGCGGGCAGGTCGGAGACCGGTCGGGACTGAGCGGGCAGGTCGGAGTCTGATCGGGTCTCGCGTAGTGCCAGCTCGGCAGCAGCCTCGGCCACCACCATCCCGGCCGCGAACCACGCCAGGTAGCCGGGCAGCCAGTTCTCGATGTTCACGCCGTCCGCGGTGGAGATCGGGAGAAAGGTCCACCCGAGCGACAGGGCGGACACCCCGACCAGCACCGGCGTGCGCAGACGGGCTCGAGGTCCGCGGAGCGCGGCCATGGCGACCCCGATGAACGGGAGCAGCAGATAGAACGCCACCTCGACGGACAGCGACCACATCTGGGTCATGCCCTGCGTCAACGTCAACGGGACGAACACCTGCACGAGGGTCAGGTTGGCGATCCACACCCGGACGCCACCACCCGCACCCGGCAGCAGGGCCAGCACGACGACGACCACGAGCCAGTACGCGGGCAGGATGCGTGCCGCGCGGTGCACCAGATAGGTACGGACGGACGGCCTCGGCCGCGAGCCGTGCGCGGCGGCCGCGTGGGGTCGCCACAGCAGGAACCCCGAGAGCGCGAAGAACACGGCCACCGCGAGATCGAGACGGCCGAGCAGCGGGCCCACGAGGGGTGTGCCCGTCGATCCCGTCTGGAACGCGACGTGGGTCAGCAGCACGCCGACGGCCGCGAGACCGCGCATCCCCTCGAGCGCGGGCACGAATCCGCCGATGCGCGGATCGACGCGGGCCTTCTCTGCAGTGGTCATCGTCAGGAGAGTCTGCCGCATCGCACCCGAACTCGGAGCGGCTCAATACGTTAGTGTTCGACCCATCACGGCCGGTATGCACTGACAAGTGCACATGCACAAAGGGGACCTCCAGTATGGCGAACAGATCCACACCGACGCGTGTGATCCCGCCGATCCTCATCGGGCTCGGAGCTTTCTTCCTGGTCATCGCGATCCTGATCCCGCTGTACACGGTCGGGCGCCTCGAGAAGACGCCGCTGGACCTCGAGATCACCAGCGTGTCCACCGGCACCGGGTCGGTGCTCGATTCGCGTTCGCTCACAGCGGGTTCCGCCGTCGTGGATCAGAACGTCCCCCTGATCTCCCAGCGCTTCGTCACCACGGAGGAGCCGTCGAACTCCGACGTCATCACCGTGCAGGCCGGCTCGTCGCTGCGACGCACCGATCGACAGGGTGACACCGGTCTGCTCACCGCGACCGTCGACCGCGTGAGCCTGGACCGCGTGTCCTCCATGCCGGTCGACCCGGTCGGATCCATCCAGAGCCAGGCCGACAAGCCGGCCGAGGAAGTGCCGCACACCGGACTGCAGTACAAGTTCCCGTTCGACTCGCAGAAGCAGACCTACCCCTTCTTCGACACCGTGGCCCGCGAGAGCTACGACATGACCTTCGTCGAGGAGACGCAGATCGAGGGCGTCACGGTCTACCACTACACGCAGACCATCCCCGCGGTGGACCTGTCAGCCGTCGTCCCCTCGCCGGCCAACAAGCTCGCTCTCCCCGCGAGCACGTGGGGCGTCGACGGCGGCGCCACGCCGATCACGATGACGCGGTACTACGAGAACACCCGGGACATCTACGTCGAGCCCGTCACCGGCGTCATCGTCAAGGGCCAGGAGGACGTGCACCAGTACTACGCACGCCGCGCCGGAACTCCCGAGGTGGACGTCGTCAAGGCCGTCATCGGCTTCGACGACAACACCGTCACCTACCAGCTCGGTCGCGCACAGGACGGCAAGGACCAGATCGCCCTGATCGGCCGCACCGTGCCGATCGTCGCCGGCGTTCTGGGCGTCATCCTCCTGGCAGTCGGCATCGTGCTGCTCCTGCGCGGCGGCCGCACCACCCGCGGAACACGTCCGGTGGCCGACGGACCCACGACCGGACCTCGTACCTCCGGCGCCGGTTCACCCGCACCGGACCACGACTGGACGACGGACCGTACCGAGGAGATCCCCCGCACCAACCTCCGCAAGGACTGACGCCTCCGGCCTTCAGGTCATGAATCGGCCGGCCTCCGGCCTTCCCGTCAGGGAAGTAGCAGCGTCACTCCTGCAGACTGACCGAGGGCGTCCAGCGCGAGCTGGGCGTCCTCGAGTCGTCTGCGACCTCCGATCATCGATTCCACGGCGGCGTGCGGGAGGGTGCGCAACAGTTCGGGGTACTCGTGGGCGGCCAGCCCGTGGCTGCCGAGCACGTCGATCTCTCGCGCGATCACCACGTCCATCGACACGTGCCCGCCGCCCGGAAGCAACCCGATCTGCACGTGCCGACCGCGCCGTCGCAGACCCCGGATCGCCTCGTCCGCCAACCCGGCATGCCCGGAGCACTCCAGCGCGACGTGCATGTCGTCGACCGGCGTCTGCACCGCCCGAGCGGCTCCCAGTCGGCGCGCCAGGTCCAGCGCCGAGGTGGAGCGATCCACTGCCGTCACCTCCGCGCCGGCCCCGGACGCGATGATCACCGCGGACAGGCCGAGCCCACCGCACCCGTAGACGGCGACGCGCTCGCCTGCCACCACGCGGGCGCGGCGATGAACCGCCCGCCATGCGGTCGCGTACCGGCATCCCAGAGTGGCTGCCACGTCGAACGACACCTCGTCCGGCAACGCGATCAGGTTGGTCGAGGCATACCGGACGGCGACGAACTCGGCGTACGACCCGTCGTGGGTGAACCCGGGCTGTTCCTGACGGGGACACACCTGGTGGTCGCCGGCAGCGCACGTCGGACACGACCCACACGCACACACGAAGGGGGTGGTGACGCGACGACCGATCCAGTCGCGGTCGACGTCCGCACCCACGGCGACGACCGTTCCCGCGAACTCGTGGCCCGGAACGAACGGCAGTCGCACGTCCCCGTCGTGTCCCTGCCAGGCATGCCAGTCACTCCGGCACACCCCGGTGGCGGCCACCCGGATCACCGCACCGTCGGGAGCCGCGTCGGGACGGTCGATCTCCCGCACGGTTCCCGGTCGGCCGAACTCCTCGATCACCAGTGCACGCATGCACCGACACTACTGTCGAACGACCGGCCTCCGGCCTGCCCGCTACCCAGCTAGGCAGGCTCCGCCACCGTGTTGGTCACCGACCCGATGCGCTCGACGTCGAGGCGCACCACGTCGCCCGGCCGCACCCAGCGGTCGAGTTCCATCCCGCACCCCGACGGCAAGGTCCCCGAGGTCAGCAGCTCGCCGGGGCCGATGCTCTCGGACCTGCTGGCGTAGGCGAGTCCGTCCACCAGCGACCACCGGCCGCCTCGTGTCGACGTCTCCGACCACACCTCGCCGTTGACGGTGACGGTGCCGCGCAGATCGGTCAGGTGCGGCAGGACCTCGTCCGCGGTGACCACCTCGGCACTCATGGAACTCCCGAACGTCTTGGTCTTCACGACGGGTCCGAAGGGGCCGTTGCGCTGCTCGTCCCACTGCACGTCGCGCGCGCTGAAGTCGTTGAACACCACGAAGCCGCCGATCGCCGCTTCCGCTTCGGCCGTCGAGGCGCTGACGACGGGCCGGACCACCAGGGCGCCGAACTCGAGTTCGAAGTCCAACAGCTCGGTGTACGCGGGCCACGACATGGGGTCGCCGTCGCCGACGACGGAGAGGTGATTGCCCGTGTAGTAGATCGGGTGCTCGACTGCCGCGGCTCCCGGCCGTAGAGGCGGGAACGGCTTCCGCGCGATCGCCTGGAACGCCTTCGCCAGTGGCACGACGGCGGGCAGGTTGCGCCGCACCATCTGCTCGGCCGCCTGGTGCCAGTGCTGGTCCCACCCCGCGAAGCAGCGAAGCGATCGCGGCTCGAACGGCAGGGAGGCGAAGGACGTCGACGCAGTGGCGGTCCCGGCGGTGACGGCCCGGTCCACGAGATCGCGCGCCACGTCGCGAGCACGCTCACCGGCACCGAGGAACTCGACGATTCCGCTCGGAAGTTCCTCTCCACCAGCAGCTCTCAGATCGACCCACGTTCCCGTGGTCTCGTGCAGCACGTCGATCCCCGTCATGCCCCTACGCAGCCTCACGGACCCACCCCCCGGATTCGGTCATCCACCGATCCAAGCACACGGACACGCCCGAGCGCGCTGGTCGAAACCACAACAGATGCCACCGCAGCACATGCCGCGGCCACGACGACGAGCTCGGTCGCGCTGTCGACGATCGTGAGCACCAGGACGGCCTCGACCAGCAGCACGGTCCACGCCGCCAGCGCCGAGCGCGTGTCGCCGCGGGCCACGGCCGCCAGGAGACCGCACTGCACCACGGCCAACAGCGCGCCCTGCGCGGCGAACAGCCACAGCAGGTACTGCACCGGCGCGTAGTCCGCGCCCATCACCAGCGGAACGATCGGCCCGACGATCGCGGCACCCACCACCACGACGGATCCGACGCCGAGCAGCACCAGCAGGGCGGTGCGGACCGCCGACGCCGACCGACGCGGATCCGCCATCCTCGGGTACAGCACCACGCCGACCGACTGCGGGAGCCAGAAGGCGGCCTTCGCGGCGACGGCGCCGAGCGCGTAGACACCCGCGGCCTCCGGGTCGAGGACGCGTCGGGCGAGCAGGAGGTCGACCGAGGACAACGCGACGATCACGAGTTGGACCTGCGATGCGGCCAGCACGTCACGCCAGGTCCCGGCCGCGGCGTGCCGGTCGTGCTCGTCCGTCTGCTCGGCGCGGTCGACGACGATGCGCGCGGCCAGCGCCATGACCGCGGTCCCCACCGCACCGGCGACCAGGGCTGGTCCCACACCTCCGCCCAGCACCAGGGCGGTCACGGCGGGCGCCACCTTCGCCAGGCCGCTCGCCGCGAGCACACCGCCGAGGGCACCGAAGCGCGAGTCTCCCTGCAACAGGCCCTGTTCCGTGGCCAGCAGCACGAGGAACGGCGCCGTCACGACGGCCGCCCCCGTGGTCACGACGTCGGTGTGGAGCAGAGCCGCCACGACGGGAGTCGCGACGACGGCGAGACCGGCGACGACCACGGCGTACAGGTGTCCGAGCCTGCGGGAGGCAGCCACCGAACGACCGCGCACCCGGTCACGCGCCACGACGGTCTGCAACGCCAGCGCCGGCACCGCGAGTACCAGCTGGGCGGCGAGCAGCGACGCGAAGACCCCGTAGCCCTGCGGCCCGAGCACACGCCCGGCCGGGAGGTGCAGCAGATACGAGGCGATGTTCGCCGCCATCGACCCCGCCGTCACGATGCTCACCCCGGCCACCACGGTGGAGGTGCGCGCAGGGATCATGCCCTCATGATCGCAGGGTCGAGCAGGACAGCCGGGGCGTGGTCCCTCGCCTTGTCCGTCGTGCTCACCGGTGTCGTCCTCGGCCCGCTCCTGCGTGTGCTGCTTCCGGGTGGCGGCCACCTACTGCTGCGTGACGCGGTGTCGACGCCCCGGTCGTATCTCACCGACTCGGCCCTGGGCCTGTCCGACTCGGCGGCGCGTGCGGTTCCCCAGGACACCGTCGTCGCGGTCGCCACCACGGTCGTCGACGGCGGTGTACTGGTCGTCGGACTGCTCTCTCTCGCTCTGATCGCCGCCGGGTGGGGCGCCGCGCAGATGACGGCGCGGGTGCTCGGCGGCGCCTCGACCGGCCCGCGTCTGGTGGCAGCCACGGTGGCCGTGTGGAACCCCTATGTCGCCGAACGTCTGCTGCAGGGGCACTGGAGCCTGCTCGTCGGCTACGCGGCTCTCCCCTGGACGGTCGTCGCGACCATGACGCTCCGCGACCGCGGTGACCTGCGGTCCGCTGCGCCCCTCGTGCTGTGTCTCGGCATCGCCGGGCTGACCCCGACAGGCGTGCTGCTCTGCGCCGTTCTCGCCGTGGTGGTCCTGGCCGCACCGGGAGGGGCACGCCGCGTACGGCGGCTCGTCGTCGTGGCTGTCACCACGGTGATCGTGTCGCTGCCCTGGCTGGTGGCCACCGCCGTGTCCGGGGCCGGTTCCGGCGCCGATCCGGCGGGTGTCGCGGCCTTCGCGGCGCGGGCCGAGCCCGGACTCGGGACGATCGGAGCGCTCGCCGGTCTGGGCGGCATCTGGAACGCCGACGCGGTTCCCGGCAGCCGAACCAGCCTGTTCGCCGTCGTCGGCACCGCCGTGCTGCTCGGCCTGGCCGCCGCCGGACTCCCTCGTCTGCGCCGGACCGCATCGCCCGTGGTCGCGGCGCTCCTGCTCACCGGCGCCGTGTCCGTGGTGCTCGTCGCCCTCGCCGCCACCCCGATCGGGCTCGACGTCGGCCGATGGGCCGCCGAGTCGGTACCCGGTGCCGGGCTGTTCCGGGACGGTCAGAAATGGGTCGCCCTGTGGATGCCGGCACTCGCCCTGAGTGCAGGCGCCGCGGTCGATCGACCCGGTCGCAGCGGGACGCGTCCCCGGCTCGCAGCCGTGTCCGCCGTCGCCGCGCTGCTCGTCGTCCTGCCCGATCTGGCATGGGGGGTGCAGGGCGCGCTGCGTCCGGTCGACTACCCCGCCGGGTGGTCCTCGGTGATCGACGGTGTCGGACCGTCCGACGCTCTCGTGGCCGTCCTGCCGACAGGTACCTTCCGCCGGTTCGACTGGTCGGGCGAGGCACCGGTCCTCGATCCCGCTCCGAGGCTGCTGGACGCCGACGTGCTCGGCACCGGAGATCTCCCGGTGGGCGGGACGGTCGTCCGGGGAGAGAACACCGTCGCGGGGCGAGTCGAAGGCCTGCTCCTGGCCGGTGCCCCGGCGAGCGACCTCGCCGCACTCGGAGTCGGGTGGATCCTGGTCGAGAGGTCGGCAGGCGAGAGCGGGAACTCCGCACGCACCCTGGCGGGCCTGGAACCCGTGTACGCGGACGCCCATCTCACGCTGTACTCACTCGCTGATCCGGCACCTCGTCCACGCTCGGATCGCCTGCCGGCGATCGTCGCTCATCTGCTGTGGGCGGCCGCCGTCCTGATCGCGGCGTTCGTCACCGTCACGAGAGCGCGTCGCACCCGGACTCGCTGATTCCGGACCGACCGCCCTCCGGCCTTCCGCGACCACCTACCGACCGGCCTCCGGCCTTCCCGCGACCAGCCCGGACACCGCTCGGCCGTGTACCCGCTCGCGCAGCACCGACTCCACCGCTCGCGCGCACCACGTCCACGAGAACTCTCGGGTCCGCAGCCGCGCCTTCTCCCCGAGCTGCCGACGGAGATCGCCGTCGTCCAACAGGGTCCGCACCGCGTCGGTCAGTTCGTCGACGTCGGAGTCGCGGCTGAGCCACTCGTCGCCCACCAGGACGCCGGTGACGCCGTCCACCACGGAATCGGTCAGCCCCCGAGAATGCCGGTAGCCGACGGTGGGGACACCGTGCTGAGCTGCCTCGACGACGGCGAGTCCCCATCCCTCCTTCCGGGACGGGAGCACGTGGATCCACGACTGGGACAGGATCTGGTGCTTACGGGTCTCGGACACGTGACCGTGGAAGGTCACGGCGTCGGCCACGCCACGCACACGGGCGTGGTCGCGCAGGTTGTCGTCCCACCACCCACCGCCGATGACGTCGAGGCGCAGGGCGGGCGTCGCATCGCGCAGCGCGGCGACGACGTCGATCGCGTCCTCGATCTGCTTGTGCGGGACGAGACGGGACAGGACGGCCAGCGTCGGGGCGTCCGCACGCGTGTCCGGATCGCCCACCGTGACGGAACCGGGAATGTCGTCGACACCGTTGCGGACGACGGCCACCCTCTCGCGGTCCACGCCGAGGGCGATCAACTCGTCCGCCGAGGGAAGCGACACCGTCAGGTACTGCGAGCGTCGATGGACCCGCGGCGACAGCCTGGACTCGATCCACCATCCCAGCCGCGCCATGACCGCACCGGCCACCGGCCATTGTTCGCGGTGACAATGGTGGACCAGCACGGTGACGGGAGCCGCCGTCACGAGTCGTGCGAAGAACGGGATGCCGTTCTGCGTGTCGATCACCGCGTCGGGCTTCAGTCCCGCCAGGGGACCGAATCCGAGCCGCCCGGCGAGGAGCGCTCCGAGTGCTCGCGGGTAGACCGTCAGGCGTCCGCCGCCGCGGCTGATGCGTACACCGTCGATCGTGTCCGACGCTGGTGCGCCGGGGTAGCCGGCCGTGCGCAGGGTGACCTTGATGCCCTGCGACGCCAGCCCTGCGCCCACGTGCTCGAGGTAGCGCTCGCTACCTCCACCCTGTGGATGACCGCTGTCACGCCAACAGAGCAGCAGCACCTCACGTAACTCGGTCATCTGCTGTCACCCCCGTGACGGTTCTCGGTTCTTCGACGTCGTCAAGTATGCCGTCGTCCCGCCGCACGATCACATCGGAGAGGCTCTACAGTCTCCACTCGTGCCCTCGTCTCCCGTCACCGCCGGACTCGCTCGACGGGCCACCCTTCGACGGTCACTCTCGCTCGTGTCGGACTTCCGGTTCGAGCAGTCCGATCCCGCACGCTTCTACGGGGCGCTGGCTCGCGACACAGCGATGCTGATCGACGACCTGTGGACCGGGGCGACCGGAACGACTCTCGACGGACTGACGGTGCTCGACGTCGGCGGCGGACCCGGCTACTTCGCCGACGCCTTCGCGGACTCGGGTGCCCACTACGTCTCCGTGGAACCGGACGCCTCGGAGATGCACGCCGCGGGGCTCGACGCCCGCGGGTCCGTCCGAGGATCCGGTACCGCGCTGCCCGTCCGCTCGGACAGCGTCGACATCTGCCTCTCCTCCAACGTCGCGGAGCATGTCCGCCACCCGTGGATCATGGCCGAGGAGATGCTGCGCGTGACGCGGCCCGGCGGACTGGTGGTGTTGTCCTACACGATGTGGTGGGGCCCGTTCGGCGGGCACGAGACCGGACCGTGGCACGTGTTCGGCGGCGAGCGCGCCGCTCGCCGCTACGCGCGCGTGCACGGCGCCGAACCGAAGAACCGTTTCGGAGAGTCGCTGTTCCCGATCCGCGCCTCGCACGGATTGCGCTGGGCTGCAGACACGACCGAGGGAACGCTGCTGGCAGCGTTCCCTCGGTACCACCCCCGCTGGGCGTGGTGGTGTGTCCGCGTCCCCGGTTTCCGTGAACTCGCGGTCAGCAATCTCGTCCTGGTGATGCGCGCCGGAGGTCAGGAGACGACGGCGCCGTAACTCTCCGGATAGAACGCGGCCGAGAGGTACTCCTCGGTGACATACGCGAAACCTGCGTCACCCCAACCCGTTCCCCAGCTGTTGCGCACGATGAACCGGCCGTCCTCGCGATACCCGACGATGCACACGGCGTGTCCGCCGCGCACTGTCGCAGGGTCGAACGTGCCGACCAGACCGTCCGACCCGACCGACGTGAACGCATCGTCGACCGAGAATCCGGCGAGAATCGGTCCGCCCCGTGCCAGCCACAGTCGCCACTGCACCCGGTCCGCCGCGAGATCGACGTAGCTGATGCGGCGCTGGGCGATCCCCGCGTAGAAGGCGTTCTCGTTGCCGAGGAACATCGTCGTGTCGATGTCGAAGGGCAGGTCCGACTCCAGCGCGAACCCGAACGTGCGGCTCACGTCCATCGCAGCCTTGAGCGACGTTCCCGAACCCTCGACGAATCCCGTCGGTCGCGAGACGAACTCGTCCGACTCCTTCGACCCCATCCAGGTGAATCGCGGTGAGAGTCGGCAGTCCTGCGTGATGCGGCCGGCGTCGACCATCGTGCGGCGCCCGACTCCGTCCGCCGCGGCCCAGCCGACACACGATCCGGTCCGCCCCTGGTCCCCGACCGTCCACCAGTCGGCGCGCAGATCGACACTCGACGGTGGCACCGGCGCCTCCAAGGGTCCGCGGCCGTCGACATCCGCCACCGACCAGTTCCTCTCGGTCCCCACCGACGGATTCAGGTTGAAGATTCTCTCGTCCGGACCGACGTGATCACGCGACCGCGAGCGTCGCACCGCCGACGGTGTACGGGACGTCGTTGTTGTGGTCATGGTGATCCTCCTAGCGATCGAGCGGGACGGAGACCCGCACTTTCTTCTCGAGCTCGTGGCCGGCGGACACGAGATACCCTTCGTGCGCCCCGCGCACGGCGATGTTTCCGTCGTCGATCAGCCCCACCTCGCGACTGCCGGGAATCGGTTCCGCGTCCGACGGGATGTCGGGGTGCTCCGACGCCGCTGCACCGAGAAGTGCGCCGACCGTGGGGACGACACCGCCTCCGCCCGCAACGGGCACCGCGAGACGCGGCGTCGTCCGGACGGACCGGACCGGACGGACGGCGACGTCTGCCGACAGCGCACGTCCGGCTGCGTCGAGATGCACTCGGACATAACCCGACTCGGGTGTGATGACCCGAGATCCCTCGACGATCTGGCGGTACTCGACCGAGTACCCGGCAACGTGGGGAGCGACATTCTCGGATCCGTCCCCGCGGGCACCCGCCGCGCGCTGGGTGCGAACCAGATGGGGCTCGGTGTCCACCCCGGGAAGGTCGAGCGCCGACATCACACTCTGCGCGGAGACCGTGACATCCGCCGCCGAGAGTTCGCTCGATGCGCGACGGTCGGCATCACGTTCGTGCGCCAACGCGACCCGTGCGAGGTTCCCGTGCACGGTGGTCGCCCCGATCTCGCCGAGTGCACCGGTGAGCGACACCATGTCGTCCCACTGCACCGACATCGCCTCGGCCGGAGACTCGTTCGCCCCCACAGTCGGGGCCCCGACACTGCGTACCGCATCGTAGTACGTCCACCACCACCAGTTCGAGGACGCCGGCGCGGTCATGATGGTGCGCTCGGCGAACACCCTGTCCTTCGCCTCGCCCTCCGTGGCCCCCATACCGCACGCGGACGGCGCCTGATCGCGACCACCGTCCCACCCCGAGTTGAGCCACGCCGCCGAGAACGACTGTCCGGTGTTCCAGTGGTCCCAGAACCTGCGGCCGTACACGTCGACGTCCCAGCTCACCGTCTCCCACCCGAACAGCATGCGCATGCCGGCCGCGTGCGCCGCCCACGTGCGCCATGGGCTGTGTCCGCCGTGCACACGCAGCGACAGGCACGTCGACCAGAAGGCGTAGCGCAGACGCTCGTTGCCCCAGGTGATCTCGTCGGACCTGATCCAGTCCTTGCCGCCCCACGCCGCCCCCAGTGGTGCGTAGAAGACACCCGCACCGTCCATGGTGCCGTGACCCGAGTGGTAGAAGACCGACACGGCATCACTGCCGTACACACCCTGCCAGTCGTCGTACGGCTCCGCGTACTGCCAGAACTGCACCCCGGAGTCGCGAAAGCGAAAGTTGCCGGGAGAGAACCGGTTCAGATACGCGGCGAACCCGTCCGCGTCTCCGTGCGTCCTCGACAGCCCGCCCACACCCGGCATGAAGGTCTGGATGCTGGACGCGCCGTGGACACCCGTCGCTCTGGCGGCCTCGAAAGGCGATGCGGTGCGGTCGGATCCGGTGGTTCCGGGTGGTGTGATCGTGGTCATGATACGGCTCCCCGTCGGTTGGAAGAGTCGGCGCTTGTCGCCTCACTCACATAACCGAAGGAGCGCGGACCGCGTGCGGAGATACACCTACCATCCGTTTCCGTAACACAGAATCGGAACTCCGTTGCCGTGCAATCCGTCGGCGAACTCCGGGACGAGGGCATCTGCGGGCGTCACGCCCGCGGCGATACGCCGATGGATCCGGGGCAGCACGTCCGCGGCGCGCGCGTCGTCGATGTTGGCGGGTGCCGCAACGACGCACCGCGCACCTGCGTGCAGCCACGCACGCGCCATCCCCAACGTGTCGTATTCGCCTACCGCACGGCCCATCTCGCACGCCGACACCACCACGAGGGAGGGCACCTGCGGAAGTTGGCACACGTCGTGCCCGAACCACGGGCCGTCGGCGAGGCGCATCGACGAGAAGAGCGGGTGCTCGCGGGAGAGGCCGCCGTGGGCCGTCACGTGAAGCGTGGCCGACTCCGCCGCGAGTGCCGACGCCCGCTCCGTCGTCGCCTCCGCGCCGACCACGCACGTACCCGACCACGCGTCCGCGACCGATGCCGCCTCACGCTCACCGTGGTCGGTTCCAGGCCCCGAGATCACCGCCGCCGGGCCCGACCATCTTTGTGTCCCTGCACTTCCCATCCACCACCCGACCGACACCGCCGACGACAACGACCGCCCGGCGAACGACGGCAACATCGCCCACGGAACACCACCGAGCACACCGGGCACGGTCAGCAGTACGCGTCGTCGACCCAATTCGTCGAGCGGTTCGACGAGCATCGCATCGAGCCGGGCCAGGCGGCGTCGGAGCGAGGTCGCCACGCCCGCGGCGAGCGACGCCCCGAGGTCGGCCGCAGCGAGATCCAGGTCGGCCGGCAACCCGGCGACGACCGCGTCCAGATCGGCCCAGGGGCCGAGATCGTGCAGTCTCGGACCACTCTCGGTGACCGTCAACGCGACGACGCGGTCCCGCAGCCACAGGTACGTCACCAGGTCGGCTCCGGCACTCTGCAGCGCGGACCGGGCGTCGTCGAGCCCGGGACGGTCGACCGGCCCCGGACGTGATCCCGTCCATCCCAGATCGCGCACCCACCGGTGCAGCTCCGTGACACGCGCGTGGTCGGACGAGTCGCGCAGCGACCGCAGTTCCGCCAACGCCACGCTCACGCGAGGATCACGCGGCGCGCCGACCGGGTTCCACGCCGCCGCCGCACCGCGAGCCCGCTCCGACCATGCCAACACCTCGTGCGGGTCTCCGGTCTCCCACGCGGAGGTCATGCCCTGCACCAACACTTCCCGTACCCGGTGCTGCGTCGCCACCTGCAGTCCGAGGCTGCCGAAATGCGTCTGCCAGTCGATGAAGTCGTCCATGACGGCGGCGACCCGGCGCAACGCGGACCGCGGGTCACCGCGGCGACGCGCGACCTCGGCGCGGTATTGCGCATCGAGCAGCCGAGTGGGTACCGGCGCATCGGGACGAACATCGATGCGCTGCGCGTAGTCCTCGGACGCATCGGGCCCGTCGGTGTCGAGCAGTCGCAACGCCACCCGCACTCTCAGGTCCGCCGCCTCGGACGTCAGGTGCTCACCGTCCAGACGTGACGCGAGGGACTCCGCCGCGGCCACGGACGCCGGCTCCGTCCCCGCGACCAGCCGTACGCGCATGCCGATCGCGTCGGCACGCACGGCGGAGACCTCGCTTCCATGGTCGCGGAAATGTCGAGCGGCATCGTCCGCCAGGCGGGCGGCTCGCCCCGGATCGTCGACGGCGACGAGCCGCGCGAGAGCGAGTTCCGCCTCCGCCCGCGTGTGCCATTCCGACGTCGACTCCAACAGCGCCAGAACCTCGGTGAGAGTGTCGACAGCGTCCCCGACCATCCCCGCTGCCTCGAGCACCTCCGCGCGGTCGAGATCGCACACCGCACGATGCGCGGCCGACAGGTGACGCAGCGTCAGGCGGGCCGTGGTCATCCGATCCAGCGCGCCCGCGAGATCGCCGGCGAGCAGATCGACGTACCCGCGGTTGTGTGTCACCTTCGCCAGTTCCACATCATCGCCCACCTCGGCGAACGCGTCGGCGGCCCGGTCGAGGTCGGTGGCAGCCGCGACCAGTTCCCGACGGCGCAGCAACACGTACGCCCGGTTGATGAGTGTGCGACCGCGCGCTGCGGGCAGGTCACCGAGATCGCCGACAGCGCCGGCGAACAGTGTCAATGCGAGGTCGTCGTTCCCCGCCCGCACCTCGATCGCCGCGAGCCGCGCCAGCACCACGGCCCGACCGCCCGGACCGAGGTCGGTCCGGCCGGCGTCGTGATCCCCCAGTTCGCGGCGACACCGCTCCCGCGCACCGGCCAACTCGCCCGTCTCGACCATGACCCAGGTGGCGGCGGCAATGAAGTCCGCACGCACGACCCCGTCCGGGTGCAGGCTCTCCGCGCGCACCAGCAGTCGCCGGGCGTCGTCGTGACGCCCGGCGCTGATGAGCGCGAGTGCGGTGTCGCACAACGCGCGTGCGGATTCCGTCACGATGCGGGCATCACCGGCTTCCCCTCACGCGCGCAGCCGCTTTCGCGCGAAGTGCAGCATGTTCCTCGGAGATACGACCCAGCACGACCGCCACCGCGTCGGCCGCGGACACGGCTCCGCCTGTCAGCGCGGCGGCGATGCGGCCGGCCACGATCGGCGCAGCGAACGACGTTCCACTCCACACCCCGAAACCGCCGAGGAAGTCGTCCGGGTCGATGGTCTCGCGTGCGGCACCCGAGGTCGATGCGGACCGTGCGAGTGGGCTCGACCCGGCGTCGAAGTCAGGCATCGTGCTCATCACTGCCGCTCCTGTCATCGACGTCGTGACCCAGGCTCCCGCGTTGCTGAACATCGCAGGCGTTCCGTTGGGATTGTCGGCCGCGACGGCGACGAGCGGCGCGGCCCCCGCGACGACGGGGTCCACCGCGAACGCCGCGGGGTAACACGGACGGCTCGTCGCGTCGTTACCAGCGGATGCGACGACCGTGACGCCGAGAACCCGCAGATCGGTGAGGACGTCGCGCAGCAATGACGGGAACATCGGGTCCTCGACGTCCTCGTGGTAGTACCCGAGCGAGAGGTTCAGGACGTCGACGCGGTGCGCACCGTCCGCCTCGATCCAGTCCGCCAGACCGGACAGCGCTGCGATCAGATCGAACTCGTGGACGATGCCGTCCTTCTCCAGTACGCGAACGGCGAGGATGTCCGCGTCGGGCGCCTCCTGGTGTACCAGACCGGCGATGAACGTGCCGTGCCCCACGAGCGGATCCATCGCCCCGTCGAGTGGACCGAGCACGTCCGGGTGGACCTCCGGGTCCGTCGCCGGGTCGTGCACCCCGATCACAGGATTCTGGTCCACCCCGCGCTCGACGAACGTCAGCCAGTCGTGGGCACCGCACCCGGTGTCGAGTATCGCCACGCGCGGTCGGGTGCTCGTCATCCTGTCGTCGGGCGTACGCGCCGGGGGACTGCCCACGAACGCCACGGGCTGTCGGCCACCCGCGCCGGGGTAGGCGTACGACCCGGCGGAAGATCCCCCGGACATGAAGGGGGACATGAACGGACTCATGAATGGGCTCATGAACGGCGACATGAAAGGGGACATGAACGGGCTCATGAAGGGTCCGGCCGCCAGGACGTGTTCGAGGGTCACCGTGACGTCCGGATCACGGTCCGCACCACGGAACGCACGGAGCACCGCGACGGCGTCGACGTCGGGGGTCGGGGACGACGGGGTCGCTGTGAGCAGCACCCGCTGCATCGACCGTTCCACTCCCTCGTCGTCGCGGGTGCGATCGCGGACCCGCACCACCCGGTTCACACCGCGATCCGCGTCGATCTCCCACCCGAATCGCTCCGCCGCCGAACGCAGGTCGGTGAGCGGATCGTCCTGGTGCGATGCCGACCGGTCCACCAGGAGAGCCGTCCGAAGGTACACCGTCGGCTGCTGGCGACCGCGGTCACCGGGCACTCCGACAGCGATGTCCGGTACTCGCGACCACCGCTCGTTCTCTGAAGGTCGCGGCTCGTTCTCGAAGGACGATGTCATGGGGGTTCCTCTCTCAGAGCGGCATGTCGGGAGTCTGGAAACGGCGGGCGCCGTCGGGCGCGAGAAAGCGGAGTCGCCAGTGGTCGCCTCGGATGCCGCTGAACTCGAAACGACCCTCCGCGTCGATCACGCCGACACGTTCGGCGTCGTCGATCACGAGGACGACACGGCCCGGTGGATACTCGGCGTCGCCCGGATCGCCGGCACGGGTGAGCCATCCGTCGAGGCGTCCGCTCGACGGCGACTCTGGAGCGAGGCGCACCACGACCGAGACCGAACCGAGGTCGAACTCGAACGTCGACACCTCCGACGACGACCGGATGCCCGTCAGGTCGCCGCCGACGAGTCTGAGCAGTTCCCAGTCCTCCTCGAGACCGGCGCCGGCGAGCACGGCGATCAGATCGTCCGCGAGTCCCGCGGGCGGCGGGTCGCGATGAGACCACATCTCCTGCAGTGCCTCGAGCAGATCCCTGTCTCGTGCAGACCAGACGTCACCCACGGGTCCAGCCCTCCTTCTCGAGCGACGAGCGCAGCGCATCGAGGCACCGCCTTCTGATGGCGCCGATACTGCCGACGGCGAGTCCCAGATCGGTTGCGAGAGTGCGGTAGTCGGTGGTGTCGAGACAGGCGACGACGCGGAGCAATCGCTGACACCGCTCGGACTGCGCTCCCACCTGTCGCCACAGGACCTCGCGATGCGACGCCTCCACCGCCTCGGTCTCGGCGGTTCCGTCGGCGACCAGCTCGGGGACCTCGACGGGGTCGAGCGGTGTCACCCGGCGATCGCGCCCCACCACGCGCCACGACTCCCGCCGCGCGCTGACCACCAACCACTTGCCGACGGCATCGCTGTCGCGCACCCGGTGCGGATCTTTGACCAACGCGAGCCACACCGTCTGCATAACGTCGAAAGCCTGGTCCTCGTCGGTGCCGGCCGCGCGCACCACGTGCCACAGAGGCGGCGTCAGCACCCGCACGAGATCGTCGAAGCGGGCTCGATCGCCGTCGTCCCGCCATGCCCGGAAGTGGTCGGCGGCGGTCGCCCACACGGCATCACCGGCCGGGTCCCGACGGGCCCGACCGAAGTGAGTCCCGAGCGCGCGTGCGTCACTCGGGACGGCGCCTCTCGGCCCCGGACCCCCGTCCATGGCATGAATTGTGGTCACACTCCACAGGAGTACGCCAGCCCTGCGGTGATACAGAGCGACTCGGGCTTCCCGTTAGGGTGGCGTGAATGACGACGACCGAGAGAACATCGCTCGCACTCGACATCGGTGGCACCAAGTTCACCGCCGCGGTGGTGGGTGCCGACGGACGACCGCAAGACCCCGTCGTCGTTCCGACCCCCACCGAGAACGTCTGGGCGGCGTGCGAGGAGCTTCTCCTCTCGGTGGTGTCCGCGGCAGGGGTCGAGTTCCAGGACATCGAGGCCGTCGGTATCGCGTCGGCCGGGCCCGTGGACACCGTTGCCGGCACTGTGGCGCCGATCAACATCGCGGAGTGGTACGAGGGCTTCGGGCTCGTGGAGGCCGTCCGCGGCGTGGTTCCGAACGCCACCGTGACCCTGGCACTCGACGGTGCGTGCGCGGCCCTGGCCGAGCATCGTTTCGGGGCCGCCCGCCACGTGCAGAACGTGCTGGGCATGGTGGTGTCGACCGGCATCGGCGGCGGCCTGGTCCTGAGCGGCGAGATCGTTCGCGGCCACAGCGGCAACGCCGGGCACGTGGGACACATCGTCGTCCCCGGATCCATCGAACCCTGCACCTGCGGCGGGGTCGGCTGTGTCGAGACGGTCGCCAGCGGCCCGAACGCGGTCCGTTGGGCCCGCGAGAACGGCTGGGATGGTGCCACCGGCATCGACCTCGCCGAGTCGGCCCGCGCCGCCGACCCGGTGGCGGTCGCCGCCCTCCAGCGGGCCGGCGTGGCGCTGGGACAGGCGATCGCGTCCGCCGCGGCGCTGCTCGACATCGAGACGGCCGTCCTCGGCGGTGGCTTCAGCGCGGCCGGCCCGGCGCTGTGGAACCCCATCCGCGAGACCGTCGCGTTGCACGCCCGGCTCGGCTTCCTCGAGTCGTTCACGGTGGTCCCCGCTGCCCTCGGGGCCGTCGGGACTCTCACAGGAGCGGCCGCACTGGTCACCCCGAAACAGCACTGACGCCCGCCCCCGTGATCGGGAGCGGGCGTCAGTGGTGGTGGATCAGAAGTTCAGGCGCTGCTTGAGAGCGTCGAACTCGTCCTGGATGCCGGTGGGGAGCTTCTCGCCGACGAAGTCGAACCATTCCTCGATGAGCGGGATCTCCTTCTTCCACTCGTCGACGTTCACCGCGAGCGCCTCGGCCACATCGGCCGTGGCGACGTCGAGTCCGTCGATGTCGAGCGCGTCGGCCGTGGGCACCACACCGATGGGCGTGTCGACACCGGCGGCCTTGTGCTCGATGCGCTCGACGATCCACTTCAGCACGCGGGAGTTCTCACCGAATCCGGGCCACAGGAAGCGCTTGTCGTCGCCGCGGCGGAACCAGTTGACGTAGAACACCTTCGGGAGCTTGGACTCGTCGGCGTTCTTGCCGAGGTCGATCCAGTGCTGGAAGTAGTCGCCGACGTTGTATCCGAGGAACGGCAGCATCGCCATCGGGTCGCGGCGGATGGTGCCGACGGTTCCCTCGGCCGCTGCTGTCTGCTCGGAACCGACGGTGGCGCCCATGAACACGCCGTGCTGCCAGTCGCGAGCCTCGGTGACCAGAGGAACGGTGGTCTTGCGACGGCCACCGAAGAGGATCGCCGAGATCGGCACACCCTGCGGGTCGTCCCACTCGGGCGCCATGGACGGGCACTGGGACATCGGCACGCAGTAGCGCGAGTTGGGGTGCGCCGCATTGCTGTCCGAGTCCGGCGTCCAGTCCTTGCCGGTCCAGTCGATCAGGTGCTGGGGGTCGCCCTCGAGGCCCTCCCACCAGACGTCGCCGTCGTCGGTCTGCGCGACGTTGGTGAAGACGGCGTTGCCCTGATCGATGGTGCGCATCGCGTTGGGGTTCGAGTCCCAGTTGGTACCGGGCGCGACACCGAAGAAGCCGAACTCCGGGTTGACCGCGTACAGCCGGCCGTCCTTGCCGAAGCGCATCCACGCGATGTCGTCACCGATGGTCTCGGCGCGCCAGCCCGGAATGGTCGGCTGGATCATCGCGAGGTTGGTCTTGCCACAGGCGGACGGGAACGCCGCGGCGATGTAGTACGCCTTGTCCTCCGGCGAGATGAGCTTGAGGATCAGCATGTGCTCGGCCAGCCAGCCCTCGTCGTGGGCCATGGCCGACGCGATACGCAGCGAGTAGCACTTCTTGCCCAGCAGCGCGTTGCCGCCGTAGCCGGAGCCGTAGCTCCAGATCTCGCGGTCCTCGGGGAAGTGCGAGATGTACTTGGTGTCGTTGCACGGCCACGGGACGTCCTGCTGACCCTCGTCGAGCGGGGCTCCGAGCGAGTGCAGAGCCTTGACGAAGAAGCCGTCGTCCCCGAGCTTCTCGAGCACCTTCGCGCCCATGCGCGTCATGACGCGCATGGAGACGACGACGTACTCGGAGTCGGTGATCTCGACACCCAGCTTGGGGTCGTCGGCCTCGAGCGGGCCCATGCAGAACGGGATGACGTACATGGTGCGACCGCGCATGCATCCGCGGTAGAGATCGCGCATCGTGCCGCGCATCTCCTCCGGGTCCATCCAGTTGTTGGTGGGACCGGCGTCGATCTCCCGAGTGGAGCAGATGTAGGTCCGCGACTCGACGCGCGCCACGTCGGACGGGTCGGAGTTGCCCAGGAACGAGTTGGGCTTCTTCTCGGCGTTCAGCCGAGTGAACGTCCCCGCGTCGACCAATTGGTCGGTGAGGCGGTTCCACTCCTCGTCCGAACCGTCGGCGAAGACGATCCGGTCGGGCTGGGTCAGCTCGGCCACGTCACGTACCCAGGCCAGCAGGCCTGCATGCGTCGTGGGCGGCGTGCCGTCGGTTCCGTTGAGACCCGGAATGGTCGCGGTCATCTTGTCTCCTGGGGTGGTGCAGGAACGTGTGGCCGTCACCGCCTCGGTCCGTCGATCGGCGCCGAACCGAAGTGCGTGAGCGAACCATGGGTTCCCAGTGGGCGGGGTAGTCCCGTGACCTTCGATCGACAGATCGCAGGGCCCCGAGTGTCCTGGACCTAGAGGTTAACGCTGTGAAGAACGGCCAGGGCACTCGGGGCATGTCCGTTCCGTCACAAAACCGATTCAGTGACCTGGCCGTAAAGCGCACTATGTCAGGACATTTGGTGTCTATCGCGTCACAGCGACCCGCGCTCGGACGCACGCCAGACGGCGTCGGGACCGTCCGCGAGGTCGGTGGAGGACACCCACACGGTGTAGCCGCCGTCGGCCTCGAAGACCGTCGCACGGTCGACGTCGCCGTCACCGTCGAGATCGCTGAGAACCGTCATCTCCGTCGCACTCCGATGGAATGCCGACGCGTGGACGTCGGACAGACCTCCGTGCAACACCGCCGTGTCGGCGGTGCCGTCCCCGTCGAGATCGAGGGCGGGGTCGAACCCGTCGTCCGCGACACCCGGCCCGTCCGGGTCGAACGATCCCGACCACTCGGCCATCTCAGTCCCCCGTGTTCCTCGCTGTCGTTCCCACCTCGTGCTTGGACGCATCCAGCGAAGAGACGGTTCCCCGCCGCCCGAAAGTGAGGGCGACGCGGTCCAGCACGTCGAGATCCCGTTGATAAGCGGCCGCCCGCGAGGCAGCTCGGGACGTGATGTCTCGGATCTCGCCGTCGATCTCCGCGATCAGCGCGTTCCGCCGGGCGGAGGCGTCTCTGACCTGCGCCGACAGTCTCGCGGTCAGCCACGAGTCGGCGATCACGAGACGGGACGCGGTGTCCCGTTCCCAGCCGGAGGCGGCATCGGCCACCACGTCCGCAGCCCATCGGCGCAGGCGCGCGCGGCGCGTCGAGAGGAGCCTCGTCCGCACCACCGCGGCGGCCATCATCGCGGCGCAGAGCACGGTCACGAACCCGGCCGACGCGCCGCCGAGGGAGGCCGCCCACACCGCCACCCGCCCCACCCCGGCACCCGCCGAGGCACCGACGACACCCGCCACCACCTCGTCGACTCCCCACCCGGCCGACGGGGGCGGTTGGTGGGTCGTCGACGCGCGTTCGACCCGGGGTGCGGAGTCCACGGCGCCGACCGCGGTCAGCGCGGTGGTCACCTCGTCCGCGAGCCGACCCGTCGCCGCATCGATCTCCGCGGCGACCACGGACGGAAGGCGTCGGAGGTCGGCGAAGCTCGCGTCCCCGACGGCGGCGGCGACCCGCGCGCCCGTCTCCCGCCGATGCACGCCGACCCGGTGGGCGAGATCGAGGCGCAGCTCGGCCGTCGACCGCCGGAGGAGCAGTCCGTCGTCCGTCGCGATCGACGCGGCCCGGCGCCGGCGTTCCCGCGCGTCGGCGAGGTCCGCGCTGCCCGTGTCGCGTCGGGCCGCCGCTGTCAGTGCCGTGCGGGCCTCGGCCAGCGCACGGTCCACCGCCGTCCGCCCCGCCTCTGCCGGGTCCACCCGGTCCGCTGCCCGAGCGAGCGCGTCCACGATTGCATCGTCGTCGGGACCGCACACCACCACCGCGTCGGCGCGCGGGACCGACGCCGCCCATCGGGCGAGGACGCGCCGCGCGTCGTCCGGTCCGGCGGCGATCCGGAGCACCACCGGAAGATCGGCCGGGATCGACCGCGCCGCCCGGACGAGGGCACCGCCCGGCGGCAGGGCGGGATCCACCAGGACGAGCACGGCCGAGGCCGCGCAGACGGGACGGACGGACCATCCCGCGGAGGTCACCACCGCACCGACCGCCTCCTGGTCGAGACCCGGTGCCGCGAGAACGGCGACGGTGCGCGCCGGTGCGGGTCCTCGCCCCAGCCGACTCAGGGAGTCGGGACTCCACGTCCGCACCACTCGGGCCGCGTCGGCGGGCAGGTCGAGACTCACGCGCGTGCACCGCTCCGGACGTGAGCCACCTCGGGGGCGCGCAGAAACGTCTCGATCGACGACCTTCCGAGCGCACTCCGAGCGGCCACCGTCTCGACCGCGGCGAGCAGGGCGATGTCGCGGCACCTCGCCGCGCGCGACACCGCCGTCGCCCAGGCACGGGTGAGCGTGTCGACGTCGTCCACGCCGATCACGGGCATCCCGGCCGGCAGCACCGCGGCGACGGCGTCCGCGTCGATCGGGAGGTCGGTGCGCCCGAGGACCACGAGGGTGTCACCACCGGGCCGTGCCGCCACCACCTCGAGGTCCGCGGCGCTCACGGTCCGAGCGACGACGAGCGCGAGAACGTCGTGGTCCAGGACGGGAGGAGGAAGGTCGGGGGCGTCCACCCCGTGCACCTCGGCCGCCTCGGGAAGGACCAGCGCCGTGACGACGCGGGACTTGCCCGCACCGGGGCGTCCCGCGACGGCGAGACGCACCGGGGAACGCCATCGCTCGATCACCGCCCGCAGAGCGGCGTCGTCGACGCTGCGTTCCAGCTCGGTCACCGCGCGGTGCAGCGCGCTCGACTCGGTCCCCGGCATCCGTGATCCCCCGATTCTGCAGATGCGACGGGGCGATTCTCACACGCCGATCCCGGTGTCGGTAGGCCAGAGTCTCGACCTGAAGTCGAGACCCTGCTGTCACGAAATGCGTCCATGGGAGACAATGACAGGATGACCGACCCCCGTGCCGTGGACGCAGCGCCCGAGAACGGCCTGTCCGACGGTGCCGACGAGAGCCGGTCCGGCGGTTCCCGGCTGTATCCCCGGGTGACCAGTTTCCGGTCCCGACGCGGCGCGCTCACCGAACCGCAGCAGGCCTCGTGGGACCGGATGTGGCCCGGCATCGGCCGCGAGGTGGCCGACGAGCCGCTCGACGCCGCGTCGTGGTTCGGCCGGACCGCCCCGGTGGTTCTCGAGATCGGCTCCGGGACCGGCACCGCCGCGCTCGCGATGGCGGCCGCCGAACCGCACGTGAACCTCGTCGCCGTCGAGGTCTACCGACCGGGAATCGCGCAGACGGTCCAGGGGATCGAGCGAGAAGGTCTCTCCAACCTGCGCATTCTGCGGGGCGACGCTGCCGACGTGCTCGAGAACATGGTCGCTCCCGGCTCGCTCGCCGGCGTCCGAGTCTTCTTCCCCGACCCCTGGCCCAAGGCCCGGCACCACAAGCGCCGACTGCTGAAGGCCGCCACATTCGCCCTGGTGGCGGACCGTCTCGAGCCCGGCGGCATTCTCCACGTCGCCACCGACCACGCCGACTACGCGGAGTGGATCGAGGAGGTCGGTGACGCGGAGCCCGCTCTGACGCGGCTGCCGTTCGATGCCGAACGACGTACCGTCGAGGGGTCCTCCCTGTCCGTCGACCGTCCGGTGACGAAGTTCGAGGGCAAGGCCCAGCAGGTCGGCAGGCCGACGAGCGAGTTCGTCTGGGGCAGGCCATCCACCGGAGCGACCGACGTCGCTGCGGCGACGATCACGCGACGAGAGAGCGAGAACCCACTCCGATGAGCGTGGACGAACAGAACACGGACACGGCCTTGCTCGACGGCGCCGGTGATTCTCGCCATACCAAGAAGGTCCTGCTCGTCTGGGACGCGCCCAATCTGGACATGGGCCTCGGCGCCATCCTGGGCGGACGACCCACCGCCGCCTACCGCCCGCGCTTCGATGCGCTGGGCCGATGGCTGCTCGGCCGCACCGCCCAGCTCTCCGCGCACCAGACCGCGAGCCTCGAACCCGAGGCCACGGTCTTCACGAACATCGCCCAGGGCAGCGCCGACGTCGTTCGTCCCTGGGTCGAGGCCTTGCGTAACGTGGGCTTCGCGGTCTTCGCCAAGCCGAAGATCGACGAGGACAGCGACGTCGACTCCGACATGCTCGATCACATCGAGCTCCGCTCACGGGACCACGGTCTCGCGGGAGTGGTGGTCGCGTCCGCGGACGGCCAGGCCTTCCGGCTCCCACTCGAAGCCATCGCGGCGACGGGTGTGCCCGTTCAGATCCTCGGGTTCCGTGAACACGCCAGTTGGGCCGTCACGTCGGAGACTCTCGAGTTCCTGGATCTCGAGGACATCCCCGGTGTGTTCCGCGAACCACTGCCGCGGGTCAGCCTCGAGTCCCTTCCGGACGAGGGCGCCTGGCTGCAGCCGTTCCGTCCGCTGTCCGCCCTGCTCGTCGGGCGTCAAGGAGTGTCCTGAGTGTTTTCTCGCTGGGGAGATCTGGTTCACCGATCACGGTTCACCGTCATCGGTGTGATGGTCGCGTTCCTGCTGGGCCTCGCCGCGTACGGACTCAGCCTCAACGATCACCTGAGTCAGAGCGGCTGGGACGACCCGAACTCGGAGTCGGTGCACGCCGCCGTCACCGCGGACGGCACCTTCGGTCGCGACAGCACCGGCGACGTCGTCGCCCTCTACACCGCACCCGAGGGATCGACGGTCGACGACCCGGCGTTCCAGCAGACCGTCACCGCTGGTCAGGACGCCATGATGGCGGCGCACTCGGACAAGATCTCGAAGATCAACATCAACTACTTCCAGCAGCGGCTCCCCGCGCTGGCCTCGCCCGACAAGACGAAGGCGATCGCCACGTTCGCGATCGCCGGCGCGAACGACACGGAACTGACCAACAACTTCCGTGACGTGAAGGACGCGTTCGCCATCGACGGCGTCGACGTGCAGCTCGCCGGCCTCCAGCCCATCGCGAACGCGCTGAACGACACCATGGCCGGCGACATCAAGCGCATGGAGATCCTCGCCATCCCCGTGGTGGGCGTGCTCCTGTTCTTCGTGTTCGGCGGCGTCGTGGCTGCGGCGTTGCCACTGATCATCGGTGGTCTCACCGTGGTCGCGGCCAACGGCATGGTCCGGCTGTTCACCAATTTCGTCGAGGTCAACAGCTTCGTCGCGCCCGTCGTCTCGCTCATCGGTCTCGGGTTGGCCATCGACTACGCGCTGTTCATCGTCAGCCGGTTCCGAGAGGAACTGGCCGACGGCCGCACGACACAGCAGGCCGTGCAACGCTCCGTCATGACCGCGGGCCGCACGGTCGTCTTCTCGGCGACGATGATCGTCGCGAGCCTCGGCGGTCTGCTGCTCTTCCCGCAGGGCTTCCTCAAGTCCGTCGCGTTCGGTGCGATCGCCACCGTCGCTCTGGCGGCCCTGACCGCCATCACCATTCTCCCGGCGATCCTGTCGATCCTCGGCCCGCGCATCGACGCTCTCGGACTGAAGAGCATGCGCAAGACCAAGACGACCGAGGAGATCGAGTCCGGGCCGTGGGGCAAGCTCACGCGCTGGGTCATGCGGAACCCGCTCAAGGTGTGCGTGCCCATCGTCCTGGGCCTGCTGATCCTCACGCTGCCGGTCGGTGCCATCAAGTTCGGCGGCATCAACGAGACGTACCTGCCGCCGGACAACCCCACCCGTGTCGCACAGAACGTGTTCGACGAGAACTTCCCGTCCTACCGCACCGAGCCGCTCAAGATCGTGCTCGAGAACGCGGAGGGTCCGCAGTTGGGCACGGTCCTGCGCGAGGCGTCCAACGCTCCCGGGCTCGTCGAACGGTTCTCCATCGAGCGCAACGAGAACGGTGTCGCCGTGCTCAAGGCGGGCCTGGTCGACCGCAACGTGTCGTCGCCGGCCATCGACTACATCCGCTCCATCGACGTTCCCGACGGGGTGACCCTGTCGGTCGGCGGCACGCCCGCCATCGAGCAGGACTCGATCGCGGCGCTCGTGGACCGACTACCCCTCATGGCGACGCTCGTCGTGCTGGTCACGACGCTGCTGATGTTCCTCACGTTCGGGTCGCTGGTGCTCCCTCTCAAGGCAATCCTGATGACCACGCTGGGCCTCGGCGCGACGCTCGGCATCCTCACGTTCATCTTCGTCGACGGCAACGGCGCGGGTCTGCTGAACTTCACTCCCGGGCCGATCATGGCCCCGGTCCTGGTGCTGATCATCGCGATCATCTTCGGGTTGTCGACGGACTACGAGGTGTTCCTGCTCTCCCGCATGGTGGAGGCACGAGCCCGCGGAGCCAGTACGACCGAGGCCATTCGCGTCGGTACCTCGCACACCGGTCGCATCATCACCGCGGCCGCACTGATCCTCATCGTCGTCACGGGCGCCTTCGCCTTCTCCGAGCTGGTGATGATGAAGTACATCGCCTACGGCATGATCGCCGCGCTCATCATCGACGCGACGTTGATCCGCATGTTCCTGGTCCCGGCGACGATGAAGCTGCTCGGCGACGACTGCTGGTGGGCGCCGCAGTGGATGAAGCGCATCCAGCAGAAGCTGGGGCTCGGCGAGCCGATCCTCGACGCCGAGATGATGCCCACCGATGTCCCCGAGCTCGTCGCGATCGGGTCTGCACCGCTCCCGGCGCGGACGCGGGAACCGCTCACCCAGCCGATTCCGCGGGTCATGCAGAGCGGCCCGTCGGCCGCTCGTGCAATGCCCGAGCGCGTCGCACCCGATCGTCCCCGGCCGGTCGCCCCGCGTCCGGCTCCCGAGCGCGTGCAGAAGCCCGCTGTGCAGGAACCCCCGGTGCAGCAGCCCGCCGCGCCGGAGCCCGTCGCACCGCGCGCCGTCGAACCCACGGCACCTCCCGTCGCACCCGCGCCCGCGGAGGAGATTCGGGTCGCCCGCCCGGCAGAGACCCGACCCGCCCGGGCCTCCGACGATCAGCAGAGTCGTCCGACGGCCGGTCCCGAGCCGACGTCGGCCGAGCCGGCACCGCGGAACGGCGCACCCGCCCCGCGCCCCATCGAGAGCTGGCTCGCCGAACTCCGCGCGCCGTCGGTCGCTCAGCGTTCGAACGGCTCGAACGGCTCGAACGGCTCGAACGGGCACGAGACCACGTCGTTCCGGTACGGCTCGGTCTCGGGCGACGGCATCGATGTCGATCGGCCCCGCAACGGCGACAGCAACGGGAACGGCCACTCCAACGGCAACGGGAACGGCACCGGGAACGGGAACGGGAACGGTCACAGCAACGGGAACGGAGGGCCCCACGGGAACGGCTCGCGCACCAGCGCCGAGGTCGATTCCTGGATCGCCGGTCTGCGCATGCCCGAGCGCGAGGATCGGCCGGCACCCGAGCCCGAGACCCACAACCCCTCCACGCCCGAGGTCCCCGAGCCCGACGAGACACCGCCGACGACCACATCGGGTCGCCGGCGGGCTCGGGACGGGGACGACGAGTCGGGCGGTCGTCACCACGGTCAGTCCGGTGCCATCAGTGTGAGCGAGTTGCTGGCCCGCCAGCGTCGGCAGTGACGGCGCGGTCCGCGAACGACCTCGCGTAGCGGGTGCCGATACCGAGCAGCATCACTCCCACCACCAGGAACGCTGCGGCGCGGGGCAGTCCACCGAGTGCGCTGAGGTCGAACAGGAACAGCTTGGCGATGGCCGAGGCCGCCACGGTCAGACCAGCGGCGAGGACCGCGCGGGTACCGGTGGCGTCGGACAGACCACGCATCAGCAGTGCGACGGCGACGGTCATCCACACGATGGTCGCTGCGCCGTGGCCGACGAGGAACCCGGTGCGGCCGCCGATCTCGATGCCGGTGATGACGCACACCGCCGTCGCACCGAAGAGGCCGGCGACTCCCGCCAGGCCGGCGGCGAGGGTTCGGAGAGTCGCGTCCCCGATGGTGCGCAGTGCCGCGAGCACTCCCGCCACAGCCATCGCGATCATGGCGACCGACGCGGGCACCGAGGCCCAGCCGGAGTCGAGCGCGCGAACGGGGCTGCTCAGCGAGTCGACCGAGGTGATCTGCGAGTGTGCGCTGGTTCCGAGGAGGGCGAAGAACGCGCCGGCTGCGGCCGACACACCCGAGCGGGTCCGGGCGCCGACGAGAAGCGCCGTGGTGGCGACCAGCAGCAGGGCGAGAATGCGGACCTGATCGGCCGTGCCCGTCACCAGCGCCGACGCCACCGCCACCGAAGCCGTCGCTGTGAGCACCAGACGAACCGTGGTGACCAGCTCGCGTCGAGCGACCAGGATCGCCACCAGGGCGAGCGCGACCGCAGCGTCGATGCCGCCGGCGACGGGGCGAGAGAACAGCGTCGCGGTGACGAGGACCGCGGCGGCGGTGGCCGCGATCGAGGCGAGCGACGCCGGGTCCACGGCGCGGTGGGCGAGGGTGGTCCACCAGGCGACGACAGAAGTGCCGAAGGACAGTCCCGCGACGACGAGCAGCGGCAGCAGATCGGCGGTCGGGACCGTCTCCACGTGGGCGAGCAGCCCGGCGAGCAGCACCGCTCCGACGACCGGGACGGTGCGGACGACGCGCAACCAGACCCACTGTTCGCGGACGTCGACCGGCGAGGCGGCGATCTGCACGACCACCAGGAATGCGAGGAGTGCCGGCGTGATGCCGCCCGTGACGACGGGTGCCAGTGTCGCGATGCCGGCCACGACCATCACCGCGAGTGACTGCGACGACCAGCGCAGTGCGACCGCGACGCCGAGCGCGGCGACACCGAGTCCCACCACGAGCCCGACGACGGGATGCACCCACCCGTACAGCGCGGTGACGGCGGCGAGGTCGAGATACAGCCCGGCGAATCCCGTCGCGGCGAGTGCGACGGCGCCGACGCGGCCACCGGGTCGGGCGACCACACGGTGCGCGGCGGCGACGAGCGCTCCGGACAGCAGCGCACCCGCGGCGACACGAGGACCGGGCCCGAACCAGCCCGACTGCGCCGCGAGCACCACCAGCATCACGACACCGATGACGGTCACCGCAGCGCCCGCGGCGGCGAGCACACGACTGACGACACCGTCGCGTTGCCACCACGGGGTGGTGTCACGGGGAGGCGTGGGCATCGGGCGCGGGATCGGCCGTACCGGGGGAGTCGACACCGGAGGACTCTGCACCTGTGGCCTCGAGACGGGGTGCTGCTGCGGGGGCACCTGCAGCGGGGCCTGCATCGGCGGACCGTCGAGCTGCTGTCGG
Source organism: Rhodococcus sp. Leaf225 (assembly GCF_001426145.1). NCBI lineage: Bacteria > Bacillati > Actinomycetota > Actinomycetes > Mycobacteriales > Nocardiaceae > Rhodococcus > Rhodococcus sp. Leaf225. The sequence continues at coordinate 353,968 of NZ_LMRN01000009.1, read as the reverse complement.
AGGAGACCCAGGTCGTGGCCGACGCGGGCGAGATGCTGCTGCAGGGAGGCGACCTCACCGGACAGCACGTGCACGAGTCGCGGATCTATCGAGGGAGTGGTCATACCTCGATCGTGCTGGCCGGGGCGGACCGGGGGAACACGGGAAACTACTCGAGTCCGACGCCGTTCTACTCAGCCGAGGGTGCAGTTCCTACCCGAACATGCGCTTGATGGACGTCCCGAACGGGTGCTTGGCCGTGACGGATCCGAAGCGGATGCGTCCTCGCACGACGACGTGCAGTCCCCCTTCGACAGGCCGGCTGCGCACCTTGTTGGTCGCACTGCCGCCCATGGTGTCGACGCCGTCGAGATCCACCGACGCACCCTCGGGCACCACGACGGTGATGGTGCTGCAGTAGTCGTCCACGTCGATCCGCACCTCGCGCGAGGTCAGAACCGCGGAACTGAAGTCGAGGGTCACCGTGGCCATCTTCGACGCGACCCGGATGGCCGACGGCGCGGTCCAGGTACCGGAACGGGTGACCGTCGACATCGTGGCTCGGATGTCCACGGGTGCACCGTCGGTGGCCGGGTGACCGGGTGCCGACGTCAGCGCGTCGCTCGGGACCACGGCGAGCGGTCCGGCCTGCTGGGGTGGGCCGCCCTGCAGTGTCATGCCCGGCAGGTCGACCAGCACCGCGTTGAGCTCACCGCGCGTCTTGGCCGCCAGTACCGAGTCCATCCGCTCGGTGAACTCGCCGAGCGACAGCATCCCCTGTCCGACGGCGCGTTGGAGCAGGCCGCCCACGTGCTCTCGTTCGGCGTCGCTCACGCGCATGTTCCTGGGGTCGGTGCCGTCTCCGGTCATGGCGACCAGAGTAGTGAACACGACGCCGTCACTGCAGCCCCTGCTCGAGCGCCCACCGGGTGAGTTCGACACGATTCGCGAGGTGCAGCTTGCGCAGGGTCGCCTGCACGTGGTTCTCGACTGTGCGGTGACTGATACCGAGCCGAACGCCGATCTGCTTGGCGCTCAACCCTTTCGCGACCATGCGCAACACCTCCGTCTCGCGCTCGGTCAGCACGGGAGGCGGTTCCGCAGCCGTGGGGGCGGCTGCCATGCGCCGGTACTCCCCGAGCACCAGCCCGGCCAGTCCGGGCGTGAACACCGCATCGCCGCGACTCGTCGCCTGTACGGCGGACACCAGATCGTCGATGGAGGCGCTCTTCACGAGGTAGCCGGTCGCCCCAGCCTTGACCGCGCCGAGCACGTCGTCCCGTTCGGCGGACGCGGAGAGCACCAGTACCCGACTGTCGGGCGAGACCGCCAGCACCGACGCGGTGCCCTCGGCTCCGGTTCCGTCTCCGAGGTCCATGTCCATGACGACCACCTGCGGCGACGTCGCCCGCGCACGCGCGGTGGCCGAGCGGACTCCGTCGGCGGTGGCCACCACACGGAAGCCCCGCGCGTCGAGGTCCCGCGCCACTCCGTCACGCCACATCGGGTGGTCGTCGACGACCATCACCGTCACCGAGGCGTCGGCGCTGTCCGTGGCAGCGTCAGTTCCCATTCCGTTCCCTCTCCTGGCCTGCTGTCCACCCTCGCACGCCCACCGATGGCTGCCGTCCGGCCCACGATCGAGCCGGAGACGCCGAGCCGTCCCTCCGCACGCGCCTCGTCGAGACGGCCGGGTGCCATTCCTGCTCCGTCGTCGCGCACCGTCACCATCACCTCGTCCCCCAAGTCCTCCACCAGCACGAACACGTGGACGTCGGACCCGCCGTGTCGATGCGCGTTGTCGACGGCGGCGAGCGTCGCGGCCGCGAGCTCCGACGCGGCCGACGCCCGGAGAACGACGGCCTCGGACGGCGCCGAGACCACGGCGCGCGTGCCCACCGCAGCGCGCACCAGCGCGGCCAGGTCGGCAGTGCCGTCGGTACGCCCGGTGGCCGACCCGGACAGCAGGGCGCGGAGCGCAGCCTCCTGGCTGCCGGCGAGATCTGCCAGTTCTGCTGCTGCGCCTCCGATCTCGTGGCCGCGACGACTGACCATGGCCAGCACCTGCAGCACACCGTCGTGCACCTCGCGGGCCAGGCGCTCGCGTTCCGCGGTCGCCGCGGCCAGGGCCACCGCCTCGTCCAGGCGGCTGCGTGCGAGGCGCGCCGTCCGCGCCGCGAGCCCCAGTGCCAGACCGACGGACAACAGCACGGGCCCGGTCGAGTCGCGCCACAACTCGCCGTCGACGGTGCCGCGCACCACGGCGATGGCGGCGGTCATCACTGCCGCCGAGGCGAGCCCCGCTCGGGGGCCTCCCAGGACGGCGGCACCGATCACGGCGTTGGCCACCCAGATCGTCGTCGGGAGCACCTGGTGGTCCTGGCGCCATGCCGGACTCGCCACCAGCAGCGTGCTGCAGATCAATGCCGGCGTCATCATCTGGTCGGCGACGACGACGGGGCGCCGCGCGGGCGTCGTCAGGGTCGAGACGGCCGCGATTCCGGACCAGATGACGGTGACGACGACGAACAGCCAGCTCAGGCGCGGTGCGTCGTACCGGTCCTGGACGACCAACTGGAACCCGACCACGTACAGGACGGTGACCAGTCGGAACGCTGCCGCGGCGCGCCACAGCGGTGCCTCCGCGACACCGGTGGCGTCAGCTCGCGGGACCGTCGACCTCGCCACGGCTCAGCTTCTGGTTCTCGGGGTGCGGACTGTTCGGCGCGGCCGGGAACATCGGTTCCGACGGATCCGTGTCGGCGATCTCCTCGTACGCCTCCTCGGGATCGTCGGCGAGCAGTGAGCGGATAGCGGTATTGGCCATCGCGACGAGCGGCACCGAGAGCAGGCCACCGATGATGCCCGCCATGACGATGCCGGTGGCGATGGCGAGCACCACGGCCAGGGGATGCACACGGACTGCGCGACCGAGCAGGAGTGGTTGCAGCACATGGCCTTCGACCTGCATCACGGCGATGACGATCGCGAGTGCGATGAGCGCCGTGATGAATCCCTTGGTCACCAGGGCGACGAGCACCGCGACGAAGCCGGTGAGCACCGCACCCACGATGGGAATGAACGCTCCGATGAACACCAGTGACGCCAGCGGAAGAGCCAGCGGGACACCGAGGATCGCCAGTCCTGTGCCGATACCGATGGCGTCCACGGCGGCGACCGCGACGGTGGCGCGCACGTACCCCACCAGCGAGCCGAACGCCTGGCTGCCTGCCAACCGGACCCGGCGGCGCGCCCGCGTCGGGACGATCCGGGACACGAAGTCCCAGATCTGCTGTCCGCCGTAGAGGAAGAAGATGAGGGTGAAGAGCACGAGCAGAGCCCCGGTGAGCATCTCGCCGATCACCGCCGCGGTGGTCAACGCGCCACTGGTGAGAGCTTCCTGATTCGACTGCACCGACCGGACCACCGAGTCGCCGGCACTGCGGATCTGGTCCTCGCTGAAGTGCAGGGGCCCCTGCGTCAGCCAGTCCTGGATCTGGGTGACGCTGCCGGTGAACTGATCCGTGAGGGCGGGTACGCCCTCGATGAACTGCTCGACGACGAACGTCAGGATGCCCACCAGCAGCCCGAGACTGCTGAGGATCGAGACGATGACCGCGACGACGCGCGGGATGCCGCGCCGCTGCATCCAGTCGACGAGCGGGGAGAGCAGCGCCGACGCCAGCAGGGCGAGTGCCACCGGGACGACGACGCTCTCGAGCCGGTGCACGATCATGCCGATCACCACGAGACCGGCGAACAACACCAACAGACGCCACGTCCACGCAGCTCCGACACGTACCACAGGGTGTACCGACTCCGCCGGATCGTCCGTCACCGAGGAAGCCTAACCGAGCACCCGGTAAGTTGACCTCGTGCTGACGCTTCTACGTGCGGTCTCGTTGACCCTGAGAAGTCGCTGGCCGCTGTACCTCGCGTCGATGCTCCTGGCCAATCTGCTCGGCGCGATCCTGGTGTTCGCCTTCGTCCGGTACGGGCTGCCCATTCCCGAGAACGAGTCGATCGTCGTCGATCGGGTGCGCAATGTCTTCATCTTCGGGGCGTACCTGCTCTTCGCGGCCGTCGTCAGCCTCGCGACCGCCGCCGTCATGCTGCGCAGTGTCATGCGGTGGCAGATCCGCGGTGGACCGCCCAGCCGATCCGAGCAGATGGCCGCCCTGCACGCACCGCTGCGCCAGGCCATCGTGCACCTGGTGCTCTGGATCGTGGGCGGCGTCATCTTCATGCTGCTCACCGCGTCGGAGATGCCGTCGCTCGCGGTGGCCGTCGCGGTGACGGTCGCCATGTCCGCGGCGATCACCTTCGGCTTCACCTACATGCTGGGCGAACGCATCCTCCGGCCCGTCGCCGCGCAGGCGCTCAGCGAGGGCAGTTTCGACCGCACGATGACGCCCGGTGTGGGTACACGCATGGCGATGACGTGGGGACTGGGCACACTGATCCCCGTCGTCGGAATCCTGCTGCTGTGCGCGACCCAGCTGACCACCGACCTGGTCTTCTCCCCCGACTCGCTGGCCATCGCCATCAGCCTGCTCTGCGTGCTGGCGATCATTCAGGCGTTCTGTCTGTCGATGCTCACCGCCAGCCAGATCTCCGATCCCATCCGTCAGCTGCGCCGCGCCATCGAGAAGGTGCAGGAGGGCCACACCGAGGTCCAGGTCGAGGTGTTCGACGGCAGTGAGATCGGCCGTCTGCAGGTCGGCTTCAACCGGATGATGGCCGACGCGTCGGAGCGTGCAGTCCTGCGCGAGCTGTTCGGGCAGCACGTCGGTGAGGACGTCGCGCGGCGCGCCCTCAAGTTCGGCACCGAGCTCGGCGGCGAGACCCGATTCGTCGCGGTGCTGTTCGTCGACATGGTCGGCTCGACGGCCGCCGCCTCCGAACGTCCGCCCGGCGAGGTCGTCGACCTGCTCAACGACTTCTTCCGCGTCGTCGTCGACGTGGTCGACCGGCACCACGGCTTCGTCAACAAGTTCGTGGGCGACGCGGCGCTGGCCATCTTCGGCGCGCCCCTGGATCGCCCGGACGCACCCACCGCGGCACTGTCCGCAGCGCGGGAACTGCGCAGCGAGCTCACCGAGATCGCCGGACTCGACATCGGCATCGGCGTGTCGGCCGGACTGGCGGTGGCGGGAAACATCGGCGCCAAGGAACGCTTCGAGTACACCGTCATCGGTGATCCCGTGAACGAGGCGTCGCGCCTGACGGAACTCGCGAAGTTCACTCCCAGTCGGGTTCTCGCGTCGACGTCGGCACTGTACTTCGCCGACGAGGACGAGCAGTCCGAGTGGGAACTGGGCGAGAAGGTGCAGCTGCGCGGACGGCGTCGCGCGACGCACCTGGCCTCCCCGGTCGACTATCCGCGCTGATCGTCGGCACCGTTCGTTACTCTCGGTGCCGTGGTAGTTCCGGAGCAGGGCCGATCCGCTGGGTCGCCCCGCGCCGGTGGCAGATGGCGATGGCTGCGCTGGGTGGCCGCGGTCGCCCTCGTGGCGTTGCTGGTCGGTGAGGGTGTCTACCTGTGGCCGCGCCTGCACGAGTCGTGGCGCGCCCTCACCGAGATCCACTGGGGATGGGCCGCGGCCTGCGTCGTGATGCAAGCGATCTCGCTGTCCGCGTTCGCGCGTGTCCAGAAGCAGTTGCTGCGCGCGGGCGGTGTCCGCGTATCGCAGCGACGCTCGCTCTCAGTCATCTACGGCAGCACCGCCATGGCGCTGACACTGCCGGCCGGCCAGGTCTTCTCCACAGCGTTCACGTACCGCGAGACACGCCGCTGGGGCGCGAGCCCGGTGGTCGCGTCGTGGCAGCTCGCCATCTCCGGCGTCATCGCCGCGCTCGGGCTGGCGGTCCTGGGCGTGACGGGAGCCTTCCTCGTCGGCGGCAGCGCCAACACCCTCGCACTGATCGTCCCCGTCGCCGGCGTGATCGCCCTCATCGCCGGCGTGCGCTACGTCCGCTCCCACCCCCAGTCGATCGTGGGCATCGGCCGGTGGGGGCTGTCGAAGTACAACTCGCTGCGCAACAACGATCCCGACACGGGCATGGCTCGGCTGGACGAGATCGTCGAGCAGGTGAAGTCGGTACGCCTCGGTGCCCGCGACGGCACGGTGTCGCTCGGCTTCTCCGCGGTGCACCGCCTCGCGGACGTCGCGTGCCTCGGGTTCGCCTGCTACGCCATCGGCGCGGATCCGAAGATCTACGGGCTCCTCATCGCCTTCTCGGCCAGCAAGACGGTGGGATCCATCCCCGGTGCGCCCGGTGGTCTGGTCATCGTGGACGCCACTCTCATCGCGACCCTCACCACCGCGGCCAGCATCAGCGCGTCACAAGCGGTCGCGTCCGCACTGGTGTATCGCCTGGTCAGCTTCATCCTGGTGGCGCTCGTCGGCTGGGTCGTCTTCCTGATCCTGTTCCGCAAGCACCAGCACGAGGACCTGCACTTCGATCTCGCCGTCGAGCAGCGCGAGCGGACGGAACTTCGGGAGCGGACGGAACAGCCGTCGGCCACCCACCCGCTCGGCAAGGATTCTCCTCCGCGGGAATAGATGCGGACCGCGGTCCGGTTGTGTACTGTGAGGCTTGAACCTTCAACCACACAGGAGTTCGTCATGACTGCAGCAGTGTCCGTCCCCCAGCTCACCGCCGGCACGTGGGCCATCGATGCCACCCACTCGACCGTCGGGTTCACCGTCCGCCACCTGATGGTGAGCAAGGTCCGTGGCCGTTTCCAGACCTTCACCGGCACCATCGCGGTCGACGAGAACGGCGCGCCCACCATCGACGCCGAGATCGACGTCGCCTCCATCACCACCGACAACGCGCAGCGCGACGGCCACCTCAAGACCGCCGACTTCTTCGAGGTCGAGAAGTTCCCCACTGCCACCTTCCGGTCCACCTCGGTCAAGGCCAAGGGCGACGACTTCGTGCTCACCGGTGACTTCACGCTGCACGGCGTGACCAAGTCCATCGATCTGAACGTCGAGTTCAACGGAGTCAACGCCGGCATGGGCAACGGACCGGTCGCCGGCTTCGAGGCCACCACCACGATCAACCGCAAGGACTTCGGCATCAGCATCGACATGCCCCTCGAGGGTGGCGGCGCCGTCGTCGGCGACAAGATCGGCCTGCTGCTCGAGATCGAGGCCGGCCACCAGGCCTGACCTCCTCCCGGAAAGACCCGCTCGACGCACGCACAGCCGGCGCCGGTGCGGGTCTTTCCGCGTCTCGGCGCCTCGTAGTCTGGTGGCATGCCCGCGCGCACCCGCACTCCCTCCCTGTCGGCCCTCGCAGTGCCGGCGGTGATCGACGTCGTTCTCGTCCTCGTCTTCAGCGCCATCGGCCGAGGCAGCCACGAGGAGGGCGTGACCGTCGGGGGCACTCTGTCGACGGCCTGGCCGTTCCTCGTCGGCCTCGCCGTGGGATGGGCGGTGACCTACGCGCTGTACCGCGAGAAGTTCGTCGCGGTGTCCCTGGTCCCCACCGGGGTGCTCGCGTGGATCGGCGCCGTGGTCGTGGGCATGGTGCTGCGGCAGGTGTCCGGCGAGGGAACGGCCTTCAGCTTCATCGTGGTCGCGACGGTGACGCTGGCGGTGTTCCTGCTCGGGTGGCGTCTCGTCGCCCGCCTCGCGCAGCGTCGTCGCGCCTGACCCACACAGTTCCTCAGCCCAGCCACAGCCACGCTGCGAGGCCGAACCCGCACAGCACCACGGCGATCCGGAGCGGATTCGGCGGAAGGTGTCTCACGATGCGCGGGCCGAGCGTTCCCCCGGCGATGGTGCCGATTCCCATCGCCAGTGCGGCGAGCCAGTTCACCTGGCCGGAGAACGCGAATATCACCGCGGCGACCAGGTTGGCCACACCCAGCAGGTAGCTCTTGAGGAGCGTTGCGCGCCAGACGGGTTCGGCCGTGCAGATCAGCGTCAGGGCCATGAAGATGACGCCCGCACCCGCGCCGAAGTAGCCGCCGTAGATCGCGACGAGGAAGATCGCGCTCGGATACAGCACCGGGAACGTCCGGTCACCGGCGAGGACGCGGATCCGCGGCTGCAGCAGCATGGCGACGGATGCGAGAACGACCAGGATCGGCACGACCGCCTCGAACGTCTCCCCCGGCGCGCGCAGCAGGACGACGGCTCCCGCGATGCCGCCCAGCGCGGCCCACAGGGTGAGCCAGAGCAGCGAACGACCGCTCTTGGCAAGCTCTTTGACCGACGACGCGGTGGCACCCACACCGGCCCCGACGAGCGCCACGGTGTTGGTCACGTTGGCCGCGACCGGTGGCAGCCCCACCGCCAGCAGCGCGGGGTACGACACGAGCGACGCCAGGCCGGTGATGTAGCCGATGACTCCGGCACCGAAGCCCGCCGCGATCAGCAGGACGAACTCGGTGACGGTCACGGGGTGAAACGTAGCAAGCCGGTGATCACTCCGACGGCGAGGCCATCTCGCGCATCAGCATGTTCGTCATGCGCGCCGCGGCATCGGTTCCGTCGGCGTCCTCGATGTAGACCGCGAAGGCCAGATCGCCCTTGGTGCCGAGGAACCAGCGATCGTCTCCGTTGTCCCCGGCGAGCCCGGTGACCGACGGATCGCTGACACCTTCGCTGCGGGCGTTGTCACGCAGTGTGTTCCGCAGCGAGGTCAGCACGGCCGGGGCGACGGGCGAGCCCGCACCGGACACCGTCGCCGGTGCGCCGCCGACGATCATCGGAGCCGGTGCCGATCCGCGAGCGACGGCCGCCGCCATCTCGGCGAGGCCGAAGGGTGTCACCGTCATGCCGGACACGGACGACGTCCGGCTGACACCGCGGAACTGGTCCACCGCCGACTGGCCGTCGGGGAGCGAGGCGGTGACGGCGTCGAGACCGGGGATGTCGAAGGAGGTGCCCAAGCCGAACTGGCGTGCGGCGTCGGAGAATCCGATCTTCTGGCGATCGGCCGACGCCTGGATCACGTCCACGAGCGTCCCGGCGGGGTAGAGGCCCGTGAACGCCGGCGTGCCCTCGTCGTTGGCGTAACTGTTCTGCGCGGTGGCGACGACGGCGCCGGTGGAGGGCTTCATGACCACGATCGAGGCCGGGGTCCCGACGCTGACGGCGGCGGTCTCCGCAGCGAGCTGCACGGCCGGGTCGAGAGTGGACGTGATGTCGGGTGATCCCGGACCCTGGAAACCTGCCAGGCGGGTGGTCTCGCCGTCGGTGTCCGCGACCTCGACAGCCCAGCCCGCGGTGGCGTCGCGGGAGTCCTGCCACACGGTCCGCAGCGAGTCCAGCACCGGCGACGTCAGCCGCCGGTCACCGGCGATGAGCTTGGGTTCCGCGTAGAGGACCACACCGGGGATCGCACGCAGGTCGTCCTCCAGCACGGCGTAGTCGTCGGCACGCAGGTTCACGGCGGTGATCACGGCACCGGGGTCCGCCGCGACATCGGCCTGGAGCGACTCGGACGTGATCAGCGGCGCCACGACGTCGATGACGTCGGCGAGGCGGGACGTCGTGTCGGCCAGGTCGGAGGTCGCGGAGGGATCGAGCCGCACGGAGGCGACGTTCTGTTCCGCCATCATCACGGCGCCCGAGGCGTCGAGCACGCGCGGTGCGGGTGCATCGGTGCGGGCGTAGCGGACGGACCCACCGGCACGCAGTTCCGGGGCGAGGATCGACGGATCCCACGAGATGCGCCAGCCGACGCCGAGCTTGCGCGTCGACCCCTGGGTGGTGACGCGCCACTCGCGCGAGTCCTGGCCGCGGGGTTCGCCGAACGACCAGGTGGAGTCGACGGTGAAGAAGCCGGACTCGTCGTCCAGGCCGATGTACTGCGACATGCGGCTCGTCGAGACTCCGGGCCCCATCGAGTCGAACATGGCGCCGATCGTTTGGGCCGCGGCATTGGGGTAGGAGGTCAGCGCGGCGGCCGCGGCCACGTCACGTTGATCGAGGGCGGCGACGAACCGGTCCACCAGCACCGCCGCCTCACTGCGAGGCTTGTTCACCACGAACGAGGCGACAGTCGCGAGCGACACGAACACTGCGAGCAGCGCGACGACGTACCCGGAACGCAGAACCATGCCCCAATAATCACATGAGTCACACCAGTAACACAGCACGGTGAGCACTCGGACCGGTCACGATCCGGTCACCCCGTGCGCCTTGTGCGTATCCAGGGGTGCGCAAAAGGCGCACAGGGCCGAAGGCCACTCAGCGCAGGAAGGACCCCGCCACCGTCAGCGCCGGCGCGGAGGAGTCGCCGCCCTCGACGAACACGGCGAACGCCAGGTCACCGCGGATGCCGACGAACCAGCCGTGCGCCGGGCCGCTCGCCACCTCGGCGGTGCCGGTCTTACCGAGCAGTCCGTCGATGTCCTGCAACTGCGTCGCCGTACCCGCGGTGACCGTCTCCCGCATCATGGCGCGCAGCTGGTCGGTCACCTCCGCCGGCGGGGCTGCGACGGTGCGATCCGCGGTACCGGGTCGTCCGGTGATCATGGTCGGCGACGGGGTGGATCCGTCCGCGATGGACGCCGCGACCAGGGCCATGCCGAACGGGGACGCGGTGACGGTGCCCTGCCCGATCGCGCTCTCGACGCGCTCGGCCGACGTCGTCGCGGGCGGAACGCTGCCGGTCACGGTGGTGAGCCCGGGTGTCAGGTAGTCGACGCCGAGCCCGAACTGCAGGGCCGCCTGCTGCAGCGCGTCGTCGGGCAGATCGACGGCCAGCTGACCCATGGTGGTGTTGCACGAACGCGCGAACGCCGTCTGGAGCGGAACCGATCCGAGGTCGAAGTTGTCGTCGTTGGGGATGGTCCGGCCCTCGATGTTCGCGGATCCGGGGCACGGCACCACGGTCGTGGGGGTGACGGTGCCCGCCTGCAGTGCCGCCGAGGTGGTGACGGTCTTGAAGGTGGAGCCCGGCGGGTACAGGCCCGTGAGGGCGATCGGGCCCTGCGCGTCCGCGGCCGAGTTCTGCGCGACGGCCACGACGTCTCCGGTGGAGGGCCGGATCGCCACGACGGCCGCGGCGTTCGCTGTCGACGCGAGAGCGTTCTCCGCCTTGAGCTGCAACAGTGTGTCGAGCGTGACCTGGATGTCCGGGCCGACGGTCGCCTCGACGCCGGTCACCCGCTGGGCGACGGAACCGTCGGCGGCCACCAACTGCACGGCCCACCCGGCGGTGGCGTCCTGCTGCTCCTGCCACAGCTGCGCCACGTCGTTCAGCGCGGGAGAGGAGAGTGCGCGATTCTCGGTCAGGAGCCGCGTCTGCGGCGCCAGAGTGACGCCGGGCAAGGCGGAGAGCAGAGACTCGATGGGGGCGAGATCCTCCTGCCGCAGGCTCACGGCCGTCACCGACGGAGCGCTCGACTGCGCGTCACGAAGGGATTCCGCCGTGACCGTCGGCGCGAACGGCGACACCAGTGCCGCGACGGCGCCGGGATCGGCGGTCTGGTCGAGATTCACCAGCGTCACCACCTGCTGCGACATGAGTGGCGCTCCCGAGGTGTCGACGACGCGAGGCGCGGTCGACGCGGTGACGGGCGTGTACCGAACCGTCGTCTCCGGAGTCAGGCCCGGTACGACGACACCCGGGTTCCAGGTGACCTTCAGCCCCTGTCCGCCGTCGGCGACGGATCCGGTCGTCGTGTAGGTCCAGACGCGTTCCGCGTCCGCCGGGGCCGACGTGGTGGGAGCTGCCGTGGTGGTCGCCGTCGCGGATGCGGTGCCGGTCGCGGGTGCCTCCGCATCCTCGGGCGGTGCAAAGGACCAGGAGGCGGACAGTGTGAACGTCTGCTGCTCGTCGTCTGCCTGACTCACCGTGAACCGCGGTGCCGCCGTGACTGTTCCGCCACCGCCGAGTCCGTCGTACATCTGGGTGAGCACCGCGGTCGCTGCCGCCGGATCCGAGGTCAACTCTGCCGCGGCGCCCACGTTCTGTGTGCTCAGCGCTTCGGCGAACCGATCGGCCGTCACACGGGACGCCGGGGGCTCGTCGGCACTGCACGCGGTGGCGGCGAGCGCGACCGCGATGGTCGCGGCGGCGAGACGGAGTCCGCTGCTGGTGGAGGGGCCGAATCGGCGGGACGGTCGAGACATCAGCGAAGGCACGCACTGATAGTGCCCCACCGATCCGTCGGTCACACGACGCGACGAACTCTTGACGCTCGGCGCGACGTATGTAATCTTGTAATCACTGGCGTTGTAATCAAGTAATCGCGTCACTGACGAAAGTAGAACATCATGAATCCCCATGACACCTTCCCCTTCGGAGAACGACCCTCCAGTCCCTTCGGTCGAGGTGACGCACCCCGGCGCGGTGGACCCCACGGACACGGCCGCGGTCGCGGCGCAAAGCGCGGCGAACGCGTCGGCCGGCCCGGCGGATGGCAGCAGAAAGACGTACCCGACGCAGGCGATGCGGAACAGTGGTTCCTCGGCCGCTTGCCCGACGACTGGTTCGACGGCACCGCCACGGTCGAGGTCGACCGCGAGGAGATCGTCGTGATCGGCGAGCTGAACGCCCCCGAGTCCGATGCCGGCGTCGAGGGCCGCATCGCTCGATTCCGTGAGTCCACCCGCGACGATCGCATGCGTATCGCCGACGAGGCCGAGGCACGCTACGGCCGCAAAGTCGCCTGGGGTGTCACCATCGACGGCGACACCACCCTCTTCACCCACCTCGCGGTGCCGGTCATGACTCGACTGCGTCAGCCGGAGCGCAAGGTGCTCGACACCCTCGTCGACGCCGGCGTCGCACGCTCGCGCGCCGACGCGCTCGCCTGGGCCGTACGCCTGACCGGAGACCACATCGACCCGTGGCTCGCAGAACTGCGCGAGGCCATGGCGAAGGTGGACGACCTGCGGGCCCAGGGACCCGACGTCCGGAACACTCACCCTCAGGACGACGAGACCGACTGATTCACAGCCGTATTCGACATCTCTGTTGACCGTTCTGCGCTGCCGACCTAGAGTTGGTAGCTCATCGTCCCCGACGAACGGACAGGCAGTTGCTCCTCTCGTAAGTAGTGCGGATCCCACCGACGCGCACGTCGCGGTGGCACGACACTCCTCTCGAGGTGCTCCATGTCAGTATCACCCTCCGTCGTTCTCTCCGATCTCACCTTCTCCTGGCCCGACGGCCGGCCTGTCCTCGACGGCCTGGACGCATCGTTCATGCCGCGCCGGACCGGCCTCGTCGGCACCAACGGAGCGGGCAAATCCACTCTGCTGCACCTGATCACCGGGCGGTATCGACCGCAGCGCGGGTCCGTACGCGTCACCGGCACCGTCGGCCATCTTCCCCAGCAGGTGGTCACGAACGTCTCGGACACCGTCGCCGATCTCCTCGGCATCGGAGACGTCCGACGGGCCCTGGCACGCATCGAGCACGGCAGCACCGATCCCGACGACTTCACCGTCGTCGGTACGGACTGGGACGTCGAGGAGCGCACTCTCGCGTTGCTCGACTCGGCCGGCCTCGGCGAGAGTCTGGGCACGGCAGCAGATCTCGATCGACCGATGAGAACCCTGTCGGGGGGCGAGTCGACGCTCGTCACACTCGTCGGTCAGGTGATCCGGCGGCCCTCCGTCCTGCTTCTCGACGAACCGACGAACAACCTGGACCGACGAGCTCGCTCCGCTCTGGGACGAGTACTCGACGAGTTCTCCGGCGCCGTCGTCGTCGCGAGTCACGACCAGGGCCTGCTCGACACCATGGACGACATCGCCGAACTCCACTCGGTACGGTCGTCGCCCGCGTCGCTCCGGATGTTCGGCGGCAACTGGACGCACTACCGGAGCGTCGTGGAGGGCGAGCAGGAGGCGGCGCGGGCCGCGGCGCGGTCGGCCGATCAGGATCTGCGCCGGCAGAAGCGGGATCTGGTCGAGGCGCAGACCACCGTGGCCCACCGGCGACGGATGGGAGAGAAGGCATCTCGCGAGAAGCGGGTACCGAAGATCGTCGCCCACAACCGGCGCAGCGCCGCACAGGAGTCGGCTGCCAAGTACCGCATCGGACACGAGGACCGCGTGGCGGATGCCCGCGCCCGCGCCGACGAGGCGCACGAGATGATTCGTGACGACACCGAGATCGTGGTGGATCTGCCCGAGACGGCGGTGCACGCGTCGAAGTCGGTGGCGTCGACGGGCGAGATGCTGCTCGATCTGGACGGTCGGTACCCGGACAGGACGGTCGAACTCACGATCATGGGCCCGGAACGCATCGCGCTCGTCGGGGACAACGGAGTCGGCAAGACGACTCTCCTGCGATCTCTGGCGCCGTCGGTGCCGACCGCGGTGCTGCCGCAATCCCTCGACGTGTTCGACAACGACGCGTCCGTGGTGGAGAACGTCCGCCTCGCGGCACCGGACACGTCGATCACCGACGTCCGAACTCGACTCGCTCGCTTCCTCTTCCGCGGTCGGCGGGCCGACGCGGTGGTGCACACCCTGTCGGGCGGGGAACGGGTGCGCGCGGCCCTCGCGATGCTGCTGCTGGCCGATCCGGCACCGCAGTTGCTGATTCTCGACGAACCCACGAACAATCTCGACGTCGCGTCCAGGACGCACCTCAGCACGGCGCTGTCGTCGTATCAGGGAGCCCTGATCGTGGTCAGCCACGACGAGGCGTTCCTCGATGCGCTGGGCATCACGCGGCGGGTCGATCTGACCGCCGACGGGCTCACCTCGACGTCCACCTGAGATCGCCCACCTGCGACCATGGCACCGTGGACTTCGCGACGAACCCGGTGGACGGCACCCGCATCGCCTGGTCGGTGACGGGTGACCCCACCGGCCCGCCGGTGATGCTGGTGCACGGCAGCCTGTTGTCGCACCAGATCTGGCGCACCTTCGGCTACGTCCGTGCGCTGCGCGACCGGTACCGCCTGATCCTCGTGGACCAGCGTGGACATGGCCGGAGCGAGGCTCCTCGCGACGTCGAGGCCTACTCGATGGACCGTGTCAGCGAGGATCTGGTCGCCGTCCTGGACGCGGCGGACGTGGCCGCCGCGCACTACGTCGGCTACTCGTTCGGCGGGCGGTCCGGCCTCAATCTGGTCACCCGCACTCCCCAGCGTGTCGCATCACTCGTCGTGGGCGGAGCCGGATCGGGGCCGCAGAAGGGCGCGCTGGACAGCCTGTTCTTCGACGGCAGCGCCGACGTCCTCGCCGAACGGGGAATGGACGGGTTCGTCGACGAGTGGGCGAACCGCCGCGGCTTCCCGGTCGACTCCGGCACTCGAGCCGCGTTCCTGCGCAACGACTCCGAAGCGTTGGCCGCCTACTTCCGGGCATCGGACGACGATCCCGGTATCGCCGACGACGCCGTCCGCGCCACCACGGCGCCGACTCTGTTCTACGTCGGCTCCCGCGACGTCCAGCGTATCGACGACACCCGTCGCACCGCATCGCTGATCGCCGGCGCCGAGTACGAGGAGCTCCGCGGGTACGACCACGCGACGGCCGTGGCCGCGCCGGAGGCCGTCGAGCTCGTGTCCAGGTGGCTGAGTGAGGTCACGTCGTCGGAGCGGTGAGCGGATCGGGTGCTCGCCGTGTACGTCCGGTGTCGGACACGACGGCGAAACCTTCCCGTGCCCAGTACTCGAATCCTCCGATCAGTTCCCGCACGCGGGAGTAGCCGAGGCGACTGAGCGCCAGGGCCGCTCGGGTGCTGCCGTTGCATCCCGGTCCCCAGCAGTAGACGACGATGTCGGCGTCGCGATCCGGCTCCACCTCGGCGATGCGCGTGCCCAGATCGGCCCCGACGATGTGCACCGTTCCGGGAATGCGTCCCGCACTCCAGGACGCGTCCGAACGAACGTCGATGATCAGCGGCCCCGCACCACGGGATCGCTCGGCGGCAAGATCGGCGGGATCTGTCTCGAACCTCAGTTTCGCGGCGAAGAAGTCGGCGGCGGACGGTGTCTTTTCCATGACCTCAGCCAATCCTGTTCGGGCGACTGGGAGAAGTGGCGATCACCGGCTGATCGCACTAAACGGCATCGATCGGCCGGTATCGTTTCCATTGTGCCGCGTGATCCACACCCCGAAGTCGACGAGATCGACCGGCGACTGCTGGACGAGCTGCAGAGTGACGGGCGCGCGACCGTTGCACATCTGGCCCGAGTGGTGAACCTGTCGTCGAGCGCGACGGCCGACCGCGTCCGCCGCCTGACCGACATCGGCGTGATCACCGGCTACTCCGTCACTGTCGATACCGAGGCGCTCGGCTACACGGTCTCTGCGTTCGTGCGCCTGGCGTACCCGTCGGGCAACTACGGTCCGTTCGACGCGCTGGTGGCATCCACTCCGGAGATCATCGAGGCGCATCACGTCACGGGTGACGACTGCTTCATCATCAAGGTCCTCGCCCGCTCGATGCGGGATCTCGAACGCGTCACCGGCCGGCTCGCCACCCTCGGCTCCATCACCACCAACGTCGTGTACTCGAGCCCACTCCCCAGTCGGCGCATCACTCCTGCATGACGGCCCGTCGGTGGCCTGGACCTTCGATCAACGCACGTCGCGCAGCCATGCGATGCCCACTGTGACCATGGTGAACGTCGTCCTCTCGAAGCCGTCCGTCTCAGGTGAGGCGGTTCCCGCGTCGGACGCGCGGCGACAATGGGTGTGCGCACCCCTTCCGGTGACCGCACACCCATATCCACCGGCCGCAGACCGTGTGCGCTCACCGCTGGGGGTGTGCACACGGCTTGCGGCCGCACCTACGGGCCCGTCGGTAGCCTGGCGAACATGGCGTCACGGTTCTGGTCCCTGCTCGGTCGTTCGGTCGCGAAGGGGCATGCGCGGTCGCGAGGTGCCGTGGATGCCGCCCGGGCGCTCGAGGACCGCCACCGCGACCTCGACGCGGACGGTCTGCGTGCCGCGGCCGACGGTCTGCGCGGAGCCGGCTCCTTCGACGTGCCCGCGTTCCTCGCGCTCGCCCGCGAGGCGTCCGATCGCGCGTTGTCCCTGCGCCCCTTCGACACTCAGCTCTACGGAGCCGTACGGCTGCTGGAGGGCGACGTGATCGAGATGGCGACGGGTGAGGGGAAGACGCTCTCCGGCGCCGTCGCGGCCGCCGCCTACGTGCTGCAGGGCAGGGACGTGCACGTGGTGTCGGTCAACGACTTCCTCGCTCGACGCGACGCCGAGTGGATGGGCCCGTTCTACGACGCTCTCGGAGTCACGGTCGGGTGGATCACGGCGGAGTCGACGGCGGACGAGCGGCGCGCTGCCTACGGGTGCGATGTCACTTACGCCTCGGTCAACGAGGTGGGCTTCGACGTGCTGCGCGATCATCTGGTGGACGATGTCGAATTGCTCGTCTCCCCGACCGCGGACGTCGCCGTCGTCGACGAGGCCGACTCGGTGCTCGTCGACGAAGCTCTGGTGCCCTTGGTTCTCGCCGGTTCGATCGATCAGGACGTGTCGGCCGACGACGTGCTCGACGCCGTGCGATCCCTCGACGCGGACACCGACTGGGAGGTCGACGCCGAGCGTCGCAACGTGTTCCTGACCGATGCCGGGGCCGAGAAGCTCGAGGACGCACTGGGCGGGATCGATCTGTACAGCGAGGAGCACGTCGGCACCACGTTGGTGCGCGTCAATCTCACCCTGCACGCAGAGGTGTTGGTACGCAGGGATGTCGACTACATCGTGCGGGACGGTCGGGTACAGCTGGTCAACGCCTCCCGCGGCCGTGTCGCGGAGCTGCAGCGTTGGCCGGACGGTCTCCAGGCCGCGGTCGAAGCGAAGGAAGGCCTGGCGCGCACGGAGACCGGGCAGGTCCTGGACACCATCACCGTGCAGGCCCTCATGGGTCGGTACCGTCGCGTGTGCGGAATGACCGGAACGGCTCTCGCAGCAGGAGAACAGCTTCGGACGTTCTACGGCCTCGGGGTGTCGGTGGTCGAGCCGAACGAGCCGCTTGTCCGCGTCGACGAGGTCGACCGCGTGTACGCCACCGCTCCCGAGAAGAACGCGGCCGTCGTCGCCGCGGTGTTGGAAGCCCACGCCACGGGGCAGCCCGTGCTCGTGGGGACGCACGACGTCGAGGAGTCCGAATCGCTGGCCGCCCGGCTCGAGGACGCCGGAGTGCCGGTGGTCGCCCTCAACGCGAAGAACGACGCGGAGGAGGCCGAGATCATCGCGCGGGCCGGACTGCGCGATGCGGTGACCGTCTCGACGCAGATCGCCGGCCGCGGCACCGACATCAGGCTCGGGGACGGCGTGACCGACCTCGGCGGCCTACTCGTGATCGGCACCGCGCGGTACGTCACCGAGCGCCTCGACAACCAACTACGGGGACGCGCGGGGCGACAGGGTGATCCGGGCCGCTCCGTGTTCTTCGCCAGTTGGGACGACTCGCTGGTGACGCGCTATCTCGAGAAGAGCGACCGACCCGGCCACCCCGACGACACGGGTTTCCTCGAGACGGAGGTCGCGGCCAAGCGCATCGACCACGCGCAGCGCGTCGCGGAGGGCGCGATGCTCGACACCCACGCGTCCACCTGGCGGTACAACCAGCTGACCGCCCAGCACCGCGACATTCTCGACACGCGTCGGGCCGCGCTGCTCGGCACCGACGAAGCGTGGGACCTGCTGGCCACCCGTAATCCCGAGCGTGCCGCGGAACTGGAGGCCGTCGACTCCGACGCCCGCGTACGCGCCGCCCGGCGCATCGTTCTCCACCATCTCGACCGCGCGTGGTCCGACTACCTGGCGCACCTCGGCGATGTCCGCGAGAGCATTCATCTCCGGGCACTCGGCCGACAGAACCCGCTCGACGAGTACCACCGCATCGCGATCGAGGCGTTCGCCGAGGTGCAGTCCCGTGCCCTCGAGGAGTCCGACCGCACCTTCCTGACCTCGACGATCACCGACGACGGTGTGGACCTCGAGTCGGCGGGGCTGGTGCGTCCGTCTTCGACCTGGACCTATGTTCGCGAGTCGCACCGTCCACTCGCGTTCTGAGTGGCCTTCGGCCCCGTGCGCCCTTTGCGTATCCGGAGATGCGCAAAAGGCGCACGGGGGACGAAGTCCCACTATTGCGAGTGATCACTCTCTAAGTTACGGTGAGCCCATCGCACAGTGATGGAGGTCACATGAACGAGTCGCACTTCGATGTGGTGATCAGCGGCGGGACCGTCTTCGACGGAGATGGTGGGCCGGGAGTTCGCCGCGATGTCGGCATCGTCGACGGCGTGGTCCGTGCCGTGTCCTCGGACGCGCTCGACATCGGACCGGACACCGAGGTCATCGACGCCACCGGCCAGTGGGTCATGCCGGGATTCGTCGACGTGCACACTCATTACGACGCGGAGGTCCTGGTGGGGCCGGGCCTGAGCGAGTCGGTGCGCCACGGCGTGACGACGGTGCTACTCGGCAACTGTTCGCTCTCCACCCTGTACTCCACTCCCGTCGACATCGCCGACCTGTTCAGCCGCGTCGAGGCCCTCCCCCGCGATCACGTGCTCAAGGCCGTCGACACGCACAAGACCTGGTCGGGCCCGGAGGAGTACATCGCCGCGCTCGAGCGCCTCCCGCTCGGACCGAACATCGCTGCGCTGGTGGGGCACTCGGACCTGCGCGCCCACGTCATGGGACTCGACCGGTCGACCGACCGCTCCCAGCGACCGACGCGCGAGGAGACGGCGCAGATGGCGGACGCTCTCGAGAAGGCACTCGACGCGGGCATGCTCGGCATGTCCACGATGACCAATCCCTGGGACAAGCTGGACGGGGATCGATACCGCTCGCGCTCGCTGCCGTCGTCCTACGCGTCGTGGTCGGAGTTCCGGCGTCTGCACAAGATCCTGCGTCGCCGCGGCCGTCTGCTGCAGAGCATTCCGAACCTGAACACCAAGTACGACATGGTGTTCTTCCTCGGCGCCGCGACGGGCATCGGCCGACGCGCACTGAAGGTCTCGCTGCTGGCCGCCGCCGACGCCAAGGCCTCGCCGTGGATCCACCACATCTTCGGTCCGCTGGCCGCTGCGGTGAACGGACCGGGCAAGGGGCAGTTCCGCTGGCAGCACCTGCCCACGACGTTCGACGTCTACTCCGACGGAATCGACCTGGTCGTCTTCGAGGAATTCGGTTCCGGCAGAGCAGCTCTGCACCTTCGTGAGGAGCTCGGCCGTAACGAACTGCTGAAGGACGAGGCGTATCGACGCTGGTTCCGCGCCGACTTCGAGAAGAAGTTCTCCTCCCGTGTGTGGCACCGAGACTTCGGCGACGTCATCATCACCGAATGCCCCGACTCGTCCGTCATCGGCAAGAACATCGCAGAGTTGGCACGGGAGCAGGGGATCCACGTCGTCGACGCCTTCCTCGACCTGGTGGTCCAGCACGGCCGGAAACTACGCTGGCACACCACCATCGCCAATCATCGCCAGAAGCAGATGGACAAGCTGATCACGAAGCCCGGTGTGACGGTGGGGTTCTCCGATGCCGGGGCGCACCTGCGCAACATGGCGTTCTACAACTTCGGCATCCGCCTGCTGCGGCGCGTGAACGACGCCCGCGAGTCGTTCCTGACGGTCGGCCAGGCGGCTCACAAGCTCAGCGGCGAGCTCGCCGACTTCTACGGCGTCGACGCCGGCCACCTGCGTCTCGGCGATCGCGCCGACATCGTCGTGGTGAATCCCGCCGGCCTGACGGACGAGGTCGACGCGTACAACGAGGAGACGATGCCGGAATTCGGGGGTCTCAGCCGCATGGTCAACCGTAACGACACCGCGGTCACCGCGACGCTCGTCGGCGGACGAGTCGCGTATCGCGAGGGCCGATTCGCCTCCTGGTTCGGGGTGTCCGAGCGGGCGGGCCGATTCCTGCGAGCGGGGGTGAGGACACCTGCGGCCACTACCGTGTCCGTGTGAGACGAACGCAGGAAGAGCGCCGCACCGACACCATCGCGCGACTCCTCGACGCGACCATCGCGTCGCTGTGCGAGAAGGGTTACGCCGCCACGACGGTCAACGAGGTGGTGACCCGCGCGGGAGTGTCGTCGGGTGCGCTCTTCCGGCACTTCGCCACCCGTCTCGATCTCGTCGTGGCCGCGGCGGACGAGGTCCGGAGGCGCCAGTTCGAGGAGTTCCGCGCCGGGCTGTCCGGCTTCGGCTCGGCGTCCGTCGAGCACTGCCTGACGTTGCTGCGCGCCGCGTGCCGGGCGCCGATCAACGGTGCCTGGTACGAGCTGCTCATCGCCGCCCGGAGTGACGATGCACTGCGGGAGCGTCTCGTTCCGTTCACCGTGCGCTACCACCAGGAGATCACCGACCTCGGACGCTCGCTGCCGATCGCGGGCACGATTCCCGCGGCGGAACTCGATACGGTGCTCTTCACGGTGGTACACCTCCTCGACGGGGAAGCCCTCTCCGCCGTGGTGCATCCGCAGCCCGAGCAGGACGAGGTGCGGCTGCACCTCGTCGCGCGACTGCTCCGAGGAGAGTCGCTGTACAGAAGGAGCGAGGCAGGATGACCGAGCCGCACAGCAGGTGGACCGCTCACTCGACGGGTGCCGCACTGGCCGTGTTCGAGTACGGCGATCCGGAGTCGGACACGACGGTGCTGCTCGTGCACGGGTATCCGGACGACCACACCATGTTTCACCCGATGATCGACGCCATCGGTGATCGCGCCCGCGTCATCGCCTACGACACGCGCGGTGGTGGCCGCACCGTCGTCGAGCACCCGGAACGGTCCGAGTCGTTCGCCATCGAACGCCTGGCCGACGACACCTATGCGGTGGTCGAGTCGATCCCCGATCTCCGCGGAGCGGTCCACGCCTTCGCCCACGACTGGGGTTCGGTGCAGATGTGGGAGCCGATGCGCGATCCCCGCGCCGCCGAGGTGTTCGGATCGTTCACCTCCGTCTCCGGTCCCAGCATCGACCACCTCCGCGAGACGTCGCGTCGGCGCGGACTGCGGCCCACCCAGTGGCCGTCGGTGCTCGGTCAGCTCGCCCGGTCGTGGTACATCTGGGGCTTCCACGTGCCGGTCCTGGGAAAGTACGTTCCGACTCTGTTCGTCCAGTCCGGTCCCGCGGACCCCGCTCCCGCCGCGGATCCGCTGAACATGCAGCGCGGTGTCGAGCTTTATCGCGCCAACATCATTCGGCGCATGCTGTCCGGGCCACCACCGCGGTGCGACGTACCCACACTCGTCGTGGTTCCGCTGAAGGATCGCTTCCTCTCCCCCGATCTGGTCCAGGACGTCGACCGCTGGGTCCCCGACCTGACCGTCCTGGAGGTCGACGCGAAGCACTGGTGGCCCTGGAGTCACCCGGGAGACGCGGCGGACGTGCTGCTCGACCACGCCGGCCGGGACCGATAGCCCCGGCGTCAGGTCTCGGTCGTGTCGACCGAACTGCGGCGCCGACGGATCACCCCGGTGACGACGGCCGTGATCGCGCCGACAGCGAGGACGATGGCCGAGGCGAACGGGAGCCTGGTGTCGACGAGACCCAGCACGACGACGACGGGAATGGCCAGCGCCGGCCACGGGAACACCGTTCTCCAGTCGCCGGAACTCCAGCCGAGAACGGCGCAGATCCCGACGACGAACAGCGCCACCCCACCGGACAGGGACCAGCGCCCGGCATCGGTCAGTTCGCCGACGGGATGCAGGACGTACTGCTGGATCCCGACGCCGAGGAGAGCGACACCCAGGGTGAGAGGGAGGTGCCCGTAGACGTACCCGTCGGCACGGCCACTGCCCACCACCCGCTCGTCGTCCTGGATCTCCGTCTTGGCCTCCGCGCCGCCGATGTCGAAGTACATCCACCACACGGCTGCAGCGATCGTGAATCCGAGTGCCGCGACGGCGACGGACGAGAACATCCAGTGGGTGTCGTGCATCCCGAGCACCACAGCCGAGATCGACTCACCGAGAACGAGAATGACGAAGAGCCCGAACCTCTCCGGCAGATGCTCGAGGTGCAGCGGAACATCCGGTCCCCAGTGGGTCGCGGCGAACGGCGCCGCGGCCTCCACCATGATTCCCACCGCCCACAGCACGTAGGTGATCGGTGACAGGGTGAGCAGCGAGACCGTCCAGATCACGACACTGACGCCGGTGGCCGCGAGGTACAGATCGATCGTGACGCGGACGTCGGGGATGTGCCGCCGTGCGCGAAGATACAGACCGGCGAGAATCACCCGCGTCGCGATGTACCCGGCTCCGAAGGCGACGGTCCCGTCGCCGCCCACCGCCGTCGCGGCACTGGCGGCCATCACCGCCACGGCGAAGGTGGCGGCGAGTTTCAGCAATCGGTACAGGACGTCGTTCGTGTCGAACCTGTTGGCGTACAACGTGGTGGTCACCCAGGACCACCACGTGACGGCGAAGATTCCCGCGAACTCGGCGATGCCCTGCCAGCGAAGGTCGTCCTTCAGTGCGAGTGCGAGTTGGTGCACGACCAGCACGTAGGCGAGGTCGAAGAACAGCTCCAACCGGGTCGCGCCGCGATCGGCCTCGGTCCGCAATTTCGGCGGACGCACGAGCGGAGTGCGCTGGTCGGCTCCCGCGTCGGTGTCGTCGTCCGGTGTCGTTGCCACGTCATCACCACTCTGCGGTTGCGACCCGGACAGACCTCGCGGATCGGGCGATCAGCCGACGATGCGCGACACTACGCCGCGAGTGACCTCCTCGGGACGGAACTGCTCGCTCGCGTCCTGCGCCTTCAGACGTCCGTAGTCGTTCTTCAGCAGTGCTGTCGCACCGGCGAGATGGACACCGATGGCCGCGGCGTTGACCGGCGTCCACCGATCCCATCCCTTGTTGGTGACAGCCCCGGTGGAGGCGGCGGTGTCGGTGTTCGACGACGCCTCGTTCAGTGCGACGGCATTGGCGAGGGTTCCGCCGAACCAGGCCGCGAGTCCGACATCGTGGAGCAGGTGGGCAAGGGTGGCACGGGCCATGAGAATTTCCTGTGTCGAGAGCGAGTGCCTCGAACTACCCTCGTGCCGTGCGCTGAAACGTGTCGACCGGTCCAGGACGTCGACCGCCGGGTGCCGGACCTGACCGTCCCGGAGGTCGACGCGAAGCACTGGTGGCCCTGGAGTCACCCGCGAGACGCGGCGGACGTGCTGCTCGACCACGCCCACAGGAACCGACAGCCCGCAGGCGAGTGTGAGTACACGCGATCGACGAACACTCTGCCGATCCGCAGAATCACCGGCAATCCTGTGGCCGCACGCTCACATGCGAGGTCCCGCGACGGTGGACGGGTGTGGGAACGGTCTTCCCGGCACGTTCCCACACCCGAGTCTTGCCCCCTGCTGCTCAGGCCCCGATCCGCTCCCCCGAGGTCGGGTGGAACAGGTACGCGGTGCCCTCCTGCTTGGTCAGCGTGACCTTCTCGCCGATCCGCGCGGGTGCCCTCCTGGGAGAGCGTGCCACGATCGTGGCCGGTGTGCCGTCCGAGGCGCGGATCCGGGTGTCGTCGAAGCTGGCGTAGAGGTAGCTCTCGTTGCCCAGTTCCTCCACGAGGTCGACGGTGACCAGCAGTCCGTCGTCGTCCGCGGAGCCGATCGCGAGCTGTTCTGGACGCAGGCCGAGGGTCACCTCGTCGAGTCCCGCGGCGGCGATGGCGGTGAGCTGGTCGCGCTCGAGGGGGACGGTGCGCTCACCGACCTTCAGGCCGCCGGACACGACGGGCACCGTGAACAGGTTCATCGCCGGCGAGCCGATGAATCCGGCCACGAAGGCGTTGACCGGGTGGTCGTAGAGCTCGGTCGGCGCGGCGAACTGCTGCAGCTTGCCGTCCTTGAGGATCGCGACGCGGTCGCCCATCGTCATGGCCTCGACCTGGTCGTGGGTGACGTACACGGTGGTCGTCCCCAGCCGACGCTGCAGCGCGGCGATCTGCGTGCGTGTCTGTACCCGCAGTTTGGCGTCGAGGTTCGACAGCGGCTCGTCCATGCAGAACACCTGGGGCTCACGGACGATCGCGCGGCCCATGGCGACGCGCTGCCGCTGACCGCCGGAGAGCTTGCCGGGCTTGCGATCCAGGTACTCGGTGAGGTCGAGGAGTCGGGCCGCCTCGGCGACGCGGGCCTGACGCTTCTCGAGGCTGACCCCGCGCATCTTGAGCGCGAAGCCCATGTTCTCGCCGACGGTCTTGTTGGGGTAGAGCGCGTAGTTCTGGAACACCATCGCGATGTCGCGGTCCTTGGACGGCACACCGACCATGTTCTTCCCGCCGATCTCGATGGCACCGCCGTCGATCTCCTCGAGACCGGCGAGCATCCGCAGCGCGGTGGACTTCCCGGAGCCCGACGGGCCGACCAGGACGACGAACTCGCCGTCCTGGATGTCGAGGTCGAGCGAGTCCACCGCCAGCTTGTCGGCGCCGTCGTAGATGCAGGACGCTTGCTTGTACGAGATTGCAGCCATGGTTCTTTCTCCTACTTGATGGCGCCGAAGGACAGGCCGCGCACGAGCTTGTTCTGCGCGAACCATCCGGCGAGGACGACGGGGAGGGCTGCGAACGTCGCAGCGGCGGAGAGCTGGGCCCAGTACAGGCCCTGCCCGGTGATGAAGCCGACGAGGTAGACCGGAATCGTCTGTGCCTGAACGGCGGTGAGGTTGACGGCGAAGAAGAACTCGTTCCACGAGAAAATCACACAGATCAGCGACGTGGCCGCGATGCCGGGCGAGACCAGCGGCAGGATGACCTCCCGCACCGATGTCCACAGCGAGGCCCCGTCCATGCTCGCGGCCTCGAGCAACTCGCTCGGGACCTCGAGGAAGAACGACCGCATCATCCACACCGCGATCGGCAGATTCATCGCCGTGTACAGGATGATGAGCGCCCAGATGTTGTCGAGCAGACCGATGTCGCCGACGATGACGTACAGCGGCACGATGGCCGCCACGACCGGCAGCATCTTCGTCGAGATGAAGAAGAAGAGCACGTCCTGCGTCTTCTTCACGGGACGCAGCGACAGGGCGAATGCAGCCGGGACACCCAGCAGCAGAACGAGAATCGTGGACACGACGGTCGCGAAGGCCGAGTTGAGCAGCGTGGTGCCGATGCCGCTCTCGAGAACGCCGCGGTACTGGTCGAGGGTCGGGGTGAAGAAGATCTTCGGCGTCGCGGTGTACGCATCGGCTTCCTGCTTGAACCCGGTGATGACCATCCACAGGACCGGGAAGAAGAAGGCGATGCCGGCGACCCAGGCGACGAAGGACCAGATCGATCCGGGCCCCCATCGCTTCTTGCGTGTGATCGGCGCGGTGACGCTCGGAGTTCCGCTGCCGGCGCTCCGCTCGGTGGTGGTACTCATCAGGCAGCCTCCTCTTTCCCGCTGAAGCTCGTGAAGATCAGTCGCAGCGCCAGTGTGCTGACGACGATGGTGGCCACCACGGTGACGACGCCCATGGCCGCGGCCTGGCCGATGTCGAAGCCGAGGAACGCTCGTTGATAGATGTAGAACGGCAGGTTCGACGACGCCACACCCGGGCCGCCGGACGTCATCATGTAGACGGCGTCGAAGGTGTTGATGAGGTAGATGGCGCCGAGGACCGCTCCGAGCTCGATGAAGCGTCGCAGATGCGGCAACGTCAACTCGCGGAACAGTGCGACGGGCCCGGCGCCGTCCACCCGCGCCGCCTCCGCGATGTCCTTCGGCATCGACTGCAGTCCCGCCAGGATGAGCAGCATCATGAAGGGGGTCCACTGCCAGACGAGGTTGGTCATGACCGCGGCGAGCGGGAACCGCGAGACCCAGTCGATCTGGTCGACCCCGAACGGGCTGAGCACGAAGTTGATGAGGCCGAACACCGGGTCGAACATGGTGGTCTTCCAGATCAGTGCACCGGCGACCGGGGTGATGAGGAACGGAGTGATCAGCAGGGTGCGGATCAGACTGCGGCCGATGAACTTACGGTCCAGCAGCAGTGCGAGCACCAGGCCCAGCGCCACCGAGATGATCACCGTGCCCACGATCATGATCACCGTGTTGAACGCGACCGAGCGGAACTGGCTGTCCCGGAACACGTCCACGTAGTTGTTCAGACCGTTGAACTCCCGCGATCCGGGGCGCACCAGGTTCCACGACTGCGTCGAGTAGTACAGCGTGAACAGGAACGGGATCTGCGTGACGACGATCGCGAAGACCATGGCCGGCAGCAGGGGACCGCGGCGCCGCCACCCCTCCGCCTTCGAGATCACCCGTTCGCGAGGAACGAACGGCGTCTCGGATCTCGCCGAGCCGATTTCGGTCGTGGTCATCACTGATCCTCCTGATACGTCTTGCCGACCACCTCGGCGTACTGCTGCGCTTGAGCGAGCGCGTCCTGGACGCTGATCTGTCCTGCCACGGCGGCGCTGATCTGCTGACTGACCCGAGTGCCGAGATCCTGGAACTCGGGGATGGTGAGGAACTGGACGCCGGTGTACGGCACCGGATCGACCGTCGGGTTCAGCGGATCGGCATTGTTTATCGAGTCGAGCGTGACCTGACCGAAGGCGGCCGATGCCTCCTTGTACTCCGGGATCTCGTAGGTGGACAACCGGCTTCCCGGTGGCACCCGCTCCCAGCCGAGCTCGGTGCCGACCTTCTTCAGGTACTCCTTGTTCGTCATCCACGACACGAACTTCCAGGCGTCGTCCGGGCTCTCCGACGTCGTCGGGATGCCGAGCGACCAGGAGTACAGCCACCCGTTGTCGCCCTTTGCCGCCGACGGGGCCTTGGCGTACCCGATCTTGCCGACGACGTTGCTCGACGTGGGGTCCTCGAGCACCGACACCGCCGAGGTGGCGTCGTACCACATGGCCGTGTTGCCCTGTGCGAGTTGCGTTCCGCACTCGCTGAAACCGCTCGTCGCCGCGCCGGCCTGTCCGTGCGACCGGACCAGGTCGACGTAGAACTGCACGGCTTCCTCGACCTGCGGACTGTCGAGTTGCGCGTTCCAGTTCTCGTCGTACCACCGGCCGCCGAAGGCGTTGATGACGGTGTCGAGGGGCGCGAGCACCTCGCCCCAGCCGGGCTTGCCACGCAGGCAGATGCCGGACATGCCCGGACGGTCGAGTGTCGCGGCGGCCTCGGCCACCTGGTCCCAGGTGGGCTCGGCCGGCATCGTGATGCCTGCTTCCTCCATCAGGTCCTTGCGGTACATGAGGAAGGACGACTCACCGTAGAACGGCACCGAGTACATGCTTCCCTCGTAGGACAGCGACTCCTTGAGAGACGGGATGAAATCGTCCTCGTCGTATCCCGGTGTGGCCTGCGCGTACTCGGACAGATTGGTGAGCCACCCGTTCTCGGCCCATTGCGGCGTCTCGTAGTTGCTGATCATCACCACGTCGAACTCACCACCGCCCGTGGCCACCGACGCCGTGATCTTCGCGCGCGCCTCGTTCTCGGACAGCGAGACGAACTTCAGGTTCACACCCGGGTTCTCGGCCTCGAACTCCGGTGCGAGCGAGATCGCGTCGGACATCTGCGAGTTGGAGACGATGGCCACGGTGATGGTCGTGCCGCCACCGTCACCTCCGAACGATCCCGCGCCCGCGCAGCCGCTCGCCGTCAGCACGGTGGCTGCGGCGAGGGCGGCGAGTGGGACGAATCGTGATGTCACGTCGGTACTACCTCGATTCCTTCATGGGGTTGCTGCCGTGCTCGTCGAGAAGGTCCAGAGCACAGGCGATATCGGTCACCAGGACGGTGGCGAGACGGCCGCGCAGAGCGGCCCGGATCGCGGCGTGCTTGCGCGCACCGCCGGAGATGAGGAGCGTGGTGGCGCAGTTCCGGATGTCGTCCAGCGGCACCGAGACCGTGCGGTCGGTCAGTGAGCTGTCGACGTCGGCGCCGTCGGAGTCGAAGAACCGACCGCCGATCTCACCGACCGCACCGAGTCGATCGAGTTCGGACAGGAGGTCGGCGTCGAGGAAGCTTCCCTCGAACAGCGTCGTCGACGTCGACACCGGGCCCAGTCCGAAGAACATGAGGTCCGCGGTGCGTCCGGCGTCGAGCGCCTTGGACATCAGCGAGTCCTGTTGCAGCGCGACGACTGTCGCCGGGTCGGCGTAGAGAGGGGCGTTGAGCCGCATCGGCGTCGCCTGCAGTTGCTCGGCGCAGCGGGTGAGGACGAAGTCGACACCGGTCTGGTAGTCCGCGGTGCTCATGGATCCGTCCAGCTGCACCACGCGGGCGCAGCGGCTGCCGCCTCCCTGGAGCGACTGCGCCACCGCAACCGTCTCCGGCCCCCACGTGAAACCGAGTGTGTGAGCAGGCTGCACGCGCCGGGTGAGGATGCCCGACGCGGCGCGCCCCACCGCGTCGTACCGACCGCCGGCGTCGTCGATGGTCGACGTGACCACCAGCGCCTCGTCCAGGCCGTAC
The DNA here is from genome assembly GCF_001426145.1 of Rhodococcus sp. Leaf225. NCBI lineage: Bacteria > Bacillati > Actinomycetota > Actinomycetes > Mycobacteriales > Nocardiaceae > Rhodococcus > Rhodococcus sp. Leaf225. Next base: position 324,627 of record NZ_LMRN01000009.1, on the reverse strand, counting down.
CGCTCCTCGAGTCGACGTTCGAGATCGGTGTGCACCGATCCGCTGATCTCCTCGGGCACGTGGATCTCGATGCGCACGAGCCCGTTCGCCCGAGCCCGAGCGACGAGTCGACCTGCCGTGGGACGGGAGACACCGAGCTTGGTGGCGATCTCCGCCTGGGTCGCGCCCTCGACGTGGTACATCGTCGCCGCACGCAGCGCGAGCCTCAGCTCGTCGCTCGAACTCGGCGTCGTCACGATGTCGCTCCCGGTCGTCGAGGTGAGCATCTGCTCACCTGGTGTTCATCTGCTCACTTAAGCTAACATCCAGGTGTGATCCACACAACAGTCGATTCCATGCGTGCCGCAGTTCTCACCGAACCGGGACACATCGAGACGCAGACGCGACCTGTGCCGACGCCGAACGCAGGTGACGTCCTCGTCCGGGTGGCATCCGTCGGGGTCTGCGGATCGGATGCGCACTACTACCGCGAGGGTCGCATCGGCGACTTCGTCGTCGAGTCGCCGCTCGTTCTGGGCCACGAGGCGTCGGGTGTGATCGTCGCCGTCGGTGACGGCGTCTCCCCTCGGCGAGTCGGGTCGCGAGTGTCCATCGAGCCGCAACGACCCGATCCCGACAGTCGCGAGACCCGATCGGGCCACTACAACCTGTGCCCCCACATGGAGTTCTATGCGACCCCTCCCGTGGACGGTGCCCTCTGTGAGTACGTGACCATCGGATCCACGTTCGCGCACGACGTCCCCGACGACGTGTCCGACGACGCCGCGGCCCTCTTCGAGCCCCTGTCGGTGGCCATCGCGACCGCACGCAAGGCCGGGATCACCGGCGGCTCGCGAGTGTTGATCGCGGGCGCCGGGCCGGTCGGAGTGCTCACGGCGCAGGTCGCACGCGCCTTCGGCGCCACGGAGATCGTCGTGTCGGACATCTCGGCCGACCGCCGCGCCAACGCCACGCGGTACGGGGCGACCCGCGTGATCGACCCGGCGGACGAGTCGGTGCACGACCTCGACGTCGACGTGTTCGTCGACGCGTCGGGCGCACCCCGCGCAGTGCAGGACGGGATGCGCGCCGTGCGCCCTGCGGGCAGAGTGGTGCTCGTGGGCATGGGCGGAAACGAGTACCCGATTCCCGTGTCCGTGATCCAGAACCGGGAACTGTGGGTCACCGGCGTCTTCCGCTATGCCGACACCTGGCCCACCGCACTGGAACTCGTCCGCACCGGACGAGTCGAGCTCGACAGCATGGTGACGGGTCGGTTCGACCTGGATCATGTCGAGGACGCACTGAATCACGACCGCACCGACGGCAGCATCAAGGCTGTCGTCACCGTGACACCCAGTCAGGAGACCCTCTCGTGAAGCTGTCCGCTGCCACCCTCGCCCAGCTTCCCGACGACGTGGACGTGCCACGGTACGACCGCTCGGCGATCACCACCGGGATCGTCCACTTCGGCGTCGGCGGCTTCCACCGTGCGCACCAGGCGATGTACGTGGACCGGCTGCTCCGCACCGACTTCGAGTCCGCGTCGAGCTGGGGCATCTGCGGCGTGGGCGTGCTGCCGGGTGATCGCCGTATGAAGGACGTCATGGACGCCCAGGACTGTCTCTACACCCTGGCACTGCGGCACTCCGACGGCTCGTGGGACACCTCGGTCATCGGATCCATCACCGAGTACCTCTTCGCGCCGGACGATCCCGAGGCGGTGATCGAGAAGCTCGCCCACGCCGACACCCGCATCGTCTCTCTCACCGTCACCGAGGGCGGCTACAACTTCTCGGCCACCACGGGCGAGTTCGACGCCGAGAACCCGGCTGTGCGAGCGGATCTGGCACCCGATGCGGTACCGGGCACGACCTTCGGACTGGTGTGCGAGGCGTTGTCCCGCCGGAAGGATCGCGGGCTCGCGCCGTTCACCATCATGTCGTGCGACAACATCGAGGGCAACGGACACATCGCCCGATCGACCTTCACCGCGTTCGCCCGCCTGAAGGATCCCGCACTGGCACAGTGGATCACGGACACCGCGCAGTTCCCCAACTCCATGGTCGACCGCATCACGCCCGTCACCACACCCGACGTCGTCGACCAGCTCGCCTCACGGTACGACCTCGCGGACCAGTGGCCCGTGGCCGCGGAGCCGTTCACCCAGTGGGCGCTGGAGGATCACTTCACCCTCGGCCGGCCGCCGTTCGAGGACGTGGGCGTGCAGGTCGTCGACGACGTCACACCGTACGAGCTGATGAAGCTGCGCCTGCTCAACGCGAGCCATCAGGCCCTCTGCTACGTCGGATACCTCAGTGGCTACCGGCTCGTGCACGACGTCACGCAGGACGCACTGTTCGCCGAGTTCCTGTTGCGCTACATGGACGAGGAAGCCACTCCCACGCTGCAACCGGTTCCCGGAATCGACCTGGCCGAGTACAAGAAGACGCTGATCGAGCGCTTCTCCAATCCGGAGATCCGGGACACCGTGGCCCGGCTCTGCGCCGAGTCGTCGGACCGGATCCCGAAGTGGCTGGTCCCGGTGGTGCGCACGAACCTCGGGTCCGGAGGGCCGGTCGCACTGTCCGCCACGGTGATCGCGAGCTGGGCGCGCTACGCCGAGGGTGTCGACGAGCAGGGTGAGCCCATCGAGATCGTCGACCGTCTGAAGGACACGCTCACCCCGCTGGCTCGGCAGCAGCGCGAGGACCCCCTCGCGTTCGTGCGGAACCGGGAGTTGTTCGGGGATCTGGTGGACGATCCGCGCTTCGTCGACGCCTACACGTCGGCTCTCGACTCCCTGCACACTCGCGGAGCCCGCGCCACCGTGGAGTCGTCGGTGCGCTGACGCGCCCGGAGGCCCTCACACGTGCACCTCCGCCACGGTCCACGCGTGCGCCTGCTCGCTCAGGCTGAAGCCGAGGCCAGGACGTTCGGACAGGTGCATCCGCCCGTCCCGCGTCTCCAGGTGCTCCTCGAACAGCGGATCCAACCAGTCGAAGTGCTCCACCCAGGTCTGCAGAGGATAGGCAGCCGCGAGATGCAGGTGGATCTCCATCGCGAAGTGCGGCGCCATCTGCAGGCCGTGATGCTCGGCGAGTCCTGCGAGCTTCAGGAACTGCGTGATCCCACCGATGCGCGGCGCGTCGGGCTGGATGATGTCGACGGACCCGGCCTCGATCAGGCGCACGTGCTCGCCGACACTGGCCAGCATCTCACCGGTCGCGATGGACGTGTCGAAGGTCCGCGCGAGCATGGCGTGGCCCTCGGCGTCGTAGGCGTCGAGTGGTTCCTCGATCCACACCAGATCGAACTGTTCGAGAATGCGGCACATCCGGGTCGCCGTCGGTCGGTCCCACTGCTGGTTCGCGTCGACCATCAGGGGTACGTCGTCACCCAGGTGCTCGCGCACTGCGGTCACCCGAGCGATGTCCTGGCGCCAGTCCGGCTGTCCCACCTTCAGTTTGATACCGCCGATGCCGGCCGCGAGAGACGCGGTCGCGTTCTCCAGCACCTCCTCGATCGGGGTATGCAGGAAGCCGCCGGACGTGTTGTACGTCTGCACGGCATCACGGGTGGAGCCGATGAGTTTCGCGAGCGGGAGCCCGGCGCGCTTCGCCTTCAGGTCCCACAGTGCGATGTCGACTGCCGCGATCGCCTGGGTGGCGACGCCGCTGCGACCGACGGAGGCACCGGCCCAGACGAGAGAGCTCCAGATCTTACCGATGTCACTGGGATCCTGACCGATCAGCACAGGCGCGATCTCTCGCGCGTGGGCGAACTGCGCAGGGCCGCCGGCACGTTTGGAGTAGCTGAACCCGATGCCCTCGTGCCCCTGCTCGGTGCGTATCTCGACGAAGAGGAACACCACCTCCGTCATCGGCTTCTGCCGTCCGGTGAGCACTTTCGCGTCGCTGATCGGTGTGGCCAGAGGGAGAACGACGGAGCGCAGGGTGACGTCCGCGATGCGATCGATCGTGGCGGCCCCGGGCGCGAGCGCACGAACGGCCGCGTCGGGCGCGGTGAGCCCGCTGGTCGGCCGGGTGGTGCTGCGCTCGGGGGTCTCTCGCGTGTCGGTCACAGTCGGCTCCTCCATCGGGTACGTGGTCCAGCTCACACGCTAGAAGCCGCACTGATGCGCGTCCAACACTGATGTCGCATCGGTCGATGCCGACCGAGCATCACTGCATGTCCCGACGAGTGGCGCTCCGGCCGCACCACATCGGCATCGAACGATGCGGAAATCGCATGTGTCGGTTCACGATCCGGACCGGTCGATCTCTGACCACGTATCGCCGCAGGTGGGTGACTCGAGCGGCGTCGGCGTCGTCACCTCGATGGTGACGCGGACGGTCTCGACGACGGCTCGACGCCGTTGACGACCTCGACAACCGCTCCTACGTTGTGTCCACCGTCACAGGATCCGATCACCACAGCCCACCTGTCCGGTGTCACTCGAATCCCCCGTCCACTCGGACGTCATACCCGGAGGTCGACATGAGCCCTGCACCGCGACACCGATCCGGGACGCTCGCCGGCGTGCTCGTCCTCGCGCTCACCGCCTCGGCGTGCTCCGTGGCCAACACGGACCGCAGCTCGGTCACCGATCCGGACACCCTGCGCATCGTCCTGAGTCAGGAACCCCCGACGCTTGAGGCGTGCGACGTCTCGCAGACCTCGATCGGCGTCGTCACGCGGTCGAACATCACCGAACCTCTCATGGAGCGGAACCCCACCACCGGTGATCTCGAACCCAAGCTTGCCGACTCCTGGGAACAGAACTCCGACCGCCAGTGGACGTTCCGTCTGCACCCCGGAGTCACCTTCAGCGACGGTCGACCGTTCGAGGCCGCGGACGCCGCGCACTCCATCGAACGCACCGTGAACTCCGACATCGGATGCAACGTCGAGGGATACGTGTTCGGCGACGCCGATCTGACCGTGGCCGTCGTCGATCCGCTGACCCTGACGGTGGCAGCGCCGAACCCGGATCCCATCCTCCCGCTGCGGATCTCGTTCGTGGAGATGATCCCACGCACCGCCAGCATCACGGAACGCGAGCGGGAACCGGTCGGCACCGGACCGTTCGCTCTCGACACCTGGGACTACGGCCAGCGGCTGACCCTGGTGCGCAACGATCGGTACTGGGGGCCTCGGCCGGAGTTCGCCCGTGCCGTCTACCAGTGGCGCAGCGAAGGCAGCATCCGCGCGTCGATGGTCTCGGGAGACGAGGCCGACATCGCGACCGGTATCGGACCGGAGGACGGTGCCGGGGACCTGGGTGTGGCCTACCCGAACAACGAGACCACCGCGGTTCGGATCCAGGTCGGGGAGCCACCCCTGGACGACATCCGGGTGCGGCAGGCGATCAACTATTCCATCAACCGGAACGGCATCGTGCACGCCCTCTTTCGCGATCTGGGACGCCCGGCGGCCCAGTTGGTCTCGCCGGGAGTCGTCGGGTACGACGACGATCTCGAGGCGTGGCCGTACGACACGGAGAAGGCGCGAGCACTGCTCGACGAGGCACGAGCGGACGGCGTGCCGGTCGATGCGAAGATCCGACTGATCGGCCGTACCGGTCAGTTCCCGAAGGTCAACGAGACCCTCGAGGTCGTCCAGAACGCACTGTCCGAACTGGGCATGAACATCTCGATCGAGATGATGGACTCGGCCGGTACGTCGCAGTACCAGGAGCGCCCCTTCCCCGCCGACGCCGGCCCGTACCTCCTGGTCATCCAGCACGGCAATCAGGCGGGTGACTCGGCCTTCACCGTCGACCAGTACTTCACGAGTGACGGATTCCAGAGTGCCTACGGAACACCGGAGTTCGACGCGGAGATCGCCGCGGCCGGCCAGCTCACGGGTGACGCCCGGCAGGATGCGTACGCCCGCCTCTTCGAGGAGGAGCCGACGAAGATCATGCAGATGGCCTACATCGCGCACATGGAGGGCGTGCTGGCGAAGTCGGACAGAGTCGACTACACACCCGACTCGGCCACCGTCGACGAGATGCACCTCGCTGCAATGACCCACGCCGACGACGAGTCGAACGCCACGGGGCGCTGACCTACCCGGCACCCTCCGTCAGGTCCCGCACCTCGGCGTAGCGTTCGCGCACCGCCGGGGTCGGGTCCGCCTCGTACCGGGGAATGTCCGCCGCGGCCCAGGTGGGCGGTTCGGCCCCGCCGGACAGCACCCAGGCCGCCTGGCGCGCGGCCCCGTCGGCCACGTACTCACCGGGCGGCGGGACGTCGACGGGCATGCCGAAGACTCCCGGCGCGAGGACGCGCACCGCCTCGGACTTCGCGCCCCCGCCGACGAGCAGCACTCGCGACACGGTCGCACCCTGCGCCACCAGGTGGTCGATCCCGTCGGCGAGACTGCACAGCAGACCCTCGATCGCGGCGCGCGCGAGGTGCGCCGGGGTCGAATTACCCAGGCGCAGGCCATGAATCGCGCCGGTCGCGCCGGGCCTGTTCGGTGTGCGCTCCCCCTCGAGGTACGGCACCATGACCAGGCCCTGGCTCTCCGTGGACAGCGCGAGCCGCGACAGCTCGTCGTGGTCGACGCCGAGCAGGCGCGCGGTCGCATCGAGCACGCGCGCGGCGTTCAGTGTGCAGACGAGAGGCAGTTGACGACCGGTGGCGTCGGCGAAGCCGGCCACCAGTCCCGACGGGTCGCGAGGAGCCACGGCGGACACGGCCGAGACGACGCCGGACGTGCCGATGGAGACCACCAGGTCACCCTCGCCGGCACCCAGAGCCAGTGCCGCAGCGGCATTGTCACCGGTTCCGGGCCCGATGGCCGCGCCTCCGGAAGTCGTGCCGATCCGTGTCGAGGGCGCCGCCACGGTGGGCACGTGCGGGGTGCGCCCGCGAAGCGCGAGACCGAGCAGATCGACGCGGTACTCGTTCGTGGCCGCCGAGAAGTATCCCGTGCCGCTGGCGTCACCCCGATCCGTGGCCAGGGCGTCGAGTCCGCGAGCACCGCCGAGGCGCCAGGACAGCCAGTCGTGCGGAAGACAGACTGCCGCAGTGCGATCGGCGTTCTCCGGCTCGTGATCCGCGAGCCACCGCAGCTTTGCCGCGGTGATGGACGCGACCGGCACCACGCCCACGGCGTCGGCCCACTCCTGGCCTCCACCCAGCTCGGTCACCAGGTCGCGCGCCGACTCGGCGGAGCGAGTGTCGTTCCACAGCAACGCCGGTCGGACGGTCTCGCCCGCCTCGTCGAGACACACCATGCCATGCTGCTGCGCTCCGACGGAGACCGCGTCGACGCCGTCCATTCCACCGGCGTCCGCGAGAGCGGTCTCGAGAGCCTCGTGCCACCGGGCCGGGTCGATCTCGGTGCCGTCGGGATGGCCGGCCCGACCGTGGCGGACCAGCTCACCGGAATCCGCGTCCCGAACAACGATTTTGCACGACTGGGTGGACGAATCGACACCCATCACCAACGCCACGACCTCGCCCCTTCACCGTCACGTGCGTTCCGGCAGCTCACCGGTCCGAGCAGTTCACGCTACCGTGAAGCCATGGCCGCCCACGACGAACCGCGAGAAACCGAGGACGCCCGGTTTCGCCTCGAGGTCATGGGTGCGGCGCTGGAGCTCTTCGAGAGCAAGGGGTACGAGGCCACCACGGTCGACCAGATCGCAGAGAGCGCGGGGCTGTCGCGCCGCACGTTCTTCCGGCAGTTCCGGTCCAAGGAGGACGTGGTCTTCCTCGACCACGACGCCACCCTCACCCATGTGCAGGACTTCCTGGAAACGACCGACCTCGATCCGTACGACGCCGTGTGCGAGGCCGCCGCACGCGTGTTCGCCCGGTTCTCCGGCACGCCGGACACCACCCGTCGCCGCTACCGCGTCCTGCAGACGGTGCCCGCCCTGCGCGAGCGCGAACTGGTGATGGTGCTGCGGTACGAGCGCGTCTTCGTCGACACCCTGCGCCGCGGCGCCCCGACGCAGGAGCCGCTCTCCCTGGTGCAGTTCGCCGCCGCGGTCACAGCGACGCACAACTACCTGCTGCGCACGTGGCTTCGCGACGGGGCCCGAGTGGAGGTCGAGGACGTCCGGCGCGCCCTCGGGGCGGTGAAGCGGCGGTTCGTCACCGACACCGCGAGAGACCGGCCCACCGCACTCGTGTTGCCGCCGGGGACGTCGGTCGCCGACGTCACGACCCTGCTCGCACAGCACTTCGGGGACGGTCTCACCACCACCCCGTGACCTCGCCGAGCGTGCTGTCGACCACCGGCACGAGCGACCGGACGTACGTCGCCGACAGGTGGTGGGAATCGTGGTAGACCAGCACGTTTCCTTCGACGACGCGACACACGTCGGGACCGCAGACCGCATCGGAGAAGTCGACGGGAACCACCGAGGGGAACGGCAGCGACGCGGCGCGGGCCGGATCGATCTCGGACAGGACCTCGCTGCGAGGCAGTCCGCACGACTCGCTGTCGCCGCCGTCGGCAAGGCAGTCCGCGGCGCGATACGGGACGCCCTCCCGGCTGAGCCACGGAGTGTCCCGCACGGCCACGACGGGAAGAGCGAGCGCGGAGAAGCGTGCCCAGACGTCGAGGTACGCGTCGGGTGTGACGTCGCCGAACTCCGTGGGGCTCGGCCTCGTCGAGGTGGTGAACACCCAGTCGGGGCGGTCCGACGCGAGGATGTCGAGCACGTCCGAGGACCAGTCCCGGCAGTCCGGGTAGGGCAGATCCACCAGGAGTGGCTCGCCGATGTCGAGCGGGCACCCCATCTTGAGGTAGGTCACCACGGCGAACCCGCGATCCCGGCCGATCCGGTCGAGGGCGGGGAGCCAGTGCTCGGCGTGCGATCCCCCGGCCAGGGCAAGGGTGCGCGTCGCGTCGGGATCGCCGTACTCGCACGAGATCACCTCGCGCTGCGTCATGTCCGCGATGCAGCCGTCCAGCGTCGACTGCGGCAGGTCCAGGTCCGCATCTAGCACGGTGGGTCGCATCGGAGCGTCCGGCACGGGAACACCATCGACGAGCGCGAGCGCCCCCGGGTAGCGATCGTCGGCGCTCACGTCGGCGGTCGGTCGGGCCGTCGCCCGATCGAGGTAGCCCTGCCAGGTCGCGCTCGCCGCGGCCAGGCCGATCGCTCCGACGGTCACCAGGGCGGTGAGGACGCCGCGGCCCGCGCCCCGACGGTGCACCGGCTCCTCCACCCACGAGCGCGTGGCGACGGCCAGGGCGATCGAGACGACCACCACGGCGGATCCCGTCACCACGGTCACCGAGTGCCCGGTACCGAGCACCGCGATGAGGATCGGCCAGTGCCACAGGTACAGCGGGTAGGCGATGGAGCCGAGGAACTGCAGTGGGCGGGACTCGAGAGCACGGGTCACGGCCGGTGCTCGTGACTCGGGAGCACCCGCACCGGCAAGCACCAGCAGCATCGCGGCCCCGACCGGCACCAGCGCGGCAGGACCGGGGAACTGCGCCGCACCGTCGACGAGGAACCCACAGCCCACCAGTGCGGCGAGTCCGACGACGGCGGCCGCGGCACGTAGCGCGGCCGGCAGCACCACTCGACCGATCACCAGCCCGGCGATCGCGCCGACCGCGAGTTCCCACGTCCGCGCCCCGGTGTCGTAGTAGGCCCACCCCTGGTGGGTGCGGCCGATGTCGGCCGCATAGGCGAACGACACCGCGGCGGCGACCGCGAGCACCGACACCAGCACCGGTGTGGTCAGGTCCCGACGACCACACCGACGGCACGCCGCGGCGACGAGGAACACCACGGCCGTGACACCGACGTAGAACTGCACCTGCACGGACATCGACCACAGGTGCTGGAGCGGACTGACCGACAGATCGGCCGCCGCGTAGTCGGACGCGGTCCGCGCGAGCTCCCAGTTCTGGACGTACGCCAGCGACGCGAGGAGCTGCCGCGTCGTCGCGTCCCACATCGTGAAGGGTCGGTCCCACACGGTCCAGAGCGCCACCGCGCCGAACACCACCACCGCCGCGGGGTACAGGCGTCGGGCGGTGCGGACGACGAGGGGCCGCAGGATCGGACCGTCGGCTCGCTCGACGCGGCGCAGCACCATCGACGTGAAGAAGAAGCCGGACAGGACGAGGAAGACGTCGACACCGCCCGAGACCCTGCCGAACCAGATGTGGAAGACGACCACGAGGGCGATCGCCAGCCCGCGGAGACCGTCCAGATCGACGCGGTGGCCCGGCCTGCACGCGCCGACTGCCCGGGCACCCGGCGCACGGGTCGTCGCCTGGTGGTGCACGACCACCAGAATAAGGGACGGACGGTACGGGTCCGGAGCACCCACACGTGACCAGTGACACCAAGTGCCACGCAGCCATGGTCACCGGCCGGTCGGTCCGGTACGCTGGCCTCATTCCGTGACACCGAGTGCCACGACCCTCTCACCACGACGAACGGACATCCCATGGCCGGCAACCCCAGCTTCGACCTCTTCCAGCTCGCCGACGAGCACAACGAGCTCCGAGAGGCCATCCGCGCACTCTCCGAGAAGGAGATCGCGCCGTACGCCACCGAGGTCGACGAGCAGGAGCGCTTCCCCGAGGAGGCACTGAAGGCCCTCAACGCGTCCGGCTTCAACGCGGTGCACATTCCCGAGGAGTACGGCGGCCAGGGCGCCGACTCCGTCGCCGCCTGCATGGTGATCGAGGAGGTCGCCCGCGTGTGCGGTTCCTCCTCCCTGATCCCCGCCGTGAACAAGCTCGGCACCATGGGCCTCATCCTCAGCGGCAACGAGGAGCTCAAGCAGAAGGTGCTGCCCTCCATCGCCGAGGGCGAGATGGCCTCCTACGGACTGTCCGAGCGTGAGGCGGGCTCCGACGCCGCCGGCATGAAGACCCGCGCCAAGGCGGACGGCGACGACTGGATCCTGAACGGCTCGAAGGCGTGGATCACCAACGCCGGCAAGTCGACCTGGTACACCGTCATGGCCGTCACCGATCCTGAGAAGAAGGCCAACGGCATCTCGGCGTTCATGGTGCACAAGGACGACGAGGGCTTCTCGGTCGGCGAGAAGGAGCGCAAGCTCGGCATCAAGGGCAGCCCCACCCGCGAGCTGTACTTCGAGAACTGCCGCATCCCCGGAGACCGCATCATCGGTGAGCCCGGCACCGGCTTCAAGACGGCACTCGCGACGCTCGACCACACCCGTCCCACCATCGGCGCGCAGGCCGTCGGCATCGCGCAGGGCGCTCTCGACGCGGCCATCGCGTACACCAAGGACCGCAAGCAGTTCGGCAAGGCCATCAGCACGTTCCAGGGCGTCGAGTTCATGCTCGCCGACATGGCGATGGAGATCGAGGCGGCCCGCCTCATGGTGTACTCGGCAGCCGCTCGCGCCGAGCGCGGGGAGAAGAACCTCGGCTTCATCTCTGCCGCCTCCAAGTGCTTCGCCTCGGACGTCGCCATGAAGGTGACCACCGACGCGGTGCAGCTCTTCGGTGGCGCCGGCTACACGCGCGACTTCCCTGTCGAGCGCATGATGCGTGACGCCAAGATCACGCAGATCTACGAGGGCACCAACCAGATTCAGCGCGTCGTCATGTCGCGCGCACTGCTGCGCTGACGCCGGTGGCGGGACCGCCGTGCGTCACTCGCTCGGCGGTGCCGCCCGCAACCGGTCGATCTCGCGCCGGTCCCGCTTCGTCGGCCTCCCGGCTCCGCGATCGCGAACGGGCACCGCGGCGAACAGTTCCCGTGGCGGTGGGGGCGGGCTCCGGTCGATGTAGCACGCCACCGCGGCCGGGGCTCCCACTCGCTTGTTCACGAGCTGAGTGACCTCGACGATCTTCTCGAATCCCCCTGCGCGGATGCGTACCTCGTCACCGGGCACCACGTGCTGCGCCGGCTTGGCGGCGCTGCCGTTGATCTTCACGTGTCCGCCGCGGCACGCCGACGCGGCGGCGGAGCGCGTCTTGAACAGCCGCACCGACCACGTCCAGGCGTCGATGCGCGTCACAGCTCGTGCACCACGACGTCCGAGACGGCACCGCCGCTCAGGGTCAGCGTCATGTAGGTGCAGTGCGGTTGCCGCCGACGGTCGGTCGGCGAACCCGGGTTGAGCAGGCGCATCCCGTTGTCGGACAGCGTGTCCCACGGAATGTGGCTGTGCCCGAACACGAGCAGGTCGGTGTCCGGGAACTGCGCGTCCATCCGCTTCTCCCGTCCCCCCTTCGCCCCGGTCTCGTGCGTCACCACCATGCGTACGCCCTCGACCGTCCGCCGTGCGACCTCCGGCAACCGCGCACGGAGATCGTCACCGTCGTTGTTGCCCCAGCAGGCGAGCAGATCGGTCGACCGTTCCTCGAGCGCGTCCAGCAACGACGGCGCCATCCAGTCACCCGCGTGCACCACCAGGTCGGCCGCGTCCACCGCGTCCCACACCGCGGCGGGCAGATCCCGCGCGCGGGTGGGGACGTGGGTGTCGGCGAGCAGCAGCAACTTCACGTCAGTCTTTCGGCCCGCCCGCGACGTACACGACCTGGCCGGACACGAATCCTGCACCCTCACTGCAGAAGAAGGATGCCGTGTGGGCGATGTCCTCGGGCTGACCGATGCGGTTGACCGGGATCTGCGACGCGGCACCCTTCTTGAAGTCCTCGAACGGCACGCCGACGCGCTCGGCCGTCGCCGCCGTCATCTCCGTCTCGATGAAGCCGGGTGCGATCGCGTTGACGGTGACGTTGTAGCGGCCCAGCTCGATGGCGAGGGTCTTGGTGAAGCCCTGCATGCCGGCCTTGGCGGCCGCGTAGTTGGCCTGACCGCGGTTGCCCAGCGCCGAGGTGGACGACAGGTTGACGATGCGTCCCCACTTGGCCTCGACCTGATGCTTCTGCACCTCGCGGGACATGAGGAACGATCCGCGCAGATGCACGCCGAGCACGGCGTCCCAGTCGTCGACCGACATCTTGAAGAGAAGATTGTCGCGCAGGATGCCGGCGTTGTTCACCAGCACCGTGGGCGCCCCGAAGTCGGTGGCGATGCGCTCGACCGCAGAGACGACCGACTGCTCGTCCGCGACGTTCGCGCCGACGGCGATGGCCTGACCACCGGCTGCGGTGATCGCGTCCACCGTGCCGGCACACGCCGCCTCGTCGAGATCGACGACGGCGACACCGAAGCCGTCCGCGGCGAGACGTCGGGCGACGGCGGCACCGATTCCTCGCGCACTTCCCGTGACGATTGCTGTCCTGACCTGCTCGCTCACGACTACCCTCTTTCTCATCTCGGCCCCGAAACCCCGCGGCTCCCACTCTTTCTATCAAGTCACAGGAGTCGGCGGACCACCCCTGCTCGAGAAAGAGGCTCACCATGACGACCCGACTGAATCCGTACCTGTCGTTCCGGGACACGGCGCGGGAGGCGATGGAGTTCTATCGCACCGTGTTCGGCGGAGAACTCACGCTGTCGACGTTCGGTGACTCGGGCATGCCTGTCGAGGAGTCCGAGTCGGGCAACGTCATGCACGGTCAGCTCGACACCCTGAGCGGCTTCACGCTGATGGGCGCCGACACTCCGTCGTCGATGGAGGTGAGCACCAACGGCACGGTGTCCCTGAGCGGCGACGACGAGCCAGAACTGCGCGGCTACTGGGACGCGCTCGCCGCGGGCGGCACCCTCGGCGTCCCGCTCGAGACGGCCCCGTGGGGCGACACCTTCGGGATGCTCACCGACCGGTTCGGGATCGGCTGGATGGTGAACATCGCCGGCAGCTAGCTGCCGACGGTCACATGGCCGGCAGCTAGCTGCCGAACGCGAGCGGCAGCTCGCGACGGAAGGTGACCTCGTCGAACTCCCGCCCGTACTCGTCGACCGCGGAGATGCGCATCCGACTCGGTGTGATGCCGGGGATCCCGGGCGTCACGTCCGCGCGGACGAACGAGTAGTTGCGGAATCGCACCCGTGACCAGGTGAGCGACTCGGGCACCTTCGAACCGTCCGCGGCGACGACGTAGCTGTTCGGCACCGACGTGTCGGCCACCTCGTTGCCGCGGTAGCTCTCGGGTTCGCCGTCCTGGAACCCGTAACGCGGGCGCCCACCGCCGCCCACCGTGTAGTAGACGGTGCCGTCCGAGACGGAGGTGACCTCCGACCGGTCACCGGCGACGCGGGTCGGCGAGCCGCCGCGGATCGGATCGGACCGCTCGAACACGTGGTTGTGCGCCTGCAGCACCACATCGACGTGGTACCGGTCGAAGAGCCCCGCCCACGCACTGCGGACGCCGCCGTCGCTCGCGTGGTCCTTCGTCGTCGAGTACGCGCAGTGGTGGAAGAAGCAGACGATGAAGTCGACGGCCGGATCGGCCCGGTAGCGCGCCAGGGTCGACTCCACCCATCCCGTCTGACGTCCGCCGCTGTAGCCCGTGTTCGCGCGGATCTCGTTCGAGACGTCGTTGGCGTCGAGCGAGAGCACGGCGACGTTGCCGTGGACGAACGAGTAGACCGACGGGCACCCGGCGGGGCCGTTGTCCGGCTGGTCCAATCGTGCTGCGTGGCCGCCGTATCCGTTCGGCCCGTACAGCGCCTCCATGTCGTGATTTCCGGTCGCGAAGAGCCAGGGCGTCGACGCCGCGCTCTGCTCGATCGCCGCGAGGTAGCCGTCCCAGACGTACGGGTTGAACTTGTCGAAGGCCTTGTCGACGGTGCCGCCACTGGGTACGAAGCGAGGAGTGCGGCCCTGTCCCGACGGGTCCGCGTACGCGATGTCGCCCGCGAGGATGTGGAAGTCGGGCCGCGAGTCGGCGATCTGGCGCACGATGTTGGCCGCGTGCTTGGCCGACGGCTCGTTGTCGGGCTTGTAGTACAGATCGTCGTAGTCACCGGGCTTCAGGCCGGGAGGCTGGGTCGGCGTCTCGTCGACGCCTTGATCTCCCATCATCGTGAACCGGAACGGCGCGAGCCGGCCCGGCGGCAGAGCCGGTGCGGCACTGCGGACATCGCTGACGTAGCCGTCGGCGGTGCGCCACCGGTAGTAGTGCGGAAGACGCGGAGTGAGCCCGTCCACCGGAACGTGCACGTAGAACTGCTCGGCCGCCAGGATGCCGCCGTCGGACCGCGGTACCTGGCTCACCAGGTTGCGCACCTCGGCCGACGTCGTGGCGCCCAGTGCCGGGGTCGGACCGTGGTCGAGAAACACCCCGGTGAGTCCGGGATTGCGGGAGAGCTGCGCCGAGAACCGGAGCTGCGTCGCGGCGTCGGAGCCGAAGGAGAGATGCCGTCCTCCGACGGTCAGCGGCGCGTCCTGCGCGTAGGCGACGCGATTCCAACCGGGGTTTCCCACCCCGGCCGCCGCGGCGACGGCGGCAGCACCCACGAGGAAGTTGCGACGGGACACCCGATGGCGACGGAGATTGCTCAGGTGCCAATCGTGCTGCTCGGCGATGGAAGCGTTCGCCGCGATGTGGGCGGGGACTCCTGTGTCGACGATCTCCCCGGCCGGATTCAGTGCGTTCTCCACCATGGAGACGACGCTGCTCCCGTCACCTCGACGTCAGGCGCACGGCAGGCGAGCAGGAGCCGAACCGAATGTGAACAACGATGCAGCACATGACATTTCGGTCCGACCGGACAAAACCACCAGTCAGTACTGGCGGACCGACAACTCCACGGCCACCTGAAGGTACTCGGCGACGGTGCGCGCGATGGAGACCGGCTTGTCGGGGAGCACGATGTCCGGCACGTCGATGTGCACGCTCGCCGAGCGGTACCTGCCGGGCGGTGGTCCGTAGTGCAGCCCCATCACCACGAGCTTCGGTTCGACGCCGCGAGTCCGTGCGCGCGCGACGATGTGCCCGATCCCGCTCCCGACGTGCTGGAGCACCGTCGGATCACCGTCGTTGCACGTGCCCTCCGGGAAGATCGCGAGATCGTCACCACGAGAGAGCCTTTCGGCACACACGTCCATCATGAGATTGCCGGCCCGAGACACGGCGCGCAGACCGTGGTCGCGGCTGCGGAACACCGGGATGCCGCCCATCATCTCGATGCGACGTCGTTGCGACGTCCGCTCGGCGATGCGGCGGGTCCGCGGGCGGTTCGGTTCGGTCTCGACGAACAGCTCGTCCTTGGCCAGGACGCGGGTGCGGCCGATGACGGGCCGCAGCGCGCTGGACCACGCGGCGGCGGCGACCGTGTACGGGTCGGTCTCGCTGACGTGGTTCACGGCCAGGATGAACCGCGTGTCGTCGTAGATGAGGGCGCGGAGGCGTTCGCGAGCACCGTCGCCGTACCGGACGCGGGGTCGGAACCGTCCGGCGAGAGCCCCGTAGGCGAGCCGCGTGACGCGTCGATTCTGCTGATGCTCCCGGTAGTACTCGTACACGGCGTCGGCGTTCTCGAGGGCGACCACGGGGCGATCCATGCTCGAATCGTAGGCGTTCGCCCTGTTCCACCTATTTGTTCTGACAAATCGAGCGCGCCGTGTATGGTCTGGGTCACAGACGGAAACCCCGTCGGAGGCGGACCCGCAGGTCGGCCACGTGAAGTGAGAGGAACGGGCACCGTGACCACCACCACAGCCCCGCACCGCGTCGTCGTCGTCGGCTCCGGATTCGGCGGCCTGTTCGCGACCAAGGCCCTGCGCCGCAGCGACGTCGACGTGACGATCGTGGCGCGCACCGCGCACCACCTCTTCCAGCCGTTGCTCTACCAGGTGGCCACCGGGATCCTCTCCGAGGGCGAGATCGCGCCCTCCACCCGTCTCATCCTCAAGAACCAGGCGAATGCCGCCGTCGTGCTCGGCGACGTCACGGAGGTGGACCTCGAGGCGCGCACCGTCGTCTCGGTCAGCCGTGGCCGCGTCACCGTCACTCCGTACGACAGCCTCGTCGTCGCCGCGGGCGCCGGCCAGTCCTACTTCGGCAACGATCACTTCGCCGAGTTCGCCCCCGGCATGAAGACGCTCGACGACGCCCTCGAGCTGCGCGGGCGCATCATGAACGCGTTCGACGCCGCCGAACTCACCACCGACCCCGTCGAGCGCGCACGGCTGCTCACGTTCGTCGTCGTCGGCGCCGGCCCCACGGGTGTCGAGATGGCGGGCCAGATCGCCGAGCTCTCGCGCCGCACCCTCGCCGGAACGTTCCGCACGATCGACAGCCGCGACGCCCGCGTGATTCTGCTCGACGCGGCCCCGAAGGTGTTGCCGCCCTTTGCCGATTCGCTGGGCGAGAATGCTCGACGTCGGCTCGAGAAGGTCGGCGTCGAGGTCGAGCTGGGCGCCGCGGTCACCGACGTCGACGCCGACGGACTATCGGTCCGCGACAGCGACGGCACCGAGCGCCGCATCGAGTCCTCCTGCAAGGTCTGGTCGGCCGGTGTCTCCGCGAGCCCGCTCGCGGCACAGCTCGCGGCGAAGTCCGGGGCCGAGGTCGACCGCGCGGGCCGCGTGCTCGTCGAGGCCGATCTGACACTGCCGGGCCACCCCGAGGTCTTCGTGGTCGGCGACATGATGGCGCGCGACAAGCTCCCCGGCGTCGCCCAGGTGGCGATCCAGGGCGGCCGCTACGCCGCGCGGTGCATCACTGCCGACGTCCGCGCCGCTGCCACCGACACACCGCGCTCCGAGCGCACCCCGTTCCGCTACCGGGACAAGGGCAGCATGGCGACCGTGACGCGGTTCTCGGCCGTGGCGCAGGTGGGACCCGTCAAGATCACCGGCTTCCTGGCATGGCTGATGTGGCTCGCGGTGCACCTCGTCTACATCGTCGGATTCAAGAGCCGACTCACCACCGTCTTCAACTGGACGTGGACGTTCCTCGGCCGAGCGCGCACCCAGCTGACCGTCACGCAGCAGCAGATGCACGCGCGCACGGCACTCGGCAGGCTCGTCGTGCTCGAGGACGCCCGCCGGGAGCGGGACGCGGGAGCCCCGGCACGCGAGGACGCTCGCGCCAGCTGAGTACTGTTCCGGTACATGGGCAGTCGACTCTCCGCTCTCCTCGTCGCCTCCCACCCCGGCCCCGCCGCCGCGGTCACGACGTTCGTCGCACTGCTGTCGGTCAGCATCGGCCCACCCTCGGCGGGGCTCCTCGTCGTCGTGGTCGTGGCGGTGCTGAGCGGGCAACTGATCGTCGGTTGGACCAACGATCTGATCGACGCCCCGCGGGACACCGCGGTCGGCCGCACGGACAAACCGCTCGCCGTCGGCCGCCTCGACCCCGCCACCGTGCGGGTGAGCGTCGCGGTCGCGGCGGTGGTCTGCGTGGTGTTCTCGATGCTGTGCGGCGTCGTCCCGGGTGCGGTGCACCTCGTGCTGGGAGTCGGGTCGGCCCTCGCCTACAACGTGGGTCTGAAATCCACCGTCGTGTCGTGGCTGCCGTACACCGTCGCGTTCGGATCGGCGCCCGTGGTCGTCTCGCTCACCGTGGCCGACGCGATGCCGCCGTGGTGGATGATCACGGTAGGGGCGCTGCTCGGCTTCGGCGCCCACCTGGTCAACGTGCTGCCCGACATCGCCGACGACACGGCGACGGGAGTCCGCGGGCTGGCACACCGACTCCCTGCTCGCGTGGTCGCTCCACTCGCCGCGGGGGTGCTCGTCACCGCATCGATCGTGGGGGTCGTGGGGAGTGGGGCTCTCGGGCGCACCGGGGTGTCGACCGCAGCGGGCGGAGCCGCTCTGGCCGTCGTGGTCGTCGCCGCATGGATCGCGTCGACGAGCAGCGGACGGACGCCGTTCCGCGCGGCCATCGTCATCGCCGGCGTGACCGTGCTGGTGCTACTGCTTCCGCGCTGACGTCTCGGCGATCGAGGTCGGGTCGCCGGCGGCCTCGAGGTCGTCGGTGTCGCGGAACACCAGGCACCCGTTGTCCAGGGCCACCGCCCACCGGTGTGCCACGGCCCAGTCCCGACCCACGGACGACGAGTCCACGAAGTCGGCGAAGTCCTCGACGATCGATCCCGTCTCGAGAGGCCACGTCGTCGGATCCGAGTCGCGGTCGATCGAGTGCCGGGTGCGTACCCGCGCACCGACCTCGAACGTCGGCGGCGGCCCGGTCGGCTCCTGCGGCGTCGCTGCTCCGGGGTTGTTCAGGGTCGATGTCATGGCAGCCTCCTGCTGTTTCCTCGGCGCGGTTTCCCCGTTTCACACAGTTCACACATGGAACACCGAGATTCTCGTGATCTGATGGTGGGATGGCCATCACTTTCACCACACGCGTCCCGGAAGGTCCGATACGAGGCGGTGTCGTCGTCGTCCAGGAGGCGTTCGGCGTGACCGACCACATCGCGGAGGTCTGCGGCCGCTTCGCCTCGGCAGGATGGATCGCCGTGGCCCCGCATCTCTTCCACCGGGCCGGTGATCCGGTGGTGTCGTACGACGACATGAGCACCGCGATGGACCTCATCGGCGCACTGAAGGCCGAGGAGATCGACCAGGACGTCGACGCCGCGTTCGACGAGTTGGCCGGGTACGGCTACGGACCGAGCGGGTGCGCGATCGTCGGGTTCTGCATGGGCGGCACCGTCGCCTTCGAGACGGCGGTGCGGCGCCCACTCGGTGCCGCGGCCACGTTCTACGGCGGCGGCATCCGCGAGGGTCGCTTCGGCTACCCGCCGCTGCTCGACGGCGCCACGGCACTGCGAACGCCGTGGCACGGGTTCTTCGGCGACCTCGACACCGGGATCCCGGTCGACGACGTCGATTCGCTGAACGCCGCCGTCACCGACGCGCAGGTGGACACTCGCATCGCCCGCTATCCCGACGCCGAGCACGGCTTCCACTGCAACGATCGACCCGCCGTCTACAACGAACGGGCCGCGTACGACGCGTGGTCGCGCACCCTCGACTGGTTCGATCTGCACGTGGATCCGGCCGGGGAACAAGGACGGGCCCCTCGCGGTTGAGCCGGGCAAGTAGTTGATTCGTCAACTTTATCCCAGGAGGCCGACATGCCCGCAGTGACCGTCGACAACGTTCTCGCGCTCCCCCGCATCTCCACGCCGCAGCCCGGCTCGGTGAACCGGCCGGTCCGCGCCGTCACCACCGCCCCCACCGGCTACGAGGGCGAGGGGTTCCCGGTCCGACGTGCCTTCGCGGGCGTCGACATGAAGTACCTCGACCCCTTCATCCACATGGACCAGATGGGCGAGGTGAACTACGCGCCGGGCGAGCCCAAGGGCACACCGTGGCACCCGCACCGCGGCTTCGAGACGGTCACCTACATGATCGACGGAATCATGGACCACCAGGACTCGCACGGCGGTGGCGGTTCCATCACCGGCGGCGACACCCAGTGGATGACCGCGGGCAGCGGCATCCTGCACATCGAGGCCCCGCCGGAGCACCTCGTCGTCTCGGGCGGGCTGTTCCACGGCGTGCAGCTGTGGGTCAACCTCCCGCGCAACAACAAGATGGCGGCGCCGCGGTACCAGGACATCACCGGCCGCGAGGTCGCTCTCCTCTCGAGCCAGGACGGCGGCGCGCTGGTGCGCGTCATCGCCGGCGAGATGGACGGCCACGAGGGACCGGGATCGACCTACACGCCGATCACGCTGTCCCATGTCACCGTCGCCCCGGGTGCCTCGGTGACCCTGCCCTGGAACGCGCGCTACAACGCCATCGCCTACGTGCTGGGCGGATCCGGCACCGTCGGCACCGAGCGGCGGCCCGTACGCACAGGTCAGACCACGGTCTACGGCTCGGGCGACACCTTGACCTTCGCCGCCGCCGAGGGCACCGAGTCGATGGAGATGTTCGTTCTCGGAGGCGAGCCGATCCGCGAGCCCGTCGCGATGGCCGGGCCGTTCGTCATGAACACCAAGGCCGAGGTGCTCCAGGCGTTCGAGGACTTCCAGTCCGGGCGGTTCGGTCAGCCCTGATCGAGCGTCCCTCGCCCGATCACCATGGTGGCGTCCCGGTCCTCGTCGTGTACCACCGTCGGCTCCAGACCGGCGGCAGCGAAGATCTGTCGCACCGTGTCGGCCTGGGCCGCGGACGCCTCCACGATCAGTGATCCGCCGGGTGCCAGCCAGTCGCGTGCCTGTGCGGCCACGCGGCGCTGGACGTCCAGTCCGTCCGGTCCACCGTCGAGGGTGACGCGGGGTTCGTGATCCCGCGCCTCGGGCGGCATGGTCTCGATGGCCGACGAGGGAACGTACGGCGTGTTGGCGGTGACGACGGCGATCCCGTGGCGCAGGTGCGTCGGTATCGCGGCGAAGGTGTCGCTCTCGAAGACCGTGCAGCCCGGCAGGTTTCGACG
Source organism: Rhodococcus sp. Leaf225 (assembly GCF_001426145.1). Taxonomy (NCBI): domain Bacteria; kingdom Bacillati; phylum Actinomycetota; class Actinomycetes; order Mycobacteriales; family Nocardiaceae; genus Rhodococcus; species Rhodococcus sp. Leaf225. The sequence continues at coordinate 303,417 of NZ_LMRN01000009.1, read as the reverse complement.
AGCGCACGCCACCGCCACCGGGTCGATGTCGGAGGCGTACACCGTGGACCCCGGCGCCGAGCGCACCACCGCGGCGGCCACGGCACCCGAGCCGCAGCACAGATCGAGCAGCACGCCGCCGCCGAGTCGGCCGAGCGCCGCGTCCACCATGGCCTCGGTCCGTCGGCGCGGCACGAAGACGCCGGGCTCGACGAGCACGCGGCCTCCGTGGAACTGCGCCCACCCCACGATGTACTCGAGCGGCTCCCCGGCGACACGGCGCTCGATCCAGTCGGCCAGCGTGCTCTCGTCCGGAGCCTCGCCGATCAGCAGAGCTGCCTCGTCCTCGGCGAACACGCATCCGGCCGCCCTCAGCACGGCGACCGTCCGCGAGGTCACTCCGCGACGAGCCGCTCGATGGCGTGCAGGGGGATCGAGAGCCAGGTCGGGCGGTTGCGCGCCTCGTAGACGGCCTCGTACACGGCCTTGTCCAGCTCGTACGCTCGCAGCAGCGCCCACGAGATGCGCGGGTCGTGTCCCGCCACCTCGGTGTAGCCGTCGCAGAATGCGGACACGTTGCGCTCCACCCACTCCCGCGCCACGGGCTCGAGTCGCGCCCGTTCCTGCGGATCCTCGATCTCGACGACGTGGCTCATGGCGGCGTAGTCGAAAGAGCGGATCATTCCTGCCACGTCGCGCAGCGTGCTGTCCGGAGTGCGCCGCTCCTCGAACGTCTTCGACGGTTCGCCCTCGAAGTCGATGAGGACCCACCGCTCCGACGTGCGGAGCACCTGCCCCAGATGCAGGTCGCCGTGGATGCGCTGGGTGTCGATGCCGCCCGTGCCCGCTGCCTGGTCGATCAGGGCCCGGATGCGCGGGAGGTACTGCTCCAGGTCGGCGATCACCGGCAGTGCCGTCTCCACGCGAGCGGAGATGTCGGCCGCCGTACCGGCCGCCGGCGCCAGGGACGTGCCCAGCACCGACGCGAGATCGGCGTGCACGGAGGCGACGGCGCGGCCCAGCTCGCGGGCCTCGCTCGTGAAGTCGGACGTCGTCACGTCACCGCTGGCCAGGACGTCCCGCACGCTGGCCTGCGCGGTGGTCCACCCCTCGGTGGATCCCGCCACGAAGTCCTGCGCCATGGCGAGGGTCGTCTCGGTGTGGTCGATGTCCGCTTCCATCCATCCGCGCAGCGGCGCGACGTTCTCGCACCCCGCCTGGCCCAACGCCCGGTGCAGCTCCACGTCGGGATTGATGCCGATCGTGACGCGCCGGAAGATCTTCAGCAGATGGTGGTCGCCCAGGATGACCGACGTGTTCGACTGTTCGGCGCCCAGCACCTTTCCGCGCAGGCCGGTCTGCAGGTCGCTGCCCGGCATCGCCAGGAAGCGCACCTCGCCGGTCCCGCCGGTGGCCAGGAGGTCGGAGTAGACCGAGATGGCATCGGGATCACGCAGGGCGTCGAACACCACCGCGCCGCCGTCCCGAGTGACGACCCACGGGTCGAGGTCCTCGTCCACCGAGGCTCGGACACCGAGGGGCACCTGGAAGATCTGGGGCTCGGTGCCCTCGAGGTCCACCCGCACGAGTACGTGCTCGACCACGAGCTCGGACGTGGTGGCCAGCGTCTCCCGCGTGAGCAGATGCACTCCGGTGACGGTGTGACCCTTGGCGGAGAACCACCGCTGTTCCGGCAGCCAGGCGGCGAGTGCGCCGAGGAGGGCGCCCTCGTCGAGGGGTGGCGGCGCGACGGGCTCGTCGATGCTGTGCTGTTCCGTGGACATGAGCCTCGGTTACCCCGAATTCTCTCGTCGACAACGTGACCCTGCGCGGACCAGCGTAATGCCCCGTCGACCCCGCGCATCTCGTCCGGCCTGTCAGGATGGAGGCATGACCTCGGACGCATCACTCGCACGGCCCTCGGGCCTGGACCTGAAGTTCGTCGACGCCGCCACCAGAGCGCAGGACGATCTCTTCGAGCACGTCAACGGCCGCTGGCTGGCCGAGTACGACATCCCGGCCGACCGCGCCGTCGACGGCGCGTTCCGGACACTGTACGACCGGGCCGAGGAGCACGTCCGCGACATCATCCAGGTCGCGGCGGACTCCAGCCCGGCGCCCGGCTCGGACGCCGCGAAGATCGGTGACCTCTACAGCAGCTTCCTGGACGCCGACGCCATCGAGGCGGCCGGCACCGCGCCGATCGCCGACGAGCTCGCGGCGGTGGCCGACGCCACCGACAGCGAGGCGCTCGCCCGCGTACTCGGCACTTTGCAGCGCACCGGTGTCGGCGGCGCGGTCGCGCACTACGTCGACACCGACTCGAAGAACTCGGACCGCTACCTCGTCCACTTCTCGCAGTCCGGCCTCGGCCTCCCCGACGAGTCGTACTACCGGGAGGACGAGCACGCACAGGTTCGCGAGCAGTACGCCGAGCACATCGGCGCCATGTTCGCCCTCGCGGGCGTGACCCGTTCCGCAGCGAGCGTCCTCGATCTCGAGACCGCCCTGGCGGCGGGCCACTGGGACGTGGTGAAGCGCCGCGACGCCGATCTCTCCTACAACCTGACGACGCTCGCGTCGCTGCGAGCGGACGCGCCCGGCTTCGAGTGGGGCGCCTGGATCGAGGGCCTCGGCGCCGACGCGGACCGTCACTTCGCCGAGATCGTCGTCCGCCAGCCCGAGTTCCTCACCACGTTCGCGGAGCTGTGGTCGACGCGCAGCCTCGACGACTGGAAGGCCTGGGCCACCTGGCGCATCCTCCACTCCCGCGCGCCGTACCTGACGTCCGCGATCGTCGACGAGAACTTCGCCTTCTACGGCCGCACGCTGACGGGAACCGAGACCAACCGCGAGCGCTGGAAGCGCGGCGTCTCCCTCGTACAGGATCTGATGGGCGAGGCGGTGGGAAAGCTGTACGTACAGAAGCACTTCCCGGCCGATTCGCGGACGCGCATGCAGGAACTGGTGGCCAACCTCGTCGAGGCGTACCGGCGCAACATCTCCGACCTCGAGTGGATGAGCCCGGAGACGCGGACGGCCGCGCTGGCGAAGCTCGACAAGTTCACCCCGAAGATCGGCTACCCGGACACCTGGCGGGACTACTCCTCGCTGCTGATCGATCCGGCGGACGTGGTGGGCAACTACCGCCGCGGCTACGAGGCCGAGTACCAGCGCGATCTGGACAAGCTCGGTGGTCCGGTGGACCGCGGCGAGTGGTTCATGACCCCGCAGACCGTCAACGCCTACTACAACCCGGGCATGAACGAGATCGTGTTCCCCGCCGCGATCCTGCAGCCCCCGTTCTTCGACCCGGACGCCGACGACGCCGCGAACTACGGCGGAATCGGTGCGGTCATCGGACACGAGATCGGCCACGGATTCGACGACCAGGGAGCCAAGTACGACGGTGACGGCAACCTCGTCGACTGGTGGACCGACAGTGATCGCAGCGAGTTCGGCAAGCGCACCACCGCGCTGATCGAGCAGTACGACTCGTTCGAGCCGAAAGCCCTTCCCGGACACCACGTCAACGGGAAGTTCACGATCGGCGAGAACATCGGCGACCTCGGTGGTCTGTCGATCGCCGTCGAGGCGTACAAGATCTCACTGAACGGCTCCGCGGCCCCGGAGATCGACGGCCTGACAGGGCTCCAACGTGTCTTCTTCGGTTGGGCGCAGGTGTGGCGCACCAAGGCGCGGGACGCGGAGGCGCTGCGCCGCCTGTCCATCGATCCCCACTCGCCGCCCGAGTTCCGGTGCAACGGCGTGGTCCGCAACCTCGACAGCTTCCACGAGGCCTTCGAGGTGACGGAGCAGGACGCGCTCTACCTGGATCCGCAGCAGCGCGTCCGCATCTGGTGATCTAGCGCAGGCGCAGGCCGGACTCGGGATCGAAGAAGTACACCTCACCCGCGTCCGGCCGGACGCGCAGGCGCTCGCCCGCACCGACCACGACACGACGATCCACCCGCACCACCACGCGGCCACCGCGGGCCGTCCAGCCGGCGTCCGCCGGTCCGACCGAGTAGGCGAACGACTCCGCCCCCAGTTCCTCGACCAGCTCGGTGGTCAGCTCGACCGCCTCGGTGTCGGACTCGCCCACCAGTTCCCACGACTCGGGGCGGACCCCGACGACGATCCTCCCCTTGTGTGCGGCGGGCACCGGGATGCGCGCGCCACCCAGGACGGCGTGGCCGTCCACCACGTCCGTCTCGAGCAGATTCATCGCGGGCGAGCCGATGAACGACGCGACGAAGTCGTTGACCGGATTCGCGTACAGCTCACGCGGACTCGCGACCTGCTGCAGGAGTCCGCTCTTCAACACCGCGACCCGGTCCCCCATCGTCATGGCCTCGACCTGATCGTGTGTCACGTACACCGTCGTCGTGCCGAGCCGGCGCTGCAACGACGCGATCTGCGACCTCGTGCTCACCCGGAGCTTCGCGTCCAGGTTGGAGAGCGGCTCGTCCATGCAGAACACCTCGGGGCGACGCACGATCGCGCGCCCCATCGCCACGCGCTGACGTTGGCCGCCGGACAGCTTGCCCGGACGCCGGCCGAGGAGGGGCTCGAGCTCGAGCATCCGAGCCGCCTCCTCGACGCGGACGGCCGTGTCCGCCTTCGACATTCCCGCGTTGCGCAGCGCGAATCCCATGTTCTCCGCCACCGTCATGTTCGGATACAGCGCGTAGTTCTGGAACACCATCGCGACGTCACGTTCCTTGGGTGCGAACCCGCTGACGTCCTTGCCGCCGATCTCGATGCGCCCGCTCTCGATCGCCTCGAGCCCGGCGAGCATGCGCAGGCTCGTCGACTTGCCGCATCCCGACGGTCCGACGAGCACGAGGAACTCGCCGTCCGCGATGTCCAGACTGAGCGCGTCCACCGAGGGAGTCGGTGCTCCCGCGTAGCGGTGGGTCGTCTCCACGAAATGTACCGAGGCCATGACAGAGGTGGTCCGCTTCTACTTGGGCAGCTTGGGAGTGATCTGGCGATCGATGATCTGCTGCAACTGATCCTGCACACCCGAGAACGTCGACGCGACGTCGGCGTTCTGCAGGGCGATCTGCTCGAGACCCGCACCGATGATCTGATCGCCGCCGGGCACGAACACGCGGGCGTAGTCCTGCGACCGGGTCCGCGCGAGCTGGTCCACCGCGGTCCGCGAGCGGGGGTTCTGCTCGAGGAACGCGACCTCGGAGGCGTCGGTGGCGGACGACTTGCGCACCGGCATGTAGCCGACGTTCTGCGAGAAGTACGCCGTGTTCTCGGTGTTGGTCACGAACTCGATGAACTTGAGCGCGTTGATCTTCCGCTCGTCCGGGATGTTCGCCGGGATGGCCAGTCCGGCGCCACCCGTCGGGCACCCGGGAGTGCCCGCCTCGGCGGGTAGAAACGCCGTGCCGAAGTCGAACTTCGCGTTCTTCGTGATGCCCGACAGGTCGCCGGTCGACGCGATGGTCGAGCCGAGCAGGCCCGCGGAGAAGTCGTTGGCGATGTCGTTGGACACGGCCGCGTACTTCTTCGTGTGGATCATGTCCTTGAGGAAGTTGCCGGCCTCGATGGTGCGCTCGTCGGTGAACTTCAGATCGAACTCGTCGGAGTAGCTGCCGCCGAACGTCCAGATCGGGCCCTCGAAGGTCCACCCCAGGTAGTCCTCCGCGTTGCCCCAGCCGTGCGCGAGCTTGCCGGATCCGATGGCGCGCTGGATCTCCGGGCCCCACTGGTCGAACTCCTGCCACGTGGCAGGCCCGCGATCCGGGAGTCCGGCAGCAGTCCACACCTCGCGGTTGTAGTAGAACAGCGGGGTCGAGCGGGCGTAGGGCAGCGCCCACGTCTTGTCGTTCCAGTTGTAATCGGCGACGAGCGAGTCGACGTAGTCGCTCGTGTTCACGCCCGCCTGCGAGAACAGGTCGTCCAGCGGCGAGATCGCGCCGAGCAACGCGAAGTTGAACCACCACACGTCCGAGAGCAGCACGACGTCCGGCAGCGACCCGCCCGACAGCGCCGCGTTGAACTTCTGCGCGATCTCCTCGTAGTTCTTGCCGCCGTCGACCATCTGCACCGTCAGGTCGGGATTGGCGGTCTGGAAGCGCGAGATGAGCTCGTTCTCGATGTCCTTCGAGCTGCCCGGGTGGGACGACCAGAACGTGATCGTACTGGCATCGCCACCACCGGACGACGACGAGCTGCTCGTCGAACTCGTTCCGGCACAGGCGGTGAGAGCGGCGCCCGCGGCGACGGCACCGGACAGTCCGAGGAATCCGCGGCGAGAGAATGGCTGCATCATGTGCTCCTTGTTCATAGGTTGGTCAGCCCTTGACGGCGCCGGAAGTGAGGCCCTTGATCATGTGACGCTGGAGAGCCAGGAAGACGATCAGAATGGGGAGCATCGTCAGGACGGTGCCGGCCATGACGGGCCCCCAGTTGGTGACGCCGTCGTTGTTCTGCAACTGGGTCAGGCCCACCGGCAGCGGCGCGACGGACGAGTCGTCCGACATCAGGAACGGCCAGAGGTACTCGTTCCACTCGTTCACCACGGTGATGGTGGCGAACGCGACCATGGTCGGGCCCGACAACGGCAGGACCACCCGGAACAGCAGGCGGACCGGGCCGGCGGCGTCCATGCGGGCGGCCTCGATGATCTCCTGCGGTATCGACAGGAAGTGGTTGCGCATGAGGAACGTTCCGAATGCCACGCCCGCCAGCGGCACGATGATGCCCTGGAAGGTGTTGCGCCACCCCAACTGCGCCACCAACGCGTAGTTGGAGATCACCGTGATCTGGTTCGGCACCATCAGTGCCGCGATGATCACGAGGAAGACGATCGTCTTACCCGGAAAGCGCAGGAAGACGAGGCCGTAGGCGCTCAGCACGCCCAGCGCGAACTTCACGACGGCCAGGATGCTGGTGATGATCAGGGAGTTCTTCAGGAACGTCCAGAACGGAACGGTGGTCGTCGCCTCGTCGTAGTTCTCCGGGCGGAACACCGCGGGCCACCAGACCGACGGCTGCACGTAGATGTCACCGCGCTCCTTGAACGAGGTGACGACGATCCAGAAGAGCGGCAACCCGATGATGACGATGACCACGAGCATCGCTGCGTAGCCGAAGAGTGTGGAGAGTCGACGACGCCGGGCGGCGTCCCGCGCCGGGCGGGCATCGTCGGCAGTGGCGGCGGCCGGTGCCCTGTCGATCACGCTCATCGCGCATCACCTCGATCCATGACTCGCACCTGCAGGACGGTGATGATCAGCAGCACCAGGAACATGATCGTGGCGACGGTCGCGCCGTAGCCGGCCCGGAAGTTGCGGAACGACTCCTCGTACACCTGATAGACCATCGTGGTGGTGCCGGTACCCAGCGGACCGCCCCGCGTCATCACGTTGATGATGTCGAAGACCTGCAACGAGTTGAGCATGACCGTGATGGACAGGAAGAACGTCGTGGGACGCAGCTGAGGAAGCGTCACCTTGCGGAACGTCGTCCACCGACTCGCGCCGTCGATCTGCGCGGCTTCGGTCAGATCCTGCCGAAGACCCTGCAGCGCTGCGAGATAGATGACGAAGGCGTAGCCCAGGTTCTTCCACAGGTACGTCACGGTGATCATGAACAGCGCCCACCCGGGGCTCTGGTAGAAGTCCGGCACTCCCTCGAAGCCGAACCGCCGCATGACGTCCTGGATCAGGCCGAAGTTCGGATCGAACACGAACTGGAACGCCACACCGATGGCCGCGCCGGAGATGACGAACGGAGCGAAGACGGCCGAGCGGACGATGTTGCGGCCGCGCAGCTTGCGATCGAGGAGCATCGCCAGGACGAGTCCGAGGAGCATGCTGCCCGCCACCGCCGCGATGGTGAAGATGACGGTGTTCGACACGATCTGCCACGTGTCGCTGCGCCCCCACCATTCGCGATAGTTCGAGAGACCGATGAAGGTCGACGTCGGCGACGAGATGTTCCAGTCGAAGAACGAGAGCCTGATGTTGTCCAGCAGCGGCCGGTAGGTGAACACGCCCAGCAGGACCAGGTTCGGCCCGACCAACACCAGGAACAGCGCGTAGTCGCGCCACGGTCGACGGAGGAAAGATCGTTGTGCGGGTGGCAGTTCCGGCAAGGTGCGCTGGACCACCGGCCGCGATCGCGGCGGGCTTGCTCTCACCGGTGGGACATTAGCGTAGGTAAAGCGAACGAATGGTGAACATGGACCGATCAGTATCGGTCCGAGATGTGATCGTTCAGAGTTGCCAGTCGCCGAGGCCGTCGCGGCCGTTCAGAATGCCGCCGTCGGTGTTCTGCACCACCACGGGATCACCCTTCTGGGCCGTCTCGAAGAACCATTTCGCGTCCTCGGTGCTGACGTTGAGGCAGCCGTGGCTGACGTTCTCGACACCCTGACTGTCCACCGACCACGGCGCGGCGTGGACGAAGATGCCGCTGTTCGACATGCGAGTGGCGTACTCCACGTAGGTCCGGTAGCCCTCGGGCGCATCGACCGGCACGCCGTAGGTGGACGAGTCCATGTACATGTCGCGGAAACGCTCGCCGACGATGTAGGTGCCGTTGGGCGTCTCGTGGCCGACCTTGCCCATCGAGGTGGGCATCGTGCGCACCACCTCGCCGTTGCGCGTCACCGTGATGGTCTTGGTGTCGTCGTCGGCCGTCGTGACGATCGCGTCGCCGACGGTGAAGGTGGACGACGCGTCTCCCGCGGTCACCGTCACGGTCGTGTTCGCCGGCCAGAAGACGTCGGGTCGCCAGCGGACCTGGCTGTCGGAGAACCAGAAGAAGCGGCCGGCGACGTCACCGGCGGACGTGGTCACATCGATCGCCCGCTCGGCGACCGCGCGGTCGTCGATCGGGGCGGCGAACCGGACGATGATCGGCTGCGCGACACCGACGACCTCGCCCGCGGACGGGTTCAGTGCGGGAGCGGAGAAGTTCGCGGGACGACGCGGCGCCTCGACGGGTGCGGGCGGGGCGACCGGCGGTGTCGGGACACCGGGCGCGGGGGCGGTGATGCCGGGGATCGGAGGGAGCGAGATGTCCGGGCCACCGGGCCACAGCGGCGCCGCGGAGGCGGGCACGGCCACCCCGACGGTGACGGCGGCCGCGGCGAGGACGCCTGCAGCCGAACGAGCGAGGAAACGAGCCGAACGTCGAGCACCCATGCTTGTGAACCATCCCTAGCGAAGTCGCTGTACCTGATCGCACCGCAATTAACACATACGGGTGGTCCCCATCGCCAATCGGGTAATGTGGTGAGACACCCGGGAGGGCGCTGACTGCGCCGTGTCGGGATGACGTAGGACTCCTGTCAAACCACGGCGGCGGTCGAGGGTCGAGCACGTTCCTCGCGAACGCGCCGACATGACGGAAGGGCACACGCCGTGGTGATCGACGACCGAACCAACACAGCCGGAAGCAGGCCGGCCCGTCCCGTGCTGTTCTCCGGCGACCGGGACGGGGGCGGACTCAGCGATCTGCTCGGTCCCGAGAGCCTCCGCACGTCGTTCCAGCGCATCATCGATCTGCAGACCGATGCCATCGTCGGGTACGAGGCGGTCGTTCTAGGTCCCGCCGACTCGTCGTTCGCCGACCCCGTGTCACTCGCGTCGGCCGCGAAGTCGATGGGCATGACACCCGACCTCGACGCCGCGCGGTGGAACGGAGCGCTCAGCGAGGCCGCGCGCGCCGAGCTTCCTCGTGAACTGCCCCTGTTCATCGCGGTCGACCCCGACTCCCTCACGGAACTGCCCGACCTGCGGGACCACGACATGGGCGGCGCGGTGCTGCAGTTCGACGAGACCGCGCTCATCCGACGACCGGCGCACCTGATGCAGGTGGTCGCCGAGGTCCGACGACTCGGCTGGGCCATCGCCGTCGACCACGTGGGAGTACGGCCCGAGTCCCTCGCTCTGCTCCCGCTGCTCGAGCCGGACGTGATCAAGCTGGACCGGACCCTCCTGGCCACACGCCCCAATCGCTTCACGGCCCGCGTGGTCAACGCCGTGGCGGCCCAGGTGGAGCGCACCGGCGCCGTGGTCATGGCCGAGGGCATCGACACCCCACGAGCAGCGCTCACGGCGCAGGCCATGGGAGCGCGTGTCGGCGAGGGCTCCCTCTACGGATCGACCACCGACCTCTCCGTCGACAGTCCCGTGGGATCACCCCTCGAGTTCGAGATCGCGCGCGATCGCGGCTTCACCCCGATGTCGACGCCGTACAACCTGGCTGCCGGCGGTCGCGACGTACGCCGAGCGAGCAAGCGTCTGCTCATCGAGATCAGCAAGAACCTCGAGGCGATGGCGACCGACAGCCAGCAGACCGCGCTGATGCTCGGAGCGTTCCAGCACGTCAAGCACTTCACGCCCATCACCGGACGACGGTGGGAGCTGATGGCCATGAACGCGACGCTCGTCGGCGCGCTCGCGGAGAACATCGGGACCGAGCCTGCCCCGAAGATCCGCGGCGCCAACCTCGCCGCGTCGGACGCGTTGCGCGAGGAATGGGACGTCGTCGTGCTGACGCCCCACTTCTCCGCGGTGCTCGCTGCCCGCGACCTCGGCGACACCGGACCCGACATGGAACGTCGGTACGACTACGTGCTGTCCCACGACACGACGCTCACCATCGAGTGCGCGCGGTCCCTCATCGCCCGGCTGCCTCCCGAACGAAGCGGTTCCTGGTAGAAGGCGCCTGCTCAGACCTCGTCGGGGACGATGACGGAGTGGACGAAGCGCATCTTCTCCAGCACCTTCGCCGGCAGGACGAAGGGGTAGAGGTCCTGGTGTCCCATGGACCTGTTCAGCTGGTTGAGTGCCCACGTGAGCGGTAGCCACCAGTCGATGATCCGGCTGAAACCGACGTCGCCGGCCAGTGGCGCCTCGAAGGTGGATCCGGCGGGCGCGAAGGCGTAGGCCGCAGCGGTGTCCAGGGTGTCCCGGATGTGCAGGTAGTGGGCGAACGTCTCCGCCCAGTCCTCGGCCGGATGCATCGTCGCGTAGGACGACACGTAGTTCTTCTTCCAGCCGTCCGGTGCACCCTCGCTGTAGTGCCGATCCAGTGCCGCCTGGTAATCGTCGTCCGGGTTGCCGAAGAGTTCCTCGAACCGCGCGCGATGCTCACCGCTGCCGATCAGCACCATCTGATAGAAGTGGCCGATCTCGTGCCGGAAGTGGCCGACGAGCGTGCGATAGGGCTCGTCCATCGACACCCGCAGCTGCTCGCGGTGCACGTCGTCGCTCTCGGCGAGGTCCAGTGTGATCAGACCGTTGGCATGACCGGTGATGACGTTGCGGTTGGCGCTCGAGAGAAGGTCGAACGCGAGACCACCCTCGGGGTTCTCGTCCCGCCCGATGATCGGCAGGTGCAACTCGTCGAGCTCGAGCACCACCCGGCGCTTCGCCGTCTCCGCGGACGCGAACTCGGCGATGGCCTCCTGGTCGGAGTCGGCGGGCCGCGTGCGAGTGAGGGCGCAGGACAGGCACAGCGTGTCCCCGTCCGTCGCGTCGACCAACCAGTTGCACTGCGCCAACTTGATGTTGGCGCAGCGTCGCCAGGTGGTGCCGTCCACGACCACGGACAGATCGTCGTCGAGCACCTGCATGCTGCGACTCGGCAGGTGGAATCCCAGCCTGCTGTCACAGCTCAGGCAGATGGAGTTCTCGAACGACAGCTGTTGACCGCACTTGCGGCAGAAGAAGACTCGCATGACTCGTGGAACACCCTTCTCGACAACGCTACGACGCTCAGCCTACGCAGATGCGGGGTCGCTCCGGACCACACCGAGACCATGCCCCCGAGCCGGTGTGACCTGCGACGCCGGGGGGTTTGAACCAGGGGCCGACGGTGAATCCACGGTGCATGACTGACACGACGCAGAAGACGGCCTCGTACACCGTTCCCGGCATGGACGTCGCCGACGGTGCCCATGTGGCGGAGGTCCTCCAGGACCGCCTCAACGCCCTGAACGACCTGCATCTGACGCTCAAGCACGTGCACTGGAACGTCGTCGGACCCAACTTCATCTCCGTCCACGAGATGCTGGATCCCCAGGTCGAGGCCGTGCGCGGCTTCGCCGACGACGTCGCGGAGCGCATCGCGACGCTGGGCTCGTCCGCACTCGGCACCCCCGGCACCATCGTCTCGCAGCGTAAGTGGGACGACTACAGCATCGGCCGCGCGCCGGCCATCGAGCACCTCGGCGCGCTCGACCTCGTCTACACCGGCGTGATCTCGGACTACCGCGCGGCGATCGAGGAGGTCGGCAAGGTCGACCCCGTCACCGAGGACCTGCTCATCGGACACAGCGGCCAGCTGGAGCTGTTCCACTGGTTCGTGCGTGCGCACCTAGAGAACGCAGGTGGCCAGCTCTCGACGGCCGGCGCCGGTTCCGAGAAGGAAGCGGCACGCGACGCGAGCTGACACTCCGTCTCCACCGTACGAGCTCACGGCGCCGCACCCCGCGAGGGGTGCGGCGCTGCTGTAGTTTCGTGCGGTGACGGAGTCGATCACCGCGCATCGGACGCGGTTCAGAGGCCTGGTCGACAAGATCGCCGACGCGCGTCGGGGAGACAGCAGCGAGACCGTCGCTGCCGCGTTCCTCCTCGTCGCCACCGTGGTGGCGCTGATCTGGGCGAACTCGCCGTGGGGTGAGACCTACCAGTCGTTCTGGCACACCCCGCTGTCGATCACGCTGGGTGATCAGGGCATCGAGCTCGACCTGCAGCACTGGGTCAACGACGGTCTGATGGCTCTGTTCTTCTTCGTCGTCGGGCTCGAGGTGAAGCGGGAGTTCGCCATGGGCGAGCTCCGCGACCGGTCCCGCGCCGCCGTTCCCATCGTGGCGGCGATCGCCGGGCTCGCACTACCCGCGGCGTTGTTCCTTCTCCTCAATCCCACCGGGCCCGAGGCCGCGGCGTGGGGTGTCGTGATCTCGACCGACACCGCGTTCGTGGTCGGGCTCCTCGCGGTCGTCGGACCCGCCCGAGCCGTGCGTCTGCGCATCTTTCTGCTGACCCTCGCCGTCGCCGACGACGTCGGCGCACTCGCCATCATCGCGGTGTTCTACACCGACGAACTGCGGATCGGGCCACTGCTCGTGTCCGTGGTGGGCCTCGCTCTGATCGCGTCGCTGCGCGGCCTGCGGGTGTGGCGCGGCGCGGGCTACGGACTCGTCTCGGTGGTCACCTGGGTCGCCATGTACGAGTCCGGCGTCCACCCCACTCTCGCGGGCGTCATGATCGCCCTGATCCTGCCCGTCTACCCGCCGCGGCGGCGTGAGGTGGAACATGCCGCCGCGCTGACCCGGGCGTTCCGACAGTCCCCCAATCCGGAGTACGCCCGCGCCGCGCGGCTCGGACTCGAGCGCGCCGTCTCGGTGAACGAGCGGCTGATGCGGCTCTACCAGCCGTACACGGCCTTCATCATCGTGCCGATCTTCGCCCTCGCGAACGCGGGTGTGGTCCTGAGCTCGGAGACGCTGCGTGCCGCCGCCACGTCGTCGCTGACCTGGGGCATCGTCGTCGGCCTGGTGCTCGGCAAGTTCGTCGGCATCACGACGGCGAGCGCGGTGTTCGCGAAGCTCCGGCCGGGATCCATGACGCCGGGGCTCACCTTCCCGCAGATCGCCGGCGGCGCCGCGCTCTCCGGCGTGGGATTCACCATCTCGCTGTTCATCGTCGATCTCGCGCTGGACGACCCGGCTCTCGCAGATCAAGCCCGCGTCGGCGTGCTCAGTGCCTCCGTGATCGCCGCGCTGCTCGGCTGGCTGGTGTTCTCGCTCGGCAACCGATTCGCGCCGCCGCCCGCGGAACCGTCACTGGACCTCCTCCGCCGCGTGAGCCCGAAGCGGGACCACATCCGCGGACCGGTGGACGCGCCGCTCACCATCGTGGAGTACGGCGATTTCGAGTGCCCGTTCTGCAGCAAGGCGACCGGAAGCACGCGCGAGGTGCGGGAACACTTCGGAGACCAGGTGCGCTACATCTTCCGCCACTACCCGCTCGACGACTACCACCCGCATGCCCGGTACGCGTCCGAGGCGTCGGAAGCCGCTGCGGCACAGGGCAAGTTCTGGGAGATGCACGACACGCTGTTCCTGCACAGCGACGCCCTCGAGCGCGACGACATCGACCGCTACGCCGCGGACCTCGGGCTCGACATGGATCGCTTCGAGGACGACCTCCGGACCGGCGACTTCGTCACCCGCGTCGAGGACGACGAACTCGACGCGCTCACCAGCGAGCTACCGGGGACACCGACGTTCTATCTCGGCGTCGAGGGCCGGGTTCCGCAGCGCCACAGCGGCCCCCACGACGCCGCGACCATCATCCGCGAGCTCGAGGCGATGCGCGCAGCCGCCCGCCGGCCTGTCGCCGACTGACGTCGCCTACTCCTGCGCCCGGTTGCCGTCCTCGTCCCAATGGGCGGCCACCTTCTTCGACGGCTGGACGCGGGGCGGCTCGCCGGGCATCTTGGGGTAGTCCGGGGGGAAGTTGAGTTCGCCGCCGGGCAGCGTCTCCCACAGATCGAGCAGCGGAGCCAACGAGTATGCCTCGTCGTCCATCGACGCCCAGGGATCGCCGTCCTGCAGGTAGTCGGGGACGGTGACCAGGGAGTACCCACGGGGGTCGCTGGTCTCGGCGAGGCGCTCCCAGGTCAGCGGCGTCGACACCGGGGCGCCGGGACGCGCCCGCAGACTCCACGCACTCGCGATGGTGCGGTCCCTGTTGTTCTGGTTGTAGTCGATGAAGAGGCGCGCACCGCGCTCCTCCTTCCACCAGGCCGTGGTCACGCCGTCGTCGCGGCGTTCGAGTTCACGGCCCAGGCCGATCGCGGCGTGACGCACGTCCTCGAACGTCCACTCCGGCCGGATCCGCACGTACACGTGGATGCCGCGGTTGCCACTGGTCTTCGGGTAGCCACGAAGACCCAGTTCCTCCAACAGTTCTCGCGTCACCAGAGCGACGCGGCGGGCGTCGGTGAACGAGGTTCCCGGCTGGGGGTCGATGTCGATGCGCAACTCGTCGGGACGGTCGACCTCGGGCCGACGGACCGGCCACGGGTGGAAGGTCAGGGTGCCCATCTGGGCGGCCCACACCAGCGACGCCGGCTCGGTGGGACACAGTTCCTCTGCGCGCCTCCGGCTCGGGAACGTGATCTCGACGGTCTCGACGAAATCGGGTGCACCTCTGGGCAATCGCTTCTGATAGAAGCCGTCGCCACCCTTGTCCTGCGGGCCGGTGGCCAGGCGCATCCCGTCGCGATACCCGTCGGGCCAGCGCTCCATCGCGGTGGGACGGTCCCCCAGGGCGCGCATCAACGGCTCGCCCACCGTCGAGAAGTACTCGCACACCTGCAGTTTGGTGATGTCCGGTGTGCGGTCCGTGGCCTCGTAGATGATGCGGTCCGGACTCGAGACCTTCACCTCACGCTCGCCGACCTGCAGCATCACGGGCGTCGACTTCGCGGCCACGGTCAGGACCTCTCGAGGATGTCGGAGACGTCGTAGTCCGCGGGCACGTCGAGCTGGTCGTACGTGCAGCTCAGCGGATCCCGGTCCGGGCGCCAGCGGACGAAGCGCGCGGCGTGGCGCAGCCTGGACTTCTCCATCTGGTCGTAGGCCACCTCGAGAACCCGCTCGGGCCGCACCGGGATCCATGTACGGTCCATGCCGGAGCGCCAGCGGGTCTGCTCGCCGTCGGAGACGATGTCGTCACCGAGCCGCAACGGTTCCAGTTCCTCGAGGTAGGACAACCGCTTCGCGTCCGTGAACGCGGACGCGCCGCCGATCATCTGGAGCTGGTCACCGTTGTAGAGACCCAGCAGCATCGACCCGATACCGTTGCCGCTCTTGTGAATGCGGTACCCGATGAGAACGCAGTCGGCCGTGCGGGCGTGCTTGACCTTGATCATCTCGCGCTTGTTCGGCACGTACACGCCGTCGAGCCGCTTGGCCACGACCCCGTCCAGTCCGGCTCCCTCGAACCGGTCGAACCAGTCGGTGGCCAGAGCGGCGTCCGCGGTCACGCGCGTCACGTGGCACCGCGGCTCGGTCCGACCCGTGTCGAGGATCGTCTCCAGGCGGGCGCGCCTCTCGGCGAAGGGAAGACCGGTCAGGTCCTCGTCACCGAGAGCCAGGAGATCGAAACCGATGAACTGCGCGGGGGTCTTCTCGGCCAGCATCCGCACGCGACTGTCGGCGGGGTGGATCCGCTCGGACAGCGAGTCCCAGTCGAGCCGCCACGATCCGTCGGTCTCGAGAGCGACCACCAGCTCGCCGTCGACGACACATCGTTCGGGCAGTTCCTCGCGCACGGCGTCGACCATCTCCGGGAAGTACCGGGCCAGGTCCTTACCACCGCGTGACCCGAGCACCACCTCGTCCCCGTCACGGAAGACGATCGTGCGGAAGCCGTCCCACTTCGGCTCGTAGGACCACGCCGGATCCCCCGGTCCGGGCTGGTCGGGGACCGCCTTGGAGGCCTTGGCGAGCATGGGCTGCAACGGGGGTGAAACGGGGAGGTCCACCGCTCAATACTTACACGTCGGACAAACGGCGCAACGGGCTTACAGTGTCGTCCATGACGATTTCTCGGCGACCGGGAACGCGGCGCGCTCCGGCCGTTCTCCTCGTGCTGACGGCGGTCGCCCTGCTGGCAGGATGCTCGTCGACGATCACCGGTACCCCCGTCGCTCAGCAAGGCTCCGTACCCGCGTCCGAGGTGCCCGAGTTGCCGAACGATTCGATCCTCCCGCCGGTCCCCACCACTCCGTCCGGCACCGGCGGCGACGTCTCCATCGACGCGCAGGCGGGTGACTGCGTGCGTCTCGGCGGCACGGTCGACGAGGCCACCATCGAGGAGGCCGCGTGCGGGTCTCCCGAATCGAACTACCGCGTGGTGTCTGGCGAGGTCTCCACCGACTTCTGTCCCGGTGACGTCGACCAGACGTACTACGAGACGCTCGCCGGCATCGAGCAGGGCGCGCTGTGCCTCGACATCGACTTCGTGGTCGGGGGATGCATGGATCTGGGCACGCCCGACCCGGAGCGCTCGGACTGCGACGCCCCGATGATCGGCGGTGTCCGGGTCGTCGACGTCCTGCAGGGCACGACCGACGCGTCGGAATGCCCGTCGTCACGCAGTTACGTCTACGACGAGCGCGCCTTCGTCGTCTGTCTCGACGACCAGTGACCTCGCCCCCGCCGACCGTCCCCCTGTCGTCGGCGCGCGGCCGGTGGATCGTGCTGGCCACGGTGCTGGGATCGACCCTGTCGCTGCTCGACGGAACCGTGGTCACCATCGCCCTCCCCGACATCGGGACCGAACTGGGCGCCGACGTCAGCGGGCTGCAGTGGACGGTCACCGGCTACACCCTGACGCTTGCCGCGTTCGTGCTGCTGGGCGGCTCACTCGGCGACCGTGTCGGACGGCGGCGCATCTTCGTCCTGGGCACGATCTGGTTCGCGGTCGCGTCGGTCGCGTGCGGTCTGGCGCCGAACGTCGAGTTCCTCGTGCTCGCTCGTGTCGTGCAGGGCATCGGCGCGGCGTTGGTGACGCCGGGTTCGCTGGCGATCCTGTCGGCCTCGATCGACCCGAAGGATCGGGGTGCGGCCATCGGCCTGTGGTCGGGCTTCGGTGGCATCGGGTCCGCGGTGGGCCCGCTGCTGGGCGGCTGGCTCGTGGAGATCGCCGGGTGGCGATCCATCTTTCTGCTCAACGTGCCGCTCGCCGTCGCGGTCGTCGTCGTCGCGTTGCGCCACGTGCCCGAGACGCGAGACCCCGAGACCTCGGGCCGACTCGACCTCCCCGGGGCTGCCGTCGTCGCCCTCGCTCTCGCTGCACTGACCTACGGGGCGATCGACGGACGGTGGCCGATCATCGCGATCGGCTTGGTCGGCATGGCCGTGTTCGTGGTCGTCGAGCGCCGAACGGCCCACCCTCTGGTGCCGCCGTCGCTCTTCTCGTCCAGGGTCTTCGTCGCGGCGAACACCGTGACCTTCGCGGCCTACGCCGCGCTCGGCGGCGTGTTCTTCCTGCTGCTGCTGCAACTGCAGGTCGCGCTCGGCTACTCGGCCCTCGCCGCCGGCACGGCGACACTGCCGATCACCGCGGCGCTCCTCCTGCTGTCGGCGCGCGCCGGCGCGCTGGCCGGCCGCATCGGACCTCGTCTGCCCATGACGGTGGGACCACTGGTGGCCGCGGTCGGGCTGGTACTCATGATCCGCATCGAGCCGGGATCGACCTACCTCGGTGCCGTGCTGCCGGCCGTCGTCGTGTTCGGCGTGGGGCTCTCCCTGCTCGTGGCGCCACTCACCGCGGCCGTCATCGGTGCGGCACCGGCATCGCACGCGGGTACCGCGTCCGCGGTGAACAACGCGGTCGCGCGCACGGCTCAACTGCTCTCGGTCGCCGCGATTCCCGGCATCGTCGGCATCTCCGGGCAGCTGGATCCCGCGCAGTTCTCGTCGGGATTCCGCGCCGCGATGCTCATCTGTGCGGCCATGCTGGCTCTCGCCGGTGCACTCGCCGCCGTCTCGATCCGCACACCTCGCCCGACGGGTCGCACACCGACGCACTGCGACGTGTCCGGGCCGCCCGTGACGGACGGCCGCTGACGGTCACTCCGCCAGGCAGGCCACGCGGGGATCGACGCGCATCTTTGCGAGTGCGCTGCGGATCCGCGACTTCATCGTCGACACCGGCACGCCCATACGATCGGCGGCCTCCGCGTACGTGAGACCTTCGAAGAACGCCATGAACAGGCATTCCCGCTGCCGGCCACTCAGTTCCTGCATCGCGTCGAGCACCGGACGGCGGTCGAGGAAGCGGTCGGACGTGTCGTGGATCCCCATGGCGGCGTCGAGCATCGCGTACTTCGACTCGCGATCGGTCCGCGACTGCTCGGACCGCACGCGGTCGATGGCTCGCCGGTGCGCCATGGTCACCAACCACGCCGCCGGCGACCCCTGTTCGGGCGAGAACGTGGGGGCCTTCTGCCACACCTCGAGGTAGACGTCCTGGACGCACTCCTCGGAGAATCCACGATCGCGGAGCACCCGGAGCACGGCTCCGTAGACGCGGGAGGACGTCGCGTCGTAGAACCGGGCGAACGCCTCACGGTCACCACGGCCGACGGCCTGGAGCAGAGCCGACAGTTCCGCCGTCGAGCGAGCCGCGGGCCGAGGCGCGGGAGACACCGCCGAATCATCCGTAAGCGGCTGTGCAGCAAGTGTATTCACGGTCTTCACCTCGATCCGTCGAACGCGGGACGTGCTCTCGATAGGCATGACGATGCCAGCGCTACCACGCGGTAGCGCATCGCGAGTGTCGCGATCGGGTCACTGGTTGATAACGGAAAGGTCACGGTGGCTGATGTCGAGTCCGGTGCCCGATGATCGGCGATTCCGGTGCGGTCTAGGGTTTTTGCCATGAGCAGCACCCCCGCAGACGCCACCACCTCCACCAGCGCCGACACGGCCGACGTCAAGCCCCGCAGCCGCGACGTCACCGACGGTCTCGAGAAGACCGCAGCGCGCGGCATGCTGCGCGCGGTCGGCATGGGCGACGCGGACTGGGGCAAGTCCCAGATCGGCGTCGCGTCGTCGTGGAACGAGATCACCCCGTGCAACCTCTCGCTCGATCGCCTGGCGAAGGCGGTCAAGGAGGGTGTGCACACGGGCGGCGGCTATCCCCTCGAGTTCGGCACCATCTCCGTGTCCGACGGCATCTCCATGGGCCACGAGGGCATGCACTTCTCGCTGGTCTCCCGTGAGGTCATCGCCGACTCGGTCGAGACCGTGATCAGCGCCGAACGCCTCGACGGCTCCGTGCTGCTGGCCGGCTGCGACAAGTCGCTGCCCGGAATGCTCATGGCGGCCGCGCGCCTCGACCTCGCGAGTGTCTTCCTCTACGCGGGCTCCACTCTTCCCGGTTTCGCGACGCTCTCGGACGGCAGCGAGCACCAGGTCACCATCATCGACGCGTTCGAGGCCGTCGGCGCCTGCTCGCGCGGCCTGATGTCGCGTGAGGACGTCGACACCATCGAGCGCGCGATCTGCCCCGGCGAGGGCGCCTGTGGCGGTATGTACACCGCCAACACGATGGCCAGCGCGGCCGAGGCCATGGGCATGTCGCTCCCCGGCAGCGCCGCCCCGCCCGCTCCCGACAAGCGTCGCGACGGATTCGCTCGTGCCAGCGGCGAGGCCGTCGTCGAACTGCTGCGTCGCGGCATCACCACGCGCGACATCATGACGAAGGAAGCGTTCGAGAACGCCATCGCCGTCGTCATGGCCTTCGGCGGTTCCACGAACGCCGTGCTGCATCTGCTCGCGATCGCGTACGAGGCAGGTGTCGAACTCACCCTCGACGATTTCGTCCGCGTCGGCGCCAAGGTGCCGCACCTCGCCGACGTGAAGCCGTTCGGCCGCCACGTCATGACCGACGTCGATCGCATCGGCGGCGTTCCCGTCGTCATGAAGGCCTTGCTCGACGCCGGCCTGCTGCACGGCGACTGCCTCACGGTCACCGGCAAGACGGTGGCGGAGAACCTCGCCGACATCGCCCCGCCGGATCCCGACGGTCTGGTGCTGCGCGCGATGAGCGAGCCGATCCACCCGACCGGCGGCATCACGATCCTGAAGGGCTCGCTGGCTCCCGGCGGCGCCGTCGTGAAGTCGGCAGGCTTCGACTCCGACGTCTTCGAGGGCACCGCCCGCGTCTTCGAGCGTGAGCGCGCCGCGATGGACGCTCTCGAGGACGGCACCATCACGTCCGGCGACGTCGTCGTCATCCGGTACGAGGGCCCCAAGGGCGGCCCGGGCATGCGCGAGATGCTGGCGATCACCGGAGCCATCAAGGGCGCGGGCCTCGGCAAGGACGTCCTGCTGATGACCGACGGTCGGTTCTCGGGTGGCACGACGGGCCTGTGTGTCGGGCACATCGCTCCCGAGGCCGTCGACGGCGGGCCGATCGCGTTCGTCCGCGACGGCGACCGCATCCGCCTGGACGTCGCGAACGGCACGCTCGACCTGCTGGTCGAGGACGCCGAGCTCGAGTCACGCAAGGCGGAGTGGGCACCGCTTCCGCCTCGCTACACCCGTGGCGTGCTGGCCAAGTACTCCAAGCTCGTGGGGTCCGCGTCGCAGGGCGCCGTCTGCAGCTGAGACCGCGCGGTGACAAGACCGTGACCTGACCGTGACCGTTGGCAGAGTTGGCTGATACCCGGCGGGGGCATTCTTCGAGGACAAGACGCGGCAACGATCGTTGCCGTCGATCGTTTTCGGGAGAGGGCAACCCACGTCATGTCAGTCGTCAAGAGAACCATCGCCGGAGCGTTCACCGTCGCACTCGGTGTCGCCGCATTCCTGCCCGCCACCGCCTCGGCCGCACCGGTCACGGCATGCCAGGCACCGTTCGGTGCGGACGCCGTGCCCGCCGGTGGCCTGTGCTCGGCGACCAGTGACGCCTCCAGCGCCGCTGCCGCCTACGGTGACGCGTCCGCCGACGCCAGCCGCAACGCCCTCGCCCTGGCGCTCGGCCTCAACGGCGGCATCGCCAGCAGCTCGGCCGTCGGTTACGCGGCACCGGCCGCCATCGCGTTCGGACCGGGTTCCGTCGCCGAGGCACTCGGCCTGAACCCGGGTCTGTCCATCGCCATCGCGGCACCGGGCTCGACCGTCACGGTCGACTCCCTCGGCGGCGTCACCTGCGACGGCCCCGGATTCGCCGGCGACCTCACCACGCTGAAGGCGTGCCTGCGCGTCAACTGATCCACAGCTCCACCCAGCCGACACGACGAAGGCCGTGACCCCCTCTCGGGAGTCACGGCCTTCGTCGTGTGGCTGGGGTCCGGCGATCAGCCCGTGACGGTGAACCCGGTACCGACGCCGCCGCCGCGGTTGATGTCGTCGAGCACCGTCTGGATGTTGGTGCCCACCTCGGGACCGATGCACGGGATGCCCAGGTACGCGTTGACCATGCCCACCAACGTGGTGCCGGCGACGACCGGGCCGCCCGAGTCACCCTGCTGGACGCAGATCTGCGTGTAGGTGCGGTCGTTCTGGAAGAGCTCCCCGTAGGTGATGCCGCACGTGTTACCGGTGGTGCGGCCCTCCTTGCACATGATGCCGGGGAAGGTCGCGGGCGCCCCCACGCCCGTGATGGTCACGTTGCCGACGCGGTTGGTCGGTGCGACGCGGCCCCGATCGAACTCGATGACGGCGTAGTCGAGGCCGGGGACCGAGCTCACGATGCGGCCGACGGCGCCCGCGTCGGGCAGGTACTCGGCGCCGATCAGATCACCGGGAACGCCGCAGTGACCTGCGGTGATGCCGACGAGTCGACCGGCGGCGTCGTTGCCGATGGTGGTCAGTGTGCAGTCGAACTTGCCCTTGCCGGTGCTGTCTGCGACGAGCACTCCGGATCCGCCACCGAGCACGGCGACGGGTGCGGCCGACGCGGTTCCGGCGCCGATCCCGCCGGCGAGCGCCAGCGCTGTGGTGGCAACGAGCACGAGTTTCTTGAGCATGTATCCCCTCCGAGGTCACGCACACCGTAGCAATACGCGGGACCCGGAACGCGACGCTTCTACTCGTTCTTCAGTCGATCGAGCGCGCGGCGTGCCTCGTCGAGTTCCCGACTCAGGGCCTCGACCCGCTCGAGCGCGGCAGCCCGAGCCGCCTCGATCTTGTCCTCGACGGCAGCGGAAGCCACATCGTCGCCCAGTTCGCGGATCGCGCGGAGGACCCGGTCTGCTGTCACGTCCGACGGCTTGGCCAGCTTCTTCGCACCGTGCGACACGGTGACGGTCCACTGATCGTCGGGCCCCGACGTCACGGTCACCGACACCGGCGCGGGCTGCGCCTTCGTGCGCCGAGCCGGCCGAGCCGCGGGCTTCACCGACGTCTCCGGCGCGAGAGCCGGCGTGGCCACCGACTTCTCGGGTGGTGCTTTTACAGGCACGGGAGTCTCCGATCGGGGCGTCGCTGCATGTGGGACGACGGGGGGTGTGACCACGGCGGGGCGGGTTGTCGGGCGCGCCGCCGTCGTGCGCGGAGCGACCTTCGTGGCTTTGCGCGCCGGCGCCGGCGCGTCCTTGCTCAGACGCAACTCGTCCGCCTCGTACGGCAGCTGGTCGTCGATGCCCTTGGGGCTCACCGTCACCGTGGTGCCGTCGACCGAGATCACCCGCGCCGAGGCGCCCGCCTCGAGGCCGAGGGACGGCGTCGCCTCCCGCAGGTAGACGGTGACGCGGCGACCGGCCGCGAGCCCCGCCTCGAGAGTCGCGAGGTCCTCGGCGGACAGCGCCTCGCCGGGT
The DNA here is from genome assembly GCF_001426145.1 of Rhodococcus sp. Leaf225. Lineage (NCBI taxonomy): Bacteria > Bacillati > Actinomycetota > Actinomycetes > Mycobacteriales > Nocardiaceae > Rhodococcus > Rhodococcus sp. Leaf225. Next base: position 280,113 of record NZ_LMRN01000009.1, on the reverse strand, counting down.
CGGGGGGCGCGGCGCCGGGCGGGAGCGCTCATGATCGGGTGCCTCTCGTCGTGAGTGGAGCGGGTCGTGGCTGGGGATCGGCGAGTCCGGGCGTGGGGCAGAACGGACGCGACAGAAGTTTTGCACGACCCACCGACACCGTTCGACGCACCGAGTCCTGCCACCTAGCCTCGATCGGATGAGACTGCCCTTTCCGTCACCGGCGCGAGATCGAGTACGACGCAATCGGCGCATCCCGCTCACCAACCGGCTGCGGCGCTACCGCAGGCACCAGATCGGCGACTGGACCTACGGCAAGCCCATGGTCGGCTGGGCGGACGGCGGCCGGTTGACCATCGGCAAATACTGCTCCTTCGCACACGGGTCCGTGATACTGCTCGGCGGAGAGCACGATGCCGATGCGGTGAGCACCTACCCGTTCACCGAGGTCTTCTTACCGGCGGACCGCACCCGGCGCGCGGAGCCGCGCACCAAGGGGGACGTCAGCATCGGCCACGACGTGTGGGTGGGCCTCGGCGCCATGATCATGTCGGGAGTGACGATCGGGGACGGGGCGGTCATCGCCGCACGGGCGGTCGTCGTGAAGGACGTGCCGCCCTACACCGTGGTGGGCGGTGTCCCCGCGAAGCCGATCCGACGACGCGCGAGCGAGGAGACGGCCCGCGCACTGCAGGGGATCGCGTGGTGGGACTGGCCGCACAGCGACGTCCTCGCCCGTGCCGCAGACCTGCAGAGCGCGGATCTCGACGGGTTCGTCGCCAAGTACGGCGTCTCCTGACCCGCCTTCCGGTTGCGCCACCACCACCGCGGGTAGCCGTGCCCCATGACTACTGACGAGAGAACCGAAGGCACCGCCCGCGTCGCCGAACTGCTGTCCGACGCGAAGCTCTGCATGTTCACCACCCACGGCACCGACGGCCACCTGAAGGCGAGGCCGATGGCCCTGCAGGAGACCGAGTTCGACGGCGATCTGTGGTTCTTCGCGGCGAACGACTCGAGGAAGGTGGCCGACATCCGCTCCGATCCGTCGGTCAACGTCTCGTTCCAGTCGGGCACGTCGTGGGTCTCGCTGTCGGGGCGCGCGAGCGTGGTGCTGGACGACGCGAAGAAGAAGGATCTCTGGAGCCAGGGCGTCGCCGCGTGGTTCGAGAACGGTCCCGAGTCCGACGAGGTCGTCCTCATCCGGGTGGAGTCGGAGGGAGCCGAGTTCTGGTCGGCGCCGGGGTCCAAGGTCTCGACGCTCATCGCGTACGCCAAGTCGCGCATCACGGGCGACAAGCCGGACGTGGGTGACAACGAGAAGGTCGACATGTCGTGACGGATGCACCACTTCGGTTCCGCGGCCGGGGCGGCTCGTGAAAGTGGCACCGGGGTACCTGTCCCGGGCGTAGCGTTGCGGACCATCACGTGCACGGCCCACCACCGGTGGCGCATCGGAGGGGGAAGGCGAGCGGACATGTCTCAACTGGATTCGACCGAGCATCCGCTGACGGGGAGATCCTCGTCCTCCGACGATCAGGTCTTCCTCATCGACGCGGTCTCCGACGTCGACGTCCACGCGGCCGACGACTGGATCGACCGTCACCACGGTGACGGCCGGCCGGAGTCGGTCGTCATGACGGGCAAGGCACTCGACGAACTCACCGAGCGGGCCGGTGGCGCCGATCCACTCATCACTCCGTTGCGGGTGAGCTGGACCAAGGCTCCGCGTAAGGGATTCGGTCTCCGGGTGGGCCGGGCACGCCGCGGTGAGCCGCGCATCATCGAGGGTGAGCCCGCCTCGTTGTCGGCGCTGCGTGAGCGGTTCGAGGCGACGGCCGGCCGCTCCCTGTCGTCCTACATCGCGCGGCAGGCCAGCCTCACGCTGGACAAGGCCGAGCGTGAGGTCATCGGCAGCGAGTACAAGGTGCCGCGGTTCGTCGTCGAGGAGATGACGGAGCGCTCGCAGTTCCGCGCCGATCTGGCGGAGTTGGCGGCCTCGGTGGACACCCCGGTGTCGGCGGTCAATGCTCGGGTTCACGAGATCCTCGACGAGATGGTGGCCACCGAGAACAAGGGTGCCGTCGAACTCTGGGGCCAGCTCGGTGCCTTCTTCTCGCGGGCCTACCGCGTCGAGGTGGACACCGAGAAGCTCGCCGAGCTGCGCGATCTGGACAAGTCGTTCCCCCTGGTCTTCCTGCCGAACCACCGCTCCTACCTCGACCCGCTGGTTCTGCGCCCCGCCCTGCTCGAGCAGGGCTTCCCGCTCAATCACGTCATGGGCGGCATCAACGTCGGGTTCTGGCCCATCGGCCCGCTCGCGAAGCGCAGCGGTGTGGTGTTGATCCAGCGCAAGTTCTCCGACGCGGTCTACAAGTGGACCCTGCGCCAGTACATGAGCTTCCTGTTGAGCAAGAAGTTCAACCTCGAGTGGTACATCGAGGGCGGCAGGTCTCGCACCGGCAAGCTCCGGCCTCCGCGCTTCGGCCTGCTCACCTACCTCTTCGACGCGCTCGAGAACAGCACGGCGGCCGATGCCTACCTCGTCCCGACGTCCATCACCTACGACCGGTTGCACGAGGTCGGCGAGATGGCGAAGGAGTCGCACGGTGCGACGAAGCAGGCCGAGGGAATCCGGATGGCCATCGGGTACGTCCGCGCCCAGGGCCAGTTACGCGGAACCGTCTACCTGCGGTTCGGGACTCCGATGTCGGCACGGCAGTTCCTCGACGAGTACGACGACAAGCGGGTCGCGGTGCAGCGTGCGGCGCTGGCGGTGTCGCACGCCATCAACGAGTCCACTCCGGTGACGCCGGCGGCGCTGGTGGCGATGGCGATGCTCGGTATCGAGGACCGCGCGCTGAACAAGCGTGAGATGTGGTCGATCATCGAGCCGTTGGCGTCGTACATCCAGCAGCGTGGTCTCCCGACGGCGGGTGGGGTGGATCTGACCGACATCGACGTCATGACGGCCGCTGTGCGCGCGCAGGTCGCGGCCGGTGTGGTGCGGCGCTTCGACGACGGCCCGGAGCCGTTGTTCCTGCTCGCGCAGGACAAGCATCTCGTCGCGTCGTTCTTCCGCAACAACGCCATTCACTTCTTCGTGATGCGGGCGATCGGCGAGTTGGTGGTGTTGCGCACCGAGGACTGCCCCACGGGCGAGGTGGCCGCCGACGATCTGTGGAAGTCCGCGCTGGAACTGCGGGACATGCTGAAGTTCGAGTTCTTCTTCGGCGAGAAGCGTGAGTTCGGGGAGCGCCTCGAAGCTGAGGTCGATCTCATCGATCCGCACTGGCGCACCGGTCTCGATCGACCCGGGTACGCGCTGAAGTCGTTGCAGTCGCAGCCTTTTCATCTGGCGCACCGGGTACTGCAGCCGATCTTCGAGGCGTATCAGGTGGTGGCCGACCAGCTGCTCACCCTCACACCGGGTGCGAAGTTCGACAAGGTGTCGTTCCTCGACGACTGCCTGGGCGTCGCGCAGTCGCGGCGACTCCGACAGCAGCTCGAGCACAGCGAGGCCATCTCGAACGAGCTCTTCGACACCGCCCTGCAGTTGGCCGACAATCGTGGTCTCCTGTCCACCGAGGACGACGACATCGCTTCCCGCCGTCAGGAATTCGCTGCGGACATCGCGGCGTGGGGACGTGTGAGCAGACGTATCCGCACGATGGTGCACGTGGCCCTCGACTCCGTCGACGGTGCGGACGCACCCGATCGACCAGACAACGCTTCCGGAGGACACCGGTGACCAGCACTCACCCAGCACACACGTTCCAGGATCTACTCGACGAGGTCGCACAGGCTCCGAAGGGTCCGGACGTGGTGGCGTTCTTCGATTTCGACGGCACCGTGATCGACGGTTACTCCGCGACCGCCGTGTTCAAGGAACGTCTTCGCCGCTTCGACGTCGACCTGTTCGAGCTGTGGGAGATCAGCAGCGCCGTCGTGGAGATGCGGGTGCGCGGGACCACCGTCGACAACCTGATGGACAAGGCCGTGCACGCGTTGGCCGGGAAGACGCACGACGAGTTGATGGAGCAGGCGCAGCGGCTCTTCCGCTCCGAGATCGCTTCGCAGATCTTCCCGCAGGTCCGCACCCTCGTCGCCGCGCATCGCCGGGCCGGTCACCGCGTCGTGATGTCGACGTCCGCGACCCCGTACCAGGCTCAGCCCGTGGTCGACGACCTCCGCTTCGACGACCTGATCTGCACCCACCCCGAGATCGGGCCGGACGGCGTCCTCACCGGCCTCCTCGACGGCCGGTCGCTGTGGGGTCCGCGCAAGGCCGAGGGAATCGAGGACTGGGCGACGGCCGAGGGCGTCGACACCTCCGTGTGTTTCGGCTACTCCAACGGCATCGAGGACGTCCCGATGCTCGAGACCGTCGGTCGTCCCGTCGCGCTCAACCCGGACCCCGAACTCGACCGCACCGCGCGTGACCGCGGCTGGTCCCGTGTCCAGCTGCGCAGGCCCACGCGCGGAGCCGATCTGACGTCCACCGTGCGCAGCGTCGCCGCCCTCGGCTCGGTCCTGGCGAGTGCCGGACTGGGTGCGACCCTGGGCGTGCTCAGCGGCAGCCGCCGAGTGGGCGCCAACGTCACCAACGCCGTCGCACCGGAGGTCGCTCTGGCCCTCACCGGCATCACGGTGAACGTGGTGAACGAGGAGAACGCCTGGAGCCACCGACCGGCGGTGTTCCTGTTCAACCATCAGTCCACGATGGACATGATCGTCGTCGCCCGCGTCCTGCGTCGGGACATCACGGCCGTCGCGAAGAAGGAACTGAGCCGCGACCCCCGGTTCGCCCCCCTCGGGGCTCTCTTCGACGTGGCCTACGTCGACCGATCGAACAACGCCGCGGCGCGCGAAGCGATGAAACCGGCCATCGACAAGCTCCACAGCGGCGTGTCGGTGGCCGTGGCCCCGGAGGGCACCCGCATGCCGACGGAGCGGTTGGGGCGCTTCAAGAAGGGCGGGTTCCATCTGGCCATGGCGGCCGGGGTCCCGGTGGTTCCCCTGATCCTCCAGGGAGCGGGCGACGTGATGTGGAAGTCCTCGTTCACTGCGCACTCCGGCACCGTCACCGTCACTGTGGGAGAACCGATCCCGACGACGGACTGGACGGCGGAGACACTGGACGAGCACATCGCGGAGGTCCGAGCGGTCTACGAGCGGACTCTCGACCATGCCTGACCAGGGCCCACCGGACGCCGGCCGGCCCACCTTCCGGCAGAACGAGGTCGAACAGACTCTGCTGGGAGAGGAACCCACGTACACCCGCGATCAGGTCGCCGAGCTGGCGAACGTGGATCTCGAACGCGCGCAACAACTGTGGATCGCCATGGGCTTCCCGGTCAGCCCGGATCCGGACGCCGTCATGTTCACCGATGCCGACATCGAGGCGCTGCGCCTGCTCACGACACTCGTCGACGAGAACGTCGTCGAGAAGTCGATGGAGGTGGCGGTCGCGCGGACGCTGGGGCAGTCGATGTCACGGCTGGCCGAGTGGCAGGTGGGCGTCGTCAACTCCTACATCCGCTCGCGCATCGCTGCCGACGCCGCCGATCCGGACGCCATTCGATCGGAGTCCCGGGTCACCGCCGCGGACACGGTGCCCACCATGGAGAAACTGCAGAACTACGTGTGGCGGCGCCATCTCGCCGCGGTGGCCGGGCGCGCACTGTCCGTCGAGTCGAGCGGGGAGACCGACACGGTGCTCGCGGTCGGCTTCGCGGACATGGTCGGCTACACCTCGCTCACCCGTCGACTCGATGTCTCCGAGCTGACCTCGCTGCTCGAGGAGTTCGAGTCGGTGGCCACGACGATCATCGCCCGCGGCCACGGATCGGTGGTGAAGAACGTCGGCGACGAGGTGATGTTCCAGACCACCGACCCCCGGGACGCGGCACGGATCGCCCTGGAGCTGCACGACGCCTTCGCCGACCGGGACGACGTTCCCGCGCTGCGCGTCGGCATCGCCGTGGGTCCGGTGCTCGCCCGCTTCGGCGACCTGTACGGGTCCGTGGTCAACATGGCCGCCCGCCTGACCAGCAACGCGCACCCCGGCACGGTGCTGGTGGACAGCGAGACGGCCGACGCGCTGTCGGGCGAGGACGAGTTCTACCTCAAGTCGCTACGCCCCCTGCGGGTGCGCGGTTTCAGCAAGCTACGGACCTACGCGCTGCGTCGCAATCGCGATCACCAGCGGGAAGGATCGCGCGACACCGAGCGTTGACCTGAGGTGATGACGGATGCACTGCTTACTCCGACCCGCCTGTGGACACCCCGGCGGGTGATGATCACCAAGTCGGCCGCCGAACTGCCACACACCGCCGAGATCGTGCGGCGGTGCGAGGCGGCGGGTGTGTCGGACATCGACGTCCTCCCGGCGGATCGCCTCACGGGGCTGCGCGGCGAGTCCGAGCGGGAGACCTACGCGCGGGCGAAGTCGACGCTCGCGGTCGTGGTCGCTCCGCCCAGTGCGCTGAAGCCGCAACCCATCCCACCCAGCGCCGACTGGCGCATCGACCTGGCGAAGGGCTGCCCGGCGCACTGCCAGTACTGCTACCTCGCCGGCTCGCTGTCGGGCCCACCTGTCACTCGGGTGTACGCCAATCTCGACGACGTCCTGGCCCCGATCGCGACGCATGTCGGCCGCGGCACCATCACCAGCGGCACCGCCGAGCGTGGACACGAGGGCACCACCTTCGAGATGTCCTGCTACACCGACCCTCTCGGCATCGAGCACGTCACCGGATCACTGGCCGCCGCTATCTCGCGGGTCGGTGCCGGCGAGTTCGGACCCGGCGCCTCCCTCCGCTTCACCACCAAGTTCGACGATGTCACCGAGTTGGTCGGCCTCGACCACGGCGGGCGTACCCGGGTGCGACTGTCGGTCAACGCCCGCGACATCGGGAACCGTTTCGAGGGCGGCACGGCTCGGATGCCCGCCCGCATCGCGGCGCTGCGTGCGCTCGCGCAGGCGGGGTACCCGGTGGGCGTGACCATCGCTCCGATCATGCCCGTGCCCGGCTGGCGCGAGCAGTACGGCGAGCTCCTCGCCGACATCGCGGCGGCGCTGGCCGACGTCCCGGACGTCGACCTCACCGCCGAGGTCATCACGCACCGGTTCACTCCGTCGAGCAAGGACGTGCTGCTGAGCTGGTACCCGGCCACGAAGCTCGAGATGGACGAGGACTCGCGCTCGGCCAAGCGCTCGAAGTTCGGGGGCGTCAAGTACGTCTACCCGAAGGACACCATGGCGGAGATGAAGAGCTGGTTCACCGAGGAACTACGGGACGTCCTGCCCGCGGCGCAGCTCCTGTACTGGACCTGACGTGCCGGAGGGGGACACGGTCCACGCGCTCGCGGCACGTCTGCGGGCGGCGCTGGACGGCCGGGAACTGGCCGAGGGCCGGCTGAACGTCCCCGCACATGCGACGGAGAACCTCGCGGGACGCACGATCCAACGGCACCGGACGCACGGCAAACACCTGCTCACCGATCTCGACGGCGACCTGACGCTCCACACGCATCTGAGGATGACGGGGTCGTGGACCGTCACCGCCCCCGGCCGACGACTGCCCCGTCGCCTCGATCCCGACGTGCGCGTGCGGCTGGCCGTGCGCGACGGGCCCACCGCGTACGGGCTGCTGCTCCCGGTGGTCGAGTTCTCCACCACTCGCGACGCCGACGCGGCGCTGTCGTATCTCGGCCCCGATCCGCTGCACGACGACTTCGACGCCGCGCAGGCGGCGGCGAACATCGCGCGGGACCCGCGCCCGATCGTCGCGGTACTGCTCGATCAGCGCGTCATGGCCGGTCCGGGCAACCTGTGGGCCAACGAACTGTGTTTCCTTCGTGGTCTCGGGCCGTGGGTGCCGGCGTGCGACGTGGATGCCACTCGACTGGTCGCCCTCACTCGCAAGGCGATGCGCCACTCGGTGTCCACCCCGCGGGCCATGCAGGTGACCACCGGAGACACCCGGCCAGGTCGGCAGCACTGGGTGGCGGGTCGCGCGGGCAAGCCGTGCCTGCGATGCGGCACCACCGTCCGCGTGGTCGCCGAGGTGCCGGGAGATCCGGAACGACGGCGGACCTGGTGGTGCCCGCACTGCCAGCCGGGGCCGGAGCGGCCGTGATCCGGTGCAGCCGACCGTGCTGTACCCGGTTCACTGCACCGGATCCGATCCACGGAACTGCCGCGGAGGCGCGCGCGTCCAGTGCGAGATGATCGAGAGACTGCTGGCCGAGCAGGACGGGGTGGTGACCACCGCGCAGGCCCGCACCGCCGGACTCACCCCCGAGGCCATCGAGTGGCGCGTCCACACCGGCCGCTGGCGGCGCACGAGTCGCGGAGTGTTCTTCGCCGTCGACCGACCGTTCACCGACGACGCGCGGATCCGGTGCGCGGTGTGGTCCACGAGTACGGGCGCGCTGTCCGGTCCTGCAGCCGCGTACTGGTATCGCATGCTTCCGCGGGCCCCGGAGACGATCGAGGTGACCGTGCCCCGGACAGGCTCCGGTCGCGGAATCACCGGCGTCCGGGTGCGCCGGCGCGACCTGCCGAGCATCGACGTCGTGATCGTGCGCCGTGTCCTCGTGACGAGGACGCCGCTGACCGTTCTGGAGGCGTCCACGGTGCTGGGCCCCGAGGTCATGGATCGCGCCCTGCAGAAGACGATGACCCTCGACCATCTCCGACGAGCGCACGCTCGCAACCCCGGACGTCGCGGGTACGTGCGAGCGGAGCAGCTCCTGCGCGCCGCCGAGGGCGGTGCCCGGTCCGAGGCCGAACGGCTGTTCCGCAGGATCATGAGATCCGCACACATCACCGGACTGCGGGTGAACCTGCCGTACGCGGGCTACATCCTCGACTTCGCGTTCCCGCACGCCAGGGTCTGCGTGGAGATCGACGGGTGGGCCTTCCACTCGGACAGCGCCGCGTTCCACCGCGACCGGATCCGGCAGAACGTCCTCAGCAGGGAGTGGACGGTGTTGCGGTACACGTGGCGGGACCTCGTCGAACGGCCCGACGAGGTGGCGGCCGAGGTGCGACGCTTCGTCACCGGCTGATCCGGTGCAGCTAACCGTGCTCTCCACGGTTCACTGCACCAGATCCGGTCCGGACCGGCGGATGTGGCACAGTTGTCAGCCGGGCGCGCCACCGGACGAGAGAGACGAAGATGCAGTATCAGTCGACGCGGGGTCACAACCTGCCCCAGCACTTCTCGGACATCCTCCTCGGCGGCCTGGCCCCCGACGGTGGTCTCTACCTGCCGGCCGAGTACCCGCAGCTGACCGCCGACGAGCTCGAGTCGTTCCGCTCACTGTCCTACGCCGACCTCGCCTTCGAGGTGCTCTCGAAGTTCGCCGACGACATTCCCGCGGAGGACCTCCGCGACATCACGCGCCGGACGTACACCGCCGAGGTCTACTCGAACGGCCGACCCGGCGACGACACGTCACTCATCACCCCGCTGCGTCCACTCGGCGAGGAGCAGGGCACCTCGCTCCATCTCCTGGGGCTGTCCAACGGCCCGACGCTGGCATTCAAGGACATGGCGATGCAGTTGTTGGGCAACCTGTTCGAGTACTCCCTCGCGGGCAGCGGCGAGGAGCTCAACATCCTGGGCGCCACATCGGGTGACACCGGCAGCGCCGCCGAGCACGCGATGCGCGGCAAGAAGAACATCCGCGTCGTCATGCTGAGCCCGCACGGCCGGATGAGCAGTTTCCAGCGGGCACAGATGTTCAGCCTGCAGGACGAGAACATCGTGAACCTCGCGGTCGAGGGGAATTTCGACGACTGCCAGGACATCGTCAAGGCCGTCTCCAAGGACGCCGAGTTCAAGGCGCACCACGCCATCGGCACCGTCAACTCGATCAACTGGGGTCGAGTCGTCGCGCAGGTCGTCTACTACGTGCACGGGTGGCTCCTCGCGACGGACGGGCCGGGCCGGCGCGTGTCGTTCTCGGTGCCGTCCGGCAACTTCGGCAACGTGTGCGCCGGACACATCGCCCGGTGCATGGGCCTGCCGATCGACCAGCTCGTCGTCGCGACCAACGAGAACGACGTCCTCGACGAGTTCTTCCGCACGGGTGTCTACCGTCCCCGCGCGGCCGCCGAGACCCACCACACCTCGAGCCCCAGCATGGACATCTCCAAGGCGTCCAACTTCGAGCGCTTCCTCTACGACCTCGTCGATCAGGACGCGGTCCGGCTCGGTGAGCTGTTCCGCGCGCTCGACACCGACGGCGGCTTCGACTTCTCCGGTACTCCCGAGTTCGATCGCATCCAGGAGTTCGGCTTCGTGTCCGGCTGCAGCACGCACGCGAACCGCGTCGAGACCATCCGCGACGTGGCCGAGCGCTACGGCGTGACCATCGACCCGCACACCGCCGACGGCGTGAGTGTCGCCCGCCGGAACCTGCGCGAGGGCGTGCCCATGATCGTGCTCGAGACCGCGTTGCCCGCGAAGTTCGCGGACATCGTGCGGGAGGCACTGGGAACCGAACCCGAGCGTCCGCCGGCGTTCGAGGGCATCGAGGACCTGCCGCAGCGCTTCGATGTCGTCCCCGCGGACGTCGATCGCGTGAAGGACGTCATCGTGGAGCACACCGGTCGTTAGAGTCGAGCGATGTCGATACGACTCGAGAACGTCGGGATCGCGGTACGCGACCTCGACGAGGCCATCGCGTTCTTCACCGATCTGGGTCTGACACTCCTCGGCCGTGACACGGTCCAGGGCGAGTGGGCCGACACGGCGGTGGGTCTCGACGGCAATCACGCCGACATCGCGATGCTGCAGACGCCGGACGGGGCGGGCCGCATCGAGCTGTTCCAGAACCGCCATCCCACCATGATCGAGACGGAACCGACGCTCCCGCATCAGATCGGCATGCACCGCGTCGCCTTCGAGGTCGACGACCTCGAGCAGGCTCTGGCAGTGGCCGCTCGGCACGGCTGCCACCCGTTGCGCGGTGTCGCGAACTACGAGGGTGTCTATGCACTGACCTACGTGCGCGGACCCAGCGGCATCATCGTCATGTTCGCTCAGAAGCTCGGGGCCTGATCACCCGGTGCTCTTGATCTCCTGGTGGTAGGTCTGCATGGCGTCGGTGAGAGCTCCGAACACACGGTGCGCCGCAGCGAGATCCGTGTCCGGCAGCGCGGACAGCGACTCGTGGACGTGCTGTCCGAGCGGGCCGAAGAACTGCCGTGCGACGTCCATTCCCGGCTCGTCGTAGCGGAGGATGACCCGCCGTCGGTCCCGCGTGTCGGGTTCGCGGCGGATGTGACCCGACGCGATCATCCGCTCCACCAGATATGTCATGGCGGCGGAGGAGAGTCCGAGGAGAGAGCCGAGCTCGCCCGGCGACACCGGACGTCCACCGACATCGGCGACCATGATGTGCAGCAGGGCTCGGAAGTCGTTCGCGCTGAGGTGGTGTCGAGAGCCGAACACACGGCCGAGCTGATCCGACTCGGCTGTCATGGCGCGCATGTCGGCGGCGATCGTGGATTCGAGATCGCGCCGGGCACCGTCGGCGTCGGTCGCGTCGGACCGCTCCGACCGTTCGTGTGCTGACACAGATTCTCCTTCGAAAACTCGGGTGTCAGCGTACTCGCCGGACCTCCGAGCGATGTCTCAGTTGCTTAACGATCAACTAACTGAGACACTTTTCCGGTGAGCGAGAACTCTGTGTGGAACCGCGTGGCCGGCCTCGTCTCAGGGCCTCGGTCCTGGATCGTCGCCCTGCTCGCCGTCCTTGCCGCCGGCGCGCTCATCGGCGGCGTCGGGAGCAACTCCGCTGCCGAGAGTTCACCGACATCGCTCCCCTCGGACGCGGAATCGGCACGGGTCGACGCCCTGCTCGAGGAGTTCCCCGACTCCGACCTCTCGCCGGTGATCCTCGTGGTGACGCGCGCCGACGGCGGCGCCCTGTCCGAACAGGACCTCGCCGACGTCGCTGCCGCGAGGATGCGGATGAACGGTGTCGAGCGCGGGGTGGACGCGGGTGCGCCCGACGCCCCGGTCGTTCCCGCACCCGACGGCGAGGCGGCCATCGCCCCCGTCCAGGTGTCGACGTCGGAGTCCGGAACGGGACTGGCCGATCTGGTCACCGAGCTGCGCACCGCTGCCACCGACGGCCTCCCCGACGGGTTGACGGCGCAGGTCACGGGCGGTCCCGCGTTCGCCGCCGACATCGCCGACTCCTTCTCCGGGGCCAATGTCACGCTGCTCGGCGTCACCGCGCTGGTGGTGGCCCTGCTGCTGATCGCCACGTACCGGTCACCGGTTCTCTGGCTCGTGCCGCTCGCCGTCGTGGGCTTCGGTGACCGGGTCGCCTCGACGGTCGGCACCGCAGTGTCCGGGCTCACCGGGCTCTCGTTCGACGGCAGCACCTCGGGCATCACCAGCGTCCTGGTGTTCGGCGCCGGGACCAACTACGCGCTGCTGCTCATCTCCCGGTACCGCGAGGAACTGCGCCGCGAGAGCGACCACCGGGTCGCCCTCCACCATGCCGTGCGACGCGCCGGCCCGGCCATCGTGGCGAGCAACGCGACGGTGGTGCTCGCGCTCCTGACACTGCTGCTGGGCACCCTGCCGAGTACGCGCAGCCTGGGCGGTCTGGCCGCGGCCGGTCTCGTGGTCGCCGCCGTCTTCGTGCTCTTCGTTCTTCCGCCACTGCTCTCGCTGTTCGGTCGGAAGCTGTTCTGGCCGTTCGTTCCTCGCGTGGGCGATCCCGAGCCGACGGACAAGGGCGTGTTCTTCCGCGTCGCCAACGCCGTCGGTCGTCGACCCGGCCGCGCCGCGGCGGTGTCGCTGGTCGCGCTGGCCGTCTGCATTCTCGGCCTCGTCGGAACGAACGTGGGCCTGTCGCAGACCGAGCAGTTCCGCGTCACCGCCGAATCCGTCACCGGCATCGACACGCTCGCCGAGCACTTCCCGGCGGGGCAGTCAGATCCGACCGTCGTCGTCGCCCGGACCGCGGCGGCCTCGGAGGTCGAGGCAGCGCTGCAGGACACCGACGGCGTGGTGTCGGTGTCCCGAACTGCGGACTCCCGGCCCGGCACCTCAAACACCGGTCTCACCGAGTGGTCCGTCGTGCTCGACGCGGAACCGTCCTCCGACGGCGCGTTCGCCGCGGTCGAGAACCTGCGTGCATCTGTCGCTCCGATCACGGGTGCCGACGCTCTGGTGGGCGGCAGCGATGCGCAGGCGCTGGACACGTCCGATGCCGCAGCTCGCGACCGCCTGGTGATCATCCCGGTGATCCTGCTGGTGGTACTGCTGGTGCTGTTCGTTCTGCTCCGGTCGGCCCTCGCACCCCTGGTGCTCGTGGCCACGACGGTGCTCAGCACGCTGGCGGCTCTGGGCATCGGCAGCTGGGCCAGCGAGAACATCTTCGGCTTCCCCGCCCTCGGCGACAACGTGCCGCTGTTCGGGTTCCTGTTCCTCGTGGCCCTGGGTGTGGACTACACGATCTTCCTCGTCACCCGGGCACGCGAGGAGACACCGTCGTACGGGACGCGGACGGGCATCGTGCGCGCCGTCGCGTCGACGGGCGCGGTCATCACCAGTGCGGGCATCGTGCTCGCCGCGGTGTTCACCGTGCTGGGCGTCCTGCCACTCATTCTGCTCACGCAGCTCGGGATCGTCGTGGGCCTCGGCATCCTGCTCGACACCTTCGTGGTCCGCACGATCGTGATTCCGGCCCTGTTCACCCTGATCGGTCCCCGCATCTGGTGGCCGACCGAACTCGACCCGCACTCCGAAGACAGTCCGAACGCCACGAAAGAAGGAGTCACCTCATGATCCGCAGCATCATCCGCACGGCAGTCGCCGGAGCGTTGGTCACCGGAGCTCTGCTCGCCGGCGGCAGCGCCGCGTCCGCGCAGCCCCTGTTCGAGCCGCTGCAGCCCATCGCTCAGCTGGACGTCCAGCGCTACGCGGGTGACTGGTGGCAGATCGCGGCCGTCCCGCAGCCGTTCAACCTGAACTGCGCCAAGGACACCCGGGCCAACTACCAGGTGCTCGACCCCAGCAACGTGCGCGTGCAGAACAACTGCACCCGCTGGGACGGCGGAGCCAACGAGATCATCGGCAACGCCCGGGTGAACGATCCGGTCACGCAGGCGCAGCTGCACGTGAGCTTCCCCGGCGTGCCCACCCAGGACAATCCCGAGGGTCCCACCAACTACATCGTCACCTACATCGCCGACGACTACTCGTGGGCGCTGGTGGGCGACCCGTTCCGCACGTCCGGCTTCGTCCTGTCGCGGTCGCCGCAGGTGAGTGCCGATCAGTGGAAGCAGATCCGGAGCGTCGTCGAGAGCCGCGGCTACAACGCCTGCCTGCTGTTGACGTCGCCGACCACTCAGGGCAGCAACGAGATCCGCCCGCTCTGCACCGTCTGACCTCTGCCACCGCTCACCGTTCGGCTCAGCTGGGTCGAACGGTGAGCACCGGCACCGGTGACGTCATCAGCAGACGCTGACTGACGCTGCCCAGCAACGCCTTTCCCACCCGACTGCGCTTCTTGATCCCGATCACGAGTCGCGTCACCTCCGGGTGCGCCTCGATCTCGTCGATCACCGCGATCACCGGGTCGCGGTCCTCGCGCCCCGCCCGGTCGATCACTCGCACCGCCACGTCACCGCCCACGTCGCTCGTGTCGAGCGCGCCGAGGGTCAGGTTCACCGCGATCACGTCGGTCTCGAGCATGCGCGCCTCCGACACCGCCTCCGACAGTGCGTGTCGGCCCTCGTCGCTGTCGGTCACTGCCACCAGTACTGCCATGATGTCTCGCCGTCCTTCTCGAAGTGGGGTGATCGTGTCAGGAGTACTCGCGGCGGAACCGGGCCTCGAGTTCCTCCAGGCTCTGACCGCGGGTCTCCGGCACCTGCGTGATGATGAAGACCAGGGCCAGTATGCCCAGTCCGACGAAGATGAAGAACGTCGGCGCGATGCCGAGCGCGTCGACCACCGGCGGGAAGGCCAGTGCGACGGCAGCATTGGCGATCCACAGCATGAACACGCAGACACCGATGGCGAAGCTGCGAATCTTGAGCGGGAAGATCTCTGCGAGCATCAGCCAGACCAGCGGCCCGATCGTGCCCTGCATGCAGAAGACGAAGAGCACGACGAAGACGAGGATGAAGTATGCCTTGGCGGTGCCGTCCGGCAGCAGCAGTGCGGACAGTCCGACCAGGAGATGGAAGAGCGTCGTCAGTGAGAAGCCCGCGATCAGCATCGTTCGGCGATCGATCCGATTCATGATGAGCAGGCCGACCGTGATGCCGAGGACGCTGAAGAGGCCGTTGAGCGTGTTCGCGATGATGGCGGAGCTGCTCGAGAATCCGGCGTCGCCGAGGAGCTGGGTGCCGTAGTACATCACCGAGTTGATGCCCGTGAACTGTTGGAACACACCGAGTCCCACACCGATGTAGATCAACCGTCGGATCCACCGCACCGACAGGTCGGCCGCGCCGCCGGTCTGCGAGAGCTTCTCCTCCTCGGCCAGCGCGTGCACCTCGGCCATCTCGGCCTCCGCACGTTCGGGGGACCGCACCTGCTTCAGCACCGCCAGGGCGTCGTCGTCCCGGCCCTGCGAGACGAGCCAGCGCGGACTCTCGGGCATCCGCAGCATGCCGAAGAACAGTGCGAACGCGGGCAACACGGCGACCAGCAGCATGTAGCGCCAGACGGAGTCGTGCTCGCCCCAGATGTTGAAGATGAGGGCGTTGATCACGAAGGCCGCGAACTGGCCGCTGACGATCATGACCTCGTTGCGCGTCACCAGGGAACCGCGGCGCTCGAACGGTGAGACCTCCGAGAGGTACACCGGCACGGTCGCGGACGCTCCGCCGACCGCGAGGCCGAGGATGAAGCGGAACACCGCCAGCACCTCCCACGACGGGGCGAGAACGCAGCCCAGAGTGCCGAGGACGAAGATGCCGGCCAGCATCAGGATGTTGTGCCGACGGCCGTACTTGTCCGACAGTCGGCCCCCGACCAGTGCGCCGATGGCCGCCCCGAAGATGAGGATGCTGACGACGAAGCCCTCGGTGAAGGCCGTGAGCGACAGGTCCTCCTTCAACGGCTCCAGCGCGCCGTTGATGACGCCCGTGTCGTATCCGAACAGCAGGCCACCGAAGGTCGCCACCACGGCGATGACGCCGAGGCGACGCGAGTGGGGACCGGGTGCGTCCGGCGGTAGTGCACTTCCCGTGGTGCTGACTTGCGAAGACATGACATCCCATCGTCGGCGTGGCGGGTCCGAGCCGCCCAGCGACGCTCGAACCATGTCTGTATGTCTTAACATAGTTTCCGCGCCCTGAGAAGTGGATCACATCATTTTCCCCTCGACACCGGTATATCTCTCAGTTGTTCAACTATTCAGAATCTGAGATGATTGGTCCGGCGATCCACGTCGAGAAGGGAGTGCCACCATGTCCGACGAGCCCGAGCGGGACAGCGAGCAACGCGCGGCTCCGTTGTCGTTCGTCCAGTTGTTCTTCGACGCGACGGTCGACACCACGTCGCCGGGACACCTCCCCGACGACGGACCCGATGACGCGGGCACATCGCCCCTGCGCTGATCAGCGATGCGCGAGCCCTGCGTAGAACGCGAGATGAGCGGCCGCGGCGTCGTCCCAACTCGTGCGGGCAGCCAGTGCGCGCCCGGCAGCGGCACGGTCGTCCGACGTCAGAGCGTCCTCGAGTGCGGCAGCCGTCCCCTCCGCGTCGCCGCCGTAGCGCACCGCGTCCCCGAACACCTCGCGGAACACGGGGAGGTCCCGCACCACGACGGGAACCGAGGCGGCGAGAGCCTCCATCGCGGCCAGCCCGAAGCCTTCCTTGGTGGAGAGGAACGCGAATGCCGACGCGCCCGCGACGAGAGACGGGAGCACGTCGTGGTCGACGGTGCCGAGCACCCGCGGTACGGGCCCCTCGTCGCCTGTCGACCGACCGGCCTCCGGCCTGCCCGCCAGTTCCGCGAGTCGGGTGTCGAACTCCGCCCGGTACCCCCGGTAGTCGAACAACGTCTCACCGCCGGCGAACACCAGACCCACGTCCGGACACCGCTCTCGAAGCGCGGCGTGGGCCTCGAGCAGGTCGATGCTCCCCTTGCGCGGCTCGATGCCACCGACCGCGAGGACGTATCGGCCGAGACGGGTGCGCCACTCGTCGCCGCGTGCCGCCGCGAACCGAGCATGGTCGACCCCGTTGGGGATGACCGTCGGCGACAGCCCCCATCCCGCACGCACCTCGTCGGCCACGGCGCGCGAGACACAGATGCGGGCGAGGGGCTCGACGACCGCGCGCTCGTGGCAGGCGGCGAGTTCCGGTGTCGTGAACTCCTCGAGGTGGTGGATCGTGCGGACACAGCGTCCGACGGCGTTCGCGGTGATGCAGTCCTGGGCATGCACGACGTCGGCGTCACCCGGGTCGAATGCACTGCGCATCAGTGCTATCGACCGCAGGATGCGATCGCCCACCGACTCGTCCTCGCGCGCCGGGAACGGAACGAGACGAACCGTCACCGCGGGATCGATCGCACGGTAGAAGCCCTCGTCGCCGCCGCGCGCCAGGGACCACACCGTCACGTCCGCTCCCGCGCGCGCCAGTGCTTCCGCCAGTTCGACGGTGTGGACCACTCCCCCTCGCGGTTTCGTCGAGTAGGTCAGGAGGGCGACACGCACGTGGTCTCCTTCGATGCCTGTGAGTGGTAGGTGTCCGGTCGTCGTTCGTCGAGGTGACGCAGCACCCGACGGGCCCGGTCCACCTCCGCGTCCACGTCGATGTCGCAGCACGCCAGGCCACCCTTGTCTCGCGTCCGGCACAGGACCTCGCCGCCGGGACCGACGATCTTCGCCTGCCCGAGGAAGCGCAGAGATCCCGTCACCCCCGTGTGATTGGACGACAGCAGCACCACCTGATTCTCGGCTGCCCGGGCGGCGTCGTAGAGGTCGAACAGGCGAGACTGTCTGTCGTTGGCCAACTTCGACGCCCTGTCCGTCACACTGGCCGGCCACGCCGACAGCGCCGCGATGATGCGCGCACCGTCCAGAGCCAAGGTGCGCGCCGCCTCGGGGAATGTCTTGTCGTAATCGATCAGCATGCCCATCCTGCCCACCGGCGTGTCGAACGCCGAGAACCGATCTCCCGCCGCATAGGCCAACGACTCCCCCGCCGGTTGGTGCACCTTTCGATGACGACCCAACACACCGTCGCCCGTGAGGCACACGGCGGCGTTGTAACGGACCAGGGCCGCCCTCTCGGTGTAGCCCACGCACACGGTCATCGCACCGGCCGCAGCAGCGATCACCGCGAGCTCGGGTCCGTCCTCGTCGAGCGCCGGCGGCAGCTCCTCGAGATCGGGCCGCGCGAGATCACCGAGGTAACCGCCGAGGCAGGCGTCGGGCAGGACCAACAGGTCGATGCCCCGCTGATGGCCCTGCTCGATGATGCCCACGATCTTCTCGACGGACCGCTCGACGTCACGGCCGAAGTGTCCCGCGAGCGCCGCCGCCCGGATCGGCGCCATCTCGCGGTCAGACCGCCGCGGGCACGCGGGCGCCGACCGCCGGGGACATCTGCTCCGCGAGGTACTCCGCATCCCGTGCCACCGCCGCGAATCGGCCCGAGCCCCAGGTGTTCTGCCATGGCAGACCCAGGAAGTACAGGCCCTCCGCCGCGGTCACACCGCGGGTGTGAGCCGGGTGGCCCTCACCGTCGAACACCCCGACCTTCAGCCAGCGATAGTCCCGGCGGAAGCCGACGGCCCACACGACGGACGTGACGCCCGCCGCCTCGAGATCGAGCTCGGTGGGTTCCGACTCGGGCCGCCAGACCGGTGTGTAGCGCTCCTCGACGGGAGCGTCGAGTCCCGCCCTGGTGATGTAGGCGTCGATGTCGTTCTTGATGCCCTCCGACACCGCGTCCGCCGCGTCGAGTGACTGCTCGAGAGTCGGCGCGAAACGCAGGACACCGTCCGAACCGACGTCGGTCAACCGCCCGTACAGCCGCATCCCGTCCAGTGCGAAGGCACGCAGGTCGATGTCGCGTCCGCCGTCCCGCCCGGTCACGTAGTGGTTCGTGCTCTCCCGCTTGGAGAGTCCGCCGGCGTGTTCGGAGATCGACACGTCGTACACCCCCATGTCCTGCAGCCACGCGACGCAGTCCCGTCCGCGGTAGAAGCGGGCGACACGAGGCGCGGACCCCGCGACGAGGTGCACCTGCCTGCCCTCGAGGTGCAGATCCTCGGCGATCTGCGCGCCGGACTGCCCGGTACCGACCACCAGGACCCCACCCGGAGGAAGCGCCGCCGCGCTGCGGTACCCCGACGAGTGGATCTGCGTGATCGTCTCCGGCACCCGCTCGGCGAGGCGTGGAATCGACGGGACGTGGTAGCCACCGACGGCCACCACGACCTGATCCGCGGTCATCGACCCGGCGGAGGTCGACACGACGTGGCCGCCGCCGGGTGCCTGCTGCACCGACAGCACCGCGACGTGTTCGCGGACCGGAGCGCCGAACGAGTCGGCGTAGCGACGCACGAAGTCGTACACCAGGTCTCGGGTCATGAATCCGTCGGGATCGTCGCCGTCGTAGGCGTACCCGGGCAGGACGCACTGCCAGTTCGGTGTCACCAGGGTGAAGTTGTCCCACCGCCCGTCCAGCCACTCGTGGGCGATGGTGTCCCGTTCGAGGACGACATGGTCGACACCGCGTCGGGTCAGGTGCCAGCTCATGGACAGCCCTGCCTGGCCCGCGCCGATCACGATCACGGTGTGATGCTCGGTCATCGCGCTCCTCCCAGGTCGAGCACGTGCACGGTGCCGCGGTCGAACGCCGCTGCGGTGGTCTCGATCTCGCGCAGAGTCGCCGCTGCCGAGGTACACGCGAAGCCGTACTTGGCCCGCACCCGGTCACTGGCCTCGGTGAGCGCGAGTCGACTGCGCTGCACGAAGTCGGCGATCTCGTAGCGCGTCCCGACCGTGAGATGGTCACGGACGACGAGTGACGGTGAGTAGCACTGTTGGCGGCACCCGTTGGGCCACTGGACGGTGAAGGTCATCTCAGGCACGGCTCATCACCCGGTCCACCCGAGACATGCTGTCGCCGTCGACGAGGGTCCCGTACACGGACGGACGGCGGTCCCGAAGGTTGTACATGCCACCTCCGCGAGCCGCCGCGATCGCCTTCTGCACATCGAGAGTCGCTGTCGCCAGGCCGGGTTCGACGCCCGTGCCGGCGAGGATCTCCCCTCCCGGACCGACGATCTTGGCGCTGCACACGAAGTCCAGCGACCCGAAGGACCCCGCCTGATTGGACGCGATCCACACGACCTGGTTCTCCAGTGCTCGCGCCTGGTCGTAGATGTCGAAGCGCAGCTTCCATCGATCGTCGGCCATGTTCGGAGCACGACCCGTTCGCGAGGTCGGCCATGCCGACAGCGAGGTGATGATCTCGGCCCCGTCTAGTGCGATCTCCCGCGCCGCCTCGGGGAACGCCTTGTCGTAACAGATCTGCATGCCCATCCGGCCGACCGGGGTGTCGAAGGCGCGGTACTCGGAACCCGCCGAGTAGCAGAGGTTCTCGCCCAGCGGCTGGTGCACCTTGCGGTACGAGCCCAGCACCCCGTCACCGTGCACCGTCACCGCGGCGTTGTACCGCGTGAGACCGTCCGCCTCACAGAAACCGAAGGTCACCACCATGTCCCCGGCCATCGCCGACACTCGCGCGATCTCCGGACCGTCCAGCTCGAGGGCCGGCGGCAGGTTCCGCAGCCGGGTGCGGCGCTTCTCCTCCGACTCGTCTCCGCCTCCCAGACTCGGGAGGTAGCCCCCGAGGCATGCCTCCGGCAGGACCAGCAGCGCGCTGCCGCGTCGCCGTGCTTCCGCGATGGTGCGCTCGATGGTGGCGTACGACTCGTCCATGTCGCGGCCGAAGCGCTCGGACGCCACCGAGAGAGTTACGTCGTTCATGCTGGTCCCAATCCTGTGACTGCGGCGGAGACCGCCGAGGTGGTGGCGCCGTCGGGCCACCGCAAGGTGACTCCCGGCTCCGAGGTGAGGCGGCCGCAGGCGGCCGATGTCGCCGGACCGGCCGGCGGGAGCCGACGTCCGGGGCGGTCCGCGGTGATCATCGCGAACCCGGGGAAGCACGTGATCCATCGGCCGAGGTCGGCGCCGCCGGGTCGGGGTATGCGGGCGACGTCGATCTCGGCGCCCGTACCGGATGCCTCGGCCAGCATGCCGACGGTGCCCGCGAGCCCCGCCATGCTGACGTCCTTCGCTGCACGAGGAGCTGCCCGGGCCACGAACGAGCCCATCTCGCGGAGGTCCGACCCGGAGCGTGCGGAGGTCGAATCCCACTGCAGGCCGTGGTAACCGGGTCGCCAGCCGCCCCCGAGGTCGGCGGTGAGACTCAGCTCGTCACCGACCTCACCGCCGCCCGCACGCACCGGCGACGACGTCCGTCCGAGTGCCGTGACCGACAGCGCCGCCGGCACACCCACCTGGGTGTGGCCGCCGAGCACGGGAACCCCCCACGCGTCACCGGCGCGGGCGAGGCCCCGGATCACGCGGGTGAGGAGCGACGTCGTCGGAGCGCCGACGGCGTCCAGCATGCCCACCGGGGTCGCACCCATGGCGGACAGATCGTTCAGATTCACCAGGGCGGCACACCATCCGGCCCACTCCGGGTCGCGCTCGACCATGGACGGCACGATGGCGTCGCACGCGGCGATGATGTCGGAGCCGGGCACCGGCACTCCGTCGTCGCCTCGGAAACCACTCGCCCCCAACCCCAGTGGCGCAGTGGCCAGGGGCGCCAGCACAGTTGCGAGCACGGCCTTGGTCGACCGGACGAGACGTGCCACCGTGTCGATGGTCCAGCGCATCGTCTCGTGCGGGGCGCCGGCCAGCACGGTGGGGCCGGTGGCGGTCCACCCGAGCGCCGTGAACATCGGGACGTGGCGAGACTGCACGGTGGCGTCGAACCGCACCACCCCGGCCGTCTCCACATGAGCGCAGGCGGCTCGGATCAGAGCGGGTCCCACTGCGCGACTACGCTTCTCCCGCGCGACGACGAGGCGGCTGCCCGACCACCATCCCAGGTCGACGTCCGTGCAGGGAGCCACCCGGACCCCGCCGAGGACGGTGCCGTCGGGGGCGGTCGCGAGAAGGACGACCGCGCGCGGATCGTCGTCGACGCCGTCCCGGTCGGTACCCGAGAACAAGCCCTGCTCGACGACGAACGACTCGCGTCGAAGACGGTGATAGGCGGCGAGATCGGCCGCCGACTCGGCCGGCCGGACGAGGAACGGGGCAGCGCCGACGGTGGGTGCCCCGGTGAGGATCGACAGTTCGGTGCTCATGTCAGCCACCCATCGTCTGCAGGACGCTGCACGCACCACACGCTGCGCACCCGGCCTTCTGGTCGGTCCCCAGCATCTCCGCGTCCACCAGTGCCGCGGCCACCCGAGTGCTCACGTCCGTCAACAGCTCGGCGGACGGCGCCCCGGCCCCGTCGACGTCCACCGCGAGGGTCCCCGGGTGTGGCCGGAACGGGACGACGAAGGGATAGACCCCCATCGCGATCAGCTCGGTGGCGCCGCGAACCACCTCGTCCGGGTCCTCGCCGAGCCCGACCAGCAGATACGTCGACACCTGGTTGCGTCCGAAGACACGCACCGCCTCCGCCCATGCCGCGCGGTACTCGTCGAGCGAGACCGACGCCTTGCCCGGCATCCAGCGGCGCCGCACGTCCTCGTCCAGGGACTCGACGTGGATACCGATGGACCGTGCGCCGGCGTCGTACAACTCGGTGAGGGTCGCGAGATCACCGGGCGGTTCGCACTGCACCTGGATCGGCAGGTCGGGGAGCACGGCGCGCACCGCGCGGACGCAGCGTGCCAGGTGCAACGCCCCGCGATCTCGGCCCGCCGAGGTCCCGGTCGTCATGACCATCTGGGTGATGCCGTCGAGTCGCACCGCCGCCTCGGCCACGGCGGCGAGATCGGCGGGCTTCTTCACCGCCACGGTGGCGCCGCTGCGCAACGACTCCTCGATGGAGCAGAACCGACACCGTTGCGACTCGTCGTAGCGAATGCAGGTCTGGACCACGGTCGTGGCCAGCACCCCCTTGCCGTGGAGCTTGGCGAGCTTCTCGTAGGGCACACCGTCGTCGGTGGTGAGGTCGTAGAAGGCCGGCCGGGCGATGGCGGCGATGTCCAGTCCGATGTCGTCCCCGTCGAACAGCACCCGATCGCCGTCCAGGACGTAGGGGCTCGACGGATTGCGGGGCAGCGCTGCACCGAGTCCGTCGATGCTCACGTGGCCGTCGTCGCTCGGTCCCGCACCCGCGGTGCGGCGCACCGGTGGGGTCCCACGGATGCCGAGCAGGGCCAGATCGACCCGGTGGTTCCTGGTCTTCAGTCGAACGTCGGACATCGCCGTCTCACCTCAGACCATGTACGTGGAGTTGATGATCGCGCCCTTGCGGGCGTAGTGGATCAACGCGTCCTGCACGTCCAGCGGGTGCGCGGGCACGACGCCCTCGATGAGGTCTTCCTCGCGGCCGCCGTGCAGCGCGAGCCCGAATCGGCAACAGAACACGGTGCCGCCCTCCGAGATGAACGTCGCGAGAGCGTCGTTGATGTTCTGCTCGCCGGGGAAACCGGAGTCTCCGGTGGTGGGGAAGCCGCGGGTCGCCAGGCAGTTGATGGCACCGGGACCGTAGAAGTACATCGCCGACTCGTAGCCCTTGCGCAGAGCGCGCGTCGCCTGCAGCACGGCGACGAAGCTCACCGACGACTCGTGGGCGATGCCGTGCACGAGGGTGAAGTACGACTCGCCGTCCTCCGCCTTGTAGTCCGGGAAGATCTTGGTTCCGCCGTAGATGTTGCTGCCCTTGGGGAGTGACGGGTGCGGGATCTCGGCGAGTGAGGCGGACATGTTGTCGAGGATGGTCTGATCGAACGCGGCCACGGGAACCTCCGGAAGATGAGTGAGCGAGTACTCGGGTGCGGAGACGTCCGTCCCGCTGACACCAGTACAGGCCTGCTCGATGTCCGGATGGTCACCCGCGGAACAACGCCCTGTTTCGTCCTGCTCACTCGCGTAACCCCGGCGACACACCGCCGCGTTACCGTCGGAGTGTGGTCGACGCCTCGGGTGCCCGACGCCTCCTCGCACTCGCGCACGTCGCGTCGCGAGTCGAGGCGGGCCCACCCGTGCCGCCGGCGACGAGAGTGACCGTGCACTTCCATCCCGATCGGCTCGTGGCCGGCCGACCGTTGCTCGAGGTGCTGATCGAGGAGAACCTGTACCGATCGCAGTTCGTCACCGGCACGAGCAACGGCGGGTTCGATCCTGCGCCCGGCGGTCGTCGCCACGCATGGGAGTCCCGGATGTTCGGTGGGGCGTACGACCACGGCCCGGCATCGGAGCGCCCGATCTACGGCTCGCTGAATCACCGCCTGGAGCCTGCGGGCGGATCGGTGCGCTTCGGCTCCTCCCACCTGGTGCTCCGCCGAGACGTGCTCCCCCGGACGACCTTCTGCTACCCCGATTCCGTCCACGAGCCGACAGCCTTCGGCACCGGTGAGCGCATGCCACTCGTCGAGACGGCACTCTCCCACCACGACGTCGACGTGCTCGACGACTACATCGAGGCCCATGTCCACGGACCGCTACGACTCGACACCGATGTCGAGGCACTCGTTCTCGACCCGTCGTTCCGCGGGACCGAGCTGGACGCGATCGCACGCCGGGCACCAGTTCCGGTGCGGTGGCACCACGGGTTCGAGCTGACATCGAGTCGGTTCGATCACTGCGCCGACTACCGCGGACCACACATCGCCGACCTCGCACGGTCCGTGGCGAGAGACGGGCGTCTCACCGCGTACATCGTCGGTCAGGCCGCGAACACCGGTGAGCACGACGATCAGCACGTCAAACAGCTCTGGCACTGCGTCGCGCGCTTCGGACACGACTGGTCCGACCGTCCGGGGGCCGCAACCTCACCTGCCGAGGGACGAATCGGACGGGGATAAACTGGGCTCACCATGCTCACACCCATCACGGTCGCCCTCTACGTGCTGCCACTCGTCGCCGCGGTCTGGGCACTGGTGAAGCTGATCCGCAATCAGGCGCTGCTCCTCGCGAACCGCGGAGACCGCGTGTTCTTCCGGTTCCTCGTTTGCATCGAGCTGCTCGTGCTCGCGCAGGCCGTGGTCGGTTTCGTCGCCCTGGCCACCACCGACCGCGATGTGCACACCGTCACCTTCGGCGCGTACCTCATCGGTCTCGCACTGCTGCTGCCCATCGGTGTGTGGTGGTCTCTCGGGGACCGCAGTCGCGGCGGCACCGCCGTCCTGATCGTCGTCACCCTCACCCTCGCGGTGATGGTGCTGCGTCTGAACCAGATCTGGGCCGGCCATGCCTGACACCGCACGCACGGACCTGCAGACGGCCACCCGGTCCGGCATCGGGCGCGTCCTCATCGCCCTCTACGCCCTGTTCTCCGTCGCCGCCGCGTCGCGCTCGGCGGTGCAGATCGGGACCCGGTTCGACGACGCACCGGTCGCGTACCTGCTGTCCGCGTTCGCCGCCCTGGTCTACATCGTCGGCACCGTGTGTCTCGCACGAGCCTCCGTGGTGTCGCGCCGCATCGCGACCATCTCGTGCGTCGTCGAGATAGTCGGTGTGCTCGCCGTCTCGATCGCCAGTTACGCCGTGCCGCAGGAGTTCCCGGAGCCCACGGTGTGGTCGCACTTCGGATCGGGCTACCTGTTCATCCCGGTGATCCTGCCGATCGCGGCGCTGTGGTGGCTGCGCCGGACGGACACCGGTAGGGCGGGGAAGGGCTGATTCGTCCACGCTGCGGCCACACGAACGAGCCTCCTCGCAGTGGGTACGGAATCACGCGTGACGTTTGGCCACCCGATCCGCACGCACGGTGGCGGCCACCAGGATCACAGCTTGCACCGCGAGACCTGCGGCGGGAACCGAAACTACCGCGGGCCCGATGTCGGCCTCGGTGATCGACGCGATCAGCCAGAGCGTGCTCGTCAGAACGACGACCACGACAGCGATGACACCGACGGCGAGAAAGTGCGCCGCGGCAGCTCGATGACCGGCTCGCCAGGCATCGCGGGACGCCGTCGTCGCCTTCGTGCGCAATCCCACGGCCGAATTCACGTCCACGTTCGTGCCCGGCGTCCGCATCACGAGCGACAGGGACCCGAGGAGAACCACCCCGACGAGAAGTGACAGCACCGGAGCAGGTTCCACGAACTACCCCAGCTTCGCCAGGTTGGTCACACTCGTGCGCACGTCCGACTCCAGCACCTTCGCGACGACCCCGCCGATCGGGCCGGACAGCAACCCGCCGCGGAAGTTCGCGTCGAGGGTGAACTCCGATCCGGCGCCCTTCGGCGCGACGGACATCTTCAGATCGATCTTGATGCCGCCCTTGCCTTTGCCGAGCAGCGCGATCTCGTAGGGCTTGTCGTACTCGGTGATCGTCCAGGTGATCACGTTGCGGAAACCCTTGACCTTGATCAGCGAATCGATGGTGACGCCTTCCTTCAACGTGTCCGGCACGGGGCTGCGCCATCCACCGAAGATGGTCATCCACTCCTGGAAGCTGGACAGATCGGACGCCCTGGCCCACGCCTCGTCCGGTGTCATCGTCGAGTCCACCGTCACGTTCACTCCGGCCACGCGGCCCTCGCTTCCTGCCTCGTCGGTCCCGCGCGCGGGTCCTGCCACCGAGCGTGGCACCGCTCTCGAACATACCCAGCTCGCGAAGCACGCAATCTATCCTGGACCCATGGCATCGCTGGAGGTCGCGGGGCGACAGATCGCCTTGACCAACGTCGACAAGGTGCTGTGGCCGGAGACGGGCACCACCAAGGGCGAGGTGATCGACTACTACGTCGACATCGCGCCCGCGATGCTCCCCCACCTTCTCGGACGCCCGGTCACGCGGAAGCGATGGCCGAACGGGGTCCAGGCAGGCTCGTTCTTCGAGAAGAACCTCGCCGCGTCGGCCCCGGACTGGCTCGATCGACGACGTCTGCACCACTCCGACCGCGTCGTGGTCTACCCCGTCTTCCACACCGCCGCCGATCTCGCGTGGCTAGGACAGCAGGCTGCGCTGGAAGCCCATGTGCCGCAATGGACTTTCGACGGCGACGAGCAGGGCAAAGCCACCCGCATCGTCTTCGATCTCGATCCGGGCGAGGGCGTCGACCTCGACACCTGCGCGACCGTGGCCTGTGAGGTACGGGCGATGATCACCGACATCGGGCTCACCGCCCACCCCCTCACCAGTGGTAGCAAAGGCATACACCTGTACGTCCCGCTGGAGAAGCCGGTCTCGTCGTCCGGTGCCTCGACCGTCGCGAAACGCGTTGCGACGCTTCTCGAGGAGAAGATGCCCGATCTGGTCACCGCATCGATGTCGAAGGCTCTGCGGCCCGGGAAGATCTTCCTGGACTGGAGTCAGAACAACGGCAAGAAGACCACCATCGCGCCGTACTCGCTGCGCGGACGCGACCGCCCGACCGTCGCGGCTCCGCGGACGTGGGACGAGCTCTCCGGCGGCGGTCTCGCCCAACTGAGCTTCGAGGAGGTGCTCGCTCGCTTCCACCGGGACGGCGATCTGCTCGCCGGCCTCGATCCGGAGCCGGAGGCGTCGACGATCACCGACAGCCTCGGTCCGTACCGCGGCAAGCGGACTGCCTCGCGCACACCGGAACCCGTCCCGACGACATCGACGACTCGGGAATCCGCGGACCCGATCTTCGTCATCCAGGAACACCACGCACGTCGACTCCACTACGACTTCCGACTCGAGCGCGACGGCGTGCTGGTCTCGTGGGCGGTCCCGAAGAATCTGCCGACGGACGAGAAGAAGAACCATCTCGCCGTGCACACCGAGGACCATCCGATGGACTACGCATCCTTCGAGGGGACCATCCCGCAGGGCGAGTACGGCGGCGGCGAGGTGAGCGTCTGGGATCACGGCACCTTCACCACCGAGAAGTGGCGGGACGACGAGGTCATCGTCGAGCTCGCGGGTGAGCGCGTCGCGGGCCGGTACGCACTGATCCGGACCGACCGGGACCAGTGGCTCGTGCACCGGATGACATCGCGCCCCCAGCCGACACGCACGGAACTGCCCCAGCACCTGCGGCCGATGCTGGCGTCCGCCGGAACGCTGTCCGGACTCGAAGCCGACGAGTGGTCGTTCGAGGGGAAGTGGGACGGCGTCCGCATCGTCGCGACCCTCGACCACGGGGACGTCGTACTCGAGAGTCGGACCGGACAGGACCTCACGCGCCGCTACGCGGGGATCACGGCGCTCGCCGCGGATCTGTCCGACCATGCGGTCGTACTGGACGGTGAGGCCGTGGTCTACCGCGCGGACGGAGTCACCAGCTTCCAGGCACTGCAGGACGCGCATCCCGACGACGTGCAGTTCATCTGCTTCGACATCCTCCACCTCGACGGCACGGATCTGACGGGCAAGAAGTTCACCGACCGGCGCAAGATCCTCGAGCTGCTCCTGACCGGCCTCGAGACGGCGACCGTCTCGCCGCTCCTGCCCGGCACAGCGGCGGGAGCACTGTCCGAGAGCGAACGCCGCGGGTGGGAGGGCATCGTCGCGAAGCGGCGGGACTCGACCTACGAGGTGGGCCGACGCAGCACCTCGTGGATCAAGGTGAAGAACTGGCGGACGCAGGAGGTGGTCATCGGCGGATGGCGCGCCGGCAAGGGTTCCCGCACCGGGAGCATCGGGTCGCTCCTGCTCGGCATCCCGTCGAAGAACGGACTGCACTACGTCGGGCGCGTCGGCACCGGATTCACCGAGCGACAGCGTGCGGACCTGTTGACGCTTTTGCGTCCGGCCGTCGTCGACGAGTCACCGTTCGACGAACCTCTCCCCACCGCCGACCGCCGCGATGCGACGTGGGTGGCCCCCACCGTCGTTGGCGAGGTGCGGTTCTTCGAGTGGACGGACGGCGGCTCGTTGCGCCATCCGAGCTGGCGGGGCCTGCGTGAGGACAAGACCGTCGAGGACGTTCACCGCGAGGACTGAGCGCTCCCACTCGAGTGGGCAAAGTTTGGACCTTACACAAGAACCATCGAGAACGGTTGTCGCCGTCGTGTCGCTTGCTTACGGTTCGATCACGGGGCCGGGGCGCCGTTTCCCGAGTGGAACCGAGCGCTCGGGCAGTGTTCAATGTGGCTGTCGTTCGATAACCGCACAGTCGGTTCGTAGGAGTGTTCCAGTGAGATCCATTCGTCGCCTCGTGCTCGCCGCGGTCACCGCAGCCGTCGTCGCTGCCGCCCTTCCGGGGACCGCAGCCGCAGACGCCCAGTACCCGACCCCCAATGCCGACCCGTTCTACTCCGCGCCGGGCGACATCTCCGGGCTCGCACCGGGCACGGTCCTCGCTAGCCGTCCGATGCCCAACCCGCCCAACTTCATCGGCGTGTCGACATGGCAACTGGCGTTCCGCAGCACCGGCAGCGAGGGCAACCCCATCGTCGGTGTCACCACCGTCTTCGTCCCACTGGGGAAGGCGCCCGACGGCCCGCTGCTCTCCTACCAGCAGATCGTCAATGCTCTCGGCCTGAAGTGCGCGCCCTCGCAGGCGTTGTGGTCGACCGACCCGAACGTCGTCATCCGCGACGCCGCCGCCTTGAACGCGGTGTTCACCCGCGGCTGGTCGGTCTCGATGCCGGACCACCTCGGCCCCAACAGTGCCTACGGCGCCGCCAAGCTGGGCGGTCAGATCACGCTGGACGGTATCCGCGCTGCCAAGAACTTCGATCCGCTGCAGCTGCGCAACAGCCCCGTCGGCATGGGCGGCTACTCCGGCGGCGGCATGGCCACCGCCTGGGCAGCCGCGTTGGCACCCTCGTACGCACCCGAGTTGAACATCGTGGGCAGCGCCCAGGGTGGCGTTCCGATGAACCTGTTGAAGATGGCCTACATGCTCGGCGAGAACACACCGCACCCCGTGTTCGGGCTGGCACTGGCCGCGGCGATCGGTCTCGGTCGCGAGTACCCGGACCGGATGCCCGTGTCGCAGAACCTGACTCCCCAGGGCACGTCGATGATGAATCAGATCGCCGACTCCTGCACCAACGACATCCTGGCCGTGGGCGCCAACCACAGCGCCGCGGAGATCACCGCGAACAAGTCGGTGTTCGCAGACCCGCAGGGCCGTGCCGTCGTGGAAGAGAACAGTGTCGAGCTCTACCCCGGCGTTCCGCGCGCACCGATCTTCGAGTGGCACAGCCCGACCGACGGGCTCATCCCCGTCGACGCCATCGACAGCACCACCGCCCGGTACTGCAGCGCCGGCGCTCGAGTGCAGACGCTGCTCACCCCGACCCCCGACCACCTCAGTGGCGCGTTGCTCGGGCTGCCGTCCGCACTGCAGTGGCTGAACGATCGCTTCGCCGGTCTGCCTGCACCCAGCACCTGCTGATCGCGGAGGGTCAGGCGCGGACCGGTTCGTCGAACTGCGTGCGGTAGAGCTCGGAGTACCGACCCGAGTTCGCCAGCAGTTCGGTGTGCGTACCGCGCTCGACGACGCGGCCGTTCTCGATGACCAGGATGAGATCGGCCGCCCGGATGGTGGAGAGCCGGTGCGCGATGACGATGGACGTCCGTCCCTCCAGTGCCTCGGCGAGTGCCTCCTGCACCGCGGCCTCGGAAGTGGAGTCCAGTGACGCGGTGGCCTCGTCCAACACGACGACGGTGGGACGCGCCAGCAGCAGGCGGGCGATGGTGACGCGTTGACGCTCACCACCGGAGAAGCGATAGCCGCGCTCGCCGACCACGGTGTCCAGGCCGTCCGGCAGCGACAGCACCAACTCCTCGAGACGCGCACGCCGCAGCGCGGACCAGATCTCCTCCTCCGTCGCATCCGGGTGCGCCAGGGTGAGATTGGACCGCAACGTCTCGTGGAACAGGTGGCCGTCCTGCGTGACCATGCCGACGGTGCGACGGATCGATTCGGCCGTCAGATCCCGCACGTCGACGTCACCGATGCGCACGGCACCGGAATCCACGTCGTACAGCCGCGAGACGAGCTGCGCGATGGTCGACTTTCCTGCACCGGACGAGCCGACCAGGGCCACCATGTGTCCGGGCTCGGCGCGGAAGGACACCCCGTGGAGCACCTCCTCGCCGCCGCGAGCATCCAGGACGGACACGTCCTCCAGAGACGCCAGTGACACCTTGTCGGCCGACGGATAGGCGAAGCGGACGTCGTCGAACTCGACGGTGACCGGGCCCTCCGGAACCGCCCGGGCATCGGGTTTGTCGGTGATGAGCGGATCGAGGTCGAGGATCTCGAAGACCCGCTCGAAGCTCACCACGGCGCTCATGATGTCGACGCGGGCGCTCGCCAGTGCGGTGAGCGGCGCGTACAGCCTGGTCAGAAGCAGCGCGAGAGTCACGACCGACCCTGCGTCGAGCTGCCCCCGCAGCGCGTAGAAGCCACCGAGGCCGTAGACGAGCGCGAGTGCCAGCGCGGACACGAGGGTCAGCGCCGTCACGAAGACGGTCTGGACCATGGCCGACCGCACGCCGATGTCGCGGACGCGGCCCGCCCGCAGCGCGAACTCGGCCGACTCGTGGTCCGGGCGTCCGAACAGCTTGATCAGTGTCGCGCCGGGAGCGGAGAAACGCTCCGTCATCTGCGTCGACATGGCCGCGTTGTGCGCGGCGGCCTCACGCTGCAGGCGGGCGAGCCGAGTGCCCATCCTGCGGGCCGGGAGCACGAAGATAGGCAACAGCAACAGTGCCAGCAGGGTGATCTGCCAGGAGATCCCGAGCATGACGACGAGGGTGAGCAGCAACGTCACGAGGTTGCTGACGACACCCGACAGCGTGCCGCTGAAGGCGCGCTGCGCCCCGATGACGTCGTTGTTCAGCCGCGAGACCAGGGCACCGGTGCGCGTGCGTGTGAAGAAGGCGATGGGCATCTTCTGCACGTGGTCGAACACGCGAGTACGGAGGTCGAGGATGAGGTTCTCGCCGATTCGCGCCGAGAGCCACCGGTTCACCAGCCCCGTACCGGCATCGAGCAACGCCACGACCGCGATGATGACGGCCAGTACGAGGACCGTCCCGTACGCGCTGCCCTGCACGATCGCGTCCACGACACGGCCGGCCAGCACGGGCGTCGCGACGGCCAGGACCGCCGCGACGACGCTGAGGATCAGGAACCCGACGAGCAGGGAGCGCAGGGGTCGCGCGAACACCATGATCCGCCGCACGGTCACCCGGGAGAACGGTCGGTGATCGTCGCCGTTGGTGTGCATCGATCGGTACATCTGGTTCCACGCGGTCATTTCCATACTCATGTGGAACCTCCTGTTACTCGTCACGATCTCGGCACACCCACGGCGCGGCCCGTTCACCTGCACTGAGGGCAACCCCCGCGCTGCCCCGCTCATTCCGTGGTCAGGCCGCGGCGACCTGCTCCCGCGCAGGTTCGAGGGCTTGGGCGACGATATCGGCGACGTCCGACATGGGCCGGACGTCGACGGCAGCCCGTACCTCGGCCGGCACGTCGTCGAGATCGGGCTCGTTCCGCGCGGGAACGAACACGGTGGTGAGTCCGGCGCGCTGAGCGGCGAGCAATTTCTGCTTCACCCCACCGATCGGGAGTACCCGACCGTTCAGGGAGACCTCGCCCGTCATGCCGACGTCGGACCGCACGGGACGGCCCGTCGCCATCGACACCAGCGCGGTGACCATCGTGACGCCCGCGGACGGGCCGTCCTTCGGTACGGCGCCTGCCGGCACGTGGATGTGGATCGCCTTGTCCAGCGCCGTGGGGTCCACCCCGAGTTCCGCCGCGTGCGACCGCACGTAGGAGAGCGCGATCTGCGCCGACTCCTTCATGACATCGCCGAGCTGACCGGTGAGGGTGAGGCCGGCGGTGTCACCCGTCGAGCTCGCCTCGATGAACAGGACGTCGCCGCCCAGACCGGTCACGGCCAGGCCCGTCGCGACACCGGGGACCTCGGTGCGTTGGTGTGCCTCGGGGGTGAAGCGGGGCCGTCCGAGGTAGGTGACCAGATCGGGCTCGTCCACGGTGATGGGCCGCTCGTCTTGCGCCAGCACGGTCGCCACCTTGCGCAACGCCTTCGCCAGCAGTCGCTCGAACTGACGGACACCGGGCTCACGGGTGTAGTCGGCGGCGATCGTGCGGAGTGCAGCGTCCGTGACGGTCACCTCGGCATCGGTCAGTGCAGCGCGGTCGACCTGCCGCGGGAGCAGGTGGTTCCGTGCGATGACGACCTTGTCGTCCTCGGTGTAGCCGTCGATGGTCACCAGTTCCATACGGTCCAGCAGCGCTGTCGGAATCTGGTCGATCACGTTGGCGGTCGCCAGGAACACCACGTCCGACAGGTCGAGATCGAGGTCCAGGTAATGGTCACGGAACGTGTGATTCTGAGCCGGATCGAGGACCTCGAGCAGCGCCGCCGCGGGGTCACCGCGGAAGTCCGATCCGATCTTGTCGATCTCGTCCAGCAGGACGACGGGATTCATCGAGCCTGCCTCGGCGATCGCACGCACGATCCGGCCCGGCAGGGCTCCGACGTACGTACGCCGGTGTCCGCGAATCTCGGCCTCGTCGCGCACGCCACCGAGGGCGACGCGAACGAACTTGCGGCCCAAAGCCTTCGCCACCGACTCGCCCAGCGAGGTCTTGCCGACGCCGGGAGGACCGGCCAGCACCATGACGGCACCGGATCCACGTCCGCCCACCACCGTCAGACCGCGTGAAGCGCGCCTCGACCGGACGGCCAGGTACTCGGTGATGCGGTCCTTCACGTCGTCGAGTCCGTGGTGGTCGGCATCGAGAACGGCGCGCGCTGCCACGATGTCCGTGCTGTCGTCGGTCGTCACCGTCCACGGCAATTCCAGGACCGTGTCCAACCACGTTCGGATCCAACCACTCTCGGGACTCTGATCGCTCGAGCGCTCCAGCCGGCCCACCTCGCGCAGCGCCGCCTCACGAACCGAGTCGGGCAGGTCTGCGGATTCGACGCGTCCGCGGTAGTCGTCGGCACCGTCGGGCTCGCCCTCGCCCAGCTCCTTGCGGATGGCGGCGAGTTGCTGGCGCAGCAGGAATTCCTTCTGCGTCTTCTCCATGCCGTCGCGGACGTCGCCGGCGATCTTGTCCGTCACCTCTACCTCGGCGAGGTGGTCGGTGGTCCACTCGGTCAGCGCCGTCAATCGTGCTGCCACGTCCGGGGTCTCGAGCAACTGCCGCTTCTGGACATCGGTGAGCCACGACGCGTAGCCGGCGGTGTCGGCCAGCGCGGACGGGTCCGAGAGCTTGTTCACCGAGTCGATGACCTGCCATGCCTCGCGGCGCTGCAACATGGCCAGAACGAGCTTCTTGTACTCCGCGGCGAGAGTCCGTACGGCGTCCGTCGGCTCCGGCTCGGACACCGGCTCGGCCTCCACCCACAGAGCGGCGCCGGGGCCGCTCACGCCGGACCCGATGTGCGCACGCTTCTCCGCCTTCAGCACCGCAGCCGGCTCACCGGTCGCGAGACGGCCGACCTGCACGATCGTCGCCACGACACCGTAGGCGGGGTAGCGGTCGTCCAGTCGTGGGGCGATCAGCAGAGTGCCGTCGGCGCTGGTCCGCGCGGCGTCGACCGCAGCGCGGGCAGCGTCGTCCAGTTCGACCGGCACGACCATGCCGGGCAGGACGACGGGGTCGGTCAGGAACAGAACGGGCAAGCGAGTCGATTCGCTCATGGGGTCCTCCAAGGTTGCGCGTGATCAGCTCAACTTGGCGGCGGTCCCCGGTGTTCCCGCAGATGAGGGCGTTCGCTGGAGGCGGACATGGCGGGGGCCGAGAGTGGTTCCCGCAGGCATTCCATGCTCCCGCAGCGGCTGCAACCACTACCGCGAGGCGGAACACCCGCGGGAACGATCAGCCGGCGGCGCTCACTCGCTCAGCGTCACGTCCACGCCGGTGACGGTCTTGAGGAACGGGCAGATCGACCGTGCCTGCTCGAGCACGTCGCCCGGGTTGTCGACGCCCGGCAGTGTCACGCCGAGGCGGTAGGCCGCGTCGTAGCCCGCGCCGTCCGCGGAGGACAGCGTCACCTGTCCCTCCACCGATGCGCCGTCGAGGGATCCCCCCGCGGTACCGACGGCGATGCGCAGCGACTCGAGCAGGCAGGAGCTCAGCGCAGCGGCCATCAACTGTTCGGGGTTGGTCGCCCCACCCGGACCCCCGAGGTCGGAGGGCTCGTGGACATCGAGGGAGAGCACGTCGTCGCTCGAGGAGATCGATCCGTCGGTGGCGGTGACAGTGGCGGTGTACAGGTCTTGACTCATGCCTGCCGGGTGTCCGCGAACCGCTGTCCGCAAACCACCGAGGTCAGGAGTGCTCGGCGAGGAAGCCGAGCACCTCGTCCTCGAACTTCCGCGGCTCGTCGAGAAACAGTGCGTGACTGCTGTTCTCGAACACGACGGTGCGCGCGCCGGGAATCGTGTCACCCACGTACTGTGCCGCTTCCCACGGAAACGCCTTGTCGTGCTTGCCCACCATGACCAGCGACGGCAGATCGAGTGCCGGCAGCAGATCGCGCCAGTCGTGATGGGTGTGGTCCGCCATCACCGCGTTGCGCGCCTCCGAGGACATCTTCGTCATCTCCGCGAGGAGGACCTCGACACGCTCGGCGGAGAGGTCGGTGGCGGTGATCTCGTCGAGCTGTTCGCGGTCGAAGTTCTCGCGGTCGTACGTCACACGGCCCTGCACCGCGGCCAGCGACGCGTCGTCGAAGATGCTGGTGTGCGCCAGGGTCCACTCGGGCGTCCGGTACTGCCGCGGAGTCTGCGCGACGTAGATCGCCTGCGCCAACAGGTCGGTGCCGAACAGCTCCTGGTAACTCCAGATCACCGGACAGCCCAGCGACCACCCCAGAACGGTGACGTCCGTCAGCTCCAGCCCCACGAGCAGATCGCGGAGGTCCTTGGCCAACCTCGACACCCGGTAACCGTAGCCCGGGTCCTCCGAATCACCGTGTGCGCGCAGATCGACGGTGATCACACGGGCATGCTCGGCGAGCCGATCGACACTGCCGTCGAAGAAACGGCCGCTGAATCCCCACCCGTGCAGCATCACGAGCGGCCGTCCCGTTCCCTGGTCGGTGTAGTGCAGGACTGTGCCGTCGCTGACGGTCCACGTACTCATCCTGCTGAGATACCCCACCGGACACCTGCGGTAACGGTGCGATCACGCACCCACGCCGAAGGTGCCGTCCGGCGCTACAGTGCGAGACACCAGCCGAGTCGCCCGTCAGGAGAGACCAGTGAGCGGTCCCACGCCCGAGTACGGCCAGCAGCCCGAGTACGGCGGGCAACCGCCGTACGGCCAGCAGCCTCAGTACGGTCAGCAGCCTCAGTACGGTCAGCAGCCCGGTTCGGGCGGGCAGTACCCACCACCCGGCGGCTACGACGGCGGCTACGGCCAGCCCCCGGTCAGCCCGAAGAACGGCGTGGGAATCGCGGCGCTGATTCTCGGCATCCTGTCGATCCTGGCCTTCTGGACCTTCGGATTCGGCATCTTCCTGGGCATCATCGCCGTGGTGCTCGGCGTGCTCGGCCGCGGCCGAGTCAAGCGCCGCGAAGCCACGAACGGCGGCGTCGCCACGACGGGGCTGGTGCTGGGTGTCCTCGGCATCATCGGTGGCGCGGTGTTCATCGCCCTGACCGTGTGGGTGTTCAACGAGGTGGGAGTCGGCGACCTCGCGACCTGCCTCAGCGACGCCGGTGGCGACGCGACACGGGTCGAGCAGTGCCAGCAGCAGTTCACCGACAATCTGGAGAACCAGTTCTCGGTGACCTTGACGCCCGCTCCGACGCCGTGACAGGTGCGGAAGGGTTGACCGCGCGGTGGATCGGGCACACCGGTGCTCATGAGTGATTCCGTGAACGAGCCCGTCGACACCGCATCCATCGACCCGCGCGAGGAGTCCAAGGGCACGGGTGCGGACACTGCACAGAGTCCGGACGAGCGCGACGAGGCCGTGCGCGAGTTCGACAACCATGCCGAGGCCGAGCCGGCGCCGACCCTCGATCGGAGTGAGGCCGCCGTGGACGAGGGCAAGGATCTGCCCGCCCCGAGTCCGCGCGACGTGACCGCCGGCGACAAGGACGACAAGCAGACCGCTCGCCAGGAATGAGCCTCTGCTCTAGAAGAGCGTGACGGGTTCCTGTGCGCCGACCGGCTCGCACGGCGTCAGCGAACCGTCTCGGATCGCCCGCGCAGCGATTCCTGCCAGCTCGTCCGCCATCTCGTTGAACTGGTTGCCCACGTGTCCGCGGACCCAGCGGAACCGCACCGGACCCTCGCGCTCGGTGATGGCACGGTCGATCGCGCGGACCAGTTCCAGATTGCGCACGGGCCCACCCGTCGACGTGCGCCAGCCCTTGCGCTTCCATCCGGCGAGCCACTCCGACGCACACTTGATGGCGTACTGACTGTCCGACTCGATGAGCATCGGCTCCGGACCCGGATGCGCGGCCACGGCCTCGTACAACGCCCTGAGCTCGGCGATCTGATTCGTGCCGGACGCTTCTCCGCCGGAGGCGGACGGGCCGGTGTGGTCGACCCAGGCCCAGCCGATGGCCCCGCCGGGGTTCTTCAGGCACGAACCGTCGGTACTCACGATGATCACCCTCGAGACAGTACGGCCGAGGACCGACAATTCCGCGGTCCCGCGCCGAGCGCACACCCTGTCCACGGCTCGGCCTACTCTCGAACGTGAACCATCAGCCCAGACCTCGATCTGGACCGACACAGGGAGACGCCACGTGACCTCGCCGACCGACGATCGATCCGCCACCGAGATCCCGGAGAACTTCCGCGCCCTGGTCGCCCGGCAGACCGACGACGGTGTGGATCTGACGTCCGAGACGGTCGACCTGTCGTTCCTGCCCGAGGGCGAGGTGGTCGTCCGCGTCGAGTACTCGGGCGCCAACTACAAGGACGCCCTGGCCGTCACCCCGAAGGGCGGAGTGGTGCGGGAGTACCCCATCGTCCCCGGCATCGACCTCGCCGGTGTGGTGGTCTCCTCGACGTCCGACGGGGTGTCGGTCGGTGACCGCGTCGTGGCACACGGCTACGAGATCGGCACCGGACGTCACGGCGGCTATGCCGAGTACGCGCGCGTTCCGGCCGAGTGGGTCGTGCCACTCGCGGACGGACTGTCGACGGCCGACGCCGCCACCATCGGCACCGCGGGCTTCACCGCCGCACTCAGCGTGCAGGCCCTGCTGGCGCGTGGCCTCACCCCGTCCGACGGTGCGGTACTGGTCACCGGAGCGAGCGGCGGGGTCGGCAGTGTCAGCGTGGACCTGTTGTCGCAGGCCGGGTTCGAGGTGGTCGCCTCCACCGGCAAGGAGTCGGCACACGACCTGCTGACCACACTCGGCGCGTCCTCGATCATCGGCCGCCTCCCCGAGGACCCCGACGCGGCGCCGCGTCCCCTCGGGAAGGCGCAGTGGGCCGCCGCGGTCGACTGTGTCGGCGGCAAGACCCTCGCGCACGTACTCAGCACCACGAGGTACGGCGGCGCGGTCGCCGCCAGCGGGCTCACCGGGGGAGCAGGGCTCTCGACCACGGTGTTGCCCTTCATCCTCCGGGGAGTGGCCCTGCTGGGCATCGACTCGGTGCAGTTGCCGATCGAGGCCCGACGCACCCTGTGGAACGACCTGGCCGGTTCCCTGCGCCCGAGTCGGCTCGCCGAGGTCACCACCGAGGTGACTCTCGACGAGGTGGCGGGAGTGCTCGACTCCCTGCGCGACGGGGCCACCATCGGTCGCACCCTCGTCCGTGTCGGCTAGCTCGTTTCCCGTGCTCGATCCCGGACACACTTCCCGCGGCGGTGCGGTGGAGATCACGCTCACCTCGGATCGCCCGCTCGCCCTGCGGTATTCGTTGTCGCCACACCGCCGCGGAGCGGGCGATCCCGCCCATCGGGTGGAGTCCGACGGATCCATCTGGCGCACCTCACGGTTTCGCACGGGGCCGGTGACGTATCGCCTGCGCCAGGTGGACCGGTTCGAGGTGACCTGCGAGGCCTGGGGCGCCGGCTCCGCGGAGTTCCGCGACTCTCTACCGGGGCTCGTGGGCATGGAGGACGACGCCGACGGATTCGCGCCCGAGCACCGCATCCTCGCGGAGGCGCATCGTCGATTTCCCCATCTGCGCATCGGCCGCACCGGGCAGGTCATGGAGGCGCTGGTCCCGGCCGTTCTGGAGCAGAAGGTGCACGGGGTCGCCGCCTTCGCGGCATGGCGCTACCTGCTCTCGAAGTTCGGCGAGCCGGCACCGGGACCGGCGCCCGCGGGAATGCGGGTACCGCCGCCCGCCGAGGTCTGGCGGCGGGTGCCGTCCTGGGAGTTCCACCGGGCGAACGTGGATCCGAAGCGCTCCAAGACGATCGTGCGGAGCGCCGCCCTGGCCGACAAGCTCGAACCGATCGTGTCCATGACGAGGGAGGATGCCGAGCGCCGGTTGCGCCACGTTCCCGGAATCGGCGTGTGGACCGCGGCCGAGGTGATGCAACGGGCGCTGGGAGATGCGGACGCTCTGTCCGTGGGCGACTACCACCTGGCGTCGGTGATCGGATGGACGTTGACGGGGGCACCGATGACGGACGACGAGATGCTCGAGTACCTGGCGCCGATCCGGCCGCACCGCTATCGCGCGGTACGTCTGCTCGAGGTCAGCGGAACGGCCCTGCGCCCGAAGTTCGGTCCGCGCACCGTGGTCACCGACCACCGCCATCACTGACGGACGCTGCGAGGTGTGTGCACACAGTTACTGGTGAGCCCACACGATCTCCCGCACGCAGGAGCGGGTGTTCGGTTCACGCAGGCTGTGTCCACGCGGCTGCGGGAACAACCGGGGTACAGTTGAAGTTGAAGCTTCAAGCTAGCGACAACGCCTCGATCCGAAGGGACCTCTCATGGCCATCTCCCGTCTGAACCACGCCGTGCTCTACGTGCGCGACGCCCAGCGCAGCGCACGCTTCTACTCGGACGTGCTCGGTTTCCGCGTCGTCATGTCCATGGGCGATCGCGCCGTGTTCGTGCAGGCGCCGGACAGCACGAACGACCACGACCTCGGCCTGTTCTCCGTCGGCGACGGAGC
This sequence comes from Rhodococcus sp. Leaf225, assembly GCF_001426145.1. Taxonomy (NCBI): domain Bacteria; kingdom Bacillati; phylum Actinomycetota; class Actinomycetes; order Mycobacteriales; family Nocardiaceae; genus Rhodococcus; species Rhodococcus sp. Leaf225. The sequence continues at coordinate 239,883 of NZ_LMRN01000009.1, read as the reverse complement.
GGGCGCGTCCCCGGCCGGCCGCAGCACCGTCGGGCTCTACCACCTGGCCTGGGAGGTGCAGACGCTGTCCGATCTCGTCGACCTGCGGGAGAAGCTGGCCACCGCGGGCGCACTGGTCGGCGCATCCGATCACTCGACGTCCAAGAGTCTCTACGGCCAGGATCCCGACGGCATCGAGTTCGAGATCGCCTGGCTCGTGCCCGCGGACCGCATCGACGACGCCGTCCTCCACGGTCGTTCCAGCATCGCTCCGCTGGACCTCGACGCGGAGATCGCTCGTTACGGCGCCGACACCACGGGCGGCATCGGCGTCAGCACGGCGGCGCTGTCCTGACGGACGCCTCTCACCCGGTGCCGGGCGGAAATAGCGGCGGCTCACAGGTGTTGCACCGAACATGACTCGTATCGGAACCTCGGACCTGGACGTCTTCCCGCTCGCACTCGGTGCCAACACCTTCGGATGGACGAGCGACGAGCCGGACTCGCACCGCATCATCGAGGCCTTCCTCGGAGCCGGTGGTTCGCTGATCGACACCGCGGACTCGTACTCCGCTTTCGCCCCCGGTAACTCGGGCGGCGAGTCGGAGACGGTGATCGGGAACTGGTTCACCTCGACGGGCCGGCGCGACGACGTCGTCCTGGCCACCAAGGTGAGCCAGCACCCCCAGTTCAAGGGTCTGGCCGCGGGCACGGTCGCTGCTGCGGCCGACGCGTCGTTGCAGCGCCTGCAGACCGATCGCATCGACCTCTACTACGCACACTTCGATGACGCGGACACCCCGCTCGAGGAGACGGTGGCCGCCTTCGACGCACTCGTGAAGGCCGGCAAGGTGCGGTATGTCGGCATCTCCAACTACACGGCGGAGCGCGCGCGGCAGTGGATCGACATCGCACAGCGCGAGGGGTTCGACGCACCCGTGGCGCTGCAGCCGCACTACAACCTGGTGCATCGCCGCAGCTACGAGCCGGAGCTGATGGAGGTCGCCGAGAAGAATCTGTTGGGCGTCTTCCCGTACTTCGCGCTCGCCTCGGGCTTCCTGACGGGCAAGTACCGCACGCGCGAGGACATCGAGGGCACACCCCGTGCAGCGATGACGTCCGGCTACTTCAGTGACGCCGGCCTCGAGGTCGTCGGTGCGCTCGCCGACATCGCGGACGCTCACGGCTCCGCGATCCCCACCGTGGCACTGGCGTGGCTGCTCTCCCGCAACGGCATCGTGGCACCCATCGCCAGCGCGAGCCGTCTCGAACAGCTCGCGTCCCTGACGGACGCCTCGACGTTGTCGCTGACCGCCGACGAGCTCGACCGTCTGACCGCATTGTCGGACAAGGTCGGCGAGTAGCGTCGTCTCGGTGGTCACGCCGAGACGAGAGCGCAACCCCGAGGGCCGGCCGCAGAACGGCCGGCCCCGCGACGGGCTCGGACGTCCCCTGCCCCGCGGAGCCGAGGGCGTCGAGCGCATTCCGGACGACGTCCAGCTCCCGCCGGTCGAGTCCCTGGTCCGTGCCCAGCAACTCCTCGACGACGGCATGCCCTTCCACGCGCACGAGATCCTCGAAGGCACGTGGAAGATCAGTACGCCAGGGGAACGTGCACTGTGGCAGGGTCTGGCCCAGCTCGCCGTCGGTCTCACCCACCTGCTGCGGGGGAATCGCGTGGGAGCCACCTCGCTGTTGACGCAGGGACGTGATCGCATCGGGACGTACGCCGACGCACCCCACGACATCGACATCGCGGGCCTGATGCGGTGGGCCGACCTTCTGGTGGCTGCGCTGGACCGCGGGGAGTCCCCGCTTCCGACAGTCCCGCACCTCACGCATCGCCGACAGTTCACCTGACCGTCACACGGATCGGGAACACATCGCGGCCGCACGGTGCTGCACCCCGGGTGACGACAGACTCCCGCACCACCTCGGCGACTCCCGGCACGGCAGTCGGTACCTCCGACCAGCCGGCCGCACCCTCCAGGCTTCGCACCATCCTGGTTCTCGGCGCCCTCGTCGCGCTGGGGCCGCTCACGATCGACGTGTACCTCCCGGCGCTGCCCGCGATCACCGAGGACCTCGGGTCCACGGATGCCGCGGTGCAGTTCACCCTCACCGGCACCCTCATCGGACTGGCCGTGGGACAGCTGGTGATCGGGCCGCTCTCGGACTCCCTGGGACGTCGACGGCCCCTCATCGCCGGAACGATGATCCACATCGTCGCGTCGCTCCTGTGCATGATCGCTCCGACCGTCGGCGTCCTGGGTGTGACCCGAGCCCTGCAGGGCTTCGGTGCCGCCGCCGCCATGGTCATCGCGATCGCCATCGTCCGCGACCTGTTCGACGGCAGGGCCGCCGCCACCGTGATGTCGCGTCTGGTCCTGGTCATGGGCGTCGCGCCGATCGTGGCACCCAGCCTCGGCAGCCTCGTCCTCATCCACGGGTCGTGGCGCGGCGTGTTCGCCGGGCTCGCGGTCGTGGGTGCCGCCCTCATGCTCGTGGCGATGTTCCTGCTGAAGGAGACGCTCCCCGAAGAGCGTCGTCGACCCAACGAGTTCCTGCCCGTCCTGCGCACCTACGGATCGTTGCTCGGCGACCGACGGTTCGTGGTTCTCGTTCTCGTGGCCGGCCTCGGTATGTCCGCGCTGTTCGCCTACATCTCCGGCAGCTCGTTCGTGCTGCAGGACGGCTACGGACTCGGCGAGCAGCAGTTCGCCCTGGTGTTCGGCATCGGCGCCGTCGCACTGATCAGCGCGTCGCAACTCAACGTCCTGGCGCTGCAGCGCTTCACCCCGCAGCGGATCGTCACCGTGGCACTGGTCGCGATGGCCGCGTCCGGCGCCGCCCTCATCATCACCACGACCACCGGATTCGGCGGCATCGTCGGATTCATGGTGCCCGTGCTGTTCGTGCTGGCGTCGGCAGGATTCGTCATGCCCAACTCCCCGGCGCTCGCCCTGTCACGCCACGGTGAGGCCGCCGGCACCGCCGCCGCTCTGCTGGGTGCCGCGCAGTTCGGAATCGGTGCGCTCATCGCGCCCCTGGTGGGCGTCCTCGGCAACGACGGCCCGGCCATGGCCATCGCGATGACCGGTGGCGCGACCATCGCGCTGCTCGCTCTCGCGAGCGTCCGGTCCGAGAAGCCGGTACCCGCCGACGCGGTCTGACTCAGAGCGAGCGGAGGTACGCGACGTCGTCCTTCATGCCGTCGGCGGGCGTCTCCAGCATCACCGGAGCGTCCGCCGCGGCGGCGACGGCGGCCAGCACCTCGGCCTCGATCTCGCCGCTCTCGAGATTGGCGTGACGGTCGCGAGCCGAATCGAACTCGTCGCGAGAGTTGTTCAGGTGCACCAGGTCGATGCGTCCGGTGATCGCCTTGACGCGCTCCACGGCGTCCACGAGGTCCTCGCCGCCGGCCCAGGCGTGGCACGTGTCGAGGCAGAACCCTGCTCCGAACTCCCCGACGGCGTCCCAGAGGCGAGCGATGGCGTCGAAGCGCCGCGCCATCGCGAAGTCGCCGCCGGCGGTGTTCTCGATCCAGATCGGAACCGCGAATCCACCGGACTCCGCCTGCCGTTCGAACAGCTTGCGCCAGTTGGCCACTCCCTCGGCGGGATCCTCCCCGTCGCGAACGTGTCCACCGTGGACCACCAACCCGAGGGCACCGATCTCTGCGGCCACGTCGGCCTGCTGCGCGACGGCCTTGCGGGACGGGATGCGGATGCGGTTGTTCAGGCTCGCGACGTTGATGACGTAGGACGAGTGGACGACGATGTCGACCGCACTGTCCCGGACCGCCTCCAACCCCGAACCGACAACGGGCTTGTTCCACTTCTGCGGGTCCGTGAGAAACAGTTGCACCAGGTCGACGTCGAGATCCTCGGCCTCGCCGAGCGGGTTCTCCGAGTTGCGGACGTGTGCACCGATACGCATGTCCCGACCTTACTCGAGCGGACCCAGCTCCTCGTCGAGTACTCGCTGCACCACCCGCATCGCTGCGAGCGCCGCCGGCGCGCCGCAGTAGCCACTGGCGTGGACCACGGACTCCACGATCTCCTCGCGGGTCAGACCGTTGGTGAGTGCGCCCCGGATGTGCCCGCCGAGCTCCTGCTCGGCCCGGAGGGCGATCAGCATGCCGATGTTCAGCAGGCTCCGACTCCGTCGGTCGAGGCCCGGCCTGTTCCACACGGCGTCCCACACGTGCTCGGTGACGTGGCGTTGCAACGCTTCCGAGTCGGTGCCCGTGCTGTTCTCGAGGGCGGCCGCGACGAAGGTATCGCCCATCACCTCGCGGCGGACCGCGAGACCGTCCCGATAGGCATCACTCACTGCAGCGTCACCACGACTTTGCCTGTGGCGGTCCGGTTCTCGAGGGATGCGATGGCCTCGCCGGCCTTGTCGAGCGGGTACACCACCGGCTCCGGCGCCACCAGCGCGCCCGAGGCGAACAGCGGCTCGAGCTCGGCCCACTGCGTCGTCGTGTAGCCGGGCCGGCTCATCCACCACGCACCCCATCCGGCGCCGACGACCTCGACGTTGCTCAGCAGCAGTCGGTTGACCTTGACCGTCGGGATGTCGCCACCGGTGAAGCCGATGACCACGAGTCGACCCGCCGGCGCCAGCGATCGGATGCTGTCGGTGAAGCGATCCCCGCCGACGGGGTCGATGACGATGTCGACTCCCCGGCCACCGGTGAGTTCCTTGACCGTGTCCTTCCAGCCCTCGCCGTTCGGGCCCTGCAGCATCACCACATCGGTGGCGCCCGCGGCGCGAGCGACCTCGGCCTTGGCCTCGCTGCTCACCACAGCGATGGTGCGTGACGCTCCCAGTACCGGAGCGAGTCGCAACGTCGATGTCCCGATGCCGCCACCGGCGCCGTGGACCAGGACGGTCTCGCCCTCGGCCAGACGTCCGCGCTCGCGGAGGGCGAAGTGCACCGTCAGATCGTTGAACAGCAGTCCCGCACCGGCCTCGAACGAGACGGCGTCGGGCAGCGCGAAGACGAGGTCGGGGGTCGCCACCGCCACCTCGGCCATACCGCCGCCGAATCCGGTCAGCGCCGCCACTCGGTCACCGGGCGCGAATCCCGAGCCCTCGGGCGCGGACCGCACGACACCGGCGACCTCGCTTCCGGGCACGAACGGCAGGTCCGGCTTGTACTGGTAGAGCCCACGACTGAGCAGTGCGTCGGGGAAGGCCACGCCGGCCGCACGCACGTCGATCACCACGCCGTCGCCGGTGGGCTCGTCGAGATCGGTGAGGGTGAGGGCTTCGGGGCCTTCGAGGGTGGTCACCTGCACTGCGCGCACGGACTGTCCTTTCGCCGGTCGACGGTCGAGGGGTGGTGCGAGTCGACTCGGGCCTCAGGTTACAAAGAACCCGCCGTCGCCGGTGCGCTGGGTCACACAGCAGTACGAGCGGCGCCCACTGCAGAGTTCACGGCCTTCACCGTGCGCACGACGTCGCCCGCGGGAACCGGCCGCGCGATGTGGAAGCCCTGCACCGCGTCGCATCCGAGTCCGCGCAGCACGTCGAGGGTGTGTTCGTCCTCGACGCCCTCGGCCACGATGTGCAGACCCATGCTGTGCGCGAGAGCGATGGTGGATCGGACGATCGCGAGGTTGGCGGAGTCCGACGCGAGCGAGGTGACGAAGGACCGGTCCATCTTCAGCTGCTGCACCGGAAGCGACGCCAGGTACGTCAAGGAGCTGTACCCCGTGCCGAAGTCGTCGATGGAGAGTGAGACTCCCTGCGCGCGAAGCGCTTCGAGCGTGGCGATGGATCGTTCGGGATCGGTCATCGCGGACGACTCGGTGACCTCGAAGACGACGGCGTGCCCGGGAAGGCCGTGGTCGTCCAGAGCCGTTCGCACTCGGGACGCCAGGGAGGAGTCCACGAGATCCCGGACGGAGAGATTGACGGCCACGTCGATGTCCAGTCCCGCCAGCCGCCAGCGTCGGCACGCGGCCATCGCCGTGTCGATGACGAACGAGGTGACGGCCGGGAGCATGCCGGTCTGCTCCGCACTCGGCAGGAACGCGGCCGGCAGCAGCAGCCCCTCGCGCGGATGTCGCCACCGCAGAAGGGCTTCCATTCCCGACACGGCTCCGGTGCGCAGGTCGAGGCGGGGCTGGAAGAACACCTCGAGCTCACCTCCCGTGATGGCGTCCTCCAACTCGCCCATCCTCCGGAGCTGATCGATCCTGTCGATGTCCATCGTGTGGTCGTAGACGGCCAGTCGCGGTTGCCGGGACTTCGCGGCCACCACGGCGGCGTACGCCCGCTGCACCAGCTCCTCGGATCGTGGGTGCGGCGTGTCGGTCGACAGTGCCACGGCCACACTGCTTTCCAGCGTCAGCTTCATGTCCCGCACCTCGAGCGGGGCCCCGACCGCGCGTTGCGCAGCGATCGCGACCGCCACGGCGTCGTGTCTGTCGACGGGGCCCGGCAGGACGAGGGCGAACTCGTCACCCCCGAGACGTCCCACCGTCGCCGACGAGTCCACAGTGTCGACGAGTCGGCGACCGATCTCGGTGAGCACCTGATCTCCCACCGCGTAGCCGAAGGTCTGGTTGATGTCGGAGAACCGGTTGAGATCCACCAGCACCAGGGCCACTCCGTCGCGGCCCTCCGGACCGAGGATCTCGTGCAGCCGACGCCCGAGCCGGCCGCGGTTCGCCAGTCCCGTGACGGAATCGGTGTCGGCCGCAAGGCGCAGTGCCCGCGACTGTCGTTGCAGCAGTGTCAGGAACGAGGTCATCCGCACGGCGCCGAGGACGACGATGATCGAGGCGGCGATCACCACCGCGGGCCCCCAGCGAGTGACCGGAGTGCCGCGCATCAGTTCGATGCTCATGACGACCGGCGTCATCGCCACGGCCGAGGTCAGCAGGGTCAGTCGAGCCATCCCCGTCTGCGCACGACTGATGGTGCTGACACGCGGACGCTCGTCGTGTCGCAACGCCGCCGCACCGAAGAGCACGTAGGACGCGAGCCAGCAGACGTTGAGGATCGTGCTCTCGGCGGGACCGTCCGCGACCACCACGTACGAGGTGTAGTCGGCGACCACCATCAGTGCCGTGGCCGCACCCAGCAGCCAGTGGGTGGTGGAGCCCGCGCGTCGCTTCAACACGACGAAGACGAGCAGTACCAGCAGGAAGACGTCGATCTCGGTGTAGAAGATGCCGAGCCACGTTCCGGCGTCGGGCACGCGCTCGCCTCGGGGACCGGACACCACGACCCAGGACGCGAGACCCACCCCCGCGGTCATGATCGCGGCTTCGAGTCCGTCCGCCGGACTCAGCATCGGGGTCCCCGAACTGCGGACCGACAGCAGGGCCACGACGATGAGGAGGTACCCCAGGACGTAGGCGGCGTCCGCCACCGACGGGAGAGGTACGCCGCCGCCCGAGTTCTCCATCACCGCGATCGCGATGTCGCCGACGACCCAGAACGACAGCGCCGACGCGACGATCCACCACGAATGGGTGCTCACCTTGCGGTGTGCGCGGATGCCGACAGGAATGGACGCCACCGCACCCACGGCGATGACGCAGTACAGCACGCTGGACACCACGCCGGGCGGAAGCGTCGCGTACACGGCGATCGCGAGCGCACCGACCACGAGAAAACGGGTCGGCGAGGACATCGAGACCATGCTGCCTCTCTCGTGACCCCGACCGACATGGACGGAATGAATGTACCGCCGCAGACGGGCGCGCATCGCGGAAATCCCGCGAAGAGAGCGCGGTCACCAAGTGAATGGTCACTAACCGAATACGGTAAACTGGCTGCTCGCGACCGACGACAGGTGGGAGGCCCGGGTGGTGAACCGTATTGCGGCGGGCTCCGCGTCCACCGAACGTTCACGGATGAAGGCCGAGCGCCGCAGCGCACTGGTCGACGCCGCCGCCGTCCTCGTCGCGGAGCGCGGGTACCACGGTCTACGACTCGAGGACCTCGGCGCCGCGGTGGGGATCAGCGGTCCCGCCGTCTATCGCCACTTTCCGAACAAGGAAGCCGTCCTCGTCGAACTGCTGGTGGGAATCTCCGAGTACCTCCACGCCGGTGGGGAAGAGGTCCTGGCGCGACGGTCGGCACCGCTGCCGACGCTGCACGAACTGGTCGCGTTCCACCTCGACTTCGCCATGACCTCGCCGCGCCTCATCGAGATCCAGTTCCGCGATCTCGCGAACCTGCCGACCGACGCCCAGCGTTCGGTGCGCTCGCTGCAGCGCCGCTACGTCGAGATCTGGGTCCGCACCCTGCGGGAACTGGACTCGGACTGCTCCGAGGACGACGCTCGCGTCCAGGCTCACGCGGCGTTCGGTCTGCTCAACTCCACTCCGCAGTCGATGGGCCGCGTGCCCGCGTCGCTGCTCCGACACCGTTTGTCCACCATGGCTCTGACCGCTCTGGGGATCGACCCCGCCGCATCCACCATCACATCTGCCCCCACCAGTGAGGAAACAGCATGACCGCACCTTCCGGCACCACGTCCGTCATCGTGGCCGGTGCCCGCACTCCCATCGGCCGTCTGCTCGGATCGCTGTCGACCCTCTCCGGCTCGGACCTCGGCGGCGTCGCCATCGCCGGCGCCCTCGAGAAGGCCGGGATCAGCGGTGACCAGGTCCAGTACGTCATCATGGGCCAGGTCCTCACGGCCGGCGCAGGCCAGATTCCCGCACGCCAGGCCGCCCACGCCGGCGGCATCCCCCTCAGCGTTCCTGCCCTGACCATCAACAAGGTGTGTCTGTCCGGTGTCGACGCCATCGCCCTCGCCGACCAGATGATCCGCGCCGGAGAGTTCGACATCGTCGTCGCCGGCGGCCAGGAATCGATGTCCCTCGCCCCGCACATGCTCGAGAAGAGCCGCAGCGGATTCAAGTACGGCGACGTCACCATGAAGGACCACATGGCCTACGACGGCCTGTACGACATCTTCACCGACCAGGCCATGGGCGCCCTCACCGAGGACCGCAACGCCGACACCCGCTTCGTCACCCGCGAGGAGCAGGACGCCTTCGCCGCCGCGTCGCACCAGCGCGCCGCCGCAGCCTGGAAGAACGGCGTCTTCGACGACGAAGTCGTTCCCGTCAGCATCCCGCAGCGCAAGGGTGACCCCGTCGTCGTCACCAGCGACGAGGGCATCCGCGCCGACACCACCAGCGAGAGCCTCGCCAAGCTCCGCCCGTCGTTCGACAGGAACGGCACCATCACGGCCGGCTCCGCCTCGCAGATCTCCGACGGCGCCGCCGCCGTCGTCGTCATGAGCCGCGCCAAGGCCGAGGAACTCGGACTGACCTGGCTCGCCGAGATCGGCGCCCACGGCGTCGTCGCCGGACCCGACTCCTCGCTGCAGTCCCAGCCCGCCAACGCCATCACCACCGCCTGCGCCAAGGAGGGCATCGCCCCGACCGACCTCGACCTCGTCGAGATCAACGAGGCCTTCGCCGCCGTCGGCATCGTCTCCACCCGCGAATTGGGCATCGACGCCGAGAAGGTCAACGTCAACGGTGGCGCCATCGCCATCGGTCACCCCCTCGGCGCGTCCGGCGCCCGCATCGCCCTGCACCTCGCACTGGAGCTGCAGCGACGCGGCGGCGGAGTCGGCGCCGCAGCACTGTGCGGCGGCGGCGGACAGGGCGACGCCCTCATCCTGCGGGTTCCCGCAGCCGAGTAGCCGGCGCACACTTTCCAGCCACCCACACCCCGAGCGGCCTGCTGCAAGGGGTGTCGACACACCGAAAGCGTGCAGGTCGGCGCGCTAGTCGGCCTGCGCCCTCAGGTACCGCCCGAAGTGGGGGACGGTGAAGCCGATCGACCCGCGCTCGGCGGAGTAGATCAGTCCCTTCTTGATCAACCCGTCGCGTGCGGGGGACAGCGACGCCGGTTTCCGGCCGAGTTCCACGGCGATCTTCGACGTGGAGACGGGACCGTCGTCGCCGGACAGGTCGGCCATCGCTCGCATGTACTCGCGTTCGGCGGGAGTTGCTCTCTCGTAACGGGATCCGAAGAACCCGACGGCCAGCTCGTCCTCGGCCGTCGGTGCTGCGACCCGCACGTCGTGGACCGTGATCGGGCTGTCCGCGGCCAGATCCCACGTCGCCTTGCCGTACGCCTGAACGAAGTAGGGGTACCCGTCCGCGGCCTCGTACAGCGCGTCGAGTGCCTCGCTCGTGTACTCGACGTCCTCCCGCTCGGCCGGTGCGATGAGGGCGCGGTCCGCCGAAGCGCGGTCCAGGCGGTCGATGCGGTGGTAGCTGAACAGGCGCTCGGAGTAGCTCTTCGACGCGGACAGCACCGCAGGCAGGTGGGGAAGACCGGCGCCGACGACGATCAGCGGAGCCGCATCCTGGCTCAGTTCGTGGCACGCCCCGCAGATCGCGGAGATGTCCTCCGCCGCGAGATCCTGCATCTCGTCGATGAAGATGGCGATACCGACGCCGACGTCCCGAGCCAGCGACGCGGCGTCGAGCAGCAGTTCGACCAGGTCGATCTCGATGTCACCGGTGTCCGCGCGCCCCTTGAGGGCGGGCGCGTCGATGCCGGGCTGCCACTTGTCCCGCATGCCCTTGTCTGCGGACGCACGAAGAGCGAAGGACTTCAGCACACCGAGGAACTGGTCCACGCGTTCGGGATCGCGATGCGCCACCGCGATCTCCCGCACTGCCATGTGCAGCGCCGACGACAGCGGTCGCCGCAGGTCCTGGTCGGGGCGGGCCTCGATCTTCCCGGTTCCCCACTTCCGCGAGATCGCCGCTGATCGCAGGTGGTTCAGCAGCACCGTCTTGCCGACGCCGCGCAACCCGGTGAGCACGACACTGCGTTCGGGCCGACCGCGCGCGATGCGCTCGAGCACCACGTCGAACGCGTCGAGTTGCTTGGACCTGCCGGCGAGCTCGGGTGGCCGCTGGCCGGCGCCGGGTGCGTACGGATTGCGAACGGGGTCCATGGCGTGACGGTAGCAACGTCGGTAGCGTTCTCTGCCCTTCTCTAGCGCGTGTCCTAGAACCGAACAGAGAGCAATCGAGAACCGGACCCTTGCCTGTGACGCCGCGACGCAGCTACTCTGGGGCCATGTCGCGCATTCTCGTAGTTCACCGCAGCGGGGTCTGATCTCGGACCGACCCCCCGCTGCGGGTCGAACGAGCGCCCGTCGGTCCTTCCTCTCACCGGAAAGACCCCAGCGACATGAGCACCAGCGCACATTCCCTCACCGAACACTTCTCACACAGTTCCGCTGCCATTCACGCCTCGTCGGCTCTGCCGCACGGGTTGCGCGCGGAGGCTGACGGCATGTCCTTCGCGGAGTTCGTCCACACCTACTCGCCCACCTCGGGCCCCATCCGGCTCGGTTCCGCAGAGTGCGCGCCGAAGGGTGCGGGCAGGTTCGAGTTCACGGCCACCCTCGCCATCGGCGACACCATCCGCAGTTCGTCGATCGTCTGCCACGGGCCCGCCGAGGCCATGACGTCGATGCTCTACGACGCCGGCGTCAACCTCGAGATCTTGTCGTTCCACCAGCAGATCACCGAGACGGGATACGTCACCTACATCCGCGGACAGCAGGATCACCGCACCGCGTGGGCCATGGGGACGGGCTCGGATCCGACAGAGTCGACCGCCAAAGCCCTTGTCGCTGCGGCTAATCGGATGCAGAACCAGTAGTCGGCGATCACACGGCTCTCACGAGCCCGGCGCAGTCGATCTGATGGCGGCCAGCATCGCGGACTGATACCGACGGATGGTTGCTCGGTCGTCGTCCGACAACTCGGAGAGTTGCGTGGCCGCCCTGAGGATCAGCGGGCCGAAGAATTCTGTGCCCAGTCGCTCTGCCTTGTCGGTGACTCTCAGGGCCACCTTGCGGCGGTCGCCGACGACCGACTGCCGTTCGACGTGGCCGGCGAGTTCGAGCCTGTCGACGAGTGCCGTCGCGGTCGCCGAGGTGATTCCCAGCTGCGTCCGCAGCCAGGACGGAGTAGCCGTTCGACCGGCACGAGCAGCATCGAGAAGAACGATCAATGCCCGCACGTCGGTGCTGTGCATGCGGTGCTTCTCGGCGAATCCCGCACCCAGCAGATCGAGCTCGACGACGAGCGCACGCAGGCCGTGCACCAGGTCCATGACGTCCGTGTCCACCGAGGGGGTTGCATCGACTTCGTCCACGGCATCAGTATGTCACCTATCGTATTACTCGACCATCGAGACAACGGGGTGCCGCATGACAGACGCGATGCAGACGTTCCATCGATCGCCCGAGGGGCGGGAGTTCGCTGCGGCCTACGACCGCGTACTCGGGACGTGGCCGGCGGAAACGACCACGACGATGGTGCCGACACGATTCGGCGACACCCATGTCACCTCGGCCGGTCCCACCGACGGTCGCCCTGTCGTACTGCTCCCCGGATCCGGGGCTACCTCGATGGCCTGGACCGGCCAGGCGACCGAACTGAGTCGTCGCCACAGAGTGGTCGCGGTGGACATTCTCGGTGACGTGGGGCGATCGGTTCCGGCGGGTGAACCCGCGAGGAACGTCGACGACCTCATGCTGTGGTTGGACGATGTGTTCGCCGGGTCGGCACTGCGGCGACCGTCGATTCTCGCTCACTCGTACGGCGCGATGATCGCTCTGGCGTTCGCTCTCCGTCGGCCGGCCGACGTCGACCGCCTCGTCCTGCTCGATCCGAATTCGTGCTTCGCCGGCATGCGCGCCGCCTACCTGGCTCATGCGTTACCGCTCCTGCTGCGACCGTCGGAAGAGCGACAGAGACGATTCACGGCGTGGGAGACGGGCGACGCAGTTCTCGACGCCGACTTGTCCCGACTGTCCGAACTCGGAACAGCCCATCACCCTCGTCGTCGGCCCATCGTTCCGAGGCGGCCGAGTTCTTCGGCGCTGCACTCGCTCCAGGCGACCACGACGGTCGTTCTCGCCGGGTCCAGCCGGATTCACGACAGTGCTGGGGTGCGAGATCGCATCCAGAAGAACTGGCCGTCGATCAGTACCCGAATCCTCGACGGCGCCACCCATCACACGTTCCCGGACTCACCTAGAGCAGAACTCGGCGTCGCGATTCACGACGCTCTGACGAGGTAGCGACAGCCGTCGGCACACGTCCGTCAGGACAGGAATCGCGCGATCGCGTCGTCCCACTCCCGGTCCCTACGACGGTCGTAGACGCGGGCGAAGACGCTGCGCACGATCACGAGCACGATCGCCACGAGCGCGAGAAGCGCTGCGGCGCCGAAGATGCTGACCACCACGACGTCGACCCCGGTGGGCGGGGGTGCGATGCGACGACCGTCCGCGTCGACGGTGATGGTCACCTCGGTACCCGACGGACTCTGCGCCGCAACAGGAACCGACCCGACGTGCTTCACGCCGTCGGAGGACCAGGTCGCGGGAGCCAACACGGTGGGAGTGACCGCCGCGAATTCGTCCGACGCCACCGGCGCCACGGCGTCCGCGGTGGTCGTGGCGAGCACCGACGAGGACGACGTCACGGCGTCGGCCGCCATGGTCTGCTGATCGTGGTAGAGGCTGACGCCCATCACGGCGACGAACGGGACGGCGAGCAGGAACAGCGTCACGAGAAGACGGTGCAGTCGAGCCTCCGCGCGGTCGACGCCTCGAACGAGCGGATTGCGCGGTGTGCGCGCCACGGGCCGCCGAGTGTCGTCGGTCCCGCGCTCCGCCCTCTTGGAATTGTCCGCCATCGTCTCGTGTCCTGCCTGCGTCACGGACCCCGAGCGCCGTGACGGCGGCGGGTGTCCTGCGTGTCCGACCTTCTGTCCAGCGTCCGCGCAGCGTGTGACCTCGGCAAGGTCGTTCGCGTCACGTCACATGTGTTCTCGCTTACCCGAGGTGCTTTACTGTTACCAGTTGTCATACTAAGATTTGTGTGAACGAAGCCACACCGGAAGGACCCGACATGACCGCCGATGCCGACAATCTCGTGTTGCAGGCGCGCGACGTGCACTTCGACTGGGACGACCTGCCGATGCACTGGATCCCGGGTGAGCCGTTCTCCACACACGCGCTCAACGTGCTGCACCTGCTCCTCCCCGCCGGGGAGGAATGGTTCGTCGAGACGTTCCGCCAGGCGCTCCCGTTCATCGAGGACGAGAAGCTCCGCGAGGACGTCATCGGGTTCATCGGCCAGGAGGCCATGCACTCGTCGGCGCACTCCGGTGTCCTCGAGCACCTGCAGCGCAGCGGACTCGATCCGACGCCGTTCACCGACCAGATGAACTGGGTCTTCGGCAAGGTCATCGGCCCTCGACCCATCACCAGCAGCCGCGAGAAGAACTACCTCGTCGAGCGCCTGGCGATCATCGCGGCCATCGAGCACATCACCGCGTTTCTCGGCGACTGGGTTCTGAACGCCGAGGGGCTCGACCGCGCCAACATCCACCCGACCATGCTCGACCTGCTGCGATGGCACGGGTCCGAGGAGGTCGAGCACCGCTCTGTCGCCTACGAGACGATGCGCTACTTCGATCGCCGCGAGGTCCGACGCCTTCGCACCCAGGCACTCGCGGCACCGCTGCTGGTCTACCTGTGGATCCGCGGAACCCGCTTCCTCATGCAGAACGATCCGCTTCTCGCCGACGGACCGGCGTCCCGGCGCCGTCCCACGCCACTCGCCTGGCGCCGCGCGGCGAAGAAGGGCACCGTGCCGGGGCCTGTCGATCTCGGCCTGCGGCTCTCGCGCTACTTCCGTCGCAGCTACCACCCCAGTCAGGAGGGCTCGACGGCGCAGGCCGTCGCCTATCTGGCCTCCTCGCCCGCGGCGCGGGCAGCGTCGCGATGATCGACGCACCACGCGACCTCCGCGGACGACCTCGGGGCGACCGGGCCCTCGGCCTGATCGGCCTGGTCGTCGGCAACTACCTCGGTGCGATGTCGCGTGTCCCCTACGACCCTCGGGTGGCCCTGCGTCCCCCGGACACCGCGGCCACACTGACGGTCGCGAGTGTCACGCCGGTGACCAGCGACGGCGATGTCGCGCAGATCGATCTCGTCGATGCGGGCGGATCGTCACTGCCGGCCTGGCAGCCGGGCTGCCACATCGATGTGCACCTGGAGGGCGACGCGACGTCGGGACCGCTCCGGCGGCAGTACTCGCTGTGCGGCGACCCCGCCGACACGACGCGGTACCGCATCGCCGTCCGACGCATCGGCACCGTCTCGGAGCGGATGCACGCCCTGCGCCCCGGCGACACGGTGACGGTGCGCGGTCCCCGCAACGCCTTCCTGTTCGCGCAGGAACGCTCGGTGCACTTCGTCGCCGGCGGCATCGGCATCACCCCGATCCTGCCGATGGTCCGCGCCGCTCGCGATCTCGGCCTGGACTGGACCTTCGTCTACTGCGGACGCTCCCGCGAGAGCATGCCCTTTCTCGACGAGATCGAGAGCTGGAATTCGCCGCGTGTCGCCGTCCGCACCGACGTCGAGGACGGACTGCCCACTGTCACGGACCTTCTGGGTCCGGCCGCCCGTGGCGGCGCGGTGTACTGCTGTGGACCGACGCCGATGCTGAACACCGTGCGCACGTCGTTCGCGGGCTGCGGCGCGTCTGCTCTCCACTTCGAACGTTTCGGGGCCCCACCCGTGGTGGGCGGTCGGCCGTTCACGGTCACACTCGCGAGAAGCGGTCGCACGCTGACAGTTCCCGCCGACAGGTCTGCACTGTCCGTCATCGTGGACGAGGACCCGACAGTCGCGTACTCGTGTCGCCAAGGCTTCTGCGGCACCTGCAAGGTGCGTGTTCTCGCGGGGACGCCCGAGCACCGCGAGACTCGACTGAGTCCCACCGAGCAGCAGGAACACATGCTGCCGTGCGTGTCTCGGGCAGACTCCGACCACCTCACGCTCGACGTCTGATGTCCCCCGCACACCCCACGTCCACCGATTCCGGAGCGTCCATGACCGTCACCCGCCCGTTCGAGTCCGAGCGCTCCACCGTGCGGAACGGTGACGTCGAGCTCGCCGTGTACACCGCCGGCGTGTCCGACGGCCCCACTCTCGTGCTGGTGCACGGCTGGCCGGACAATCACACTCTCTGGAACCACGTCGTCGGACTGCTCGCCGACCGCTACCGCGTCGTCACCTACGACTCACGCGGCGCCGGTGACTCCACGGTCCCCGCACGGACCCGCGGGTACCGACTCGACGCGATGGCCTCCGATCTGCGAGCGGTGATCGACGCGGTCAGTCCCGACGCCCCGGTCCACGTGCTCGGTCACGACTGGGGCGCGGTGGAGGCCTGGGAGCTCGTCGCCGAAGCCGATGCGCCGCTCCGTATCTCGTCCTACACGTCCGTGTCGGGACCCAACCTCGACCACCTCGCACTGTGGGCCCGCTCGCGGCTCCGTAGGCCCACACCGCGCAACCTGGCACAGGTGTTCGCCCAGACGCGAGCGTCCTGGTACACGGTCACCTTCCACGTCCCGCCGTTGGCTCGGGTGCGGATGTACCGCATGAAGCGCAAGGGCTGGACCCAGTTCATCGGCGAGTTCTCCGACGTCCCCGCCGCGATGGTGGAGGAGTCACCGACACTTCTCGACGACGCGTGGAACGGCCTGCGCATCTATCGAGCAAATCTTTTGCCGCGCTTCACCTCTCCGCGGCGTCGCTACGTCACCGTGCCCGTGCATCTGATCGTCAACACCCGTGACGCGGCGGTGCGTCCGTTCCACTACGAGGACACGCCGCGCTGGGTGGCCGACCTGTCGCGAACCGATCTCGATGCAGGACACTGGTCGCCGCTGTCGCATCCTTGGGACATCGCGCGCATCACGTCCGAGTTCGTCGACGGCATCGAGTCGCGGCGTCAGACCGCGTCGACGTAGACCCAGGCTCCATCGACGCGGGAGAACGTGCTGTTCTCCCGCTGCGAACCCGGTCGCCGGGCACCCGCGTCACGGAAGTGAGCCACGAACTCGACCGTGCCCGTGGTGTGCAGCATGCCGCCTCCGGTGGTGCCCAGGATCTCGAGCCCGGTCCACCGGCGGCGGTCGTCGAGGTCGAGCGCCGACGGTCGAGTATCGGGATGCCATGTGCGCAGCAGATACTCGGCGTCGAGCACCGTGAAGGCGGTGTACCGCGAGCGCATGAGCCGCTCGGCGGTCGGCGCACCGATCCGTCCCTCGAGCAAGGGTCCACAGCACTCGGACATCGGTAGGGGAGTGCCGCACGGGCAGGTGTCGGGCATGGCTGTAGACCCTACGGCCCTCGCAGCGAGTCGAGATGTGCCGCCAGCTCCGCCTCGGCCCACGCGCGGTTCTCGTCGTGTGGCGCGTGGACCAGGTGCAGTGCGAGTCCGTCCAGGAATGCATGAAGTCGACGCGCCTCGTCGGGTACCCGGTCGGACAGTGACGCGTAGTCGGTGTCGTTCTCGGCGAGTAGGTTCACCAGTCGCCTGCACCCCGCGGCCAGGTACTGGTGCGCCCGGTCGTAGGCGACGCGCATCGCGGCGTTCGTGAAGGCGAGAGCGCCCAGCGACATCTGCACCTCCATCTCGAGGCGACTCTCGTCGGTGAGCGGCAACAACTCTCGCAGACTCGCCTCGCAGTACTCGCGGGGTGACAGCTGCGGGTCGATGCGCTCCAGGCGTTCGACGACGCGTTCGGCTGCGTGTTCGAGGCAGAACGCTCGCAGGTCGTCCTGAGTGGGAAAGGAGCGACGGAGGGAGGCCGTCGCCAGCCCGGCCTCCTCGGCCACGTTGCGCACCGACAGATCGAGCAGGCCGTCTCGACCGATGATGCGCCAGGCGGCGTCGGCGACGTCGCGTCGCCGCTGGTCGTGATCGATCAGTTTCGGCACTCCCTGAATGTACACAGTTGTGCTACTTTGTTGTGAACACGATCGTACCAACAAGGAGCGCTCATGGTTCTGGCAGTCATCGTCGCGTGCGAGATCGGATTCTGGGTGGCCATCGCCGCCGGCCTCACGCTCCGGTACGGCGCACGGCGACCTCGTGCCGGTGCCGTGGTTCTGGCCTGCGCCCCGGTCGTCGATCTCGTCCTGCTCTGCGCCACCGTCATCGACCTGCGGTCGGGCAGTACCGCCACGTGGCATCACGCGCTGGCCGCTGCCTACATCGGCTTCTCGATCGCGTACGGACACCGCATGATTCGCTGGGCAGACGTGCGAGTGGCCCACCACTTCCGCGGCGGGCCCGCGCCGGTTCGTCTCCACGGCGCTGCCTATGCGAGAGCGTGCTGGGCGGACGTGGTCAGAACCCTGATCGCCGTGGCCGTCACCGTCGGGCTGCTCGCCGGCCTCGTCGCGCTGGTCGGGTCTCCCGAGCGAACCGAGGCGCTGACGGCCTTCATGCCCGTGCCCCTCGTCGTGCTCGCCGTCGACGTCGTCGCCGCGATCACCTACACGGTGTGGCCACGACAGCCTCGACGGCGGGACATGGACGGTCGAGTCAGTTCGGCAGCATCCCGAGTCTCGTGACAGCCTCGCGCTCGGCCTGCAGTTCCGCGACGGAGGCGTCGATACGGCGCCGGGAGAACTCGCCGATCTCGAGTCCCTCCACGATCTGCCAGGCGCCGCCGGAGGACCGCACGGGGAACGAGGACACCAGTCCCTCGGGCACGCCGTACGCACCCGTCGACGGGAGTGCGACGGACGTCCAGTCGTCGGCGGGAGTGCCCAGGACCCAGTCGCGCACATGATCGATGGTGGCGTTCGCCGCGGAGGCAGCGGACGACGCACCGCGCGCCTCGATGATCGCGGTACCGCGGCGCGCCACCGTCGGCACGAAGACGTCCTCGAGCCAGGTGGTGTCCGCGGCGAACTCGGCGCCCGACCGGTCACCGACTCGCGCGTGGAAGATGTCCGGGTACTGCGTGGCGGAATGGTTGCCCCAGATGCTGACCCGCGAGATCTCACCCACCGGGACGTCCGCACGAGCGGACAGTTGCGCGACGGCGCGGTTGTGATCGAGCCGGGTCAGCGCGGTGAACCTGTCTGCGGGAATGCTGGGTGCGTGCGCCGCGGCGATGGCCGCGTTGGTGTTGGCGGGATTGCCCACGACGACCACCCGGATGTCGGACGCGGCGCCCGCCTCGAGAGCGGCGCCCTGCGGCCCGAAGATCGACCCGTTGGCCTCGAGCAGGTCGGCGCGCTCCATCCCCGCGGTACGAGGGCGAGCGCCGATCAGCAACGCGACGTTCGCGCCGTCGAAGGCGTCGACCGGATCGTCGTGGATCTCCACCGACCGCAGCAGGGGGAACGCACTGTCGTGCAGTTCCATGGCCGTGCCCTCGGCTGCGCGCAGTGCCGGCGGGATCTCGAGAAGCCGCAACGTGACGGACGTGTCCGGACCGAGCATCGCACCCGATGCGATGCGGAACAGTGCCGCGTAGCCGATGCTGCCGGCCGCGCCTGTGACGGTGACGATGCTGTGAGCCATGTGAACTCCTTCGTTCCCCTCGACCGTAGATCCGGCAGTCGACCGAGTGCACGGATGTGTGTCGGACAGCACCCGATCACCGTTCCATCGGGATCTCTCTCGATCTCTAGCACTGCGACTAGAAACATGAATATCGTCCTGTGCACGTCCGATTTGCCTGACCACCATTCCTCGTTCACAGTGACGCCATGACCCTGTCGGACAGTTGGGCCAGCAAACAGGCCACAGTGACGCGCGTGGGGGCGGCCGAGGCCGTCCTGCGCGAGCTGCGTTCGGCGATCGAGAGCGGCGAACTCGAGGTCGGCACCAAGCTCCCGTCCGAGGCCGCTCTCGCGACGCGCTTCGGCGTGAGCCGGTCGGTGGTTCGCGAGGCACTGCGCTCGACCACGGCTCTCGGACTGACGGAGACGCACACCGGCAAGGGAACGTTCGTCCTGGCGAAGACCGTCGAGACCGACAGAGTCTTCGGCAACCATTCCGTCGATTCCCTGCGCGAGGCCCGCCCGCACATCGAGATTCCTGCCGCCGCACTCGCTGCCGAACGGCGGACGCCGGAGCAGATGGACGCGATCCGCAGCCTGTTGAATCGGATGATCGCCGAGAACGATCCCAAGGAGTGGGTCCGTCTCGACGCGGAGTTCCATCTGCTCATCGCGACCGCGAGCGGCAACGACGTCTTCGCCGCCGTCATCACCGAGATCCGCGAGGCCCTGTCGCAGCAGTCCGAGATGGTGAACCTGCTGCCCGACCGTCGGCACCGGTCCAACGTCGAGCACGAGAGCATCGTCGACGCCATCGACTCGGGGTCCGGCGAGGCCGCGTCCGAGGCGATGAGCCGACACCTGACGCACGTGCAGGACGCACTCGGCCAGCTTCGCGGCCGATGACTCCCGTGGTCCGGACCCACCCTCGGCATCACTTAGAATGAGCAGGTCACAGCGCCGCACAGGCTCGCCCACCAGCACGTCGGGAAGGTCCACCATCACACAGCCGCCAGCCCTGCAGAACGTCGAGACGCCCGATGTCTACCTCGTCCCGCCCGACAGCGGCGAGATCGAACGGGCGCGCGTCGCGTCCGCGGCGTCCCGACATCGGTTGACCGAGCGCTCCGACATCGTGTGGGTCAAGGACAAGTTCGCACTGTCCATCACCACCACGACGCCCCACGAGGCGATGGTGGAGGACCTCCTGTTCGTCCGCGATGTGCTGGACGCGACCGCGATCGAGTACCTGCTCGTCCGCGGCAACGACGAGCGGCCCGTCATCGCCATCGACAGGCACGACAGGCCGACGTTGCGCGACGCCCTGGTCGCGGCCTGCGCGGACGAGCCGTTCTACTCCAAGCCGATGGACGTCAAGGGATCCCCGGCCCTGCTCATCGCGGACGGACTCCTGGCGTCGGCCACGCAGGCGCGGATCTTCCGGTTGTTCCGCCCTCGTGCGCACCGCCCGAGCGGGCTCTTCTACGGATCCGGCAAGGGCATCCAGATCGAACTGTGGGAGTTCTCGGACGACACGATCGTTCTCCCCGTCGAGAACTCGCTGACCCGACGCACCATCCGTCAGGACGAGGCGGTGCGTGGCACGGTCGAGCGCTTCGGCCGACACTGGCCGACCATCGAGAACATGTTCGCCGACCACGCGTCGGACATCGACTTCGACATCGACCTGATCTTCTCCTGGGTCGACGGCACCGACGTGGAGTGGCAGGCGGAACGCGCGGCGATGCTGCGTGAGGTCGTCGTGGGCGAGGGCGACGATCACGAGGCCCGCTTCCGCCAGATCGACGAACTCAAGTACGCCCTGCGCTCGGTACACCTGTACGCGCCGTGGATCCGGCGCATCTTCGTCGTCACCGACTCACCGAAGCCGGGGTGGCTCGACGATCATCCCGACGTCACGTTCGTGCGCAGCGAAAAGTTCTTCACCGACACCTCCGTGCTGCCCACCTACAACTCGCAGGCCGTGGAATGCCAGCTCCACCACATCGACGGTCTCGCCGAGCACTTCCTGTACTCGAACGACGACATGTTCTTCGGCCGCCCGGTCGGTCCCCAGATGTTCTTCTCACCCGGCGGCATCAGCATGTTCGTCGAGGCGGGAACCCGGATCGGACTGGGCGCCAACGACGAGCAGCGCAGCGGATTCGAGAACGCCGCGCGGGTCAACCGTCGCCTGCTCCACGACCGCTTCGGTCGCATCACCACGCGCCACCTCGAGCACGCTCCCGTGCCGCTCCGGCGCAGTGCGATGTTCGAGCTCGAGAAGGAGTTCCCCGACGAGTTCGCGGCCACGGCCGCCAGTCGGTTCCGCGCGAGCTCCAACATCTCGGTGACCAACTCGCTGTACCACTACTACGCCCTGCTCACCGGCCGCGCCGTGGTGCAGACGCAAGCCTCGGTGAAGTACGTCGACACGACGATGCGCAGTGGACTGCGGGACATGGACCGCCTGCTCGCGAAGCGGTCGATGGACTTCTTCTGCCTCAACGACGGCAGCTTCCCCGAGATCGACGCCGACGAGCGCGCAGCGGCGGTGACGACGTTCCTGAGCACCTACTTCCCGGTGCCGGCGCCCTGGGAACACGCCGTCACACCGGT